>NZ_JBEZAN010000023.1:0-108965 GCF_040646595.1 Streptomyces sp. NPDC045470
CAGTCATCGACAATCACCACCTCAACATCACCGAACGACTGATCCAGCACCGACTGCACCGCAGCAGGCAACCGCTCGGCATCGTTGTAGACGATGACAACTACAGATATCTCAGTCACAGAACACCATCTCTGAAGTAAACAGATCCCCGGGGCCGCGTGGACGCCTCACCGAAGGGGCGGACGCGAGGGCCGTGCCGAAAGGGCGCCGCGCACGGACGCGAGCGGCCCGTGCGCAGGTCGACCGCCGCGTCGGGCGCACCCGGTCAAAAGGTCACAAGGTCAGAACAGCTGGTTACGGGTGGACCAGCCCCCTCCGGACGGTACGGAGCCGCCGGGTGGGACGGCACCCCGGGCACACGCCCGCCCGCGCGGCACCGCGGCGCTCCGCAGCGGCCCGCCGGGCGCCGCGTGGCGGTCGGCGTGAGACGTGCGTGACGACGTGCGCGAGGCGTTCGCAACCCGGTTCCCCCCTGTGAAGAGCGCCACCCGCCCCGCATGTCCGGAAGACGGACGGCATCAGCCGCTTTCCGGGACGATACCGCCAGTCGGCCGATTGCCGGGTATGAGGTGAATACCTGTGACGGAACGATCGGATAACAGGACCGTCCGTCACCGCACGGCCACGCAGTGCGTACACATGGCCAGGTGGCGGATATCGGCCAGAAGATCATCGATCATCCGACTGTCCGCCAAAATGATCTTCTTCGGTCATGTCCGGACCCGGACGGGTGGTTACGGACTGCCCGTGTCCGCACTTACACTATTCCTTCTCGCACCTCGCCTGACCTGCGAAAACAATGCAACCAAGCGACGACGGCGAGCCGGTTCCGGAGCGTGAGGGGGAAGCCCTGTGTTCTACCAGGTTCTCAAGTATGTGTTTCTGGGGCCGTTGCTGAGACTGCTCTTCCGGCCGCATGTGGAAGGGCTGGACAATGTGCCGCCGGCCGGGGCGGCCATCATCGCGGGAAATCATTTGTCGTTCTCGGACCACTTCGTGATGCCGGTGATCGTGCCGCGCCGGGTCACTTTTCTGGCGAAGGCCGAGTATTTCACCGGCCCTGGGCTGCGGGGCCGGTTGACGGCCGCGTTCTTCCGGGGCATCGGGCAGATTCCGGTGGACCGCTCCGGCGGAAAGGCGGCGCAGGCCGCCTTGAAATCCGGGCTGGCGGTGCTGCGAAAAGGCAGGGTGCTGGGAATCTACCCGGAGGGGACGCGGTCGCACGACGGCCGACTGTACAAGGGCCGCACGGGCGTGGCGGCAATGGCGATCAGGGCCCAGGTGCCGGTGGTGCCGTGCGCGATGATCGGCACGTTCGAGGCGCAGCCCACCGGGCGGCGGCTGCCGCGCGCGATGCGCATCACGATCCGTTTCGGCAAGCCCCTGGAATTCGGACGGTTCGCCGGGCTGGACGGCGAGCACGCCGCGCTGCGCGCCGTCACCGACGAGATCATGTACGAGATTCTGCGGCTCTCCGGGCAGGAGTACGTGGACATGTACGCGAACGAGGCGAAGGCGCAGCAGCAGGCGCCACGCGGTCTCGGCCGGCGCCTGCGCCCCGACCGGGGTGTCAGGTCTTCGGATTGAGCTTCAAACCGAAGTGGTTGAGGATGTCCGTCGCCTCGGTCCAGTACAGATAGTTGCCCGCGTTGGTCTGGTACGACCCCGACAGCGCCGAGACAATCCCGCGCGCCTGGCGGACGGAGCCTTTCGGGGTGAACACCAGGGCGCCGCTGTCTCCGTGCGCGGCGGCCCACGGTTTGCCCGGCAGCCTGGTTCCTTCGACGCCCCGGACCTTCCAGCCGGTGTCCAGCTTGTAGGTGATGTCGTCGTGAGTGACCTTGATACCGCAGACGGTTTCCCGCTTCATGAAGAACGAGGCGGCGCCGTTGTGGCAGACGAAGTCGCCGTTGTGCGAATAGGCGACGCTGGTGAGGGGCCGGTAACTGGTCGTCTCGCTCACATCGGCGTTGTTGTCGGCCCCGATGAGCAGTTCGGCGTCCCAGCCGGTCGCCATGCCGTTCACCGTACCGGTGTAGTTGCCCGTCAGCCCGTTGAGCCCGTCGTAGAACCTGCCGAACGCGGGAGCGGTGCCGGAACCGGTGTATATCTTGGTGCCGTTGGCGAAACAGTGCGCGGCCGTCACCATGACGGGTTTGTTGTCCTTCTTACGTACGGCCGGCAGGCCCGCCGAGCAGTACTGCCCGCCGTCGGTCAGCACATCCCCCGCGATGAACGGCGTACCGTCCTTCCACTTCACGTCGGCCCAGGTTTTCGCGGCGGAGGATATGCGCTGCCCCTGTTTGAAGACGAGAGGCACATCGTGCGCCGGTGCGGCACTGCGCGCGCCCGGATGCCGACGCGCCATCGCCTCCGCCTTGGCCGCCTTGGCCGCCGCATCGGGGTTGTCCACGGCTATTTCCAAGGACGACGCATCGGCCGCAACAGCCACCGTGCGGATGGTGTAGGGCAGTTCACCGGCCTTCTCCCGGGCGAACAGCCGGTCGCGCGCCTCGTGCAGCGCCCGGCGGGTGTGGCTCGCCTGCACCGCGACGAGTTTTCCGGCGTCGGCGCGGCGGTCCGCCGCCGATACGGCTGCGCGGAATGCGGCGGCCCGGGAAAGATCGGTCAGTTGGACCTGCACGGTGCCGCGAGGCGCGTCGATGCGTACTCCCGCGTAAATGTCCGCCGCCTTGCCGCCCGAACCCACACGTTCCACAGCGTCCGCCAGGGCGCGGAGCGGCGCGAGCAGTCTCTCCTGCTTCTCCGGAGCCATCGCCGCTGTCTCGGCTTCGGTGTGCTGCGTGTGCGGCTGCGGCGCGACCGGCCCGGCATGGGCACCGGGCGCCATGGCGGTGAGCAGCGCGAGTCCGGCCGCCCCCAGCACCGATGCGGTCTTCGCGGTCGTCTGCACGGGTATCTGCACTGGCCCCCCAGTTGGTTGACGTGATCTGACCGACGCACCGCGCGGCCCGGCGTCAGTGGTGTCACGGCTGGGGCCAAAATGATCGCGTGTGGCAGCGGGAGCATATAGCAGCGACGAGAACACACGTTCGGCGCCCTGGGGCCGACAACGGAAAGCCGCTGTGACGTCGACCGCCGGTCGACCTGTCGATGTGCTGTCGGCATGAACGGTGTCCAAAGCCCGGCTGTGGTGACGTCGGATACGTGCGGACCGGACCAGACGGTCTCGCCGTACGCCGTCAGCGACGGGACGCGGGGCTGTCTGCGGCTGGCTGAGGGGGCCGGCCGGTGGACGACGGTCTGGCGGGTCGGTGGCGCCGAGTCGGTCTGGACTGTCAAAGATCTTGAGACAGTCCCCTTGCCGGCGCCTGAGCCGGTGCGGCGGTTCACCTGACGGTGAGGTCGGATGGAGGCCGGTGGCTCCTTGCTGTCCGCTCCCGATCCCGGGACAGCGAGGACGACCTGGTCCGCTTCCGAGAGGGCGACGTGTCGACAGAGCAACGGCGTCCCGGCGCTGTCGGCCGACCTCCTCTCCTGGCGTTTGAGGACCGTGAGGCGCCCTTCGTCAGCTCCCGAGCTCTGAGCGAAGAGCGCACCGCCGCCTGCGCACAGGGCCTCGTCGAAGGTGGCAAGCTCTTCCTCGCGTCCGACGAAGGCACGGCCCCGCACGCCCCGGAGACGCCCTTTCAGGCGCCCGGCCTTCTGCCCCCGTCAACGCGCGTGCACAGCATCACGGATCTCCTGGGGCGTTGACGGCACTCCGGTGTGCGGGTGGTACTCAAAATGCCACCACTCGTTGTCGTAGATGCGATAGAGGCCGTAGCGGGCACCGCGCTCCTCCAGCCAGCGCGCGCCTTCGAACGGGCGCACATCCAGCGCGGTGCCCTTGACGTGCCTGGATTCCGCCGGCGGCAGCACCAGTCTCCGGGCCGCGGCAGGCGAGCCGACGCGCCGCACCTCCGCGTCGAACAACCGCTGCTGCACGAAAGGGTCGCGGTATCCCGAGGTGAGGCCGATGAGCTGCCCGTGGCGCCACAGCGCCTCAGTGCGTGCCGCGTTGAACGCCGTCCTGGCACCGTCGGTGAGCCCGCTGAGGTCCTCGGCAGGAAACCGCAACCCCAACGCCCAGCAGCAGGCCAGCTCGCGGGCGCGGCCGGGACGGCAGACGAACGCAACGGGCAGCAGGAGCACGGCGAGCACCACCGCCAGGACGGCGAACACCCGGTCCCGGGGCCCGGTGGGGATGACGTGAGGTTCGTTCATGCCCCCAGACAAGAGGGCGGTGTGTTGCCGGCGCGTATCCGCTTTTCGATACACCGGCGATATGCCCCGGCTCGTAGGATCTGTCCATGCGTGTGTTAGTCGTCGAGGACGAGCCCTACATGGCCGCGGCCATCCGCGACGGGCTGCGCCTGGAAGCCATCGCGGCCGACATCGCCGGAGACGGTGATACCGCCCTGGAACTGCTGAGCACCAACGCCTACGCCATCGCCGTCCTGGACCGGGACGTCCCCGGACCGACCGGTGACGAGATCGCCCGGCACATCGTCGCCTGCGGCGGCGGCATGCCGATCCTCATGCTGACCGCGGCCGACCGGCTGGAGGACAAGGCCAGCGGGTTCGAACTCGGCGCCGACGACTACCTCACCAAACCCTTCGACATGCGAGAACTCGTGCTGAGGCTCAGAGCACTCGACCGCCGACGCGCCCACAGCAGGCCGCCGGTGCGCGAGCTCGCGGGCCTGCGCGTGGATCCCTTCCGCCGCGAGGTCTACCGCGAGGGCCGCTACATCGCTCTGACCCGCAAGCAGTTCGCCGTGCTCGAAGTCCTCGCCGCCGCCGAAGGCGGGGTGGTCAGCGCGGAAGAGCTGCTGGAGCGGGCGTGGGACGAGAACGCCGACCCGTTCACCAACGCCGTGCGTATCACGGTCTCGGCCCTGCGCAAACGCCTCGGTGAGCCCTGGCTGATCGCCACCGTGCCCGGCGTCGGTTACCGCATCGACACCGGAGCAGACGCCGAGGGACGGGCAGCGCGGCGTGGATAGGCGTCAAGGGCTCAGCGTGCGCCTCAAGCTCACCCTCAGCTACGCCGGGTTCCTCGTGATCGCGGGCGCCCTGCTGCTCGCCGCCGTGTGGGCCTTCCTCCTGCGAGGACGCTCGACAAGCCCGAAGATCCCCGAACCGTCCGACTTCCTGCGCGTCTTCGACCCCAGCAATTTCGGTCCCGTCGTCTTCGTCCCGGCGGGCATCCTGGTGCTGGCGTTCCTGCTGGTGTTCGGTCTCGTGGGCGGGTGGATCCTGGCCGGCCGGATGCTCACCCCGCTGATCCGCATCACCGACGTCACCCGCAAGGTGGCGAACGGACCGCTCTCCCACCGGATCCGCCTGCCGGGCCGCCGAGACGAATTCCGCGAACTCGCCGACTCCTTCGACACCATGCTCGCCCAGCTCGAAGCCCACGTCGCCCAGCAGCAGCGCTTCGCGGCCAACGCCTCCCACGAACTGCGCACCCCGCTGGCGGTCACCCAGGCGCTTCTCGACGTGGCCCGCAACGACCCCGACCGCGACACCAGTGAGCTGGTCGAGCGCCTGCGCGTGGTCAACACCCGCGCCATCGACCTCACTGAAGCACTGCTGTTGCTCAGCCGCGCCAACCAGCGGTCCTTCACCAGAGAACGCGTCGATCTGTCCCTCATGGCAGAAGAAGCCACGGAAACGCTCCTGCCCCTGGCAGAACAGCACGGCGTCACCCTCGAAACCTCCGGCGGGACGAGCACCACCCTCGGCTCACCGGCCCTCCTGCTGCAACTGACCACGAACCTGGTGCACAACGCGATCGGCCACAACCTGCCGGAAGCGGGCACCGTATGGGTGACCACCAGCGCCCGCCCGGACACTGTGGCGCTCACCGTCGAGAACACCGGCGAGCAGCTCACCGCACAGTCGGTCTCGACCCTCACCGAGCCGTTCCAGCGCGGCACCGAACGCCTGCACACCGGCCACGCCGGCGTCGGCCTCGGCCTGGCCATCGTCAACAGCATCACCCAGGCCCACGACGGAACCCTCACCCTGACCCCCCGCCCCGCCGGCGGGCTCCGCGTCACGGTGCGGCTCCCCGCCGCGCCGGCGCACACACCACCAGACCGGACGGGCCCGGCCAACGCCCGCACCGCACCGGGCCACCCCGCTGCCCGCTCACGGCCGGAGCGACCACGCGGGATCCGGCGGCCGGCCGGCTCCAGGGGCGAGGCGAACGAGCGGCCCGATACGGCCGTCGACCGGCCTGCGGAGCGTTGAGCCCCCGTGCAACCGGCCGGCACGCTCCCGAACGACGCGCGTGGCCGCTTCCTGCCCCGTCACCTCGCACCCACCGAGGCCCGCCACCGGCAGGCTGCCTCAGCCCCGACGGGACATGTAGACGTCGAAGGCCTTGTACAGCAGGCGATTGAGCGGCAGATCCCATTCACCGAGATACTCCACGGCTTCGCCACCGGTACCGACCTTGAACTGGATCAGGCCCAGGTGCGGGTCGTTCTCGTCCACCGTGTCGGTGATACCGCGCAGGTTGTAGACCGTGCACCCGGCAGCCAGCGCGTCGGTGGCCATCTTCCACTGCACGGCGTTCGACCCGCGCACCTCCCGCTTGGCCGTGGCCGAGGCGCCGTAGCTGTACCAGGCGTGTTCTCCGACCCGGATCCAGATGGTGGCGGCCACGAGATCACCCTCGTGATGGGCCAGGTAGAGCCGGATCCGGTCCTTGTCCTCGGCCAGCAGCGCCTCGAACATGACCGGGAAGTAACCGAACGGCCGCGGGATGAAGTGATCACGCTTAGCGGTTTCGAGGTAGACCCGGTAGAAGTCGGGCAGGTCCCCGACACCGCCCTGGGTCACCACGACGCCCGCCTTGTCGGCCTTCTTGATGTTGCGCCGCCACATCTGGTTCATCCCCTGGAGCAGTTGCTGCTCGTCCTTGCCGACCAACAGCACCTGGAAGACCCGGCGCGGCTGCCCGGCGGAGAACCCGTCGTCCTCCTTCGGCGGGCGCCAGCCCAGCCGCCGTAGCTGGACGCGCGCCCGGACAGCAATGTCGTTGACCGTGTCCGGCGGCACCTCGCTGAGCCTGGTGGCCCCCGGGTCGGCCATCGCGGCCTTGACCGTCGCCGCGCTCCAGGTGCGGGCCGCCACCGTCGTCCCGATGCGGATGGCGAAGGCACCGGAGCGCTTGAGGTGCTCCACCAACGGGCCGAGCCAGCCGGCCAGATCATCCGAGGCCCAGTCGATCACCGGCCCCTCGGGCAGGTACGCCAGCGACGCCTTGGCCCCGGGTAGCCGCCGATACAGCACCAGGCCCGCGCCGACCAGCCGACCGCGGTCGTCGAACCAGCCCAGAGACTCCGATACCCACTCGCTCTTCACCGACGCCCAGGCCGGGGTCTGCAGGAAACTCACCGCAGGTTGCGACGCGTTGAACGCGGCATGATCGTCCGTCGTGATGGTCCGTACCCGAAAAGCCACAACCGCTCCTACCTGTCGTCCATGAGCCGGTCCGCCGACCCGTCGGGAGGCCCGCAGGCGAGCGCGGCGGCGACCTCGTCCAGGCGCGCCCCGCGGGAGGCCTTGACGAGCACGACGTCGCCGACCGTGAGCCGGCCGCGCAGCCACTGGACGGCCGCGGCGTTGTCGGCCAGCGCCACCGCCCGCGGCCCGGCACCGTCGGCGAGCGACCGGGCGCCGACCGCGAGCACCACGTCGGCCCGGGCAGCGGCGTACGCCCCGACGGCGCGGTGCTCGGCCTCACTGCCGTCGCCAAGTTCGAGCATCTGGCCGAGGACGGCGATGCGGCGTTTGCCCTCGATGGCCGCCAGCGCGTCCAGGGCGGCTCGGGCCGAGTCGGGATCGGCGTTGAAGGAATCGTCGAGCAGCGTCGCGCCGCCGGCGAGGTCACGCAGCTCCAAGCGCCACTTCGACAGCGAGACGGTGGGCAGCGCCGCCGCGGCAGCATCGAGACGGACGCCGGCCGCCAGCCCCGCCGCCGCGGCAGCCGAGGCGTTGAGCGCCTGGTGAGCGCCAACGAGCGGCAGCGCGACCGTGGCCCGGGCGGCGGCGGTCCGCAGGGTGAAGGACGGCCGGGCGAGCCGGTCCAGCACCACGTCGAGGATGCGGACGTCGGCGTGTTCGGCCCGGCCGAAGGTCAGCACCGCTCGGTCGGTGAGCGAGCGCATCGCGGCCACCCGCGGATCGTCGGCGCCCAGAACCGCGGTGCCGCCGGGCGCCAGACCCTGCACCAGCTCCCCCTTGGCCCGGGCGATCGCCGCGCGCGACTTGAGATGGCAGAGGTGGGCCTGGCCGACGTTGAGGACGACCCCGACATCGGGCGCGACCAGGCTGGTGAGCTCGGCGATGTCGCCGATGCGGCGCACTCCCATCTCCAGGACGAGGAAGCGGGTGGCCTCGGTGCATCGGAGCATGGTCAGCGGCACGCCGAGCTCGTTGTTGAGCGAGCCGGTCGTCGCGATCGTCGGCGCGGCGCTCGACAGCACGGCCGCCAGCAGGTCCTTGGTGCTGGTCTTGCCGCGGGACCCGGTCACCGCGAGGACGGTCAGCCCCTCGCGCAGCCGTGCCACGACGTGGGCGGCGAGCGCCTGCAACGCGGCCTCGGCGTCCTCGACGACGACGGTCGGCAGCGCCGTGGGCCGGGAGCCGAGCACGGCCACCGCGCCGGCCCGGCCGGCCTGGACGGCGAAGTCGTGGCCGTCGACGTGCTCGCCGGTGAAGGCCACGAAGAGACCACCCGGCTCGGCCCGCCGGCCGTCGAGCACGGCCGGCGCGCTCACCGTCACGGCGCCGTCGCCCTCGACCCGCCCGCCGACCACTGCGGCGAGCTCGCCGAGGCTGAGGGGGATCACGCCTCGACCGCGCAAGGAGCGGCGCTGCGCAGCAGTGACCGGCCCGTCGTGGTGAGGGCGGGCGCAGGCGGGCTGACAAGGCAGAGGACGGCACAGGCCGGTTCGCTGAAACTCATGTCCTTCAGTCAAGTAAGCGCGGTGTTGCCGGCGCGTATGCAGTTTTCGATACGCCGACGATATGGTGCCCGCCACCACCCCGCGCGAGCGTGGCGGCGGTCGGTCGGCCGCGTCGGCTTCGTCCGTGGGACCGGCCGGAGGACCCGACAGGTTGAGCCCCCGGTTCGCCCGCGGCGTCGCCGGCCCGCCCGAGCGCCGCTTCGGGGCGGCCGGAGCTGCGAAGGCGACACGGCACCGGGTAGCGTAGGCGCCCCGGCAGCATCCCCTCGGGCCGGGACCCGCCCGTGACGATCAAGGCGGACATCGCCCTGCGCGGCAGCGGCCGGCACCATATCGTCGGCGTATCGAAAAACGCATACGCGTCGGCAACACCATGCCCTCTTGACTGACGGGCATGAATTCCAGCGGACCCACACGAGCGGCGGCGTGCCGCACCCGAGCGCCGGTGCCACCCTCACGGGCTGATTCGACCACGGGAATCACGGTCTACGGGTGCGAGCCGGACGAGGCCCGTCTCTTCCGGGAAATGGCGCCTCGCCTGGGTGTGGTGCCGACCATCACGAAGGCAGCGGTCTGCGAAGCCAACAGCGTTCTGGCCGCCGGGAACCGGTGCGTCAGCATCGGCCACAAGACGCGCGTCACCCGTGCCACCCTCAAGGCGCTGGGCCGCGCCGGGGTGGAGTATCTCTCCACACGAAGCGTCGGCCGCGACCACATCGACGTGAGCTACGCGCAGAGCATCGGTATCTCCGTCGGAAACGTGGCGTATTCGCCCGACAGCGTTGCCGACTACACGCTGATGCTGATGCTGATGGCCGTGCGTCACGCGAAGGCCACTCTCCGCCGTGCCGATGCCCATGACTACCGGCTGAGTGAGACACGCGGCAAAGAGCTGCGCGATCTGACGGTCGGAGTGGTCGGCACGGGGCGTATCGGCTCAGCGGTCATCGATCGGTTGCAGGGCTTCGGCTGTCGCGTGCTGGCCTGCGACAACCGCCCCGGGACCGGCGCCGATCACGTGCCGCTCGACGAGCTGCTCCGGCACAGCGACATCGTCACGCTCCACACCCCGCTCACCGCGGAAACACACCATCTCCTCGATCGCCGGCGTATCGGGCAGATGAAACCTGGCGCGTTCGTCGTCAACACCGGACGCGGGCCACTCATCGACACTGAAGCCCTTCTTCCGGCGTTGGAGAGCGGCCGTTTGGGCGGCGCGGCGCTGGACGTCCTCGACGGCGAGGAAGGCATCTTCTACACCGACTGCCGGAACAAGCCCCTCGACCACCACTCGCTGTTGCGACTGCAAGAGCTGCCGAATGTGTTCATCAGCCCGCACACGGCCTACTACACCGACCACGCGCTGCGGGACACCGTCACCCACAGCCTCGTCAACTGCCTCGACTTCGAAAGCGGGAAAACATGGACCGGTTGAAGGTCGGCGTCATCTTCGGGGGCTCTTCCGAAGAACACCCCGTCTCCGTCAAGTCCGCCCAGGAGGTCGCGAAGAACCTCAACACCGATACCTACGAACCGTACTGGATCGGCATTACGCAGTCCGGCGTCTGGAAGCTCTGTGACGCCCCCGGCGCAGACTGGGAGAACGACAGCGCCCGTCCGGTCGTACTGTCACCCGACCGAAGCGTCCATGGACTGCTCGTCCTGGAACGGGAACGCTTCGAAGTGGTCCGCCTGGATGTCGTGCTGCCCGTGGTGCACGGCACATTCGGCGAAGACGGTGTGCTCCAGGGCCTGCTGGAACTTTCCGGCATCCCCTATGCCGGCTGCGACGTTCAGAGCTCTGCCCTCTGCATGGACAAATCCTTGACCTACACCGTCGCCAGGAGCGCGGGTGTCGCCACGCCCGATTTCCGGGTGGTCGCGGACAACGAGAAGGTCGACGCCGACCGGCTTCCTTACCCTGTCTTCGTGAAGCCGGCCCGTTCGGGCTCGTCCTTCGGAGTCAGCAAAGTCGCGGGGAAAGAGGCCTTGCCCGGCGCACTGGACGCGGCACGACAGTACGACGCGAAGATCCTGATCGAGGAGGCCGTGGCCGGCAGCGAGGTCGGCTGCGCCCTCCTGGGCGACCCCGCCGATCCGATCGCGGGCGAGGTGGACCGTGTAGCCCTCTCACACGGATTCTTCAGAATCCACCAGGAGGACGCGCCCGAGACCGGCTCGGAGAACTCGGCGTTCATCGTCCCCGCCGACATCCCCGAAGCTTCGCGCCGGCTCGTCCAGGAGACCGCCAAGACCATCTACCGCGCACTGGGCTGCCAGGGCCTTGCCCGCGTGGACCTGTTCCTCAAGGAGGACGGCCAGGTGGTGCTCAACGAAGTCAACACCCTGCCCGGCATGACCTCCTACAGCCGCTATCCCCGGATGATGGCCGCCGCGGGACTGCCGCTCTCCGACGTGATCGACCGACTCGTGTCCGTGACGCTGCGCCAGGAAAAGCGGTGAACGGCGACTTCGTGCACCTCGACGAGCTGGTCCCCGGCATCCGTTGGGACGCCAAGTACGCCACCGGGGACAACTTCACCGGAGCGCCGGTCGACGGATACCTGGTCAACCGGATCGTCGGCACCAGAGCTATGTGCACGGCCCTGGGACGAGCGCACGAAGAAGCCGCGTCTCTCGGCTTCGGCCTGCTGGTCTGGGACGGATACCGTCCGCAACGCGCCGTCGACTGCTTCAAACGCTGGGCAGAACAGCCGGAGGACGGCCGAACCAAGCAGCGCCACTATCCCAATATCGACAGGTCCGAGCTTTTCGACAAGGGATACGTGGCCGCCAAGTCCCACCACAGTCGCGGCAGTACCGTCGACTTGACGCTCTACGCCCTCGGCACCGGAGAAAAGGTCCGCATGGGCGGCGACCACGACCTCATGGATCCGGTCTCCCATCATGGAGCAAGCGGAATAACACCCACCGAAGCGGAAAACCGCGAGCGCCTCTGCTCCCTCATGGAGAACTGCGGATTTGTCCCCTACGCCTGCGAGTGGTGGCACTACACGCTGAAGAGCGAGCCTTATGCAGATGTCTATTTCGACTTTCCCCTCACATGACGGAAGGCTCCCGTACGTCTCCCAGTGGGGCAGCCTGGACCGCAACGACGAGGTCGTCATGCGGCGTGCCGCTCCCTCGGGCCTCGACGTCTTCCTGCGGCGCACCGATCCGACGCACCTGCACGACTGGGCCTCCGACGGCTACCACTCGCGCGAGGAGTACCTGTTCTGGTCCCGCAAAGTCTGCGGCCTGGCCTGCTTGCAGTCCCTGCTTCATGGCTGGACGGACATCCGCCTGTCGATGCGTGAACTCGTCGCGCTGGCCCTCGACCGGGGCTGCTACGTGGTGGAGCCCCGGGGCAAGGTCCGAGGACTGATCTACCGGCCCTTCATGGCCTGGGTCGGCGCACAATTCGGATTCACCTGCCAACTGGTCGAGAACACACCGATTCACGCCTCCGCCCCAGCGGTGCGCCCCGGGCAAGTCCTGATCGCGTCGGTCTCTCCTGAGATCCGTGATCCGGGAACCTGTGCACCGAGCCGGGGAGGGCACTTGGTGCTGATCCATGCGGCCCAGGGCGGGATGGTGCGGTTCCACGATCCGTCGGGCTACTCCCACAACGCAGACTCCGCAGCGCTGCCCATGCGCGTCTTCGAGCGGTTCCATGCGGGACGGGGGATCCTGGTCAGCGCGACAGCGCTGACTTCCCCGGCCGCCTGTGCCGGTCAGCGGACCCAGCCCGTATAACTCTGCCGGCCCCCGTGCCGCTGGTGGCCGGACGGGCGGTTTCGCTCGCCGGGTTCCAGTGCCGAGGCGACGGCCCGTACGAGCCAGGCGTTGACCGACAGTCCCTCCTGGCCCGCCGCGTCCTCGACCCGGGCCTTGAGGTGGGCGGGCAGCCGGAAGTTGATCCGCGCCGTGCCGCCGTCACCCCCGTCGAGGGAGGCGGGGGCTGGGGCAGGGGCGGCCGGCGCGGAGGTCCAGGCGCCGCCCGGTGTGCTCCCGGGCTCGTCCTGCTCGTACGGCTGCGGGGCCGGCGGCGCCGTCACCACGAACTCGGGATCGAGTCCGCGCAGCCGTACGTCGACGGACCCCGGCGCCAGGTCCCGGGTGACCTCCCCCATCGCGGCGGACAGCGCGTTCAGCAGGGTGAGGCGGGCGGCCGACTCCAGCGGCGCGGTGAGCCGCTCGGCGAGGGCACGCGCTTCGTCTCCCCCCGCGTCCGCGGCCACCGCGAGCTCGTGCCGGAGGTTGTCGACGTAGGGCGTGAGGTCCATAACGCCATGGTGGCACACGTGTGGCACCACTTTTCCCCGGGCGGCACCACATTCCCCCTGACCAGTGTCGGCGGGGCCGGTTACGCCGTGCCCGGCTCCGGGGCCGCGTGCGGTGCGCACGTCACGTCCCTGAAGTCGGTCTTCCCGGTCAGGAAGTAGGTGTCGACCCGGTTGTTGATGCAGGGGTTGACCAGACCGGCGACACGCCGTGGGAGCCGGCCCCCTGCTCGGTGATCAGACGCGAGCCCTGAGACGCCGGTGCAGCTCGACGGCACCGCCGTACGGAGTCGCCGCGTCCCGGGTGCTCTGCACGATCAGGACGCTGGGCAGGCCCTTGCCGGTCCGCGCCTCGACCGGGGTCCGCTGCTGCTCCGGCCAGGTCGCGCAGGGCAGGTTCGTCCAGGCGTTGGCCCAGGTCATGAAGGGGGCCTTCGCATGGGTGCGGGTGCTGTCCCGGTCCCACTCGCGCCAGTCGGCGGGCCACGTAGCGTCGCTGCACTCCACGGCCGTGCAGACCGCGTTGCTGTTCTCGGAGGCGGCGTTGCCCGCCTTGTCGTCCAGGTCCGGGCCCGCGTTCTGGATCAGCGGCTTCGCGTCACCCGAGAGGTACGCGCTCCACACCTGGGCGGTCGAGGCCCACGCGGAGTCGTAGTAGGGCGTGTTCTGGAAGAAGCCGGTCAGCTCGGCCGGACCGACGACGCCACCGATCGGGGCCTTCTTGGCGGTGGCGCGCAGCTCCTCCCACTTCACCTGGACCTCGGCCTCGGTGGTGCCGATGTGGTAGACGGCGTCGTGCCGGGCGACCCACTTCTTCCAGTCGCTCCAGCGCGTCTCGAAGGCGAGGTCCTGGTCGAGGTTGGCCTGGTACCGGACCTTCTCGCGCGACGGGTCGACGAGCATCCGGCGGACATGGTCCGGGAAGGGCGTGGCGTACACGGCGCCGAGGTAGGTGCCGTAGAAGACGCCCAGGTAGGTGAGCTTCTTCTCGCCGGGAGCGGCCCGGATGACGTCCAGGTCCCGGGCCGTGTTCGGCGTCGTCAGGTGCGGCAGCAGAGCGCCGCCGCGCTCCTCGCAGCCCTGCGCGTACTCCTTGGCCAGTCTGCGCCGGGCGCGCTTGTCGGCCTCGCTGTCCGGCACCGGGTCGGCCTTGGGTGCCTTGACGAACTCCTGCGGGTCGGCGCAGGAGACGGGGGGCGGAGTGGCCGACGCCGCGCGGGTCGAAACCGACGAAGTCGTACGCCTTCGCGGTCTTCGCCCACACCGCGTTCTTGCCGGTGGCACGGGTCGGGAACGTCATGCCCGAGCCGCCGGGGCCGCCGGGGTTGTAGAGGAGGGAGCCCTGCCGCTCGCTCTTGCCGCCGGTGTTGCCGATCCGGTCCACGGCAATCTTGATGGTGCGGCCGTCGGGCTTGGCGTAGTCGACCGGGACGGTCACGTAGCCGCACTGGACGGGAACCTTCAGGTCCCAGTCGGCGGGACAGGCCTGCCAGTCGATGCCCCGCTCGGCCGCGCGGGCGGCGGCCGACACGCCGCGGCCCTCGGCCGAACCACGGTGGAGCTGCTGGCCCGCACCGGCGGGCGTGGCGGATATCGCTCCGGCCATGAGCGTGCCGGCCGCCAGGGTGCCGGCGGCGCCGAGCGCTGCTGTTCGTCTCATGTGGGGTCCCCCTGTACAAAGCGCCGCGCGAGGCGGCGGTGATCACAGAGCTGCACGGGGTTCCTGTCTCCTGCCCCCCTCTGTGAACAGGGCTCACCTCCATCTCTTTACCAAACCGCAGGATTCGCTCGGCGATCTGTGGTATCGACGGGCGCACCATGGCTTACGACCCGGTTTGTGGCCGGATGTACGGCTTGACATACGGCTCGGCCCGGGAGGCCGCCCGGCTCGGGCGGCGCGTCGGCGAAGGGATGATGCGGTGCACGTCTGGTACGTGTCGTACGGCTCCAACATGCACGGCGCACGGCTGCGCCACTATCTGACGGGCGGGCGCCCGCCGGGCGGCCTGCGGACGTGTCCGGGATGCCGTGACCCCAGGCCGCCCGCCCGTTCCGTGCCGGTCGTGCTGCCGGGGACCATGTACTTCGCGCTGGAGTCGCTGAACTGGACGGGCGGCGTGGCGTTCTACGACCCGGAAGGGCCCGGCGAGGTGTGGGCCCGCGCCCACCTGGTGACGCGGGGCCAGTTCTCCGACATCGCCGCACAGGAGATGCACCGTGACCCGGCGGCGGACCTGGATCTGACCGAAGTGCTGGACCGGGGGCGGGCGCAGTTCGGCCCCGGCCGCTACGAGACGCTGGTGCATCCCGGCACGCTGGACGGGCTGCCGCTGCTCACCTTCACGGCGCCGTGGGGCGCGGGCGAGATCCCGCGTACGCAGCCGACCGACGCCTACCTGGCGCACCTGTCGTCAGGGCTGCGGGAGGCGGGCGGGTGGGACGACGAGCAGATCACGGAGTACCTGGACCGGTGCCGGCTGGGCCTGACCGTGCACCCCGGGACGGGCAGGCGGCGCGGGCGTTCCGGGCGCGGCACGGGGCCGGCCTGCCGGGCCCTGGAGGTGGACCGCCGGGTGCCGGAGCCGGAGGCCGGCGGCGCGCGGACACGCTGGGTTCACGGCTCGTAACACATTTCGCCCCGTCCGTCAGCAGTCCTTACGGTTTCTGAACACACCCAGCCGCACTAACCGGACATTCGCTCGACGGCCGAAAAAATGGTCGCCGAGTGAACGTTTGGTGAGGATGTAGCAGGTCACCTCAGGGCAGGGTGGACCGGAGAGAACGGACGGTTTACGACAAAACATTCGTACAGCGTCCGGAATGCGGATCAAGCTGTCCGGAAAACCTACGGTCGTTTTGACCCGCCCCCTCTTCATCACCAAATGTCAGCCATGTGACCACCTCACGAGCCTCCGGCAGCCGCGCCGGTGACGGGCTCCTCCGCCATCGCGACTTCCGGCTGCTGCTCGCCGGGGCCGCGGCCAGCCAGGCAGGCACCCAAGTGGCCCTCGTGGCCCTGCCCCTGGTGGCCGTCGTCGGGCTGCACGCCTCGGCTTTCGAAGTGGGCCTGCTCACCGCGGCCGAGACCGCCGCGTTCCTGCTCATCGGGCTGCCGGCGGGCGCCTGGGTGGACCGGGTCCGGCGGCTGCCGCTGCTGATCCGTACGGATGTGGTGCGCGCGGTGGCGATGGGCAGTGTGCCGCTCGCCGCGGCGTGCCACGCTCTGACGATGGCCCAGCTGTACGTGGTGGCCTTCGTCACCGGCGTCGCCACCGTGTTCTTCGACGTCGCCCACCAGAGCTACCTGCCGAGGGTACTGCCGGGCCCCCGGCTGGTGGCGGGCAACGGGGCGCTGGAGACCGCGCGTTCGGCGGCGCAGGTGGCCGGGCCCGGACTGGGCGGCGGCATCGTCCAACTGCTCGGACCGCCGGTGGCCGTACTGGCCAACGCGGCCGGATACCTCGCGTCCGCCCTGTTCCTGCGCGGCATCCGCGTCCGGGAGCCGGAGCCCGAGGTCACGCCGGGGGTGTCGCTGTCGGCGCAGGTCAAGGAGGGCCTGGCCTTCGTACTGCGGCACCCTGTACTGCGCATGATCGCGCTGACGACCGGGGTGGCGAACTTCTTCTCGGCGATGCTCGTCGCCGTACAGACCGTGTTCCTGACCCGCGAACTGGGCCTGCCGCCCGGCGTGCTCGGGCTGATGCTGTCCGCCTCCGCCGTCGGCGGCCTGAGCGGGGCCCTGTGCGCCGGAACGGTGGCCCGGCGGCTGGGGCAGGCCCGCATCATCTGGCTCGCGCCCCTGGTCACCGGACCGTTCGCCCTGCTGTGGCCGCTGTCCGGGCACGGGGCCGCCGCCGGCTGGTTCGCGCTCGGCTCGGGCGCCGTCTTCTTCGGCGCGGTCGTCTACAACGTGGCCCAGGTGAGCTTCCGGCAACTGCTCTGTCCCGACGCGCTGCTGGGCCGGATGAACGCCACGCTGCGGTTCATGGTCTGGGGGACCATGCCGCTCGGCGCGCTGGCCGGCGGTTCCATCGCCGGAGCGGCCGGTCCACTGGCCGCCGTATGGGTGTGCGCGGTCGGGTTCCTGCTCGTACCGATCCCCCTGCTGCTGTCCCCGCTGCGCAAGCTGCGGGACCTGCCGGCCGCCGGAGAGGCGCACGGCGAGGCGGCGCACGGAGCGGGAACCGGGGCGGCTTCCGAGGCAGTTGATGCGCCCGGAGCGGCCGGCTGACCCACCCGCCGACGTGGGTCAGCCGGCCGGTGGGCCGGTGCCTGCGATCCGGCCGCCGTGTTGCCGCGTGGTTCCCGCGTGCACGGCTGCGGCCGCACGCCTCACGCCACCCATCCGCCTCGTACGTCGCGACCGGCTCATATGCCTCGTACGCGGCCGCTACGTCTCGTACGTCTTACACGTCTCGTACGTCCTGCACGTCTCGTACGCAACGCCCCGTCCGCGGCGGCGCGAAGGAGGTCATCGTGGACCCCAGCACGACAGTCGGTCTCAGCACCGGCCAACCGGCCGGCACCGGCATCCGTACCCGCTTCACCACCGGCACCGGTGCCCACCGGGCCACCGTCAACATCACGGAGCAGTACCTCGCCCGCTACGAGAAGGCCGCCGCCGGGGTGAGCGACCCGGCGGCGCTGCTGCCCGTCACCGGTGCGCAGCGGCGGTTCCTGCTCGCCCGGCGGCTGGCGCCCGGTGGCCGGCCCGACGTGGTACCGCTGTTCTTCGCCTTCCCGCGCGGCACGATCGACCTGGAGCGGCTGCGTGCGGCCGCCGGCTACCTGGCCGCGGCGCACCCCGCGCTGCGTACCCGGCCCGACGTCCTGCGCGGGGCGCCCGTCCAGCGGCTCGGTGCGCCCGAGGCGCAGGTGAACAGGGTGACTCCGCGCCCCGGGGAAAGCGCGGCGGGGGCCCTGCGCCGGACGCTGTCGGCCTGGTCGGCCGAAGGCCCGCCGCTGCGGCTGTTCCTGGCCGACGCCCACGCTGATGCCCAGGCAGACAGCGGCACCGACACCGACGGCGCCGACGGCGCCACGGGCCCCGTGGAGATTCTCGCCCTCGCCCTGGACCACGCCGTGTGCGACGAGCAGTCGCTCGGCCGGATCTCCGCCGACCTCGGCGAGGCGTACGGGCACGGGCTCGGTCCCGGCGATGTGCCGCAGGACCGAGCCACGGTGGAGGTGGCCGGGTACCGGGAGGCCGTACGCCTGCAACTCGACGCGGAACAACGGGCGTCGGGGCCGGGCGCGCTCGCGTACTGGGCCCGCAGGATCGCCCCGGCGCTCGCGGGCAGCGGCACGAGCGCGGCTCCCGGGCAGCCCACCGCCCGACAGGCGTCCGTACCGGATGCGCCGCGGCCCACCGGTGCACTCCAGGCGCGCCTGCCGGTCCGCGGCGGTGACGGGCGGGCCACGGCCTTCCCCGTGCTGCTCGGGGCGTGCGGCGGTGTCGCGCGCGCTCTGGTCGAGGCGGGCGCGCCTGGCCGTACGCCGCTGCTCGGTTACCCCTGGGGCGGCCGCCCCGCCGCAGCGCCGCCCGTCCTCGGCTGCTTCCTCAACACCGTCGTGCACCCGGCCTTCGCCTGCGGCCCGGACGACCTGACCACCACCTGGTGGGACGACCTCGACCACGCCGACGCCCCGTTCGACGAGGTGGTCCGGGCGGCCCGGACGGCCACCGTCCCCTGGACGGGGCAGTTGGACGGTCTGCTGACCTTCGAGGACCTGCACCGCCGCCCGCCGCTGGAACTGGACGGCGTCGCGGGCCGGGAGGTGCACATCGACGGGCGGCCGCTCCAGGCGCCGTTCGCGGTCTCCGTCTCGTACGGGAGCAATCTGCTCGTACGGCTGGCCTGGGACCGGGACGCCTTCCCGGACGGCCTCGTGCACGACGCCTTCGCCGCCCTGACCGCCGAGCTGTCCGGCGGACCCGCCGAGCCGTCCGGCACGGCGCGCACCACTGCCGCCACGCCGGGGGCCTGACCCGCACGCCAGGCCCCCGGCCCCCACCCAGGGCCGGCCCCGGCTCCGCGTACCGCACCACCCCACCCGCCCCCGCGTCCGACCGACAGCGGGCGCCGGGCCGTGCCCACCCTCATCCACCACCCGAAGGATGGACCATGTTCGGACTCTCACCGTCCCAGGACGTCGTCTGGCTGCACGAGCAGATGCTGCCGGGCAGCCGTGCCTACAACTTCACGGCGTCGATCGACCTCTGGGGCCGACTCGACGAGGCGGCCCTGCGCGCCGCGCTCGGCGCCGCGCTCGACCGGCACGCCGGCCTGCGCCTCGAACTCGTCGAGCGGCCGGGCGAGGTGCCCGAACAGCGGGTACGCGAACGATGTGCGCCACGGATACGCACCGTGGACCTCTCCCAGGAGGCCGACCCGGAGGCCGCGTTCCAGGAGTTGCTGCGGACCGAGGCCGAGACGCCGCTCGACACCACCGAGGCACCGCTGCTGCGCTGGTGCCTGGCCCGGCTGGGCGAGCGGCACCACCGTGTCGTGCACGTCGAACACCACTTGATCCACGACGGTCACTCCTTCGCGATCCTGCTGCACGACGTGTTCACCGTGTACCGGGGTCAGGTGCTGGGCGAGCCGGTGGAGCTGTCGGCGGCACGCTCGTACGAGGAGCACGCGCGCGCCGCGGCCGTCGCCGACCGGCAGGCGAGCCTGGCGCACTGGACGGGGGAGCTGTCGGACGCCACCTTCGACCTGCCGCTGCCCGGCCTCGCCCGGCCCGGTGCGCAGCGCCGCCACGCGGGCGGGCAACTGCGCCAGGCCATCGGTGCCGACCTGGCCGAGCGGCTGCGGGAGAGCAGCCGCGCCCAGGGGCACACGCCGTTCTCCACGCTGCTGAGCCTGTTCGCGGAGCTGTTGCGTCGGCACAGCGGACGGACCGACATCGTTGTCGGTACCGCGGTGGGCAACCGTCCGGTGGGCTTCGAGGGCACCGTCGGCATGTTCGTCAACACCATCCCGCTGCGCCTGCGGCCGGACCCGGCCGCCGCGGCGCTGGAGACCGTGGACGAGGTCACCGACACGCTGATCCGGGCCCTGCCGCACCAGGAGGTGCCGGTGCAGGAGCTGACGCGAGCGCTCGGCCGGCACACCTCCGGCGCGGACAACCCGCTGTTCAGCGTGATGTTCAGCGCGCACGACGCGGCGCTGCCGGAGATCGAGGTGCCGGAGCTGGAGGTGGCGCTGTACGAGGGCTTCAACACCGGCACCACGCGCTTCGACCTGGACCTGGTGCTGATGCCGGACGACCGGCGGACGGTCGGCCCGCGGCAGGGCGCCGCGGGGATGACGCTGGTGTGGGACTACGACCGTGACCTGTTCGGCGAGGACGTGGTCCGGCTCCTGTCGGAACGTTTCCTCGACGTACTGCGCGCCTATCTGGAGACCCCGGACGCACCGCTGGCCTCGCTGGGAGCCGCCGCGGTGACCGCGGACCGCGCCACCGGCCCGGAGGAGGCGGACGCCCTCGCGTCCCTCCCCACCGACGAGGTGCTCGACCCGGTCGCCCGCCAGGACGCCGCCCGCCCCGCCCTCGTCGGCGGCGCCCAGAGCCTGACGTACGGTCAGCTCGGCGCCCGGGTCGACGACCTGGCACGCCGGCTCCGCGCGGCCGGAGTGACAGCGGGCCGCCCGGTGGCCGCCGTCCTCCCGCGCGGTACGGACTCGGTCGTCACGCTGCTCGCCTGCCTGCGCACCGGCGCCGTGTACTGCCCCCTCTCCCCCAACGACCCGGCCACGCGCCTGACGACGCTGCTGGAGCGGCTGAACCCCGCGCTGGTGCTGGCCACCCGGGAGAGCGCGCTGTCCCTCCCGGCCGAAGGGCTGCCGGTGGCGCTGCTGGACGGCCCCGCGTTCCCGGAGGCGGCGGCCCCGGCCCAGGACCTGGGCCCGGACGCCTTCAAGGACGCCGCCTACGTGATCCACACCTCCGGCTCCACCGGCCTGCCCAAGCCGGTCGTGGTGAGCCGGGCCGCGCTGGCGCAGCACGCCCGCGCCACGGCGGACCGGTACGGCCTGACGGAACGGGACCGGGTGCTGCTCTTCGCCCAGCCCTCCTTCGACGTGGCGCTGGAAGAGGTGCTGCCGTCGCTGCTGGCCGGTGCCTGCCTGGTGCTGCCGCAACGCGAGGTGCCCACCCCGGACGAGCTGACCGCGGTCCTCGCGGCCCGTCGGGTCACCGTCGCCAACCTGCCGACCAGCTACTTCCTCGCCGTACGGCAGGAGCTGGGCGAGGCGCTGCGGGACGGCCGCTGGGCCCCGCGCACGATCGTCCTGGGCGGTGAGCGGCTGCCGGTCGGTGCGCTGCGCGAGCTGTTCGACGCCGTGGACGCCGCCGCCGGGTCGCCGTCGGTCGCCGTGCTCAACGCGTACGGCGTGACCGAGGCGGCGATCACCAGCACCGTGCACGAGGTGACCCGCGCGGACCTGCGGGACGGCGCCGAGGTGCCGCTCGGCGCGGAACTCCCGGGCACCCGGGTGCACGTGCTCGACGCCGGGCTGCGGCCGCTGCCCGCGGGCGCGGTCGGTGAACTGGCCGTCGCGGGCGCCGGGCTGGCCGACGGGTACTTCGGCAACGCGCGGGCCACCGCCGAGCGCTTCGTGACGCCTAACGCCCTGGGCGGCGAGCGGGTGTACCGCACCGGTGACCTCGGCTACCGGGACCTGACCGGGCGGCTCTGCTTCCTGGGACGCCGCGACAACCAGGTCAAGCTGCGGGGTTACCGCATCGAGCTGGAGGAGGTGGAGGCCGCCGCCTCCGCCGAGCTGGGCGGCCGGTCGTCCGCCGTCGTGCTCGACCCGGGCGGGCCCGCCGGGCCGCGGCTGATCGGCTTCCTGGAGTCCCGCGCCGGGGACGGTGCCGGCCCGGACGAGCAGGAACTGCACGCCGCGCTGTCCCGCCGGCTGCCCACCGCGCTCGTGCCGGCCCGCTGGATACGGCTGGACGCCATGCCGACGCTCCAGGGCGGCAAGCCCGACCGCGCGGCCCTGGCCCGCCGGGTGGCCGAGCTGCCGCCCGAGGAGGCGGCCGGGCACGCCGCGGCCGGGACGTCCGGCGAGCCCGCCGACCCGCAGGTGGCGCTGCTCGCCGAGGCCTGGCGCGAGGTGCTGGGCCACGACGACTTCACCCCGGCGTCGCACTTCTTCCAGATCGGCGGCCACTCCCTGCTGGCCGCGCAGCTCGCCGCCTGGCTGGAGCCCCGGCTCGGCAGCCGGCCGCCGCTGCGGCTGTTCTTCCAGAACCCGGTGCTGGCCGACCAGGCGCGTGCGGTGCGGGAGGTGGCGGCGTGAACAGCTACCCCTCGTCGGTCCTGGAGGCCGACCACCGGGAACTGACCGCCTCCTTCGAAGCGTTCATCCGCAAGGAGCTGGTGCCGCTGGCGGCGGACCTGCCGGAGGACGCCGACCTGCCCCCGGCCGAGCTGCGCGACTACGTACGCCGTCGCTCGGCGGCCCTCGGCTTCTACGCGGGTGACTATCCCGAGGAGCTGGGCGGCTCGGGTATGCCGTTCACCGCCGTGGTGCTGCTGCACCACGCGGCGGGCCGCAGCGGCTGCCCGCTGGCGCCGTACGCCCTCGCGGGTTCCGACGGTCCGAGTCCGCTGCTGCGGCACGGCACGAAGGAGCAGATCGAGCGCTATCTCAAGCCGCTGGTGCGCGGCGAGGCGGTGCGCTGTCTGGCGCTGACCGAACCGCACGCGGGCTCGGACGCGTTCCAGCTCACCACCACGGCCGTGCGGGACGAGGCGACCGGGGAGTGGGTCCTCAAGGGCCGCAAGACCTTCGTGAGCAACGCCGACCGGGCGGACTTCACCCTGGTCGTCGCCTCGGCCGGGGGTGAGCCGACGGCCTTCGTGGTGGAGGCGGGCAACCCGGGGCTGCGGATCGGGCAGCGGTACGACGGGATGTCGGGCGAGCCGCTGTACGAACTGCTGCTGGAGGACGCGCGGGTGCCGGCGGACGCGGTGATCGGCGGCCCCGACGGGGTCGGCCAGGCGCTCGGCAACGGCATGGACAGCCTGTCCCGGGGCCGCCTGGTGGTGGCCGCGATGTGCGACGGTATCGCCGAGTACGCGCTGGAGCAGGGCATCGCGTACGCCCGTGAACGGCGGGCCTTCGGCGAGCGCATCGGCGCGTACCAGCATGTGCAGGAGCACCTGGTGACCAGCCGCGCGGAGATCGAGGCGGCCAAGCTGCTGACGCTGGCCTGCGCGCGGCTGGTGGACGGCGGCACGGAGGCGCCGGAGAACGCCGCGCTGGCCAAGCTGACCTCGTCGGAGACGGCGGTGCGGGTGGTGGACCGGGCCCTTCAGGTGCACGGCGCCACGGGGTGGGTGCGCGGGCATCCGCTGGAGTTCCTGTACCGCTATGTCCGGATGATGACGATCATCGAGGGAACCTCGGAGATCCAGAAGGTGATCGTCGCCCGGTCCATGGGTCTCGGCTGAGCCGTCCGCCCTCCGGGGCCCGGGGGCCGGACCACCGCCCCCGGCCCCGCCCCTTACGAATGCGTGAACTCGCGAACCGCAGAGGAATCATGAGTATTTCAGTCCACGAGCGTCCCGGCAGCAGTGCGCAGGACGACCGGCTCAGCATCGCGTACGGCAGCACGCCGACCGCCGCGTCGGAGGCCGCCGACCGGTCCGACATCCTCGCCCGGTACGAGCACTGGGTGCGCAGCACCCCCGACGCGCCCGCCGTCGAGGACGGCGAACTGTCCTGGAGCTACGCCGAGGTGGACTCCCTGGCGCACGTCGTGGCCGAGTCGCTGCGCGGCCGGGTGTCCCCCGGTGACCTGGTCGGCGTGTGCCTCGACCGCTCCGCCGCGCTGGTCGCGGTGGCGGTCGGGCTCGCCCGGCTCGGCGCCGTCTACCTGCCGCTGGGGCCGCGCCCCGGCGAGCACCGGCTGACGGCGGTGACCGAGCGCCTGGGCGTGGCCTGCCTCGTCGGCGACCCCGCGCTGCTGCCCGCGGCGTACCGTACGGGTACCGGGACGAGCGCCGTGTCCCTGCCGCTGCCCGCCGCGGGCGCCAACGCGGCCGGCAGCGTCGTGGCCGCGTTCCGCGCCGGGCCCGCCACCGCCACCGCGCCGACCGCTCCGCCCGGTACCTTCTACGCCGTACTCACGTCGGGCTCCACCGGCACCCCCAAGGCCGTCGCGGTGGGCCGCTCGTCGCTCGGCTCGCTGCTGGACTGGTACCACGCGTACACCGGGGCCCGGCCCGGGGACCGGCACAGCCTGCTGATCGGTGTCTCCTTCGACCCGCACCTCAAGGAGCTGTGGGCGGCGCTCACTTCCGGTGGCACGCTGAGCGTGCCGCCCGAGGAGGTGCGCTGGGACCCGGACGCCCTCACCGGCTGGTGGCGGCGGGCCAAGGTGTCCGTCGCCATTCTGCCCACGCCGCTCGCCGAGACCGTCCTCGAACGGCCCTGGCCCGCCCTTCCGGACCTGCGCCACCTGGTGGTGGGCGGCGACCGGCTGCGCCGCCGTCCCGCGCCGCAGGTCACGGCCCGGGTGCACAACGCGTACGGCCCCGCCGAGGCCACCGTCGTCACCACGGTGCACCATGTCGAGGCGGACGGCGGCGACACCGCTCCCCCGCCGATCGGCACGCCCGTCGACGGCGCCGTCGTCTGCGTCACCGACGAGGCGGGCCGGGTGGTCCCGCGCGGCGAGGCCGGGGAACTGCGCGTCGGCGGCGACGTGCTGTCCCTCGGCTACCTGGACGCGGACCTGACGGCGGCCCGTTTCGTGGCTCCGCCGGACGGTGTCACCGGGACCGCAAGGGTCTACCGCACCGGCGACCGGGTACGGATGCGGCCCGACGGGGTGCTGGACTTTCTCGGGCGGCTGGACGACCAGGTCAAGGTGAGCGGCGTCCGCGTCGAACTCGCCGAGGTGGAGGCCGCGTTCGAGCACCACCCGGGCGTACGGCGGTCGGCGGTCGCCGTTCGGACCGCCGCGGGTGAAGTCACCCGGCTCGTCGCCTTCGTCCTGCCCGTCCCCGGTGAGCCGGTGCCCGCTGCGGACGAGCTGATCCGCGAAGCCCGCGGCTGGCTGCCCGAACAGGCCGTACCGGCCGTCGTACGGTTCCTCGACAGCTTCCCGCTGGACGCCAACGGCAAAGTCGACCGGGCCGCGCTCCTGGCGGCCGAAGAGGCGGCGGCCGGCGGCGCCACGGCCCCGGAGGGCGACGGCGCACCGCAGTCGCCGACCGAGGAACTGGTCCTGCGGCTCTGCCGCGACCTGCTCGGCAGCCGGACCCTCGGCACCGGCGACAACTTCGCCGCGGCCGGCGGCAACTCCCTGTCCACCGCCCGGCTGCTCACCGGCATCGAGGAGCACTGCGGCGTCCGGCTGCGGGCGCCCGAAGTGCTGCGGCAGCCCGACCTGCGGGCGCTGGCGGCCCTGGTGGACACCCGGCGCGCCGCCGCCGACCTGGCGGGGGTGTGAGATGACCGCCCTCACGACCGGCCTGCCCGGACGCGTCGCGCACTTCGCCCGCACCACCCCCGACGCGCTCGCCGTGACCGACGGCGAAACGTTTCTGACGTACGCGGAACTCGCCGCGGCGGCCGGCGGCTTCGCCCGGGTGCTGCGGGACCGGGGCGTGCGCCCCGGTGCCGCCGTCGGCGTCCTGCTGCCGCACTCGGTGCCCACCGTGGTCACCCAGCTCGCCGTCTGGTGGGCGGGCGGGCACTACGTACCGCTGGACGCCGACTATCCCGCGCCGCGCATCGCGACGATGCTGGAGACGGCCGGAGCGGTGCTGACGGTCGGTGACAAGGACCTGGTGGAGGCGGCGGGCATCCCCGGTGACCGGGCGCTGCCGCCACCCGCCCGCGCGGCGGAGCACACCGGGGACGGCACACCAGCGCCCGCCGAGGGGACCTACGACCCGGACGCCGTCGCCTACGTCATGTTCACCTCCGGCTCGACCGGGCAGCCCAAGGGGGTGGCCGTCACCCACCAGGGCATCGCGGGCCTGGCGCACCGGCCGGAGTACGTGACCCTCACGCCCCGCGACCGGGTGCTGTTCCACTCCCCCGTCACGTTCGACGCCGCCGCCTTCGAGGTGTGGGCCGCGCTGGCCAACGGCGCCGCGGTCGCGGTGTCCACCGCCGACCGGCTCTCGCCGACCGGGCTGGCGCGGGACGCGGAGCGCCTCGGCGCGACCGTCACCGTGCTGACCACCGCGCTCTTCCACCACCTGGCCGCCCGGCGGTCCCCGCTCTTCGGGGTGCTGCGCGGCGTGCTGGTGGGCGGCGAGGCGCTGTCCGCGCAGCACGCGCGCTCCGTGCTGCGCGCCCACCCCTGGCTGGAACTGGTCAACGGCTACGGACCGACCGAGGCGACCACCTTCGCCACCGCGCACCGTGTGACGGACGCCGACTGCGACGCCCCGCCGCCCATCGGCCGCCCGATCGCCGGGACGACCGCGTACGTCATGGACGAGCACGGTGCGCCGGTGGCGCCGGGCGTGCGCGGCGAGCTGTGGCTCGGCGGCCCCCGGCTGGCACTCGGCTACGTCGGACAGCCGGAGCGTACGGCGGAACGCTTCGTCGGCCACCCGACGGCCGGCCGGCTCTACCGCACCGGCGACGTGGTCTCGGCGCGCCCCGACGGCACGCTGGACTTCCACGGCCGGACCGACGACCAGATCAAGGTCCGCGGCTTCCGGATCGAGCCGGGCGAGATCGAGCACGCGCTGCGTGAGCACACCGAGGTCGCCGACGCGGCCGTGGTCGTCCAGCGTCCGGCCCCGGACGACGCGCGGCTGGTGGCCTTCGTCGTACAGGAGGACGGCGAGGACGGTGCGGCCGCCGGAGCGGCGGCGCTGCGCGCCCACCTGGAGGGCCGTCTGCCGTCCTACCTCGTACCCAACGCGTGGGCGTTCGTGGACGCGCTCCCGATGACCGGTGTCGGCAAGGTGGACCGGCGGGCGCTGGCCGAACAGGTGGTGGAGGGGGGCGGGGCCGGTCCGGTGGGCGGCATCGGCACCGGTGCGGTGAACGGTTCCGCGACCGGCCCGGACGGCGGCCCCCAGGCCGCTCGGGACGGCGGGCCCGAGCCCGCTCCGGACGGCGGCCCCCAGGCCGCTCGGGACAGCGGGCCCGGCCATCTCTCGCCCCTCCAGCAGGTCGTCGCCGACCTGTGGAGCCAGGCCCTGGGCCACCCGGTGGACGACCCCGAGGCGGACTTCATCGCGCTCGGCGGGCACTCGCTGCTGGCGCTGTGCGTCGTGGAGGACCTTCGCGAGGACCTCGGCGTGGAGATGTCGCTCGCCGACTTCTTCGCCGCCCCCACCGTCGCCGCCCAGGCGGCACACGTCGAGCGGGCCCTGCTGCATCTGCACGAGGGTCCGGGCGCGCCCGGCGACGAACCGGCCACCTCAACCGCTCTGGAGGATCTGCGATGACCACCGCTCCGGACACTGCCCGCGAGGCGGCGCTGCTGCGGATCGCCCGGCAACGGCAGGCCGCCAAGCGCGGAAGCACGCCCCGTGCGGCCGCCGTCGGCGCGAAGACCACGGAAGGTCCGGCACCGCTCTCCGCGGCTCAGCGCCGCATGTGGCTGATGGACCGTCTCGGCGGCAGCGGCGCCGCGTACCACGTACCGTTCGCGACCCGGGTGCGCGGGCCGTTCGACCCGCAGGCGCTGGGCCGGGCGCTGACCGCCCTCGTACGCCGTCATGCGGTGCTGCGTACGCGGTACGGGCAACGTGACGGCGAGCCCTACCAGGAGGCGCTGGACGCTGTGCCGGTGCCGGTCGAGGTGGTGTCCGCGGACGGTGACGTGGACGTGGCGGAACTGCTGCGGGAGGCCGCGGCACGGCCCTTCGACCTGGCGAGCGGCCCGGTGCTGCGCGCACTGGCCGTACGGCATGCCGCCGAGGACCACACCGTGCTGCTGACGCTGCATCACATCGCCGTCGACGGCGGCTCACTGGCCATCGTCGCGCGCGAGCTGGGCGCGCTGTACGGGGCGGCGCGCGACGGTGACGACGCACTGACCGGGGAGTTGCCCGGAGCGCTCGCCTCCCCTGCGCCGCAGTACGCGGACTACGCGCGCCATGAGCACGCCGCCGTGGACGCCTTGGAGAACGGTCTGGAATTCTGGCTCGGGCGCCTCGCGGGCGCCCGGCCGGTACCGCTGCCCGCCCCGGCCGCGGACTCCGGCGCCCCGGCCCGGCGCGGACAGGCCGCACTGCTCGCCGAGCCGCTGCCGCCCGCCGTCCTCGAAGGGCTGCGCGCGGTGGGCCGGGAACACCGGAGCACCCTGTTCACCGTCGTCCTGGCCGCCGCGTACGCCGCCCTGCTGGAGCGGACGGGCCGGACGGACCTGGTGCTCGGCTGCGCGGGCAGCCACCGTGACCGCGCGGAGATCCGGGAGCTGGTCGGCCTGTGCGTGAACACCCTGCCCGTCCGGGTGGACGCGCGGAGCACGGGCACCTTCGGCGCTCTGCTGGACCGGGTACGGGACGCGCTGCTGGAGGCGCAGCAGCACCGGGACGTGCCGTTCGACCTGATCGTCGAGCGGCTGGGAGCTGCGGCCCGTGGGGCGGACGGCCAACCCCTGGTGGACGTCACGGCCGACGTGCTGCGGGCGCCCGCCGCCCTGGACCTGCCCGGGCTGGTGAGCGAACCGGTCGAGGTCGATCTGGGGACGGCCAAGTTCGGTCTCGGCTTCTACGTGGAGGAGGACCGGAGCGACGGCGCGCCGCCGCGCTGCCTGGTGCAGTACGACCGGGCGCGGCTCGACGAGCGGACGGCTCGGCAGTTGCTGCGCGGCTTCGCCGACCTGCTGGCGGCGGTGGCCGCCGACCCCGGCCGTCCGCTGACCCGGCCGCAGTCCGGAACCGGCGCACCGGACGGTGCGGAGCCGGTCCACCCGGCAGAACGGTTCCTCCGCGACCGACCGGAAGTGGCGGAAGCCTTTCTGCTGGAGATCGACGGCCGGTCGCCCCTCGCGTACGTCGTGCCGAGCCGCACGGGCTCCCTCGACCCCATGGGCCTGCGGGCCGCGTTGCGTACGCGGTTGGCGACCGAGCTGGTCCCGGCCGCGGTGACGGTCCTGGACGTACTGCCGCGTACGGCCGACGGTGCCGTGGACCGCGGCCGCCTGCCGGGCGCACCGGCGACGGCCGCGCCCGCAGACACCGTGGGGGCACGCGGGCAGGCCGTACTGGACGCTTTCACCGAGCAGTTGGGCCGGCGGCCCGCACTGGACGACGACTTCTTCCTGCTCGGCGGACACTCGCTGCTGGCGGTACAACTGGCCGACCGGCTGCGCGAACGGCTGGGCCTGCCGCTGACCGGCCTGGACGTGATGGAGCACCGCAGCCCGCGCGCCATCGCCGCCCTGCTGGACGGGCGGGGCGAGGAGCGCGCGGCGGCACTGGCCGCCGTCCGGAGCGCGGCCCGGCCCGCGGGCGCGGCCCCCGGCGGCTCCCGCCCCTCTGCGGCGCGCACCGGAACGGTCCTGGTCACCGGTGCCACCGGCGGCGTGGGCGCCTTCGTCCTGCGGGAGCTGGCGGCACGCGGTCGTCCCGTGAGGGCGCTGGTACGGCCCGAATCGGCGCACCTGCTCGCGGCGGACGGCGTCGAGGTGTGCGAAGGGGACCTCGGCGACCCGGACAGCCTGCGGCCGGCGGCCGCCGGTGCGGACGCGGTGATCCATGCCGCCTGCACCTTCACCTCCCCCGAGGTGGACCTCGCGGCCATGCGCGCCGCGCTGGACGGGTGGCGGCGGGGCACCTTCGTCTTCGTCAGCAGCGTGGACGCGTACGGGCAGCCGCCGGTCACCGAGGTGACCGAGGAGACCGCGCCGGCCGGGCCGTTCACCGCGTACGGCCGGGCCAAGCTCGACTGCGAACGGATGCTGCTGGCGGCCGCCGGGAGCGGCGGGCGGGGCGCGGCCGGTGTGGTGCGGGTGCCCATCGTGTGGGGTCCGCACGCCAGGCTGCGCGACCAGTTGCGCTGGGGCGCCACCGGCCAGTTCTTCCAGGCCGCGCGGAACGGCGAGCCGATCGAGCTGCCCGCGCGGGAGCGCGGCTGGTACGGCGCGCCCTGGGTGCACGGCGCGGCGCTGGCCCGTGCGCTGGTCAGCTGCGTGGAACGGCCGACCGGCGGCGTGGTGAACGCGGTCGGCGGCCACGTCGACTGGCGTGACTTCGCCGCCGAGCTGATCCGGCTGCTCGGCAGCTCCAGCGAGATCCACGGCACCCACGCGGGTCCGGGCGCGGACACCGCGACGGAGAACGGAACCGGCGAGGCGGCCGGGCCGGACTTCCTGCTGCACCACCGCCGCCGCTACCGTCCCGCCCGAGCTTTTGCGGACGAACTGACGGAGCGTCCGGGCGAGGACTGGCGGTCGGTGCTCGCCGCGATGCTGGAGGCCTGACAGGCCGGCGGGGCTGTCGGGGCTGGTGGGCTGACGGGTTGTCGGGAGGGCGGGCTTTCCCCGCTTTTCACAGATTCCTGTCTCCCCGACGGCACCGATGCCGTGCATCGGCCGTCTTCTCGGGTGCGGCGCTGCTCTCTCCCCCAGGAGCAGCGCCGTGCCCTTCCCGGACAGCACCGTCCGCGCCCGCCCCACCTGAGGAGATACCGTCCTATGCGCGTGGCTCCGGCCCTCCCCCGTACGCTCGCCGCCCTGGCCCTGGCCGTAGCCCCGGCCCTCGGTACGGCGCTCCCCGCGACGGCCGCCACACCCGACGTCACCGACACGGTCACCTACACGGCGCAGGAACGCCGGGCGGCCCTGGCCCACTGGACCCCGGCCCGTATGAAGGAGGTCGGCAGCGCCGTCGGTCTCGGGCCGACCGGCCCACTGACCGAGAAGTGGGCCGGCGCGCCGGTGAGGACCGTCGGCCGGCTCTTCTTCGTCAACCAGAAGGGCGACGACACGTACTGCACCGCCACCGCCGTCAGGAGCGGCAACCACTCGGTGGTCATGGCCGCCGGCCACTGCGCGCGGCTGCCCGCCTCCCCCGACAACACCTACACCGACCTGGTGTTCGTCCCGGGGTACGACCAGGGAGCCCGCCCGTACGGCGTCTTCCCGGTACGTGCCTCCGTCACCCCGCACTCATGGGCACAGGACGGGGAGAACGACATCGCCGCGTTCACCGTGGACCCGGTGGGCGGACGTTCGCTCACCGACACGGTCGGCGGCCAGCCGGTGGCCTTCGGCCGTCCGGCGGGCGGCCGGATCACCGCGTTCGGCTACCCGGCCACCCGTCCGCAGCGCGGCGAGGAACTGCTGTACTGCGCGGGCCCCTCGAAGGCCGCGCCGCGACAGGAACTGAGCATCCCCTGTGACATGAGCGGCGGTGCCAGCGGCGGTCCCTGGCTCGCGGACTTCGACCCGCGCACCGGCCTGGGCACGCTCGTCTCGGTCAACAGCCACGGCGACGCGCTGGACCACAGCACCACGCTGTACGGACCCGTCCTCGGCGTCACCGCGCAGCAGGTCCACGACCGGGCCCAGCACGCCTGACACCACGACGGGCCTGCCGGGCACCTCACTCCGAAGCCGCCAGGCGGGCCGCTCCTCACGGAGCCGTACCCGCCGCGTCCAGGAGGCGCCGCACCCGCAACGCATCCGGTGCGACAGCGGTCGTCAGGGCGGCGGGCCCGGCCAGCGGGCTGCGAACGCCCTGCCCTTCCCCGGGCCCCGTGCCGAGCAGCAGCACCTCGGCCGGCCGGTCGTCGTACGCCGGGTCCACGACGAGGAGCTGGCCCGTGGCCCGGTTGCCGCCGAGGACCGCGGCGGTGTCCCAGCCCGGGGCGCCGGGCCCGTACGCCGTCTCCTGGTCGAGCAGCGTACGCCCGGCGCGGCGGACCGTGAGGCGGCTGCTCAGCCGTCCGGTCCGTTCCCCGCTGCGCCCCAGCACCTGCTCCTCCCGCAGCACGAGCCGCGCGGTCGGCGCGAGATGCACGGTCGTCGTCATCCGCAGGTCGCTGCCCTCGGCGGAGATGAGCGGTTCGGGCAGCCACTCCAGCCGGGCCCCTTCGCCGACGGTCAGCTCCACGTCGTACGTGGCGTGTCCGCCGGTACGGCCCGGCAGCGCGACGGTCGCCGCGGCCGCCGTGACGCACAGGTCGGCGCCGTCCTCGGCGGTCGCCTCGATGCGCAGCCGGTCACCGCCGAGCGGGGCGCTCATGGCGCCGACGACGCACACCCGGGCCTGCTTCCCGTGCGCGCGGACGCGGCGCAGCGCGAGCGGCCCCTCGCCGTCCAGTACGGGCAGGCGGGTCGTGCCGTCCGTGCCGGTCCGCGCGGTGACGCGGGCCGTGGCGCGCAGACCGTGCGCCGCCGGAGCGGGGTCGGGCACGCGGAGCGGCCCGGGGTCCAGGGGCCGGGTCCGCTCGGGAGGCGCGAGGGTCATGCGGGGCCCGCGGTCCAGTCGGCCAGGCGCGCGCGGACCCAGTCCGTCACCGGCTTGACGCCGTTCTCGCCCTTGAGCGAGGTGAAGGTGACGGGCAGGTCGCCGCGTTGGGCCTTGGCGTCACGGGCCATGCCCTCCAGGTCGACGCCGACGTACGGGGCGAGGTCGGTCTTGTTGATCACGAGGAGGTCGGCGGTGGTGACCCCCGGGCCGCCCTTGCGGGGGATGTCGTCGCCGCCCGCCACGTCGATGACGAAGATCTGGGCGTCCACCAGGCCCTTGGAGAAGGTGGCGGTGAGGTTGTCGCCGCCGGACTCCACCAGGATCAGGTCCAGCGGACCGACCGCGTCCTCCAGGTCCTCGACGGCTTCGAGGTTGGCGGAGATGTCGTCGCGGATGGCGGTGTGCGGGCAGGCACCGGTCTCCACGGCCGTGATGCGCTCGGCCGGCAGCACCGCCTCGCGCAGCAGGAACTCGGCGTCCTCGCGGGTGTAGATGTCGTTGGTCACCACCGCCAGGGACAGCTCGTCGCGCAGCGCGCGGCACAGCGCGGCGACGGTGGCGGTCTTGCCGGTGCCCACCGGACCGCCCAGTCCGATCCGCAGCGCACGCCGGGTGCCGTCGGGACGCTCGGGGGACGCGGCGCTGTAGCTGTGCCGGTGCGGGAAGCGTTCGTCGAGGTCGTGGTCGAGATGCATGTCGGCTCCGTGAATCGTTTCGGTACGGGTTGAGCGGGACGAGTGGCGGGAGGACGAGCGGTGGGGCGACGGGGGCGGGCGTTACGAGGGACGGGGTTACGTGGTGCGGGAGTTACGAGGGGCAGGGTTACGAGGCGAAGAGCCGTACCGGCCACGCCGCGTGCTGCTCGGCGGTGATGTCGAGCAGCGGCGCGGACGCCGCCGGGAGTACACCGGTGCCGTCCAGGGGCACCCGGCGTGCTGCTTCGACGGCCCGTTCGGCGACCTGGTCGAGCGGCGCCGCCAGCCGGGCCAGGACCGCCGTCGCGTCGAACGGGTCCAGACTCAGCAGCCGTACGGCGGCGGTGGCCGGGCCGCTGACGTTCTCGTAGGCGGCGGCACCGGCCGCGTCCAGCGGGTCCAGCCCGGCCGACCGGGCCGCCAGCCCCAGCACCACGGGCTGGTGCGCGCCGCGCGGCCGGGCGGCCGCCAGCGCGTCCAGCTCGGCCGAGGGCCAGGTGGCCCGGGCCGCCCGCATCATCTGCCGCCCGAGCCGGCGCGCCGTGTTCCGCAACGCCGGTACGGGCGTGCGGGCGTCGGCCGCCTCGTCCAGCGCGAGCGGGTCGCACCCGGCCGCCGCGGCGGCGGCCAGCGCGGCCGCGACCAGCCCCGCGGTGTGCAGCCGGCCGCGGCAGAACGCCTCCAGACCCGCCGCGTCCCGGATGCGCCCCGCCTCGACGGCCGCCTCGGCACCGCCGGAGTGCGCGTGCCCGCCGGCCGGGAACCGGCCGTCCGCCAGGACCAGCAGCGCCGCCCTGCTCATCGCCGTACCTCCTGCTCCGGCCGTTCGCTCATGCCCGGCCCGCTCAGAAGAGGAAGTAACGCTGGGCCATGGGCAGTTCGGCGGCCGGAGCGGGCTCGACCACGTCGCCGTCGATGGTGACCGTGAAGGTGTCGGGATCGACGTGGACGCGGGGCAGCGCGTCGTTGTTGCGCATGTCCGCCTTGGTCACGCCGCGGGTGCTGCGGATGGCCCGGAAGGTCTTCGTCAGCCCGAGCCGTTCCGGCAGCCCGTCCGCGACGGCCTGCTCGGACACGAAGTTGACGGAGTTGCTGCCCGGTGCCCTGCCGATGGCCCCGAACATCGGGCGGGGCAGCACCGGCTGCGGGGTGGGGATGGAGGCGTTGGCGTCGCCCATCTGCGCGTACGCGATCTGGCCGCCCTTGAGGACGAGCTGCGGCTTGACGCCGAAGAACGCCGGGTCCCACAGCACCAGGTCGGCCAGCTTGCCCTCCTCGACCGAGCCGACCTCGTGGTCGATGCCCTGGGCGACGGCCGGGTTGATGGTGTACTTGGCGACGTAACGGCGGGCCCGGGCGTTGTCCGCGAGCAGGTCGCCGGGCAGGGCGCCGCGCCGCTTCTTCATCACGTGCGCGGTCTGCCAGGTCCGCAGGACGACCTCGCCGATGCGGCCCATCGCCTGGGCGTCGGACGACATGATCGAGATGGCGCCGAGGTCGTGCAGGATGTCCTCGGCCGCGATGGTGGAGGGCCGGATACGGGACTCGGCGAACGCCAGGTCCTCGGGCACGGCCGGGTTGAGGTGGTGGCAGACCATCAGCATGTCGAGGTGTTCCTCGACGGTGTTGACGGTGTGCGGCCGCGTCGGGTTGGTGGAGGCGGGCAGTACGTTCGGCTCGGAGACCATGGCGATCATGTCGGGCGCGTGCCCGCCGCCGGCCCCCTCCACGTGGTACGCGTGGATGCCGCGGCCCCCGATGGCGGCCAGGGTGTCCTGGAGGAAGCCGGCCTCGTTCAGGGTGTCGGTGTGGATGGCCAGTTGCGCGCCGCTCTCCTCGCAGACGCGCAGACAGGCGTCGAGCACGGCGGGGGTGGCGCCCCAGTCCTCGTGGATCTTGAAGCCGAGGACGCCCGCGCGCAGTTGGTCGCGCATCGAGGCGGCGGACATGGTGTTGCCCTTGCCCAGCAGCCCCACGTTGACGGGCAGCCCGTCCATCGACTCGAACATCCGGGCCACGTGCCAGGCACCCGGCGTGACGGTGGTGGCCTTGCTGCCCTCGGCCGGGCCCGTCCCGCCGCCGACCAGGGTGGTCACGCCGGAGGCGAGGGCCTCGTCCACCTGCTGGGGGCAGATGAAGTGCACATGGGTGTCGATGGCACCGGCGGTGAGGATCTTGCCGTTGCCCGCGATGACCTCGGTCTCCGGGCCGATCACCAGATCGGGGTGGACGCCGTCCATGGTGTCGGGGTTGCCGGCCTTGCCCAGCGCGGTGATCCGGCCGTCCCGTATACCGACGTCCGTCTTGACCACGCCCCAGTGGTCCAGGACGACCGCGCCGGTGATCACGGTGTCGGGCGCGCCCTCGGCGCGGGTGGCGCGGGACTGGCCCATCGATTCGCGGATCACCTTGCCGCCGCCGAAGACCGCCTCGTCACCGGCCCGGCCGGGGCCGCCCGCCCGGTCCTCGGTGATCTCTACGAGGAGGTCGGTGTCGGCCAGCCGCACCCGGTCGCCCACGGTCGGGCCGTACAGGTCGGTGTAGGCGGGGCGGGTCAGGTCAGCCATCGAGCGAGCCTCCGGTCTCGCCGCGCAGGCCCGCGACGATCCGCTTGCCCCCGACGGGGACGAGTTCGACCTCGGTGGGGATGCCGGGCTCGAAGCGCACGGCGGAGCCGGCGGGAACGTTCAGCCGCTTGCCGTGCGCGGCCGCACGGTCGAAGTCGAGGCCCGGGTTGGCCTCGGCGAAGTGATAGTGGGAGCCGACCTGGACGGGGCGGTCGGCGGCGTTCAGGACGGTCAGCCGGGTGACGGGGAGCCCGGGGTTCAGGCGTACCGGGTCGTCGGCGTGCAGGATCTGGCCGGGAATCATGGTCGTTGCCCCCGTGCTCAGTTGATGGGCTCGTGGACGGTGACCAGCTTGGTGCCGTCGGGGAAGGTGGCCTCGACCTGTACGTCGTGGATCATCTCCGGGACGCCCTCCATGACCTCTTCCCTGGTGAGCACCTTGCGCCCGGTCGACATCAGCTCGGCGACCGTACGGCCGTCCCGCGCGCCTTCGAGGATGTGGACGGTCAGCAGCGCGACGGCCTCCGGGTGGTTGAGCCGTACCCCGCGGGAGCGCCGTTTCTCGGCCACGTCGGCCGCCACGTGGATCATCAGGCGTTCCTGCTCGTGCGGGGTCAGTTGCATACCTTCACCTCACCGTCTTCGAGCTGGGCGCATCCGCCCAGGTCACGGGTGGCGATACACCCGCAAAAGCAGATGTATCACACAGTAATTAAAGGCGGAGCAAACTGCTCTCCAGCTCCGCTCCATCAATGACCCGTCGGCCGCAGGTTAGTTCGGCGCCGTTTCACCGGCGTTAACGCGGCGGGTCGGCCGCGGAACTTCAACAGATGGACCCCGCGGGCACCGCAGGGCGGGCCCGCCCGTACCGCACGATCCTCATGTTCATGTCAAAAAAGAAGGGCCGCCGCCCCCGGCCGGCCGCCCCCGTCCACCCGGCAGCGGGCAACAGCGGCCGACCCGCGCAGAGCTGTCAGCGCCGCACGGTCAGCGCTCCGTGGCGCCTGGGCCGCCGCGCTCGCCCACCATGCCGTGCCCGCCGGCCGCCCCGTGCTCGCCCGCCGTACCACGGTGTTCCGCCGCGATGCCGAAGCGGCCCCACTCACCGGACGGGGCCGGGAACGGCCGTACCGAGGAGACCGTACTGATCACCTGCTCCTCCGCCGCGGCCTCCTCCGCCTCCCGGCACGCGTCGAGGCGCTCCAGGTCGGCGGCGGACACCAGCCCCACCAGCGGCTTGCCGTGGCGCGTGACGACCACCCGCTCGCCGCCGTAGACGACGCGGTTGATCAGGTCCGCCAACTCCGCCCGGGCCTGCGTCACCGGAATCTCATAAGCCATGGTCCTAGCTTAGGTCGCGTCCACGACATCCCGGCCAGGGCCGCGACCGGCCGGACGCGATGGGCGCCCCTGGCGCACGGGGCCGACGCCCCTGCGCCCGACGGCCCGGCGCAGACCCGCCCCCACGCACAGCGATGGCCCGGCAGCACGCCGGGCCATCGCTGCACTCCGGGACGCTCAGGTGGTGGTGTGGTCGGTGGGTTCGCGGCTGCCGCACTTGGCCAGGCCGCGACTGATCATGTATCCGATGGTCAGCAGCGTGACATAGAGCCACGCCTGATCGGCGGGGAAGACATCCACGCCGGTGTCGCCGCCGCCGACGACGGCGGAGGCGACCAGGACCGCCACGACGGCGGCGACGTAGACGAAGAACTCGGTGCTCTTGAACGCGGGCTTGGTCTCCGCGCTCGTGTGCCGCTCGGCGCCGGCCGCCCGGGAGCGGCCGGATTCCGGATATCCGGCGGATGAAGCGGTAGCCATCGCGTCCTCCTGGACTCGATTCGGCCCGAGGAGCTCGGGTCCGCCCGGCGGGTACCCGGGCGCTCCGGGGCGGAACGGCGCTTTCCGTACGGGCGGATTCCGCAAGGGCCCCTTTGGCCAGGGACCCGCGCGCCAGGTGTCGCCTCGTGCTGCCCGATGGGGCTGCGGCAGCGGACGCGTGGGGCGGCGGAGGAGGTCCGGCACACCGCACGCCGGGCCGATACCGGAGCGCCCGGGGAACTTCGGCCGGAACGCTGCACCGGCGGCGCGCCCCCGGGCGCGCCCCGGAGACGCGGCCTTACGTCCTGTCACCTTGCGGGTCCGCGGGGGTATCTGACGCCTCATGGGGTTTTCGCTCTCAGCGAGCGACCCGATCCGTACCCACCGAAGGCATTGCTTTCACCCGGCGGAACGTGCTCCCATCTAGCCCTACGTACGTCCTGTACATTTTTTACAGACGCTCAGGGAAGAGGAGCTCCCCATGAACGGCCCCCAGGCCCGATACGTCCTCCCGGAGTTCACCGAACGCACCTCCTACGGGGCCCGGACCATGGACCCGTACTCCAAGCTGCTCGGCGAGCGGATCGTCTTCCTGGGCACCCCGGTCGACGACGCCGCGGCCAACGACGTGATCGCCCAGCTCATGCACCTGGATCACGATGCGCCCGACCGGGACATCTCGCTCTACATCAACTCCCCCGGCGGCTCGTTCACCGCGATGTCCGCGATCTACGACACGATGCAGTTCGTCGGCTGCGACGTCGAGACGGTCTGCCTGGGCCAGGCCGCCTCCGTCGCCGCGGTCCTGCTGGCGGCCGGCGCGCCCGGCAAGCGCCTCGCCCTGCCGGGCGCCCGTGTCCTCGTCCACCAGCCCTCGTTCGACGAGCCGGTGCAGGGGCAGGCCGACGACCTCCGCATCCAGGCGGACGAACTGCTGCGCACCCGGGCGCTGCTGGAGGAACTGCTCGTACGGCACACCGGCCAGTCCCCCGAGCGGATCACCGAAGACCTCGAACGCGAGAAGGTCTTCAGCGCCGAGGCCGCCATGGAGTACGGCCTCATCGACGGGCTGACCCGCAGCCGCAAGCAGCACCCCGCGACACCGGGCGCGAGGTGAGCCCGGTATGTGGCCACCCGAACTGCCGCCGCTGCCCGCGCTGACGCGCGCCGAGGGCGAGGTCGTCGACAGTTACCTGGCGGTCCTGGACCTGCTGGGCCGCATCAACCCCGCCCGCGGCACGGACACGTACGGCAGCCTCCGTGCCGCACAGGCCCTGGTCGGCAAGACCACCGCACTGCGGGACGCGTTGGCGCTGATGCACGACCGGGGCGAGAGCGAACTGCACGCGGGAACCCTGGCGCAGGCCCTGCGCGTACTGGACGGCGAGCGCCGCGCGCGGCTGATCTCCGTACCTCCGCCGCGAAGTTGACGCGCCGTGCCCCCGCCCGGGCGGGGGCACGAGTGCTCTCCCCTCGCACCTCCGGCGCACCAGCACCCCCACCCGCCCCGCGCGACACGCGCCGGGCAAGGGTGACAGGGCGGCCAGGAGGTGCCGGAGCACCGCAAGGGCCCACCCGTTCGGCGACACGAAGCCCGATCGGGCTCGCCCGAACGGCGTAGCCACGGGGCCGCGTGCTGCGCCACACGGCTTGCGCGGCGTACGTACGTGTCGCCCGGAACGTGACGTTCCGGGGCTGGTACGCGGGTCCTCACCCGTCGCGGGCCTCCCACGGAACGACGCCCGTCCACCCGAATGGCGCAGGCGTGACCAACGTCACATACAGCCGTTTCTGCTCGGAATCCGGGCGTGAGGTGCGCAACGATCGCTTCGACGACAAGCCCCCGCCACAGCGGTGGGGCGGTCCGGGCGGACGCCCAATCCTGCCGCCGTACCGGATGTCTGGTCGATGCGCCTGGACCGGCAGGAGCGGAGGACCCGAGCACGACGGGACCGCCGGCCACCACGGCCGGACGGCCCCTTGGGGTGAAGTCGTCGACACGACCGGGCATCTTCGCCTGCCCGAACCCGACAGGCACTCCTTCGCAGGCGGCTGACGAAGGGTTGCGCATGACTGCGCGTACCACCGCTTCCCCTCTGCTGGCGCGGGCCGGAGTGATCTCCTTCATCGCCCTCGCCACGGTCGGCGGGACACTGGTCGTACCAGGAGCCACCGAGGACGCGGCCGCCGCGTCCACCTCGGCCTCGGCACTGCGGATCGCCGCTTCCAAGAAGGGGGCGCCCTACAAGTTCGGAGCCAGCGGTCCACACCGTTTCGACTGCTCAGGGCTGACGCTGTACTCGTTCAAGCGGGCCGGGAAGCGGCTGCCGCGCACCGCGGCGGCCCAGTACAACCGCACCCGGCACCTGTCGGCGTCCTCGCGCCGCGCCGGTGACCTGGTCTTCTTCCACTCCCGCCGGGGCATCTACCACGTGGGCATCTACGCGGGGAAGGGCAAGATCTGGCACGCGCCCAAGCCCGGCACCGTGGTGCGGCTGGAACGCATCTGGTCACGCAGCGTCTCGTACGGGCGGGTGCGCTGACCGCGCGCGAGGGGCCCCCGTGCGGCCACGAGCCCCGCACCGTCCGCGCGCGGGCGCGAACGCGGGCGCGAACTCGCGCACACGCGTGCGCCTTCGAGGAGTGATCAACGCGTCGGCGGATACCCGCACGCAATGGCCCCCCTCACCGACGACCACCGCGACGAACTGCCAGGCCACCCCGAACTGCCGGGAACGAGCGAAACGTCCGAGCCGCCCCGGCCGCGCGGTTCCGCCCGGTACACCGGGTACGCGGACCGCAACGAGACGCCTCTGGAACGCTACGACCGCAACTTCGGCGAACTGCTCCAGGAGCTGCGCGTCCTGCAGACCGGTGTGCAGATCCTGTTCGCCTTCCTGCTCACCCTGGCGTTCACCCCGCGATTTGTGTCCCTGGACACCACGCAACGCGGCTTCTACGTGGGCACGTTACTGCTGGCGGTACTGGCGACGCTGCTGCTCACCGCGCCCGCCGCGGTGCACCGGGTGCTGTTCCGGCGGCGCGCGAAGGGGCTGATCGTGGAGGTCTCCGCGCGGCTGACGGCAGCCGGGATGGCGGTCCTCGCACTGGCGCTGGCCGGTGCCGTGCTCCTCGTCGTCGACGTCGTACTGGGGCGCGGGGCGGGGGTGGTGGCGGGTTCGGTGACGCTGGTGACGTGCGGCGGCCTGTGGGCACTGCTGCCCCGCGTACTGGGTCACCGGAACGGGCACCTCAAGCCGCCGGATCGCGACGCGTCCTCCTGAACACCGGGAGGCCCGGGGGTGGCCTCCCGGTGCGGCGCTCCGGGGGCGGCGCCGTCGGGATCTTTTGTGACCTGGTCGTCCTTGCTTTGACGACGGAGAACCGATGGAGTCTCCTCAGCACGTGAGGAGACCCATGCACAGGCACCTGCCCCAGCACACGCACACCAGGACCGACTCGTGAACCTGCGCGGACTTCTGCGCCGCCGCTCCCCCGCCACCCCCTGCCCGGCCTGCGGCAGCACGGACGTGCTGTGGGAGGACGAGGGTGTCTACGGCGCCGGCGAACTGCTGTGGTGGTGCGCCGCCTGCCTGCATCAGTGGCACCCCGGCGACCTCGGCGCCGGGGCGGGCGGGGGTTCGGTGGCTACCCCTGGCCCGGCCGCCCCCATGGGCACGATCATCCCCGCGGGACCGCAGGCCCCCGCGACCGCAGGCCCGGCATCCCCCGCCAACGGCGCAGTATCGGTACCTCCCCCGACCCCCGCAGCACCGGCACCTCCCACGCCTCCCGCAGCATCCCTGCCCCCGGCCGTCCCGCCGCCGCCGCTCCAGCCGCCACCGAACGCCCCTGGCCCGGCCACCGTCGCCGAACGCGTGATGCACGCCGCGGGGCTGACCCCGCTGGGCCCCTGTCCCGGCGCCTACGAGCCGTGGCCGTGCCACTGTGCCCGCTGCGGCCGTACGACCAGCCCCACCTACCGGCAGGTGCGGGACGAGGGCGTGGGCTGCGCCTGCAGTACGGGCCGCCGCCGCAGACCGCGCTTCCTCACCAAGCCCTGACGAACCCGACGCCGACCGATTCCTTCTTCAGGGCAGGAACGGCTTCCACGGCAACGTGAGCCAAACGGTCTTCCCCCCGGCCGCGGTGGGTTCGACCGTCACCTGCCCACCGGACTCGGCGGCGAGGAAGCGGACGATCACCATGCCCCGGCCGTTGTCCTGCTGCACGGCGGCCGGCAGCCGTTTCGGCCAGCGCGGATGATCGTCGGTGACGCCGATCCACAGCCGCTCGTCGCGGTCCAGCCGGACGTCGACGGTGAAGGCCGGTGACTGCCCGAACGTGTGCTGCACGGCGTTGGTGGCGAGTTCGGAGACGATCAGCCGTACGGTGTCGGCCGGCTCCGTCCCGTCCGGCAGGCCCCATTCGGCCAGGACGTCCATGACGTACCTGCGGGCCTCCGCCACCGACACCGGTGCGCTGGGCAGAGTGAGTGAGGATTCCTGGTGGTCTGCCATCGCGACGCCGTCCCTTTCCCACCGAGGCTCGACTCCGGCCCGCCGCCGGAGGAAGCCGCCATCGCGTGCGGCCTCCCGGGCCCTTTCCGGTCCCTTCGGCTCCGGCCTCGGACTGCTGCTCTGCGCCAGCCTGCCACTCTTGCTGCGACGGTGACGCGTCATCCACCAAGAAGTGCATATATCTGTCGCCCGAAGCGGTGAACTCTGCTACGCGAGACCGTATTTGCGCGGCACACTGTCGGATCGGAACCGGCCATCTGGGAGCGGGCGCATCCGCGGCGCACCCGGGGAGAAGTACGGAGGGAGCGGTATGCGGTACGGGCCCGCGGTGCGCCGCCGCAAGCTGGGCGCGGAATTGCGGCGTCAGCGGACACTGGCCGGATTCACCAGCGGCGAGGCGGCGCGGCTGGTCGGCTGGCACCAGTCCAAGGTCAGCCGCATCGAGACCGGGCGCAGCGGTGCCCGGCCGGCCGACGTCGAACTGCTGCTGGACGCGTACGGCGTGCGGGACACCGAGCTGCGCGCGCTGCTGGCGGCGCTGTGCGGGAACGGCGGACAGGACGGCGACGGCGACAGCGGGCGGCACGGCTGGTGGCACACCTATCGCGACCTGCTGCCGCCGGAGTACCGGGACTTCATCAGTCTGGAGTACGGGGCGTCCCGGGCGCGCACGCTGGAGACGACGGTGGTGCCGGGCCTGCTGCAGACGCCGGATTATGCGCGGGCGGTGACCCGCGCCACGCTGTCGGACCTGCCGGCGCAGCAGGTCGAGGAGCTGGTGGAGGTGCGCGTCGCCCGCCAGGAGGTGCTGCGCGGTGAGCGGCCGCTGGAGTTGTGCGCGGTGCTGGACGAGGCGGTACTGCGCCGGGAGGTCGGCCCGCCCGGGGTGATGGCCGCGCAGCTCCGGCACATTCTGGACGTGGGGCAATTGCCGCATGTGCGACTCCAGGTACTGCCCTTCGCATCCGGTGTGCACATCGGCATCACCGGCCCTTTCGTTATCTTCTCATTTCCGCTCACTTCTGACTTAGATGTGGTTGTTCTCGACCATTTGACGAGTAGCCTCTACTTGGAGCAGAAAGCAGACCTCAGGGCGTACAGCGATGCGTTCGACATGCTGCGGGGGCGCGCCCTCTCGTGCGACAAGTCAGCGCAATTCATCGCCCGGATCGCCGAGACCTCATGGGCCGGCTCCGGCGTCTGAGGAGGCACCATGTCACTTCCACCCGGGCACGACCCGGTCCGCACCGTGCCGCGCGGCGCGCTATGGCGACGCAGCAGCCACAGCACCGCGATGAACAACTGCGTCGAAACGGCACGCGTCGGCTCCGGCCTGCTCGCCGTACGCGACTCCAAGAACACCGCGGGCCCGGCGCTGCTGTTCACCACGGCGGCCTGGAGGTCCTTCGTCGACGGACTGGCCGACAGCGGCTTCGCCAAGGTCGGACGAGCCGGACCCGAATGACCCGCCCCAGCCGGTGACCGACCCTAGCCGGTGGCCGGCGCCGTCCGTACGACGGTCCGGACCGCTTCCCTCGCCTGCCGGGGGGACAGGTCGGCGCGGGCGGTCAGGCGCAGCCGGGAGATGCCGTCGGGTACGGACGGCGGCCGGAAGCAGCCGACCACGAGGCCCGCGTCCCGGCAGTCGGCGGCCCACCGGACGGCCAGTTCCGGCGAGGGCGCCCGTACGGACACCACCGCGGCGTCCGGGCGGACGACCGTCAGCCCCGCGGCGCTGAGCCGCTGGTGCAGTTCCGCCGCCACCGCGCGGACCTGGGTGGCGCGTTCCGGCTCGCGCCGCAGCAGGCGCAGCGCCGTCCGGGCGCCGCCGGCCGCCGCCGGGGCGAGGCCGGTGTCGAAGATGAACGTCCGTGCGGTGTTGACCAGGTGCTCGATCACCCGGGCCGGGCCGAGGACCACACCTCCCTGGCTGCCGAGCGACTTCGACAGGGTGGCGGTGGCGACCACGTCCGGGTCCCCGGCCAGCCCGGCCGCGTGCACCGCGCCGCGCCCTCCGTCGCCGAGGACGCCCAGCCCGTGCGCGTCGTCGACGAGCAGGGCCGCGCCGTGCGCACGGCAGGCGTCGGCGAGGGACCGCAGGGGCGCGGCGTCACCGTCCACGGAGAAGACGGAGTCGGTGACGGCGAGCGCCGGGCCGGCGTGCCCGTCCAGGGACTTGCGTACCGCGTCCGGTTCGGAGTGCGGGACCACGACGGTCCTGGCCCTGGCGAGCCGGCAGCCGTCGATGAGCGACGCGTGGTTGCCCGCGTCCGAGACGATCAGGCCGCCCGGGCCGCCGAGCGCGGTGACGGCGGCGAGGTTGGCCGCGTAGCCGGAGGACAGCACCAGGGCGGCCTCGAAGCCGCAGAACTCGGCGAGTTCGGCCTCCAGCCGGGCGTGCAGCTCGGTGCTGCCGGACACCAGCCGGGAACCGGTGGCGCCGGCGCCCCAGCGGTGCGCGGCCTGCGCGGCACCGCGGGTGACCTCGGGGTGCCGGGCCAGGCCGAGGTAGTCGTTGCTCGCCAGGTCCAGCAGCGGCGACTCGACGGGCCGGGGCCGCAGCGTACGGACGAGTCCCGCCCGGCGGCGCTGTTCGCGGGCCGCATCGATCCAGCCGAAAGCGGCGGTGCGCGCGTCGGCGCCCGGCCCGGAGCCGCGCCCCGGTGCGGGTGTCCCGGCGGGCCCGTCGTGGGGCGGCGCCGGCACGTCGCGGAGCAGGGGCGGCGCGGGGTCGTCCTGATGCATCAGCTTCCTTGGTGTTTGTGGGCTGTCGATAGACGTTAGCGGTCGTTACACCGTCCTACGGTGTGGCCATGCACACACCCCGGATCGGCGCCCTTGTTGGGTTCCTCCATGGTCGCGGGCCGTGGGCGTACGCCAGGATCGTCGCCATGGATCTGCTGACAACGCTGGTGGACAAGGGGCTGCGGCGCGAAACGCCGACCCGCGAAGAGGCGCTCGCCGTGCTGGCGACGTCCGACGACGACCTGCTCGACGTGGTGGCCGCGGCCGGAAAGGTACGCCGCCGGTGGTTCGGGCGGCGGGTGAAGCTGAACTATCTGGTCAACCTGAAGTCGGGGCTGTGCCCCGAGGACTGCTCGTACTGTTCCCAGCGGCTCGGTTCCAAGGCCGAGATCCTCAAGTACACCTGGCTCAAGCCGGAACAGGCGTCCGAGGCGGCCGCGGCCGGGGTGGCCGGCGGCGCCAAGCGGGTCTGCATCGTGGCCAGCGGCCGCGGGCCGACGGACCGGGACGTGGACCGGGTGTCGCAGACCATCGCCGCCATCAAGAAGCAGAACGAGGGCGTCGAGGTGTGCGCGTGCCTCGGCCTGCTCTCGGACGGCCAGGCGGCCCGGCTGCGGGCCGCGGGCGCGGACGCCTACAACCACAACCTCAACACCTCCGAGGCCACCTACGGGGACATCACCACCACCCACACCTACGCCGACCGGGTCGAAACGGTCCAACAGGCACAGGCGGCGGGGCTGTCCGCCTGCTCCGGTCTGATCGCGGGCATGGGCGAGAGCGACGCGGACCTGGTCGACGTGGTCTTCGCGCTGCGCGCGCTGGACCCCGACTCGGTGCCGGTGAACTTCCTGATCCCCTTCGAGGGCACCCCACTGGCCAAGGAGTGGAACCTCACGCCCCAGCGCGCGCTGCGCATCCTGGCGATGGTCCGCTTCGTCTGCCCGGACGTGGAGGTACGGCTGGCCGGCGGGCGCGAGGTGCACCTGCGGTCGATGCAGCCGCTGGCGCTGCACCTGGCCAACTCCATCTTCCTCGGTGACTATCTGACCAGCGAGGGCCAGGCGGGCAAGGACGACCTGGCGATGATCGCCGACGCGGGCTTCGAGGTGGAGGGTACGGACACCACCACGCTGCCGGAGCACCGCGCGGGGGCGCTCACGGGCGGCGGTTGCGGCGGCCACGGAGGGGGCGGCTGCGGGCCGTGCGGGGACGGCGACGCGGCGGCGGAACCGGCCGAGCGGGCCGGTGCGGACGCCGGGACCGCCCCGTCGCAGCCCGAAGAGGCGCGGGCCGAAGGGGCACAGGCCGTAGAGGCACGGACCGAGGAGGCACCGGCCGGCGTCCCCTCCGCCGCTCCCGCCACGGCTGCCGCCCCGGCCGGTGAGGCCCGTACGGACCTGGTCTCCGTACGCCGTCGCGGCGCGGGTACGGAGCTGCCGCCGAATGCCTGAGGCCGCGCAGCTCTCCGTCCCCGAACTGCTGGCCCTCGACCGGCAGCACGTCTGGCACCCGTACGGCCCGATGCCCGGCCGGGACGATCCGCTGGTCGTCGCGTCGGCATCCGGCGTACGACTGCGGCTGGCCGAACCGGTCGAAGGCCGGACCGAATTGGTCGACGGAATGTCGTCCTGGTGGTCGGCGGTGCACGGTTATCACCACCCCGTGCTCAACGAGGCCGCCCGCGGCCAGTTGGACCGGATGAGCCATGTGATGTTCGGCGGGCTCACCCACGAGCCGGCCGTCCGGCTCGCCGCCCGGCTGGCGGAGATCACCCCGGACGGCCTGGAGCACGTCTTCCTCGCCGACTCCGGCTCGGTGTCGGTCGAGGTCGCCGTGAAGATGTGCCTCCAGTACTGGCGCTCGGTCGGAAAACCGCGCAAACAGCGGCTGATGACCTGGCGCGGCGGCTACCACGGCGACACCTGGCAGCCGATGTCGGTGTGCGACCCGGACGGCGGGATGCACGAGCTCTGGCAGGGTGCCCTGCCCCGGCAGTTGTTCGCGGACGCGCCGCCTCCGGGGTTCGACGCCCCGCCGGACCCCGCGTACGAGACGCACCTGCGCGAGCTGGTCGCACGGCACGCCGGCGAACTGGCGGCGGTCGTCGTGGAGCCGGTGGTCCAGGGAGCGGGCGGCATGGTCTTCCACTCCCCCGGCTACCTGCGGGTGCTCCGCGAGGCGTGCGACGAGCACGGCGTCCTGCTGGTCTTCGACGAGATCGCCACCGGCTTCGGCCGTACGGGATCACTGTTCGCCGCCGGGCACGCGGGCGTCACACCGGATGTGATGTGCGTCGGCAAGGCCCTGACCGGCGGGTACATGACCATGGCGGCGACCTTGTGCACGCCGGCCGTGGCGGACGGGATCTCCCGGGGCGAGGTGCCGGTGCTCGCGCACGGGCCGACCTTCATGGGCAATCCGCTGGCCGCCGCTGTCGCCAACGCCTCGCTGGACCTGCTGCTGTCCCAGGACTGGGCACAGGAGGTCAAGCGGATCGAGGCCGGACTGCGGGACGGCCTCGCCGACGCCACCGCCGTCGAAGGGGTGCGGGACGTACGGGTCCTGGGCGCGATCGGTGTCCTTCAGCTCGACCGTGAGGTGGACATGGCGGCCGCCACACGCGCGGCCGTACGGGAGGGCGTGTGGCTGCGCCCGTTCCGCGACCTCGTGTACGCGATGCCGCCGTACATCACCGGGGACGAGGACGTGGCACGGATCTGCGCCGCGATGCGCGCGGTGGCGCGCGAAGGCTGAGCGGCCCCGGCTCGGCCCCGTATCCCTCAGGCCCCGGGGGGCTCCGTACGCGGAGCCCCCCGGGATGGCAACCATGCTCTACGACAGGAGAACCCGACGTGTCGGTGCTGTTCGTGACCGGAACGTGCACAGAGATCGGCAAGACCGTGACCACGGCGGCCCTCGCCGCGACGGCGCTCGCCCAGGGCCGGAGCGTCGCGGTGCTCAAACCGGCGCAGACCGGAGTCAGCACCAACGAACCGGGCGACGCGGCGGAAGTCACCCGGCTCGCGGGCCCCCGGGTCACCACCGCCGAACTGGCGCGCTACCCCGAGCCGCTGGCTCCCGAGACCGCCGCGCGCCGCGCCGGCCTGCCGCCCGTACGGCCCGAGGAGATCGCGGAGAAGGCGGCCGAGTTGGCGGCCTCGCACGACCTCGTCCTGGTCGAGGGCGCGGGCGGCCTGCTCGTACGGTTCGACGAGCGGGGCGCGACGCTCGCCGACGCGGCGCGCCTGGCCGGAGCGCCCGTACTGGTGGTGGCCCAGGCGGGCCTGGGGGCGCTCAACGCGGTGGCGCTCACCGCGCTGGCCCTGCGCACCCACGGGATCGACTCCCCCGGGGTGGTGGTGGGCAGTTGGCCCTCGGCTCCCGGACTCGCCGCCCGCTGCAACCTCGACGACTTCCCTCGGGCGGCCGGCGCGCCGCTGCTGGGCCGCGTGCCGGAGGGCGCCGGGAGCCTGCCGCCGGAGCGGTTCCGCGCGCAGGCTCCGGGCTGGCTGGCTCCCGCCCTGGGCGGCACCGCCGCGCTTTGACAGTGGTGTCCCGGCGCGGCACGGCGGACACTCGAACCGGCGGACGTCGTACGGCGAAGGGATCCAGCCATGTCACAGCGCACGAGGGTCGAGCGGGGAGTCGTGCACCATCCGGTCTTCGCCCGGTGGTACGCGCGGATCGCGGACCACCGCACGGGGCTCACGGGCCTGCGGCGCGACATGCTGGCCGGACTCTCGGGCCGGGTGATCGAGATCGGTGCCGGTACCGGCGCGAACTTCGCCCACTATCCCCGGACCGTCGCGGAGGTCGTGGCCGTCGAGCCCGAACGCACCCTGCGGCAGCGGGCCTTGACCGAGGCGGCCCGGGCCGGCATCCCGGTGGACGTCGTGCCCGCCACGGCGGAGGCCCTGCCGGTCAAGAGCGAAGCCTTCGACGCCGCGGTGCTGTCGCTGGTCCTCTGCTCGGTCCGTGACGTGCAGCGCTCCCTGTCGGAACTGCGGCGGGTGCTGCGGCCGGGCGGCGAACTGCGGTTCTTCGAACACGGACGCTCCCTGCGCCACGGCCCCGCCACCGTGCAGCGCGCCCTGGACCGTACGGTCTGGCCCCTGCTGATGGGCAACTGCCACCTGGCCCGCGACCCGCTGGCCGAACTGCGCGCCGCCGGCTTCACCGTCAGCACCTACCGCCGCAGCCGCATCCTGGGCCCCGGTCCCGCGCTGCCGTGGACGGTGCTGGGCGTGGCACGACCGGCCGAGGAGGGCCCACAGGATGAGGACGGCGGCTGACGACCAGACCTGAGGCTGACGCGCCGGGCCGGTGCCGGTCCCTAACGTCTGGCACATGATCAGACATTTCCGGGCGGCCGGAGTCGCCGCCGTGTCCCTGTTAATCGCCCTCCCCCTGCTCCCCCAGCCGCTCGCCGCGGCAGCGGACACGTCCCGGGCCGCGTCCCCGTCCGCCACGGGCAGCAGGGACGCCAGGGACGTCACGGCCCCGAAGGCCGCCACCCGGCCGCGCCTGCCCGCCCCCACCGGGCCGTACGCGGTCGGCCGCGCCACACTGCCGCTCACCGACCACAGCCGCCGCGACCCCTGGGTCCCCACCGCGACGTCCCGCGAACTGATGGTCGGCCTCCACTACCCGGCGCGCCGCGGCACGGGCACGTCCGCGCGGTACGCCACCGTCGAGGAGAGCCGGCACCTGATCAAGGCCCAGGGCTGGGAGAACGCGCTCACTCCCGAAGCCTTGAGCGCCACGGCCGTACACAGCCGCACGGACGCCCGCCCCGTGTCCGGCACGTACCCGCTGCTGATCGTCTCGCCCGGCTTCTCCGCGCCCGGTTACTCCCTCACCGGCCTCGCCGAGGATCTGGCCTCCCGGGGCTACGTCGTCGCGACGGTCGACCACGCCTACGAGAGCACCGGCACGGCCTTCCCCGGCGGCCGGACACTGACCTGCGCCGCCTGTGAGCAGGTGTACGGCACCGAGGACGGTTTCCGGCGGGCAGCGGCAGGCCGGGGCCAGGACGTCTCGTTCGTGCTGGACCGGCTCACCGGGCACGCTTCCGCCTGGCGCTACTCCCGCCTGATCGACACACGGCACATCGGCATGGCCGGACACTCGCTCGGCGGCGCGAGCGCCGTCTCCGCCATGGCGCGCGACAGCCGCATACGGGCCGGCGTCAACATGGACGGGGCGTTCCAGGACCCGGTACCCGCCGACGGCCTCGGTCCCCGCCCCTTCCTGATGCTCGGTGCCGACAACGAGGTGCACCGGCCGGGCGGCCGGGACCGTACCTGGGACCAGGCCTGGAGCCGTCTGGACGGATGGAAGCGCTGGCTGACCGTGGCCGGTGCCGACCATCTCACCTTCAGTGACGCCCCCGTCATCACCGACGCGCTCACCCCGCCCACCACGGACACCACCGACATGACCGACACCACGGCTCCCACAGCCTCCACGCCCCAACAGCCCCCGCTGTCCGGACAGCGCTCGGTCGCCCTCACCCGCACCTACGTGGCGGCGTTCTTCGACCGGCATCTGCGGCACATACCGCAGCGCCTCCTCCAAGGCCCCACGACGGACAACCCGGAGGTGAAGTTCCACCGTCCGGCACCGTCCACCCCGCCCGCCCGCTGACCGTCGACCCGTCCGCCGGTTCCCGGCCCGGGCAGCGGCGTCCGGAAGCGGCCCCACGGGGGATGCCAGGACGAGGCAAGCTGTCCTACTGTCGTGGGCCATGGGGGAGTTGCCGCCCCGTACGGCACGGGGCCGACGGCGGGAGGCTGACGTGTTCACACCGGTCCCGGGTACGGCGGAGGGTGCCGCGGGCGGCGGCGAGGCGGCCGCGCGGGCGGTGTCGCTGGTCAAGACGTACGGGACGGGCGAGGCCCAGGTCGTGGCGCTGGACGGCGTCGACGTGTCGATCGGGCGGGGGCGGTTCACGGCGGTGATGGGGCCCTCCGGCTCGGGGAAGTCCACCCTGATGCACTGCCTGGCAGGGCTGGACACGGTGTCCTCGGGCCGGGTGTGGCTGGGCGGCCGGGAGATCACCGGCCTGGACGACCGGCAGTTGACGCGGCTGCGCAGGGACCATGTCGGCTTCGTGTTCCAGTCGTTCAACCTGCTGCCCACCCTGACGGCCGAGGAGAACATCACCCTGCCGATGGACATCGCGGGCCGCAAGCCGGACCGGGAGTGGCTGCGCGAGGTGATCAGCACCCTCCGGCTCGGTGACCGCCTGCGGCACCGGCCCTCCCAGCTCTCCGGCGGGCAGCAGCAGCGGGTGGCGTGCGCCCGGGCCCTGGCCGCCCGCCCCGCGCTGATCTTCGCGGACGAGCCGACCGGCAACCTGGACTCCCGCTCGGGGCGGGAGGTGCTCCAGACCCTGCGGGAGGCGGTGGACGACCTCGGGCAGACGGTCGTGCTGGTGACCCACGACCCGAACGCGGCGGCCCACGCCGACCTCGCGCTCTACCTGGCGGACGGCCGGATCGTGGACGAGATGGCGCAACCCACCGCGGAGTCCGTGCTGGCGCGGATGCAGGTCTTCGCGGCGGGCCCGGGTCCGGCCCCCGGCCCCGGCCCCGGCTCCGGCTCCGGCCCGCTCCCGAACGGCTGACCCGCCGTGTTGCGGGCCACGCTGCGGAGCTTCTTCGCGCACAAGGGCCGGCTGCTGCTCTCCGCCCTCGCCGTGGTGCTCTCGGTGGCGTTCGTGGTGGGCAGCCTGATCTTCTCGGACACCACCGGGGCCACCTTCGACCGGCTCTTCGCCTCGACCGCCTCGGACGTCCAGATCACGCCGCGGCAGGACTTCGACGCACCGGGCGGCATCGGTTCGGCCGCGACCCCGACCGTGCCGGCCGCCCTGCGGAACCGGGTCGCCGGGGTGCGGGGAGTGGCGGACGCACAGCTCGACGTACAGGTGGACCGGGTCACCGTCACCGACGCCCGCAGCACACCGGTGGGGCCGACCCGGAACGCGCCGTCCACCGCCACCAACTGGGCCCCGGGCGAGCACAGTCCGGTACGGGTGGCCGAGGGCCGCCCGCCGCGCGGCCCGGGCGAAGCGATGGTCGACCAGGACACCGCGGACCGGGCAGGCGTACGGATCGGTGACACGCTGCACGTCATCGCCCCGCCGGGCACCTTCCCCGTACGGGTCGTCGGCATCGCCGCCTTCACCACCACCAACCCGGGCTCCTCCCTGGTCTTCCTGGAGACCCGGACGGCCCAGCGCGGCCTGCTGGGCAGCACGCACCAGGCGACCGGAGTGTCCGTGGACGCCGCGCCCGGTGTGCCGGACCGCGTGCTCGAACGGCGGATCGGCGCCGCGCTGGGGGCCGAGGCCGCCGCGTACGACATCCGGACGCGGGCCGAGCAGAAGAAGACGCAGGCCGAGCAGTTGGGCGACTTCCTCAGCGTGCTGAAGTACATGATGGTGAGCTTCGCGGGGGTCGCCGTCCTGGTCGGCGTCTTCCTGATCGTCAACACCTTCTCGATGCTGATCGCGCAGCGCACCCGGGAGCTGGGCCTGCTGCGGGCGCTCGGCGCCGACCGCCGCCAAGTGCGCCGCTCGGTGCTGCTGGAGGCGTTGCTGCTGGGTGTCACCGGTGCCACGGCCGGGCTCGCGGCGGGCGTCGGTCTGGCGGTCCTGCTGGTCGTCGCGATGGGCTGGTTCGGGCTGCGGCTGGACGCCGCCGACCTGGTGCTGGACTGGCCGACGGTGGTCGTCGCGTACGCCGTCGGGGTGGGCGTGACCTTCGTCGCGGCGCTGCTCCCCGCGCTGCGGGCGGGCCGGATCTCCCCGATGGCCGCCCTCGCCGACCTGGAACTCTCCGGCTCCGGACGGCCGTTGCGCCTGCGCGCAGCCGCCGGGTCGCTGGTGGGCGCGGCGGGGCTGGCCGCGCTGGCGGGCTGTGTGCTGAGTGACCGTACGGCGGTGGCCGGGTCGCTGCTGGCGCTCGGGGTCCTGCTGACGCTGGTGGCCGGGGTGATCGCGGGGCCGTTGCTGGTGCGTCCGGTGATCCGCCTGCTCGGGCGGGGCCTGGAGCCGGCGTTCGGCGCGGTGGGGCGGATGAGCCGCCGCAACGCGCTGCGCAATCCCCGCCGTACGGGGGCGACGGCGGCGGCCCTGATGGTGGGGCTGGCGCTGGTGGCCGGGCTGTCGGTCGCCGGGGCGTCGGCGGCCGCTTCGATCGCCCGGCAGATCGACCGGACGCTGGGCGCCGACTTCGTCGTGCAGAACGCGTCGTTCGCGCCGTTCTCCGACGAGGTCACCGACCGGGTGCGCGCGGCCCCGGGAGCCGGCACGGTCGTACGCCAGCGGATCGTCCCCCTGAAGCTGCGGCTGCCGGGCGGCCGGTCGGTCACGACGGTGGCCGGGGCCTTCGACCGGAACTTCGACGCCGTGGCGAAGGTGACGTACACGGTGGGCAACACCGCGGCGGCGCTGGCGCCCGGACGGGTCGGCATCCAGGCGGATTTCGCGCTGGAACACGGCCTGCGGGTGGGCAGCCGGCTGGACGCGGTGCTGCCGTCCGGGAAGTCCGCCCGGTTCACGGTCGGTGCGCTGACCGAGAACTCCGGTTCCGCGCCCGGCATCCGGGGCGGTGTCTTCATGGGGACGGCCACCCTGGAGAAGTACGAGCCGGGCGGGCAGAATTCCGTCCTGTACGTGAACGCCGCGGGCGGCACCGACCCGACGCGGCTGCGGGCTGCCCTGGAGCGGACGCTCAAACCGTTCCCGCAGGTCCAGGTGCACGACCGAGCCGACTACAAGGAGCTGGTCAGTGGTCAGATCCAGGGACTGCTCAACCTGCTGTACGGGCTGCTGGGGCTGGCCGTCGTGATCGCGGTGCTGGGCGTCGTCAACACGCTGGCGCTGGCTGTCGTGGAGCGCACCCGTGAGATCGGGCTGCTGCGCGCCGTCGGCCTGTCCCGGAAGCAGTTGCGCCGGATGATCCGGCTGGAGTCGGTGGTGATCGCCCTGTTCGGCGCGGTCCTCGGGCTCGGCCTCGGGCTGGTCTGGGGTGTCGCCACGCAGCGGGTGCTGGCGCTGGAGGGGCTGACGGCGTTCGCGGTGCCGTGGTCCACGGTGGCCGCAGTGGTGGTCGGGTCCGTCCTGGTCGGGCTGCTGGCCGCCCTGCTGCCCGCGCTCCGCGCGTCCCGGCTCGACGTACTGGCCGCCATCGCCCATGAGTGACCGGCCGCGCCCGCACTCCGTCCGGCTCCGTCCCGCTCCCCACATCCCGCATCCCGCATCCCGAGGGGGCCCCGTGCCACGCCCGTTCCGCTTCGGCGTCAACATGCTCACCATCGAGTCGGGGCCCGCCTGGCGGCAGAAGTGCCGCCGGGCCGAGAACCTCGGCTACGACGTGCTGCTCGTACCGGACCACCTGGACCGGCCCGCGCCCTTTCCCGCACTGGTCGCCGCCGCCGAGGCCACCGAGCGCCCTCGCCTGGGCACCTTCGTCCTCAACGCGGGCTTCTGGAACCCGGCCCTGCTCGCCCGCGAGGTGGCCACCACCGATCTGCTCACCGACGGCCGACTCGAACTGGGCCTGGGAACCGGCTACGTACGTGCCGAGCACGACCAGGCGGGCCTGCCCTGGGGCACCCCCGGCGAGCGGGTGGACCACCTCGTCCGTACGGTCGAGGAGTTGGACCGGCTGCTGGGCGACCCCGAGCACGCGCCGAAGACGGCCCAGCGGCCCCGGCCACCCCTGCTGATCGGTGGCAACGGCCCGCGCGTGCTGCGCCTCGCCGCCCGGCACGCCGACATCGCGGCCTTCACCGGCGGCCGGGCCGCACCCGGCAAACCGGAGGGCACCCTCGAACTCCTGACGCCGGACGGGCTCGACGCCGCGCTCACCGTGTACCACCAGGCCGCCGCGGACCGTCCGGCACCGGCCGAACTGAACATCCTGGTCCAGCGGGTCACGGTCACCGGCGACCGGCGCGCCTCCGCACGCGAGATCGCCGCGCACGGCATCGGTGTGGACGAGGAACAGGCGCTGCGGATCCCGACGTTCCTGTTCGGCACGGCCGCGCAGATGGCCGAACAGCTCCGCGAGCACCGTGAGCGCTACGGCTTCTCGTACATCACCGTGCTGGATCCCTCCATGGAGGCGTTCGCGCCGGTCATCGAGGAACTGAAGGGCAGTCAGCGCGGCCGGTGAGAGCCGTCGGTACGGCCGCGGCCCGCCGTACGGACCGGGACGCGCGGCCTCCGGTCCGTACGGGTACGGCGTCTCGGAGTCCGGAAGCCGATGGCGGCGTCCCGCTGTTCCGTGCTTGGCTCACGCACATGATCGATCTACAGCTCCGGACGGCCGTACCCGAGGACGCGGAGGCCGTGCTCGCCTTCTGGCGCGAGGCCGCGGAGGGCACCTCCGTCACGGACGACGTGGACGGGGTGACCCGGCTGATCGGGCGGGACCCGCAGGCCCTGATCCTCGCGGAGTCCGGCGGCACCCTGGTGGGCTCCGTCATCGCCGGGTACGACGGCTGGCGGTGTTCGCTGTACCGGCTCGCGGTGCTGCCCCCGTACCGTCGGCAGGGGGTCGCGACGGCGTTGCTCGAAGCGGCCGAGCGGCGTTTCCTGGCGGTGCGGGGCAGGCGCGGGGACGCCATGGTCCTGGAATCGAACGAGCGGGCCCAGCGAGCGTGGTCGGCCGCCGGCTACCGGCGCGAGGACCACTGGCGACGCTGGGTGAAGCCGCTGGCACGGCCCTGATCCGCCCCGTCACCCCCGGCTCCGCCCCCTCCGCGCCGGAGTCCGCCACCTGTTTTGCGCATCCTTTACCATGGATGCTTCCCGTTTCCCGATGAAAGGAGTGAGCGTCCAGCCATGGGCGAGCCTCCCAGTTGTCATTCCGTCCGCGTCCGAGGCGCGAACCTCCCGGTCCTGTTCGATCATGGGACGGAGGTGACCCGATGACCGAGCTGCTCCTCCTGGCCGTGGCCCTGCTCCTGACCCTGGCCTGCGGCGTCTTCGTCGCGGCCGAGTTCTCGCTGACGACCGTCGAGCGCAGCGACCTCGAACGCGCCGCGGAGCGCGGCGAACGCGGCGCGGACAGCGCGCTCGCGGCCGTCCGCAGCCTGACGTTCCAGCTGTCCGGCGCCCAGCTCGGCATCACCGTGACCGGTCTGGTCATCGGCATGCTCGCCAAACCGTCGATCGCCGCCCTGCTGGCCGGCCCGCTCGACGCCCTCGGTCTGCCGCCCGCCGCCGGTGACTCCGTGGCCCTGGTCCTCGGTACGGCCGTCTCCACGGTCCTCCTGATGGTCATCGGCGAGCTGGTGCCCAAGAACTGGGCCATCTCCAGCCCGCTGCCCGTCGCCCGCCGGGTCGCCACCGCCCAGCGCGGCTTCAGCGCCGCCTTCAAGCCGCTCATCGGGCACCTGAACAACACCGCGAACCGGATGATCCGCCGGATGGGCATGGAGCCCGCCGAGGAACTGGCCTCCGCCCGCGGCCCGCAGGAACTGGTCGCGCTGGCCAGGCACTCCGCCAGGGAAGGCGCCCTGGAGCCGGACACCGCCGAGCTGTTCGTCCGCACCCTCGCCCTGGCCGACCTGACCGCGGAGAACGTGATGACACCGCGCGTGCAGGTCACCGCCCTGGACGTGCAGTCCACGGCCGAGGACGTGGCCGTCGCGACGCGCGCCACCGGCCTGTCCCGCTTCCCCGTCTACCGCGGCAGCCTGGACACCGTGGTGGGCGTCGCGCACATCAAGGACGTGCTGGCCCTGCCCGCCGAGCGGCGCTTCCGCCACCCGGTCGCCGAGCTGCTGCGCGAGCCGCTGCTCGTACCGGAGACGCTGACCGTCGACCGGCTCCTGGACCGGCTGTCCGGCCGGCAGACGATGGCCGTGGTCATCGACGAGTACGGCGGTACGGCGGGCGTCGTCACCCTGGAAGACATCGTCGAGGAGGTCGTCGGCGAGGTACGCGACGAGCACGACCCGATGGAGACACCGGACCTGGCCCCGGCGGGTGAGGACGCGGACGGCCGGGCCCGCTACGAGGCGGACGGCGCGGTCCGCACCGACCAGCTTGAGCAGATCGGCCTGAAGCTGCCGGAGGGCCCGTACGAGACCCTGGCCGGCCTGATCGCCACCGAGCTGGGCCGGATCCCGGCCGCCGGGGACAGCCTGGAGGCCGCGGGCTGGCGGATGGACGTCCTGGACGCCTCCGGCCACCGCGCGGCGCTGGTACTGCTGCACGCGCCACTGCCGGACAGCGATGACGACGAGAACGGGGAGGAGACCCGATGACCGCGCTCCAGTTGTTCATCGGCCTGCTCACGCTGGTCGTCAACGCGTTCTTCGTGGGCGCCGAATTCGCGATGATCTCGGTGCGCCGCAGCCAGATCGAGCCGTACGCCGAGGACGGCGACCGCCGGGCGGACCGGGTCCTGTGGGGGCTCCAGCACGTCTCCGGCGTGATGGCGGCCGCGCAACTGGGCATCACCCTGTGCACCCTGGTGCTCGGTGCCGTCGCCGAGCCCGCCATCGCCCACCTCCTGGAACCGGTCTTCGACGCGGTCGGCATGCCGGACGCCCTGGTCCACCCCGTCTCCTTCGTGCTCGCGCTGGCCGTGGCGACGTATCTGCACATGCTCTTCGGCGAGATGGTGCCGAAGAACGTGGCACTGGCCGAGCCGGTGCGTACCGCGCTGCTGCTGGGGCCGCCGCTGGTCGCGCTGACCCGCGCGCTGCGGCCGGTGATCTTCGCGATCAACACGTTCGCCAACACGCTGCTGCGCCTGCTGCGGGTGGAGGCGAAGGGCGAGGTGGCCGCGACGTTCTCGGACGACCAGCTCGCGAAGATGGTCGAGGACTCGCAGGCCGCCGGGCTGCTGGACGACCGGGCGAAGGAGCGCCTGCGGGACGCCCTGGAGCTGGGCCGCCGTCCGGTCGCCGACGTGGTGGTGCCGGTGGAGAAGGTCGTCACGGCCCGGCTGGGCATCACGCCGGAAGGCGTGGAGGAGCTGACCGCGACGTCCGGTTTCTCGCGCTTCCCGGTCGTCGACAGCACCCGGCGCATCCTGGGCTACCTGCACGTCAAGGACGCGCTGGACGCCTCGCCGCGGGACCTGCCGTTCCCGCTCTCCGCGCTGCGGCCGATCGCCCGGGTACGGGCCGGGACGCCCCTGGACGACGTACTGTCGGCGATGCGCGCCTCCCGTACGCATCTGGCGGCGGTCATCGGCACCGACGGCCGCCTGGCGGGCCTGGTCACGATGGAGGACGTGCTGCGCGAGCTGGTGCTCCAGCAGCAGCCCCAGAAGACCGCACCGGCCGCGGGGGCGTCCCGGAGGTAGGATTCCTCCGCCATGGAGATCAATGCCACCTACACCAGTTTCGTCGCGGTGGGCGACAGCTTCACCGAGGGCATGTCCGACGCCCTGCCGGACGGCTCGTACCGGGGCTGGGCGGATCTGCTGGCCGCCCGGCTCGCGGCCCGTACCCCCGGCTTCCGCTACGCCAACCTCGCGGTGCGCGGCAAGCTGATGGGGCAGATCCTCGACGAGCAGACCGGTCCGGCGGCCGCGACCGGCGCCGACCTGGTCACACTGGTGGGCGGGCTGAACGACGTACTGCGGCCCAAGTGCGACGTGGACCGGGTCTGCGGCCTCCTGGAGGAGGCCGCGGGACGGCTGGCCAAGGACTGCGGACAGCTCGTCCTGATGCGCAGCCCCGGCCGGCAGGGGCCGGTCCTGGAGCGGTTCCGGCCCCGGATGGAACAGCTCTTCGCCCACATCGACGCGCTGGCCGTGCAGCACGGCGCGATCGTGGTGGACCTCTTCTCCTCCCGGGCGCTGGCCGACCCCCGGATGTGGGCCGAGGACCGGCTCCATCTGAACGCGGCGGGGCACGAGCGGGTGGCCGAGGCCGTCTGGCAGGCGCTCGGCCTCCCCGCCGAGTCCGACTGGGACGCGCCGCTGCCCGCCTTTGTCCCGCCGGGGTGGACGGCCCGGCGCACCTCGGACGTGCGCTTCGCGCGGCAGCATCTGGTGCCGTGGATCGGCCGGCGCCTGACCGGCCGGTCCAGCGGGGACGGCCGCGCGCCGAAGCGTCCCGACCTGCTGCCGTACGAGGACGTGCGGCAGCGGGAGGACTGAGCCGCCGCGTCAGGAGTCCGGCCCGAGCGCCCTCACTCCCCCGCGCGGGCCGTCGTCCGTGCGTAGTGCTCGGCGATCTCGTCGCTGGTCGTCAGCCACACGCCGGGGTGGTTCGCGATGTGTTCGAGCGCCTGGTCCAGGTACTTGTGCCGGAACGGCTGGTTGATCACGAAGGGGTGCAGGACCAGGGACATGACCCGGCCGCTCGTCGCGGAGTCGGCGTACAACTGGTCGAGCTGGTCCTTGACGATCCGGACGAAGTCCGGCCCGCTGAGGCTCTTGCCGACGAACAGGCTGATGTCGTTGACCTCGATGGAGTACGGCACGCTCAGCATGCCCGGTACGTTCAGCCGGTACGGCTGGTCGTCGTTGGCCCAGTCGAGCACGTAGTCCAGGCCGAGTTCGGCGAGCAGTCCCGGTGTACGGAAGGTCTCGGTGAGCGCCGGGCCGAGCCAGCCGCGGGGGCGCCGGCCGGTGGCCTTCTCGATGGTGTGCACGACCTCCGTCAGGTAGGCGCGCTCGTCCTCGACGCTCATGTCGGCCTGGAAGGTGGAGTTGTCCCGGCCGTGTGCGATCCACGTCCAGCCGCGCGCCCGGCCCGCCTCGACGATCTGCGGGTAATGGCGGGTGACGTCGGAGTTGAGCATCACACTGGCGCGCAGGCCGTACCGGTCGAGGCTCTCGATCAGCCGCCAGATGCCCACCCGGGGGCCGTAGTCGCGCCAGCCGTAGTTGAGCGGGTCGGGCGCCAGGGCCGCGGTACCCGGGAAGATGCTGGTGGAGGGGCGATCGATCCGGTAGTGCTCGACGTTCAGCCCCACGTAGAAGGCGACGCGGGCGCCGCCCGGCCAGTGGATCGGCTCCCGCTCGACGATCGGGCTGTAGTCGAAGAGTTCGTTGTCCATCGTCCCCCGCCTCGGGCTGGTCCGGTGTCCGCGCGGGGCGTCCGTACGGGGCACCCGCGCTCGATGTTCACGCTATCGCGAACATGATCCGGCCGCGCCGTGACCCCCGTCACACCCACGCCTCCGGCGGCGGCTCCGGTCGCCCGGCGAACCTCCCCTTCCCCCGCACTCACGACGGGTGGCAGGCACCCCCCGCACGCACCGCCGCGGTGGCGGTGGCGATAAGGCCGTCGAGCCGCTCCCGGGATCGCACCAGGCCACCGATCTGCCGGTCGATGCGGTCCCGCTCGCCGGAGAACCAGGTGAGCAGTTCCGGGGTGGCGACGCCGCTCTCGCACGCCAGCAGCGTCCGGATCGACTTGCTGGGCAGCCCGGCGGCGTAGAGCTGACGGATCAGTTGGACGCGGTCCACCGCGGAATCCTGGTAGAGCCGCTGACCACTGGGGCTGCGCTCCGAGGCGAGCAGTTGCTGCTCCTCGTAGTAGCGCAGAGCGCGCACGCTCACGCCCGTCTTCGTGGCGAGTTCACCGATCCGCATCGTGTCCCCCAGGTGTTCCGGCTCACACAGCTTGCCTCTGACGTCAACGTCAGCTCTTAACGTGGCGAACGCACGCCCCATTCCCCCTGTGAGAGCAAAGGACACCCCTGTGACCAGCTTCTTCGACAGTTTCCCGCTCGGCGCCCTCCGGCTGCCCAACCGTCTGGTGATGGCCCCGATGACGCGGGCCCGCGCCTCCGCCGACGGCATACCGAACAGCACGGCGGCGGCCTATTACGCACAGCGGGCGACCGCCGGACTGATCGTCAGCGAAGGTGTGCAGCCCAGCGCGCAGGGTCAGTCCAACCCGTACACCCCCGGCCTCCACAACGACGCACAGGTCGCCGCCTGGCAGCCCGTGACCCAGGCGGTGCACGCCAACGGCGGCCGGATCTTCGCGCAGCTCATGCACGGCGGCCGGGTCGGGCACCCGGAGGTCGTCGGGCACCACCCCGTGGCACCGTCCGCGGTCGCCCTGAAGGCCGAGCTGTTCACCGGCCCCAAGGGGCGGCTGCCCGCCCCCGTCCCCCGCGCGTTGTCGACGGCCGAGGTCCAGGGCGAGGTACGGGTCTTCGCCGACGCGGCGCGGCGAGCGGTCGACGCCGGCTTCGACGGTGTCGAGCTGCACGGCGCGAACGGCTATCTCATCCAGCAGTTCCTCTCCTCGAACGCGAACCGGCGCACCGACGCCTACGGCGGTTCCGTCACCGGCCGCATCCGTTTCGCCGTCGAGGCCGCGGAGGCCGCCGCCGACGCCATCGGCGCCGACCGCGTCGGTATCCGCCTCTCCCCCGGCGGCACCGTCTGGGACATGACCGAGGACGACGTTCCGCGACTGTACGGCGCCCTGTTCGACGCCCTCGCCCCGCTCGGCCTCGCTTACGTACATCTCCTGGCCACGGCGGAGGAAGAGCTGCTCGTCGCGCTGCGCAAGGCGTGGCCGAACGCGTTCATCCTCAACCCCGGCGGTCAGATCGGTCCGCGGCCGGGCGACCAGGAGAGCGGCGAACACTGGCTCGGCCTCGGAGCGGACCTGATCAGCTACGGCCGTCCCTATCTCGCCAACCCCGACCTGGTGGAACGCTTCCGTGCCGGACTGCCGTTGCGCGACACCGACCCGGACACCTGGTACACGGGTGGCGACACCGGGTACCTCGACTTCCCGAGCCACCAGTACTGACCCACGGACGGCGCAACCGGCTCACGCGGCCCCGGACTTCAGGCCCGGGGCCGCTGACCGGTACGACGCCCGGCCCTCCACGGGGGCGCACATCGTCACTCCTGCGCCCCTTTTGCCAACCACCGGATGTTTACGCCTCGCGGACGCAAGGGCGCCCCCATTCACGCCGTACCGGCGGCACACTTCCACCTGTTTCGCTTATTGCCGCACACGGCCCCCCTTGTTCACCAACGGCCGTTCGCCTCACTCTTGTTCACCTCCGGAGGAAATGTGGCCGTACCGGACCGCGTCCCCGACCGTGTCCCCGGGTCCGCAGTCGAAGACAGCGCTCCCGCCCCGTCCGCGGACGGCGTGCTCACCAGCCTCAGCACCCGGGCCGCGCGCCAACTGGCGACCACCACCAAGACCCGGCCCCAGATGCAGGCCATCACCTCCCGATGGCTGCTGAAGATGCTGCCGTGGGTGGACGTCAAAGGCGGCACCTACCGGGTCAACCGGCGCCTGCGACTCCGTACCGGCCGTGGCCGCGTCCAGTTCGAGCACAACGGCGCGGACGACATCAAGGTGATCCCGCAGACCCTCACCGAGCTGCCCGTCCTGCGCGGCTACTCCGATGCCGAGGTGCTCAAGGAACTCGCCGGACGCTTCCGGGTCCAGGAGGTCCGGCCCGGTCAGGTCCTCTGCGAGGCGGGGCAGCCCGCCGCCGAGACGTACCTCGTCGTCCACGGGCGGTTCGCCCGCTACGCGCCCGGCAAGTACGACGAGGAGGAGGTCGTCGGTGTCGTCACGGACGGCGACCAGATCGGGGACGAGGCGATCGGCCGCCCCGACCCGCGGTGGCCGACATCGGTGCGGGCCGAGACCGCGGGCGTCCTACTGGCACTGCCCGGGGACACGATCCGGGAGGTCACCGACCGCGCGCCCTCCCTGGCCGCGCACCTGGCCGCGTACGCGGAGCGGCAGCGGCGGCCGATGAACCGCCGGGGCGAGGCGGACGTACCGGTGCAGGCGGGACATGTCGGCGAACCGACGCTGCCCGGCGGATTCGTCGACTACGACCTCACCCCGCGGGAGTACGAACTCTCGCTGACCCAGAGCGTGCTGCGCGTGCACTCCCGGGTCGCCGATCTCTACAACGGGCCGATGGACCAGACGCAGCAGCAACTCCGGCTCACCGTGGAGGAGATCCGCGAGCGCCAGGAGTGGGAGCTGGTGAACAACCGGGAGTTCGGGCTGCTGCACAACACCGACCACGGACAGCGCATCAGTACCCACACCGGCCCGCCCACCCCCGACGACATGGACGAGCTGCTGTCCATGCGCCGTAAGACGCGGCTGTTCCTGGCCCACCCGAAGGCGATCGCCGCCTTCTTCCGGCAGTGCAACAAACGCGGGCTGGTACCGGGCTCGGCAGACGTCGACGGACATCAGGTCCCGGCCTGGCGCGGGGTCCCGATCTTCCCGTGCGGCAAGATCCCCGTCAGCGACACGCACACCAGCAGCATCATCGCGCTGCGGACCGGCGAGGACGACCAGGGTGTCGTCGGCCTGTACCGGACCGGTCTTCCCGAGGAGCACCAGCCCGGCCTGAACGTCCGCTTCATGGGCATCGACCAGGCCGCCGTCACCAACTACCTCGTCACCGCCTACTACTCGCTGGCCGTCCTCGTGCCGGACGCGGCCGGTGTCCTGGAGAACGTCCAGCTCGGCCGGACCGCCGACTGACCAGTGGAGTACGGACCATGAGCACATCCAGTACGGCCACCACCACCGCCGCGTTCCGGATGCCCGGCCCGCCGAGCCTCGCCCGTACCCGGCCGGCCCGGCGCGGCGGCGCCGTCCCCGGGCTGAGGTACCGGCCGGCCGCCCCGGCCGACCCGGAGAAGGCCGCGGAGATCGACCGCAGACTGGAGGACTGGGCCCGCGGGCTGGACCTGTTCCCCGCGCAGTGGTCCGGCGACTTCACCGGCTTCCAGTTCGGCCGGGCCGTCGTCCTGCAGCACCCCGCGGCAGCCGACCTCGAACGCCTCACCGCCGCGGGCAAACTGCTGCTGGCCGAGAACATCGTCGACACCTGCTACTGCGAGGAGGACGAGGGCAAGGGTGGCGCACGCCGCGGTCTGGGCGGCCGGCTGATCATCGCCCAGTCGGCCCTGGACCCGTTCCACGGAACTCCGGAGACGGAGGAGGAGTGGCGCCAGGGCGTGCAGGCCGACGGGCCCCTGCGCTCGTACTACTGGGCCCTGAAGGACTACGCGGCGCTGGCGACCCCCAGCCAGGCCGACCGGTTCGTCCAGGACATGGCCCGGCTGCACCTCGGCTATCTCGCCGAGGCGTCCTGGGCGGAGGCACGGCACATGCCGCGTGTCTGGGAGTACCTGGTCATGCGGCAGTTCAACAACTTCCGCCCCTGCCTGTCGATCGTCGACGCCGTGGACGGCTACGAGCTGCCCGAGGCCGTGTACGCCCGTCCGGAGATCCAGCGGATCACCGCCCTGGCCTGCAACGCCACCACCATCGTCAACGACCTGTACTCCTTCACCAAGGAGCTGGCGAGCGATCCGGACCACCTGAACCTGCCCCAGGTGGTGGCCGCCAACGACCGGCGCGGCCTGAAGGCCGCCTATCTGAAGAGCGTCGACATCCACAACCAGATCATGGAGGCGTACGAGACGGAGGCGGCCGAGCTGGCCGGGACCTCCCCCCTCGTGGAGCGCTACACCCGGAGCCTGTCCGACTGGGTGTCCGGCAACCACGCATGGCACGCCACCAACAGCGACCGCTACCACCTGCCCAACTACTGGTAGGCCGATCCAGTGCACCACGGCAAGGAGTCTCCGTTGACCACTGCGCACGTCCCCACCGCACGCCCGCTCATGCCGACCCAGACCACGTACCAGGCCCGCGTCGCGGACTACTGGAACACCGAGGAGAACCCGGTCAACCTGGAGCTCGGCAAGATCGACGACCTGTACCACCACCACTACGGCATCGGGGAGGCCGACCGGTCCGTACTGGACGAGCCGGACCCCGTCCGGCGCCGCGAACGCCTCACCGGCGAACTGCACCGCCTCGAACACGCCCAGGCCGAGCTGCTCGCCTCCCACCTCGGCGCCCTGACACCCGGCGACCGCGTCTTCGACGCCGGGTGCGGACGCGGCGGCGGCAGCGTGGTCGCGCACCTGCGCCACGGCTGCCGCGCCGACGGGGCCACCATCTCCGCCAAGCAGGCCGACTTCGCCAACGAGCAGGCCCGCAGGCGCGGCATCGACGACAAGGTGCGCTACCACCACCGCAACATGCTCGACACCGGCTTCACCACCGGCGCGTACGCCGCGTCCTGGAACAACGAGTCGACCATGTACGTCGAGCTGGACCTGCTGTTCGCCGAGCACGCGCGGCTGCTGCGGCGCGGCGGGCGCTATGTGGTGATCACCGGCTGTTACAACGACGCCTACGGGCGCGCCTCCCGCGAGGTGTCCCTCATCAACGCCCACTACATCTGCGACATCCATCCGCGGTCGGCGTATTTCCGCGCGATGGCCCGCCACCGGCTGGTCCCCGTGCACGTCGAGGACCTCACCGAGGCCACGCTGCCGTACTGGGAACTGCGCAGCCAGGCCGACCACCTGGTCACGGGCATTGAGGAAACCTTTCTGACCGCGTACCGCAACGGCAGCTTCCAGTACCTGCTGATCGCCGCCGACCGGATCTGAGGAGCGCCCCGGAGCCCGCCGACCCGGCCTTGAGCCGCCCGGCGGGACCGCCGCGTCTCCCGGGACCGGACCGCGGGGGACCTCTGGCTGCCCCCGGTTCCCGCCCTCCCACCCATTCGATCAAGAAAAAGAGCGGTTTTCCCAGGTCAGAGGGTTGGCATTCGGGGCTGTCGGGTGACCAGTAGACTCTCGTCACTGTTCTACGTGCTTCACCAACTGCCCTGGTCAGGTGCCGTATGAGGCATCTCCAGAGAGATCATCTCTCACAATTTCTCACACACCGGCTTTTGGATCTCCGCCGTGGAAGGTGTCCCACGCCGCCGCAGCGGCCCGCATGTCCTCGGGCGCCACGTGCACGTACTTACGCTTGGTGAAGTTCGCGTTCGTGTGCCCCGCCCACGCGGCCAGCACGATGTCCGGCACGCCGTTCACCGCGAGGTAGGTCAGGCACGAGTGCCGGGCGTCGTACAGCCGCACGCGGCGCAGCCCCAGCTCCTCCATGAGCCGGTAGGCGTGCTCCCGCAGATGCCGCGTGTTCAGTGCCAGCCCGAGTTCATCGACCACGACGTACCCGGTGTCGGTGTACCCCGAGCCCGCGGCCAGCTTCTCCCGCGCCTGCTGGGCGCGGAACCTCTTCAGCGCCTCCCACGGCCACTTCGGCAGCGGCAGCGCACGCTCGCCGGACACCGTCTTACGAGTTGGTGCGTGATAGCGGGTGGGCATGCTCTGGTCGTGAGGGGCATGGTCGATCGGGCGGTCCTGGCGCATCCGGTGTTCATGGGCATCTCGGCGGGGCATCTGGCGCGTTTGGTTGAGGAACTGGCCCAGCCGTGGACGGCGTCGGCTGAGGGACGACGGTTCCAGGCACGGGGTGGGTCGAGGAAGCGTGCACCGGGGGCTGGTGCCCGGTATCGGATGGTGTTCGTGGACCGGCTGGTGGTCACGTTGATTCATCTGCGGCACGATTTGCCACACGCGGTCTTGGGTGTCCTGTCCGGCGTCGACCGCTCGACTGTCACGCGCGCCGTCGGTGAGGTCCGTCGGCTGCTGGCCGAGCGGGGGTGCGCGATTCCCGAGCGTCCGGGTCTGCGGCTTCGGACGCTGGAGGACGTCTTCGCCTGCGCGCAGGCCGAGGGTGTCGAACTCAGGCTGGACGCCACCGAGGTGCAGGTCCGCCGGCCCGCTGCCGGCCGCGGGGGCAGGCGAGCGTTCGTGTCGGGCAAGAAGAAACAGAACACGATGAAGGCCACGGTCATCGCCGACGGCAAAGGCCGCACCCTGTGGACCGACACGCTGCGGCCGGGACGGATGCACGACGCTACCGCCGCTCGCGCGGCGGGTGCCACCGGCTGCTTCGACCATTTCGATCAGGTGGAAGTCCTCCTCGATGACGGCTACCTGGGCCTGGGCCGCGACCATCCCGGTCAGGCCGTGACACCACCGAGAAAGCCCCGTCCCGGAGCCCTTCCAGGGCGGTTCGAACAGTGGGAACTTGACGGGCACGGCCACTCCAGCGACCGCATCACCGTCGAGCATTCCCTGGCCGACCACAAACGCTGGAAACAACTGATGCGCTGGACCCACCGCCGCGATCGGCTGCCCGACACCTACCGCGCCATCGCCGGCCTCGTATCCGACCGCAGCGTCCCCCTCTGATACCAGCGACCGCGCGGCCCGGCACGTCCCACCCGCTATCACGCACCAACTCGTTAATGCGCTGCGTACAAGCGTTACCCACGAGCGTCATGAGTGCCGACAGTCTGAGAGAAGCAAGCAGGCGTTCCGAAGACGGCGATGCTCAGCGGAACACAGCCTGGGATGCCATGGTCGCCCAGTTTGGAGATATTTGTGCCGCCTGCGACGAGATCTACATCTTCGGATCAAGGCCCGTGGCCGAGGCTGCTATTGATCTCCGACGAGCTTGCGAGACGCTTGTGAAAACCGCCTTGAAGGCCGGAAGGCTTCGACTCAACGAAGAAGAACTCACGCAGGCCCGAGACGACCGCGAAAGGGCTCGGGAAACCCAGGCTGCTAAGTTCGGCGCCTTCCTCCGGGCCTGTCACTTCGAACTCGTCGGCGAGACGATAGACCCCTCCAGGTGATCGCCAGGCAGCCCCTCTGCAGCCTCGACATACGTGTAGCGGCAAGCTGTCATGCGGGCCCTCTCCAGAGCGGTGAAGCGCGCGTTGCTCGGGCAGACATCCCGGGCTCCAACCTGCTGCTCCCAGAGCCGGCACGCGCCCGTCACGAACGCCTCGACGGCACGCGGGTCCGCGCCCGTCCAGCTCGGGAACTGACCCGTCCACTCCAGCGCCTCGCTCGCCGTGATCAGCGGGGGGAGCGGGTCGTCCGTGTCGAGGAGGAGTCGCAGGGCGGTGAGATCGTCAGGATTCACGGTTTATGAACTGCTGGGTGACCTGCGGGTTACGACCTGAGCCGCTTCTCGTTTAGCTGGTACGTACGCAACAGGTAACGCTAGGGTGGTGTCACATCCCAACCTGGAGGACGGCATGAGTGACCAGCCGTGGACCATCGAAAGCATCCGCGACGCCCTCGCCGACCCTGACCTCGTACAGCGCTTCCTGAGCGAGATAAACCGGGCGCCGGCGCACCAGCTCCTCACCGTCTTTGCCAAGTGGGAGCGCATTGCCAAGGACACCCTCGCCGCCCTCGAACAAGCCGACGAGGTCATCGCCCACGAGGCCCGAGGAGAAGAGCCGCCCGGGCAGTGGGTGGACGGCACCGAGCGCCTGCAGCAGATCTCTTCCAGGATTCGGGCCCAAGGCGCCGCCTGACCTGCCACCCTGTACCGGGTGTACAAGCTGCGCTACGAAGAGTCCGTCCAAGCGGTCTGGGACTCCCTCCCCGACGAGGCCCGGAACGAGCTCGACCACGCCGTACTCAAGATCTGCGAGAACCCCTACGAAGGCACCCGGGAGATCCCCGGCAGCGGAGGCGTCAAGCGAAGCCGCACCCTTCGCCACACCCGCGTGATCTTCGTGGTCTTCGAAGCACCTATCGGGCGCGTCCGCATCCTGCGCATCGAATCCCTCAACAGCTGAACACGGCGGAGCCCCCGCCCAGTTTCCGGGCGGGGCTCGTTGCTGTGCGCTCAGCCGGTGTCCGGCAAGCCTTCCTCTCTGGTGGACAGGGGCGGGCTCTCAGCCTGCCGCAGCGCCTTGCGGGCGTTCTCCTGCCGCAGCGCCGTCAGCCATGGCCATAGGTCCGGCAGCTGCTGCTCGGGGCACGCGAGCGCGTGCTCGATCCGGCACCGCTGGGTCGGCTCGGGCGGGCAAACCCCATACACGGTGACCCGGCCGTCCGACAGTTCGATCCAGCGGCGCTCCGCCGGCACCTTATGTGCAGGGACCCGCATCCGCGGCTCCAGCAGAACCGGGTCATGATCGAGCGTTGCCACCTGCTCTTGCGGCAGGCCGCAGTACGGGCACGTCAGCAAGCCGCTGCCCAAGTTCCGCGAAGGCTTCCTCGAATCCCCCATAGCGTGAGCGTGCGGTTTCCGCGGGCATCGCGCACGCCGCCATCAAGACGGGGCCCCCGAGCCCCCGGCCGCCGCCCGGCACCGCGCGAGGCGCGATCCGGGCGCACCAGCCCCATGCGACCCCGTGGAGGCGGCGAACGGGCGCTCTAGACAACGATGCCCCCGGCAGGACGGCCCGGCCGGGGGCATGTCGTGCGGTCAATGCGCCAGCGCCTCGTCGAGGTACTCCTGCACGGGTCCGTACACGCCATAGGGCACGTACTGGGGAATCTCCGCGTGCGTGATCCATGCGATCTCGGCCAGCTCTTCGGCGTCCGCCACGTGCGCCTCGCCGGAGACGATCGAGCAGGCCGTGTACGACATCAGCCGTCCGGTCTTCGGGGGGGACGCGCTCACCGAGCAGCTTCACCGCCTCGACGGCCAGCCCCGTCTCCTCCAACGTCTCCCGCACGGGCGGCCTGCTCAGCCGACTCGCCCGACTCGATGGCGCCCGCGGGGAACTGCCAGGACAGCTCGCCCTCGGGCACCCGGCGACGGATCAGCAACACCCGGCCACCGTGGACGATAACCGCGGCAGCAACGGCGTCCTAGCCGGTCACGCGGCCCGCTCCAGGACGCCGAAACGGCCGTTACTCGGCCGGGCGTCCCGGGCTCCAACCTGCCGCTCCCAGAGTCGGCAGGTGCCCGTCACGAACGCCTCGACGGCGCGCGGGTACGCGCTCGTCCAGCTCGGGAACTGCGCCGCCCACTCCAGCGCCCGACTCGGCGGGCAGTCGGCCTCCATGAGCCGCACGGTCGTGTACGCCACGTCCACCCACGCCGGGCCAGTTGCGGACATCGCCCAGTCCACGATCCACGCCCGGTCGTCGCCGACGAGCAGGTTGTGCGGGTTGGTGTCGGTGTGCAGCAGGGTGTCGCCACGCAGCAGGTGGAGCTGCTCGCGGGGCAGCACCTCGGCGAATCGGTCGGCGAACGACGGCACACTCGTGGGCGCCCGGACGGCCTGAGCCGTCTGCAGCACGTCGGCCACCAGCTTCAGGTCCGCCGAGCCGGCCGACAGGTTCGCGTGTCGGCCGTCGACGTACTCGAAGCCGAGCAGGTCCCAGCCGCCGGCCCGGACCTGCCACAGCATCCGCGGCCCCACCTCGCGTGTCGCCGCGTTCACTGCGGCCTCCATCGCCTGCGCGGCCCGAGCCCGCGCGTCACCGACTGGCGCGCCCTTCACGAACACGGGGTCTGAGGCCGTCGTCAGCACCGCCGCCATGCTGCACGTCAAACCGTCCGCGACCGGCCGAGCGTCGGCCACCGGACCGGTGTGCTCCTCTATGACTGCGCGAGTCTCCGACGGCAGATCTTCCCAAGCAGTACGTGACACCTGACCCCCTCGCGACGAGAAGAGGGGCCGCAGGCGCGACCCCTCACCAGCACAACGAGCAACCTAGCGCTTCGTCTCCCCGCACTTCCGGCACCGCTGCTCACCGCTCCACGGCACGAATTCGTGATCACAATCCGCCATGGTCAGCCCCTTCCGTCCCCTTCGACTGTGCTCCTGCGTGGCCGGATTGGCGACGGCGCACACCCCGCGCAGGGGAACGTCAGGCAGTGCCGCCCGACCAGGCCGCGCTCGCATCCCGGGAGATGCCCGGCTAGCACACTGATCCACTTCACCGCTGGAGTTCGGCAGGAGATCGTCTGAGCGTTGTGACGCGGGGCTAGCTTCCTCCCCATCTACCCGGTCAGGAAGGACTGCGAATGCCCAGCCAGAAACAAGCGTCACGTGACGTAATGGCCCGCGGCGATCACGTCAGGGGCATTCCGGCAACCAGCCCCGGCCGCCTGCCAAAGCCCCCGCCGACGGCCGACCACGAGATGCGCTTTCCGCCGGTGCCCAACGCCATCGACTACCTGCGGTCGGTCTCGAACGACCTGCGCTGCGGCCCACCGAGTCCGCGAAAGCTGAAATACGTGGTACTGCATCTGCACGCCGCCGCCGAGGTCCTGCTCAAGGCCCGCCTCACCCGAGTGCACTGGACCCAGGCCTTCCGGGACCCCGGCGCCGCCAGCCGCCCACGCTATGAGTCCGGCAACTTCGAGAGCTGCACCCTCACCGCAACCCTCGAGCGCCTGAAGAAGATCGCCGACGTCACCGTCGACGCCCGAGCGGCCAAGAGCCTGACCATCCTCGCCGCCTGGCGCAACAAACTGCTGCACCACGGCCTGATTAAGATCTCGACCCACGAGATCGAGAGCCGCGTCGGCCAGGTGCTCGACTTCCTCGTCGACTTCATCCGCGCCGAGCTCCTTCCCGCTGTCCCCGAGCGCGAGGTGGACTTCGCCAACTGCAAGCTGCGGCTGACCTCGTATATGGCCCTGCAGGTGCCCGTCTGCCGCGCCACCCGCCTCGCCCGTCTGCACGGCGAACTGTCCCTCGTTATGGACCGCACCCTCGCCTGCCCCGTCTGCGGCGAGTGGGCCCTGGTCGTCGGCGACGGCGACCGCCCTCTGGCCTGCCGTTTCTGTCATGCCTGGTGGTCCCGTCCGACGACCGCCCTCGTCTCCTGGATGAAGACCAACTGGGGCAACGCCGATCGGCGGCCCTTGATCACCTGTCCGCAGTGCGGCACCGACGATGCGCTGCTGGAGGTCGGGGTGCTGCTGGCCGATGCGCCCAGCTTGTCCCGGTCGCTGTGCGGAAGCTGCGGCGTCACCCGCGCTCGCACCGTTTGTGACGGATGCGGCACCTGGTATACGTCCGCAGAAGCCCGTCTCGCCCTGTTCGGGGACCAGTGTGTGGCCTGCCGCCCCGCTGATCACGCCCGATCCTGACGGTCGCAAGCGGCGGCACCATTCGGGAGCCCCGTGCACACGAACGCCCTTACCAGAGGACGGCGGGGGCGTAGCCGTTTTCGCATCAGCGCCAGATACCGACCCCACTGCGCCAAGGCGACGAGCGTGTCCGAGACGAAAAGGGCGGCCCCGCGAGAGGCCCCGGTAGGCGACTCGGACAAGGGCCCCGCCCTGCGTTCAAACGGGCATGTGCTGGGGGCGGGCGATGATGACCAGTCCGTAATGCGTTGCCCCTGGTACCTGACCTCCCAGTACCTCTCGGCATATTTCTAGAGCGGTCCGCTGCCTGCCCCCCTCCGGCAGCGGACCGTGCGAATGCTTCACAGCCGCCATGTCCACCAGACGCTGCGCGATCGAACGAGAATTTCGATATCCGCGCCGGACTCTGACCGCCGAGCATCGCCTTCTCATCAGAGAGGAACCCCCAGTGCCCTCCACTAGTGCGGAGGACGCATCGCGCGCGGCGTCCCCAGAGCTACGATTCGGACCCTCATCGACACAGACAGTGACGCCGCTCCGCTTCCGCGCGGCGAGCAGCCGGTCCGTCTCACATTCGTCTCACATACGCGGCGCTAAGCCGTCCCTGACCAAGCTCTGACCTGGCTTGCAGGCGCCCCACCTGAGCGCCATGGAGACCACAGACGACAGGTAAGCTCTCGTCACGTGACTGCCAAGCCCCGCATTCCGAATGTCCTGGCCGGCCGCTACGCCTCCGCGGAGCTCGCCGTCCTGTGGTCCCCCGAGTACAAGGTCAAGCTGGAGCGCAAGCTGTGGCTCGCGGTGCTCCGTGCGCAGAAGGACCTCGGGGTCGAGGTGCCGGAGCAGGCGCTCGCCGACTACGAGCGGGTGCTGGACGACGTCGACCTGGCCTCGATCGCCGAGCGGGAGAAGGTCACCCGGCACGACGTGAAGGCCCGCATCGAGGAGTTCAACGCCCTCGCCGGGCACGAGCAGGTCCACAAGGGCATGACCTCCCGTGATCTGACCGAGAACGTCGAGCAGCTGCAGGTCCGGCTGTCGCTGGAGCTGATGCGCGACCGTACGGTCGCCGTCCTGGCGCGGCTGGGCCGGCTCGCCGGTGAGCACGCCGAGCTGGTCATGGCGGGGCGTTCGCACAACGTCGCGGCGCAGGCCACCACGCTGGGCAAGCGCTTCGCGACCGCCGCCGACGAGCTGCTGGTGGCCTACGGGCGGCTGACCGACCTGCTGGCCCGCTACCCGCTGCGCGGCATCAAGGGCCCCGTCGGCACCGCGCAGGACATGCTGGACCTGCTGGGCGGCGACGCCGCGAAGCTGGCCGAGCTGGAGCAGCGGATCGCCGGGCACCTCGGCTTCGGCCAGGCGTTCACCTCCGTCGGGCAGGTCTACCCGCGCTCGCTGGACTACGACGTGGTCACCGCGCTGGTGCAGCTCGCCGCGGCGCCGTCCTCGATCGCCAAGACGATCCGGCTGATGGCCGGCCACGAACTGGTGACCGAGGGCTTCAAGCCCGGCCAGGTGGGCTCGTCCGCGATGCCGCACAAGATGAACACCCGCTCCTGCGAGCGCGTCAACGGTCTGATGGTCATCCTGCGGGGCTACGCCTCGATGGCCGGCGAGCTGTCCGGCGACCAGTGGAACGAGGGCGACGTTTCCTGCTCGGTGGTGCGCCGGGTCGCGCTGCCGGACTCCTTCTTCGCCCTGGACGGTCTGCTGGAGACGTTCCTGACCGTGCTGGACGAGTTCGGCGCCTTCCCCGCCGTCGTCGCGCGGGAGCTGGACCGCTATCTGCCCTTCCTCGCCACGACCAAGGTGCTCATGGGTGCCGTACGGGCCGGGGTGGGCCGTGAGGTGGCGCACGAGGCGATCAAGGAGAACGCGGTCGCCGCGGCGCTCGCCATGCGCGAGCAGGGCGCGGAGCGCAACGAACTGCTCGACAAGCTGGCGGCGGACGAGCGGATTCCGCTGGACCGTGCGCAGTTGGACGCGCTGATGGCCGACAAGCTGTCCTTCACCGGCGCCGCCGCCGACCAGGTGGCCGCCGTCGTGTCGCGGATCGAGGAGATCACCAAGCAGCACCCCGAGGCCGCGGCGTACGCGCCGGGCTCGATCCTGTGAGGCCCCGCTGAGATGGGATTCACTCCCGAGGAACTGCAGGCCGCGCGCGGCCGCCTCGTCCCCGACGTGGCGGCGCCCGGCCTGCGGGTGCTTTTCTGCGGTATCAATCCCGGGCTGATGTCGGCCGCCGCCGGGCACCACTTCGCCCGGCCCGGCAACCGCTTCTGGCCCGTCCTGCACGCGTCCGGGTTCACCCCCCGGCTTCTGAAGCCCGCCGAGCAGGAGGAGATGCTGGCGTACGGCATCGGCATCACCAATGTCGTGGAGCGGGCGAGCGCACGGGCCGACGAGCTGACCGCCGAGGAGTTCCGCGAGGGCGGGCGGCAGCTCACCGAGAAGGTGCGGCGGCTGCGCCCGGCATGGCTCGCGGTGGCCGGGGTGACGGCCTATCGGGTGGCTTTCGACGACAAGCACGCCAAGGTCGGTCCGCAGGAGCGGACGATCGGCGAAACCCGCGTCTGGGTGCTGCCCAACCCCAGTGGGCTCAATGCGCACTATCCGCCGGCCGCGCTGGCGGAGGAGTACGGGCGGCTGCGCGCGGTGGCCTTCGCCGACGAGGCCGAGGAAGGTGACGCGCGGGACGTGTGAGTCGCGCGTTACGGGTAAGGCGTGCGTTATGTGTAGGGCGCACGGGATGGTGGGGCCGTGCCGAGCGTTTAGCCCGTTCGGGAGCGTTGCGCCGGGTGGATACGGCCAGTGAGCCGACAGTCCGCCCGGCGTTCCGTTAGCCCCATTCGTGTCGCTCCTATGCTGGTTATGCCGATTTCGACCTTTACGTTGATACTCGGAGTTACCGATGTGCCGCTCAGCCCCTAGCGACAGGACGAGATGACTACCGGTCAGCCTCAGCCGCCGCGCGTCCGGCGGAACAAGCGGTCGGACGGAGGAAGGAACTCCGACACCGACCGGCTGCTGCGCACCCTGCTGCGCCGCCGCAAACACCAGCTCAGTGTCGAGGAAGTCACCGTCACCGACAGACCGCAGGTACGCCGCGCGGTCACGGCGGCCGCCCTCGGCAACATGATGGAGTGGTTCGACTTCGGGGTCTACGCCTACCTGGCGGCCACGATGGGCAAGGTCTTCTTCCCGTCCAGCTCCCCCGGCGCCCAGCTGGTCTCCACCTTCGCCACCTTCGCCGCCGCCTTCCTCGTGCGGCCGCTCGGCGGTCTGGTCTTCGGACCGCTGGGCGACCGCATCGGACGGCAGCGGGTGCTGGCCGCCACCATGATCATGATGGCGATCAGCACCTTCGCGGTCGGCTTCCTGCCCGGTTACGACTCCATCGGCTTCGCGGCGCCTCTGCTGCTGCTCCTGTGCCGACTGGTGCAGGGCTTCTCGACCGGTGGTGAGTACGCCGGTGCCACGACCTACATCGCCGAATACGCCCCGGACAAGCGCCGCGGTTTCCTCGGCAGCTGGCTCGACTTCGGCACCTTCGTCGGCTACGCCCTCGGCTCCGGCCTGGTCACCGTGCTCACCGCCGTACTGGGCACGGACGGCCTGGAGAGCTGGGGCTGGCGCATTCCCTTCATGGTGGCCGGGCCGCTCGGCCTGATCGGTCTCTACATGCGCATGAAGCTGGAGGAGACCCCGGCCTTCAAGCAGGAGGCGGAAGCCGCGCGGCAGGAGGCCGAGAACGCGAGCTCCGGCGACACGCCCGTCGAGGAGGCCCGGCAGTCCGGCAAGGGCCGGCTGAAGGAGATCTTCACCGGGCACTGGGAAGCCGTGCTGATCTGCATGGGTCTGGTGCTGCTGTACAACGTCACCAACTACATGGTGACGTCCTACCTCCCCACCTTCATGACCGAGACGCTCGGCGAGGACGCCACGACCGCCCAGTTGATGGTCCTGGGCACGATGGTCGTCGTCGCCCTGACGATCACGACCGTGGGCCGCACCTCGGACCGGTGGGGCCGTCGCCCGGTGTTCATGGCTGCCAGCATCGCGCTCGTCGCGCTGGCCTATCCGGCGTTCCTGCTGATCCGCGCAGGCGGCATCCTGTTGCCGGCCTTCGGGTGTCTCATTCTGGGTCTGCTGCTGGTGTGCTTCGCGGGCACCTCCGCCTCGACGCTGCCGGCGCTCTTCCCCACCCATCTGCGCTACGGAGCGCTGTCCATCGCGTTCAACATCTCCGTCTCGCTCTTCGGCGGCACCACTCCGCTGGTCGCCTCCGCGCTGGTGGCGTCCACGGGCAGTCACATGATTCCCGCGTACTACCTGATGATCGCGGGTGTCATCGGCTTCATCGCCGCCTTCTTCCTGCACGAGACGGCGGGCAAGCCGCTGCGGGGCTCCGGCCCGATGGTCGAGACCCCGGAACAGGCCCGCGAGCTGGTGGCGCACAGCCGGACCGAGGCGGGACGCCAGGCCCGGGACATCTGGATCCGGCTGCGCCACCCCTGGGCGCACCACCGCGACGAGCAGGGCGACCAGAACAAGTAGGACGAGCCGGGCGGACAGCCCGGAACCTGATGCGGGGGCGGCCGCGCCGGTACGGTCGGCGCGCGGCCCCCGCACCCCACGGCCCCGGAACGGGTGGTGGTGGCGGTGCCGCCGGTCCGCACCGGGCCGGCGGCACCGGTGCCGCCACCCGTTCCCCGTGCTCAGCGCACCGCATCCGCCCGGCCGACCGCCGCCAGCAACTGGAAGACCGGCATCCCGGGCCCGCCCTCCCCCAGGCCGACCGCGATCCACCGCCCTCCGGCACACCAGGTGTGCACCCGCGGGACCTGGCCGCACAGGACGTCGAGCGGCGGCCGGACCGGCATCCCCATGGCCACCCGCTCCAGATGGCCCGCGAGGTCGAGCACCTCGGGCTCGCCCCACCGTAAGCAGAGAGCCGATATGAGTCCCTCCAGGTCGGCGCGGTACTCCTGCGCGGTCTCCTCGACGTCCGCCGGGTCGGCGTCCCAGAGCTGCTCGTCGCCGCGGAGCTGCGCGACGTGGAACCCCGGGCCGCTCTGGACCATGGCGGAGCGGACCGGCTCGTCGGGGAAGTCGCGGCCGCGGAGGAGGTCGATGGCGGTGAGATGCTGTGCGGTGGTGGTCGTGTGCGTCATGCCGTCAGTAAACCGCCAGGGTCTGACAATTGGCTCCGCGTCAGGCTCGCGGGGGTCCTCGGCGGGCCTCGGCGGCTCTGGCCGGGCTCCGGAGATCGACGAAACGGGCACCGCGAGTTCGGCGAACGGGACATCGGCGACCGGCACAGAGGACACCGGCGGCAAGCGGCACGAGTACCGGCCCACAGCCGCCGTACCGCTGACCGTACAGCCCGCCGGGTGGCCCCGGCACGGTGCCCGGGACTCGCCGCACACCGGCTGACCGGCTACGATCCGCCACACACGCAATGCGAGGGAGACGGACGTTGGGGCGGCTAACCGGCGGGGACCCCTCCCTGCTGCGACGGATCAATTCCGCGGTGGTGCTGCACGCGCTGCGCGCCGCCGACTCCCCGACGCTCACCCACCTCGTGGAAGTGACCGGCCTGTCCCGGCCCACCGTCGAGGGCGTGGTCGAGGGCCTGATCGAGGCCGGCCTGGTGGCCGAGGCGCCTGCCGACGAGAGCACCGCCCGCCGCCAGGGCCGCCCGGCCCGCCGCTTCCGCTTCCGTACGGAGGCCGGGCATCTGCTCGGCATCGAGATCGGCCCGCACCGGGTGGCCGCCCTGCTGTCGGACCTCGGCGGACGGGTGCTCGGCTCCGCGCAGCGGGCGGTCGAGGAGTCGGCGTTCGCCGACGACCGGCTGGAGAAGGTACGGGCCGCGGTGGCCGAGCTGCTGCGGCGGGCGGGCGTGGCCCGCAGTTCGCTGCGGGCGGTCGGGGTGGGCAGCCCCGGCATCGTGGAGGCGGACGGCACCGTACGTCTGGGCACGGCGCTCCCGGGCTGGACCGGCCTGCCGCTCGGCGACCGGCTGCGCCGCTCCTTCCGGTGCCCCGTCCTGGTGGAGAACGACGCGAACGCCGCCGCCGTGGCCGAGCACTGGAAGGGCGCGGCCGCCGCTTCGGACGACGTCGTGTTCGTCCTCGCGGGGCTGAGCCCGGGGGCGGGCGCGCTGATCGGCGGGCGGCTGCACCGCGGCTTCGGCGGTGCCGCCGGGGAGATCGGCGCGCTGCACCTGCTGGGGCGCGAGGCCACCCCGGAGAAGCTGCTCTCCACGACCGGGCAGCCGCTGCACCCGTTGGACGAGGCGCAGGTGGCGCGGGTGTTCGCCCTCGCGCGCGACGGTGACGCGCGGGCCCGGGACGCGATGGACCGTTTCCTCCGGCGGCTGGTGCACGACGTCGCGGCGCTGGTGCTCGCCCTCGATCCGGAACTGGTGGTCGTCGGCGGCTGGGCCGCCGGCCTGGACGACGTACTGGAACCGCTCCGCGCCGAGCTGGCCCGCTACTGCCTGCGGCCGCCCCGGGTGGCCCTGTCCGTGCTCGGTGAGGCGGCGGTGGCCACGGGCGCGCTGCGGCTCGCGCTGGACCACGTGGAGGGCGAACTGTTCGCGGTGGACGCAACGGTCACGGCACGGCGTTGAGAGGCGCGGGCGAGGCGGACGGGTGAGCCAGACGGGCGGGGCCCTGCCCCCGCCGGAGCACCATCAGCGAATACCGCTTCCGTGTTCGGCAGACCCGGCGTCACCGACGACAGCGACAACCGCCGCGTCCGCGCCCTCCTCACATACTCGGACAGGCCCTGACCCGCACCCCGGCAGTCCCTGACGAAATCCCGGCATGCCTTGACCGATGCTCGAAACGGAAGGCTCCGGCCCGGTCCCCGGCGTGACGCGGCGGCGTTGTCAGACCCCCCGGCTAGTGTGCTGACAGTTACCTCGGAGACCGGCCGAGCAGGCGTCACAGGGCCGGTCACGGGGCCGTACCGAGGAGAGCGCGATGAGCGAGGGGCAGGAGTCGGGCGCATATCCGTCGTCCGCCGGATATGCGCGGGTCAACGGCCTGGATCTCTACTACGAGGTCCATGGCACAGGACAGCCGCTGGTCCTGCTGCACGGCGGACTGCTCACCATCGACCTGACCTTCGGCGGCATACTCCCCGCGCTCGCCGCGACGCGGCAGGTCGTCGCCGTCGAGCTGCAAGGGCACGGGCACACCGGCGACATCGACCGGGATCCGACTCTCGCGTACCTGGCCGACGACGTGGTGGGACTGCTGGACCACCTCGGGATCGGCCGGGCGGACTTCTTCGGGTTCAGCCTCGGCGGCCTGACCGCGCTTCAGCTGGCACTCACCCGGCCCACGCGGGTGAACCGGCTGGTGCTCGCCTCCACCCACTACCGGCCCGACGGCTACCACCCGGAGATCCTCGACCCGCGGGCGCAGCCGGGCTCCCGGCGGATGCCCACCGAGAGCGACTTCCAGGAGATGTACGAGGCCTACGCGAAGGTCGCCCCCGACCCCGGCCGCTTCGAGGCGTTCGCCGAGAAGCTGCAACCGACGGTGCACGCCTTCGAGGGGTGGCCCGCCCGGACGCTGGCCGGCCTGGAAGCGCCCGTCCTCCTGCTGGTCGGGGACACCGACTTCGTCCGGCTGGAACACGCCGTCGAGATGCACGAGCTGATCCCCGGCGCACAGCTCGGAGTGCTCCCGGGGACGACCCACAGCAACCTGCCGCGGCGCGCCGACCTCGTCGTGCCGATGGTGCGGGCCTTCCTGACGCCGCAGGCCGACGCGTCGCCGACCGGCACGACGGAGGGAGCCCGGTGACCGATGAGCCCCTGCGCCGCTCCCGCTCCCCCGCTTCCCCCTCAGCCTCGTCCGGTGTCGATCACGCAGAAGCGGTTGCCTTCGGGGTCCGCCAGGACGACGAAGTCGGCGTCGTCCGGGTAGCGGTCCCAGTCGACCCGCCGGGCGCCCAGGGACACCAGACGCTCGACCTCGGCGGCCTGGGCGGCGGCGTCACCGGCGTACAGGTCCAGGTGGACCCGTGGATGCTCCTGCGCGGGTGTCTCGCTCCGGCCGATCGACACCTGGACACCGGTTCCTTCCGCCGGCTTCAGCACCACCCAGTCGTCTTCCGCCTCCTCGCGTGGCGCATACCCCAAGGCGTCCGCCCAGAAGGCGGCAGCACGCCGCACGTCCGAAGCACCCAGCACGACCGACCCGATCTTCAGCATGGACCGATTGTCGCGCAGCGGCGCTCCGGCGGCATGGACGCCGTGCGTCCTGACGCCGTGCGTCCTGACGCCGTGCGTCCTGACGCCGCCGTGCGTCCTAGCTCGCGAGGACGGTGACGCCCGCGTCGGTCACGTTGTCGCCGAAGGTGAGCCGGCAGGTGTCGGCGCGGTAGGTGGACAGGGCCACGGCCGCGGTGCGGCCGCCGGCGAAGTAGCGGGTGGTGACGACGAGGACGGGGGCGCCGGGCAACCGGTCCAGTTCCTTGGCGTCGTCCGCGCGGGCCGAGCCGAGTTCCACGGCCCGGTCCTGGCCCTCCAGTTCGAGCTGCTGGAGCTCGCGCAGGACGGTGCGGGCCCGCGCCGGAGCGTCCACGGCGGCGCCGGTGGCCGTTTCGGCTTCCGGTACGGAACGGGCGGGCACGTAGAGCTGCTCGGCGGCGACCGGCTGGCCGTGCGTGACGCGGCTGCGGTGGACGACGTGCACCTGCTCGCCGGGCGCCAGTTCAAGCTGGCGGGCCACGGCCGCGGGCACGTTCTGCGACTCGACGGCGTCGACGGGCTGCCAGTCGTCACCGGGCGCGCCCGGCCAGGTGTGGCGCGCGGGGTCGACGGCCACGCCCACCCGGGGCGGCGCGACGGTCGTGCCCACTCCGCGACGGCGCTGCAGCCGGCCTTCCAGTTCCAACTGTTCCAGTGCCTGCCGCAGTGTGGCGCGCGCGACGCCGAACCGTGCCGCCAGCTCGCGCTCGTTGGGCAGGATCTCACCGACCGAGAACTCCGAGTCCAGCGCCTCGCTGAGCACGGTCTTGAGGTGCCAGTACTTCGGCTCCGGCGCCGTTTCGAGCTGCGTGGTCCCCACCCTGTCCTCCGCCATGGCCGTCGTCCCGGCGGAGGTGGTCCCCGCCGGAGTGCGGGCCCGTGCCGAGCCCGTACGTGCGCCCGGATGTGAGCGCTTCTTTATTAAAGGTTGTTGCAGTATCCCTGTGACGATATGGCCGCCCCCACCCTTGGTCAAGACCAATCGACCGATCCGTTCACGGCCGGTGACCGGTGACCGCGATCGGTTAGCCTGCCGATCATGCTCGCGCTGCTGCACACCTCCTCCGTTCACGTCCCGGTCTTCGACGCGCTGCGCGACGAGAACTCCCCCGGTACGCCCCTCCGGCACCTCGTCCACCCGGATCTGCTGGACCGGGCCCGCGCGGGAGGGCCGGAGGCGGTCGGTACGGCGGTACGGGACGTGCTCGCGGCGGCCACCGGGGAAGGGGCCGCGGCGATCCTGTGCACGTGCTCGACCATCGGCGCGGTCGCCGAGGAGGCCGCGGCGGCCGTCGGTGTGCCCGTCCTGCGCGTGGACCGGCCGATGGCCGCCGCGGCCGTCGCGGCCGGAACGCGCGTCACCGTGCTCGCCACGGTGGAGAGCACCCTGCGGCCGACGGCGGACCTGATCGCCGAGGAGGCCGTACGCGCCGGCCGGGAGGTCACCGTCGTCACCCGGGTCGTGCCGGGCGCCTGGGACCTCTTCGAGGCGGGCGACCAGGAGGGGTACGACGATGCCGTCGCCACGGCCGTCCGTGCCGCGCGGCGCGAGGCGTTCCCGGGCGGCGGCGAGGCGCGTGCCGACGCGATCGTCCTCGCTCAGGCGTCGATGGCCCCGGCGGCGGAGCGGGCGGACGGGACGGCGATGGTCGATGTCGCGCTGGACGAGACCGCGCGGGACGGGGCTGCGGTGGACGAGGCCGTGGTGGACGACACCCCGGCGGGCGGTACCGGGACGGACGGTTCCCGGTCCACGTACGGAGTCGTCCTGTCGAGTCCGCGCCTCGGCCTGCGGGCAGCCGTACGGGAACTGACGGGCGGAAACTGACGGGAAGTGGGCAAGCTCCCCGGGCGGGGCCGGGCCGGATGCCGGGCAGCCGGGACGCTCACCCCGACCCGGCAAGCGACCCCAACTTGTCCGGGTTACGGACGATGTACACGGTCTGAATCCGACCGTCCACCACATCCACCTGGAAGACCGCATCGGGCTTGCCCCCGGAGAGCACCAGCAGCGCGACTCCACCATTCAGCTCCCGGAAGACGAACTCGGCCGACGGGATGCCGGCCCGGGCCGCGCCGAGCAGGAAGCGGCCGACCTTGTCGGCGGTCTCGATGACCCGCAGCGGCGCCTTGGCCTTGCCGCCGCTGTCGCCGACCAGCCGTACGTCCTCGGCCAGCAGACTCAGCAGCCCTTGCAGGTCGTCGCCCGCCGCTGCGGCGAGGAAGCGCTCGGTCAGGTCACGCTGGCGGACCGGGTCGACCTCGAAGCGCGGGCGGCGTTCCTCGACGTGCCGCCGGGCGCGGCCCGCGAGTTGGCGTACCGCCGCCTCACCGCGTTCCAGGACGGTGGCGATCTCCGCGTACGGGTAGCCGAACGCCTCGCGCAGCACGAACACCGCGCGCTCCAGCGGTGACAGCGACTCCAGCACCACCAGGACGGCGAAGGTGACGGACTCGGCGAGGACGGCGCGCTCGGCGGTGTCGGTGGCCGTGTCGCCGAAGTCGGTGGCCAGCGGCTCGGGCAGCCAGGGGCCCACGTACGCCTCGCGGCGCGCCTGGACCTGCCGCAGCCGGTCGATGGCCAGCCGGGTCGTGACGCGCACCAGGTAGGCACGCGGCTCTCGGACCTGTTGCCGGTCGGCGGACGACCAGCGCAGCCACGCCTCCTGCACCACGTCCTCGGCGTCGGCCACCCGGCCGAGCATCCGGTAGGCCACGCCCAGCAGTACGGGGCGGTGTTCCTGGAAGACGTCGGTCGCGGGGTCGGTTCGCACGCCTTCATCCCAGCGGGCCGGCCCGCCGTTGTCCAGCGGGCCTGCCGGGCGTCGTCCAGCGAGGACGTCCGTGACGTGGCCGGTTCGGGTGCGGTGTGCGGCACCGGACGGAAGAACCGGGCCCGGAGTGTCCGCCGTGGCGCCCGTCCCGCCGTACTCTGCAAGCCTCCTGGAGTTCACCGTCCGTTCGGCGGCGGGGCACCGGGTGCCGGTACGAACGGGAACGTCACCAAGATCGGTCGTATTACGGGAGGTTTCACATGGCGCAAGGACCCGGCAGAGCCGTCAACCGGCGGTCGGTGCTGCACGGTGCGGCGCTCGGCACCGCGGCACTCGCCCTTCCCGCCGCCGCGCACGCCGCGGGCGCGGGCGGTTCCGGAGCGGGCGCCGGGCCCCGTACGGGAGGGGCGCCGGCGCAGGCGCGTGCCGGGCGGCCGAGTGCTCCGTGGGGTGTGCAGGCCGGGGATGTGACAGCCTCTTCCGGGCTGGTGTGGGTACGCTCCGACCGGCCGGCCCGGATGCTCGTGCAGACGGCGGCGACCGAGTCGTTCCGCAACGCCCGTACCTGGCACGGCCCGGTGCTCGGCCCCGGTACGGACTTCACCGGCACCACCGCGCTGCACGGCCTGCCGTCCGGCGAGCAGATCCACTACCGGGTGCTGCTGGCCGACCCGTACGACTACCGGCGTACGGGCGAGCCGGTCACCGGCACGTTCCGTACCGCCTCCGACCGGCGTCGCGACGGGGTGCGTTTCACCTGGTCGGGCGATCTCGCCGGGCAGGGCTGGGGCATCAACCCGGAGCTGGGCGGCTACCGGATCTACGAGGAGATGCGCCGCCGCGATCCGGACTTCTTCCTGTGCAGCGGTGACAACATCTACGCCGACAGTCCGATCGAGGCCAGTGTGCGACTGCCCGATGGCAGGATCTGGCGCAATGTGACCACCGAGGAGAAATCGAAGGTCGCCGAGACGCTGGCGGAGTACCGCGGCGCCTTCCGCTACAACCTGCTGGACGCGCATCTGCGCCGCTTCAACGCACAGGTCCCCACCATCATCCAGTGGGACGACCACGAGGTGCGCAACAACTGGTACCCGGGCCAGATCCTGGACGACGCCCGGTACACGGAGAAGGACGTGGACGTGCTCGCGGCCCGGTCGCTGCGGGCGTTCCGGGAGTACTTCCCCATCCGTACGCTCCGGTCGGACCGGGGCGGGCGGGTCTACCGGGTGATCAACCACGGTCCGCTGCTGGACGTGTTCGTGCTGGACATGCGCACGTACCGGAACGCCAACTCCCCGAACCGGCAGACCGACGACCGGCAGGGCATCCTGGGCGCCGAGCAGCTGGCCTGGCTCAAGCGGGCGCTGTCGCGGTCCCGTGCCGTGTGGAAGGTGATCGCCTCCGACCTGCCGCTGGGACTCGTGGTGGCGGACGGCAGGACGGACTTCGAGGCAGTGGCGCAGGGCGACCCGGGCGCGCCGCTGGGCCGGGAGCTGCAGATCGCCGAGCTGCTGCGGCACATCAAGCACCACCGCGTCACCGGCACGGTGTGGCTGACCACCGACGTGCATTACACCTCCGCCCAGCACTACGACCCGTCGCGCGCCGCCTTCAAGGACTTCGCGCCGTTCTGGGAGTTCGTCTCGGGCCCGTTGAACGCGGGTGGCTTCCCGGCCGTGCCGCTGGACGGCACGTTCGGCCCCGCCCAGCCCTTCGTCAAGGCACCGCGGCGGGCGAACGTCTCCCCCGCCGAGAGTCCGCAGTACTTCGGCGAGGTGGACATCGACGGGGGCAGCGGCGAGCTGACCGTGCGGCTGCGCCAGGACAGCGGTCAGGTCCTGTTCAGCCGGTCGCTGCAACCGGGACGGGTGGGGCAGCCCGGACGGTAGGACGCTCCGGGCAGGCAGGAAGCGCCGGGCGGGTGGAAGGCGCCGTGCCGGGCAGCGCCGCGCCGGACGAGGTGGCCGGCGCGAACCGCGACCCGCCGCCTTTGCCGCGATTGCGTCCTTTACCCATCGGTCACAGAGCGTTCGCGATCAGGCAACACCCGTCGGCAACGCTGGTCTGCATGACTGACGCGACATCTGCCAAGAGCGCCCGCCGCCACCACTGGCGGCGGGACCTGGTCGAGCTGGCGGCCCTGTTCACCGCGGTGTCGGTGGCGGACGCCGTCGCCAACACCATCGTGCACGGCCCGTCGGGGCCGGTGCTGCTGTGCTGCTCGGCGGTCGTCCTGATCGCCACGGCCGGGTTCCACACCTGGTGGTCACGGCGCCACGAGCACGCTCCGCCGCCGACCGATACGGGCGCCGCAGCGCCCACCGCTCCGGCCGTTCCCGAAGGGGAGCCGCGGGAGACGGCGCTGTGGCGGATGCGTACAACCGTGCGGGACCGGCCGGGCAGCCTCGCCGCACTGTGCACGGCCCTGGCCCGGCACCGGGTGGACATCCTCAGCCTGCAGACACATCCGCTGTCGGACGGGACGGTGGACGAGTTCCTGCTGCGCGCCCCCGTACCACTGCCCGCCGCCGAACTGACCCGGACGGTCGCCGCGGCGGGCGGCTCCCGCACCTGGCTGGAGCGCGCGGACGCCCACGACCTGGTGGACGCCCCCACCCGGATGCTGGGGCTGGCCACCCGTACGGCACTGGACTCCGCCGAACTGCCGCTCGCGCTGCGCCAGTTGCTGGGCCGCTGCACCATCCGTTCGGTGCCCGCGGCAGCCCTGAAAGGGCGCCCGCCCGCCGGACAGGTGCCGGACGAGGGGATTCTCGAAGAGCACCGCATGCAGTTCCGTGACCCGTCCGGGGGAACTGTCACCATCGAACGCCCGCAGTTGCCCTTCACGCCCACCGAGTTCGCCCGGGTACGGGCGCTCGTCGAGCTGGACGCGCGGCTCGGGCAGCGGGTGCCGCCGCGCCGCGACGTGCTGACCTTGCCCGAGGGCAACGCCATCACGGTCCGCCGCGCCGACCCCTCGGACCTGGCCGCGGCCCGTGAGATGCACGACCGCTGCTCGGCCCGGACGCTGGCGATGCGCTACCACGGCCCGGTCGCCGACGCCGAGCGCTATCTGGACCACCTGCTCAGCCCCCGCTTCGGCCGCACCCTCGCGGTCGAGACGGCGTCCGGGCGGCTGGTGGCCCTCGGCCACCTGCTGTGGGACGGCGAGGAGACGGAGGTCGCACTGCTGGTGGAGGACGCGTGGCAGCGGCGCGGCATCGGCTCGGCTCTGCTGCGCCGGCTGGTCGGCATGGCGGCCGACGCCGGCTGCGCGAGCGTGTACGTGATCACGCAGGCGTCGAACACCGGCATGGTGGCGGCGATGCGGGGCCTGGGGCTGCCGCTGGACTACCAGGTCGAGGAAGGGACGCTGGTGATCAGCGCCCGCCCGCAGGGACTGCCTGCCCGGCGGGAGCCCGTACGGCCGGACGCGGCGGCCCGCGTCGTGCCGGGGCCCGGGCCGCAGGTGCCGTGACGGCGTGACCGCGCAGCGCCGGGGTGCGCGAAGGAATGTGGGGCCGGCCGGTACGCGAGCGCTCGTACCAGCCGGCCCCGGCGGTACGGAGACCGGTGCGGATCGGTGCCGTACCTCAGTGGCTCTGGGCCGTTCTGCCGGTGCTGTACTGCTCAGCCCGTCCCGCGGTCCTCAGCGGCTCGCCGAGGACCCGGCGTGCTGTCGCTCAGACCTGCTCCCACAGCGAGGGTGTGTTCGCGGGCTCCCAGCCGGGCTGCGCCTGGTGGCCCTGGAGGCAGCGGTAGGTGGTGCCGTCGTACGTGACCTGGGTGCCCGCCTCGTAGACGGTGCCGGAGGCCCAGGTGGTCTCACCCGGCTGGCCGGGGCCGGGGTTCTCGGAGCCACTCGTGGTGGTCTTCAGCGTGAGGCCGTAGCCCTGGAGCAGCGGGTTGATGGGCTGGTAGAAGGTGGTGCCGCCGGAGCGGCAGTTGCCGGACCCGCCGGAGGTGACGCCCTGCGCCTGGCTGCCGGAGATGAAGGAGCCGCCGGAGTCGCCCGGTTCGGCGCAGACCGAGGTCCTGGTCACGCCGCTGACGGTGCCCTGCGGGTAGGTGACGCTGGTGTTGTGCTGCTGGATCGTGCCGCAGTGCCAGCCGGTGGTGGAGCCGGAGCGGCAGATCGAGGCGCCGACCGCCGCCTGGGTGGAGCCGGCGACCCGTACGTTCTGGCCGCCCTGTCCCTTGACGTACGGCGTCGAGGTCCAGTTGCTGTTGGTGGCGACCCAGGCGGTGTCCCGGCCCGGGAAGGTGGACGCCTGGAAGCTGCCCTGGGCGGCCTGGTTGTATCCGGTGGTGGAGGTCCCGGCGCGGCCGCAGTGGCCGGCGGTGGCGAAGCCCTGCTGGGTGCCGCGGGTGATCGCGAAGCCGACGGAGCAGCGTCCGCCGCCCATGTAGTACGCGTCGCCGCCGCGGATGTCATAGAGGGCGCGCGGGCGTTCGGCGGTCGCGCCGACGCTGACGAGGCCGCGGTCGGCGCCACTGGCCGCGACGAACGACCGGGCGGCGGCCGGGTCGGCGGCGCGCAGTTGCACGGTGTTCGTCCGGACGTCGACGGCCCACGAGGACGCTTCGGGAGCGGCCCGGCGCGCCGACGCGCGGTCCAGTTCGTCCTTGGCGACTTCGAGTTGGGCGAGGGTGTGCGGTACGTGGACGGCGCGCGCACCCGCTGCCCGTACGGCGGCCAGGCGTGCGGCGTCGGTGGTGGCCACGGTGAGGGTGGCGGACTCGGTGCCGCTGACCCAGGCGCCGGCGAAGGAAGCGCCCAGCGCGTGGTGCAGGCGTCCGGCGACCGCGCCGGCTTCCGCCTCGTTGGCCAGGCGGCGTTCGGCCTGTGCCCGGTCGAGGCCGAGGTCGCGCTTCATCGCCTGGAACACGGCGTCGGACGTGGCGCCGACGGACAGGGTCTCGGCGGCCGAGCGGTGGGGGGCCTGCGGGGACGTCGAGTCCGCCCGTACGGTCTGGGCCGTCGCGGAGCCGGGCAGCGCGGTCAGCACGAGCGCGCCGACGGCGGCTATGACGGCACACGCGCTGGTTCGGGCGTGTCTGTGGCGCATGGGGGAGGTCTCCTCGGTCTCGGGGGGGGGTGGAGGTGCCGAAAACGTAGGTGCCGTGTGCCGGCCCGGAGAAGATGTCAGTTGTCCTTCTGCCAGGTGTTATGGATGGCGGGCGGGGCTCATGGGTAGTCGGTGGCCCGCGGCGGGCGTTCCGCGCCCCGCGGTGGGCCGGGGTCGGCCGCGTCCCGGTGATCGGCCGGTTCGCCGTGGTCGGCGAGCCACTGCGTGTAGCTGTCGCTGCGCGCGGCGGCGTCGGCGTGGGCGGCGCGCGCCTGGGCGACGACTTCGGCGGCGGAGTCGGCGGCGGCGGTGGCCGGGTGCCAGCCCACGAGGTGGCGCCAGGTCAGCGGCGTACCTGCCAGCGGTCTGGTCACCATGCCGGGGGTGGGGGGCAGCGTCGCGCGGCACAGGCCGGCGGCCCGGCCGACCTGGACGAGGTGGATGCAGGACGCGGTGTCGGTCTCGTAGACGCGGGTGGGGGTGAAGCCGGCGCGGGCGCAGGCGAGGGTGAAACAGTCCGCGAAGCAGCCGTCGCCCGGTACGTCCGCCCAGGCTTCCGCCGCCAGTTCCGCCAGGGCGATCTCCCGCCGGCCTGCCAGCGGGTGGCCCTCGGCGAGCATGACGAAGACCGGGTCCACCGCGACCTCCCGCCAGCGGAGCCGTTCGGGCTCGGGGGCCGGGCTCTCCCCGCACGCCCCGATCAGGGCGAAGTCCAGCCGTCCGGCGGTGACGGACGCGGCGATCTCGCGTTCGGACCAGGTGGTGAACGTGGTCACCGGTACGCCCGGACGGACCGTCGCGAGCCGGTCCACCAGGCCGCCGAGCAACGGGCCGTGGGTGCCGCCGAGCCGGAGGCCCGCCACGGCGCCGTCCGCGCTGGTGAACCGTACGGCCTCCTGCTGGAGCTCGCTGATCGCGGGCAGCACCACGCGGGCGCGTTCGAGCACGAACTCGCCCAAGGCGGTGGCCCGCACGCCGAAGCGCCCGCGCTCGAAGAGCCGGCCGCCCAGGGTGCGCTCGATGCGTTTGAGCTGGGCGCTCAGGGCGGGCTGGGCGAGGCCGAGCCGGGCGGCGGCCTTGGTCAGGCTGCCCGCGTCGGCAATAGTCCGGATCGTCTTTAAATGCCGCAATTCCAGGTCCATTCTGTGAGCTTGGTGCTCCGCTCCGGGCGGGAGCAAGACTCCGGTCCGGACCAATGACGGCCGCGTCAGCAGGCGCGGCGGCCGGTGCCGCGGCCCTCCGCTCCCGTTCGCCCTGCGCGGACGCGCCGCCCCGACAGGAACGTACGGCGTGCTGGTGATGACGTACCGGGGGCATCCGTACGAGGATGGGGCGCATGTCCCACACCACTGCTTCCGACCACGCGCCCCTGCCCCGCCAGGTCGCCGACGCCTACGTCGACGCCCTGGTCGACCTGGACCCCATCACCGGTACCTTCCTCGGCGTCCCGGAGAGTTCGAGCCGGCTGCCCGACTTCTCGCCCACCGGCCAGGAAGCCGTGGCCCAACTGGCCCGTACGACGCTGGACCGGCTCGCCGAGGCCGAGCGGCGGCCGGGCGGGGACAGCGAGATCGAACGACGCTGCGCCCGGCTGCTGCGGGAGCGGCTGACCGCGGAACTGGCGGTGCACGAGTCGGGCGAAGGGCTGCGCACGGTGAGCAACCTGCACACGCCGCTGCACTCCGCACGCGAAGTCCTGACGATCACGCCGGTCGAGACGGACGACGACTGGGCGGCGCTCGCCCAGCGGCTGCGGGCGATGCCCGCCGCGCTGGAGGGCTACCGCGCCTCGCTGGAGGCCGGCCTGCAGCGGAACCTCCCCGCCGGGCCGCGGCAAGTGGAGACCGTCATCGGCCAGTTGGACACGTGGATCGGTACGAACCGCAGCTGGTTCGCCGACCTGACCGAACCGGGCCCCGCGGCGCTGCGCGGCGAGCTGGACGCGGCGGCGGCGCTGGCGACCGGCGCGCTGGTGGAGCTGCGCGACTGGCTCCGCGACCGTTACGCACCTGCGGTCGCGGGCGCTCCGGACGTGGTGGGCCGCGAGCGCTACGCCCTCCTCGCCCGCTTCTTCAACGGCGCCGACCTGGACCTGGACGAGGCTTACACGTACGGCTGGTCGGAGTTCCACCGGCTGCACGCCGAGATGGTCAAGGAGGCCGAGAAGGTCCTGCCCGGCGCGAAGACCCCGTGGGAGGCGCTGTCCTGGCTGGACGAGAACGGTGAGGCCGTGGTGGGCGTCGAGGAGACCCGCCAGTGGCTCCAGGCGCTGATGGACCAGGCCATCGAGGCGCTGGACGGCACCCACTTCGACCTGGCGGAGCGGGTCAAGCACGTCGAGTCGCGGATCGCGCCGCCCGGCGGCGCCGCGGCCCCGTACTACACCGGTCCGTCACTGGACTTCTCCCGCCCCGGCCGCACCTGGCTGCCGACGATGGGCCAGACCCGCTTCCCGGCGTACGACCTGGTCTCGACCTGGTATCACGAAGGCGTGCCGGGCCATCACCTCCAACTGGCGCAGTGGGCGCACGTCGCCGAGGACCTCTCGCGCTACCAGACGACGGTGGGCATGGTCAGTGCCAACGCCGAGGGCTGGGCGCTGTACGCCGAGCGGCTGATGGACGAGCTGGGCTTCCTGACCAGCGCCGAACGCCGGCTCGGCTACCTGGACGCGCAGATGATGCGGGCGGTCCGCGTCATCATCGACATCGGTATGCACCTGGAGCTGGTCATTCCGGCGGACTCGCCGTTCCACCCGGGTGAGCGCTGGACGCCGGAGCTGGCCCACCGGTTCCTCGCCCGGCACTGCAGCCGTCCCGCGGACTTCGTCGAGAGCGAGATCATCCGTTACCAGGGCATGCCGGGCCAGGCCATCGGCTACAAGCTGGGCGAGCGTACGTGGCTCGCGGGGCGCGAGGCGGCGCGGCAGCGGCACGGCGCGGACTTCGACCTCAAGGCGTGGCACATGGCGGCGCTGTCGCAGGGTTCGCTGGGTCTGGACGATCTGCTGGCCGAGCTGTCGCGGATCTGAGGGGCCCGCCTTCGCGGGGGCCGCGGCTCACCGCTGCCCCCGCACTCGTCCGTACCGCGTTCCGCCGGCCCGGTTCATTCGCCGGCGGTAGGGACTTTGTCGGCGGTATGGATCTCGTACCGCCAGAAAGCGCGGTGCCGCCAGAATTCCACGGCCGACAGGGTGTTCACGGAATGCCGGCGCAGCCGCGCGGCCTGGAATCCCGCACCGGGCAGCGCTCCGAGCACGGCGAAGCACCGGAGCATCGGCCACATGCTGCGGGAGATGTCCTCCACACCGCGCACCGAGAATCCGGCTTCGGCGGTCAGGTGTTCCAGTGTGCCGTAGGTGAAGCGCTGGAACGACGGCATCGCGGCCCAGTCGTTGAGCTGCCGGAACACCTCGGCCGCCGGCGCCGGCATCCGGTCGGCGGCCTCCCGGGCGTACTCGAACATGACGAGCCGGCCGCCGGGTTTGAGCACCCGGTGGAACTGCGCCAGCACCGCCTCGGCGTCCGCCGCGTGCACCAGGGTCTCCATGGTGTAGACGGCGTCGAAGCTCTCGTCGGGGAAGTCCAGGGCCGCGTAGTCGCTGTGCGAGAAGGTGAGCAGGTGGTCGAGGCCGCGGCGGCGGGCCCGGCGCCGGGCCTGGACGACATGGGCGTCGAGCAGGTCCACGCCGTGGATCCGCAGCCCGAATCGGCCCGCCAGCCGGCCGGCCACGTCGCCCACGCCGCATCCGGCGTCGAGGACGCGCGCGCCCGCCGGCTGCGCGAGTGTCGCACCCATTCGGTCTTCCATACGGCGCAGCGCTTTCGACCAGGCCCACGGGGAATCCGTCTCGCGGTAGAAGCCGAAATGCTTGGTGCCGTTCAGAAAGAGACGGTATCCCAGCCGAGATCCCGGCTGACGGTAATATCGGATGACTTCGCGTACGTTGCTCGCATTGCTCACCTTCAGCACCATGCCAGCCCGGTCGCGACCGGTACATCGCTTCGGCGCCGGAACCCCCCTTCTGGGGTAGCGGAGGTGATGGTCACCGGCAAAAGCCTTGATCCGCCGGGGATTCCACTGCTAGACACCTCCCATGACCGGCTATTCCCCTGACGCCACCGACTGGCGCATCCTCGACGTCCTGCAGCGCAACGGCCGCGCGGGCTACGCCGAACTGGCCCGCGCCGTCAACATGTCCGCGAGCGCGGTGACCGAGCGGGTACGGCGGCTGGAGGAGGCCGGGGTGATATCCGGGTACGCCGCGGTGGTCGACCCGGCGGGCGTCGGGCTGTCGGTACTGGCCTTCGTCCGGCTGCGCTACCCGAACGGCAGCGACGCGCCCTTCCACGGCCTGCTGGAGAGCACGCCCGAGATTCTGGAGGCGCACCACGTCACGGGCGACGACTGCTTCGTCCTGAAGGTCGCCGCCCGTTCGATGAAACACCTGGAGGAGGTGTCGGGCCGGATCGGGGCGCTGGGCGCGGTGACGACCAGCGTCGTGTACTCCTCGCCGCTCCCCCGGCGCCCGGTCAGCGCCTGAGGGGGCGTGCGCCACCGTCCGGTCAGTCCGGCACCCGGTGGCGTATGGTTGAGCCCGCGCGGTCCTTGACGACCTCCAGTTGGGCCGGGATGCGCTGCCGGAGATCGGCGACATGGCTGACGATGCCGACGCTGCGGTCCCGTTCGCGCAGCGAGTCCAGGACGTCCAGCACCTCGTCCAGGGTCTGCTCGTCCAGGCTGCCGAACCCCTCGTCGATGAAGAGGGTGTCGAGGCGGGTGCCGCCCGCCTCGTCGGTGACGACATCGGCGAGCCCGAGTGCCAGGGCCAGCGACGCGAAGAACGTCTCGCCGCCGGAGAGGCTGGCGGTGTCCCGTTCGTGACCGGTCCAGGCGTCGATGACGTGCAGTCCCAGACCGGAGCGGCGCGCGCCGCCGGCCCGTTCGTCGGAGTGCACGAGTGTGTAGCGGCCGGAGGACATGCGGTGCAGGCGCGCGCTGGCGGCGGCCGCGACCTGTTCGAGGCGGGCGGCCAGTACGTAGGACTCCAGGCGCATCCGCCGTTCGTTCTCCGCCGACGTACCGGCGGCGAGGGCGGCGAGGCGGGCGATGCGCTCGTACTCGGTACGCAAGGGGGCCAGCCGGAGGGCGTCGGAGTGGGCCCGTGCGCCGAGGCGGTCGAGTTCGGCACAGCGTTCCTCCGCGGCGGCACAGACCGTACTGGCCGTACGCAGTCTGCGGCCGGCGTGTTCCAGTTCGGCGTGCGCCCGGCCCGGGTCCGCGGGCGGAAGGCCCGCCGCGGCGACCGCCTCGGGGTCGGCCAACTCGGCTTCCACGGCGGCCGTCTCGGCTTGGTGGCGATCGAGGCGCTGTTGCAGGGCGTTCCAGTCGGTGTCGCTCAGCAGCGCGGCCGACGCGTCCTGCGGGGTGTCGAATCCGGCACGGTAGGCGGCGTCGGACAGCCGGGCGCCGGTCTCCTTGAGGCGCTCGGCGCACGCCTCGGCCGTACGGGCCGCGGCTGCGGCCTCGGCCAGCAGCGCGACCTGCCGCTCCAGGCGGCGGGCCCGCTCGGCGACGCTGGCGAAACCGCCGCGCGCCTCTTCCAGCACGCTGTCGAGCGAGGCGAGTTCACGGTCGAGGGCTTCGCGGTGGGAGGTACGCGCGGCAGCGCGGCGCTCGGCCTCCTGCTGCTCGGTACGGCGACGCTCGTACTCCCGGTCGGCGAGCGCGGACGCTTCCCGGGCGGCATGCAGATCGGCTCCCGCGGCCCGCTCGCGCGCATAGGTCGCGCGCAACTCTTCTTCGGCGCGCGCGAGTTCGTCGACCGGAGCGTCCCCGGCGGTCGCCGCGGCGGCGGCCCGTTCCTCCTTCAGGGACTGCTGGGCGCGCTCGGCGTCCTGCCGCGCGGACTCGGCCTGCCGGTAGGCGCCCAGGGCCGCTTCCTCGGCCGTACGGTCCACGTGCCCGGCTCCGGTACGGGCCGGGGCAGGGTGCTCGGTGGCGCCGCACACGGCGCAGGCGGCGCCGTCCTCCAGCCCGGCGGCGAGTTCGGCCGCGATGCCGCGCAGGCGGCGGTCCTTGAGGTCGAGCCAGTGTTCGTGGGCCGCCGCCGCACGCTCCCGGGCGCGCAGTACGTCCTCGTCCGCGGCCCGCAGGCTGTCCGTGAGGTGGTCGCGCCGCCGCGCGGCTGCCAGCCGCTGGCGGGCCGGGTCGAGCTGCGCGTGCAGTTGTTCGGCGCGGGCCGCGGCTTCCTGGGCGGCCTCGATGCGCCGCTGGTTCTCCTGGTGCGCCGGCTCCCGGGCCGCGAGCCACGCGGCGGCGTCCACCAGCGTCTGCTCGTCGGCCCGCGCCTCCCGCTCGATCCCGGCCCGTTCCGCGGCGATCTCGGCGGCGCGGCTCTCGGCCCGGCGGGCCGCCGTCAGCGACCCGAGGTCCTGCCGCAGCTCGCGTTCCAGGGCGGCGAGCCGTTCGGCGTCCGCGTCGGCCAGGTCGGGCGGCAGTTGGGAGCGTCCGCGCCGCTCTTCGGCCTGCGCCGTCCCGTGCTCGCGCCAGGCCGCGTCGTGCAGCGCCAGGGCGGGGGCGACCTCGGAGGCCGCGCGGGCCCGCGCCAGCCGGTCCCGGGCCCGGTCCCGCTCACCGGACTGCGCGGCCAGCTCCGCCGCGCGCCGCTGGGCCTCGGCGTACCGGCGCTGGAGGCGGTCCCGCTCACGCTCCTCGTCCGCCCGCGCGCGGGCGGCGGCCTCCGCCGCCTCGGCGGAGCGTACGGCGAGCCGGGCGATGTCGTACCGCTCGCGCGCGTTGGCCCGCGCGACGGCCGCCCGTACCAGTACGGCTTCGGCGAAGCCCGGCTCGCCGGGGCTGGGCGCCTCGGCGGCCTGAGCGGTGGCGGTCCTACCGGAGTCCGGCCGCCCGTACTGTTCCGGTACGAGCACGGTGGCAGTCGCCGTATCCCGGGACGAGGCGGCCGTACCGGCAGCGCGCGCTGCCCGGCCCGTACCCCTGCCCGTGCCGCCACGGCGGCCCGGCGCCGGCTGCGCCGTTTCCGGTGCGCGTCCCGGCGCGGGGACCGAGGGATCGACGAGGTCGGCCGGCTCACCCGCCGCCTGGTCCATCCGGTGGACGAGCGCCAGCAGCCGGTCGTCCCCGGCGGCCACCTGGTCGGCTGCGGCCTTGCGGCGGGTGGCCAGCTGCTCTTCGAGGGCGGCGAACCGGCGGGTGTCGAAGAGCCGCCCCAACAGCCGGGCGCGGGCCTCGGCATCGGCGCGCAGGAAGCGCGCGAAGTCCCCCTGGGGCAGCAGGGCGACCTGGCAGAACTGCTCCTTGTTCATGCCGAGCAGCTGGCCGATCTCCTCGCCGATCTCCTGGTGGGACCGGCTCAGCGCCTTCCAGCGCCCGCCGTGGCCGGTGTCTGTGCCCGTCCCGCCGGTGCCGGAGGGGCTGCCCGCCCCGCCGCCGGTGTCTTCGGCCGTCCCGCCGGTGCCCGCGTCCGCGGCTGCCCCGTCGGCGCCGGCGTCCGATCCGCCGTCGCGGTCGCCGGTCACGTACTCGCGCAGCCGGCTCTGCGCCTTCTCGCGGGTCGTGCCGGTCCCGCGCTTCTTCGGGCGGGGCTGCTCCGGCAGCCGGGTGATCTCCAGCCGCCGTCCGCCGACGGTCAGTTCGAGGACCACCTCGGTCGGCGTCGACGGGTCGGCGAGGTCGCTGCGCAGCGCCTGGCCGTTCTGCCGCGTCCCCGGCACGGTCCCGTACAGGGCGAAGCAGACGGCGTCCAGAATGGAGGTCTTGCCCGCGCCGGTCGGCCCGTGGAGCAGGAAGAGACCGGCCCGCGCGAGCCGGTCGAAGTCGATGGTCTGGGTCCGCCCGAACGGCCCGAAGGCCGTGACCGACAGCCGGTGCAGCCTCACCCCGCCACCTCCCGCAGCACGTCGTCGGTGCGTACCTCGTCGAGAGCGGAGCGCAGTACGTCCCGCTCCTCGTCGTCCACGCCGCGCCCCGGCCGTACGTGGGCGACGAAGTCCTCGGCGATCTCCTGGTCGCTGCGGCCGCGCAGCCGCTGCGCGTACGAGGCGAGGGTGCGGGCGACCCCCTCGTCCGGCTCGAAGGCGAGGCTGAGGATGTGCGGGAAGCGGGCGGCGAGCCGGGCCATCGGTTCGTGCGGGCGGGCGGAGTCGGTCAGCGTCGCCTCCACCCACGCCTCCGCGTGGACCTCGTGCGCCGGGTCGGCCAGCAGGTCGTCCAGCTTGCCGCGGAGGCGGGCCAGCGGGCGGGGCACCGGGCAGTCCAGGCGCTCGGCGGTCACCGCGCCCGCGGCGTCCAGGTCGACCAGCCACATGGACTTGCGGTGCCGTTCCTCGGAGAAGGAGTAGGCGAGCGGGGAGCCGGAGTAGCGGACCCGGTCGGTGATCGTCTGGCAGCCGTGCAGATGCCCGAGAGCGGCGTAGTCGACGCCCTCGAAGACGGCGGCGGGCACCGACTCCACACCACCGACCGTGATGTCCCGCTCACTGTCGCTGGGCGCGCCGCCGGTGACGAAGGCGTGCGCGAGCACCACCGACCGGGTGCCGGCGGGGCGGGCCGCCAGGTCGTCGCGCACCCGGTCCATGGCGGCGCCCAGTACGTGTGCATGGTCGGCCCGCGCGGCGCCGAACTCGTCCTTGACCAGGGCCGGTTCCAGGTACGGCAGTCCGTACAGGGCGACCTCGCCGTACGCGTCGCGCAGCACGACCGGGGTGGCGCAGGCCGCCGGATCGGTCCGCAGGTGGATACCGGCCCGGTCCATCAGCCCGGAGCCGACACCCAGGCGGCGGGCGGAGTCGTGGTTGCCGGAGATCATGACGGTGGGCACGCCCAGGCCGGCGAGCCGGTGCAGGGCGTCGTCGAAGAGTTCCACGGCGGCCAGCGGCGGTACGGCGCGGTCGTAGACATCGCCCGCGACGAGGACCGCGTCGACCCGCCGGGTACGGACCGTCTCGACGAGATGATCGAGGAAGGCGCGCTGCGCGGTGAGCAGGTTCACTCGGTGGAACGAGCGGCCGAGGTGCCAGTCGGAGGTGTGCAGAAATCTCACAGCAGCGCTCCGGCCTGCATCGTTGTCCTTCCTCGGGCACCGGCTCGGCACCGGGTCGGTACGAGCCTGCATAGCAGCACGACCGACTCTAGTCTCTGCGGGCCCCTTGTCCCTCACTGGCCTCTGCGGGGGGGGGGCCGGGGCGGCGGGCTCGGTGGGGGGAACGTCGGCGGGCTCGTCAGCGGGGATCGTCGCCGGGCACGGCATCGCGCCGGCGCCGGGAACCGGAGGACGAAGCCCCGCGCTGACCCGTTCATGTCAGCCGCGCTCTCGCACCGGGCAGGGCAGGGGCAGGCAGTAACGCGCCAGGACGTCCGTGCGCCACCGTCCGCTGTTCCATTTCGGGCACGGGAGCAGGTTCGGCCTCTTCCATACGTCCGGGAGTCCACTGGCGCCGCACCGCTTCAGGGTTCTGCGCCGCCTCCGAGTGCTCCGGGCGCTGTGCGCGGCCTACCTGGTCACCGGGCGCTGCGAGGAGTCCCGCGAGTTCTCCGGCCTGCTGCGGGAGAGCGCGGAGCAGCGCGGGGAACCGGTGACGCTGCTGGGCGCCGCGTACGGGGAGGGCATCGTGCCGCACGTACGCGGCCTGCTGTCGGAAGGGACCCGTCCGGCGGGGGAACACGGCCTGCGGGACTGGAGGCGATGCTCGGCCCGCTCCACGAGCTTCTGCACTGAACCCGGGGCTCGTCCGGTGGCCACGCCGGGCAGCCGTGTCGGGCATCCGTGCCCGGCGGCTGAGTCCGGGAGCCCGCCGGAGCGCCTCCGGACGTGCCGAAGGCGCCGGTCCACCCACCGGCGCCTTCGGGGTACATCAGCGGGCCGTCAGGACTTCGCCGTTTGCTGCCCCTGCTTCGCCGCCTTGTCCGTGATGTCGACCGTGTCCTTCGCCGGGGGCGCGGTCACGTTCACGTCCGTACCGAAGTCGCTGAATTTCAGCGTGGTGCTGACACTGGTCCGCGCGCCACTGCTGCCCTGCGTGCCGCCCCGCGGCTTGACCTCGACCTTCTCCTGGCGGACCCGGCCCTGCGCGTCCAGCCAGATGTCGAGCGGCAGCCGGTCGCCGAGCTGCGCCCTGAGCTGCTTCGCCTGCTGGGCGTTGCCCTTGGCCAGCTCCGCCACGTCGACGGACACCTTGTAGTGCGTCGTGGCCGTACCGTCGACGGTCTCGGTGCCGACCTTCGTGACGTCCTTGTCACTGATGCCCTTGGTGTAGTTGAAGGAGGACGTCGGGTCCGCGTACTGCGAGCTGCCGCCGGACTGCTGCGTCAGCTTCTTCAGATCCACCTTCAGCCACGACTTGCCCTGCGGCAGCTGCTGCCGCTGAGCGGCGGGCGGCTGCTGGTAGAGGACGCCGTCCACCGTCCGCTGACGGATCTGCTGATCTCCGGTCCGCAGCACCATTTCGCTGCTGCCGTTGCCCAGGTCCACGACCCCGGACCCGCGGACCTCCGCGTTGTTGCCGCCACTCCGGGCCCGCGTGAGGAGCGTCATCCTGGCTGTCTTGGCGGCGGTGGTCTTCTGGTGCGCGGCCCGTACCGCCTGCGGCCCGTCCGCCGCCCCGCCCTGCGAGGCCGACGCTCCGCCCTGCTTCCCGGGGGCCTTGTCCGATGCCTGGTCGTTCCCTCCGCCGCAGCCGGTGACGAAGGTCAGGGACAGCGCCCCGGTTGCCGCCACCGCTAAGAGACGCGGACGTTTGCTCACTGTTCTCACTGAGACCTCCTGGTAGCAAACCCGTACAGGCCGACGTGCCGTTGCGGGTGCCCCGTGGTGCACGGATGAATCGCGGCGTTTTGCGGACCGCCGGATACCGGTTGCCGGCCATCCCCTCCTGTCGCGCCCCTCCGGTCGCGCCGAATGAGACGGCAGCGGCGAATCAAACGTTCCTTCCTGGCCCCTCACCGTCCGGAATCGAGCCAGCTCCGCATATGGCCTGAACAGCGTCGAACAAGCCTTCCGCAATTGACGCCACCACATGCCGCGGGCAGCCTTGCGCTCACCGCCACAGCGACGAGATGAGGACGCGAGTGACCGCCAACGGAAATGGCAAGTCCGCCGACGAACCGTATGTCATCACCGGCCGGGGGCAGGACGCCGCTCCCAAGAACGCCTTCTCCTTGTTCGCCGACGTCAACTACAACGTGGGAGGACCCCGCACCAAAATTCTCGTCATCCCGGCCAACGGCACGGCGAACAACTTCAGCGATTACGGGTTCGACCAGAGCGACGACGGAGTGAGCAGCGTCGTCAACAACACCGACCGGGACAACATCCTCTTCACCCGGACCAACCAGGGGGGCTCGCAGTTACCCGTCCCCGCCAACTCCTCGATCACCGACCTGACGCGGATTCCGCTGTCCGGAAGCCCCACCAGCACCTGGAACGATCAGGCCCAGTCCGCCCTGGCCTTCAACAAGCCGGTGCCGCTGCCGGTGTTCACCGCGCCGAAGCCCAGCGCGCAGTCCCAGGAGCGCCGCCAGGCGATCCAGGGCAACGCGGCCCCCGACGTCCAGCAGGTACTGCTCTACGAAGGGACCACGCTGCTGGGCACCTGCCCGGTCAAGGACAGCACGTGGGAGTACACCCCGGACACCGACTGGCCGCTCGGCCAGCACGACCTCGCCGCCATCGCGGTGCGCGACGACGTCCTGTCCGGCAAGGCACCACTGCGGTTCTACGTCGTCCTGCCGACTCCCGTCGTGGACATCCGGTCCCCCAAGGAAGGCGTCGAGGTGGACAGCGGCGCCACCGTCGACGGTGTCGCGTTCAACGCCGACACGGTGACGCTCACCGAGGGCGCCACCCAGCTCGGCACCGCCAAGGTGACCAGCAACCTGTGGAGTTTCGCCCGCGAGGGCGGCTGGTCGCTCGGACAGCACAGCGTGACGGCGAAGGCCGTACGCGGCAGCCAGGAATCCGCGCCGGAGACCGTGAATTTCACGGCGGCCAACAAAAACCTCACGGTGGAAAGCACCTTCAACTCTTCCTGGCAGGACTGGCAGACCCACAAGTACATCCACTCCTACGACGTCACCCTGTATGCCGGGGACACCGATGTGAAACACTGGCACGTCGGCTTCGGCCAGCTCCCGGACGGCTCGGTGCTGGCCCCGGAATTCGAAGCGAGTTTCTGGGGAATGGTCATCAGTGACGGCTCCGACGGAAACGTCGTCCTCGGTTCGCCTCCCGAGGGCGTCCACATCGTCCCGGCCAAGGGTCATCTGACCCTTCGCGTCCTGGTGCTCATCCCGACGCAGGACGAGGCGTACAAGAAGCTCTACGGCCTGTTCGCCAAGTCGCTGACCGAATAGCGGCCACCGCGTAGGCACAGCACGACAGGCACAGCGGGAACGGCAAGCACGGCAGGAACGTCAGGAACGGATGTCGCGGGGGCCCGGACGCGCGCGGCCCGGGGCCCCGCGATCACACACCTCGCGTACTTCGCGTACCTCGCGCCCCCGGCCGGCCGCGCCCGCCCCCGGGCCGTATCCGCTCCCGCCCGCGAGGCTCATCCCTTCTTCCCCGCGGCGCGGCTCCCGGACTCGGGTACGGCGCTCGCGTACTGGGCGGCCTGGATCTCGTAGAGAGAGCGGTAGTGGCCGCCGTCGAGGTCCATCAGCTGGGCATGGGTGCCCTGCTCGATGAGGCGGCCCTCGTCGAGCACGTAGATGAGGTCGGCGGTCGCGGTGGCGGCGAGCCGGTGGGTGATCAGCAGGACGGTGGTGCCGTCGTCGGTGAGGGCGCGCAGGGCCTGGAACGCCTCGACCTCGGCTCTGGGGTCGAGCGCGGACGTCGGCTCGTCCACGACCAGCAGCGGGGCTTCACGGTAGTGGGCACGCGCGGTGCCGATGCGCTGCCACTGCCCGCCGGAGAGCTGGGTGCCGCGCTCGAAGCCCTTGACGACCAGGCTGTCCCAGCCGTGCGGCAGGGAGGTGACGACGTCGGTCGCGTCCGCGCCGTCGGCCGCCCGCTCGACGCGCCACTGTTCGAGCCGCTGGTCGCTGCGCCCGATGTGGATGTTGGCGCGGGCGGTCATCGGCCAGTGCGGGAAGTCCTGGGCCAGCAGCGCCACCTGACCGAAGACCGCCGCACGATCGGCGTCGCGGGTGTCGGTGCCGTTCCAGAGCAGACGTCCGTCGCTGGGCAGGTACAGGCCCGCCACCAGTTTCGCCAGGGTGGACTTGCCCGAACCGTTCGCCCCGACCAGCGCCACGACCGTGCCGTGGGGAATCGTCAGGTCCACCTTGTCCAGGGCGGGTGAGGTGGCGCCGGGGTAGGTGAACGACACGTTCTCCAGGCGGACTTCCTCCAGCGGCCCGGTCAGCGGAACGCCCCCGCCGGGAATGGCGTGCCGCTTGGCGGTGCGGCACGCGTCCTCCCAGTCCTTGAGGTACATGGCCTCCTCGTAGAGGCGGTTGAACTGCATGACCAGGGACATCAGGCCGGCGCTGGACGTCCGTACGGCGATCACGGCGGTACCGGCCACGGCCAGCGGCATGCCGCCGCCGGTCAGCAGCAGCCACAGCACGCCGTAGGCGCCCAGGGACGCCAGGCCCGAGGCCGCCGAGGCGACGGTCTGGGTGCCGGCCTCGGCACGGGCCAGCCGCTGCTGCTCACGCTCCACCGTCCTCGACATGTCCGCGTACGCGTCCACCAGCAGCCGCCCCGCGCCGTGCACCCGGATCTCCGCGGCGCACGCCTGGTCGGTGAGCTTCTGGGTGATGACGGAGATGGCGCGGCGGTGCTCGATCCAGGTGTGCCGGGACTCGTACTGGCGGCGGGCCGAGAGCACGGCCCCCCACCCCTTCGGGGCGGCCACCAGGAACAGCATCAGGACGAGCAGCGGGTGCAGCATGAGCAGCACACCGGCCGCGGCGAGCAGGCCGGTCAGCGCGTTGAGGACCAGGATCGAGGAACCGAGCATCATCCGGATGGAGTCGGTGCCGAACCGGCCCGCGTCGAGCGTGCGGTGGACCTGCTGGTCCTCCAGGGCGGCGAGTTCGACGTGGATCACGCCGTGGTAGAAGCGGGCCGTGCAGACGCGCTCGATCTTGGGCTCCAGTTGCCCGGACGCCGCCGTGGACACCGCCGCCAGGAGCGTCGAGAGCACCGCGACGGCAGCCACCGCCACCAGGGCCGGCAGCGCCTGGCGCAGCCGCTCGGGCGTGGGCCCGGCCGCGAACAGCGCCACGAGCGCCTGGTTGGTGGCCACCAAGGTGAAGGCCCGCAGGACACCTTGGCCGACCTCGGCGCCGAGCAGCACTGTCAGCGCGACGCGGTCCTCACGCCAGGCCGCCTTGGCGACGGCGCTCATCATGGCGGGGAACTGGCGGGCCATCGACCACAGCCCCATCCGCAGGATCGGCATCTCGTGCCGCGTGAACGACAGGTCGTAGCGCAGCGCACCGCCGAACAGCACCCGCTCGCTCTCGGAGACGGGCAGCCGGGTCCGGGGCCGGACGCCGCGGCCTTTCACCGTGTCTCCGGCCACGCGGCATACGCGGTGCGGCTGCGGGGGACGCGGGCGGTACGGGTACGCGGGCGGGCCTGCGCGGGGCGGGCCGGGGCTCCGGCTGGTCCGGTCGTCACCGTCACGGTGTCCCTCATGGCTTCTCCTCCGGCTTGTGTCGTCGTGCCTCGTGCTATGCCCCGTCCTGACCGCCCCGGCACGCCCGGTGCCCGATCCGGTCGGACCCCGTGGTCACCCCCGCCGCACGGGCCGCTACCGCCGCCCCCGTCCCGCCGGGTAATACGATTTCCAGCCACGACCGTTCTTCACCGTCGTCCAACGGGGGATCTCTTCACGTGTTCGGAATCGTCAGGCCCTGCACCCACCGCCTGTCCAACGGGCTCAAGGCCGAGTGGACGGCCCATCTGTGCGGGCTGTGCCTCGCCCTGCGTGGTGACCACGGGCAGTTCGCCCGGGTGGTGACCAATTACGATGGCTTGATCGTGTCCGTCCTGACGGACGCCCAGTCCGGCCGGGCGGCGGCGCAGCGCCGTACCGCCGGGCCCTGCCCCCTGCGCGGCATGCGGACCGCCTCGGTGGCGACGGGCGAGGGCGCGGGGCTGGCCGCGTCGGTCTCGCTGGTGCTCGCCTCGGCGAAGATACGCGACCACGTCGCCGACCGGAACGGACTGCTGCGCCGCCGCCCGGTGGCCGCCGCGGCACGCAAGGTCGCCGCAGGCTGGGACCGGGCGGGAGCCCGTACCGGCGCGACCCTCGGCTTCGACACGTCCGTCCTCGTCGACGCCGTCGACCGGCAGGTGGGCATCGAGCAACTGGCGGACCCCGGCACCCCGTTGACGGTCATCACCGAACCCACCGAGACGGCGACCGCCGCCGCCTTCGCCCACACGGCGGTCCTCGCGGGCCGCCCCGGAAACGCCGCACCGCTGGCCGAGGCCGGCCGGCTCTTCGGCCGGCTGGCCCACCTCCTCGACGCCGTGGAGGACCGTACCGCGGACGCCGCCGAGGGCGCCTGGAACCCGCTGACCGCCACCGGCGCCTCTCCCGCGCAGGCCCGCCGGCTGTGCGACGACGCGCTGCACGGTATCCGTCTCGCGCTGCGCGACGTGGAATTCACCGACTCGGCACTGGCGCACGCCCTGCTCGTGCACGAGCTGCGGCGGTCCGTCGACCGCGCCTTCGGTACGGCGTCGTGCTCGCACCAGGGGTACGGGGCCGGCCCGTACGACAGCGGGACCGGCAAGCCGTACGGGCAGCCGCAGACTCAGCCGTACCCCGCCGCGCCTTCGTACGCGCCGCCCAGCGGCCCGTACGCCCACGGCCCGCAGCACCTGAACGGGCCGCAGAACCCGTACGCGGGCGGGCCGGTGCCGCCGGGTGGTCAGGGTGGTTACGGGGGTCATGGGGGCCACGGGAGTGACGGCGGGCAGGGCGGACACGGCGCCCCCCACCCGCCGAAAAAGCCCCGCGGCCTCCTGACCGGCTGCGCGGTCGCCATCGGGCTCTGCTGCACCTGCCAGCTCTGCTGCGCCGAGGAGTACGAGGGGCCGTGGTCGCGCAAGAAGCGCGAGGGCTGCTGCCGGGACTGCGACTGCTGTGACAGCTGCGAATGCTGCAACTGCTGCCCGGACTCCTGCTGTTGCGACGGCTGTTGCTGCGACTGCTGACCCCGCACGACGCCTCACCCTTCTCCGCTGCCCCCGTCACGTCGACACGCCCACGTAACGACGTGACGGGTGCGGCGCGTCGTACCGCTACGGATACCGCTTCCGACACCGACACGGGCCGACAGGGCAGGCCGACCCGCACCCACCGGCCACGATCACGCCCCCGGGCCACCGATCCGGACACTCACCCGTAAAAGCCTCGACACACCCGCCTCCCTGGTCCTTTCCTTGCGCCAACGGCTCATCCACCCAGTACTGGAGGCTGCATCCGTGACGCGCGTAAGCCGATCCGCCCCCGACGGCCAGGCCCCGCCCGGCCCCCGGGCCGACCACGACTTCCTGCGCAAGCTGGGCTACACCCCCGTACTGAAACGGCGGATGGGCCCGTTCGCGAACTTCGCCATCTCCTTCTCCGTGATCTCCGTCCTCTCCGGCTGTCTGACGCTGTACGGATTCGGACTGGTCACCGGCGGGCCCGCGGTCATGATGTGGGGCTGGATCGTCGTGGGCGTCATGGTCATGTTCGTCGGCGCCGCGCTGGCCGAGGTCACCAGCGCCTACCCGACGTCCGGCGCGCTGCACTTCATGGCCGACCGGCTCGGCGGCAAGCGCTGGGGCTGGTACACCGGCTGGCTGAACCTCCTCGGCCTGCTCGGCGCGATCGCCGGTATCGACTACGGCTGCGCCCTGTTCGCGGGCGCGTTCGCCGGGCTCCAGTGGGGCTTCGAGCCCACTCCCGGCTCACTCATGGTCATCTACGTCTGCGTCCTGGCGCTGCACGCGGCACTGAACCTCTTCGGCGTACGCCTGGTCAGCATCCTCAACACCGTCTCCGTGTGGTGGCATCTGGCCGGGGTCGCGCTCATCGTCGGCGTCCTGTGGCTGGTGCCCGCCCACCACCAGTCCCCCTCCTTCGTCTTCGCCACCTTCGTCAACGACACCGGCTGGAACAGCACGCTGTACGTGGCGCTGATCGGCCTGCTGCTGGCCCAGTACACCTTCAGCGGCTACGACGCGTCGGCACACCTGAGCGAGGAGACCACCGGAGCGCAGGTGAACGCGGCCCGCGGGATCGTACGGGCCATCCGCTGGTCCTGGGTCGCCGGCTTCGTCCTGCTGGCCGGGCTGACCTTCGCCATCCAGGACTACACCGGCGTACAGAACACCCCGACCGGTGTGCCGCCCGCGCAGATCTTCCTCGACGCGCTCGGCGTCAGCGGGGCGAAGGCGCTGCTGCTGGTGGTGATCGTCGCGCAGCTGTTCTGCGGCAACGCGGAAGTGGCGGCCACCTCCCGGATGGTGTTCGCGTTCTCGCGCGACGGCGCGCTGCCCGGTTCCGCCTGGTGGCGGCACGTCTCCCCGCGCACCGGCACACCGACCCGGGCCGTCCTGCTCTCCGTGGCCGTCGCCGCCGTCCTCGCCCTCCCCTCCCTCTACTCCTCGGCGGCCTACGCGGCCGTCACCTCCATCAACATCATCGGCATCACCCCGGCCTACGCGATCCCCGTCTACCTGCGCCTCCGCCACCGCCGCACCTTCCGGCCCGGCCCGTGGAACCTGGGCCGCCGGGGCGTCCCGGTCGGCCGGGTCGCCGTCCTCTGGGTGGCCTTCGTCACCGTCCTGTTCTGCCTCCCCCAGAGCCATCCCGTCTCCCTCGCCACCTTCAACTACGCCCCCGTGGCCCTGTTCCTCGTCCTCACCCTGGCCACCGTCTGGTGGGCCGTCGCGGGCCGCCGTACCTACCACCTCCCCGACCCCGGCACCGGTACCGCCCCCGACCCCGATCCGGCCCCCGGCTCCCCGACGCAGCACACACCGGACGGAGCCACCGAATAACCGGCCAACCCCTGCCCCCACCCCTGGTAAAGGTCCCCGGCGCCGGGTAGTCAGCAGGTCATGGCCAACGCATACGACGAGACCAGCCGGATGACGAAACCCCTGCCGCCGCTGCGGACGGTACCGCTCGACGGGAGAGGGCCGGAGGACGTGGTGGTGGACTCGGCCGGGCGGGTGCTCACCGGCCTGGAGGACGGCAGGGTGCTGCGCCTGGACCCCTTCCCGAAGGGCTCCGGCAGCGAGCCGACCGGTACGCCGCCCCGCGCCCCCGCCGGCCCACCCCGCGCCGAAGTCATCGCCCGTACCGGCGGCCGCCCGTTGGGGCTGGAACCGCTGCCCGACGGCGGAGTCCTGGTGTGCGACGCGCGCCGGGGGCTGCTGCGCGTCAACCCGTCCGACGGGACGGTACGGACCCTCGCCGACACCGTCGACGGCGCCCCGCTGCGCTTCTGCAGCAACGCCGCGGCAGCCTCCGACGGCACCGTCTACTTCAGCGTCTCCAGCCGCCGCTACCCCCTGGAGGACTGGCTCGGCGACATCCTGGAGCACACCGGCACCGGACACCTGGTCCGGTTGCGCCCCGGCGGTGAGCCCGAAGTCGTACTGGACGGCCTCCAGTTCGCCAACGGCGTCGCCCTGGCGCCGGACGAGTCCTACGTCACCGTGGCGGAGACCGGCTCACGCCGACTGACCAGGCTGTGGCTGACCGGACCACAGGCAGGGCAGCACGACATACTCGCCGCGGACCTGCCGGGCTACCCCGACAACATGTCCCGCGCGTCCGGCGGCCTGTTCTGGGTGGCCCTGGCAGGCCCACGCTCCACCCGCCTGGACCGCCTGCACCGCACGAAACCAGCACTGCGCCACGCCGCATGGAGCGTGGCCCGGCGTGTCCGCCCCCGGCCCGGCCCCCTCACAGGCGTCCTGGCCGTCGACACCTCCGGCCGCATCATCCACGACCTGCGGCGCCGCAGCCCGGACTACCGCATGGTGACCAGCGTCTGCGAACACGACGGTCACCTGATCCTGGGAAGCATCCACGAACACGCGCTGGCCGTCTGCGAACTCCCCTCCGCCACACGGGATTGAACCCCGCCCGCACGGGAACCCGGGCCATCCAGGTTCCCACGTGCGGACTCGGACAACAGGGGGCCACACCAGCCGCCCTGCCACGGCCCGCCGCCCCAGGCGCCGGGCCGTCCGGCGTGCCGTCATCACGTACGGGCACTGTCCCGGTACGCGACTCCGTGGAACCTGCGACGGCAGAAGACAACCTCCTGACGATCTCCACGAGGGAAGGCAGCCATGGAGTGGTGGGAAAAAGCAGCGTGCCTGGACGAGGACCCGGAACTCTTCTTCCCCGTAGGGGTGACGGGCCCCGCCGCCCAGCAGCAGGCGGACGCCAAGTCGGTGTGCCGCCGATGCCCGGTGGCCGGCGAATGCCTGGAATGGGCCCTCCAGACAGGCCAGAACTACGGCATCTGGGGCGGCACGGACGAGGAGGAACGCCGCAAGCACTCCGGCCTGCGCAAACACCGGGCAGCCTGAGGGGCGACGCAGCTGTGGGACTTCTCTGGGACTTTTCGCACCGGCCGGGACCAGCCGGCTCTCCCCCGAGCCAAGGCCGGCCTCGGTGCGCCCCAATCCGATCTGTGCGAAGACCGCGTCGATGGCGGCGGTACCCCGTGCGCCGGCGCGGGGCAGGAAGCGGGAACACGTCCGCAGCGTGAAGCCGGAGTCCAAGTGCCCCAGCCACCGTGCCAGGGAGACGACGGACTCGCCGGCCGCCAGTTCCTCGGAGGCGTAGAAGTGGCGCAAGGCATGGAAGCCGTGCTCCCTGGACGGCTCTCTTGCAGTGGAGCGATCGCACCTGCTCTGGCCAAGGCTGTCGTCCACACGTAGGCTGTTTCGTTTGGATCATCTGATCGTTGGTCCGGGTGTGCCGTTGACTGACGCGCAGTGGACGCGGATCGAGCCATTGCTCCCGGACCGACCCCCGAGGCGGGGTGGCCGGTGGCGTGACCACCGTGAGGTGATCGACGCCATCGCCTTCAAGTTCCGGACCGGAGCCCAGTGGGTCCACCTGCCGGACAAGTACGGCAACTGACGCGGGATCTGCAACCGGCTGCGAATGTGGGCGGTCGACGACACCTGGGAGCGGGTGTTCACCGCGGTGGTGGCTCAGCCGACGCCGAGACGAAGACCTCGACTGGGCTGTCTCGGCGGACTCCACCATCGTGCGCGCTCACCAGCACGCGGCCGGGGCTCGCGATAGGGGCCCCGGCCGGCGAACTGGACGATCACGCCATCGGCCGGTCCCGCGGCGGACTGACGACGAAGATCCACCTGGTGGCCGACGGCCACTGCCGGCCTCTGGTGTTCGTCCTGACCGCAGAACAGGCCGCTGACGCGCCTGCCTTCGAGCAGGACATGGCCCGCCTGCGGGCACCCCGGCAGCGTAGTCGGCCTCGCACCACCCCGGACGCCGTTCTGGCGGACAAGACATCCCACGCGGATAAGCGTCAAGCCGCCGCTGCTTGGACCTCCGCTGGGGCTTGTGGGAAAGCGATCGTTTCGTTGTAGGTGTGACCGGTCTGGAGGCAGTGGAACAGCATGCTCATGAAGCGGTTGAAGAGGTTGCGCTGTGCTGCGACGTGGTGGTCGCCGGCTGCTCGTCGGCGGTCGTAGTGGGCTCTTGCGCCGGTTGACCTGGTGAGAGAGTTGAAGGCCCAGACGTAGCCGACAGCGGCCAGTCTCTGGTTCTTGACCTTCCGGCTCATGACCTTGCAGCTCTTGCCGCTGGCTCTGGTGACCGGGGCGCTTCCCGCGTAGGCCTTGAGGGACCCGGCGGTGGCGAAGCGGGTCCGGTCGTCGCCGATCTCCGCCAGGACCCGGGCGCCGGTCAGTGCGGCGAGGCCCGGAAAGCTGCGGATGACCGGCGCGTCCGGATGCTCCTCGAAGGCC
>NZ_JBEZAN010000024.1:0-96005 GCF_040646595.1 Streptomyces sp. NPDC045470
GACGTCCGGCTCGTGGTTGCGGATGGCGCCGGAGGACAGCTCGACGCCGTTGCAGACGATGTCGTACTGCCAGGCGAGGATGTCCAGCGGGTCCTAGGTCTCCAGCGCCTCCAGGCCGCCCTGCGGCATGGAGAACGGGTTGTGGGAGAACTCGATCTTGCCGGTGTCCTCGTCCTTCTCGAACATCGGGAAGTCGACGATCCAGCAGAAGCGGGAGTGCTCCGGTCCGCACGGCGCTCGCGTACGCCGTACCGCGCCGCACCTGGCCGCGTCAGAGGCGCCTCTGACGCCCGGCGCCTCTTACGGCTTACGGCTTACGGCTCGAATTTGTACCCCAGCCCCCGGACCGTGACCAGGTACCGCGGCGCGCCCGGGTCCGGTTCGATCTTGGCGCGCAGGCGCTTCACGTGGACGTCCAGCGTCTTGGTGTCCCCCACGTAGTCGGCGCCCCAGACGCGGTCGATCAGCTGCATACGGGTCAGCACCCGGCCCGCGTTGCGCAGCAGCATCTCCAGGAGGTCGAACTCCTTCAGCGGCAGGTCGACCTTGCCGCCGGAGACCGTGACGACGTGCCGGTCCACGTCCATCCGGACCGGCCCGGCCTCCAGGGCCTGCGGCGAGACCTCCTCGGGCTCCCCGCGGCGGCGCAGCACCGCGCGGATCCGGGCGACCAGCTCACGGGAGGAGAAGGGCTTGGTGACGTAGTCGTCGGCTCCTATCTCCAGGCCGACCACCTTGTCGATCTCACTGTCCTTGGCGGTCACCATGATGACCGGGACGTTGGAGCGGCCGCGCAGCTGACGGCAGACCTCGGTGCCGGGCAGGCCCGGCAGCATCAGGTCCAGCAGGACCAGGTCGGCGCCGTTGCGCTCGAACTCGTCCAGGCCGTCGGGACCGGTCGCCGCGACGGCGACCTCGAAGCCCTCCTTGCGGAGCATGTACGACAGGGCGTCACTGAACGATTCCTCGTCCTCGACGACGAGCACTCGGGTCACGGAAGGACCTCCGGGGCAGGGTGAGCAGGAAGCGGATCGTTGAAGGTCTCGTACGGGCGGTCCTCTTCGTCGAGGCCCTCCGCCGACGGGTCGGAAGCGGGACGTGCGCGATCGCGCACGGCACCGGCCTCCGGGAGACGCAGGGTGAAGGTGGAGCCCTGTCCCTCAGCGCTCCACACCGTGACCTCCCCGCCGTGCGAGGCGGCCACGTGTTTGACGATGGCGAGGCCGAGGCCGGTCCCGCCGGTGGCGCGCGAGCGCGCCGGGTCCACGCGGTAGAACCGCTCGAAGACGCGGTCCCGGTCCTTCTCCGATATCCCGATGCCCTGGTCGGTCACCGCGATCTCGATCAATCCCCCAGTGCCGAAAGCCTGGGAGGTACCCCCACCGCCGTGCGCCGGGACACGGCGGCCCGCGATACCGACCCGGGTACGGGCCGGGGAGTAGTTGACGGCGTTCTCGACGAGGTTGCCGAGGGCGGCGGCGAGCTGGCCGCGGTTGCCCCAGACGTGCAGGTCGGCGGTGCCGGCGGCGGCCATGGTGATCTGCTTCGTGCCCGCCTGCTGGCGGCAGCGGTCGATCGCCTCCGCGACCAGCTCGTCCACCCGGACCGGCTCGGCGTCCTCCAGCGGGTCGTCGTTCTGCACCCGGGAGAGGTCGATCAGTTCCTGGACGAGGTTGGTCAGCCGCGTGGCCTCGTTCTGCATCCGTCCCGCGAAGCGCTCGACGGCCTCGGGGTCGTCGCTGGCGTCCATGACGGCCTCGGACAGCAGGGACAGGGCGCCGACCGGGGTCTTGAGCTCATGGCTGACGTTGGCGACGAAGTCGCGCCGTACCGCCTCTATGCGCCGGGCCTCGGTCAGGTCCTCGACCAGCAGCAGGACCAGCCGCGACCCGAGGGGCGCGACCCGCGCCGAGACCGCCAGGGCGTCGCCACCCCGGCCCGTCCCTCTGCGCGGCAGGTCCAGCTCCACCTGGCGTATCTCGCCGTCGCGGCGGGTGTCGCGGGCCATCTGGAGCATCGGCTCGACGGCCAGCTTCCCGCCCCGTACCAACCCCAGCGCGTACGCGGCCGAGCTGGCCTTGACCACGGCGTCGGCCTCGTCCAGGACGACGGCCGAGGAACGCAGCACGGACAGAACCGTGTCCACACCGGGCGGCAGGACCGCGTCGGTGTGCAACGACGTACGCGTGGGCTTGGCCTGATCCCGCTCGCTCCAGCGGAACGCCAGCATGGCGAAGACGCCGGTGCACAGTCCGGCGATCGCTGCCACTGCGGCGACGGCCGCGTCCACGTTCATGACTCCAGGTTATGCGTCGGCTGTGACAGTTCCCCAGCCGTTCGAGGGCCTGCTCGAACATACGTCGCCCAGAGTTCACCTTGGTGTCGGCGCCGGTTCATTCCGGAGGTCAGAACCGGTCGCGTTCCGGCCGGAACGTGGGAGCGTGGGGACTCCGGCCCCCACTCCGTCAAGCCGAATGGCACTTCACCACCCCGAGCGACACGTCACCACCCGAACCGAGAGAAGGTCACTGATGCGGGACGCGTACCACGAGGAGCTGGATTCGATCGGCGAGAGCCTCGTCGAGATGGCCAGGCTCGTCGGCTCCGCGATCGGGCGCGCCACCACGGCGATACTCGACGCGGACCTGAAGCTGGCCGAGGCCGTCATCGCCGCCGACGAGAAGGTCGACGACCTCCAGCGGGACCTGGAAGCGCGGGCGATAGCCCTCCTCGCCCGCCAGCAGCCGGTCGCCACCGACCTGCGGATCGTCGTCACCTCCCTGCGCATGAGCGCCGACCTGGAACGCTCCGGCGACCTGGCCCAGCACGTGGCCAAGCTGGCCCGGCTGCGCTTCCCGGACACGGCCGTACCGCGGGACCTGCACGCGACGATATTGGAGATGGGACAGCTCGCCCAGCGCCTGATGGCCAAGGCCGCCGAGGTCATCATCACCAAGGACGTCGACCTCGCACTCCAGCTGGAGCAGGACGACGACGCGATGGACCTCCTCCACCGCACCCTCTTCCAGCACCTGATGGACGACCGCTGGAAGCACGGCATCGAGACGGCCGTGGACGTGACGCTGCTGGGCCGCTACTACGAGCGCTTCGCCGACCACGCCGTGTCGGTCGCCAAGCGGGTCGTGTACCTGGTCACCGGCGAACACGCGGACGAGATCGCCCCGCCGGCCCCGGTGGAGGGCGCGTAGCAGCACCCCACCGCGCACGGCACGGCACGTACGCCCCGGTCAAGAGCCGTACAGCGGCGGGCCGTGCCACCACGCGCCGTTGATGCGCCTCGCGAGGCGGGCATCCAATGGACACCGAACGACATTCGGATGGCCCTCTCCCCGAGGAGGCAAGTCATGACGCGTTCCCCTGCACCCAACCCGGCCCCCGGCAACTGCGCCTGCGGCCCCAGCTGCTCCTGCGGCTGCCAGTCCGGCGGCCCCTGCCAGTGCGGCGGCTGCAGCTGACCGACAGCGCCCGCCACCCGCGGTCGCACCCGACTTCCGGCGGCCACCAGAACCGCATCCGCAAGACGCACGGTGCCTCGCCCGGGAGACTGCCGGGCGAGGCACCGTGGTGGTCGGCACCCGACCCTGCCGTGCCCCGCACGACGGTCCGGCAGAAGCCCCCCACCGGCGGCGAAACCGCAGGTAGGGGGCTTGTGCGCGTGGGGCTTACTTCTTCTTGCCCTGGTTCTTGACGGCCTCGATGGCTGCCTTGGCGGCGTCCGGGTCGAGGTAGGTGCCGCCCGGGTTCACCGGGTGGAAGTCGGCGTCGAGTTCGTAGGAGAGGGGGATGCCGGTGGGGATGTTCAGGCCGGCGATGTCGGCGTCGGAGATGCCGTCGAGGTGCTTGACCAGGGCGCGGAGCGAGTTGCCGTGGGCGGCGATCAGGACGGTGCGGCCGGTGGCCAGGTCCGGGACGATGCTGTCGTACCAGTACGGCAGCATGCGGACGACGACGTCCTTGAGGCACTCGGTGCGGGGGCGCAGGTCGCTGGGGATGATCGCGTAGCGCGGGTCGTCGATCTGGGAGAACTCGGCGTCGTCGGCGAGGGCCGGCGGCGGCGTGTCGTACGAGCGGCGCCAGAGCATGAACTGCTCCTCGCCGAACTCGGCCAGGGTCTGGGCCTTGTCCTTGCCCTGGAGCGCTCCGTAGTGGCGCTCGTTCAGACGCCAGCTGCGGTGGACCGGGATCCAGTGGCGGTCGGCTGCCTCCAGGGCGAGCTGCGCGGTGCGGATGGCGCGCTTCTGGACGGAGGTGTGCACGACGTCGGGGAGCAGGCCGGCGTCCTTGAGCAGCTCACCGCCGCGGACCGCCTCCTTCTCGCCCTTCTCGTTGAGATTGACGTCCACCCAGCCGGTGAACAGGTTCTTCGCGTTCCACTCGCTCTCGCCGTGGCGAAGGAGGATCAGCTTGTACGGTGCGTCGGCCATGCCTTCGAGCGTAATCCACTTCCGGCCATGGGCTCGCCGCGGCCCGGAGGCCCCGGGGGGGGTAGGGCGTGGGCATGACAGGTTGCCGGCAGTGTCGGGGTAGCGGGAGGGCGACAGGGGTGCCGGCACGGTCGCGGTGTGCTCGGGGTTGCGGGAGCGTTGGGGGGAAGCCGAAGGACGGCGACGGGACGGGGAGGGGCGGAATGGTGGGTCGTACGCGGCGTGCTTGTGTGGTTACGGGGATGGGAGTCGTGGTGGCGGGGCTGGCTTTTGCTGGTTCCGGGAGCGGGAGTGCGGCGGCCGGTTCCGGGGGTAGGGGGACGGTGGCTGGGGCTGGAGGCGGGAGGGCGGTGGCTGGGGCTTCGGGCGGGGTGCCGGTCCGTATGGTGCTGCCGGCGCCGACTGGGCCGTACGGGGTGGGGGGCGTGGCCCTTCGCTTGGTGGACGAGGGGCGGCGGGATCCCTGGGTGGTGGGGCGGGCTTGCCGGGAGCTGATGGTGAGCGTGCGCTATCCGGCCGGGGCGGCGGGTGGGTGTGCGCGGGTGCCGCAGATGTTGCCCGGGGAGGCGGCCGCGTTCGCGGCTTGGAGCAACTTTTCGAAGGTCATTCCGGAGGGGATGGCCGACTGGGGTGCCACCCGTACGCATGCGTGGCGGGGCGCGCCGGTCGCGCAGCCAGGTGGGCGGGGTTTTCCGGTGGTTCTCCATTCGCCGGGTGCGGCGGATCCGCGCGGGCTCGGCAGCACGCTCTGCGACGAGTTGGCGTCCCGTGGGTACGTCGTCGTGAGCATCGACCACACGTATGAGGCGCCCGGGGTGCAATTCCCGGACGGACGGGTCGAGTACAGCCGGATGCGGGAGGAGGCCGGGAAAGCGCAGCGGCCGGAGCAGGTCGTCGCGCTGCTGAAGAAGCTGACGGCGGTGCGGGTGGCCGACACCCGGTTCGTGCTGGACCAGTTGGGCCGGGCGGTGGTGCTGCCGCGGATGCCGGGAGGGGTGCTGGACTTGCGGGCGGTCGGGATGTTCGGGCACTCCGGAGGTGGGTTCACCGCGGCGCAGGCGATGCATGACGACCGTCGGATCAGGGCCGCGGTGAACATGGACGGCGTGATGGGCTACACCCAGCGGGACGACGATCCGGCCAACCCGTCCACGGTCGGCACGGACGGACTGGACCGCCCGCTGCTCCTCATGGGCAAGGAGGGCGACGATCACCACACGGTCGCGTCCTGGAAGGCGGTGTGGGAGCGCAGTTCGGGGTGGCACCTGGATCTCACCCTGACCGGCGCCGGGCACGCGAGCTTCACGGACGCGCAGTCGCTGGTCCCGCAGTTGGCCCGGAAGGCGGGGCTCCCGCGCGAGGCCGTCGAGGAGCTGGTGGGTACGGTCGCGCCGGAGCGCTCGGTGGCGGCACAGCGGGCGTATGTGACGGCGTTCTTCGACCGGTGGCTGCGGGGGCGGGACAGCGGGCTGCTGGACGGGCCTTCCGGGCGCTTTCCGGAGATTCGGTTCGTACGGTGAGCGGGAGCAGGAGCGGTTCGTACGGTGGCCGGAGCGCGGTTCGTACGGTGCCGGAAGCGTTCCTGCGGCGGCGCGGTGGCGTTACGCCGACGGGCGCCGGGTCAGGTGGCTGAAGGCTTCGAGGTTGCGGGTGGACTCGCCCCGCGCGACCCGCCACTCGTACTCCTTGCGGATGGCGGAGGCGAAGCCCATCTCCAGGAGGGTGTTGAAGCTGCCGTCGGCGTTCTCCAGGACCGTGCCGAGGATGCGGTCGAGTTCGTCGGGGGTGACGGCCGCGAGCGGCAGTTTGCCGACGAGGTAGATGTCGCCCAGTTTGTCGATCGCGTAACTCACGCCGTACAGACGGGTGTTGCGCTCCAGGAGCCAGCGGTGCACGGCTTCGTGGTTCTCGTCCGGGTGGCGGACGACGAAGGCGTTGATGGACAGGGAGTGCTTGCCGACGATCAGGGAGCAGGTCGTGGAGAGCTTGCGGGTGCCGGGCAGGGTCACCACGTACGTGCCGTCGGTGGGCGACTCCCACGTCAGGCCGGCCTCGTCGAGAGTCGCCTCGATCACCTGTCGTGCCGCTTCGTCAGCCATGGGGCGATCGTAGGTGACGGCGTCGTTCCTGCATCGCGGCGGTGTACACCTCGGCGGTCGCGGCGGCCGCGGTGTCCCAGCCGAAGGACCGGGCGTGCCGCGCGGCGGCGGCGCCCATCCGGCCGGCCAGTGAGGTGTCGCGGGCGAAGCGGCCGAGGGCGCGGGCGTAGTCGGCCGGGTCGTGGCCGGATATGAGGAAGCCGCTGACGCCGTCGTGCACGGCCACCGGCAGGCCGCCGACGGCGGCGGCGATCACCGGGGTGCCGCACGCCTGGGCCTCGACGGCGACCAGACCGAAGGATTCGCTGTAGGACGGCATGACCAGGACGGACGCGGCGCGGTACCAGTCGGCGAGCTGCTCCTGGCCGACCGGCGGCCGGAACCGGACCACATCGGCGATGCCCAGGCGGGCGGCCAGCTTCTGCAGCCCTTCGGGCTTGGCCAGACCACTGCCGCTGGGCCCGCCGACCACCGGGACGACCAGGCGCGAGCGCAGGGACGGGTCCTCGTCGAGCAGGACGGCGACGGCGCGCAGCAGGATGTCGGGCGCCTTGAGCGGCTGGATGCGGCCGGCGAAGAGCGGGATCAGGGCGTCCTGGGGGAGGCCGAGGCGGGCGCGGGCGGCGGAGCGGGAGGCAGCGGTGTCGGACGGGGCCTCGTCGGTCACCGGGGCGCCCGCGGAGGGCGCGGCCGGTCCCGCGGGGCGGAAGCGGTCCAGGTTGACGCCCGGGTGCACCACGGCGACCTTGTCGGCGCCGGCCTCGTAGTGCCGCATCAGCTCGGCGGCTTCCTCGTCCGTGTTCGCGATCAGCCGGTCGGCGGCGCGCACGATCTGCGTCTCGCCGATGACGCGCGCGGCGGGCTCGGGGGTGTCACCCGCGGCCAGGGCGGCGTTCTTGACCTTGGCCATGGTGTGCATGGCGTGCACGAGCGGGACGCCCCAGCGCTCGGCGGCGAGCCAGCCGACGTGACCGGAGAGCCAGTAGTGGGAGTGCACCAGGTCGTAGTAGCCGGGCCGGTGGCCCGCCCACGCCTGCATCACGCCGTGCGTGAAGGCGCAGAGCTGGGCGGGCAGCTCCTCCTTGGCCAGGCCCTCGTACGGGCCCGCGTCCACGTGCCGGACGAGGACGCCCGGGGCCAGCTCGACGGCGGGCGGCAGGGTGCCGGTCGTGGCCCGGGTGAAGATCTCGACCTCGATGTTGAGGGAGGCGAGCTTCCTGGCCAGCTCGACGATGTAGACGTTCATGCCGCCGGCGTCGCCGGTGCCCGGCTGGTGCAGCGGGGAGGTGTGCACGCTCAGCATGGCGACCCGGCGCGGGCGGCGGGCCGCGCCCGGCAGGCGCAGCCCGGAGCGGCCCGGGAACGGACCGTGGGAACGGCTGCGGAGCCTGGACACGTATTGGCTCACTGCGGGCTACCTCCTAGCCGGTACGGCCTGGGCCGGGGCGTGCGGCGCCTCCGAAGCCCGTAACAACGGAACCCGCGCATCCATTTCCCTGTGAGCCCGCTCCCTCTTCACTTTGCCAAAGCGTGACCTCGTGGGGCGGGTGGTGGCAGAAGGCACGAAGGTCGGGTCGGGGTTGATGGGTACAAGGATTGGGACGAGGCCGGTAGGGACAGAGGTTGGGCTGGGTCTGACGGGCACAGAAGTTTGACTGTGGCTAGTGGGCACAGGGGTTGGGCCGGGGTCAGTGGGCGCGAAGGTGGAGCCGGGGCCGGTGACGCATAAGGTCAGGACATGGTCCGCAGCCCGTCCGCCTCTCCCCCGCCCTCCCGCCCCCTAGGGAACGCGACCCGCGGCACCACCAACCCGAACCGGCTGCGCCGCATGGACCGCTGGATCGCCGCCACCCACGCCGCCGTACTGCGCCGCGGCCCCGCCCCCGTCGCCGTGGACCTCGGATACGGGGCCGCGCCCTGGACCGCGGTGGAACTGCTGGCCCGGTTGCGCACGGTGCGGGCCGACGTCCAGGTGGTCGGCGTCGAGATCGACCCGGCGCGGGTCGCCGCCGCGGCACCGTACGCGTGCCCGGGGCTGGCCTTCGCCCACGGCGGGTTCGAGGTGCCGCTGCCGGGGCGCCGGGCGCCGGTGCTGATCCGGGCGGCGAACGTGCTGCGCCAGTACGCGGAGGACGAGGTGCCCGCCGTGTGGGAGCGGCTGTGCGCGCGGCTGGCGCCGGACGGGCTGCTGGTGGAGGGCACCTGCGACGAGATCGGGCGGCGGCACGTGTGGGTGGCGCTGGGCCCCGAGGGCCCGCGCACGGTCACCTTCGCGGCCCGCCTCGGCGCGCTCGAAACCCCGTCCGACCTGGCCGAACGGCTGCCGAAAGCCCTGATCCACCGCAATGTGCCGGGCCAGCCCGTGCACGCGTTCCTGCGCGACTTCGACCGGGCGTGGGCGGCGGCCGCCCCGTACGCCTCGCTGGGCGCGCGGCAGCGGTGGATGCGCAGTGTCCTCGCCCTGAGCACGGCGTGGCCGCTGGCCGACGGGCCCCGGCGGTGGCGGCAGGGGGAGGTCACCGTGCGGTGGGAGGCGGTCGCGCCGGTGTGAGGTGGCCGGCCTCGGCCCGGCCGCCGCTTCGGCGAGCCGGGCCGGTCCCGCACCTCAGTGGGAGATCTGCTTGCGCGAGCTTCCGCCCGCGATCTCGATCTTGCGCGGCTTGGCCCGTTCCGCGATCGGGATACGCAGGGTCAGCACACCGTTCTCGTACGCCGCGTCCACCCGCTCGCTGTCGAGCGAGTCACCGAGGAACAGCTGCCGGCTGAACTTGCCCGCCGTACGTTCGCTCGCGATCAGCTCGGCGCCCTCGGGGGCGGTGGGGGTTCGCTCGGCGCGGACGGTCAGCACGTTGCGCTCGATGTCCAGGTCGATGGTCTCCGGGTCGACTCCCGGCAGATCGAAGTGGATCACGAACTCGTCCCCGGACCGGTAGGCGTCCATCGGCAGTGCGGCGGGACGCGCCGTCGTCCCGAGCACCTGCTGGGTGAGGCGGTCGAACTCGCGGAACGGGTCGGTACGCATGAGCATCACGGGTCATCTCCTTCCGAAGGCACTGGGTGCGATGCCCTTCTGCCTTCTGTTGTAGCTCGGAGAAGGAAAATTGACAAGCCTGGACTCAAGGTTGCTGAGGCTCAGCGGAACGATGGCGTGGGGACGCCCCCGCGCCGTACCTCGCGCCAACCGAAGAAGCCCAGGTCAGGAAGGCACCCCGGGTCCCCGCTGGAGCGCCCCCAGCAGCGCGTCCACCAGCCGCCGGTCCCGCTCCTGCGTCAGGACACGGCGGGCCCGGTCCGGCGGGAGCCACAGGAGGCGGTCCACCTCGATGCTCGGGGTGAAGCTGCCGTGGGTGGCTTCGGCGGCCCAGTAGCGGACTTCCTTGGGACGACCGTTGGCGAGGTAGTGCGTGCTGGGGAGCCGGGCGCCGGGGTGGCACTGCCACCCGGTCTCCTCGGCCACCTCGCGGAGGGCGCCGGCCAGCCAGTCCTCGTCGCGTTTGAGTTTGCCTTTCGGGTGCGACCAATCGTCATATTTCGGGCGGTGTACGAGGGCGATCTCCAGGCCGTCGGCCGTGGCGGACCGGCGCCACAGGACGCAGCCGGCCGCGCGGACGGGTTTTGCGGGCACCGACATGTCCTCCGTCATCCCTTCCGTACCGGAGAGCCCGGCTCGGGTACGGGCGCGGGGAGCCAGACCCGCCCGAACACATAGCGGGCCGCTTCGGCCTCGTGGCGCTGGTCGGCGTGCAGGACGCCGAGGGCGTAGGCGGTGGCGGGGGCGATGCGCGGGGTGCGGGCCGCCGCGGCGGCCGCGGCGGCGGCTTCGGCGGCGTCCCGGTGGCGTTCCAGCGCGCGGCCGGCTTCCGCCAGGCGCGGGTCGGTGTCGTCGGGGTCGGTCACTTCCTGGGCGTACCGGCTGAGGCGGGCCAGCAGCCGTACCTGGTGCCAGGGCCCGTCCTGCCGGGAGTCGGCGGTGAGGGCGTCGCCGTTGTACGCCTGACCCGCGCGGGCGAGCGGCAGGGCCGCGACGGCCTCGGCGAGGCGCCGGTGGGCCTGTTCGGCCAGCGGGAGCAGCGCGTCCGGCGCGGGCCGGTCGGCCGTGGCGGTGAGCGGCGCCTCCGAGGCGAGTACGGCCACGGCGTCGGCGACGGCGTGGAAGCGGGAGGAGCCGAGCGCCTGGAGGGCGGCGGAGTGCGCGCGGGTGCGGGCGAGGGTGATCTGCCGTTCCAGCAGGGCGCCGGCGCGCGCGGCCCCGGTGGACAGCAGCGCTTCGGCCGCGTCGGGGTCCGGCGCGTCCCGGGAGGCGGAGGCGGCGGGGCTGCTGAGGTCCGTGGGGGCGGTGAGGCGCTGGAGGGCTCCCAGCAGCCGGTCCAGCCGTGCCGTTCCGGCGTGTTCGCGGGCCAGGGTGCCGGACAGCCAGGCCAGTTCGCCGCGCAGATGGTCGGCCCACCTCTCGTCCGTGAGCGGGCGGAAGGTGTGCAGTGCGCCACCGATCCGCCGGGCGGCGGACCGCAGTCGGCGGGCCGCCTCACGGGCGCTCTCCGCGTCCGGGCCGCTCTCCCCGTGGGCGCGCAGGCTGCGCAGGAAGTCCGTCGCCCGGTGGTGCAGATAGGCGGCGAGGACGTCGCGGGCGGTGCGTCCGGTCAGTGCGGAGCCGTCGGTTCCGTACGGGTGCGGGCCGCTGCCGGGGGACGTCGGCCCGCCGGGCCGCGCCGGTCCGTCGGCCAGGGCGGCAGGCGCGCCGCCGGGCCCCGCGGGCTCGTAGCGGAGCGGGGGGAAGTCATGTCGCTGAGCCACGCCTGCGCCTCCGGGCGTCAATGAGCAGTTCCTGTACGTTGCGCAGCGGCGCGCCGTCCGCGTCGACCGCGTGCCGGGTCCAGTCGCCGTCCGGGCCCAGGTGCCAGGACGAGGTGGCGTCCGACGTGCCGATCTCCAGGAGACGGCTGAGGGCGGCGCGGTGGGCCGGGTCGGTGACCCGTACCAGCGCCTCGATCCGCCGGTCGAGGTTGCGGTGCATCATGTCGGCGCTGCCGAGCCAGACCTCGGGTTCGCCGCCGTTGCCGAAGGCAAACACCCGGGAGTGTTCGAGGAAGCGGCCGAGCACGCTGCGGACCCGGATGTTCTCGCTGAGCCCTTCGACTCCGGGCCGCAGGGCACAGATGCCGCGTACCCACACATCGACCGGTACACCGGCCTGGGAGGCGCGGTACAGCGCGTCGACGACGGCCTCGTCGACCATCGAGTTGACCTTGACGCGCACGTAGGCGGGCCGCCCGGCACGGTGGTGCGCGATCTCCTTGGTGATGCGCTGCACCAGGCCGTCCCGCAGGGACTTGGGGGCGACCAGCAGCCGCCGGTAGGTCTCCCGGCGGGAGTAGCCGCTGAGCCGGTTGAAGAGGTCGGAGAGGTCCGCGCCGACCTGCGGGTCGGCGGTCAGCAGCCCCAGATCCTCGTACAGCCGGGCCGTCTTGGGGTGGTAGTTGCCCGTCCCCACGTGGGAGTAGCGGCGCAGCATCTCGCCTTCCTGGCGGACGACGAGCGACAGCTTGCAGTGCGTCTTGAGGCCGACCAGCCCGTACACGACATGGCAGCCCGACTCCTCCAGCTTGCGCGCCCACTTGATGTTGGCCTGTTCGTCGAAGCGCGCCTTGATCTCCACGAGGACGAGCACCTGCTTGCCGGACTCGGCGGCGTCTATCAGCGCGTCGACGATCGGCGAGTCGCCCGAAGTGCGGTACAGCGTCTGCTTGATGGCGAGGACGTCCGGGTCGGCGGCGGCCTGCTCCAGGAACGCCTGGACGGAGGTGGAGAACGAGTCGTACGGGTGGTGCAGCAGGACGTCACGGGCGCGCAGCGCGGCGAAGATGTCGGGCGCGGACGCCGATTCGACCTCGGCGAGGTCGCGGTGGGTGCCCGCCACGAACTTGGGGTACTTCAGTTCCGGCCGGTCCAGGGCGCCGATGCCGAACAGGCCGGTCAGGTCCAGCGGTCCGGGCAGCGGGTAGACCTCGGAGTCGGAGACCTTCAGCTCCTGGACGAGCAGGTCCAGCACGGCCGGGTCGATGGACTCCTCGACCTCCAGGCGGACCGGCGGCCCGAAGCGGCGCCGCATCAGCTCCTTCTCCAGTGCCTGGAGGAGGTTCTCCGCGTCGTCCTCCTCGACTTCGAGGTCCTCGTTGCGGGTGACCCGGAACATGTGGTGCGCCCGCACCTCCATCCCGGGGAACAGCTCCTCCAGGTGGGCGGCGATCACGTCCTCGATGGGCACGTACCGCTGCGGCGCGGCCTCCAGGAAGCGGGAGAGCAGCGGCGGGACCTTGACCCGCGCGAAGTGGTCGTGGCCGCTGACCGGGTTGCGCACCACGACGGCCAGGTTGAGGGAGAGGCCGGAGATGTACGGGAACGGGTGGGCCGGGTCGACGGCGAGCGGGGTGAGCACCGGGAAGATCTGCTGGCGGAACAGCGTGAACAGCCGGGACTGCTCCTTCTCGGTCAGCTCGGGCCAGCGGATCAGGTGAATGCCCCGGTCGGCTAGCTCGGGGGCGACGTCCTGCTGGTAGCAGGCCGCGTGCCGGGCCATGAGTTCGCGGGAGCGGGTCCAGATGAGGTCCAGCACCTCACGGGGCTGGAGGCCGGAGGCGGAGCGGGTGGCGACGCCGGTCGCGATGCGCCGCTTGAGGCCCGCGACGCGCACCATGAAGAACTCGTCGAGGTTGCTCGCGAAGATCGCGAGGAAGTTGGCCCGTTCGAGGAGCGGCGTGGCCGGGTCCTCGGCCAGTTCCAGCACCCGCTCGTTGAACGCCAGCCAGCTGCGTTCGCGGTCCAGGAAACGTCCGGCGGGCAGCTCCGCACCGTCGGCGCCCGCCGCGCCGGTCTCCTCGTAGTCGTCCAGGTCCGCGTCGAGGTCGGGTTCCAGCTCGGGCACCGGCACGGCGACCGCGTGCGGGCGGTGCGCCGCTATGGAGCCCACCGACGGCTGCGCGGACGGCGGCAGGTGGGCCGCCGTCCGGGACGTGGTCGGCTCGGTCCGGTCCGTGTCCTGGGCGCTGGGCTGCTGGTTCATGGCCTTATTCTTCCGCGCCGGAGGCTCTGTCAGCCCGTCGGACGGAGCCGGTACGGGTTCCGGTACGGGGCGCAGGCGGCGGCCGGCGGCATTCGGGACAGCGGGCTGCATCCAGTGATGCTCGCAAGCGACGTTGAATCGCCGGTAACGCGGACGTGGCGGCCAGGCAAGCGGGCCGCTACTCCCCGGTGTTTACATTCCCGTGCCTTGCGTTTCAGGGGGCGCGCCCCCTGGGGCGCGCAAGGGGGCGCTCGGTCGCTCTGGCGTGCGCCCTCGGCGTGCCCACGGCACCAAGGCGCTGGTGGCCCGGCACGCGGCGGGCAACACGGCCTGGCGGGACGGCGCCCGCACGCCGCGGCACTCCGTACAGCCTGCTTCACCGGGAGCGTGGGCACCAACTCGGTCGTCGTGTCCGCGTTGAGGAGGGCGTCGGGCACGAGGCCGACCGCTCCGCAGTGGTTGCAGGGCACGCGGGCCGGGGTCTGCGTGAGATCGCTGAGGGCCGGACCGGGGCCACGGAATCACCCGTTCAGCGGGGCCGCAGCACCCGCACGGCGGGCAGGGCCGGCCGCCGAGCCCGGCGCGGGCGTGCGGGGACATCACGACGGTGGTGCCGTGCTCGGCGGCCCGGGCCGTCAACGGACCGGCGATCCCGTACAGCGGCCCGGTGATCCCGTACAGCGGCCCGTCCTGCATTCAGTCCGCCGCGGACGCCAGTCGTACGCAGCACGTGACGACGGCGCCCCGCGGGCCGGGGCCGCTGCCCGGGCCGACCTCCAGGCCGTCCGTGAGCCGGCGTACGGTCCACAGTCCCCAGCCTGTGGACTCCGCCAGTCCGGGCGGCCGTTCGGGGATGACGGACGCGTCGAAGCCCGGCCCGCTGTCGGAGACGCGGCAGCACACCAGCGTCCCCCTGCGGTAGAGCTTCAGCAGACCGCCTCCTCCCGCGTGCCGGACCGCGTTGTCGGCCAGTTCGTTGGCGGACAGCAGCAGGGCGTTGTGGCGGTTCCCGGCCAGGCCCAGGCGTGCGGCGTACTCGCCGAGCGCGACGCGCAGCCGCGGCAGGTCGGCCGAGGTGAAGTCGGCCTCCAGGCAGTGGTCGGCGGCGAGGTGCACGCTCGGCCCTGGCGGCCTCTGCGGGCCCCCGGCGGGCGAACCCTGGGTCGTCGGTCCCATGCGTCACTCGCCTTCCACGGTCAGCTGCGGGATGTCGAGCGCCCCCAGAAGCAGGAACGTGTGGGCGTGTATGCCGTCGCACCGGATGACGACACGTCTGCCGCCCTCGGCGGCCAGCCGCAGTACGGCCCGTGCGCAGTAGACGTCCAGGAAGGACAGCTCGGTGAGGTCCAGGACGACGCGCGGCTCCGCCGAGTCGGCGATACGGCGCAGGGCGTTGTTGAACGGTTCACGGGTGGACAGGTCGGCCTCGCCGACGAGCCGCAGCCCGTACGTGCCGGAGCCGGGCTCCGTGATCGGCAGGGCCAGCAGCGTGCCGGGGCGTTTCAGCAGGGCGGTGGGGTGGCCGGCCGCCGCCCGGTCCAGGACGTCGCCGCTGAACCGGGTCTCGTCGTACGTGCAGATCTCGGTGTAGTGCGCGTCGGTGAACAGGTAGTGGCAGCCCTTGCTCTCCCGCCACAGGACCCGTTCGACGTCGGCGCCGAAGGCCGCCACCCAGGCCATGTCGATGGCGCTGCGGACCGTCGGGTACCCCTCGCGCAGCGCCTCCTCGACCTCCCGCCGCAGCCCGGCCATCTGCCGTTCCACCGAGATCTCCCGCGGCCGCCACATCCGGTCCATGGTGAGCAGCTTCAACTGGCCGCGCTCCAGCGGCGGTCCGACCGGCGGGCCGTACGCCTCCAGGTGCTCCAGCACGGTGGTTTCGGGCACCTCGGGGTCCGCGAAGAGCAGTACCCGCTCCCCGCGGGTGATGCCGGTCTGCGTGAACGAGCCGATCGTGGACCAGCGCGACTCCTCGTCCGCGTAACTCGCGAAGGCGTGGTCCCCCGGCCGCAGGCGCTCCACCGGCACGATCCGGGTGTGCTCTTCGGCATGGAAGGGCAAGGAACTCTCCTACGTCTGCCGCCGTTTCGGCCCGGCCGTGCCGGCGCTCCGCATTCGGGCGCGCCGAGTGCGGGCACTCAGCCGGGAGGGTAGCGGGACGTGCGGCGCCGCCGGGCCGGAGGACGGAACGGCGGCGCCCTTGGACCGCTTCACGGCGGCAAACGATCGGTTGAGTTCGAGGTCTGTCCCCGTAGGGAAAACGTAGCGCCGAGTTCTGTACGACAGGCGAGGACGTGTTCTGTGCGCTCACGTCGCCGCGCGCTCACGACCCGACGTGCTCACGCCTTCGTACGCTCACGTCTCCGTGCGGTACATCAGGTCCGTCTCGTGCGTGGTGAACCCGAGCCGCTCGTAGACGGTCACGGCGGGCACGTTGTCCGCGTCGACGTAGAGCATCGCCGTCGGTACGCCCTGCCCCGCCAGGTGCCGCAGCCCGATCGCGGTGAGCGCCTTGCCGAGCCCGCCGCCCTGCGCGTCCGGCCGCACACCGACCACGTACACCTCGCCCAGGCCCTCCGCGGCGTGGATCTTGGTCCAGTGGAAGCCGGTCAGCCGGCCGTCCCGCTCCGCGAGGAAGAAGCCCTTGGGGTCGAACCACGGCTCGGCCTTGCGGTCGTCCAGGTCGCGCTGGGTCAGCGAGCCCTGCTCGGGGTGGTGGGCGAAGGCCGCGGCGTTCGCCTCCAGCCACGCCGCGTCGTCGCTGCCCGGCTGGAAGGTCCGTACGGACACGCCTTCCGGGAGCACCGGCTCCGCCAGCTCCAGGCCGTTCAGCGGGCGGCGCATCTGCCGCAGCTCGCGGAAGAGCGTCATGCCGAGGGTCTGGGCGAGGTGGCGGGCCGCGGCGTGGCCGCCGTGCGCCCACACCCGCAGGCGGCGGCCGGACTGCTCCAGCAGTCCGGTGCCCAGCGCGCGGCCGTGGCCGTGGCCCCGGTGCGACGGGTGCACCACCAGTTCGGCGGCGGGCGCCTCCACGGGATCGGTGTCCTCCAACTGGGCGTACCCGGCGAGCACCCCGGCCTCGTCGTCCGGCCCGCCCGGTACGTACAGCAGCAGATGCCGTACGCCCTCGCGCCGCCCGCCGCGCAGCTGGAGGCGCCCCTGTTCGGACACGGCGGGCTGCCCGTCCGTCGCCGCGGCCTGCTCGATCAGTGCGAGGGCGGCGGCGGCCGCGTCCGGCGTCAGCTCGTCCGTGACCTCGACCCGCCGGCCCGTCCGGCCCTTGTCCTGTGCTGCGTCAGTCATGCTCCGAAGGGTACGGCCCGGGCTCCGGTACACCCGATGCACACCGGTCCGTCAGCTGTCACCCCTGTTCCGCTACGCGCGTTGACCGTAGGCTGCGTCCGCTCGGACACCAGCCCACAAGGGAGACCCTCCTCATGTCACCGAGACCGCAGCGGCGGCGCACGACGCGCAGACTGACGGTAGGAGCGGCGGTGCTCGCCGCCGCCGTCGGCATCACGGCCGCGGCACCGGCCGGCGCCGAACCCGCCGCCACCGCCACCGCCGCCCACGCCCGCCACACCGGACACGGGCACGGCCACGGCGGGGGCCACGCCTCCCGCACCGTCGACGTGCAGCTCCTCTCCTTCAACGACTTCCACGGCAACCTGGAGCCCCCGCAGGGCTCCGCCGGCACCGTCGAGGAGCAGCAGGCCGACGGCAGCCGGAAGAAGATCGAGGCGGGCGGTGTCGAGTACCTGACCACCGCGCTCCGTACGGCGCGCAAGGGCCACCCGTACTCGGTCACCGCCGCGGCCGGCGACATGGTGGGCGCCAGCCCGCTGCTCTCCGGTCTGTTCCACGACGAGCCGACCATCGAGGCCATGAACAAGCTGGGCCTGGACGTCACCTCCGTCGGCAACCACGAGTTCGACGAGGGCCGCGCCGAGCTGACCCGCCTCCAGAAGGGTGGCTGCCACCCCACCGAGGGCTGCTACGAGAAGGGCAAGCGCTTCCGGGGCGCCGACTTCCCCTACCTCGCCGCGAACGTCACCGACGAGAAGACCGGCCGCCCGATCCTCAAGCCGTACACCGTCTGGAAGCACAAGGGCGTCAAGATCGGCTTCATCGGTGTCACGCTGGAGGGCACGCCCGACGTGGTCAGCGCCAACGGCGTCAAGGGCCTGAAGTTCCACGACGAGGCCGAGACCATCGACCGGTACGCCAAGGAGCTGGACCGGCAGGGCGTGAAGTCGATCGTCGCGCTGATCCACGAGGGCGGCCTGCCCGCCTCCACCGCGTACGACTACGACTGCGACAGCCCCGGGCCGGGCGCCGGCATCTCGGGGCCGATCGCGGAGATCGCCAAGAAGGTCACGCCGAAGGTGGACGCGCTGGTCACCGGCCACACCCACCAGGCGTACGCGTGCACGGTCCCGGACCCGTCCGGGATGCCGCGCACCGTCACCTCGGCGGCCTCGTTCGGCAAGCTGTACACGGACACGACGCTGACGTACGACCGCCGTACCAAGGACATCGTCCGTACGTCGGTGAAGTCGGCCGCCGCGCGCAACCACGTCGTGCACCGCGCCCAGCCCAAGGCCGCGGACATGACCGCGCTCATCCAGCGCTGGAACAAGCTCGCCGCGCCGGTGGCGGACAAGCCGGTCGGCCACGTCACCGCGGACATCCCCGGCCGCGGCGCGGCGACCCCGGAGTCGCCGCTCGGCGACCTGATCTCCGACGCGCAACTGGAGGCCACCCGGGCCGCGGACAAGGGCGGTGCGCAGCTCGCCCTGATGAACCCCGGCGGAATCCGCTCGGACCTGGCCTACAAGGCGTCCGGGAGCGAGGGGGACGGCGTCGTCACGTACGGCGAGGCGTTCACCGTGCAGCCCTTCACCAACCTGACCGACGTCGTCACCCTCACCGGCGCGCAACTGCTGACCGCGCTCCAGCAGCAGGTCGGCGGAGCGAACGAGGCGTCACCGAAGATCCTCCAGGTGTCCGAGGGGCTGACCTACACCCTGGACCTGACCAGGTCCGGCGCCGACCGGGTGGTCAAGGACTCGGTGCGGCTGAACGGCGACCCGATCGACCCCGCGAAGACCTACCGCGTCGCCATGAACGAGTTCCTGGCCGGCGGCGGTGACGGCTTCACCGTCCTCAAGGAGGGCAAGGACAAGTACGTCGGCCCGTCCGACCTGGACGCCCTGACCGCGTACCTGACGGCGCACTCCTCGGCGGCCGCGCCGCTCGCGCCGCCGAAGGCCGACCGGATCAGGGTCGTGAAGTAACGGGCACAGGCGGCTTCGCGTACGGCCCGGCGGGGTGCTGCCGCCGGGCCGTACGCCGTCCGCCCGGCACTCCCCGCCTGCGGGGCCACCCCGCCCGCCACGGGATGTCCAGAACGGACAGCGCGCCGGCACCGGCGCCTGGCTACCCTCGGCGATCGCGCATCTCTCCCCGGCCCCCACCGCTCGAAGGGCACGCCCATGCCGACGGACTCCCGTCCCCGCACGTCCCCCGCCCGCTCCCGGCTTCGCCTGGCCGCGCTCGTGCTGAGCGCGGCGCTCCTGGGCGCCGGAGCCCCCACCGCGTACGCGGCGTTGGCCGAGGAGGACCGGCCCGCGCGCACGGCCGCCGCAGCGCCCCAGAAGTCCGTGGAGGGCCGCCCGTACATCGAGACCAGCCTCCTGTTCGGCACCGCCCGCCCCGACGGGGGCCCGCAGGTCACCGACAAGGAGTTCCACGCCTTCGTCGACCAGTTCGTCACACCGCGCTTCCCCGACGGCCTCACCGTCCAGGACGGGTACGGCCAGTACCGCGACGCGCACGGCACGATCGAGCGCGAGCGCTCGTACGAACTGATCCTCCTCTACCCCACCTCCCAGTCCGGCCCCGGCAACCCCAAGATCGAGCAGATCCGCACCGCTTACATGAAGCGCTTCGGCCAGGAGTCGGTCGCCCGCATCGACGACCGCACGCGGGTCGGCTTCTGACGGGACGCCGCCCCGCCCGGCCTTTACTCCCCCTTGGCTTCCACCAGGGTGTGCGCGACCAGCGCGTCGGCATGCCCGTGCCCCATCCCGTGCTCGCCCTTGAGCCAGCCGACCAGCTCCATGTGCTTGCTCAGCGGCGACGCACGCAGGAGCTCCTTCCACTCGGCTATCGGCCGCCCGTACTTCTTCTCGATCGACGGGAAGTAACTGGCCGGTCCCTTAACAGCGTTGTCAGTCATGACCGCAGTCTGACAGCCACCACTGACAACTCCTGTGGCCTGCGCGGGAAGGAAGGCAAGCCGCTCGCGTTCCGGCTTGCCCCCCGGGCCCGGTTTCGGGTGCGGACGACCGGACCGCCGCGCGGATCAGCGGAAGTCGGCCGCGTGGTCCCGGGCCCACTGTTCGAAGGTCCGGGCCGGGCGGCCGGTGACCTGCTGAACGGTGTCGGTGATCGGCGGGGTGGTGCCGACGGTGGTGGCGAAGAGGCCGAAGAGTTCGAGCAGGGCTTCCTTGGGCAGGACCGGTGTCGCGCGCTCCTCGGCCACCTGTTCGGCGGAGACCACCTCCAGCCGGGTGGGGCGGCCGAGGACGCGGCCGATGTCGGCGACCTGTTCCGCCCTGGTGCGGGCCTCCGGGCCGGTGACCACGTACGCCTGGCCGGTGTGGGCGCCCGTACGGTCCAGGAGGGCCACCGCGGCGACGGCGGCGAGGTCGTCCTCGTGCACGGGCGAGGTCACGGCGTCCGGCAGCGGGTCGCGCACCACGCCGCTGTCCCGGATCTCCTCGGCCCACATCAGCGCGTTGGTGGCGTACGCGCCGCCGCGCACGAAGGTCCATTCCAGGCCGGAGGCCCGGACCGCGCGCTCGGCGACGCTGTGCATACGCGAGACGAAGTTGTCGTCGTCCTCCGGGCCGTCGGTGACGGCTATCGAGGAGTTGAGGACGATGCGGCGCACGCCGGCCCGCACCGCCGCCTCGACGATCGCGGGGCCCGCGTCGCCGCCGCCCGCGGCCAGGTTGAGGAAGAGCGCGTCGGCGCCGCGCAGGGCCGGGTCGAGCGCGGCCGGGTCGGTGAGGTCCGCCCGTACCGTCTCGGCGCCGGGCGGCAGCCCGGCCCGCTCGGGATCGCGGGTCAGGGCCCGTACGGAGGCGCCCTCCGCGAGGAGTCGGCCGACCAGACTCCGGCCGATGTTGCCGGTGGCCCCGGTTACTACGATCATCGCTGCGCCCTTTCAGGAGGCGTGGTACGAGTGCTGGCGTACGCGTACTGACACAGGAGTGCCGACACTGGTCAACGCCTGGCCACGGCGGGAATTCCCGGGCGCCGGCACCGGCGGGTTCCGGCCAAGCGGACGGGACAAGCCCGCGTATACCTCACTTACCGCCAGTAGGACTTGCGTTCGAGGGCCGTCACCGTGGTGGGATGTCCTGATGCGCATCCCCACACGCATACCCTCACCCTCCTCGAACCCCTCCCCCACACCGGACCCATCGGAACCACGGACACCAGCGCAGACGGCAGCGGCGGACCGGCGGTCCCCCACCGCGGCCACGCGTGACGAACAGGGCAGCACGGGCGATATGGGCAGTACGGCCGGTACAGCCGGTACCGGTGATACCGGCGGCACCGGCGACACCGCGCGGTTCGAGAAGATCAATCCGTATGCGGACCTCGCCGCCCTGGCCGACCCCGAGCCGGAGCCCGGCGCGGACGGGACGACGGGCGTCGCGCCGCTCACCCGGCGCACCTACCTCAACGAGCGCGACGACAGCGACGATCCGCTGGGCCTGGGCCTGCGCTCCGACGAGGACGACCCGCACGCCTGGACGCCGCCGAACCACCGCCGCCGCAAGCGCGGGATCAGGCGGTTCGCGGCGGTGTCGAAGACGGTGAAACTGCTGATCGCGCTCCTGGTGTGTGGGGCGTTCCTGGCGCTCTCGGACCGGTTCGCCGTGCTGTACGCGCAGAACAAGGCCGAGGAGCAGCTGAAGAACTCCCTGCACCTGAACGCCAACCCGGAAGTCGACATCAAGGGCTTCCCCTTCCTGACGCAGGTGCTCGGCAAGCGGCTCGACCGGGTGGACGTCACCGTGCCGGACCTGGCGGCCGACCGGGTGTCGCTGGCCAAGGTCGAGGCGAGCGCGCGGGACGTACGGCTCGACGGCGACCTGCCCGCCTCCCTCACCGGCGCGACGGTCGGCTCCGTGCAGGGCACCGTACTGCTGTCGTTCGACGACATGAACCGGGAACTGGGCGCCTCACAGGTCCGGTTCAGCGAACTCGGCCCCAACTCCGTACGGGCCGTGGGACAGCTCCCCATCGCCGGGCACGAGCTGCGCGTACGGGCGGAGGCGCACATCCGGCAGGCCGGGGACCGCGGGATCTCCACCGACATCGGCAAGATGCGCCTGGACATCGCCGACGTGGCCGTCTACCGGCCCGGCACCGGCAAGGAGGAGGGGCTGCGGCTGACCCGCAAGGCCGCGGCCGAGGTGAGCCGGCAGGCCGCCAAGGTGAAGTCGCTGCTGGCGGTGCCGGCCATCGCGGAGCGCCTGGGCATCCCGCAGCAGGCCATCGACGACGCGCTGCGCAACGAGAAGAAGCTGCACGAGCTGACCGGCGCGCCGCGCTTCATCGAGCAGCTCATGCAGGTCAACCTCGTCGATGTCGTGGTCGACCACCCGTGGCTGCTCCAGAAGGTCGGCATCGACCCGAAGATCCTGGGCGCGCTGTCCGGGCTGACCAAGCCGCAACTGGCGGACCGGCTGTCGCTGTCCTTCCGGCTGCCCGACACGCCGGGTGACGTGCGGCTGCGTGACATCTCCGTGGAGAAGGACGGCATCCGGGTGCGGATCACCGGCTCCGGGCTGCCGATCGGCAGCGCGGCGAAGGGCAAGAAGTAGCCGGTGGCCACGGGGCGGGGGCCCGCGGCCACCGGCCACCGGCTACGGCAGCTCCGGCGGCGGGGCAGCCGCCCCCGGCAGGCTCAGCACCGCCTCCGTGCCGCCGCCCGCCGGCGCCCGCAGCTCGACGCTGCCGCCCGCCTGGTAGGCCGTACGGGCCACGATCGACAGGCCGAGGCCGCTGCCCGGCAGGCTGCGGGCGGACGGCGAGCGCCAGAAGCGTTCAAACACGTGCGGCAGTTCCTCTTCCGGGATGCCGGGGCCGTGGTCGCGTACCCGCAGCTCGCCCTTGTGCAGCGCGACCTCGACGGCGCCGTCCGCCGCGCTGAACTTGACCGCGTTGTCCAGCAGGTTGACCACCGCGCGCTCCAGGGCCGCCGGTTCGCCCCGTACGTACCAGGGGTCCAGCTCGGCGGTGATGTCCAGGGAGGGGCCGCGCAGCCGGGCGCGGCGCAGGGCCGAGTCCACGACGTCGTGCAGCGCGACCACCGGTACGGAGGCCGCGCCGCCCGGCCGGGCTTCCGGTGTGCGGGAGAGTTCCTGGAGGTCGCCGATGAGTGCGGCCAGCTCCCCCATCTGCGCCTTCACCGAGGTCAGCAGCGCCTGTTTGTCCTCGGCGGGCAACTGCCGGCCGGACTGTTCACTGCGTACCAGCAGGTCGATGTTGGTGCGCAGCGAGGTCAGCGGCGTCCGCAGTTCGTGCCCGGCGTCCGCGATCAACTGCTGCTGGAGGTCCCGGGAGGAGGCCAGCGCGGCGGTCATGGAGTTGAAGGAGCGCGAGAGGCGGGCGATCTCGTCCTCGCCCTCGGCGGGGATGCGGATCGTCAAGTCCTCCGTACGGGCGACGTGTTCGACGGCTTCGGTGAGCCGGTCCACGGGTTTGAGTCCGGCCCGGGCCACCCACAGGCCCGCGGTGGCGGCGCCGAGGACACCGACGCCGGTGACGATCAGCAGGATCAGGGCGAGCTGGTTGAGGGGGTCGGTGACCGGGTCCATGGGGGTCGCGACGGAGATCGCGACCTGCGGGCCGAACCGGTCGGTCAGCGGGCCTCCGTAGGAGCGGGTGAGGACCCGCATCTCCTTGCCCTCGTCGGTCCGGGTGGTGTGGAACGACTGCTTGGACAGACCCCTGGCCACGTCCACGTCCGCCTTCTGCGCGGGGATGGCGGTCTTCGACCACGACGTGCAGACGTTGCCGTCGGGGGTCACGATCTGGATCGTGTAGTCGGTCGGCACCCCCAGCCAGACGTTGCCGGGCAGCGAACCGGTGCACTTGTCGCCCAGTGCCTGCACGATGCTGGCCGACACGGTCTGGTTGGCCAGCGTCTCGTCCAACTGCTCGGTCAGCCGGTCCCGGGTCACCAGCCAGCAGGCGGCCGCCGAGGCGGCCACGGCCAGCGCGACGGCGACCGCGGTGAGCAGGGCCAGCCGGGAGCGGAGCGGCAGCAGCCGGTAGCGGTGCACGACGCGCTCCTTCAGGCGCCGCCACGCACCGCCGCTCGGGGCGGTACCGCCCTGGGCGGGCACGTGGCTCATTCGGCGCCGCCCTCGGAGCGCAGCACGTACCCGACGCCGCGCACCGTGTGCACCAGCCGCGGTTCGCCGCCCGCCTCCGTCTTGCGGCGCAGGTACATCACGTACACGTCGAGGGAGTTGGAGGTCGGTTCGAAGTCGAAGCCCCAGACGGCCTTGAGGATCTGCTCCCGGGTGAGCACCTGGCGCGGGTGCGCGAGGAACATCTCCAGCAGGGTGAACTCGGTACGGGTCAGCTCGACCTGCCGCCCCCCGCGGGTCACCTCCCGCGTCGCCAGGTCCATCCGCAGGTCGGCGAAGGTCAGCGCCTCCCCCTCGGCGGGCTGCGCGCCGGCTGCCGCCGCGTACGAGGTGCGGCGCAGCAGCGCGCGGATACGGGCCAGGAGTTCGTCCAGTTCGAAGGGTTTGACGAGGTAGTCGTCGGCGCCCGCGTCGAGCCCGGTGACCCGGTCGCCCACCGTGTCCCGGGCGGTCAGCATCAGGATCGGTACGGTCACGCCGCTCGCCCGCAGCCGCCGGGCGGCGGTCAGCCCGTCCATCCGGGGCATCAGCACGTCCAGCACGATGAGTTCGGGGTCGTAGGAGGCGACCTTCTCGACCGCGTCGAGTCCGTCGACGGCCTGCTCGGTCCCGTAGCCCTCGAAGGCGAGGGAGCGCTGCAGCGCCTCCCGGACGGCGGGCTCGTCGTCGACGATCAGGATGCGGGCGGGCTGGTCACCGTGCTCGGCGGGACTCATCGCTGTGACTACCTCGGGTGTGGGTGTGGGCGGCTGACCGGGGGTTCCGCGGTCCAGCATGTCAGCCTCGCACGCCGGCGGCCGGGGTACGTCGCTCGGCACGGTCTCGTCGGTGGTCCGCACGGCGCCCGGTGCGCGGGGGTCGGCGCCGGGGTGGGCGGGCGCGCCGGTCATCTCCGGGCGGCGGCCCGGGGCGGCCGGGCCGTACCCGCCGCGCTGCCCCGCTTGGGGCGCGGCCGCGCGACCGCCGCGACCTCGGTGGGACGCCCGGCGCGGGCCGGCCGCACCCGGGCGTCGGCCTCGGCCAGGTCGAGGGCCAGGTCCAGGTCGGCGGGGCCGGTACGGGCGTCCGCGCCGTGGTCGACGGTCAGCACGCCCGCGCTGTGCCGCTTCGCGCCCGCGCTCCAGGCGATGACGGCGGCGACGGCACGGCGGGCGCGGTGGACCGGGACGGTGATCTTGCTGGCCATGGGGGTCCTCTCGTGCGTGAGGTTCGGGGCGGGGGAAGGAGAGGGAAGGGGAGAGGAGGGGGGGCCGCCGTCTCAGCTCTTGTTGCTGCCGCCCGCCCGCAGGTTGTCGAGGTCCGCCTTGACGGTGTTGATCGGGATGGCGAAGCCGAGGCCGACGCTCCCCGCCGAGCTGCTGCCCTGCGCGGAACTGGGCGAGTACATGGCCGAGTTGATGCCGATGACCTGGCCCTTCATGTCGATCAACGCGCCGCCGGAGTTGCCGGGGTTGAGCGCCGCGTCGGTCTGGATGGCCTTGTACGTGGTCTTCGACTGCCCGGTGTCGCCGTTGTACTGCTCGCCGCCGAACTCGAACGGCCAGCCCGGCCCGCCCCGCTGCGGCTGCCGCTCCTGGCCGTCGTCCTTGGGGACCGTCACATCGCGCTTGAGGGCGGAGACGATGCCGCTGGTGACCGAGCCGGTGAGCCCTTCGGGGGAGCCGATGGCCACGACCTCGTCGCCGACCGCCAGGTTGTCGGAGTTGCCGAGCGAGGCGGTGGTGAGGTTCTTGGCGCCCTTCACCTTGATCAGGGCCAGGTCCTTGTCCGGGTCGGTGCCCACCACGTCGGCCTGCTTCTTGGTGCCGTCGCTGAAGGTGACCTCGACCGAGGAGGCGCCGGCCACCACGTGGTTGTTGGTGATGATCTCGCCGTCCGGGGTGATGACCACGCCGGAGCCGGTGGACTCGCCGCTCGCCGTCCGCGCCTTGATCTCGACTATCGCGGGGGTGACGGCCTTGGCCACCGCGGAGACGCTGCCGCTGCTCTTGGCGGAGCCCGCGTTGACGGCCGGGGTGGTGGTGTTGGTCTGCGGCCGGTCCGTGGCGCTGCCGATCAGGGCGGCGCTGCCGCCGCCGATCAGACCGGAGGCGAGCGCCACGGCGGCGATCAGGGCGACGGGGCGGCGGGCCCGGCGGCGCGGCGCGGGGGCGCCGGTGCTGTCGGGGCCGTCCGGTCCACCCGGACCGCCCGAGCCGCCGAAACCGGCGGTGCCGCCGGGGGTGCCGGGGCCCTCGGGGGTGCCGGCCGCCGGCTGCGGCGCGGCGTACGGCGGGTGGGGCGGCGGAGGCGGGTAACCCGTCCCGCTCGTCCCGCCCTGCGCCTGCGGCCCGTGGGCGTAACCCTGGTGCTGAGGAGTCTCGTCGCCACTGCGGCGGTAGGTTTCGGTCATGTACCCGACTGTGCGAGCCGACCATGAGAACCGTCTGAGAACGCCCTGAGAGGCCCGACAGAAGTAGGTATGCCCGGTGTAAGGAAGATCAGCCGCGGGCGGCGCGCTCGGCGGCCGGCACCGCGCCGGCGGCGGCCGGGCCGCAGCCGCACGACCCCCGGACCACCAGTCTGGCCGGGAACAGCCGCAGCCGCTCGCGCCGCGATCCGACCACCCGCAGGCCGTCGTCCAGCACCAGGTCGACCGCCGCCCGCGCCATCGCCTCCCGGTCGGAGGCGACCGTGGTCAGCGGCGGGTCGGTCAGCGCGGCTTCCTTGACGTCGTCGAATCCGGCCACCGCCAGTTCGCCCGGTACGTCGATGCGCAGCTCGCGGGCGGCCCGCAGGACGCCGATCGCCTGGTCGTCGGTGGCGCACATGATGGCCGGCGGCCGGTCCGGACCGGCCAGCAGGTCCAGAGCGACCCGGTAGGCGTCGTAACGGTTGTACGGCGCCTGGAAATAACGCCCTTCGAGCGACTTTCCGGACTCCTCCATCGCCCGGCGCCAGCCCTCCAGGTGATCGGTCACCGGGTCGCCGGACTTCGGGGTCTGCTCCGTGCCGCCGAGGAAGGCGACGTACGGATGACCGTGCTCCAGCAGGTGCCGGGTCGCCAGTTGCGCGCCGCCGACGTCGTCCGTCATCACGGCCACGTCGTCGATGGCGTCGGGCCGCCGGTGCAGCAGCACCACCCGGGCGTCCCAGGCGTCGATCTCGGCCGCCGCGTGCTCACTGGGCCCCTGGCTGATCAGGATCAGCCCGGCCACCCGCATCCCCAAAAAGGCGCGCAAATAGTGCACTTCGCGCTCGTCGAGATAGTCGGCGTTGCCGACCAGGACCATCTTTCCGCGCTCGGCGGCAGCCTGCTCGACGGCGTGTGCCATCTCCGCGAAGAACGGCTGCCGGGTGTCCGGCACGATCAGTCCTATGAGGTCCGTACGCCGGGACGCCATCGCCTGGGCGACCCGGTCCGGGCGGTACCCCAGCTCCTTGATCGCGACGAGCACCCGCTCGCGCGTGGCCGGGGCGACCGGCCTCGGTCCGTTGTTGATGACGTAACTCACCACGGCGGTCGAGGTACCCGCCAGTTTTGCCACATCATCCCGCGTCACCTTGGCCACGCGCGGCAGTCTACGCGGGTGGCCTCAACTCTTGGCAGGCCGAGCCACGGCGGCTTCCCTCCCGGCGCCGGCGCGCGAGGGCGCGGAACGGCGCACGCCCGCGCCCGCGCCGTCCTGCGGACCGTCGCCGTTCACCGCGGCCCGGCCGCCGCGCCGCCCCTGCGGCTCCTTGTCCTCCGCCGCGCGCTCGGGCTTCTCCGGCGTGACGAAGCGGTAGCCGACGTTGCGTACGGTGCCGATCAGCGACTCGTGCTCGGGCCCCAGCTTCGCCCGCAGCCGACGGACGTGCACGTCCACGGTGCGGGTGCCGCCGAAGTAGTCGTAGCCCCAGACCTCTTGGAGCAACTGGGCGCGGGTGAAGACCCGGCCCGGGTGCTGCGCCAGGTACTTGAGCAGCTCGAACTCCTTGAAGGTCAGGTCCAGGACCCGGCCCTTGAGCTTGGCGCTGTAGGTCGCCTCGTCCACCGACAGATCGCCGTTGCGGATCTCCATCGGGCTGTCGTCGACGGTGATCTGCTGGCGCCCCATGGCCAGCCGCAGCCGGGCCTCGACCTCGGCCGGGCCCGCGGTGTCGAGCAGCACGTCGTCGATGCCCCAGTCCGCGGTGACGGCGGCCAGACCGCCCTCGGTCACCACCAGCACGAGGGGGCAGCCGGGGCCGGTGGACCGCAGCAGTTGGCACAGCGACCGTACGTGCGGCAGGTCGCGCCGCCCGTCGATCAGTATGACGTCGGCCCCGGGGGTGTCCACCAGGGCCGGTCCCTCGGCGGGGGCGACCCGCACGCTGTGCAGCAGCAGGCCGAGCGCGGGGAGCACCTCCGTCGAGGGCTGGAGGGCGTTGGTCAGCAGTAGCAGCGAGCTCATCGCCGATCACCCGCCCGGGTCCCGGCCGGCCGTTTACTGCCCTTGGTGTCCTGCACGCTTCGCTCGCCCATTGCGTCTGGTTCCTCCTCGGTCCCTGCGAACGGGGCCCCTCCCATGCCCGCTCCTGGCCATGGGGGCGTATGCGGCACTGCTTCGTACGGGTGGCTCCCGAGCCCCGTTCAGGGCCCTGTGGAGCGCCGGTGCGCTCATCCGCGCGTGAACGCGGGTGAAAGCACAAAAGGACCCGGGGGCAACGCTGCCCGGATCCTTCTTGCCCAGCAGAATAGCCCACATGACTTCCGGACCCGAGGCGGATTTTGCGCGATCTTGTGTTCCGTCGATCACTTCGAGTGGCCGGCGCACGTCGTTGTTGACGGCGGACGGGGTCCGGATCGACGCCGCTCACCTGCCGTCGCACGCCCCCTCGGGCACCCCTGCGGACGGTCTGGCCGTCGTCCTCGCGCACGGCTTCACCGGGGCGCTGGAGCGGCCCGCGCTGCGCCGGGCGGCCGCGGTCTTCGCCCAGCGTGCGGGCGTGATCACGTTCTCCTTCCGGGGCCACGGGCGGTCCGGCGGGCGCTCCACGGTCGGCGACCGCGAGGTGCTGGACCTGGCCGCGGCGGTCGGCTGGGCGCGCGCCCTGGGCTACCGCCGGGTCGCGACCGTGGGCTTCTCGATGGGCGGCTCGGTCGTGCTGCGGCACGCCGCGCTCTACGGAGGGGCGCGCGAGGGGCGCACGGATGCGCATACCGACACGGTGGTGTCGGTGAGCGCTCCCGCGCGGTGGTTCTACCGCGGTACGGCTTCGATGCGCAGGCTGCACTGGGTGGTGACGCGGCCCACGGGGCGCCTGGTGTCCCGCCTGGGGCTGCGCACCCGTGTCCACCCGGAGGACTGGGACCCCGTGCCGCTCTCCCCCGTGGCGGCCGTCCCGCGGATCACGCCCACCCCGCTGCTCGTCGTGCACGGCGACCGGGACCCGTACTTCCCGCTGGACCACCCCCGGATGCTCGCCGCGGCCGCCGACCCGGCGACCAGCGCGCTGTGGCTGGAGCGCGGCTTCGGCCACGCGGAGAACGCGGCGCCCCGGGAACTCCTCGAACGGATCGCGGCATGGACGGCCGAACGGGTGGCGGAACAGGCGACGTGACCACGGCGGCGGCCCGTACCGTGAGAGGTACGGGCCGCCGCCGGGTGCTACGGGCCGTCGACAGGACCGTCGCGCACGGACCGTCGGCCGGGCTTCAGCCGCGGGCGCTCACTCCGCCTCCGCCAGCGGCTCCGCGAACTGCGCCGCGTACAGCTTCGCGTAGGCGCCGTCCGCCGCCAGCAGGGCGTCGTGCGTGCCCTGCTCCACGATCGCGCCGGACTCCATGACCAGGATCAGGTCCGCGTCACGGATGGTGGACAGCCGGTGCGCGATCACGAAGCTGGTGCGGCCGGTGCGCAACCGCGCCATGGCGTGCTGGATGAGCACCTCGGTGCGGGTGTCGACCGAGCTGGTGGCCTCGTCCAGGACCAGGATCGCCGGCTCGGCGAGGAACGCCCGGGCGATGGTGATGAGCTGCTTCTCGCCCACCGAGACGTTGCCGCCCTCGTCGTCGATGACGGTGTCGTACCCGTCGGGCAGGGTCCGCACGAAGCGGTCCACGTGGGTGGCCTTGGCCGCCTCGATGATCTTGTCCATCGAGGTGCCCTCGGGAGCGCCGTAGGCGATGTTCTCGGCGATGGTGCCGCCGAAGAGCCAGGTGTCCTGGAGGACCATGCCGATGTGGGAGCGCAGCCCCTCCCGGGTCATCGCCTGGATGTCCACGCCGTCCAGGGTGATCCGGCCGCCGCGCACCTCGTAGAACCGCATCAGCAGGTTGACCAGCGTGGTCTTGCCGGCGCCGGTCGGGCCGACGATCGCCACCGTCTGGCCCGGGTGGACGGCGAGCGACAGGGCGTCGATGAGCGGCTTGTCGTCCTCGTAGCGGAACGAGACGTCCTCGAAGACGACATGGCCGCTGACGTGCCCGGGGCGCTGCGGCCGGGCGGCGTCCGGCTCCTGCTCCTCGGCGTCCAGCAGCTCGAAGACCCGCTCCGCCGAGGCGACGCCGGACTGCACCATGTTGGCCATGGAGGCGACCTGGGTGAGCGGCTGGCTGAACTGCCGGGAGTACTGGATGAACGCCTGCACGTCGCCGATGGACAGCGCGCCGGACGCGACGCGCAGACCGCCGACCACCGCCACCAGGACGTAGTTCAGGTTGCCGATGAACATCATCGCGGGCTGGATGATCCCGGAGATGAACTGGGCCTTGAAGCCCGCCTCGTACAGCGCCTCGTTCTGCCGGCGGAACAGCTCGGCGGACTCCTTCTGGCGGCCGAAGACCTTCACCAGGGAGTGGCCGGTGTACATCTCCTCGATGTGCGCGTTGAGCTTGCCGGTGGTCTTCCACTGCTGCACGAACTGGGGCTGCGCCCGCTTGCCGACCTTGGTCGCGACGAGGATGGAGACCGGCACCGTGACCAGCGCGACCAGGGCCAGCAGCGGCGAGATCCAGAACATCATCGCCAGCACACCGACGATGGTCAGCAGCGAGGCGACGATCTGGCTCAGGGTCTGCTGGAGCGTCTGCGCGATGTTGTCGATGTCGTTGGTGGCGCGGGAGAGGACCTCGCCGCGCGGCTGCTTGTCGAAGTAGCGCAGCGGCAGCCGCGCCAGCTTCTCCTCCACCTGCTCGCGCATCCGGAAGACGGTCCGCTGCACGACACGGGTGGCGATCCGGGCCTGCACGAAGCCGAAGAACGAGGCGCCGAGGTAGATCAGGAAGACCCACAGCAGGACCACGCCGACCGCGCCGAAATCGATGCCCACGCCGGGCACGACCGGCATCGTGCCGAGCATGTCGGCCAGCCCGTTCTCGCCCTGCGCCCGCAGGTGCGCGACGGCCTCGGCCCGGCTGATGCCGCCGGGCAACTGCCGCCCGACGACGCCCGCCATGATCAGGTCGGTGGCGTGGCCGAGGACCTTGGGGGCGACCACGTTCAGCGCGACGCTGAGCAGCCCCAGCGCCAGCGCCACCCAGATGACCGCCCGCTCGGGCTTCATCTGCCGCAGCAGCCGCAGGCTGGAGCCCTTGAAGTCCATGACGTTCTCGGTGGGCTGGCCGCCCATCATGCGCGCGGGCCCGGCGGCCGGCGCGGGGCCGCGCTGCTGCGGGGCCTTCTGGCTGCTCACGCCGCCTCCTGCTCGGTGAGCTGGGACAGGACGATCTCCCGGTAGGTCTCGTTGTCCGCCATCAGCTCGGTGTGCGTGCCGGTGCCGACCACCCGGCCCTCGTCCAGGACGACGATGCGGTCGGCGCCGCGGATCGTGGAGACGCGCTGGGCGACGATGACGACGGTGGCCCGGCCGGTCTCCCGGGCCAGCGCGGCCCGCAGCGCGGCGTCCGTGGCGTAGTCCAGGGCCGAGAAGGAGTCGTCGAAGAGGTAGATCTCCGGCTTGCGCACCAGCGCCCGCGCGATGGCCAGGCGCTGCCGCTGCCCGCCGGAGACGTTGCCGCCGCCCTGGGCGATCGGCGCGTCCAGGCCGTCCTCCATGCGTTCGACGAAGTCCCGGGCCTGCGCGATCTCCAGCGCGTGCCACAGTTCCTCGTCGGTGGCGTCCGGGTTGCCGTAGCGCAGGTTCGTGGCGACGGTCCCGGAGAAGAGGTACGGCTTCTGGGGCACGAGGCCGATGGCGGTGGCCAGCGTCTCGGGGGCGAGGGTGCGGACGTCCACGCCGTCCACCAGGACCGCGCCGCCCGTCGCGTCGAACAGCCGCGGCACCAGCCCCAGGAGGGTGGATTTGCCGCTGCCGGTCGAGCCGATGACGGCGGTGGTCTCGCCGGGGCGGGCGACGAGCGAGACGTCCTTGAGGACCGGCTCCTCGGCACCCGGGAAGCGGAACTCGACGTTCCGGAGTTCCAGTTCACCGTGCCGGCGCAGCTCGGTGACCGGCTGCTCCGGCGGGGTGACGCTGGTGTCGGTGGCCAGCACCTCCTGGATGCGCTCGGCGCAGACCTCGGCGCGCGGCAGCATCATCACCATGAACGTCGCCATCATGATCGACATGAGGATGTACATCAGGTAGCTGAGGAAGGCGGTCAGCGCGCCGATCTGCATGCCGCCGCTGTCGATGCGGTGTCCGCCGAACCACACGACGGCCACGCTCGACACATTCACCACCAGCATGACCAGCGGGAACATCAGCGACATCAGCCGGCCGGCGCGCAGCGACACGTCGTACAGGTCGTGGTTGGCGCCCGCGAAACGCTCGCGCTCGTACCCGTCCCGGACGAAGGCCCGGATGACCCGTATCCCGGTGATCTGCTCGCGCAGCACCCGGTTGACGGTGTCGATACGGTCCTGCACCCCGCGGAACAGCGGGCGCATCCGCCGGGTGACCAGCGAGACGAGGATCGCCAGGACCGGGACGATGACCAGGATCAGACCGGACAGCGGTACGTCCTGGTTGAGCGCCATCACCACGCCGCCGACGCACATGATGGGCGCCGCCACCATCATCGTGAACGTCATCAGGACCAGCATCTGGACCTGCTGCACGTCGTTGGTGGTGCGGGTGATCAGGGACGGCGCGCCGAACCTGCCCACCTCGCGGGAGGAGAAGGACTGCACCCGGTCGAAGACCGCGGCCCGGATGTCACGGCCCAGTGCCATGGCTGTGCGGGCACCGAAGTAGACGGCGCAGACCGAGCAGGCGATCTGCAGCAGGGTCACGGCGACCATGACGCCGCCGAGGCCCAGGATGTAACCCATGTCCCCCTTGACGACACCGTTGTCGATGATGTCGGCGTTCAGGGTGGGCAGGTAGAGGGTGGCCAGCGTCTGGACGAGCTGGAGCAGCACGATCAGGGATATGGGGCGCATGTGGGGCCGCAGATGCGCCCGCGCCAATCGGACCAACACTGTTCGAGCCTATGCGAGCCCTTGCCCGCGGCAATCGAATTTCCCTGTACCACTTGAACGAAGCAGGAGGTTTTGCCAGAACTTGTCCGGACAGCCGCCGAAGTTGCCCGGAACGGCACCCGCCGCGGCGTACGCCATCATGGAGGCCCCTGACGACGCACGACGAACGACGATGAAGATGAAGAGGCCGCCGTGACAACAACTGGCACCGTGCGCTACTGGGCCGCGGCGAAGGCCGCCGCCGGCACCGCCGAGGAGCCGTACGCGGCGGCGACACTCGCCGAGGCACTGGCCGCGGCACGCGAGCGGCACGCCGCGAACCCCGAGTTCGCCCGCGTCCTGCTGCGCTGCTCGTTCCTGGTGGACGGCGACCCGGTCGGCGGCCGCGACCACGCGGCCGTCCGGCTGGCCGAGGGCGGCACCGTCGAGGTCCTGCCGCCGTTCGCGGGAGGATGAGCGAGACCATGAGCGAGAACCAGCCGCAGAATCCCTACGGGTCCTACGACCCGTACCAGCCGCAGGACCAGCGGCAGCAGCCGCAGCAGCCCGCGCACCCGCAGCAGCCCGCGGCCGATTCGCAGGCGCCGTACGACGCGCACGGTTCCTACGGGTCCGGCGACGCGTACGGGACACCGGCGCCGCAGTCGTACGGCAGTCACGGCGGCACGTACGGCCAGGCGCCGCAGCAGGGCTACGGGCAGCAGCCGTACGAGCACCAGGCATACGGAACCCCGGCGTACGGCCAGCAGCAGCCCCCGCAGCAACACCCCCAGCAGACCTACGACGCGTACGGGCGGCCGCAGCAGACCGCCTGGCCAGCGGCGGCCGGACAGCAGCAGCAGACCGGCCAGTACGGGCAGCAGAGCCAAGCCGGTCAGTCCGGCCAGTACGGGCAGCAGAACCAGTACGGGCAGCAGGGACAGACCGGCCGGTCCGGCCAGTACGCCACCGGGCCGGACGGCCGTCCCGCCCAGGGACAGCACGCGTCCGGGGCCGGCTCGTACGGCTCCTCCTCGCACGGCTCCTCCCCGTACGGATCCGACGCGTACGCCACGGGCGGCGGCCAGGACGATCCGCAGACCCAGATCTGGACGGCACCGACCTGGGACACCGGCGTCCAGTTGCCCGTCGTGGGCGGCCCGGACCCGGCGAACCCCGGCCCGTCCGCACCGGACCGGTCCGCCGAAGAGACCGCGTACCTGCCGAAGCAGACCCCGGAACCGGCCGCCGCCCGCGCCCCGCAGCCGCAGCCCCGGGCCCAGTCCCGGCACCGGGCCGCGCCGGAACCCGAGCGGTCCGCGGCCGAGCCCGCGCCCGACCTGTCGCGGCTCGCGCCCAACCAGCGCGCCCGTGCCGAAGGCCGCTCGCCGATCATCCCGCCCGGTCTGCGGCCCGCCGCCCTCACCGCCGTCCTGGCCCTGCTCCTCGCCCTCGCCGCGCCGCTGCCCCGAGTGGCCCTGATGGTGCCGGTGGTACTCCTCCAGGCCGTCACCGCAGCGGGCTGGTTCCGCCTCAACGGCATGTGGCCCGCCCGGCAGGGCATCGCCCTCGCCTTCCTGGCGGGTGTGACCACCGACGTCGCGCTGCTGGCCACCGAACGTGACCAGGCGCCCGTGGTCGCCATCGGCACCCTCGGCGTCTGGTGCCTGTTCGTCCTCGTCCTCCAACTGCGCAACCGCAGCAGCGCGGACGAGCGGATGTACGCGCTGACCGCCGGCCTCACCTCCAGCGCCCTGGTGGTCCTGGCCGCCGGGCAGCTCGCCGCCACGGCGCACGCCGTGACGGTGGGCTGTGTCGCGGTCGCGGTGACCGCCCTCGCCCGCGCGCTGCCGCTGCCGTCGGCCGCCTCACTGGTCGTCGCCCTGCTCGGCGGCGCCGGCGCGGGCATCGCGGTCGGCCAGCTCACCGGTCTGGGCGCGTCCGGCGCTCTGCTGGGCCTGGTGGCCGGCGGCTGTGCCCTGATCGGCCTCCGGGTGGCCAGCTACGACTACCCGTCCCGCTTCGTGCACATGACGGCGGGCGTCGCCCTGCCGTTGACCCTGGCGGCCCCGGCGATCTACGTGCTGGGGCGGGCGCTGGCCTGAGCGCCGGCTGTCATGGGCGGGCCCGGTGACGATCCCGGGCCCGCCTCCGGCCGTTCGTCGGCCGTTCGTCGGGCTGACATCGGGCTGGCGTGCGTCGGGCTGGCGTGCGTCGGGCTGGCGTCGGCTGCGCGCCCTACTGGGCGATCGCACACGTTCCCCCACCGGGGGCCTACCCAGGCGTAGCCGCGCCGAAGCCCCGAAGCTCACGCGGCGTGACACCGCGAGACACCCCGGAACACCCCGGAACACCGCGGAACACCCCAGGACACCGCGGGACACCGCGAGACGCCCCGGGACACCCCGGTCACCGGCCGGAAAAGGCACCTCCCCCATTCGTCCGGTTAGGCTCGCACGCAGCAGACCGGGGGCCTGACCCGGAAAAACCGGGCCGATTTCGGCCCCACGCCTGGGGGTAGTGGTTCGATGCGCGCACTGCGAGTGCTGTTGGTGATCGTCGTGATACTCGGCGGCCTGTTCGTGGCCGCCGACCGGATCGCCGTGAACTTCGCCGAGGACAAGGCCGCTGACAAGATCCGCAGCAGCCAGGGCCTGGACCGTACGCCGGAGGTGTCCATCACCGGCTTCCCGTTCCTGACCCAGGTCGCGGGCCGCAGCCTGGACCGGGTGGACGCCAGGATCGACGGCCTGAACGCCACCGCCGAGGGTCACACCCTGCGCATCCAGGAGCTGTCGGCGCAGTTCCACGACGTGAAGCTGACCAGCGACTACACCTCGATCGAGCGCGCCGCGAGCGCCACCGGCGAGGCCCGGATCTCGTACGCGGACCTGACCACCGCCTCGGGCAGGAACATCAAGGTGAGCTACGGCGGCGAGAAGAACGGCAAGAGCCAGGTGAAGATCTCCCCGAACCTGCCGAACCTGCCGATGCTGAACTCGCTGGAGGTCACCGGCACGGTGAGCACCGTGAACGGCGACACCGTCCGGCTGCGTGCCGACACCCTCCCGGCCCTCTGCTCCCAGCTCTCCGCCTGCCGCGACCAGGTCCGCGCACAGACCGACCACGAGTGGAAGCTGAACCGGCTGCCCGGCGGCCTGAAGCTGGACAAGGTGGTCGCGACGCGGGAGGGCCTCTCGATCTCGGCCAGCGGCAAGGACGTCAAGCTGCCCGGCTGATCCGCCCGGCACACCGCCCGGCCGGGGCTCCCCCCACCCCCGGCCGCCGGAAACAGGTCGAATCGCCACCCATCGCCCGGCCGTCCGCACACTGAGACACCTCGTCCCGCACGCCAGACCCCGACCGGCGCGCGGGCCGCGGCGGTACGGTCCGCACGCCCCTCGCACCACCCCTCCGTACCACGATACGGACCGGCACGTCTCAGCATCCGACACGCCGGTGACACGTCCCGCCGCCCCTCCCTACGATCGGTCGCATGCAGAGCTCTCTGAGCGGTTCCCGTTCGCGGGGACAGGCGATCCTCACGAAGCGGCGGGCAGTCGACCTGTGCCGCGTCGCCGCCATGCTCTGTCGCACTGCCTGACGGGCGGTCTCTTCCCCCGTCTCCGCCCGGCCCGCTGAGGCCACACCTGCCACTTCCCCACGCAGCGCCGCGTCCCTCGCCGCAGCGCGCACCGGCGTACGCGTGCCCCGTAACTGCCCCGGAGGAGAACAACATGAGCCGTAGCGACGTCCTGGTGGACGCCGACTGGGTCGAGGCCCACATCGACGACCCGAAGGTGGTCATCGTCGAGGTCGACGAGGACACCTCGGCCTACGACAAGAACCACATCAAGAACGCCGTCCGCATCGACTGGCAGAAGGACCTCCAGGACCCGGTGCGCCGCGACTTCGTCGACCAGGCGGGCTTCGAGAAGCTGCTCTCCGGGAAGGGCATCGCCAACGACGACACCGTCGTCCTCTACGGCGGCAACAACAACTGGTTCGCCTCGTACGCCTACTGGTACTTCAAGCTCTACGGCCACGACAGCGTCAAGCTGCTCGACGGCGGCCGCAAGAAGTGGGAGCTGGACTCCCGCGACCTGGTCGACGGCTCGCAGGTGCCGAACCGCCCGCAGACCGACTACAAGGCGAAGGCCCAGGACACCTCCATCCGCGCCTTCCGTGACGACGTCGTCGCCGCGATCGGCAACCTGAACCTGGTCGACGTGCGCTCCCCCGACGAGTTCAGCGGCAAGCTGCTCGCCCCTGCGCACCTCCCGCAGGAGCAGTCGCAGCGCCCCGGCCACGTGCCGAGCGCCCGCAACATCCCGTGGTCGAAGAACGCCAACGACGACGGCACCTTCAAGTCGGACGACGAGCTCAAGGCGCTCTACGAGACCGAGAACGTGGACCTGGCGAAGGACACCATCGCCTACTGCCGCATCGGCGAGCGCTCGGCGCTCACCTGGTTCGTGCTGCACGAGCTGCTCGGCCAGTCCAACGTCAAGAACTACGACGGCTCCTGGACCGAGTACGGCTCGCTGGTCGGCGTGCCGATCGAGCTCGGCGCCGCGAAGTAGGCGCACCGCCTTCCCGTTCCCCTCACCCCACCTCACCAAGGACGACTCATATGTGTGGAGCAAAGGCCGGCGGCCCGGACGCTTCGACCGCCAAGCCGGGCGAGACCACGATCCAGGGCAGCGTGACCCGCGACGGCCAGCCCGTCACCGGCTACGTGCGCCTGCTGGACAGCACCGGCGAGTTCACCGCCGAGGTCCCCACCTCGGCGACCGGGCAGTTCCGCTTCTACGCGGCCGAGGGCACCTGGACGCTGCGCGCCCTGGTCCCGGGCGCGACCGCGAAGGACCGTACCGTCGTCGCGCAGCACGGTGGCCTCGCGGAGGTCGCGATCGCCGTCTGACACGGTACGAGTACGTACGGCCGACGGGCCGCACCCCAGGGGGTTGGACGCCTTGGCCGGGGTGCGGCCCGCCGCGCTTCCCAGCCACCCCGGCCGGATCTACGGTGGAACCATGTCCGCGCACCAGCGTCCGCCCGCGCAGCGCCGGCACCGCCGGTACTTCGCCCTGATGGGCGTCTGTCTTGCCCTCTTCGTCCTGGCGTGGGGCGTGGTACGGCTGTGGTCCGTGCCGGCGGCCGTGGCGATGTGCGTGGTCGCCATGGTCATCCCGCCGTTCGCGGCGATCGTCGGCAACCGGCGGGAGCCGGGTGAGCGCTGGTGGGACGAGTCGGGCGACCCGGAGTCGGACCGGTGGTGGCGTGAGATCGACGACCACGGGCCCGGGCCGGGCTCCGGGTCCGGCTCCGGCTCGGGCCGCCGCTGAGCCACGTCCCGGGCCGTCGGCCGGGCGGCGCCCCGGGCAGCCGCCGGGCCGCCGCCCGGACCGCCCCGGGCCGCCGCGCCCTCAGTAGACGAGCGCCTGCACCCCGTCCGGCATGACCTCGCTCACGAAGACCTGCGCCCCGGCGATCCGGGCGCCCTCGATGAGGTCCTTCTCCTCGATGTCCCGGCGGGCCGCGCACTGCGTGCACACGGTGATCGTGCCGCCGCCCGCCACGATCGAGTCGATCAGATCCGGCAGCGGCGCCGCGTGCGGCAGCTCGAACTCCGCCGCGCGCCCCGGCAGCGCGAACCACGCCGACTCCCCGGTCAGCCACAGCGAGACGTGCACCCCGCTGGCCACGGCCACCGCCGCCACCGTGAACGCCTGCGAGCACCGCTCGGGGGCGTCCGCCCCCGCCGTCACCTTGATCACCAGCTTCTTCGCCATACGGCCACTTTAGAACGCTTGCCAACGCAACCATTCGGCCCCGCAGTTGGTCAGTTGTCCGACCAGCACACGATCTTTCTGGGGGCCACGTGCAGCCCGACCGTCCTGACCAGCCACCCCGCCCGGGGTTATGGCGCCGCCTGGCGCACCGTGCGGGCGGTACGCGCCCGCTGATCGCCCTGGGCGCCGCGCTCGGTGTCGTCGGGGGCGTGGCCACGGGCTACGCCGTCCAGTACGGACGGCCGCCGACACCGTTGCCGCCGTTGGCCGCGGGCGTGGCGGCCCAGTCGGCGCAGGGGACCGGGGAAGCGGCGCCACGGCCTGCGGCTGCGCCGTGGTCCGACGGTGATCTGGACGTGCTGCTCGCCCCACGTCCGGCCGGGGCGCGGCCACAGGTCTTCGGCCGTCACCGGCTACGGCTGGACGAGTTCGCCGCGGACTACACCGGGCCCGGCGAACACTTCAAGGCGCTGGTCACGAGCGGCTTCCAACGGGTCGCGCACGACATCTGGGGCCTCGGCGACCTCACCGTCCGGACCGATCTCGTCCAGTTCCGCGACATGTGGGACGCGAGCGCTGCGCGGTATGTGCGGGAGGGGCGGGAGAACAGTTCGACGCGGCACGCGCACGAGGTGAAACTGGCCGGGACCGCCTCCGGCGCGCTGCACGTGGAGGCAGAGGCGCGGGAGTTCCCGGGCAGCGCGCCCCTGTACACCGCCCGCGCGCTGGCCCGGCGTGGCACGGTCGTCATGGACATGACCTTCCAGGACACAAAGCCCCTCGACGAGGCCGCCCTGCGCCCCCTGGCCCAGCGACAACTCGACAATCTCATGAAGGCCCCGGCCCAAGCCCCGCCCCGCACCATGGGCGATCCGCAGGCCACCGGCGCGGGAGCCACCGCGCTCCGCGCCGAGCTGCTGCCCGCCCCGGGAGGGCCCGCGTACGGGCCCGATCCGGGCTCCTTCCGCAACGACAGCACGGTCGGCGCCGAGCAGTCCGAGCTGCTGGCACGGCAGCTGTCCGCCTGGCTGCCCGACGGGCGGCGGGACGCCTTCTTCTCCGCGCTGCGGCGCCGGGGCGTCGTCGAGTCGGCCGTACGCACGTACCGGGCGCCCGGCCAGATCCTGGAGGTGCAGCTCCTGCGCCTGAAGCCGGGCGCCGCCGGCGGCCTCCCCGCCGCCCTCGTGGGCGACGGAGTCCGTACCGGGCCGCGTGCGGCGGACCACCCCGACGCGCGCTGCGTCCTGCCCGCGGAGTCCGGCCCGGAAGGCATGGCAGCGATGCTGTGCGCCGGGGAAGTGCGAGACCGCCTGGTCGTCCTGACCGCCTACGGGCCCGAAGGGCTGGACACCTCGCGCGGGGCCCGGCACCTGTCCCAGCAGCTCCGACGGTCCGGCACGCACGGAGGCACCGCATGACCGACAGCAGCTCACTGACCGTGGACGGCCCCGCCGGCCCGGCGGACCCCGGCACACCGCCTGCCGCCGGCCGCCCGCGCCACCTCCGCCGGTCCCTCCCACGCGTCGCGGCGGCCCTCGTGGTCTGCGGCCTCCTCGGCACCGGCATCGCCTACGGGATCACCGCGGCGGACCGTACCGACCTGCCCGGTCTGGGCACGCCGGGCGACGGCCGCTGGCCGTACCCGGAACAGCACCGGCCACCGCTCCCCCACGGCGCGCCCGCCCCCTTCGCGAAGACGCCCGGCGCCACCGCCGGCGGTCCCTCCGGCGTCCACCACGCCGACCTCGGCGGTCTGCGCCTGACCGCTCCCGAGGGTGCCGCGGTGGACCTCGACAAGACCGGCGGGAAGGACGCGCCGGACACCGCCGCCTTCACCGCGGAGTACGAGGCTCCCTCCGGCGACCTGCTGCGACGGCACCTGGCCGACTACGCCCCGCGCCGTACCGCCTCCCGCGGCTGGACCATGCCGGACGGCACCCGGGCCCGGGTCCACCTGGTCCAGTTCGAGAGCGCGGCGGTGGCCCAGTACTTCCGCCTGACGGTGCTGAACGACTGGAAGGGCACGGTCGTCAACCTGCGGGACGCGCGGACCGTCGTACGGGACGACGGTTACGAGTCGGCCGTGCAGGCGCGGCCGGGCGACGTCCTCGACTCCGCTGTGGAGGTGTACCGGCAGACCGGCTCCGGAGGCGCCCGCTCCGTGCGGTACGCCTACCTGTTCGCCGGCGACACCGTCGCCCTCGTCGTCCACTCCCGCCCCGGCGGCACCGTACCGACGGCCTTCTACCAGACCGTCGCCCTCCAGCAGCAGCTCCTGAGCTGAACCGGCGGCGCCGGGTGTCCCGGGTGCGTCAGGCGCCCGGGGCTCCCGGCGGGACCGACCTCACAGCGCCACCACCGAGCACGCCGACTAGACTCGCTTCCGGTCCGTAACACCTCACTCCGTCCGAGGAGCGCGCTCGTGCTTGAGGCAGTCTTCACCACCCTGCTCGTCCTGGTCGCCGTCGGCGTCGTCGCCTTCGCCGGGCTGACCTGGAAGAAGCTGTACCAGGGCCAGCGCTGAGAACCCCGAACACACCAGACTTCCCCGACACAGATCGCCTGAGCTGATGATCGAGATCCCGTCCGACCTGAACCCGGCCCTCGTGCCCCTCGCCTTCCTGCTCGGCAACTGGGAGGGTGCCGGCGTCGCCGACTTCCCCGGTTCCGAGAAGTGCAACTTCGGCCAGGAGGTCACCTTCACGCACGACGGCCGTGACTTCCTCGAATACACCTCGCACAGCTGGGTGCTCGACGGCGAGGGCAAGAAGGTCGCTCCGCTGGAGACCGAGTCCGGCTACTGGCGCATCGACAAGGACCGCAAGGTCGAGATCGTGATGATCCGCGACGGCGGCGTCGCGGAGGTCTGGTACGGCGAGCTGGCCGACCAGAAGCCGCAGATCGACCTGGCCACCGACGCCGTGGCGCGGACCGCGGCCTCCGGCCCGTACAGCGGCGGCAAGCGCCTGTACGGGTACGTGAACAGCGACCTGATGTGGGTCGGCGAGAAGGCCACCCCCGAGGTGCCGCTGCGTCCGTACATGTCGGCGCACCTGAAGAAGGTCGTCGACCCGCGCGAGTGGGCCAAGGACATCAAGGACCTGCCGGACGACGGCATCGCCTTCTTCAAGTAGACAAGCAGACCTCCACAGGTCGCAGAGCGCCCCGGCGGGGGAAGTCCGGTGAGAGTCCGGCGCTGACCCGCAACGGTGTGCGGAACCGCGTGTTCCGCCAGCCCGATCACCCGCGGGGGCGCCGGTTCCTGATCAACTCGCCGTGGACTGCGAGGGGACACCGCCGCGGGCCTCGCGCCACGCGCCGTCACCCCGGACCGTACGGACGCGGCCCGAGCCGAAGGCGTACGCCCCTTGGCCGCCCCAGCCCGTACCGCCGCCTCCGCCTCCGCACCCGTCGGGCCCGACGGTGACCGGCCCCGTACCGGCTCGCCGCTGCCCACCGTGCCGCTGGCCGCCGGGCTCGCCGTCGTGCTGCTCGCGTCCCTGGTGTGCGGCGTCGGCCTCGGCGCCTCCGGTGTCGGGTGGGGCGAGGTGCTGCGCCACCTCGGCGCCGGGCTGAGCGGCGGGACCATCACCTCCGACGAGGTCTCCGCCTACACCATCGTGTGGGAGCTGCGCTTCCCGCGCACGCTGCTGGCCGCCGTCGTCGGCGCCGGGCTGTCCGCCATCGGCGTGGCCGTCCAGGCCCTGGTGCGCAACGCCCTCGCCGACCCCTTCGTGCTCGGCATCTCCTCCGGCGCCGCGGTCGGCGCCAACGCCGTCCTGCTCTTCGGCTCGCTCGGCGCCCTCGGCGTCTGGGCCCTGTCCACCGCCGCCTTCGGCTCGGCGCTGCTGGCCATGGTGCTGGTCTACGCGGCGGCCCGCAGCGCGCACGGCCTGACCCCGTTGCGCCTGGTCCTGACCGGCTCCGCCATGTACTACGGCTTCTCCGCCCTCTCCACCCTGATGGTCTTCGCCGCCGACCGGGGCGAGGCGGCGCGGTCCGCCATGATGTGGCTGCTCGGCAGCCTCAGCGGGGCGGGCTGGGGCTCGCTGCCGGTCGCCGCGGTGGCGGTGGCCGGGGCGCTGCTGTACCTGATGCTCTCCGCGGGCCGGCTGAACGCGCTGGCCATGGGCGACGAGTCGGCCGCCGCGCTCGGCGTGGACCCCGGGCGGCTGCGCCGGGAGCTGTTCGCGGTCACCGCGGCCGTCACCGGCGCGGTGGTCGCGGTCAGCGGGGCGATCGGCTTCGTGGGGCTGATGGTGCCGCACGTGACGCGGATGCTGGTGGGCGCCGGGCACCGCCGGGTGCTGGCGGTGGCGCCGCTGCTGGGTGCGGTGCTGATGGTGTGGGTGGACATCCTGTCCCGGGTGCTGCTGGCGCCCGTCGAGCTGCCGGTCGGAGTGATCACCGCGGTGCTCGGGGTGCCGGCTTTCGTGCTGCTGATGCGGCGGCGCGGCTACACGTTCGGAGGCGGGGTCTGATGCGGGTCCTGATGCAGTGCCCGGTGCGGGGCCCCATGCGGTGTCCGATGCGGGGCCACGGCGGTACGTACGGAGGCGGTGCCTGATGCGGATCGACATCGACGCGGTGTCCGTGGACGTGGCCGGCGCGCGGCTCGTGCACGACATCACCCTGCACGCGGACAGCGGCCGGGTCGTCGGGCTGGTCGGACCCAACGGCAGCGGCAAGTCCACCCTGCTGCGCTGCGCCTACCGCGCGCTGCGCCCGGCCGCCGGGACGGTACGGCTGGACGGCACCGACCTGCACGCCATGGGCGTACGCGAAGGGGCCCGTCACCTGGCCGCGCTGCCCCAGGAGTCGGCGACCGAGTTCGGGTTCACGGCCGCCGAGGTCGTCGCGATGGGGCGGCTGCCGCACCAGCGCGGGTCGGGGCGGCCGAGCGCCGCCGACCTGCGGGTGTGCGAGGACGCGCTGGACCGTACCGGCGCCGCCCACCTCGCCGGGCGGGCCTTCCTGAGCCTGTCCGGCGGCGAGAAGCAGCGGGTGCTGATCGCCCGCGCGCTGGCCCAGGAGCCGCGGGTGCTGGTGCTGGACGAGCCGACGAACCACCTCGACATCGCGCAGCAGCTCGAGCTGCTGGCGCTGGTCCGGGACAGCGGGCTGACGGTGCTGACCGCGCTGCACGACCTGAACCTGGCGGCCGTGCACTGCGACGAGCTGTACGTCATCTCCGGCGGGCGCATCGTCGCCTCCGGCGCGCCGCACGACGTGCTGGGCCCGGAGCTGCTGGCCGAGGTGTTCGGGGTGCGCGCGCACCGCGTACCGCATCCGGAGACCGGCGTCGTCCAACTGCTGTTCGACCGCCTGCCCGCCCGTACCGACGCACCGACCACCTCATGAGGCCCCCCATGCGTACCCGCCACCGCTCCGCCGCCCTGCTCACCGCCCTCACGCTCGCCGTGCTCACCGGCTGCGGCGCGCACGTCGCCGAGGACGGGAAGAAGGGCGCCGCCCAGGCGTCCGGGCCGGGCGGCGGGTCCGGCCACTACCCGGTCACGATCGAGAACTGCGGGACGCGGACCACGTACGACAAGGCGCCGCGGCGGGTGGTCACCAACGACGTCGGGATCGCCGACATCATGTTCGCGCTCGGCCTGGAGGACCACATGGCCGGGTACGTCATGCCGGAGTACCGGGGCAGGATCGACGCCGTCGCCTGGAAGGACGCGTACGGCAAGGTGCCGTGGCTCTCCAAGAAGACGATCACCAAGGAGATCGCCCTGGACGCCAAGGCCGACCTGGTCTTCGCGGGCTGGAACTACGGCTTCGGCGAGGACAGCGACGTCACCCCGGCCTCCCTGAAGAAGCTCGGCATCGGCAGCTACGTCCTGACCGAGTCGTGCCGCAACGGATCCGACGGCGGCCAGGGCAGCGCACGCGGCGTGATGCCGCCGCTGGACGCGCTCTACACCGACCTGAAGACCCTCGGGAAGATCTTCGACGTCGAGGACCGGGCGGACGCGCTGATCGCCACGTACCGCAAGCAGATCGCCGACGCGCAGGCCAAGGCCCCCAAGGACGGCGCACGGCCCACCGTCTTCCTCTACGACGGCGGCCAGGACAAGCCGATGACCTCCGGCCGCTTCGCCGGGCCGCACGACATCATCACCAAGGCCGGCGGCGACCACGTCATGAAGGACCTCAACGACTCCTGGACCACGGTCGGCTGGGAATCGGTGGTCGAACGCGACCCCGACGTGATCGTCATCAACGACTACGGCACGCCGACCGCCGAACAGAAGAAGGCGTTCCTGAAGTCGTACGGGCCGCTGAAGAACGTCTCGGCGATCAAGAACGACCGCATCTTCGTACTGGACTACGCCGACCTGGTGGAGAGCCCGCGCAACCCGGCAGCCGTCGCCGCGCTCTCCGGTTACCTGCGGAACGTAGGCGGCCACTGAACGTCCTCCTACACTGTCGGTGTGGTGAGCAGCGACTGGCAGAGCGACCTCCGCAAGCGCGGGTACCGGCTGACCCCGCAGCGGCAGCTCGTGCTGGAGGCGGTGGACAAGCTGGAACACGCCACCCCCGACGCCATCCTCACCGAGGTGCGCCGGACGGCGGGCGGCGTGAACATCTCCACCGTCTACCGGACACTGGAGCTGCTGGAGGAGCTGAAGCTGGTCAGCCATGCCCACCTCGGGCACGGCGCGCCCACGTATCACCTCGCGTCCCGGCACCACCACATCCACCTGGTGTGCCGGGACTGCTCGGAAGTGATCGAAGCCGATCTGTCGGTGGCCGCACCGTTCACGGCGACGCTGCGGGAGACGTTCGGCTTCGACACGGACCTGAAGCACTTCGCGATCTTCGGGCGCTGCGCGGCGTGCACCGGCACCGGCACCGGCGCGGCGCGGACACCGGACGGCGGGCCGCCCGCCGAGGGCGGGTCGGGGCCTGTCGCGTAGCCGGTCGTACGCTTGGGGTATGCCGCGCCCACGTGAAGCCAGTCCGCTGCTGTCGCTGCCCGGTGCCGTCCCGGCCGAGGCCCCCGACGAAGGGGTCGCCGCACACTACGGCGACCTGTTCCGCGAACAACGCACCCTCGCGGACGGCCACGGCCTCGTCGACCTCTCGCACCGCGGCGTGGTCACCGTCAGCGGCCCCGAGCGGCTGAGCTGGCTGCACCTGCTGCTGACCCAGCACGTCACCGACCTCGCCCCCGGCCATGCCACCGAGGCCCTGATCCTCTCCGCCAACGGCCACATCGAGCACGCCCTCTACCTCGTCGACGACGGGGAGACGACCTGGCTGCACACCGAGCCGGGCGACGAGGAGGCGCTCATCGCCTACCTGGAGAGCATGAAGTTCTTCTACCGCGTCGAGGTCGCCGACCGTACGGACGACTACGCGGTCGTCCACCTGCCGGCCGGTTCCATCGCCGAGGCGCCGAAGGACGCCGTCGTCCGGGAGACCCCGCACGGCCGGGACCTGTTCCTGCCCCGCGCGGACCTGGCGGCCTTCGCCACGGCCAACGGCCCCGCCGTCGGCACGCTGGCCCTGGAGGCGCTGCGCGTCGAGGCGCACCGGCCACGCCTGGGCCGGGAGACCGACCACCGCACCATCCCGCACGAGCTGGGCTGGATCGGCACCGCCGTGCACCTCCAGAAGGGCTGCTACCGCGGCCAGGAGACGGTGGCCCGCGTCCACAACCTGGGGAAGCCGCCGCGCCGCCTGGTCTTCCTCCACCTGGACGGCAGCGAGGTGCACCTGCCGCCGCACGGCGCGCCCGTACGCCTCGCCGCCGACGGTGCCGACGGGCGCCAGCTCGGCTTCGTCACCACCTCGGCCCGCCACCACGAGCTGGGCCCCATCGCGCTGGCCCTGGTCAAGCGCAACGTGCCCGTCGACGCGCCGCTGCTCGTGGAGAGCACCGCGGCGGCGCAGGAGGTCGTGGTCGAGCCGTAGGGCAGCCGGGAGGGAGCCGCGGCGGTCGAGCCGCGGCTCAGACCTCCAGGAGCACCGTGAACGGGCCGTCGTTGGTCAGCGAGACCTTCATGTCCGCGCCGAAGCGGCCCGTCGCGACCTCCGCGCCCAGCGCGCGGAGCCGCGTGACGACCTCGTCGACGAGGGGTTCGGCCACCGGGCCGGGGGCCGCCGCGTTCCAGGTGGGCCGACGGCCCTTGCGGGCGTCACCGTAGAGAGTGAACTGACTGATCACCAACAGGCCCGCACCCGTGTCCGAGCAGGACTTCTCGCCGTCCAGAATGCGCACCGACCACAGCTTGCGGGCGAGCTGCGCCGCCTTCTCCGGGGTGTCGTCGTGCGTCACTCCGACCAGCACGCACAGCCCTTCCCCGACGATCTCCCCGACCGTCCCGCCGTCCACCTCGACGCGTGCGCCGTCGACCCTCTGCACCACAGCTCGCATACCGCCCATGATGCACGGCACGCCCGGGCCTCCGACAGCCGTACCCTCCCGGGGCCGTTCGGGTGCCATGGCCATGGCTGGCCCTGCGGACGGCCCGCCCGCAGTGGCACGATGCGTGCACGCGGTGCGTCGCGCGGACAACGTGCCCGCACGGCCGCACCGGACGAGGGGACGGAACGACTCATGAGCACTGCCGGTCCCGGGCACACCCCCGGACCCGTACCGATCGCCCGTACGGCGCCGACGGCGGCCCGTACGACCCCGCCGGCCCCGGCACCCGCCGGGCCCGCCCGCACGGAGGACGGCCCCATGTTCCAGGCAGGCACGGCGCCGCACCGGCCACCGCTGCAACGCGACCGCTTCCGCCCGGTCCCGCGGCCCGACCTGCACCGGCTGGGCCTGCCCGACCTGCGCGTCCTGCGGCGCGAGGCGCAGCAGGAGGAGGCCGACCTGAGCTATGTGCGGCGGCTGCTGCAGGGCCGGATCGACATCCTGCGGGCCGAGAGCACCCGCCGTACGGCCCCGCACTCGCCCCTGCTGGACCGGCTGCCGGAGATCCTGACGGACGGGCCGTCCCAGCACCGCTCCTCGGCCCGCCATGTGACGCTCGGGATGCCGCACAGCGAGGAGTACCGCCAGCTCGCGGAGCAGATGCTCGGCGAGGTGGAGCTGTCCGACCTCACGGCCCGCACGGACCAGGAGCTGCACGACGCGATGGGCCGCCTGGTCCGCTACGAGCAGCAGGTCTCCCGGCGGCGCCAGGCGTTGCAGCGCACCGCGGACGATTGCAGTGCCGAGATCGCCCGCAGGTACCGTGAAGGTGAAGCACAAGTAGACGACCTGCTCTCCTGACCCGGCGGCCGCACCGTTCCGGGGGGATCGCGGGTCACTCCCCGGAAGGCCCCCGATGAGCTCCTCCACCGTTACCGAAGGGCCCGCCCTGCCCGGTATGTCCCCTGTCCTCGCCGAGGTCGTGCGTTCCGGCTTCGTCGAGGGCCGGCACCGCGGCTCCCTGGTGGTCCTGGCGGCGGACGGCAGTGTGGAGACCGCGCTCGGCGACATCACCTCCCCGGTCTTCCCGCGCTCCGCCAACAAGCCGATGCAGGCCGCCGCCATCCTGCGGGCGGGCCTGGACCTGTCGGGTGAACGGCTGGCGCTGGCCGCCGCCAGCCACTCCGGCGAAAGCTTTCACCTCGACCTCGTGCAGAAGATGCTCAGCGAGCACGGCCTGGCCCCCGAGCTGGTGCAGACCCCGCCCGACCTGCCGCTGGACCCGGTGGAGGCGGAGACGTACCTGGCGTCCGGGCGGGTGCGCGAGCCGCTGACCATGAACTGCTCCGGCAAGCACACCGCCATGCTGGCCGCCTGCGCCGCCAACGGCTGGCCGCTGGACTCCTACCTCCACCCCGACCACCCGCTCCAGCAACTGGCCCTGGAGACGGTGCGCTCCGCCAGCGGCGAGCGCGTCGAGCACATCGGTACGGACGGCTGCGGCGCGCCGCTGATGGCGATATCGCTGACCGGCCTGGCCCGCTCGTTCCGGCACTTCGTGCTGGCCGACGCCGGCACGCCGGAGCGACGGGTGGCCGACGCGATGCGCGCCCACCCGGAGTACGTGGCGGGCACCCGCCGCCCCGACACCTGGCTGATGCAGGCGCTGCCCGGCGTGCTGTCCAAGATGGGTGCGGAGGCCGTGCAGGCGGTGGCGCTGCCGGACGGGCGAGCGCTGGCGTTCAAGGTCGACGACGGCGCCGGCCGCACGCTCGGCCCGGTGCTCGCCCGGGTGCTGCGCCTGATGGGCGTCGAGTCGCCGGTGCTGGAGCGCATCGAGGAGGTGCCGCTGCTGGGCGGCGCCGAGCGGGTCGGGGAGATACGCGCGGCGTTCTGAGGGGGCGGTGCCGGGCCTTCGAGGGGTGCGGCGCCGGGCTTTTTGGGGCCCGCTTCCGGGGGCGGCGCCCGCCTTCCGGGCGCCCGGCCCGCCCGCGAAAATGCCGCGACGGCGGTACAGCACCGTGGCTACCGTACGGGCATGAGCATCGAGCTGCGCAAGGTCGGCGACGCGGACATCCCCGGTTGGATGCGAGCCGTGACCGTGGGCTTCCTGCGGCCGCCCGAGGTGTCCAAGGAAGAAATCGAGTTCCGCCGCGGCAACTACGTCCCGGACCGCACCCAGGGCGCGTACGAAGACGGCCGCTGGGTCGCCACGTTCCGCAGCTTCCCGCAGGAGCTGACCGTGCCCGGCGGCGCTCGCGTGTCCGCCGACGCCGTCACGTCCGTGACGGTCTCGCCCACCCACCGGCGGCGCGGGCTGCTCACCCGGATGATGACCGACGACCTGCGGGCCGCCAAGGAGCGCGGGGACGCCCTCGCCACACTCATCGCCGCGGAGTACCCGATATACGGGCGGTACGGCTTCGGTCCCACCGCCTGGGCCACCGAGTGGCACATCGACGTGGCACGGGCCGCGCTGGACCCGCGGCACGCGGGCCCGGACGACGGCGGCCGGGTCGACTTCGCCGACGCCGCCGAGGTCCGGGAGATCGGCCCCGCGCTGCACGAACGGTTCCGCGCCGGGCAGCCCGGCGCGGTCGACCTGCCCGCCGTCTGGTGGCAGGTCCAGACGGGCGTCGTCCCGCTGCCGCACGTCCCCGCGAGCCGGCGCTTCCACGCCGTCCACCGGTCCGCGTCCGGCGAGGTCGAGGGCCTGGTCACGTACCGGACGACCGACGTGTGGGAACACCAGATGCCGCAGAACACCCTCACCGTCGACCGCCTGACCGCGACCACCCCGGCCGCCGAGCGGGCCCTGTGGCTGTTCCTGTGCTCGATCGACTGGGTCCTGCACGTCAGGACCGGCCTCCGCCCGCCCGACGACCTGCTGCCGCACCGCCTCGGCGACCCGCGCGCGGCGCGCACGGTGCGGCACTCCGACTACCTGTGGACCCGGCCGCTGGACATTCCCCGGCTGCTGGAGGCGCGTACGTACCCGGTGGCCGGCTCCCTCGTCCTGGAGGTCAGGGACGCAGCGGAACTGGCCGACGGACGCTACCTCCTGGAGGCCGGACCGGACGGCGCCACCTGTACGCGTACGGACCGCGCCGCGGACCTCACCCTGGACGTGGGCGCCTTCGCGTCGCTCTACCTGGGCGACGAGTCCGCGGTACGGCTGGCCGCGCTGGGCCGCGTCGACGAGGAGCGGCCGGGCGCCCTGACGACCGCCGGCCTCCTGCTGCGCACGGCACGCCGGCCGTGGTGCCCGGACGAGTTCTGAGGTACCCGGGCAGAGCCCCGGCGCGCGCCGGGGCCGCCCGGCAGGTGTGCTGAATAGGGTGGCGGGGACAAGTAAAGGCCCAGGCGGGAGTTGCAGGACACCGCCGCACCACCCGAGCAGGAGGCCGGCGACCATGAGTGACGCGAACACGGAGCCGCAGAGTCCCGACACGACCGAGCACGCGCACGACCCCGAGGTGCTGCAGCTCGCGGGCAAGGTCTTCGATCTGGCACGGCACGGTGACACCGGCACCCTCGCCGCGTACGTGGACGCCGGCGTGCCCGCCAACCTCACCAACGACAAGGGCGACACCCTGGTGATGCTCGCCGCCTACCACGGCCACGCCGACGCGGTGGCGGCCCTGCTGGAGCGCGGCGCCGACCCGGACCGCGCCAACGACCGGGGCCAGACGCCGCTGGCCGGCGCCGTCTTCAAGGGCGAGGACGCGATCGTCCGCCTCCTGGTGGCGCACGGCGCCGACCCGGCCGCGGGCACGCCGTCGGCGGTGGAGACGGCCCGGATGTTCCAGAAGACGGACCTGCTCACGCTCTTCGGGGCGGAGTGACGCGGGTGGAGTGACGCGGGCGGAATGACGCGGGGCGGCCGGTGCGCGGACGGCCGCCGGGAGGGCCGGGGCCGCCGGGAGGACCGGGGCGGCCGCCGGGCGCGATGGCGCGGGTGAGCCCAGGGCCAGGCATTGACATCAACTTTGGTTGAGGTTTTAGCGTCTGGTCCCGGAGCCGACCACCGGCTCCGCTCCACCGCTTTCAGGAGGACCCGCCATGCCCGAGCGCCCCTTCACCCTCGCCGTCATCGTCGCCAGCACCCGCGAGGGCCGGTTCGCACCCGTCGTCGCGAACTGGTTCACCGCACACGCCGGCCGCCGCGACGACGTCGTCGTCGACGTGCTCGACCTCGCCGACATCGGCCCGTACGAACTGCGGTACGGCAGCGAGGAGATGGCGTCCTACGCCAAGCGCGTCGGCGCCGCGGACGCCTTCGTCGTCATCACCCCCGAGTACAACCACTCCTTCCCCGCCCCGCTCAAGCACGCCGTGGACCTGCTGCACCAGGAGTGGCAGGCCAAGCCGGTCGGCTTCGTCTCGTACGGCGGCATCTCCGGCGGCCTGCGCGCCGTCGAGCAACTGCGTCTGGTGTTCGCCGAGTTGCACGCGACGACGGTGCGCGAGACGGTCAGCTTCCCGATGGCCGGCAGCCTCTTCGACGACGACGGGACGCTGCGCGAGCCCCTGGACGCCGACCGGGCCGCCACCGTGCTGCTGGACCAACTGGCCTGGTGGGCCCAGGCCCTGCGAGAGGCCCGGGAGGCCCGCCCGTACGGAGGGTGAGAACAGGCGCCCGGCCCCGCCCTTCGCGCTCGGCACGCACCCGCACGGGGGTCGGGCACGCGCTTGAGCGCGAAGGCCGGAGGGCTCCCGTCCCCCGTACGGGAGCCCTCCGGCCCGGCGCCCTCACCCCGCCCGGCACTCGCTCACGCTCTCTCCTCCCCGTACCGCTCCCGGGCGGCCGCCAGCGACCGCTCGAAGCCGCGCTGCGTGGCGTCGCACCAGTGCATCAGGTCGGCCAGCACCCGCTGGAGTGTCTCGCTCGGGCTCGCCCGCCAGCCCTGCCCGGAGAGCGTGTACGTCTCCAGCGCCGCCCCCGCGCGCGCCACCCGCTCGTCGTTCCCGGTCATACCGCGCCCCTTTCCGTCGCCGTCGCGATCCAGCGTACCAATGCAACCGCATCGAAAAAACCACGGCAACCTGATTCCGCCCCACCCCTCACTCCCGGTCCGGTATCCACGCCCCGTGGAAACCGACCGGCACCCGCACCGGCAGATGCACCCGCGCGACCGCCTCCCCCGTGAAGTCCCCCGCGTCGAGGATGACGAGGTCCGTGGCATCGCGGTCCGGGTCGAACACGTACGCCATCAGCCAGCCCTCGTCCTCGGCGGTGTCCGGACCGGCGGGCACGAACACGGCCTCCCCCACGCCGCCCTGCGGCGCGAAGCGGCGCACCTCGCTGGTGCCGCGCTCCAGGTCGTACTTCACCAGGCCCGCCCCCACCCGCTCGATTCCCGGGAAGTGCGCCACCCGCACGTCCGCCGCCCCGGACTCCAGCACCGTGTACCCGTACCGGTGCGGCAGCGTGAGCCGCCGGGGGTCCACCCGCGGCAGCTCCACCGGCCGGTCGTCCACCCGCGCACGCCGCACCCGGCCCGCCCGGAGGTCCACCGTCCAGCGCTCCAGCACGGGCGGCGACCCGTCGGGTCCCGTGCGCCCCTTCGCGAACAGCCGGTCGTAGCGCACCAGATGGACGACGATCAGGCCGCTGCCGTCCGCCGTCTCGTACGCGTTCATCGGATGGAAGACGAAGCACGGGTCGATCTCCAGCCACCGCACGTCCGACGCCGTGCCCTCCCGCGGCAGCACACCCAGCCGGGCCGGACGCCCCGGCTCCCACACGTACGGGAAGGAGGGCCCGATGCCCACCCCGCCCGGGTTGAAGACCACCGGCAGGTCGTAGAGCAGCACATGCCGCTCGGTCAGCGAGAAGTCGTGCATCATCGGCCGGCCGTCGACCGGAACGTCCACACGCCGCCGGATCCGGCCGTCCGTCCCCGCGACCAGGTACTGCACGTACGGCCAGGCCCAGCAGTACGCCACACAGTGCAGTTCGTCGGTGTCCGGGTCGACGGTGGTGTGCGCGGCGAGCCCGCCCGGCAGCGTCCCGGCGAAGTCGAAGGGACCCACCGTGTCCAGGTCGCCGTCCAGCTCGTACGGCAGCGCGCCGCCCTCGACCAGCGCGAGGAGGCGTCCGGCGAAGCGCGTGACGTGGGTGTTCGGGGCGAAGTCCATGTCCAGGTGGCGCGGCCCGTGCAGGATCTTCTCGCCCAGCCGCAGCGCCATCGCGTCGGACCGCACCCAGCGGCTGCGGTACCACTCGGCCCGGCCGCCACGCAGCCGCAGGCCGTGCAGCATCCCGTCACCGCTGAACCAGTGGTACGCCGCCGGGTCGTCCACCCCCAGCGGATTGGGCCCGTTGCGCACGTAGCGCCCGTCCAGCTCCTCCGGGACCCGGCCGGTCACGGCCAGCTCGTACGCGGTGGTCTCCTCCCGTACCGGGGCGAACAGCCCCCGCATGTACGGATTTCCGGCACCCGCCATAGCCGCCCGCCTTCCCGGCCCCGCCCCGTGGTGACCCCCCGGTCACCACCTCCCGCGGTGGCACCCCGCCTCCACACTCCAGCCCCGGCACCGCCACGTCGAGACCGGCGGCAGCGCGACGGGCGCGAAAGGCGCCACGCGCGCCCCGGGCGGCGCACCGCCGCTCCTGCCCCTCTCCCCCGGCTTCGGGTAAGGTGACCAGCCCACACACAGTGGACGACCGAGGAGGTGAGACCCATTACCGCTGTCCAGGCCGGGTGCTCTCACCTCACGGCTGTACGGTCCCTCCGAGGCAGGTGACCGCGAGAGCGCCCTTCGGTACCCCGAAAGGCTCGAACGCGTATGTCACTTCCGCTGCCCGCCACCACCGCCGCCCCGTCCCCCGCCGGACTCGTCACCAGACTCCGCGCGGCCGGCTGCGTCTTCGCCGAGGACGAGGCACGGCTCCTCGTCTCCACGGCCCGCACCCCGTCCGACCTCATCGCCATGACGGCCCGCCGTATCGCCGGATTCCCCCTGGAACAGGTCCTCGGCTGGGCCGAGTTCTGCGGCCTGCGGATCGCCGTCGACCCCGGTGTCTTCGTCCCCCGCCGCCGCACCGAATTCCTCGTCGGCCAGGCCGCCGCGCTCGTCCGGGCCCGGGACACGGCCGGGCCACGGCCCGTCGTCGTCGACCTGTGCTGCGGTACGGGCGCGGTCGGCGCGGCACTGGCCGCGGCCGTGAACGGGCCCGCACCGGGCCCCCCGGGCGCCGCCCCTTCCTCGGCGCCGCCCCGCATCGACCTGCACGCCACCGACATCGAACCCGCCGCCGTACGGTGCGCCCGCCGCAACATCCGCCCCGGCACCGGCCAGGTGTACGAAGGCGACCTGTACGCCCCGCTGCCGCCCGCCCTGCGCGGCCGCGTCGACCTCCTCGTCGTCAACGCCCCCTACGTACCGACCGACGCGATCGGCCTGCTGCCCCCGGAAGCCCGCGACCACGAACCCCGCGTGGCGCTGGACGGCGGCACGGACGGCCTCGACGTACAGCGCCGGGTCGCGGCCGACGCGCTCCGGTGGCTCGCCCCCGGCGGCCATCTGCTGATCGAGACCAGCGAACGCCAGGCACCGCACACCCTCGATGCCTTCCGCCGCGGCGGCCTCGTCACCCGGCTGGCGACCGACGACGACCTGGGCGCGACCGTCGCGATCGGCACCAGCCCGGCCGGGGCGCCGTGACGGTCTGAGGCGCGGACGGCGCAGCCACCGCGGGCCCTACCGCCGCCGCTCCCTCCGGAGCGTCTCCTCGGCGGTACGGGCCCGCTCCCCCGCCCCCGGCGGCGGGGCGAGGGTGATCCCGGCCCGCGTGAGGATGCCCAGGTCCAGCTCCCACGTCACCCGGGACCGCCGCTCCCACACGTCGAACGCGTCCCTGACGTGCTGCCGGGCCGCGCCCCCGGCCATCCCGGTGACCTTGACCAGGTGCGCGAACGCCTGCGCCTCCAGGCCGCGCACCTGCGCGTACCCGAAGTGGGTGACCGTGTGGCAGTCGGTGCACAGACAGACGAGCCGCCCGAGGGTCTGCACCCGGGCGGCGTCGTCGAAGACCCACCGCTCGTGCGCCTCCAGCCAGCGCTTGGCGTCCCGGTCCTCCGCGGCGCCGCATATCTCGCAGCGGCGCCCGGCCCGGCGGGTGATCGTACGGCGCAGCCGCTCCCAGTCCTTGGCGGCCACGCACGACCGCACGTTGGTGAACCAGCAACCGCGCGGCACCAGATCGACGAAGAGGCCGCTGCCGAGCCCGCGGTCCTCACCGGGCAGCAGGTCGGGCACGTCCGGCGCCGCCGCCCAGCGCCGCAGCGCCTCCGTCCCGGCCCGGGGCGCGTACCACCGCTTGGCCGCCGGGTCCCAGCGCGCGCCGCCCTTCTTGGCCTCGTCCTTCTCCACGAACGGCACGTCCAGCCAGAACCGTTCGTCAGCCATCGCGGCCCCCTTCGACCGGTCACCACGTCCGGCGGCATCCTGCCCACGGTGTGAGCCGAACCACACCGCCGGAGTGTCACGCTTCTCCGACGCGACGTGTCTCCATGACACCCGAGGAGAGGAACCGGACGCCATGCCCAGGTGCCAGGACCCGCGCGGAGCGGCGGTGAACCATGCCTGAGGAGACCTGCACGGACGCCTTCACCGAACACCGCTCCCTGCTGTTCACCATCGCCTACGAGATGCTGGGCAGCGCCGCCGACGCCGAGGACGTCCTCCAGGAGAGCTACCTGCGGTGGCGCGCGGTCGATCCGGCCACGGTCGGCCGTCCGCGCGCCTACCTGGTCCGTACGGTGACCCGGCAGGCCCTCAACCACCTGCGCGCGGCCAAGGCGCGGCGCGAGGACTACGTCGGCATGTGGCTGCCCGAGCCGATCCGTACGGCGCCCGGGGTGAGCGAGGACGTGATCCTGGCCGAGTCCGTCTCGATGGCCATGATGCTCGTCCTGGAGACGCTGAACCCGACCGAGCGCGCGGTGTTCGTGCTGCACGAGGTGTTCGGCTACACCCACGGCGAGATCGCCGCCTCGATCGGCCGGACCGAGGTCTCCGTACGCCAGACCGCCCACCGCGCCCGCCGGCACGTCCACGCGCGGCGCCGGCGTTTCGAACCCGTCTCGGACGCCACCGCGGAGATCGTCCGGCGCTTCCTGGCCGCGGCCGCCACCGGCGAGATCCAGCCGCTGATGGACCTGCTGGCACCCGACGTCGTGGTGATCTCCGACGGCGGTGGGAAGGCGGCCGCCGTCCGCCGCCCGGTCACCGGCCGCACCGAGGTCGCGCGGTTCGTGCTCGGCGTGTACCGCGGCGGCACCGCCACCGCCCGCGTCGAGCCCGCCACGTACAACGGCATGCCCGCGGCGCGGTTCGTGACGGACGACGGCCTCGACTGGCTGGTCGCCTTCGAGGTACGCGACGGACGGATCACCGGTCTCTACGGCGTACGCAACCCGGACAAGCTGCACCACGCCGAAGCGGTGCGCACACTCGACAGAGGAGGACCCCAGCCATGGAAACCATGACCGTGGAGCGCGTCATCGACGCCCCGATCGCGACGGTGTTCGCCTGGCTCACCACGACCACCCACTACACCCGCTCGCCCCTGGTGGTGCGCTGCCGCCTGACCCGGCACGGGGAGGGCGCGCCCTACGGCGTCGGCGCCGTCCGCAGCCACCTCTGGCTGATCGGCTGGTTCCGCGAACGCATCACCCACTACGACCCGCCGTACGCCACCGAGTACGTCGTCGAACGCAGCCTGCCGCCGTCCCGGCACGAACTCGGCCGTATGACGTTCACCGAGGCCCCCGAAGGCGGCACCCACGTCCGCTGGACCACCCGCGCCGAGATCCCCGTCCCCCTCCTCGGCGGCTTCCTCACCCGCCACGTCGCCCGCCCGATCATCACCCGCACCTTCGGCAACATCCTCGCCGCCGCGGACACGGCTCTGTCCGGGGCCCGCCGCTGACCAGCCGCCGGACGCCCACGCGCTGCCGGCGGCACCCGGAAACCACTGGCCCGCACCGCCGCCCGCATGATGACGTGGCACGGTGACCGACCCCGATGAGGCGGCAACGCGCCGACCGAAGACACTGGCTTGGGCGAACCGGCACCTGGAGCCCGGCGAACGGATCGTCGGCACCAGGCGCCTGCACGGCGGCATCACCGCGGAAATACGGCGGCTGACCATCGCCGCGCGGGACGGCGGCACCCGCGCCCTGGTGCTGCGCACCTTCGTCGGCGTGGAGCAGGCCGAGGACTGGCTGGCCAGGGAATCCGGCGCCCTGACCCAGCTCACCGACACCGACGTCCCGGCCCCTGAACTCGTCGCGGTCGACCCGACCGCCGCGCACTGCGAGTACCCGTCACTCCTCATGACCCACGTGACGGGACGCACGGTCCTCGACAACGACGGACTGGAGACGCGCCTCCCCCAGCTCGCCCGCCAGCTCGTGGCGATCCACGCCCTGCGCCCCGCCGTGCGGCCCCGGGAGTACGTGGCGCTGACGACCGCCGAAACCGTCGTGGTCCCGACAGGCGCCGACGCGACGGCATGGGCGGCCGCGACCGACGTGATCCGCAACCCCCCGCCGTCCTACGAAGGACGCTTCCTGCACCGCGACTTCCAGCCCGGCAACATCCTGTTCGATGCACCCCCCTCAAGCCCGGCGAGCGCCCGGCTCACCGGCGTCGTCGACTGGGCCACCACCTCCTGGGGCCCGGCAGACCTCGATGTGGCGCACTGCTCCGCCGTCCTCGCACTGCTGCACGGCCCGGCATGGGGCCTGCGGTTCACCGAAGCCTACGAGGAGGCCGGCGGCGTACTGGCCGCGACCGCGAGCGAACGGCTGTACTGGCAGGTGCGGGACGCGCTGGCGTCCTCGGAAGAACTGCCGTCCGTGGCCCAGCCCTGGCAGGAGGCCGGCCGGACAGACCTGACAACACGAGCGCTGGAGGAGCGGCTGGATGCCTATGTCACCGCCCTGATGAAAGGGGCGGGGTGAGCGGTGCGGTCCGGGGGCACCCGAGAGGGGGCGGGACACGTGGCAATCGGCTGAGACTGAGCAGGCTAGGTGTCGTCATCCCGCCGTGCCGACCTGGTGTTTCTTGAGGTTCTGAGCACGACATCTGTCGTCAGATTCGCATGTTTCTTGACGTGTTCCGTGCTTTTTGCAGGCAAGTTGTCGCCAACTCCTAAGGGCGCCTGTCCGCAGGGAGGCGCGTCGCTTACCTGGGGACATGAACGAAACGCAGGCTGGCGGAGGGACGGTCGGCCGCCCTGGGACATCGTCGTACGCGGATGGACCGTTGTGGTCGCACCGGTGTACGTGGACGGATCTGCTGGTGCCCGTCTCGCTGGACGCGGGGCGGGGCCGCCTGGACCTGTCTGACGGCTGGGCTGAGCGGTGGACCGCGACGTGGAAGTACGCCGGGGACGAGGTGACGAGCCCGGTCCGGCATCTGGGGCAGGCCCCGGTGGACAGCCGTGTCCCGATGCGGGGGTTCACCTGGCGGCGCGAGCAACGGCACCGGCCCGGTCTGGAGTCGTTGCTGTCGACCGGGCGGCTGCACGGGTTCGAGAGCCTCGAGGAGGACCAGCTCCTGGTCGCCTTGGACTTTGCCGGTGATCTGGTCGAGGTGCTGTCGCAGCCGCTGCGGATCCGGTTCCGTACGGTGGAGGGGTGGCGTAAGCACACACCGGACTTCCTCGCGGTCACGCGGACGGGGACCTGGCTGATCGACGTTCGGCCCAGGGAGTTGATCGGGCCCGAAGACCTGGAGTCCTTCGCGGCGGCCGAGGAAGTGGCGCTCGTCTGCGGCTGGCACTACGCGGTGGCGGCCCAGTGGCGTCCGCATGTGCGGTCCACGCTCAGCGCGATGTACGGGAAGCGTCGTCCGACGCGTGACGTGCTCGGTGTTGAAGGTGACCTGCTCGCTGATGCTGAAAAGGGCGTGACGTTCGGGGAGTTAGCGGCCGCGCAGACGTACTGGCCGGTGGTGCGGGCCCGGCTGCTGCACCTGCTGTGGCATCGCAGGCTCGGTGTCGACCTCTCGCAGCCGTTGACGGACGGGTCACGGGTGGTGCCGGCGGGAGGCGCGCTGTGATCGAGGCGGCCGCGCTGGACCTCTCGCCCGGAGCGGGCGTGGTGCTCGATGACGTGGAGTGGCTGGTGGAGCGGCAGGAGCCGCACCTGGGGCGGGTCCACCTGGTGGGGGTGGACGGAGAGCGGCAGCAGGTGAGCTTCCGGTTCCTGGTCAATCACCCGCAGTGCCGGCCGTCGTCGCGTACGGCGGCGGAGGGTGCGAACCGCGTGCGCCAGCCGTCGTCGTGGTGTGACGTGAAGCCGGAGAAGCGCCCCTTGATGGAACAGCGCTTCGCTCACCTGATGGAGGTGAACTGTGGTTTCCGCAGCGGTGTTCCGTACCGTTCCGAGCCGGGGGAGCCGCGCCCCGAGTACGACCCGGACCGCACGACGCTGACCGAACGGAGGGAGGCGAAGGCCGCCGAGTTGTCGGCGTTGCGGCCCGAGGAGGCCAAGCTGCTCCTGGGGGTGGCCCATGTCGGGGCGCGCACGCTGGAGCGGTGGGAGCGTCGGCGCAGGCGGTACGGCATCGTGGGGTGCGCCGATCACCGGTGGCTGCGGGAGAGCGGGGGACACCCGAGCATTTCCGAAGAGGTCCGTGAGGCGATCTTCGCGGTGAGGCAGGAGACGCTGCACCGGTCCCGGGTGAGTGGCCGCACTCGCGAGAACATGATCCAGCGCTATGTGCGCGAGACCTTCGAGGACGAGGAGATCGAGGTCCCCGGCTATCACACGCTGCTGCGGGTGTGGAAGGAGTGGTTCGGTCCCGGCGGTGCCCGGCAGAAGTACGAGCGGTCGGCCGAACTGCCCGCCAAGAACGGGCATGTGTTGGTGACAAGGCCGGGCCAGGTCGTTGCGCTGGACACGACGGTCCTGCCGGTGAAGGTCCGCGAGAACGTCTTCGGTGATCCGGTCGATGTGCACCTGACCCTGGCGCTGGATGTCTACACCCACTCCATCTGCGCGTTCCGCCTCACGCTGGTGTCGGACTCGTCGGTGGACGTCGCGATGGTTCTGCGCGACGTCATGCTGCCTCTGCCGATGCGTAAGGAGTGGGACGAGGACATGGAGTGGCCCTACCCGGGGCTGCCGGCCGCGGTGGTCGCCGAGTTCGCCGGGCACAAGGTGGCCGGTCTGCCGTTCCTCAAGCCCGAGACCATCACCTCCGACCACGGTTCGGTCTACCGCAATCACCACCTGGTGGATGTCCAGGAGGCGATGGGCTGCCGGATCCTGCCCGCTCGCGTGCTGCGGCCGCAGGACAAGAGCTTGGTGGAGCGGGTGTTCGGCAGTATCCGCTCGCTGCTGTTCGAGAAACTGCGCGGCTACAAGGGAGTTGATGTCGCCGACCGCGGGGCCGATCCCGAGGGCGATGCCGTGCTGACCATTGCCGAGATGGAGCACGTCATCGCGACCTGGGTCGTGAAGGTGTGGCAGAACCGCAGTCTGGGCAAGTTCGCGCCCAGCTGGGATCCGGGTGGCGACCACAGTCCCAACTCCCTGTTCGCGGCCTCCTTCGCTCAGGAAGGCTTCGACCTGGACATCCCGTCACCGGAGTCGTACTACCGCCACCTGCCAGCCCACCATGTGTAGCGGATCTACCGCCGGGGCGTGAAGGTCAAGGGACTCTGGTACGACGCCGACGTTCTGCACCGTCTCGACGAGCCCCTCACCCGGGGCGGCCGGTACAAGCAGCAGTGGGTCATCCACCGCGAACCCCGCGACCGGCGTGAGGTGTTCTTCCAGGACCCCGGCACGCACGAGTGGCATGCCCTGCGCTGGACGGGCCTGCCGCCCGAGGGCGAGATCCCGGCGTTCGGTGACGCCCGTGTCGAGGAACTTCTCACCCGGGTACGGCAGGCCGGGCTCAAACCGCGCTCGGACAGCGACCTCGCCCCGATCCTGCTGGAGATGATCGGGGCCGTCGACCCGGTCAAGCACTGGCCGTCGAAGATGACCAAGTCCCAGCGCGTACAGCACGCCCGGGAGATCACCCAGGCCCGGGCCGCCGCTGCCGACCGGCCTCCAGCACCGCCCGGCAGCCCTGCGTTGTCCGCGATCAGCACGCCCGTGGCGGAGCCGTCGTGGCAAGGGAGGGCGAAGGAGGCCGCCCGAAGCCTCGATGCCCATCGGCGCCGCCGACGGGAGGACGCCATGACAACGCAGCCCTCGGACCCTCCGCCACTCGGTACGAGCCGCCGTGGCCGCAACTTGTTCGTCCTGGCCGACGACGAACCCGCAGACCAGACCCCGCAGTCGGCAGATGAGGAGTGAGATGAGCGACGAGGGCACTGCCGGAGCCGACGAGGGCGCCGCGCGAGCCGCGGACGGCCCGGTGCCGTTCCTGCGCTTCGGCCCGCGACCGGACCGCACCACGTACGAGGGCTGGCAGGAGTTCCGCAAGACGCGGGGTCTGTTCGTGCCGGTCAAGAAGATCACGCTGGCCGAGTATCGGCGGATGAGTCCGCGTAAGAAGTCCCTCCACGACCTGCACCGGGCCGCCACCCACGTCAACCTGCGGCTGCAGCAGACCCCGATGAGCGAGGCGGTCACCGCGTTGATGCGCTCCCGCATCCAGAACAACGCGATGCGTTTCGACCCCAGCACCCTCGACGGCCTGATGATCAACGGGGGCGGCTACCAGGGCAAGACCGAGACCGCCTGCCTGACCGCCGCCGAATTCGAGGACGACTGGCGGGTCCTGTTCGAGGAGTACCGTGCCTACCACCTCGATGCGATGCCCGGCACCCGCAACCTGAGCGCACCGGTCGCCTACTGCCAGACCCCGATCAAGGCCACCCCGATCGGCCTATGCGAGGCGATCCTCGACTTCTACGGCGCCCCCTACGGCCGCAACCTCCGCGGCATGATCCGCAACGCCCGCGAATCGATCAAAGTGCATGGCACCACCGTCCTCATCATCGACGACATCACCCGGCTGAAGATGCACCGCGAGGACGACCAGGACACCCTGGACCTGATCCGCGGCCTGATGGACCTAGACGTCACGCTCGTCCTGATCGGCGTGAACATCCCCCGTTCCGGACTGCTGCGGGAGGGCTGGCACGATCCGCGCACCAAGCAGTGGGTCTACGCGCCGCTGAAGAAGGGCAAGAGCTACAACCCCGAGGCCTCCACCCAGACCGAACGCCGCTTCGACATGGTCGACCTCGACCCGTTCGACGACAGCACCCCCGCCGGCACGGAGGCGTTCGTCCAGCACCTCGTCGGTATCGAGAACCAGATCCGGCTCTTCGGTGCCGGACCGGGCACCCTCTCCGCCGGCGACATGCCCGAGTACCTGTTCCGCCGCACCCACGGCATCGTCGGCCTGCTGCGCCGACTGATCGAGGACGGGCTGGTCAAAGCGATGGAGAGCGGGCTGGAGAACCTCACCACCGACCTCCTCGACGAAATCACCATCAACCTCGGCAACGTCCCCGGCCACGACGACATCCGGGACGCGGACGCCGGCGAGATCCCCGACGTCGACACCGCACCCCGCCCCGGTCCGGGCAAGAAGCCGAAGAAGGGCCGCAACACGGTCTACGACGACCCCGGCACACCCCCGGCGGCCGAAGCATGAACCAGAACACCACCGCGGTTCGCCCGCTGCCGCGCAGCCTCGACCCGCTCGACGACGAGACCCTCGTCGGATTCCTGCTGCGCCTCGCCCACCACAACGGCACCGACCCGGCCCAGATCGCCACCCGCATGGGGCTCACGGAAACTCAAGGAGCCGCGGCCGGAATCGCCTCGCCGTGGCTGCTCGCCGACATGGACAAACCGCGCCTCGTCAGGGCGGCCCGCGCGGCGCATCTGACGGTGGCCGAGGCCGACAAGCTGCTGCTCTCCCCTATGGGACTCCGATACGGCCTGGTCAGCCGCCGGTACTCGCCCTGGACAGACCCGGGGCAGCTGGGCCGTCCCAGCCGCTGGGTCTACCTGCGGACCTCCCAGTACTGCCCACCGTGCCTAGCCGGAGACGACAGCCCCATCCAACGCCTCTACGGAGGGGCCTGGAAGCGCATCTGGAGATTCCCGGTCGTCTTTGCCTGCTCGCAGCACCAACAGCTCCTGCAGCGGACCTGCCCCGTGTGCCGCGCTCCCGCCCAGTCCGCCCAGACCGGAATAATCGCCCGACCAGCTACTCCCGATCTCCACCCGGCCCAGTGCCGTTCGGCCCCCACAGCGGCATCAGGCAGCAGACGGGGATCGGTGTGCGGCGCGGACCTGCCCCGTGAGCACTCACCTCGCAAGAAGGAAGACGCCACCTCTCTGAAGGTGCTGCTGGCCCTCCAACAACGCCTCGACGTACTGCTGTCCGCCGACGGACCCAGCACGGTCAAGAGCTGTGGACGGCTCGTGCCGGTCGCCCAGTACTTCATCGACCTACGCATCGTGGCCAGCCTCATCCTGGCCTCCTGGCCGGAGGCGAGGTCCTACGCCCCCACCCCTGTCCTCGCCGAGGCCATCGGACGGGAAGCAGAACGCCGCCGCCGCGCCGTCCTGCGCCGCAAACCGACAGCGGGCAAGAAGACCCCCGCACCCGCACCCCGTACATCGCTCCTCGCACCTCTGGAATCCCCTTCAACCGCGGGCGCGGTGCTGGCGATTGCCGAACAACTCCTTGACGCCCGTGAGAACCGGTGGACCCGGATAGCTCTGGAGCCGATCTACCTCAAGGCCATGGAGATTGGCCGGCATGCCGTCGGTGACCTTGCCAGGCATCCCGGACGCTCCGCAGCGCTGCAGACAGCCCTCAGCATCGGCGGGGGCCCGGTAGACCTCCGGAGCGAAGAGGAAGAGATCTGCATCCGTCTCGGCCCGCGGAACGGCTGACCGTGCGCCCCCTGCCCCGCAGCCTCGCCCCCCTGCCGGACGAACTGCTCTCCGGCTACCTCCTGCGCCTCAGCTGCCACCTGGGCACCTCACCGGACGAGATAGCCGCCCGCACCGGCCTCGCCCCCGGCTTCCCGGACCGACGACGCCCCAACCGGCTGCCGCTCGGTACGCTGTACCACCTCGACGAGGAACGCCTCCATGCCTTCGCCGTCGCCTCCCGGCTGTCCGTCGAGGAGGCCGCATCCCTGCTGCTGGCTCCACTGGGTCGCCGCTATGGGCCGCTCCACCCGGACTTCAGCCCCCGTAGGGACCCCGCCCGGATCATGTCCGACAACCCCTGGATCCTGACCCGCTCCACCCGCTGCTGCCGCACCTGTCTGACGGGTGACGGCAGCGAGATCCAGAACCTGCTCGGCGGAGCGTGGAAGCGCAGCTGGCGCCTGCCTGTGACCTTCGCCTGCACCGAACACCAGCGGCTCCTGGACCACCAATGCCACGCCTGCGATCAGCCGATCCACGTCGCCAACACCCACACCGCGATCCCCCGCCTTCACGACGCAACCCTGCACCCGCTCCAATGCCGATCAATCCCCAGCGGCAGAGACCGCACCGCGGCATGCGGAGCCGACTTCACGACCGCCACCGCGCCGACCGACATCCCAGACACGCCGACCCTCGAGGTGCTCCTACGCCGCCAGGAGCACCTCAACATGCTGCTGGACGACAACGGCCCCGAACGGGCCCTGAGCGCCGGGACCTTGGTGCCCATCGCCCGCTACTTCGCGGACCTGCGGGCCACAGCGGGACTGCTCTTCCTCACCTGGCCCCTGGTCCGCGAACACACGGCCACCCCGCAGCTCGCCGCCGCGCTGGACCGCTCTTACAAGCGCCGCCGCACCCTGGCTGTACCCCTGATGAACGCCGCGAGCAAGCGCCACAGTTCCCGCCCGTACACCGTCCCGCCCGACGACGCGTTCACCACCGGCGCCGCGCTCGACACCGCAGCCCGCCTGCTCGACGCCCCCGACCCTGCCGAAGCCCGCACCCGGATGGCCCCGCTCTTCGCACGGCTGCACCGGACCAACCCCGGCCTCAGTTCCTACGTACGACGCCCCGCATGGATCTCCGCATCCCTGAGGGCCGCGGCAGACGACCACTGACCGACCCGCGATGCAAGCAAGGCGCGCCAGTGTGACTTTTCGAGGTAGCTGACACCTGATCGCGGTGGTTGCCACCTGGGGGCGATGGGGCACCCTGAACACGGCCACCTCGTACTCGGGGTGAGCCCGGATCTACTCGGCCTTGTTCCCACCGGCGTCCGCCAACCAGTGGGCGGACGCCGGTGACCCGGCCGCGTCAGGCGGGGCCGATTCCGCTGATCAGGGAACGGATCACCATGTCAGCCCCCTGAGCGGTGCTCAGCTCCGGCATCTCGTGTGCGGCGATGTTGGTGAGGTGGATCAGCAGGGAGCGGGCCCAGCGACCCGGAAGGCCGGGGCGGATGACACCCTCGCGCACCGCTCGGTCCATGAAGGCGTCGAGTTGCTCGATCAGCCGGCGGAGGCGGGCGGCAGCCACCTCGTCCGTTACCTGCTGCACGTCCACCGGCCACCGCCTGCTGACGGTGATGATGCCCTCCGCATACCTGTGCAGCGCCACCATCACAGGCGCCTCGGTCAGCCGTGCCTCGGCGACGGCATTTTCGCAGGCATCGAGTTTGGCCGCATGGACAGCGGCCATGAGTGCCTCACGAGTCTTGAAGCGTCGGTAGACGGTACGTCGGTCGACGCCTGTCGCCGCTGCGATCGCCGCGATGCTCGTGCCGGGGTCACGCGCGAGCAAGCGCGCCCCGGTCTGCAGGACCGCGTCCAGGTTACGTGCCGCGTCAGCTCTCATCGTGACCGGAGCATACGCAGAGGTGAGACCAATGGGCCAGCAAGTGCCACATCTCTATTGCAATCCATAGCCTAAGTGTCACACTGTTGTGGTGAATTGGCTCGGCGTATCCGCGCCGGGTCCCCCTTCGTTCGAGGAGCCTCGCGTGAGCCCGGTCCGTATGTCCGAGAAACTGAAAGAGACCCTCGACTCCAGGGTCTTCGTCACCGTGGCAACCCTTCAGCCCGACGGGAGACCGCACCAGTCGGTGGTGTGGGTGGGGAGGGACGGCGACGGCCTGTTCTTCGTGACAGGTGTCGACAAGCTCAAGGTGCGCAATCTGCGGCGCGACCCCCGGCTTAGTGTGACGGTCAACCCGCCGGACGAGCCATACGGGTACGCGGTGATCAGCGGCACCGCCCGGTTCGAGAGCGCGGGCAGCCACGAGCGCCTGGACGGACTGGCCGTCAAGTACACCGGCAAGACCTATGCCGAACACCACCCGGAGTCACATGCCACCCTCCCGGAGCTGGTCACCGTCCACGTCACCCCCGAAAAGATCGCGGCCCGGTTCCTGTGAGGCGAAGAGGCAAGAGGAACACCGAGTTGAAGACCTACGTCATCGCCGGCGGCACGGACGGCATCGGCAAGGCCGTCGCGCACGGGTACCTGGAAAGAGGGCAGGAGGTGGTGGTCGTAGGGCGCAGCGCGGAGAAGGGCGAGGCATGGCTCGCTGCCGCGCGACAACGTGGCGCGGACGAGCGGGCGCACTTCATACCCGCCGACCTGAGCCTGCTGTCCGAGACCAGAGCGGTGGTCGACCACATTCGGTCGTCCTTTGCGAAGGTGGACGCCCTTGTGCTGTGTGCCCGACACTTCCGGACCACCCGCCTGGTCACGGCTGAAGGCTTCGAGAACACCTTCGCCCACTTCTACCTCAGCCGCTTCGCACTGAGCCACGGGCTGGCCGACCTGCTCGAATCAGCCGATGCCCCGGTCATCCTCAACATCGCCGGGCCCGGCACCGAAGGAGAGATCTACTGGGAAGACCTGCAGCTTGCAAGGGAGTACGACGGGCAACGAGCGCTCATGCAAGGCGGGCGACTCAATGATCTGCTCGGTGTCGCGTTCCTCGACACCCGGCCCGGGACGAAGGTGCGATACGTGCTGTTCAACCCGGGCACGGTCAGCACCAGTTTCTCGGGGCAGTACACGCCGGACGTCATGGCGCAGGTCGACATCATCCGCCGGTCCGCACAGTCGGTCCACGAGGCCATAGTCCCGATCGTCAAGGTCCTGGACGACCCGCCCGCCGCGCCGCTCAGCGCCTTCGTACGGGACGTGCCACTCAGCCCACACGGCCCCGGGTTCACGATCGAGGAAGCACGGCGGCTACACCTGCACACCAAGAGGCTGTTGGCCGACTGAGCAACAGGGACGACGAGGGGCTGAGGCAGCGGACCTCAGCCCTCCGCAAGCAATCGGCTGATCAGCCCCCCCAGCGCCTTCCATCTGTACGCGCTCCTCGAAGTACGCCACCCTGCAGGGGAAGTCGACGGCGTCGACCGCACCGTCGATCTTCGAGGTTGGTGTCAGCTGGACCGAAAAGCCGATGAAGGTGCCAACAGAATCGACCTTCTGGTGCCAAGTACAGCGATCAGATCCACCGAGCAGCCCAGCCCAACCCACAGCCCTGGTGTCACCTACCGCGAAAAGTCGCAGCCAGTCCTGCACAGTCACGACTTCACGACAGATGTCGTGCTCACACGACAAGTACCGTGCTCAGCCTCATCGGCTCGGCCACCCCGTCTACGCCACTTTTGCTAGCACCCGCTTGCAATAGTTAGCACGATGGCGCACCATCGGGGCATGGCATCACTCAACGTCGGCAATCTCGGCGAGTTCCTGCGGGAGCAGCGGCGCACCGCGCAGCTGAGCCTGCGGCAGCTGGCCGATGCCGCCGGGGTGTCCAATCCGTATCTCAGTCAGATCGAGCGCGGGCTGCGCAAGCCGAGCGCGGACATTCTTCAGCAGCTCGCCAAGGCGCTGCGGATCTCCGCCGAGACGCTGTACGTGCAGGCCGGGATTCTCGACGAGCGGAAGGTGGACGGGGTCGAGGTGCACACCGCGATCCTCACCGATCCCGCGCTGACCGAGAAGCAGAAGCAGGTGCTGCTGCAGATCTACGAGTCCTTCCGCAAGGAGAACGGACACGGGAGCGGGCACGGCGAGAGCGGCGGCGCGACGGCGCACGAGCCCGCTCCGGACGCCCGAGAGGCCGACGGCGACCCGCACGCCACCTGAGCGACCGACCACCGATTCCAGGAGGAACCACGCCATGGCCATCACCGACGACGTCCGCAAGGTGCTCACCGACCCGACTCCGCTGTACGCCTTCGCCGGCGGTGTGGACCTCGCCGCCGAGAAGGCCAAGGAGCTGCCGGCCCTGGTCGAGAAGCTCCGCGAGGAGGCTCCCAAGCGCTTCGAGGCCGTCCGCAACACCGACCCCAAGACCGTGCAGGACCGCGTCACCAAGGAGGCCAAGGAGGCGCAGGACTGGATCACCCGGCAGCTCGGCCTGCTCGACGCCGACTTCAAGAAGCTGAGCCAGCAGACGCAGGACCTCGTGCTGCAGGGTGTCGGCCGGGCCGCCGAGGCCGCGGTCAAGGCCCGTGAGGGCTACGAGGGGCTGGCCGAGCGCGGTCGCGGCGCGGTGCAGAACTGGCGCAGCGAGACCGCCGAGGCGACCGAGGACCTCGCGGTCGCGATCGAGCCGGAGCCGCGGCAGGAGCCGAAGCAGGAGCCCGTGGCGGGCGGCGCGCAGCGCGCGGAGACCGCCGGGAACACCGGCGGGAGCGAGCCGGAGGCCAAGGCCGCCACGGCCAAGAAGGCTCCGGCCGCCAAGAAGACGACGGCGAAGAAGACCGCCGCGCCGGGCGAGAACGACAAGTAGGCGATCCAGGACAGCGGGCCGGGCACGCCACGCGTGCCCGGCCCGTTCTCCGGGTACGGTGGGCCGACGACGGACCAGAGTCGAACGGGTGGTGGCAGTGCTGATCTACGGGTTCCAGAACGTGCTGAGCTGGGTGCAGCTGGTACTGGCCGTGTACGCCGCCGCGATGCTCGTCGACGCGGCCGTACGGCGCGAGGACGCCTACCGGGCGGCGGACAAGCAGACCAAGGGCATGTGGCTGATCTTCCTGGTGATCGCCACCGCGCTGCTGTTCCTGCTGCCGCTGATGTCGTTCCTGCCGATCATCGGCCTGATCGCCGTGATCGTCTACACGGTCGACGTGCGGCCCGCGATCAAGGGGATCACCGGCGGCCGGGGCCCGCGCCGCGGTGGATCGAGTTCGGACGGGCCGTACGGGCCGTTCAACGGCGGGCGGTAGGGCGCACGGGTACGGCGGCGGTCACGGAGCGGTGCAGCCGGCAGGTGACGGCGGCGTGCGGTGGGTGCGCCGGTGGCGCGTCCGTCGCGTCCGTGCGCCTCAGTTCTGTACGCGTCCCCGGTCCAGCAGCAGGACGGCCACGTCGTCCGTCAGCTCCCCGCCGTTGAGGTCCCGCACCTCCGTGACCGCCGCGTCGAGCAGTTCCTCGCCCCGCAGTCCGGCGGCCATCTGACGCCCCACCAGCTCCGTCATGCCCTCCTGGCCGAGGCGCTGGTTGCCGTCGCCGACGCGGCCTTCGATCAGGCCGTCCGTGTACATCATCAGGCTCCAGGAGCCGCCCAGCGCGACCTGGCGGCGCGGCCAGCGGGCGCGTGGCAGCAGACCCAGCGCCGGACCGCCCTCCTCGTACGGGAGCAGCCGCGGCTTTCCGCCGGACCGGGCGAGCAGCGGCGCGGGGTGGCCGGCCAGGCACACCCCGGCGTGCCGTCCGTCCGGCGCGATGTCCACCAGGCACAGCGTCGCGAAGATCTCGTCGTCGGCGCGTTCGTGCTCCAGGACCTTCTGGAGGGTGGACAGGAGCGCGTCGCCGCACAGCCCGGCGAAGGTCAACGCGCGCCAGGCGATGCGCAGTTCCACGCCGAGCGCGGCCTCGTCGGGGCCGTGGCCGCAGACGTCGCCGATCATCGCGTGCACGGTGCCGTCGGCCGTCCGTACGGTGTCGTAGAAGTCGCCGCCGAGCAGCGCGCGGCTGCGTCCGGGGCGGTAACGGGCCGCGAAGCGCAGGTCGGAGCCGTCCAGGAGCGGGGTGGGCAGCAGGCCGCGTTCCAGCCGGCGGTTCTCCTGGGCCAGCATCCGTGACTCGGTGAGCTGGCGCTGCGCGAGGTCGGCGCGTTTGCGCTCGACGGCGTACCGCACCGCCCGGCTGAGGGCGGCGCCGTCGAGTTCGTCGTGGAAGAGGTAGTCCTGCGCGCCGACGCGTACGGCCTCGGCGGCCCGCTCGGCGTCGGCCTCGGAGGTCAGCGCGAGGACGGCGTGGGAGGGGGCCATCCGCAGTACCTCGCGCAGCGCGCCCAGCTCGTCGTGGCCGCCGTCCTCCTCCGCCGGGTGCCCGTCCCGGTCGGTGCGGTCCCGCGCGACCGCGGGCGTCAGGTCGAGCAGGATGCAGTGCACGTCGTCGGTGAGCAGCCGCTCCGCCTCGGTGAGATTACGGGCCGTACGGACACGGGCCCTGCGGCCTTCTCCGTCCCGCATCTCGGGTACGGCGCTGCTGGGGTCGTCGCCTATGAGGAGCAGGGTCAGTCCGGCGTCGCCTGAGCGGGAAGGGGCGGGAGAGGGGGAAGGGGCGGTGGGAGCGGAGGTGCCCGCGGCGTCCGCCGGCGCCGTGGACGGCCCGGCCGGGTGCGCCGCGCCGCCGCGCGCGTCGCCCGCCGACGCTGCCTCCTCCGGCAGCACGGCCGTCCGCTGGCGCGGAATGGGTACGGACATGCTCTGCTTCCTTCCCTCCCCCCGAGGGTGCGCGGGCCCGCCGAACGGCGCGCCACTGTGCCCGGTTCCGCCGCCGCCCGGCGGTCGGTCCGGGCGGTGCGCCACCGGGCACCGAGAGGCGACCATAGCGGTAGCGCGGAGGCTTACGGAATGGCCGACGGCACCCGGCACTTGTCATATGCCGTGCCCCACATGCCCGGTGACCTGGGCGGAGAGGAGCGCGGAATGACGAACATCACCTCGACAGCGTCAGGTCGGCCGTCGACGCTCCGTGACGAAACGCACGCGCTCCTCACGCTGCGTACCGGGGCGAACTCCCCCGTGTACGGCGCCACGAGCCCCTCCCGCACCGCTACTTGTCTGGCCGCACCACCCCGAGAATCGGCATCGACCCGGCCCCGGCGACCGTGATCTGCCGGCCCGGCCGCGGCGCGTGCACCATCGCGCCGTCCCCGATGTACATACCGACATGGCTCGCGTCCGGGTAATAGATGATCAGGTCGCCGGGGCGCAGGTCCTTCAGATCGATCCGCGGCAACTGCCGCCACTGTTCCTGCGAGGTGCGCGGCACCGACCGGCCGCCCGCTTCCCAGGCCCGCATCGTCAGTCCCGAGCAGTCGAAGGTGTCCGGGCCCTCGGCGCCCCACACATAGTCCTTGCCGATCTGCGACGTCGCGTACGCCACCGCCTTCTTTCCGGCCTCCGAGGCGTGCGCGCCGATGTCCTTCAGCACGCCGGAGTCCAGCCACTTCTGCTGCTCCTGGAGCGCCCGCGCGTCCTCCAGCTTCTTCAGCCGTTCCTTCTCCTCCGCGGCCAGCCGCGACTCCAGCTGCTGCGCGGCCTCGATCTTCTTGCGGACGTCGAGCTGCGCGGTCTCCGTCTTCCTGCGGTTCTCCTCCAGCCGCTCCCAGCGGTCGGTGGCGTCCTGCGCGTACCCCTCCAACGCGTTCTTCGTGCGGGCGAGTTGGTCGCTCAGGTCCTTCGCGGCGTGCTGGCCCTTGCGGACCAGTGTGGCGTTGTCGAGGAAGCGCTCGGGGTCCTTGTTGAGCATGAGCCGGGCCTCGGGGGGAACGCCGCCGCCCCGGTACTGCGCGCTGGCCAGCGCGCCCGCCTGGCGTTTGAGCTCGTCCATCTGCTGCTGCGTCCGGTCGATCGTCTGCGCCAGCTTGACGATCTCCTTCTGCTGGAGGGCGACCTGCTCCTTCGCCGCGTTGTACGCCTCGGTGGCCTGTTCCGCCTTGCGGTAGAGGCCCTCCAGCTCCTTGCGCACCTCTTCCAGGTGCTTTTCGGACACGGCGGGGCCGGGATCGGCGTACGCGGCCGGAGCCGTCCCGCCGAGGATTCCGGTCACGCCCAGGACCACCGCCGTGGCGGCCACCACGGCGCCGCGCAGCCCCCGTGCACCCCGCCGGCGCCCGGCGCCCGCCCGGCTCCGTCCCCCCGCCCGCCGCGGCCCGTCCGCCGCACCCGCCCGGTCCCCTACGTCACGTTTGCCGTACGCATCGGGATTGCCCCGCCCTGCCCCCTGCCGCCCCACCAGCCACCTCCGGTCGTTCCGCACCGATTCGTGCACGTCCACAGGCGCGGATGCTGCCATACCGGCGGGTAATCCGACAGAGCGCTGCGCAGGATCACGGGCCGTCCGCGCGCCGCCCCCAGCCGACGGCCGAGGTTCACCCGGCGTTCACCCTCCTCCTTCGGCGGCTTCACCTGATCTGCCTAATTTCGGCCGTACCGAGCGGCGCGCCACTCCTGCGGAGCGACCGCGGCACGGCATTGCTGAACCGTCCGACCACCCGCTCCGGCGACCCTTGCCCGACCGCTGCGGCCGCCGCACAGTGACCACACGGTCACCATCCGGGTGACCACCCGGTCGCCACGCCGGTGACCATCACGTCTGCACCCCGCACGCCGAACAAGAAGCGGCGCGCCCCAGGAAGGAACTCACGACAGTGAAGCAGCTGCAGCGCAAGAACCGGGTTCGCGCCCTCGCCGTCGGCGCTCTCGCCGTCACCGGTGCCCTGGCCCTGTCGGCGTGCGGCTCCGACGACACCAGTGGTGGCGGCGGGGCGGCTTCCGCGGCGAAGACCGGCAACATCAAGTGCGAGGGCAAGGGCAAGCTGCTCGCCTCCGGCTCGTCCGCGCAGAAGAACGCCATGGACGCCTGGGTGCAGGCGTACTCCGGCGCCTGCAAGGACACCAGCATCAACTACCAGCCCACCGGCTCCGGCGCGGGCATCACCACCTTCCTCCAGGGCCAGACCGCCTTCGCGGGCTCCGACTCGGCGCTCAAGCCCGAGGAGGTGGAGAAGTCCAAGAAGGTCTGCCAGGGCGGCCAGGCGATCAACCTGCCGATGGTCGGCGGCCCGATCGCGGTCGGCTACAACGTGCCGGGCGTGGACAGCCTCGTACTGGACGCGCCGACCCTCGCCAAGATCTTCGACTCGGAGATCACCAAGTGGAACGACGAGGCGATCAAGAAGCTCAACCCGGACGCCAAGCTGCCGGACCTCAAGATCCAGGCGTTCCACCGCTCGGACGACTCCGGCACCACCGACAACTTCACCAAGTACCTCAAGGGCGCCGCCCCCGACGCCTGGAAGCACGAGCCCGGCAAGACCTGGGAGGGCAAGGGCGGCCAGGCCGCGTCCGGCTCGGCAGGTGTGTCCTCGCAGGTCAAGCAGACCAGCGGAGCGATCTCCTACTTCGAGCTGTCGTACGCCACGGCCGGCAAGATCAACACGGTCAAGCTGAACACCGGCGCCAAGGACCCGGTCGAGGCCACCGTCGACAACGCCTCCAAGGCCATCGCCGAGGCCAAGCAGGTCGGCAAGGGCAGCGACCTGGCCCTGAAGCTCAACTACACCACCAAGGCCGAGGGTGCCTACCCGATCACCCTGGTCACGTACGAGATCGCCTGCGACAAGGGCAACAAGGCGGAGACCCTGCCCGCCACCAAGTCCTTCCTGACCTACATCGCCGGCAAGGACGGCCAGAACGCCCTCAAGGAGCTGGGTTACGCGCCGCTCCCGGCCGAGATCGCCGACAAGGTCCGCTCGGCCGTCGCCTCGCTCTCCTGACCCACCGGGCGGCGGCCCGCGCCCCGCAGGCCGCCGCCCGTCCGGTGCACCGCCGCGCCAGGAGCCCCCGCCGGGCTCCGCAGACCGGAGAAACCATGAACTCAGCACCCTCGATATCCAGCGCACCACCGCCACCACCCGCGCCGCCCGCCGCCTCCCCGGTGTCCGGCAGCGCGGTACGCCCCGGAGACCGGATCTTCCTCGGCCTGTCCCGCGGCTCGGGCATCGCCCTCCTGGTGATCATGGCGGCCATCGCGGCCTTCCTGACCGTCCGCTCCGTGATCGCCGTCTCCGGGGACCACGCGAACTTCCTGACCTACTTCGAGTGGACCGCCTCCGGCACCGAGCCGAAGTTCGGCATCGCCGTCCTGGCCTTCGGCACCGTGGTCAGCTCGGTGATCGCGATGGTCATCGCGGTCCCGGTCGCGGTGGGCATCGCGCTGTTCATCTCGCACTACGCGCCGCGCAGGCTGGCCTCCCCGCTCGGGTACGTCATCGACCTGCTCGCCGCGGTGCCCAGCATCATCTACGGCCTGTGGGGCGCGCTGTTCCTCGTACCGCACCTGACCGGCCTCTACGGCTGGCTGGACGACTACCTCGGCTGGACCGGGATCTTCTCCTACGCCGACGAGGCCCCCCGCTCGCTGTTCACCGTCGGCATCCTGCTCGCGATCATGATCCTGCCGATCGTGACCAGCGTCAGCCGCGAGGTCTTCCTCCAGGCGCCGAAGATGCACGAGGAGGCCGCGCTCGCGCTCGGCGCGACCCGCTGGGAAGTCATCCGGATGTCCGTCCTGCCGTTCGGCCGCTCCGGCGTCATCAGCGCCTCGATGCTGGGCCTGGGCCGCGCGCTCGGCGAGACGATGGCGGTGGCCACCGTCCTGTCCCCCAGCTTCCTGATCAACAGCAGCCTGCTGGACGGGGGCGGCGGCACCTTCGCCCAGAACATCGCCAGCAAGTTCAGCGAGGCCGACGAGTTCGGTCAGGACGCCCTGATCGCCTCCGGCCTCGTCCTCTTCGTCATCACGCTGCTCGTCAACGGCGCGGCCCGCCTGATCATCGCCCGCCGCAAGGAGTACTCGGGGGCCAACGCATGAGTAACACGGTCACCGCGCGGCGCCCCGTCGCCGACAGCGCCCCCCTCCCGGTCTCGCTCAAGCAGCCCCGGCTGCCCCGCTGGGCCCCCGCCGGCCTGGCCGTGGCCGCGGCCGCCGTGGGCTGCGGCATCGGCCTGGCCGCCGGCCTGGAGAGCCGCATCCAGTGGGGCCTGATCGCCGCCCTGCTGTTCGTCCTCGGTACGTTCCTGCTCGCTGCCGCCGTCGAAGGCACCCGGCAGGCCAAGGACCGCCTCGCCACCAGCCTGGTGTGGATCTGCTTCCTGCTGGCCGTGATCCCGCTCGCCTCCCTCATCTGGGAGACCGTCGCCCGCGGCATCAAGGTCGTCGACGGCTACTTCCTCAGCCACTCGATGGGCACCCTGCCGGACGCGATGGCCGGCGGCGGCATCTACCACGCCCTCGTCGGCACCCTCCAGCAGGTCGGCCTGGCCGCGCTGATCGCCGCGCCGATCGGCCTGCTCACCGCGATCTACCTGGTCGAGTACGGGCGCGGCAAGCTGGCCAAGGCCGTCACCTTCTTCGTCGACGTGATGACCGGCATCCCCTCGATCGTGGCCGGCCTGTTCGTCCTGTCGGTGTGGATCCTGATCCTCGGCTTCGGCCCGTCCGGCTTCGCCGGCGCGATGGCGCTGGCCATCCTGATGATGCCGGTGGTCGTGCGCTCCACCGAGGAGATGCTCAAGCTGGTCCCCAACGAGCTGCGCGAGGCGTCCCTGGCCCTCGGCGTGCCGAAGTGGCGCACCATCCTCAAGGTGGTGCTGCCCACCTCGGTCGGCGGCATCGCCACCGGCGTGATGCTGGCCATCGCCCGTATCACCGGTGAGACCGCGCCCGTACTGCTGCTGGTCTGGGGCGCGAAGACGATCAACAGCAATCCCTTCGAGGGCGCCCAGCAGTCGCTGCCGCTGTATGTGTTCCAGCAGTGGCAGCAGGGCTCCGACGCCTCGTACGACCGTGCGTGGGGCGCGGCGCTCGTCCTGATCGCCTTCGTCATGATCCTCAACCTGGTGGCCCGCGGCATCGCCCGCTGGAAGGCCCCCAAGACCGGCCGCTGACCCCAGCGACACGAAAGAAGCAGTGATTCCCATGGCCAAGCGAATCGACGTCAGCGGCCTCTCCGCCTACTACGGCAGCCACCGGGCCATCGACGACATCTCCATGACCGTCGAGCCCCGCTCGGTGACCGCCTTCATCGGCCCCTCGGGCTGCGGCAAGTCGACGTTCCTGCGCACCCTGAACCGGATGCACGAGGTCACCCCGGGCGGCCGCGTCGAGGGCAAGGTGATGCTGGACGACGAGAACCTGTACGGCAGCGGCGTGGACCCGGTGGCGGTACGCCGTACCGTCGGCATGGTCTTCCAGCGCCCGAACCCGTTCCCCACCATGTCGATCTTCGACAATGTCGCGGCGGGCCTGCGCCTGAACGGCACGGTGAAGAAGAAGTCCGACCTGAACGACGTCGTCGAGAAGTCCCTGAAGGGCGCCAACCTCTGGAACGAGGTCAAGGACCGGCTGAGCAAACCCGGCTCCGGCCTGTCCGGCGGCCAGCAGCAGCGGCTGTGCATCGCCCGCGCCATCGCGGTCGAGCCGCAGGTGCTGCTGATGGACGAGCCGTGCTCGGCCCTCGACCCGATCTCCACCCTCGCCATCGAGGACCTGATCGGTGAGCTGAAGGAACGGTTCACGATCGTCATCGTGACCCACAACATGCAGCAGGCGGCGCGCGTCTCGGACCGTACGGCCTTCTTCAACCTGGCCGCGGTCGGGCAGCCCGGCAAGCTGGTCGAGATCGACGACACCGAACGGATCTTCTCCAACCCGTCGGTCCAGGCCACGGAGGACTACATCTCCGGCCGCTTCGGCTGAGCGCCCGTCCGGGCCCCGCGCGGCGCCCGGACCCGGGCCCGGCCCGCCCCCTGCGTCCTGCGGTGCTGCATGGCGGTGCCACCGCAAGGACGAGGCCCGCCCTCCGGAACCGGAGGGCGGGCCCACAAGAACGTGCGGCTCAGCGGCCGCGCACCGTCACGCGAACACCAGATGGACGGCCCAGTAGCACAGCGCGGCCACCGCCGCGCCGGCCGGCATGGTGATGAACCAGCCCATGACGATGTTCTTGGCGACGCCCCAGCGCACCGCCCGGGTGCCCTTGGTCGAGCCCACACCCATGATCGCCGAGGTGATGACGTGGGTGGTGGAGATCGGCGCGTGGAACATGAACGAGGCGGTGTACATGACGGACGCCGCGGTCGTCTCGGCCGCGAAGCCCTGCGGCGGGTCCAGCTCGATGATCCGCCGTCCGAGCGTGCGCATGATGCGCCAGCCGCCCGCGTACGTGCCCAGCGACAGGGTCAGCGCACAGGCGATCTTCACCCAGACCGGGATGGCGTCGCCCGCGGTCTGCACGTCCGCGATGACCAGCGCCATCACCACGATGCCCATGGTCTTCTGGGCGTCCTGGAGGCCGTGCCCGAGCGCCATGCCGGCCGCCGAGACCGTCTGCGCTATACGGAAGCCCCGCTTCGCCTTGTGCGGGTTGGACTTCCGGAACAGCCACATGATCACGACCATCACCAGATAGCCGAGGACCAGGCCGATCACGGGCGAGAGGAACATCGGAACGACGATCTTCTCTATGACGCCCGACCAGTAGACGGTCGTACCGCCCGCCAGCGCCGCGCCCACCATGCCGCCGAAGAGCGCGTGCGAGGACGACGACGGCAGTCCGAAGTACCAGGTGACCAGGTTCCAGACCACCGCTCCGACCAGGGCGGCGAAGAGGATGCCCATCCCCTTGGAGCCCTCGGGCGTGGAGATCAGCCCCTCACTGACCGTCTTGGCGACCCCGCTGCCCAGGAAGGCGCCGGCGAGGTTCATCACCGCGGCCATCGCGAGCGCCGCCCGCGGGGTCAGGGCCCGGGTGGAGACCGAGGTCGCGATGGCGTTCGCGGAGTCGTGGAAGCCGTTGGTGTACGTAAATCCGAGCGCGACCCCGATGGTCACGATGAGCGCGAAGGTGTCCACCGGAGGTCAGGACTCCTTGACCGCGATCGTCTCGACCGTATTGGCGACATGCTCGAAGGCGTCGGCCGCCTCTTCCAGGATGTCCACGATCTGCTTGAGCTTGAGCACCTCGATGGCGTCGTACTTGCCGTTGAACAGGTGCGCGAGCAGCTTGCGGTGGATCTGGTCGGCCTGGTTCTCCAGGCGGTTGACCTCGATCCAGTACTCGGTGAGGTTGGACATCGTCCGCAGGTTCGGCATCGCCTCGGCGGTCAGCTCCGCCGCCCGCGCCAGGACCTCGATCTGCTGCTCGACGCCCTTGGGCAGCTCCTCGATGCTGTAGAGGACGACGAGATCGACGGCCTCCTCCATGAAGTCCATGATGTCGTCGAGCTTCGAGGCGAGGTTGTAGATGTCCTCGCGGTCGAACGGCGTGATGAACGAGGAGTTCAGCTGGTGGAAGATCGCGTGGGTCGCGTCGTCCCCCGCGTGCTCCGCCGCCCGCATCCTCTCGGCGATCTCTGTCCGCGCGGAGGCGTCCGCCCCGAGCAGTTCCATCAGGAGCTTCGAGCCTGTGACGATGTTGTCCGCGGACGCGGCGAACATGTCGTAGAAGCTCGTCTCCCTGGGGGTCAGACGAAAGCGCACGTGAAATCCTCGGGGTGCATCGGATTCGGTCGAGTTGATGCTAGGCGCATCATCCAGCCACTGCTAACCGGCATTCCTTCAGTGTCGCCCATCGGGCACCATGCTCTGCACGGGGTACCGCCCGCGCCTGCGAATTTCTGTACCATATACCCGCTAGGGGTATATGGAACGCCTACGTACCACGGGAGATGGCCATGACGACCACGGACGCCGACACCAACGGCACCACCGCAGCCGCCGCGGCCCGCCCCGCCGACGGGCCGGTAACCGCCCTCGGCACCGACCCCGCCGCCGTCACCGCTCACGATCTGGGCATCCACGGTTACGCGCAGCAGAAGGACGCACACCTCAAGAGGCTGCGCCGGATCGAGGGCCAGATCCGCGGTCTCCAGCGGATGCTGGAAGAAGATGTGTACTGCATCGACATACTCACCCAGGTGTCGGCGAGCACGAAGGGATTGCAGTCCTTCGGCCTCCAGCTCCTGGAGGAGCACCTGCGGCACTGCGTCGCCGACGCCGCCGTCAAGGGCCCCGAGGCCATCGACGAGAAGGTCAAGGAAGCCACCAAGGCCATCGAGCGGATGCTGCGCACCTGACCGCGGCCGCCGGACGCGGGTGCCGCGCAGCACCGTCACGCCCGGCGCCGCCGCCCTGTCACCTGCGGTTCCCGGGTCCGTGACCCGTTCGCACGCGGTCCGCGTCCACGTCCAGCACCTCGTCGATACGGTCCGAGCTGAGCCGATCCTCGCTCGCGGCGGCCGCCGCGATCATCAACTCACCAGTCAGGTCGATCTCGACGAGGGCCACGTGGTCCTGAACCGTCGAGTTGCGGTGTCCGGCCACGTACAACACCTCCTCCTTCGAGCGCCTCCCCACTCTTCTGGTGGTTACCGCCCAGAGTAGGTACGGGCGCACGCTCCGCGCATGGCACGGATGGACCATTTCCGCCAGTTCGCACAGGCCGTGGAGACGTGCCCCGGACACCGCGGTCCGAGTCGGGGCCGAGCCCGCCGGCCCGCGCTGCCCGGCCGACCGTGACGGCCGTGGTCAGCCGCCCGTGGCGACCGTGCTCAGCCGCCCGTGGCGGCGACCTTGCCCGTGTAGATGTCGTCCCGGTCGGGCAGCCGGACCGGAACCGGCGCCCCGAAGCCGTACAGCGTGGTGGTGGAGGTCACCGACGTGCCGCCCGTCGTGCCGTTGGCGAAGCGGAAGCGCTGGCGCACCTTGCGCAGCCGCCCGGCGTCGTCCAGATACGCGTCGAAGGCCACCACGTCGGTGGTGAAGCCTTTCTCCGCCGCGGTCAGCGCGGGCCGGAACGCGGCGGACGCCGCGCGCGCCGCCGACCCGATGTCCGTCGTCCCGCTGAAGTGCCGCACCGGGACGCCGTCCAGCCGCTCCCGCCCCTCGTACGTCACCTCCCGCACCCCCCGCAGCAGCTCGGCGGCGGCCATCGGGTCGGTCGCGCCGCCGGTGACGAGATTGCCGTCGGCCAGCGAGGCGGTGTCCACCCGTACCCACTTGCCGGCCGGCACGCCCGCCCCGCGGTTCTTCATGTACAGCGCGGACGGCGTGAGGATCTCCGTGATCGTGCGGTGCGCGCCGCTCCCGTCGCCGGTGTCCGGCAGCCGTACGTTCAGCTGCCCGATCCGCTCGCGGTAGTCGTGGCCGCCGGTCCCCCGGATGGCGACGCGGGTGCCGCCGCTGACGGTCTCCAGCTCCGTACGCACCCGGGAGGTGCCGGCCCGGACCAGCGCGTCGGCACTGGCGCGCAGGGCCGCGGCGTAGTCCGTACGGCCGGACGGGGCACCGGCGTCCGCCGGGCCGGCGGCATCCCGCGGCCCGGCGGACGACCGGCCGCCCGGTGGGCGGGCACGGTCGGTGAAGGGCGGCCCGGCCGCGGACCCGCCCACCGGGCCGTCTGCGGAGCGGCCGGCCGAGGTGTGATCGTCGGCCGCCGCCCCGTTGGGGGAGCAGCCCGTGGTGAGCAGCCCGGCCACCAGGCCCGCCCCGCACACGGCGGCCGCGACGGCGCCGCCTCGCCTGTCCTGCACCACCATCGCGTACGAGCCCCCTCGGCCGCTCTGCTCGTGAAGTTGCGGACCGGGATGTTCCGGTTGTCCGGACCACCACGACCCGTTCCGTTCAACGACTGTTCAGCCCGCTTCGTCACGCCCGTACACCCCGGGCGCGTACGGTGGCGCCGTGCAGGACCGAGCAGCACAGGAGCCGACAGCGCCGCCCTCCGGGGCGTCCGACCACCGGACCACCACCACCGAACGAGGTTCGTTCTGCCTGGCCCGCTGCATCTGCGGCTGGCACGGCCCGGCGCGCCGGGCCCGCTCCCAGGCACGGACGGACGCGGAACAGCACCACCGGACGGGGTGAGCGCCACCCCCGCCGGCCGGCCCCGGGCGGGCGCGCCGTACCCGCCCGGCAGACCGGTTCCGGGCGGGCAGCCGCACCCGCCCGGCAGACCCTCCATAACCGCCCGTAGAGCCCCGTCGGCACGCCCCTGGAACCTCCCCGGGCCCCCGTCCCATCTGGGTAGGGGGAAGCATCCACGGCGCGCGGACCCGCAAAGGGTTCCAAAAGGGGCAGTTCACAATGAAGCGGCGCACGATACTGGCAGCCGGCGGCGGACTCGCGGCGGCGACCGCCGGCTTGACCACCGCCTGCAGCACCGACACCGGCCACGCGAACACCCCCGGCGGCACGGCGTCCGGCGGCGTCGGCCTCAACACCAGCTCGCAGGCGGGCAGGCCCCCGGCCGCCAAGGCGTCGTGGGACGCGCTGCGCAAGAGCCTCGACGGCAAGCTCGTCCGCGCCGGCGAAGCCTCGTACGACGCGGCCCGCCGCCTGTACAACACCCGTTACGACAACCTGAAGCCCGCGGCCGTCGCCTACGTCCGCCACCCGGCCGACATAGCCGAGTGCCTGTCCTTCGCCCGCCGCCACAACGCCCCCGTCGCGATACGCAACGGGGGTCACTCATATGCCGGTTGGTCCAGCGGCAACGGCAAGCTCGTCATCGACGTGTCCGCTCTGAACTCGGTCTCCGCGCCGTCCGGCGGCATCACCCGCATCGGCGCCGGCGCCAAGCTCATCGAGGTCTACGAGGGCCTGGGCCGGCACAACGTCACGATCCCCGGCGGCTCCTGCCCGTCCGTCGGCATATCCGGCCTCACCCTCGGCGGCGGTCACGGCGTCGCGTCCCGCGCCTACGGCCTGACCTGCGACAGTCTCGTCGGCGCCACCGTCGTCACCGCCGACGGCAAGACCGTCGAGTGCGACGCCAAGCGCAACAGCGACCTCTTCTGGGCCCTGCGCGGCGCCGGGAACGGCAACTTCGGCGTGGTCACCGCACTGCGCTTCCGCACCCACGCGGCGCCCCGCTCGGTGATGGCCTACCTGACCTGGCCCTGGGCCAAGGCCACCGCCCTGCTCCGCTCCTGGCAGGAGTGGGGCCCCACCCAGCCCGACGAAATATGGTCGTCCCTGCACCTGGACGCGCACCCCGGCGGCACCCCGACCGTCTCCGTCGCCGCCTTCTCCCTCGGCTCCTACGGCGACCTCCAGAACGCCGTCGACGAACTGGCCGACCGCGCGGGCGGCCCCGGGCCGGCGAAGTCCGTACGCCTGACTCCCACCTCGTACCTCGACGCGATGGAGTCCTACGCGGGCTGTTCCACGAAGACCACCGAACAGTGCCACCTGCCGGGCGCCCTCCCCGGCCGCAGCGCCACCGGCAAGCTCGCCCGCGAGACGTACGCCGCCCGCTCCGACTTCTACGACCGCTCGCTCGACGCGGCCGGCCTCCGGGCCCTGCTCGGCCAGATCGAGGCCGCGAGCCGCAAGGGCGTCGCCGGAAACGCGTCACTGACCGCGCTGGGCGGGGCGATCAACCGGGTCCGCCCCACCGACACCGCCTTCGTGCACCGCCGGTCGCGCTTCCTCGCGCAGTACCTGGCGTCCTGGAAGGCGGGCGGCACGGGCGCCGCGCAGAGCGCCTGGCTGAACGGCATCCACGGCGCGATGCGGCGCTACGCCTCGGGCGCCGCCTACCAGAACTACACGGACGCGGCCCTGACCGACTGGAAGAAGGCCTACTACGGCCCGGCCGCCGGCCGCCTCACCGAGCTGAAGCGGCAGTACGACCCGAACGGGCTGTTCAGGACGTTCCCGCAGGCCCTGTGACGGCACGTCCGTCCCCCCGTACGACGAGGGAGGACCGGGCTGTCGGCCCCGGTCCTCCCTCGTCGTCCGCTCCGTGGTCCCGGCTACGCCGCCAGGTCCTCGTCCCGCTCCTCGCGCGCCACCGGCGGTACGGCCGCCACCGGCTCGGAGACCGCGCGGGGCGCCGGGCCGCCGGCCCGGACGAGCCACCAGGCGGGCGAGCGCCCCACAGCCGTCGTCACCGGGACGAGCATCGCCTGCGCCACCGGCGCCAGCAGCAGCGCCACCGCCGTACCGAGCGCGAAGCCGCCGATGACGTCCGTCGGGTAGTGCACGCCCATGTAGACCCGGCAGAACCCTTCCAGCAGCGCCAGGCCGATACCGATCAGCCCGTACACGCGGTGCGCGATGAACAGCCCCACGCCGACCGCCATGGTCAGCGTCGCGTGGTCGCTCACGAACGAGAAGTCCGTCTTGCCGGGAATGAGCACTTCCAGTCCCGCATGGACCCGGAACGGCCGGGGCCGCTCCACCACCGCCCGGATCGGTATGTTGGCCAGCAGCGCCACCCCGGCGGCCAGCGGCGCCCAGACCAGGCCCGCCACCGCGCCCGGCGCGTCCCGCCGCCTGCGCGCACCCCACCAGGCGATCAGACACAGCACGGCGAGCGCGGCGATGAGGCCGTACTCACCCACGAACTTCGTGGCGCGGTTGAGCCACTCCGGTGCGTCCTTCGCGAGGCCGTTGATGCCGTCGAGCACGTTCACATCGGGGTTCGACCCGTCCATTGCGAGTCCAGCCATCTGCCGCGGCCCCTTACCTTTCGCGCGCGCGAGCGCCGTGTGAGTGCTGCCAACCCCCGTGGTCGTCGGGCGTGGCCGGATTTCCACGGCCTCGCCATGTCTCCATGCCCAGGAAACGCGATGGACAGCCGAGCCGTTCCAGCTTCCACCGGATGATCACCAGGACGTTATCGAAGAGAGACTGATGTCCGCAGTTCAGGGCCCCATGTTCACGCAACGTTCGACCGGGGCAGCGCTTTCGCGCCATCTTCGGTGACGCGGGTCGCACCGATGTAGTCCGGCGTGTCGATCTTGTCGAAGCGGATCACCGCTCCCGTGTACGGAGCGTTGATCATGTAGCCGCCGCCCACGTAGATCCCCACGTGGTGGATGGACCGCGGATCGTTCAGGTTGTGCGCGAAGAACACCAGGTCCCCGGGGAGCAGCTCGTCCCGCTTCGGGTGCGGCCCGGCGTTCCACTGGTCGTTCGCCACCCGCGGCAGCTCGATGTCCACCGAGTGGTACGCCGCCTTCGTCAGCCCCGAGCAGTCGAACCGCCCGTCCTGGTCCGGCGTGCCGTTCCCGCCCCACAGGTAGGGCTTGCCCAGTTGCTCCTGCGCGAAGGTGATCGCGGCGGCCGCCTGCCGGGACGCCGGGACCCGCCCCACCGGCGCCTCGAAGCTCTTGGCGAGGGTCGTGATGATCCTCACGTAGTTCTGCGTCTCGCGGATCGCCGGCACCCCGCCCGCCTTGATGACCCGGTACGCGCCCGCGTTGTACGCCGCGAGCATGTTGTGCGCCGGGTCGCCGGGCACGTCCTTCACGTACTTCGCCAGCTCGCAGTCGTACGACGCCGCCGACGGGATCGCGTCCGCCGGGTCCCACACGTCCCGCCGGCCGTCCCCGTTGCCGTCGATGCCGTGCGAAGCCCACGTACCGGGAATGAACTGGGCGATCCCCTGCGCCGCCGCCGGGCTCTGCGCCTTCGGGTTCCAGCCGCTCTCCTGGTACAGCTGCGCGGCCAGCAACGCCGGATTGATGGCGGGACACAGATTGCCCCACTTCTGCACCAGCGGCTGGTACGACGCCGGCACCGCGCCCTTCGCCAGCCCCACCGCCCGGCCCGCGCCGCCCGCCAGGCCCGCGGCGGCGGTGTACGTGCCCACCACGAGCAGCGCGAGGAAGCAGAGCACCAGCCCGACCCCGACCCCACCGGCCACCCAGTATTTGCGCACCCCTCAACCCTCCCCCATACGGGCGCGTTTCACCGCCGTTTTCGTCATGTACCTCACCACACGACGGCTGTACGGGCCCACACCCACGCCCCCGTGAACCGCCCGGGGCGCGCGGCCCCGCCCCGCTCCCGCCCCCTCACTCCCCCAGCCCGAACCGGACCGGCTCCCCGCCACCCGGCCCGTGCCGGCCCACACCCCGGCCGTCGGCGCATGCCCCGGGCCTCTCCGGCGACCGGGCCGCCGCCCTGACCGACGCCGCCCGCCAGCGCGTCAGCCACATCGAGAGCGACCGCGTCCACGTCCCGTGCAACGGCCTCCACCACCTCCTGCGCTCCACCGCCATCCGTATGCACGCGCCCTCCGTCGTGCCGGGCATGTTGCAGGCCGCCGATTACGCCCGCGCGTTGAGCGACATGGCGGAGGGGACCGACCGGAACGAGGCCGTCGACCTCTACGTCGACTTCCGTATCGCCCGCCAGCACGTCATCCGGCCGGTGCGTGGAGGTGGCCGCGAACACGAACGGACCGATCCTCTGCCCGGAGTGCGACCGGCCAGGGGTGGCCGCCCGTGTGGGCGCCCGCGCCTGGGCCGCGTTCCTCCGGGACGCCAGGACGGGGAGCGGCCCCCCGGAGCGACACCCACCCGTCCCCGAGCCGCCCCTGACGGGCCGTAAAGTCCTCCGCGTACGAGTGAGTGCACGAGGTCACCGCCCACCGCGGACCCGACGGAGGAACTGATGCCGACCACCCCCACTCCCCCCGAGAACCTCACCTGGCAGAAAGCCACGGACGACGAGAGCGCGCCCGAGTACATCGAGGTCGCCTTCGGGGCCGACGGCAACGTCTACCTGCGGACGAACACCGAGCCTGACAACGTCGTGGTCACCACGCGCGTCAAGTGGGACGCCTTCGTCCTGGGGGTGAAGGCCGGCGAGTTCGACCACTTCGTGGGGCTCTGAGCAGCGCCCGTCACGGCGCACCATTCGAACATTGCCCGGTGTGATCGGCCGTGATACACACGGTGACACCGACGGGTCCCCGGGCGACGCACGTCCCCGTACGCACGCAATCCCCACGGGATCCGTCAAAGAAAGCCGCCAAGTCGACATCTGGTGGCGGTTTTGTCAGCGAAGATAGATGCTGGCCCGTACCGTGTGGCGCGGGTACGCAACAACCCATAAGGGGCGGTGAGTTCATTCATGCACTTGGCGGCCGAAAAGGGCGACATCACCACCATCATTGGCGGAATCGCCCCGGACTGGGGCCCGTTCGGGACACTGGGCAACGAGGCACGCGTCATGATCGAAGTGGTCATGGCAGTAGCGATTCTGCTCTGTCTCGGCATCGCGATCTGGGGCGCGGCGAAACAGCGCATCGGCGCCACCGCGCTGCGCGACACGTTCAGCGCCGAACAGGGCAAGGGCCTCATCGTGGCCGGCCTGACCGGTGTCTTCATCATCGGGTCGCTCGGCACGCTCTTCACGATCGTGTACGGGATGGCCGTGTAGCCGGGGCGGTCGGCGACGGCCGCGCCGGCACCCCGGGAGGGCCCGGCCGCCCCGTACGGACGACGGGCCGACGGCCCGGCCGGCGAACGGACAGGCCTTGCGGGCCGCAGCCGCCCCTGTAGCACCACTGCGCCCCACCGCCCCCTCCCATCACCCCGAATCCCCTCGTCCACGCCTCGCACGCCCCCGGCGCAGCGCACCACGGACCGCCTCCTCCCGTACGCCCCGCCGGCCGCCCGCACCACAGCCCCTCCTCACCTCCCCCACCACCGGCCACACCCCACCGCCGAGAGCACCCGCCGATGCCCGCTCATTCCGCCCCGAACCGTTCCGCTTTGCGCCACTCCGGCGAGCAACGGTCCGATTGGGCCGCGTACCGGGCGGGGACACAAGGGCTTGGCGGGGACCGAGCGGCAGCCGCGGCCCACGGGGTGACCGCAAGTGCCGCAGAGTCCCCCATTCGCCTCTTCCGCCCGACATCTGAGGTCCCGTCACGGTGAGATCTACTCGTACCACTGCGCCCGAGCCGCTGCCCGCGCGGCTACGGTCATATACGGGCGGCAAAAGGACAGCAGGGACGGCCAGGTCGGTTGAGGGGGCACAGGCACGATGAGTCTCAGCGATGGCGGTGGATACGGCGGTGGCGAGCCGGGCGGCCCGGACACGGGCGGCCAGACCCGCACCAGACTCCCCGACGGCGGCGGCGACCCGTACGGGGGCGGCCGCCGCACCCGTACGGGCTCCTCCAGCCGGAACCTGATCACGATCGTCGGCGTGGTGGTCCTCCTGATCGCCGCCATCGCCTTCGCGAACCGGGGCGGGGACGGGCCGGGGGCGGGCGACGACAACGCTAAGGAAGCCGACGCCCGCTCCACCGCGCCGACCGGCACCAAGCCGGTCGAGGGCAAGAACGGCGGCATCGCGTCGGGCTTCGCGAAGACGGAGCAGGGGGCACAGTCGGCGGCGGCGAATTACGCGGTGGCGCTCAACAGTGACGGCATGTACGAGAAGGACCGACGGCGGACGATAGTCACCACGGTGTACGCGCCGGACGTGGCGGCAGCCCGCGAGAACGCCCTCGACAAGGCGTACGGCAACCCCAAGTTCCTCGGCCGGATCGGGCTCAAGCCCGACGGCCGGGCCCCCGACGGCTCGACGTTCGTCTCCCGGGCCAACCCGGTCGGCACCAAGGTCGAGAAGTTCTCGGGTGCCGCGGCCAAGGTCTCGGTCTGGTACTCGGCCCTCTTCGGCATCGCCGGAGCCGATTCCAAGAACCCGGTCGCGGAGGGGTGGTACACGAACACCTTCGACCTGCGGTGGATCGACGGGGACTGGAAGATCACCGACTTCACGCAGAAGGACGGTCCGGCTCCGGTCGGCCGGGACCAGACCGCGTCGTCGGCCGAGGAGATGTCCAAGGCTGTGCAAGGTTTCGGAGGGTTCACGTATGCCCGCTAACCATCGTCGTCGCGTTCTCTCCCTCGCCGCACTGGTGACGGGCGTACAGACGGCTGTCCTCCTCCTGGCGTCACGCGCCTTCGCGGAGCCGAGCCCCACCCCCACCCCCACACCCACGGGCACGGGCAGCCCTTCGGCGAGCCCCTCTCCGAGCAACGAGGCATGCGACCTCATTCGCGGCCTCGCCAGGGAATATTGCCAAGAGGGCGATAAAGCTGACACCACCCCCAAATCCCCCGGCGGCCTGACCGACAACAACCCCCTCGACCCCCTCACCTCCCTCGCCAAGGGCTGTGCCGACGCCGCCGCCTGGATCGTCAACAAGCTGTCCGACGCCGTGAAGGCGACCTCGCAGGTCGACTTCACCAACGCGGCCTTCCTGAAGCAGTACGCCGTCGTCTTCGCCGCCTCCACCGTGCTGACGCTCGTGCTGTGGCTGCTCGCCGTCGCCAAGCGCGCCGTGCGCGGCGTGCGGCTGACGGAGGCGATCAGTGAGGCGATCGGGTTCCTGTGGCTGACCGTGCTCGCCTCCGCGTTCACGCCGCTGATCCTGTACACCGTCGTCTCCGCGACGGACGGCATCACCGAGATCATCGCGAAGGGGACGGGCGCGCAGACCGACACCTTCTTCGGTGCGTTCGCGGCGGCCCTGAAGAAGGACACGGACATCGGTGGCGGCCCGATCATGCTGATCGTGGTCTCGCTGGTCTCGGTGCTGGCAGCCGGTGTGCTCTGGCTGGAGCTGGTGATCCGGGCGGCCCTGCTGTACGTGGGCGCGCTGCTCGGCACGGTCGTCTACGCGGGCCTGGTCGACAAGAACATGTGGGGGCACGTCCGCCGCTGGGCGGGCATCATGATCGCGGTGATCATGGTGAAACCGGTCATCGTGATCGTCCTGGGCATCGCCGGCGCGCTCACCACCGGCGACGGCCCGAACGCCATCTCGGCCGTCGTCTCCGGCCTCGCGATCATCCTGCTGGCCATCTTCGCCAGCGCCGTGATCTACCGTTTCGTGCCCGGTTTCGGCGACGAGATGGTCTCGGCCCGTACGAACAAGAAGCAGGCCACCGAGGGCTCACAGGCCGCAGCCGTGATCTCCTCGCCCGCCGCGCTGGTGTCCCAGGGCATCAAGACGCACAGTTCCCGCAGGTCCGGCGGGGGCGGCCAGGAGCAGGGCGGCGGCCAGGCCCGGCCCGCCGACGCGGTCTCCGGCGGTGTGGCCGCCCACGGCAGCCGCGGCGGCTCCGGCGGCCGCGTCCCGGCCCCCGCCTCGCCCGCCCCCCGTTCGCGTCCGTCCCCCGGTTCCAGCTCCGGCTCCACCGGCACCGCCCGCTCCGGCAAGACCTCAGGAGGTGACGGGCGTTGACGACCCAGTCCCACCCGATCGCGCCCCGCCGCACGTACCTGATCGGCCGCGCCCGCCCGAACGCGATCGTCGGCAAGAACCGCGAGACCGGCGAGATCGCGCTGATCATCGCGGGCGCGTTCCTCGGCATGGTGTGCGGCCTGCTGGTGCCGGTGCTGTCGCTGCGGATCGCCACCCTGACCGGCTTCCCGCTGCTGGCGATCGCCGCGGTCTACTTCCCGTACCGCGGCCGTACGTTCTACAAGTGGTTCGAGATCAACCGCAGCTACCGGCGTACGGTCCGCCGGGGCACGACGTACCGCTCCGGCGTCGCCGAGGCCGGGGTCCGGCTGGACGGCCGGGAGGTGGAGATCGGCCCGCCGCCCGGCATCGGCCGCATCAACTGGCTGACCGCCCCGTTCGGCCCGGACGAGATCGCCGTCCTGCTGCACGCCGACCGCCGTACGGTCACCGCCGCCATCGAGATCGAGGGACCGGGCGTCGGCCTGCGCGACAGCGAGGACCAGGAGGCCCTCGTGGAGCGGTTCGGCACACTGCTCAAGCACGTCGCCAACGGGGACGGCTTCGTCACCCGCCTCCAGATGCTGGCCCGTACGCTCCCCGCCGACCCCGACGCGCACGCCAAGGACGTCGCCCAGCGCGGCAACGCCGACTCCCCCGCCTGGCTCCAGGAGTCGTACGACCAGCTCCAGTCCATGGTCTCCACCTCCTCCGAGCAGCACCGCGCCTACCTGGTCGCCTGCATGCACTACACCCGCGAACTGGCCGCCGAGGCCCACACCATGGCGCGCGCCGCGCACCTGCACAACGGCGGACTGATCCGCAAGAAGCTGGACCGGGACGCGGGCCTGGCCGTCGTCATGGCACGCGAACTGACCGACATCTGCGCGCGGCTGGCCGAGGCCGACATCCGCGTGCGCCAGCCGCTCGGGCAGAGCCGGCTGTCGTCCCTGGTGCACTCCATGTACGACCCGGACCACCCCATCGACCACATCCAGGCGATGAGCCAGCGCAACGCCTGGCCGGCCGAGCTGGACGCGATGGAACCGACGTACCTCCAGGCCAAGACCCGTGAGTCGGCCACCCGCGCGCCGTGGTGCCACGCCACGGCCTGGGTCAAGGAGTGGCCGCTGACCCCGGTCGGCGTCAACTTCCTGGCGCCGTTGCTGGTGCACACTCCCGACGTCATCCGTACGGTGGCGGTCTGCATGGACCTGGAGCCCACCGAGATCGCGATCGAGCGGATGCTGACGGAGAAGACCAACGACGACGCGGAGGCCAGCCGGGCCGCCAAGATGAACCGGGTGGTCGACCCGCGCGACGTGGCCCACCACGGCCGCGTCGACCAGCGCGGCGAGGACCTGGCCTCGGGCGCCGCGGGCGTCAACCTCGTCGGCTACATCACCGTCTCCTCCCGCTCCCCGGAGGCACTGGCCCGCGACAAGCGCACCATCCGCGCCTCGGCGGGCAAGAGTTACCTCAAACTGGAGTGGTGCGACCGGGAACACCACCGCGCCTTTGTGAACACGCTGCCGTTCGCGACCGGGATCCGCCGCTAAGCCGCTGGGAGGCGCGTACGTCATGGCCATGCTCGATCCGCTCGCAGCGCTCACCGAGGCGTTCACCAGCTTCCTGTTCGGGAAGGTGGAGACGACGCGGCTTCCCGTACGGACCTCCACCGGCCAGGCCCAGGCCGTCTACCTGCCGACCGCCGCGCCGGGCCTGGGCGACTCCGGCGTGATCATCGGCCGCGAGGTCTACAGCGGCAAGGGCTACATCTACGACCCCTTCCAGCTCTACGGACAGCAGTTGCCGGCCCCGCACTGGCTGGTCCTCGGCGAGTCCGGCAACGGCAAGTCGGCGCTGGAGAAGACGTACGTCCTGCGCCAGCTCCGCTTCCGCGACCGGCAGGTCGTCGTCCTGGACGCCCAGGGCGAGGACGGCGTCGGCGAGTGGAACCTGATCGCCGAGCAGCTCGGCATCACCCCCATCCGCCTGGACCCCACCGCCGCCCTGAACGGCGGTATCCGCCTCAACCCCCTCGACCCGTCGATCACCACCACCGGCCAGCTCGCCCTGCTCCGTACGATCATCGAGGTCGCCATGGGCCGCGGCCTGGACGAGCGCTCCGGCTTCGCGCTCAAGGTGGCGCACGCGTACGTCAACGAGACGATCACCAACCGGCAGCCCGTACTGACCGACATCGTCGAACAGCTCCGCCACCCGGAGGAGGAGTCGGCGGAGGCCATGAACGTCGACATAGACGACGTACGCGCCTGGGGCCTGGACGTCGCGCTGGTCCTCGACCGGCTGGTCGACGGCGACCTGCGCGGCATGTTCGACGGCCCGACCACCGCTGGCATCGACCTCGACGCACCGCTGATCGTCTTCGACCTCTCGCACATCGACCGCAACTCGATCGCGATGCCCATCCTGATGGCGATCGTCGGCGTCTGGCTGGAGCACACCTGGATCCGCCCCGACCGGAAGAAACGGATCTTCCTCGTCGAGGAGGCCTGGCACATCATCAACTCGCCGTTCGTCGCCCAACTGTTCCAACGGCTGCTGAAGTTCGGCCGCCGCCTCGGCCTGTCCTTCGTCGCCGTCGTCCACCACCTCAGCGACGTGGTCGACGGCGCCGCCGCCAAGGAAGCCGCGGCGATCCTGAAGATGGCCTCCACCCGCACGATCTACGCCCAGAAGACCGACGAGGCCCGGGCCACCGGCGCCGTCCTGGGCCTGCCGCGCTGGGCCGTCGAGATCATCCCGACGCTCACCCCCGGCATCGCGGTGTGGGACGTCAACGGCAACGTCCAGGTCGTCAAACACCTGATCACCGAGGCGGAACGGCCGCTGGTCTACACCGACCGGGCGATGACCGAGAGCTCCGCGACGATGACGGAGGAAGCGCTCGCGATCGGGCGGGCGGCGGACGCGGAGGCCGAACAGCGGGCCGAAGCGCTGGCGCTGCGGCGGCAGTTCCGGGACGAGTCGAGCGAGACGGTGGCGTGAGGCGGGCATACGGGCACGGGGGCGGGGACGGGCGCGGTGGTACGGGCCCGCAGGGCGGCTCGGGAGGCGCAGGGGGCCCTGGCGGCCCGGGTGCCGGGCGGGGGCGCGGCATCCCCGACTCCCTCCTGATCGGCGTCCTCGCCTTCCTCCTCGGCCTCACCCTCCTGACCTGGACGGCGACCGGCCTGGCCGGACTCTTCACGCACGGCGCCTGGCCGGACGGGGTGACCTTCACCCGTACGCCCCTGGCCCTGCGCAGCCTCATAGGCGCCCCGCACGACCTCGCCGCCGCCTGGCCCGACACCCCGGCCGTACAGCTCTCCGGGTACGGGCTGTTCTGGGGCATCCTCATCAGCGAACTGCTGGTCCTGGTCGTCCTGACGGTCTTCGTCCTGGGGACGATCGCCCGCTACCGGGCCGTACGGGCCCATCGGCACGCTGTGGGCAAGGGGAGCGGGTGGGACGGGACCACTGGGGCCTTCGGGTGGGACGGGGCTGCTGAGACGGGTGCGGCCGCTGGCACGGGCGGGGCCGACGGGCAGAGCCAACCGGCGTCTGCGGACGGCCGATCCGCGGCTGCCGCCCCTCCCCCGGCCCCTACGCCCACCGCACCACCGCCCTACGCCTCTCCCGCCACGCCACTGCCGGCCTCGCAGCTTGCTGTGCCACCGATCTCGGAAGCCACAGTTCCAACGCCCTCGGGACGTGGGACACCACCGGCCTCGGGCCCCGCAGCGCCAGCGGCCTCATGGCTCACTCCTGCCGCAGCGGCCTCGGGGGCACCCGTGACGGCCGCCCCGACCCCCACACCGGCCTCACCAGAGACTCCTGCCGCTCCCACCCCGGCCGTCCACTACGGCACCGACCGCCGCCAGGCCGGCACGCTCGCCGCGGCCGCCGTCGCCGCCGCCGAAGGCCCCCTCGTCGTGGCCACCACCGACCCCGCCCTCTGGGCCGACACCAAGGACGGCCGCGCCAAACTGGGCCCGCTGCTGACCTACGACCCGCAGCACCTCCTGGACACCCCGGCCCGGATGCGCTGGTCCCCGACGTCCGGCTGCGAGGACATCGCCACCGCCACGGCCCGCGCGACCGCGCTCCTGGCCCCCGTACGCCCTTCCAGCACCCTCGACTCCACGGTGGCCGACGCCGCGACGACCCTGCTCCGCTGCTGGCTGCACGCCGCCGCCGTGGACGGGCGGCCCTTCCGCCAACTGCACCGCTGGGCCCACACCAAGGGCGCCGCGCACGAGCCCGTACGCATCCTGCGCACGAACCAGAAGGCGTCGGCGGGCCAGGCGGGCGAGCTGGAGTCCGTACTGACCGCGCACACGGAACGGCGCGAGATGGCTCAGGAGCTGGTCTCCCGCACCCTGGCGTCCCTGGCCTCGATCCACATCCGGGACGCCTGCAATCCGGCGCGAACCGATGCCCTCCTTCTCGAATCTTTCATCGACGAAGGGGGAACGCTCTACGTGGTAGGGGAATCCATCGAGGATCCGCGAACCACTCCGGGTGCGATGCCACTGTTCGTCGCACTCCTCTCCAACGTGGTCGAGCGCGGCCGCCGCATGGCCGAACGGTCATCCGCCGGTCGGCTCGACCCACCACTCACCCTCGTCCTGGACGACATCGCGGCGCTGGCGCCGTTCCCCGCTCTGCCCGGCCTCCTCGAAACCGGCCGTGCACAGGGCCTGTTGACGCTGGCCACGATGCGCTCCCGGGAACAGGCCCGCGCCCGCTGGCCCCGCACCCCGCTCCCGGACTGACCGGCGGCCCGCTACGCGCGCTCCAGCGCCATCTCCCGCTCGACAGCGGCCTCGTCCTTGGGATCGGCCATCGTCCGGCCGGTCTCCACGAAGCCCAGCGACCGGTAGAGGGCCGCCGCGCGGTCGTTCTCCTCGTGCACCCAGAGCCGTACGCGCTCCACCGCCGGTCCGGACCGGCTCCACGCCCACTCCACGGCAGCGGCGAACAGGTCGCGCACCAGCCCCGTGCCGCGGTGCTCCGGGCGTACGTAGACCCCCACGATGTGCGCCCACGGCGCCTCGCCGCCCCGCTCGTCCGCGCCCTCCTTCTCGACGAGCACGACGACCATCCCGCCCCAACTGCCGTCCGGTGCCTCGCCGATGAACGTCAGCGGGTCCCGGTCCTCGTCACTCCGCGCCGCCCGCCGCTGCCACACCTCGTCCGGGTACGCCGCGACCTTCTCGAACCCCTCGTTGAAGGCGATGCGCGCCATCGGATCGGAGAGTGCCGCCAGCCGGAGTTCCCTGAGCCGCTTCCACTCGTCCGCCTTGACCGGCCTGATCAGATACCCCATCGGCCCAGCATCCCAGCAGCCCGTCCCTCTGGCCACACGTAATTCTCCCTCCCCACCCCGCACTTACTAGTTAGGCTAGCCTCACCTAACTAACATTCTCCTCATGGAGGCACCGCCTTGCCCCGAGCCATGTCCCCCTCCCCCTCCGACCCAACGCCCCTCAAACCCACCGCGTCCGCGGAGCCCCACCCGACACCACCCGGACACCCCACCTCCCACCCCCGACCTCAACACCGCCCCCAAACCCTCACCGCCCTCCGCCTGGCCGGCATCGCCGGAATCCTGACCTCCGTGGCCTGGCTCGTCGGCGACATCCTGCTGCTCGGCAAGCCCATGGTGTCGCCGCACCAGTTCCCGATCCTCGACGCGTACGACGGCATGGCCCGCGACTCACTGGCCGCGATGCTCCCGGCCTCCACCACCCGCCTGGCCTGGGGCGCCCTGCTCGGCGTCCTGACCGGGCCGCTCTATCTCTACGCCTGCCGCCACTTCCGCCACGCCCTTCTCCCGCAACCCCGCCGCCTCGCCCTGCCGCCCTTCCTCCTCCTGACGGCCGGCTACGCGCTCGCCCCCTTCGCCCACGGATCGTTCTTCTACTGGGGCCAGGCCGCGAAGGCGGTGCACGAGTCCGGCGCCGACGCCGCGGCGCTGGTCACTCTTCCGGGCGACCTCGCCACAGTGCTCTTCATCCCGTACGCGGTACTCCTGGTCCTCTGGGGTGTCGGCTCCGTCTGGATGGCCGTCCTCGTCCTCCGCGGCGGCACCGCTCTGCCCCGTTGGATGTGCATCGCGAACCCGCTGGTCTGCACGCTGATCGGCACTCTCGTCACCAAGCTCTGGCCCGGTGCCGTGGGTACGGCCCTCCAAGGAGCTGCCCTGAGCGTCGCCAACCTGCTGCTCTTCTCCCTCACCACCGCGGTGTTCTGGAAGAAGACCGGCTGAAGAAAGCCGGCTGGCACTGTCCCGGAACGCAAAAAAGCTCCGGTCCCTGAACCAGAGGTTCAGGGACCGGAGCTGAAAAATTGTTCGGCGGCGTCCTACTCTCCCACAGGGTCCCCCC
>NZ_JBEZAN010000025.1:0-83313 GCF_040646595.1 Streptomyces sp. NPDC045470
CACCCGCTACGACAAGACCGCCGAATCCTACCAGGCAGCCGTCACCCTCGCATCGCTCCTGATGTGGGCCTGACATTTGAAGACAACTCCTAGGGGCATACGCGGGCGACTACTCCGCGTCCCCGTCTTCGTCGGACCGCCTGTCCTGCCGTCGGCCTCACTTCGGGGTCGGCTCAGCCGATGCCTGTGGCTGCTTGCCTGCTGGATACGGCGGTCAGGGCACAACCGGGTCTGCCGCGCCGAAGACGGCCCGGTGCGGGCAGCGCAGACGTCGCGCGTCGCGCAACGGATCGTGTTCCTGCGTGCGTTTGAGGGATTCCCAGAGGGTTTCGTCCAGGCCTTCCCACAGTTCGCCCGCCCCGGGCGCCCGGGCTCTCGTGTGTCGCATTGGCCGTATTCGAGGGTGGGGTCTAGAGGTCTCCTGACTGCGCGCCGGGGTGGGTGATCAGTACTGTCGGGTCCGGGCCTGGGGCAGTGGTGGGCGAGCGGGGGGCGCGTGGTGGGTGGCGTCGCTGTGGCCGGCCGGTGCGGTTCGGGCTGGAGGGCTTCGTCGGCCGGTGGATGCCGGGGCGGAGCGGCACCGATGAATCTGGAGTCAGTTGTGCGCATCAGCGTCTGTATCCTGCCCGACCGTCCGTTCCGGGAGGCGGCCGCGACCTGGAGGCGCGCCGAGGAGCTGGGCTTTCACGCCGCCTACAGTTACGACCACATCACCTGGGCGGGGTTGCCGGACAGTGCCTGGTACGGCGCGATGCCCACGTTGGCGGCCGCGGCCGGAGTCACTTCGCGGATCAGGCTCGGCACGTTGGTGACGTCGCCGAACTACCGGCACCCGGTGCCGCTCGCGCACGACGTCATCACGCTGGACGCCATCAGTGAGGGCCGGTTCGTGCTCGGTTTCGGTGCGGGTTCGCCCGATGCCGATGCCTCTGTGCTCGGCCAGGGCGAGCGGGGCAAGGGCTGGTCGGTGCAGGAGCGCGGGGGCCGATACCGCGAGTCGGTGGAGTTGCTGGACCGGCTGCTGACGGGGGCTCCCGACGGGCGCAAGCACACCACCTATCTCGGCCGCTACTACGAGGCGGTCGACGCGCGGCTGGAGCCGGGGTGCGTACAGCGGCCCCGGGTGCCTTTCGCGCTGGCGGCGAACGGTCCGCTGGGGATGCGGACCGTTGCGCGCCACGGCGCGTCGTGGGTCGTCACCGACCAGGGGGACGTGCCGCGGCAGGAGCGGACCGCGGCCTGGACGTGGTCGGTGCTCGCCCGTCGGATGGAGCAGCTCGATGCGGCGTGCGCGCGTGAGGGGCGTGACCCCAAGACCCTGGGGCGGACGCTGCTGACCGGGTTCTCGCTGCTTCCGACGATGGAGTCGGCGCAGGCTTTCGAAGAGGTCGCGGGCCGGTGCGCGGAGCTGGGCTTCACCGAGGTCGTGGTGCATTACCCGCGTGAGTCCGGGTTCTTCGCCACCGGGCGGCATGTCATCGAGGAGATCGCGCCCGCGCGGAGCTGAGAGCCGGCTGCCTCGACGCTGCCCTCGGCACTGTTCGGCCCCGTCCGCAGTTGGCTGTGGACGGGGCCGTCTGTGGCAGGTTCCGCGGGTTCAGAGAAGGTCGTGCAGCTTCAGGTCGGCGACGCACTTGGTGAGGAATTCGGGTGAGAGCGACGGTACGGTTCCCCGGCCCACGCCCAGCCTGCCGACCGCCGCGGTGAACCGCTCGGCCGGTACCGCCGAGCCCGGCCGCGGCTCCCCCGGCCGGGCGTACGCCTGCATCAACGGGAGGAGGGACAGGCGCCGTTGGTGGTCGGGCAGGCCGCGCAGGGCCGCCTCGGTGCGCAGGTGCCACTGGCGGTGGTCGTCGAACCGGGTGATCGGGTGCCCCGCGGCGATCAGCCAGTCCACGAACTCGTCCAGGGAGACGCCGTCGTCGTGGGTGTTGACCGTGTTGTAGGTGAGGTGGTCGTGCGCGTTGTCGGCGGCGAGGGAGGTGATCGCCGCGGCGGTGAAGTCCACCGGCAGGCCGCTGTAGTGCGCCCGTCCGCGGCGGCCGTCCGGGTCGAGCCGGTAGAAGGAGTACGGCGCCATGCCGGTGGTGAGGACGCTGAGCAGCAGCCGGGTGAAGCGGTCGGTCAGGTTCAGCTGGCCGGGCAGACGGCTGTGGGCCAGGATCATGTCCGGCCGCAGGACGGTGACCGGCAGGCCCGTCGCCTCGTGTGCCTGGCGCAGCAGGACTTCGCCGGCCCACTTGCTCGTGGCGTACCCGTTCGCGTCGGAGTCGTCCAGTGGCCGGACGGGGCACACCGTACGGACATCGGCGGTCTCGTCGAGGAACGAGCCGTCGGGCAGCATCGCCGCGGCCACCGTCGAGACGTAGGCGAACCGTTTGACACGGCGGGTGAGCGCCAGCTCGATGAGCTGCGCCGTGGCGGTGACGTTGGGGGTGAACAGCCGGTGGTACGGCAGGACATGGTTGACCAGTGCGGCGGCGTGCACGATCTGGTCGGTCTCGTCAGCCAGTGTCTGCCAGACCGGCTCCCTCAGGCCCAGTCGCGGCGCCGACACGTCAGCGGCCAGGACCGTCAGGTGCCGTGGGGCGACGTCGTCGAACCAGTCGGGCTGGTCGGCCGCCGCGGCGCGCAGGCACTCCAGTACGCGCTGATGTGCGGCGTCGTCGTCGGCGGCCCGGACGAGGCAGGTCAGCCGCCCGCCCGTCGCGGCGACGCGCCGCAGCCATTCGACGGCCAGGAAGCGTCCCAGGTAGCCGGTCGCTCCGGTGAGCAGGACGTTGTGGGCGGGGGCGGTGGCAGTGGTGCTGCCGGGCGCTGCCTGCGGTGCCGCCCGGGTCAGGAGCCGCCGGTCCATGAAGTGGTCGAGTGCCAGGTCGCGGGCCGCGACCTCGCGGGCGTCGCGGCCGTGCACGGAGGCGAAGGTGGGGCGCGATTCCTGGGCGATGTGCGCCGGACCGAGGTGGTCGGCGATGCGCGCCAGCGTCGAGGAGGGCTGGAGGACGACCTGGATGGGCACCTCCACGTCGGTCATCTGTTCCAGGACGGTCGAGAAGGTGTGGGCCGACAGGGAGTCACCTCCCAGGTCGGTGAAGGCGGTCTCGGCCCGGATCAGCGAGGAGGGGCAACCGAGGGTGATCTGGGCCGCGGTGAGCACCGCCTGGAGGGGCGTGACCTGTGAGCCGGCCGCTCTGAGTGCCGCGACCTGGCCGGCCCGTCCGGTCGCGATGTCCGTGTAGAGCTGTTCCAGCCGGGGCCCGTAGTGTTCCTTGAGGGCGGGGCGCAGGTGTTTGCCGGCTCCCGACAGCAGGCCGTTGGCGACGGTGAACGGCTCCCGTTCGACGATGACGTCGTGCGGGATCTCCCAGGCGTGCAGGCCCGCGCCGTGTGCGAGTTCGCGCATCGAGTCCAGGACGCGGCCGCGTACGGTGGCCTCGTCGGCCTGGTGCAGGCGCTCGGCGTCGGGGACCACCACGGCCAGCAGGAACGCCTGCTCGCTGCTGCCGTACACATAGATCTGCGCGATGTCCGGGCTGGTCGCGTACAACGCCTCCAGCGCGGCGACGGTGACGAACTCGCCCTGGGAGAGCTTGACGACGTTGTTGATGCGGTCGACGTAGACCAGGCGGCCGGGGGCGGTCTCGGCGAAGACGTCACCGGTGCGGTAGTAGCCGTCCTCGTCGAAGGCGCGGGCGGTGACCTCGGGCTGTCTGTAGTACCCGGGGAAGAGCCCGATCGACTTGACCCGCAGCTCGCCGCGGGGGTGCGGCTTGTCGGTGGTGAAGTACCCCAGTTCGGGTACGTCGGCCAGCCGGTAGTCGGTCACCGGCGGGCGGCGGACGTGCTGGTCGACGACGATGGCCCGGGTCGTCTCCGTCGACCCGTAGCAGTCGACGATCGGGGTGCCGAGGAGGGCGGCGGTGAAGGTGCGCATCGCCTCGGACAGCGGGGCGCTGCCGCACAGTGCGGTGACGATCCGGCCGCCGAGCATGCCGTCGCGGACCTGGGCGGACGCGGCTGCCTCCGCCTCGGGGCGCGGGACGCCGGTCCGGCCGATGCGGTCGGCTTCGAGCAGATGGCGCTGGTGGACCATGTCGCAGATCCTCGGTACGAGGCTCAGCGCCGTGGGCCGTGCCAGGCGGATGTCGTCGAACAGGGTCGACATGTCGCTGCGGGCGGTGAAGTAGCCGGTGCCGCCGCAGGAGAGGCCGTTGATCAGCCAGGCGCGGCCGTTGACGTGGCTCATCGGCATGTAGTGCACCACGAACACCGGAGTGCCGGCGGCGCCACCGGCGTTGAGACCGCCGCGCGCGTTGTGCCACATCCTCGTGAGCATGGCGGCGGTGTAGATCGCGCCCTTGGGCGTGCCGGTGCTGCCGGAGGTGTAGATCAGGCTGACCAGCCGGTCCGGGTCGTCGTCCTCGTACGGCCGCGCGGGCGGCAGCTCGGCGCCCCGGTCCACGTCGTCCTGGAGCAGGGCCACTTCGGCCCGGCCGGTCAGCGCGGCACCGGCCGCCTCGAAAGCCTCCCGGTGGCCGTCCTCGCGTACGTCGCAGTCGAAGACCACCAGCCGCTCGATGGAGTCGCAGGCCAGGACGGCGCCCACGGCGGCCTCGATCGAGCCGATGTCGGCGGCGAGGACGCGCGGCAGTGTCTCGTCGAGGACCGGTGCCAGCCGTACGGCGGACGCGCCGGTGGGCAGCGGCACCGACACCGCTCCCAGGTGCATGCAGGCCAGGTCGATGGTGGTGTAGTCCATGCCGGTGAAGCCCAGGGTGGCGACGAAGTCTCCGGGGCGCAGGGTGCCGGGGCGGGCGGAGGGACCGGTACCGCTGGTGCCCGAGGCGCTGGTGCCGCCGGTGCCGTCGGTCCAGGCCGTCGCGATGTGGCCGACCCGCTGCCACAGTTCGGCGTAGGACACCGTCTCGAAGGCGGGCAGGAGTTCGCGGGTGCGGCGGCCGGTGGCGGGGTCACGGACGAGGTGTCCGGCCCGGCGGGCGAGGGCCGGGCGGTCCGCGTATCCGTGCATGGCGGCCGCGATGGCGCCGGTGAGGCTGTCGTGTCGGCTGATGGCGTCGGCGACGTCAGGGTCGGGGGCGGCCCGGGCGAACTGGGGGTCGTTCGCGTACAGCGCCGCGATCCTGGACGCGACGTCGTGGTCTGCCTGAGGCTCCGGCATGAGTACTCCGATGTGGGAAGAGTGCGCAGAAGCGGGAAAGCGGAGGAGCGGGAGAAGGAGGGAAGGAAGGAACGGGGCGGCTGAGGCGCGGGGAAGTCGAGCAAGGGGGAAGTTGAGGCACGGGGAAACGGTGCAGCGCTGACTGGCGGCGAGGGCCCGTCAGACAGCGCTGGTGGCCGCAGGCCGGCCGCTCTGCCCGTCAGGCGGCGCCGGTGGGCCGGGCCGGACTGCCGCGCCCGTCAGCCGATGTCTGCGGGCCCGGACCGGCCGGCGTACCCGTCAGCCGGCGTCAGCGGCCTTCGCCCGGCCGCCGCACCCGTCACCCGGTCCCGGCGGGCAGGGCCCGGCCGCCGAGGACCGCGGCCAAGGCCATCAGTACGTAGACGGCGACCAGCGCGATCGCCGGGGCGGTGATGCCGGTCGCGGCCGGGAGGCCGGCGAGCAGGGCGACGCCGATCAGGGAGCCGGTGGAGCGGCCCGCCGACATCAGTCCGGAGGCGATGGCCGAGTGGTGCGCCGGCGCCGCCGCCATGGTCAGGGTGATCTGCGGCACGGTCATCAGGCCGAAGCCCAGGCCGATGAAGACCAGTCCGACGCACGTGCCAAGGGGGGCGTGGCTGCCGATGACGGCCAGCAGCACCCCGCCGAGCAGGGACAGGGCGATTCCGGCGCCCAGGACCGTCCGGGGGCCGAGCTTGGTGCCGAAGCGTCCGGCGAGCAGGGGCATGAAGGTGATGGGCAGGGCGGAGGCCAGGAAGCACAGCCCCACGGTCACCGGGTCGTAGCCGCGTACCTGCTGGAGGAAGACGCTCAGGGTGAACATCAGCCCGTTGTAGCCGACGAAGAGCAGCAGGCCGACCGCCACATAGCTGCGGAAGCCGGGGGCGCGGAACAGGTCTCCCGGGATCATGGGGTAGGCGTAACTGCGCTGCCGGGCGACGAAGACGGCGAAAGCGATCAGGGCGGTCACCGCGGCCGCCACGGGCAGCGGCCGGGTCCAGCCCAGGTCCTGGCCTTCGGCGAGCGCCAGTGCCAGGCCGCCGAGGAAGACGACGGACAGCAACTGGCCCGGGATGTCCTGCGGCTCCCTGTGCGCGGGCTGTTCGTGCCGGGGCATGTGCCGTGCCGAGAGCCACAGGACGGTCAGGGCGACGGGCACGTTGATCAGGAAGATGCTGCGCCAGCCCACCGTCTCCACGAGGGCGCCGCCGAGGGTGGGCCCGAAGGCGACCGGGCTGCCCGCGACCATCGACCATATGGAGACCGCTTTGGCGCGTTGGCCGGGGTCGCGGTAGGTGTCGGTGAGCATCACCAGGGTGGCGGGCATGACCAGCACCGCTCCCAGTCCTTGCGCGGCCCGCATGGCGACGAGCACGGCGCCGTTGGGGGCCAGGCCGCACAGCGCGGACGTCGCCCCGAACAGCACCACGCCGAGCCGGAACATCGGCACCGCGCCGTACCGTTTGACCGCCGCGGCGCCGGCCAGCATCAGGCCGGCGATGACGACCACGTAGGACGTGACGACGAACTGCATCGTCGGCAGGCTCGCGCGGAGGCTGTCCCGGATCGCCGGGATGGCGACGTGGACGATGCTGGTGTCGATGACGATCATGCCGTGTGCCAGGCAGGCCAGCGTCAGAACGCGGCCGGGCCGCAGGGTCGCCCTGCCCCCGTCCGACGTGCGGTGGTCGAGACTGGTGGATTCGGCCATGGCCTGCCATTTCACATGAGGCGGAGAATTGTTTCCGGGCAATACAGCGGAATTCTAGTGCCGAAACGCGCAGCGTCAACAGGTGAGCACACCGGGCAGCCTCGGTGTCCGAATTATCCGATTCCAGGGTCAGGTATAGAGGACGGTCTACTTCCCTGCGGGTCCTGACGCTCCGTAGTCTTCGGGGCGCTGAGAAACGCGATAGAGCGCAGCCTGGAAGTGCAAGGGGGATTACCATTGACTTTTTCCCGAGAGTCTTGGGAAACATTGCAACGTCCGTCGTCCATGCCGTTCCACCGTTATGCGCGGGACGCTGCGGCTCCCACTTCAGGCTGGTCACGGCGGTGGCCGGACAGTACGCTCGATCGCAGTCCGATCTGGGCCTCGGTTGATCTGCGCGACGGCAACCAGGCGCTGGCCGATCCCATGGACACGCGCCGCAAGCAGCGGATGTTCGATCTGCTGGTGGCCACCGGTTTCAAAGACATAGAAATCGGCTATCCGGCGGCCAGCGCGCACGACTTCGATTTCGTACGGAAACTGGTCGTCAAGGAAGGAATTCCGGACGATGTGACGGTGTCGGTTTTCACGCCGGCCCGCGCTGATCTCATCGAGCGGACCTTCGAGGCGATTCGCGGAGCCGAACGCGCCGTGGTGCATTTGTGTCACGCGACGGCGTGCCTGTGGCGCGAGGTCGTGTTCGGCATGTCGGCGCGTGAGGTGGTGGGCATGGCCGTCGAGGGTGCCCGGCACCTGGTGCGGCTGGCGGAGCGCGAACCCGGGAGCGACATCAGGTTCGAGTACTCGCCGGAGACCTTCAACCTGACCGAACCGGAACTCGCGCTGGAGATCGCCAACCGGGTGACGGAGGTCGTCGGCGCCACGGCCGAGCGGCCGCTGGTGCTGAACCTGCCGACGACCGTGGAGACCCACTCGCCGCACGTTTTCGCCGACCAGGTGGAGTGGATGCACCGCAACCTGGACCGGCGTGAGGCCATCGTGCTGTCCGTGCACCCGCACAACGACCGGGGCACCGCCGTCGCGTCGGCGGAGCTGGCCCTGCTGGCCGGGGCCGACCGGGTCGAGGGAACCTTGTTCGGCAACGGTGAACGCACCGGCAACGTCTGCCTGGTGACGCTGGCGCTGAACATGTTCAGCAGCGGCGTCGATCCCCAACTGGACCTGTCCGACATCGACACCGTCCGCGAGATCGTCGAGGACTGCAACCGGCTGCCGGTGCACCCCCGCCACCCGTACGCCGGTGACCTGGTGTACACCGCCTTCTCCGGCACGCACCAGGACGCCATCGCCAAGGGCCTGGCGGCGCTGGCCGACCGGGCCGAACGCGAGGGCAAGGACGTCGGCGAACTGCCCTGGCAGGTTCCGTACCTGCCCATCGACCCGAAGGACGTGGGCCGCGACTACCAGGCGATCATCCGGGTCAACGGCCAGTCCGGCAAGGGCGGCATCAACTATGTGCTCAAGGCCGGCTGGGGCGTCGACCTGCCGGTCGAGCTGCGGCGGGACTTCGCGGCAGTGGTCCAGGCGGCCGCCGACGCCCTGGGGCGGGAGCTGGAGCCGCCGGAGATCTGGCGGCTGCTGCGGGAGACCTACGGCCTCGACGACTCGCCGGCGCTGCCCGCCGGCTCCGACGAGAACGCGGTCCTCGGGCAGCTCGGCGCCGCGCACGGCGTGGCGTTCACCCGGGTGCACTTCACGGGCACGCCCGCGGCGACCGGCGCGCCGGCGACCTGCCTGGTGGCACTGGAGGCGGGCGGCCGGACGCTCTGGGGACTCGGCCAGGCGGCCACCACCGCCGACGCGGCACACCGATCGGCCCGTTCCGCCCTGCGCAGGGCGGGCCTGCACGAAGGAGCACGGTGAAGAACAACTCATTTCTCGCGGTCAGTCCCGGTATCTACCGGGAGGACAGCGGCATGGTCTACGAGGACTACGTCCCCGGCGAGGTCGTCGAGCACCGTCCGGGCCGCACCATCACCATGACCGACAACGTGTGGAGCTCGCTGCTCTGCCTGAACCAGCATCCGCTGCACATCGACGCGGTCTACGCCGAGCAGACCTCGTTCGGCAAGATCGTCGTCTCCAGCCTGGTCACCTTCGGGATCGTCAACGGGATGACCGTCTCCACCATCAGCGCCAAATGCGTCGCCAACCTCGGCTGGGACAAGGTGCGTCTGACCGCTCCGGTGTTCGTGGGCGACACGCTCTACGCGCAGACCCGGATCGTCTCCCGGCGGGGGTCCGAGACGCGGCCCGAGCAGGGCATCGTGACCGTCCACACCACCGGCCGCAATCAGGACGACGTGCCGGTCATCGCATTCGAGCGGACGATTCTCGTCCCCAAGCAGGGAGCAGAGCAATGATTCCGGTCATCGACCTGGAGCCGGGCCGCCCCGACCTGGAGCGCAAGATCGCCGAGGAGATCTCCGAGGCGTGCCGGAACACCGGTTTCTTCGTCGTACGCGGACACGGCATCGCCTCCGAGGTCTTCGACGACGCCTACGCCGCCTCGCTGCGGTTCTTCGCCCTCACGCCGGAGACCAAGGACACGTTCGCGATGCGCACCTCCAACGCGCGGGGCGAGAGCGACTACAGCCCGTACGGCTACAGCGCCCTGCTGTCCGAGAACGCCTTCGCCTACACCGGCAAGCCGGGCATGCCCTCGGACTACGTCGAGAAGTTCAGCGTCGGGCGGCTGATCCTGCACGACGACGAGGAGCTGCCTTTCCCGGCGGACGAGCTGGGGGCGCGGCTGCGCGCGGCGCTGAAACGGTACTTCGCGGCCTGCGAGACGGTGGCGGGCCAGATCGCCGAACTGCTGGCGTTGGCCCTGGACCTGCCCCGGGACTTCTTCGCCACCCGCACGGACACCTCCAACGACTCGCTGCGCTCGCACCTGTACCCCGGCGTCGATCCGCAGTTCCTCAACGACCAGGGCATGGGGCAGCACACCGACGGCACGCTGATCACGCTGCTCACCCAGGACGGCCCCGGGTTGCAGTTGCAGGACCGCTCCGGGCGCTGGCTGGACATCGACGTGCAGGAGCGCGACAGCTTCATCGTCAACATCGGTGACCTGATGGCCCGCTGGTCGAACGACGAGTACGTCTCGACGCCGCACCGGGTGCGGCTCGCCGACCGGCAGCGCCAGTCCATCGTCTTCTTCAAGCTGGCGAACGACGACACCGTCATCGAGTGCTTCCCCAAGTTCGCCGCCGACCGCCCCGCGAAGTACGCACCGATCCGCTACGAGGACTTCTCGCTCCAGAAGATGAACCTGCTGTTCGGGAGGGAAGAGGCGCGATGAAAGCCTACGCGAGCCTGCTCTACACCCCGGCGCTGCTGCTGGCGTCGGTCGCCCGGCCGGGCCGGGTCAAGGCCGACATGCTGGTCCTGGACCTGGAGGACTCCACACATCCGGCCAAGAAGGCCGAGGCCCGCGCCCTGCTGGCGCAGGCCGACCTCACCGGGGCCGGCCTGCCCGCCCTGGGCCTGCGGGTGAACACGATCGCCACACCCGACGGTCTGAAGGACCTCCAGGCGCTGATCGAGATGGACGCCACGATCGGCGGCGTCCCGCTCGACGTGATCTTCATCCCCAAGATCTCCGGCCCCGGCGACGTGGCGGTCTACCGGTCGCTGCTGTCGCACACCTCCAGGCCGCCGCAGATCTGCAGCTTCATCGAGACCGTCGACTCGGTGGAGAACGCCGCCGGCATCGCCGCGGTCAGCGACGGCCTGTGCTTCGGACAGGCCGATCTGACGGCCGAGCTGTACGCCGAGAACGCGTTCTACCTCGATCACGCGCGGGCCCGGCTGTGCGCCGCGGCGGCCAAGTACCGGGTGCCCGCCATCGACACCAACTCCTTCGAGCTGCACGACCTCGACGTGGTCGCGGCGCAGTGCCGGGCGGCCCGGGACGCCGGGTTCACCGGCAAGGCGGCCATCCACCCGCGCCAGGTGGAGGTCATCGCCGAGACGTTCACCGTCGGTCCGGAAGAGATCGCCGACTACCGCAGCGTGGTCGAGGACTACCACTCCACGCCGTACGGCTTCGCGGTCGAGGAAGGCCGGGTGCTCGCCCCGCCGTTCGTGCTGCGGGCCCAGCGCATGCTCCAGCTCCACGCGCCCGAAGCCGCGGCAGCGGCCGCGGCCGCCGTTGTCCACGCCACCGCCACCGAGTAACCAGGAGTTTGTCCCGTGAAGACCCTTCCGCAGCACGTGATGATCGATGTCTCCGCCTACGACAGCGAGCTGGTCGACGGCCGGCTCCAGGCCGCCGACGACCGCCTGGTGTCCGAACTGGTACGTCTGGTGACCGGAGGCGACGGTGTCGCCGTCTGCCACGGTGTCGCCAGGACGCTGACGCGCCACGGCCTGGACGTGGGCAAGGAGCAGGACGCCGCGATCGCCCGCGACTACCTCGAATCGCTGTTCCGCGGCTTCGGCGAGCGGGTGGACGTCGACCGGTTCAGCCCGGTGGCGATGGACTACGACCGTATCGCCGGCATGGACGTCGACGGCTACAACAAGAACACGCACTTCACCCCGAACGGGGACCACACCACCGAGCGCGAGTTCCTGACGACCAAGTGCGTGCACTTCGACGCCGCCACGCCGTTCATCGGCAACATCTACGGTCCGAACACCAACATCGCCGGCGGCACCCCGATGGTCTGCGACACCCGCGCCTACTGCCAGGAGCGGGGCGTCGCCCCGGCCGACCTGCTCGAACTGATGCCGCACAGCTTCAACGTCGCGGTCAAGGAGGAGCACGCCGAGCCGGTGCTGACCGGTTACGCGGCCGCGGTCGACGCCGACCTGTCCGCCGACCTGGTCATGGTCGTCCTGCTCAACGAGGTGGACGGCGGGCTCGCGCACGCCGGTTCCGAGCCCCGTCCGGCCGACCCGGCGCGGCCCGCGCGGCGCCCGATCCGGCACCTGGAGTACCAGTTCGCCGAGGACGTCGAGCTGGCCAAGTGGTACCGGCACTACGAGCTGGCGATCCCCCAGCCCAGCCTGCAGGTGCCGGACGAGGCCGCGCGCGAGCGCTACCACCGCGGCATCGACCCGGTCGGGGCGGGCCAGTGACGACCTCCGCGCAGTACGACGTGCCGCTGATGTCCGACGGCGACCGTGAGGAGCTCGACCGGCTGCTCACGGCCCTCGCCGCGGACGAGTGGCCGGAGGACATCGGTGAGGCCCGGAAGTTCTACGACGCGTGGGGCGTGCCGGTCGCCGACGACATCACGGTCGAGGAGCGGCCCGGCGGCCACCTGCTGACGCCGCCGGAGACCGACGGCTCGCTGACCGGGCTCTACCTGCACGGCGGCGGCTACGTCTACGGCTCGCTGCGCAGCCACGGCCACATGGTCGGGGAGATCGCCCGGGCGGCCCGCTGCCGGATGTTCTTCGCCGACTACCGGCGGGCCCCCGAGCACCCCTACCCCGCGGCACTCGACGACGCGGTGGCCGCTTACCACAGCCTGCTCGCCGAGGGCCGGTCCGCCCGTGAGGTGGTTCTCGTCGGCGACTCGGCGGGCGGCGGCCTGGTGCTCGCGACGCTGCTGAAGCTGCGGAACGCGGGGACGGCGCTCCCGGCCGCCGCGGCCTGCATCTCGCCGTGGACCGACCTGACGGGCAGCGGGGAGACCTACCGCACCCTGGAGCACGAGGACCCCATGCTCACCAAGCCGGTCGTGGAGCTGGTGTCCGCCTCCTACCGGGCGGGCACCCCGGCGAGGGACCCCTACATCTCCCCGCTGTTCGGTGACCTCGCGGGCCTGCCGCCGGTGTTCATGCAGGTCGGCAGCCGCGAGATCCTGCTCAGCGACGCCCAGCGGTTCATCGACGGCGTACGGAGCGCCGGGGGCACCGGGGAGCTGGAGGTCTGGCCCGGCATGGTGCACGTGTGGCACCTGCACCACTCCCGGCTGTCCAAGGCCCGCGAGGCCGTGACCCGGCTCGGGGGCTGGCTGAACGACCAGGCGGCGGGTGCGCGATGAGCGAGGACGTCACGGGGCCCCACCGCTACCGCAACAACCGCAAGATGGTGCCGGCCAGCGAGGCGGCCTGGGGGCTGTCCGTCAAGCACGGGATGCTCGGCCTGGTGGTCGAGGCCGTCGACGGCCAGAACCGGTTGCGCGACGTGCGGACGGGGCACGAGTTCACCAACCTCTCCTCCTGCTCGTACCTGGGCCTCAACAGCCACCCCACGGTGGTCGAGGCCGGGCGCGCCGCCCTGGAGCAGGAGCAGATCACCGGGCTGTCCATGGGCGAGTTCCGCATCCGGCTGGGCATCATGGAGCAACTGGAGCAGGAGCTCTCGGACCACTTCGGCGCCCATGTGCTGCCGTCGGTGTCCTGCGGGGTGCTCAGCGCGGCGATCCTGCCGCTGCTGGCCTCCGGGCATCTGACCGACGGCGAGCCGCTGGTCGTGGTCTTCGACCGGTTCGCGCACTTCTCCATGAACTTCCTCAAGCCCGTCCTGGCCGACGAGACGCTGGTGCTGACCTGTCCGCACAACGACATGGAGTACCTGGAGGACCTCTGCAAGCGCTATCCGCGGGTGGCCTACGTCGGTGAAGGCGTCTACTCCACCGGCGGGCAGGCGGACCTGGAGGGGATCAAGGCCCTCCAGGACCGTTACGGGATGTTCGTCTACCTCGACGACTCGCACGCGCTGTCGGCCGTCGGCGCACGCGGCGAGGGCTACGCGCGCACCGTCTTCGACTCCCTCGACGCCCGGACGATCGTCGTCGCCTCGACCGCCAAGGCGTTCGGCGCCACCGGCGGCATCGCCATGGTCGGTGACCGCGGCGTCTTCGACTTCCTCTACCGGTCCGGGCCGCTGGCCTGGTCCCAGGGGCTGCGGACGGCCGCCATCGGCACCGCGCTGGGCGCCTTGGAGGTCCACCGCGGCCCGGAGCTGGGCCGGCGTCAGCGACAGCTCGCCCGCAACATCGAGCTGTTCGACGAGCGGCTGGACGGACACGGCCTGCGCGGTGCCGGGTCGCACATCAAGTTCGTCACGGTCGGCGACAACGACCGGGCGGTGCGGCTGTCGACCGAGCTGTACCGGCGCGGTTACTACTGCTCCGCGATGTTCTTCCCGATCGTGGCGCAGGGTCAGGCGGGCGTACGGATGATGCTGCGCGGCGACATGCCCACGGAGCTGACCGAACGCTTCGCGGCGGACCTGCTCGACGTGCTGGCGGACCTCGGATGACGGTCATCGGCAAGGAGCACGGGGTGGCCGACGTGACGGCCGTGGCCGCGCTGATGCGAAAGAGCCTGCGCAGCGGCGCGGTGGGCCGGATGAGTGTGCCGCTGCGGCAGGTCGTCGACGAGGGCCACGGCACCAGGTTCCTGTCCATGCCCGCCGTCAGCACCGATCTCGCGCTGTGCGTCAACAAGACCGCCACCATCACCGACGGCCCCGGGCCGACCGTGACCTCCGTGGTCACGGTGTTCTCGGCCAGGACCGGGGACCTGGTGGGGGTGCTGGACGGCGCGGCCGTCACCAATCTCAAGTGCGCGGCCGTCACGGCGCTGGTCACCGACCGCTGCGCGGCCCGTGCCGCCGGTGTGCTGGCGATCGTCGGTTCGGGTGTCCAGGCGTGGCAGCAGTTCCTGGGGGTCTCGGCGGTGCGCGACATCACCGAGGTACGGGTCCACTCCCGTTCCCGGGAGCACGCCGAGGCGCTGTGCGAACGCATCCGGCGGGCGAACGGAACCGTACGGACCGAGGTCAGCGCTACGGCCCGGGAGGCCACCGAGGCGGCGGACGTGATCTCCACGGCGACCACGTCCGTACAGCCGCTGCCGATCGCACCGGAGCTTCCGGAGCACGTGCACATCAACTGCATGGGGGCGCACACCACCGAGTCGCGGGAGCTGTCCCGCTCGCTGCTGGCCGCCGCCACACTCGTCGTCGAGGACATCGAGATCGCCGTGGCCGAGGCGGGCGACATCCACCGCACCGCGATCGGCCTGGAGTCCCTGGAGAGCGGCCGGCACACCGGACTCGAAGACCGCCCGACCGTCTTCAGCTCCACCGGGCACGCCTCGCTGGACCTCATCACCTGTGCCCATCTGGTGGCACAGGAGCACCACTGACCGCAGGGGAAGGAACGACCGTACGTGGCACACGCCGGCACGGAGGAGACAACCGGGCCCCGGGACACCGGGGACCCGCACCACGCGGAAGCGGACCGGGAGTTCGCCGCCGCCCTGGCGGCCCGGGGCATCGAGATGCCGCCGGACCTGGCGCCCGGCGTCCTGGCCGGGCACCGCTCGCTGCGCACGATGAGCCGGCTGCTGCGGGAGGTGGAGTTCAGCGATGACTGACATCGATCTCGCCGGTCCCGGCGCCCTGACCGAGCTGTCCGTCGCCCGGGCCGGAGCGCTGCTGCGCACCGGAGCGCTGACGTCGCTGGAGCTGGTGGAGCACGCGCTGCGGCTGATCGACGCCCACGACGCCGATCTGCACGCGTTCGTGCTCGTCACCCGCGAGGACGCGCTGCGGCGGGCCGCGCGGGCCGACCAGGAGCTGCGCGAGGGCGTCGACCGCGGACCGCTGCACGGCATCCCCTACGCGCTCAAGGACATCCTGGACGCCGAAGGCCTGCCCACCACCAACCATTCGCGGCTGACGCTGGACGCCGTCGCCACGGAGGACAGCGCTGTCGAGGCCCGGCTGCGGGCGGGTGGCGGGGTGCTGCTGGGCAAGCTGGCCACCTACGAGTTCGCCTTCGGCGGGCCGAGCACGGACCTGCCGTTCCCGCCGGCCGGGAATCCCTGGCACCGTGAGCACATTCCCAGCGGGTCCTCCTCGGGAGCGGGGGCCGCGGTGGCGGCCGGGTTCCTGCGCGTCGCCTTCGGCTCCGACACCGCCGGTTCGCTGCGCGGTCCGGCCTTCCACTGCGGGGCCGTCGGGCTGAAGCCGACCTACGGCAGCGTCTCCGGCCACGGGGCCACTCCGCTGGCACCCACCATGGACCACTTCGGGCCGCTGACCTGGACGGTGGCCGACGCCGCCGCCGCGCTCCAGGTCGTCGCGGGGCCCGACCCCCGCGACGCCCGCACCCGTGCGGCTCCGGCGCCCGACTTCCTCGGCTCGCTGACCGGGGACGTGCGGGGACTGCGGGTGGGCTACTCGCGGTCCTGGTACGCCTCGGACCCGGGCACCCTGCCGGAGATCACCGAGGCCATCGACCGGGCTCTGGTCCATCTGGAGGAGCGCGGTGCGGTCGTCGAGGAGTGCGCGCTGCCGCCGTACGAGGTCTTCGACGCCTGCGGCCGGATCATCCTGATCGCGGAGGGCTTCGCCGTGCACGAGGAGAACCTGCGCCGCGCGCCCCGGTCGTTCGGCCGCTACACCTACCAGAAGCTGATGCCCGGCGCGGGGATCACCCCGGACGACCTGACGCGTGCGTACCAGGTGCGTACGGAGCTCGCCGCGGCGCTGGACCGGCGGGTCTTCGCCGGCCACGACGTGCTGATCACGGCGTGCGGCCAGACCACCGCGGCCCGCGTCGACGCCTTCGGCACGGACTGGCCGCCGCCGCGGCTGGCCAACGACATGCAGACCATCCCGTTCGCGGTCACCGGGCACCCGGCCATGTCCCTGCCCCTGGGGTTCGCCGGCAACGGGCTGCCCATCGGGGTGCAGCTCGTGGGGCGCAAGTTCGGCGAGGCGAGCCTGTTCCGGGCCGGACTGGCCCTGGAGGCCGCGTTCGGCCGACGGGAGACGCGGCCCGTACTGCCGTGAGACGGCGTACAAGCCCTGGGCCGCCGGAGTCGGATCCGGCCGGCCCGGGGCCGTGCACGGCGCCCTCGCGCCGCGGCAGCAAGCGGGCGGCGGCCGCCGTCCGCACCAGCCTCCAGCAGGAGTGAAAGATCATGGAACAGACCTCGACGGCGGCGCGGGTGACGGCCGCACGCGGGCCGTACGCGACGGACTCCCGCCACCTGCTCAACGCCTTCGACCACCAGTTCAGGGGCTTCCGGACCTTCTGGTTCGACCGGATCGCCCCCGCCGGGCCCGTCGTACGGCCCGCGGCCCAGGGCGCCGACCTGGAACAGGCGAGCGTCCGCCTGGCCGGACTGCTGCGGCGGGCGGTGCAGGGCCTGGGCGGGGACTCCCTGAGCCGGCACCGCGCCCTGGGGCTCGACGAACGGCTGTCGGAGTTCTACGGGGACGAGGCGTTCGAGAACGCCTACGCGACGCTGATGGGCCGGCCGGACGTCATCTGGACCGCGTCCGGGTGGAAGTTCATCGAGTTCAACTTCTGCTCGTCCACCGGCGGTCAGGTCTACGCCCACCTGCTCAACGAGGTGTGGCGGCAGTTGCTGCCGGGCCCGGCCCTGGACACCCTCACGCTCGCCGACCCTCTCAGGGACCGCAACGACGTACTGCGCACCGTCCTCGACGACCTCGGCCTGGATCCCCGGGTGGCGCTCGTCGGCTATCTCCCGGACGTCTTCCTGTCCGACTCCGGGGGCAGCCGCAGGTATTACGAGATCGAGGTCGAGGCGCTGCGGAAGGCGGGTATCGAGGCGCAGTACTTCGACACGGACGAATTCCTCGAAACGCTCGCCTCCCGAGGCAACGCCTTTCCGATGGTGCTGGAGCGGACGGTGCCGCAGGAGTGGCTCGATGCGGGCCGGGACATCGGGCCGCTGCTGCGCATCAGGAAATGCGGTGCGGCCGTGCTGACGCCGCAGAGTTCCTACCAGGCGGCCAACAAGCAGCTCTTCGCCCTGCTGTCCGCCGGGCAGGACTGGATGACCGAGGACGACCGGGATTTCGTGGCGCGCTACCTCCCCTGGTCGCGCGGGACGTGGGAGGAGGACGTCGAATTCCAGGGCGAGAAATGGAAGCTGCCGGAACTGCTGAGGAAGCGGCGCGCGGATTTCGTCGTGAAGCGTTCCGACGGCGACCAGAATGCCGACGTGCACATCGGCGCCCGGACCGAGGAGTCGGCGTGGGAGGACGTCATCGCCGAAGCGGGCCGGGCCGGAACCTGGATAGCGCAGGAGGCCGCCCACAGCGCCGAGTTCGATGCCGAGGTCTTCGACCGCGACCTGGGCGCGTACCGCGGCATCTCGACGCGTGGGGTGTTCGGTCCGCTGTTCATGGGCGGGCGGATGACCGGCTGTGTGGTGCGTCACGACGTTCCGGCGCCCGGTGACGCGGCCGGGCAGGCCCCCGGGTCGAGCATCCTGGGTACCGTCGGCTGGCAGACGGACTGACCGGTCGGCCAGGCCCGGCCGCGCGGCCGGGCCGGAGTGGCCGGATGACTGGCGGGACGGTGGGCGGCCGCCGTCACCGGCGCGCCAGGTGCCCGTCCTTCTGGACGAGCGCCATCAGCTGGACGCGGGAACGCACTTCGAGCTTGCGGTAGATGCGGGTCAGGGCCGCCTCCACGGTCTTGACGCTGACGTACAGGGTGGCCGCGATGTCGCGGTTGCCGCGCCCCTGGGTGACCAGTTCGGCGACCAGTTGCTCGGCGTCGGTCAATCCGGCCAGCCAGGGCTGTGCCTGGTCCCCCTGCGGCCGGGCCGGCTCCCACAGCGGCGCGCCCGACTTGCGGAAGACCGCCTCGGCCGCGGCCTGCGCCTCGTTGGCGCGGGCCGGGCGCCTGCGGCGATGTTCCAGGCAGGAGCGGGCCAGCAGCACCCGGCCGCGCTGCAACGGGAATCCGAGCCGTTCGAAGGTCCGCGCGGCCCGGTTGAGCAGCTCCTCGGCCGGGCCGAACTCGCCGGCTGCCGCGTGGCACAGCGCCTGGGCCCGGTCGAGCGAGGCCAGTACGCCGCGCCGCCCCAGGTCCTGGGCCCGGCGCCGCGCGCCGGCGAGCGTGTGCCGGGCGGCCGGCAGGTCCCCGGCGGCGACCAGCGCCTCGGCGAGGTCGGCGTCGTAACGGATCTGCGCGGGATCCGCGATGCCCAGCTCCTGCACCAGGTCCTGGACCCTGAGCAGGTCGGCCAGGGCCGCGCCGGTGTCGCGCAGCAGCAGGCGCGTCATGCCCGACACGTGCAGGCAGTGGGCGGCGTAGACGGTGTCCGCGTCCTCCTGCGAGGCCGTCAGGCCCAGGTCCGCGTACATCAGGGCCTGTTCGAGGGTGCCGCCGGCCAGTTCGGCGGCCGCCGCCGCGTACCACGGTGGGCCTGGGGAGGCCCCCAGATCGCGGGTGAGGTCCAGCAGGAGGTGGGCCTTTTCGCGGGCGACCGCCCCCTCGCCGCGGTGGGCGTGGAGGTGGACGGAGTCGGCGAGCAGCCAGAGCCGGTCGGCGGGGCAGGACGCCGGGCCCAGCTCGTCCAGCAGCCGCTCGGCCTGCTCCAGGCCGTCCTCCAGCAGCGCGAAGTGGACGGCGGTACGGCCCGGGTGCCCGGGCATCCGGGCGGCGTCGTCGGCCGTGCCCGTCGCCAGAGCGCGCCGGAGCAGCGCGGTGCGGCCCGGGGAGCCCCGGCCCTGCTCGATCTCCGCGGTCAGGGCCAGCGCCGCCGCGTGGGTCGTGGCGTCACCTGCGCGCTCGGCCCACTCCTCGGCCGCCTGGGCGTGGGCCAGGGCCTCGGCGTGGCATCCCCGGCTGACCCGCAGGCCGTGGGCGAGCCGCAGATGCGCCGCCGAGATCAGGGCCGGCTCGTCGGCGGCGGTGGCCTCGGCCAGGGCCTGCGCCGCCACGTCCGCGACCAAGGCGGCGCCGCGCCCGGCGGCGTCGACGACGGCGAGCCGCGCCTGGGCGCGGGCGGCGGGCACGGCCCGGCTGCGGTCCAGTTGGTCCAGGGCCGTGCAGGCCAGGTCGAAGCGCCCGGCCGCCTCGGCGTCCCGGGCCGCCGCGACCAGCAGGTCGTGGCGGGGGCCGCCGGTCCGGCCGCCGGCCAGCAGGGCGAACTCGGCGGCCCGGGTGTGCTCGCCCCTCTCACGCGCGGCGGTGGCGGCGTCGGCCAGCGCCGGGATGAGATGTGCGGGCAGCTCGGCCGGGGCGAGGGCGCACGCCTCGTGCCACAGGCGGTCGTCGGCCCCGTGAGCCGCCGTGGCCAGGGTCAGATGGGCCTGCCGTACCGCCTCGCCACTGGCCTGGGCGAGGATGCCCTCCTGGATGACCGGGGCCGCGAAGGCCACGGTGGCGGCCACCTTGACGAGTCCGGCGGCCTCGGCGTCGGTCAGGGCCGCGTCGGCGGACGGTCCCGCCGCGCGGCGTACGACGTCGAGCGACGGGTCGGCCGTGAGCGCGGCCAGCAGCAGCACCCAGTGCACCGGTGCGGCCAGTCCGGCCAGCCAGGTGCGCAGGGCCTTGCGCGCATGCGGGGCCAGCGGCTGGGCGTCCAGGACCGCCGGCGGCCCGGTACGGGCCAGGGCGGCGGCGATGTCCCAGACCAGCCGGGGGTTGCCGCCGGTGGCCGTGTGGATGCGCGCGGCGGTGCGCTGCGGGATGTTGAAGGTGCGCACCACGGCTGCCGACTCCTGCGCGCTGAGCGTGGGGAGCGCGATCTCCACGGCGTCGCCGCCCAGGACGTCGTGTGCCAGGGGGCCGTCGGGCCGCAGCGCCGCCAGCAGCGAGACACTCCCGCGGCTGCGGCGTGCGGCGAAGCCGAAGACGTCCAGGCTGTCCGGCCCCCACCAGTGCATGTCGTCGGCGGCCAGCAGCAGCCGGGCCCGGCGCCCCCACGCCTGAAGGCAGGATAGGACGGTCACGCGCAGGAGGGCGGGGTCGGGTTCGGGTCCGGTGACGCGGCGCAGCACCCAGTCGACCGTCGCCCGCTGGATGTCGGAGAGTTCGCCGCTGACGTCCGCCGGGCACACCGTGAACAGGTCCACGAGCGGGACGTAGGGCAGATGGGCGTCGGCGGGTGTCGAGCTGAGTCTGACCACGGGGTCCCCGCCGGACTGCCACTGCGTGCACACCGCGTCCAGCACCGCGGTCTTGCCGAACCCGGTGGGACCGACCACCGCCACCGCGCCGGCCTGTCGGAGCTGTCCGTGGACCTGGTCGACCAGCAGGCTGCGCGCTCTCACAGCAACGCTTCCATCCACGCCTCGACCTCGTCGGCGCCGCGCGGCAGGCCGGACGACAGACACTCGGCGCCGTCGGCGGTGATGACGAAGTCGTCCTCGATGCGCACGCCGATGCCGCGCAGTTCCCGCGGGACCGTCAGGTCGTCGGGCTGGAAGTACAGGCCGGGCTCGACGGTGAGCACATGGCCGGGCCGGAGGATGCCGTCGGTGTACTGCTCGTTGCGGGCGGCGGCGCAGTCGTGGCAGTCCAGGCCGAGCATGTGGCCCGTACCGCAGACGGTGTACCTGCGGTACAGGTCGGCGCTGTGCTCCATGCCCGGGCCCGCGGGCCGCAGGCCCCAGGAGTCGAGACCTTCGGCGATGACACGCGTCGCGGCCTCGTGGAAGTCGCTGTAGCGTGCGCCGGGCCGCAGCGCGGCGATGCCCGCCGCCTGGGCGGCGTGTACCAGGTCGTAGACGCGGCGCTGGACGTCGCTGAAGCGTCCGCCGACCGGCAGGGTACGGGTGATGTCGGCGGTGTAGAAGGAGTCGGCCTCGATACCCGCGTCCAGCAGGAGCAGGTCCCCGTCGCGTACCGGGCCGTCGTTCCGCATCCAGTGCAGCACACACGCGTGGGCGCCGGCCGCGGCGATGGTCTCGAAGCCCAGGCCGTTGCCTTCCAGCCGGGCGCGCCGGTTGAAGGTGCCCTCGATCCAGCGTTCGCCGCGCGCCAGGCGGGTGGCGTGCGGCAGTTCGCCGACGACGTCGCCGAAGGCGGTGACGGTGTGGCCCACGGCAGCGCGTAGCTGGTCGACCTCCCACTCATCCTTGACCAGCCGCAGCTCCGAGAGGAAGGCGAGCAGTTCGGCGTCGGCCGGCGCCGACGGTGCCACCAGCGCGTCGACGAGGGCGTCCTGGCCGCGTACCGTCCGGGTCGGTACGCCGGTGGTCAGGGCGCTTTCGAGGCGGTCGCGGGCGGCCGTCCGGAGGCCGAGGGCGTCGGCGGTCTCGGCGAGCGTACGGCGGCGGCCGACCCAGAACTCGCCGTGCCGCCGGTCGCTGTAGAAGTGCGCGCCGTCCGGCCCGGCGTCGCGCGGCGAGCGCGGCCGGGTGAACAGGGTGACCTCGTGCCCGCTCCCGGTGGGTTCAAAGACCAGCACGCTGTCGGGTACCGCCTGGGTGCCCTGCTCGGCGGTGAGGTGGACGAAGGCGGAGTGCGGGCGGAAGAGGTAGTCGAAGTCGTTGCTGCGGACCTTGAACCCGCCCGACGGGACGACGATCCGTTCGCCGGGAAACCGCTCGGAGAGCGCCGCGCGCCGCTTGGCCGCGCACGCGGCTCCCGAGACGGGCGGCAGTTGCCGGGTCGTGTCGGCCCATCCGTGCCGGAAGGCCTCGGCCACCGCGTCCGGTACCCGGCGGTCGTGGCTCTGCATTCCGCGCGAGCCGTCTGATCGTTCCATCGCACGTTCCCCCTTCGCGTGATGGCCCGCCCTCACCGGGAACGGACCTGTTGTACGCCGCGGCCGGCCGACGGCGCTGTCGGCCGGCCGATGGTGCGGCCGGCGGCGCGAGGCGGCCGGCCGCGGCGGTCGCGGTCAGCCCCGCAGGCGGGCCATCCAGGCTTCGACCTCGTCGGCGGCCCGGGGCAGGGCGGCCGAGAGGTTCTCGTTGCCCTCCTCGGTGACCAGGATGTCGTCCTCGATGCGGATGCCGATGCCGCGCAGTTCCTCGGGAACGGTCAGGTCGTCCGACTGGAAGTACAGGCCCGGCTCGACGGTGAGCACCATGCCCGCCGCCAGGGTGCCGTCCACGTACAGCTCGGTACGGGCCTTGGCGCAGTCGTGCACGTCCAGGCCGATCATGTGGCCGGTGCCGGTCAGCGTCCAGCGGCGGTACAGCCCGAGCTCGTACGCCTCGTCCACCGACCGGTCGCCGAACAGGCCCCAGGCGGCCAGGTGCTCGGTCAGCACCCGCTGGGCGGCGTGGTGGAAGTCGCGGTACTTGGCACCGGGCCGGACCGCGGCGATACCGGCCGACTGCGCCGCGTACACCGCGTCGTAGACCTTGCGCTGGACCGGGGTGAAACGGCCGTCGACGGGCAGGGTGCGGGTGACGTCGGCGGTGTAGAGGTTGCGGCTCTCCACTCCGGCGTCGAGCAGCAGCAGGTCGCCGGGGCGGGCCTCGCCGTCGTTGCGGACCCAGTGCAGGGTCGTGGAGTGCGCTCCCGCGGCACAGACCGACGAGTAGCCGACGTCGTTGCCCTCGATGCGCGCCCGCATGAAGAACGTGCCCTCGATGGCCCGCTCCAGGGTGGGCGTGTCGGTGCCGAGCAGGCGTACGACGTCCTCGAAGCCCCGGATGGTGGCCTGGCAGGCGTGGCGCAGGTCGGCGATCTCGAAATCGTCCTTGACCAGGCGCATTTCGGACAGCGCGACGCGGAACTCGATGTCGCGTTCGGCGGTGACCTTGTCGTGCAGCGCGGTGTCGACCTGCGCGTCGTAGCCGCGCAGCAGGCGGATCGGCCCGGTGGCCGCGGCCAGCCGTTCGCCCAGCGTCCGTACGTCGCGGCAGTCCAGGCCGAGCAGCTTGGCGTTCTCGGTGAGACCGTTGCGGCGGCCGTCCCACAGCTCGCCGTGGTAGTCCAGCCAGAACTCGCCGGAGGCGCGGTCGGAGCCGGGCAGCAGGTAGGCGGCCGCCTGGTGCGTGCCGTCCTGGCCGGGCTCCAGGACGAGTACGCCGTTGGGTGACTGATCACCCGTCAGGTAGACGTAGTCGGAGGACGGCCGGAACGGGTAGTCGGTGTCGTTGGCGCGAACCTTCGGAGTGCCGGAGGGGATGACGAGCAGCTCGCCCGGGAACAGCGCGGAGAGCGCTTCCCGGCGCCGCGCGGTGTGCGCGGCCTGCGCGATGGGCTCGGGGTCGCGCGGCTCGGGGTCGGCCCAGCCCTGCAACATGTTCTCGGCGAGTTCGCTGCTCACGCCCGTATACAGGCCATTCTTGCGGGTCTTGTTCTCGTCTGACTCTTCAGCCACCACAGCCTCCTGAAGTGAATCGCTCACGCACGTTCCTCCTCCACCGCGGACAGCCGACACCCGTCAGGGCCGACCGGCCGGAAACATTTCCAAGAAAGCTGCCGCACCGCCCCGGTTGTCCCCCTCTTCGCAGGTGGACGCCTTGCGCCTGGCCGGCAGCAGCGGCGTGCGGTGAGCCGGGGGCCGCGCCGCTGCGCGCGGGCCGGTACCGCACCTGACGGGTCCTCACCCCCGAGCGGCACGCCTTCTTGCCGCGAACGGCACTCTCGCAGACCCCCACCCCTCTTACGTCATACACGTGTCTGAAAGATCATGGACGGTTTTGTGCCATCTGTCGATGGGCCGACCGTCCCCGACCCGGCTAGGTTCTCCCCGCCGCCCGATACCACAACCCCTCCCGGGGTACGAAGCCCGCGTCCAGGCGAGTCCCGGCAGGGCCCGGCAGGACCCGGTACGGTCCGCGCCCTTCCGCAGGCGCGGCTCAGCCCTCGGCGGCCAGGATCCGGCGGGCGCGTTCCAGCACCGGTTTGTCGACCATGTGCCCGTCCACCACGGTCACGGACTCCCCCGCGGCGACCACGGACCGGGCCCACTCCCGCTCCGCCGCGGTCGGCGCGAACCGCTCCGCCACGACGGCGATCTGCGCGGGATGGACGCACAGCTTCCCGGCGAAGCCGAACCGGCGCGCGCGGACGACGTCCGCGGCGAGGACGTCGACGTCCTTCACGCTGGTCGTGACCCCGTCGACCGGGGCACACAGCCCCGTCGCCGCCGACGCCGAGACCAGCCGGGAACGGGCGTACGCGAGCGCCTCGTGATCGTCGTGGGCGACCCCGAGCTGCCCGGCGAGGTCGACATTGCCCAGGGCGACCCGCACCACACCGGGTGCCGCGCACACCTCGACCGCCCGCTCGATGCCCGCCGCCGTCTCCACCAGCGGCACCACCGGACACTTCCCGCCCGTACGACGGGTGACGTCCGCCAGCACCCCGGGGTCCGCGGCCTTGGGCACCATCACCGGCGCGCCGCAGGCGGCCACCGTCGCACAGTCGTCATCGCTCCAAGGCGTACCGGGCGCGTTGATCCGGACCATGGCGCTGTTGCCCGCGGCGAGCCAGGCGGCGACATGGGCGCGGGCCCGCTCCTTGTCCGCCGCCGCCACCGCGTCCTCAAGATCGACGATGACCACGTCCGCGCCACTGGCCACGGCCTTGTCGAACCGCTCCGGCCGGTCACCCGGCACGAACAGCAAGCTGCGGGCCGTCTCCAGGCGACTCACGGACAGACTCATCCCCGAGCCACCCCCGCCGCCCCGTCACACCACTCCGGGTACCGGCCCGATCCGATGCACGCAGTCCGCACAGCCCCTCCTCCAGGACGGGATCCGACGCCCGCCCCACCGCACGACACAAGATCACGCACGCGGCCGCGCCACAAGCCCCTTTTCGTCTCCCAGGGACGACGTGGGCGGTACGGGGACGGGAGCCCGGACAGCCGGCGCACCGTGGCGCGGTGGCACGACGCGGGCGCACGCGTCCGCACGCGTGATCGTGATGCGGCATGCGCGGCCACGGCACCGGATCCCGACGGCACTTGAGGAGACAGCCATGGTGGATTGCTCACTGGCACACGCCTTTGCCGACGACGGCGCGTTCGGCAACCCCGTACGCGTGGTGTTCGGACGGCGGCGGACCGCCCCAGGACCGGCGGCAGGAACTCGCCGACCGGCTCGGCATCCCCGCGGTCGCCTCCGCGCCCGCGCGGCGCACGGAGAGCGCCATTCACGGGTCCCGCACATCCGGGGCTCGGTCGTCCGCACCAGGCGTGAGTGACGAGGTGGAGCGTGCTTACGCGAAGGCTGCCAGGGGCTGAGGCCCAGGGGCGGGGCCGAGGTCGGGCCGGGGCCGGGGCCGCACCGCACGAAGGACGCCGAGGACTTCGTGCGGCGCGGGCGTTCTCCGGCCCGGACGGGGCTGCTCAGCCGGTGAGTTCGCCGGTGAGTCTGCCGTGGAGGTGGGCGCTCGGGACGTTCAGGCCGGTGATTTCGACGGCCTTGCCGCGCTGCCGGTACTTGGTTTCGATGGCGTCGAGGGCGGCGACGGAGGAAGCGTCCCAGATGTGGGCGGCGGACAGGTCGATGACGACGCGGTCGGGGTCGGTGGTGTAGCGGAACCGGCCGACGAGGTCGTTGGAGGAGGCGAAGAACAGCTCGCCGGTGACGCGGTAGACGACGGTGCCGTCGTCCGGTCCGGTGACCGGCGTGACCTCGGCGAGGTGGGCGACGCGCCGGGCGAAGACGACCATGGCGGTGAGGCAGCCGACGACCACGCCGACGGCGAGGTTGTGACTGGCGACCACGACCGCGACGGTGATCACCATGACGGCGGTCTCGCCGGCCGGCATCCGCTTGAGGGTCCTGGGCGCGACGGAATGCCAGTCGAACGTCGCGAACGACACCATCACCATGACGGCGACGAGGGCGGCCATGGGGATGTCGGAGACGATCGGGCCGAACGCGATGCACAGCACCATCAGGAAGGATCCGGCCAGGAACGTGGACAGGCGGGTGCGGGCGCCGGAGACCTTCACGTTGATCATCGTCTGGCCGATCATGGCGCAGCCGCCCATGCCGCCGAAGAAGCCGGTGACGATGTTGGCGATGCCCTGGCCGATCGACTCGCGGGTCTTGGAAGAGCGGGTGTCGGTGATGTCGTCGACCAACTTGGCGGTCATCAGCGACTCCATCAGGCCGACCAGCGCCATGGCGAGCGCGTAAGGGGCGACGGTGGTCAGGGTGTCCATGGTGAAGGGCACGTCCGGCAGGCCCGGCACCGGCAGCGAGGACGGCAGTTCGCCCTTGCCACCGACGGTCGGCACCGCGATCCCGGCGGCGACCGTGACGGCGGTCAGGACGGCGATGGACACCAGCGGGGCCGGGACCACCTTGGTGACCTTGGGGAAGAGCACCATGAGCGCGAGCCCGCCGACGAGCAGCGGATAGACGGCCCAGGGCACGTCGTGCATCTCGGGCACCTGCGCCATGAAGACCAGGATGGCGAGGGCGTTCACGAAGCCGGTCATCACCGAGCGCGGCACGAACCGCATGAGCCTGGCCACGCCGAGAGCGCCGAGGGCGATCTGGAAGACGCCGGCCAGGATGACGGTGGCGACCAGGTACCCCAGGCCGTGTTCGCGGTTCATGGGAGCGATCACGAGGGCGACGGCACCGGTCGCCGCCGAGATCATCGCCCGGCGCCCGCCGACGAGCGAGATGGTCACGGCCATCGTGAAGGAGGCGAACAGGCCGATCGCCGGGTCGACCCCCGCGATGATCGAGAAGGAGATCGCCTCGGGGATCAGGGCCAGCGCCACGACCAGGCCGCCCAGGATCTCGGTACGCCAGACCTTCGGGTCGGACAGCCAGTCGGGCTTCAGACCGCGCAGGCGCGCGGCCGGGGACGGTGGGGAGGCAGCAGAAGACAAGGGGGAGGAACCTGTCGTACTCGGGCACGCCCCGCGGGGCAGGCCGGGTGTGCGGAAGGACGCGGAGGGCGGTCGGCGCCCCGCGGGCGGCCCTGCGGGCGCAGAGCCGGGAAGTCTGACGGCCGGTGATCGGCGGCCGGCGGCAGCGGAGCCGGGTCCGCCTCAGCAGCCCCGGCTCACGTCACGCCGCGAACGGGCCCGGCGAGGGGTCACGGCGGGCAGGCGGCGGCGCTGGGCGGGATGGGCATGCGCACGCTCTCTCCTGCAGGTTACGGTCTTCGCCGAGGGCATCGTCGGCCCCGACACGGCTGACGGTCACGGGCGCGGCCGCTCCCGCGTCGCGGGGTCGAAGACGGCAGGGAGCCGGTACCGGCGCCTCCCTACTCTACCCTGACGTTAGGGTAGAGATCGGCGTGGGCCGTCCATGGCCCCGCGACGTGGCCTCGGCCGCACAGAGAGGACGGGCGCCGCGTGAGCAGCGAGCACATGCAGATCGGCGAGGTCGCCGCACGGACCGGGCTGTCCCTGCGTACCATCCGGCACTACGAGGAGACCGGCCTGGTCGCTCCTTCGGCCCGCTCCCAGGGCGGCTTCCGCCTGTACACCGAGGCCGACGTCGCCCGCCTGACGGTCGTCCGCCGGATGAAACCGCTCGGCTTCACGCTCGACCAGATGCGCGACCTGCTGGACGCCACCGACCGGCTCGACGCCGCCGGGACGCTTCCGGCCTCCGAGCGGGAGGCTCTGCTGGAGCGGATCCGGGGATACGAGCGGGACGCGGCCGAGCAGGTGGAAAAGCTCCGCACCCAACTGGCGCGGGCCGAGGAGTTCGCCGCCACCCTGCGCACCCGCCTCTCCCCGGCTCCCACCTCCGCCCCGTAGCCGGGGGCGCACCGGTCAGGTGCCGCTGTCGCCACGTTCGAGGATCTCCTTGGCCAGCCGCAGTTCGCGCGCGACCGAACCGGGCAGCGTGCGGGCGAGAAGCGGGCCGAGCAGGCGGCCCGGCCCGGGACGGAACCGGAATTCGATCATGCGGGTGACGCGGACTGCCCCGTCCACCGGATCGCAGGTGAAGCACGCGGCGAAGCGGGCCATACGGTGGTTGACCTTGTTCAGGGGCAAGGGGGCCAGCCGGATGTCGATCCGTTCCCCCGGGGTCAGCCGCATCCGGGCCACCGCCTTCGGCTGCGGGAAGGGCAACCCGGGCAGCGCGGGCCGGAACGCGAACTCGGTCAGGTCGCCGTCCCGGCGTACCCAGTAGACCGTGCGGAGCTTGTCGTCGACCTCGGCGTACCGTTCGACGTCCATGACGAAGCCGAGAAAGGCTTCCGCCGTGCAGCCGATGGTCAGTTGTTCTTCGACCCTGGTCATCACGCCTCCCCGCGCCACCTCTCGTACGCCGGCCCGTGGGCCTCGCGTGGTGCCGCACCGCACCACCTGCCCCCGGGGCAGGTGTCTCAGCCCTTGTTCAGGGTGCGGTCCAGCAGGGGAAGCAGGCGGTCCCAGTGGCGCTGGAGGCCGGCGGGGCTGAAGGCCGCGGTGTCGGACATGGTGAAGCCGTGGACGGTGTCGGGGTAGGTCTCGGTGGTGTGGACGACCCCGGCGGTGTCCAGTGCCCGGGTGAACTCGCTGAGGGCCTCGGGCGTCATGTCGCCTTCGGCGAGACCGATGTGGACCTCGGCGGTGAGTTCGGACACCAGGCGGTGCGGGCTGTCGGGCGCGTCGGTGACCAGGGCGGCGGGGTGGAAGCCGGCGACGGCGGCCACCCGGCCGGGGTGGGCGGTCGCGGTGCGCATCGCCAGGACGGCGCCCAGGCAGTAGCCCAGCACGGCGACCGGCCCGGCACCGACCTCGGGCTGGGCGGTGAGGAACCGGAGGTAGGCGTCGGCGTCGCGCAGGACGCGCTCGGTGGTGTGTTCCTCGATCAGCGGCATCACCTGGGCGAAGACCGCGGGGCGCGCCTCCTCCCCGATGTGCTCGGGGAGGTCGATCACCGGGGCCGGGCCACGCCGGTAGTAGAGGTTGGGGACGAGCACGTAGTACCCGTGCCCGGCCAGTTCGCGGGCCTTCCGCTCCAGCTCGGGCCGTACGCCGAAGGCGTCCGGGTACAGCAGCACCCCCGGGTGCCGCTCGCCGTGGTCGGGGAAGGCGGCGAAAGCGTCGGCCCGGCCGTCCGGGGTGGGAATCTGCAGGGTCTTGGTGGGCACGGTCTTCCTTCCGCTGAGTGCGCTCGGGCGACGTCGGGCGTGCCGACGTTCCCGGCGCGAACGAACGTATATCGTTAGTCTGCCTAACGCAATGGGGAGGATGGGCGCCATGACCGGAGCCGAAGCCGCGGACCTGCCCGACGACGGCGCGGTCCGGACGCCCGGCCGACTGCGCAGCCAGGCGGGCTGGCTGCTGTCGAAGCTGTCGGCGCGGTCGGACCGGCTGCTGACCGAAGGGCTGGCCCGGACCGACGCCCGCAAGTGGCACTACGCCGTACTCGCCTCCTTGCAGGACCACGGTCCGGGCAGCCAGGCGGCCCTCAGCGGACGCACCGGCATCTACCGCAGTGACATGGTCGGCGTGCTCAACGAGCTGGCCGAGCGCGGTCTCGTCGAGCGGGCCCCGGACCCCGACGACCGGCGCCGCAACATCATCACGATCTCCGTCCGGGGCCGCCGCCGTCTGCACCGTCTCGACACGGTCCTGGACGCCCTCCACGACGAACTGCTCGCACCGCTGAGTCCGGCCGAGCGCGAACAGTTCGTGCGGTTGCTCAGCCGTTTGCTGGACCACCACACCCGGGCTCCCTGACCCCGCGCTCGTACGGGCCGTCACGTCACCGGGCCACCGCGGCACCGGCTCACCAGGCCACCGGGACCTCGGCAGGCATGATGGCCATACGGTTCGGGTGCCAGGGAACCTCGGCCGGCGGTACGGCCAGACGGATGCCGGGCAGCCGGTCGAGCAGGACGCGGAAGGCGACCTCGGACTGGCGGCGGACCAGGTGGGCCCCGGGGCAGTGGTGGCGTCCGTAACCGAAGCGCAGATGCGGGTTGGGGGTGCGGGTGGGGGTGAAGGACTTGGGGTCGCGGAAGGCGGCGGAGTCGTAGTTGACCGCGTCCAGGGAGAGCAGGATCATCTCGCCCTCCTTCACCCGGGCCGGGCCGAGTTCCGCGTCCTTGGTGACGAAGCGGGGAATCGCGTTGCCCAGGACGACGCTGCACCGCAGCAGTTCTTCCACGCACTGCGGCATCGTCTCCGGCCCGGCCCGCACCGCGCTCATGACCTCGGGCCGCTGGAGCAGATTGAACGCCGCGACCCCGAGGAAGCTCGCGAAGTCCTCGTACCCGCTGACGAACAGGACGGAGACGATGTTGGAGAGCTGGCGCCGCGTCAGCCCTTGGTGCTCGGCGTTGAGGTCGGCGAGGCGGTCGATGAGGCCGCGCGGCTCGCCGGGGCGCCGGGCGGTCACGTGCGCTTCCATGTACGCGCGGATCTCCTCCCAGTTGCGGGCGAGTTCCTCGGGGGTCGGAGTGACCATGGTCAGGTCCAGGTCGGCCCGTGCGGAGAGCCAGTCGCGGTCCGCGAACGGCAGTCCGAGCAGCCGGCACATGCACTGGGCGGCGACCCACTCCGCGAAGTGCCGCTGGAGGTCGCCGGGGCTGCCGTCCCGGACCATGGTGTCCAGGCCCTCGGCGGTGACCTCCGCGACCCAGGCGGCGGGCAGGTCGGGCTGGTCGCGGCCGAGCGCCTTGAGTACTTCGTCGCGCAGTCCGGCCTGCTGGAGGTGGTTCATGGCGTCGAGCAGCTCGGGCGCCAGGATCTGGGCGTCCTGGGTGGGGCTGCCCGCCTCGCCCAGCACGGAGCGGGCGAACGAGCGGTCCCGCAGCACGTGCCGGGCCAGCTCGTAACCGGTCACCAGCCACGCCTGTTCACCGGAGTTGGTGTGCACCCGCGCCACGGGACAGCGGTCGCGCAGCTCGTCGAGTTCGGGGGCGAGCCGGTCGCCGCGGGTGCTGAAGGGGTAGTGCGGGAGGGGCTCGTGGTGGGCGGCCTGTCCTGACGCGGGCGCTTGCGGTGGTGTGGACACGGGAGATGGGCCTCTTTCTCGTTGCTGTGGCGATGTCGCGGTCACGGCCCCGTCCGAGCCCCGGTGGGGGTCCGGGCGGGGCCGTTCTCACCAGCGCACGGGGAGCCGGGCCGGCGCACGCAGCGGGGTGGACTCGTCCCAGTCGATGCTCTCGGCCGGGACGGCGAGTTCGATGTCCGGGAGCCGTTCCAGCAGCACCTGGATCGCGAGGGACAGTTGCATGCGGGTCAGGTTCCCGCCGGTGCACGCGTGCGGGCCGTGCCCGAAGGCGATGTGCGCGTTCGGGGTCCGGGCCAGGTCGAGGCGGTCGGGTTCGGCGAACGCCGCCGGGTCCCGGTTGGCGGACGCCGGTACGGGCACCACCGCGTCACCGGCACGGATGTGCTGCCCGTGCAGGGTGAAGTCCTCGGTCGCCACGAGGATGTTGATGGCGTTCATCAGCGGGACGTAGCGCAGCAGTTCCTCGACCGCGGTGGCGGTCCGCTCGGGCGCCGCGCGCAGCGTGCGCAACTGCTCGGGGTGGGTGAGCAACGCGAGCAGGGCGTTGCCCGTGTGCTGGATGTTGGTCTTGTAGCCGGCCATGAGCATGGTGACGACAAAGCTCACCACGTCGTCCCGGGTGATCTCACTGTCCGGCCGGCGGGCCCGGTCCAGCAGGAGCCGGATGTAGTCCTCGCCGTCGCCGTCCCGCTCCTTGCGGGCGATGAGGTCGCCGGCGTAGTCCTGCAGGGCGTACAGGGCGGCGAGCACCTCCTCCATCGTCAGTCCCGCGGCGCCCAGGAGTGCGAGGGTGTGCGGCAGGTAGACCTCACGGTCCTCGTACGGCAGGCCGACGGTCTCGCACAGCACCCGCAGGGGCAGCGGCTCGGCGTAGGAGGCGACGAGGTCCGCGGTGCCGTTCTCCGCCCCGGCCACCATCGTGTCGACGAGTTCCCCGGCCATCGCGCGGATCCGGGGTTCCATGAAGGACAACTGCCGACGGCCGAACATCGGCAGGACGGTACGCCGTACGCGCTCGTGGTGCGCGCCCGTCATCTCCAGGAAGGTCGGCAGGCACGGCGGCGGGGCGTCGGCCCCTTCGCGGGGCGGCCAGGCCGACAGCAGGGGCCGGACCAGTCGCGGGTCGGCGAACGCGGCGCGCGCGTCCTCGTAGCGGCTGATGAGCCAGCCCGTCTCGCCGTTCGGGAGCCGGGCCTTGACGACGGGGGCTTCGGTGCGCAGGCGGGCGTAGGCGCACGGCGGCCCGGCGGTGCCGGGGGCGGTCTCCGGGACGGGGATGAGGGCCTCGGGGGCGGCGGTGCCCGAGGCGGCGGCTTCGGGGCGGCTCATCGACTGTCCTCCGTACGCGGTGCGGCTGTGCTCGGTGGGACGAGGTGGGCGGGTCCGGGCGCGGGTGCGGGTGCTGTTCCGGATCCGGAGGCGGTCCTGGGTTCGGGGGCGGTCCCGGACCCGGAGGCGGTCCTGGATCCGGAGGCGGTCCCGGATATCGGCTCGGCCGCGGATATCTGCTCGGTCCCCGGTATCGGCTCGGTCCCGGATGCGGGCCCGGGGCCTGCTGTCGGGCGTACGAGGTAGCCGGAGGTGAAGAAGTACTCCAGGTAGCGGTCCAGCAGCGCGGCGTCGACCGGTGGGCAGTGCAGCCCGCTGCCGGCCAGCGCCTCCTCGGCGTTGCGCCGCCCCAGGACCGGGAAGGTCCCCTTGAGGTACATCTCCTTGACGGACATGTCGGCGGCGCGGCTGCGGTCCACGCACAGGGACACGAACGGCGCCGTGGCGCTCGTCGGGTTCTCGGCGACGTGCCGGACGAGTTCGCCGACCCATGCGTCGTACGGCAGGGTGCGCAGGGTGAAGCCCGCCGCGCGCATCCGGTCGAGGACGTCCGACAGCATCGCCGGGCGCGGGTTGGTCAGGTGGTAGACCCGGCCGTCGGCCGGCCGGTGCGTGGCGATGTGCACCAGGGACTCGGCGAGATGGTCGACGGGCACGAAGTCCATCGGCAGCTCGATGTCGGGGGCCAGTCCCGTGTCGGCGATCATCTTGAACAGCGAGCAGATGGCCGTCTCGGTGTTGCACGCGCCGTGCGTGCGGTCGCCCGTGACCTCGTACGGCCGGTAGACGGCCACCGGCAGGCCCTGCTCCGCCGCCCGCCGCAGCACCCCTTCGGCGACCCACTTGCTCTCCGCGTAGCCCATGGTCAGCCCGTCGGCGTGGGCCGGCGGCAGGTCTTCGGACACCTCGCGCACCCCGGCGGTGCCGAAGCCCGCGACGACCGCGACGGTGGACACGAAGTGCACCGGCACCCGGCGCCGCGCGGCGATGCGGACGACCTCACGGGTCCCGTCGACGTTCGCCGGGCGCAACTGCTGGTAGGGGTAGAGGAAGTTGACCCGGGCACCGTTGTGCACGATCAGATCCAGGCGCTGGGCCAGCGCGTCGGCGCGCTCGGCGTCGAGTCCCAGCCGCGGCTGGGTCAGGTCCCCGGGGAAGCACTCCACGCGCTGCCAGTCGGCCTCGTCGAGGTGCAGCCCGTAGCGGGTGAGGGCGGTGCGGACCCGCTGCCGGGCGTGGGCGGGGCTCGTCGCCCGTACGGGGCAGTGGACGCGGGCGGCCGTCGCGCGCAGCAGACGGTGCAGCAGGAATCCGCCGACGAATCCGGAAGCGCCCGTGAGCAGGACGTCCTGCGGGTCGTGCGGGCGTGGTACCGGGCCTTCGGCCGACGGGAGGGCGAAGCCGAGTCCGGTCTCCGCGGCGAAGTCGACGGCCGGCTCCTGGCCACCGGCCGGCCCGCCGGTGCCGCCGCGGACCTTGTGGACGGCGGCGGTGAAGCTTTCGAGGGTGGGCGCGGCCAGCAGCGCCCTGATGAGGGTGGAGCCCAGGGCCGCGTCGAGGCCGAGTGCGGCGAGCGTGCGGGTGACGGCCTCCGAGGCGAGCAGGGAGTCCCCGCCGAGGAGGAAGAAGTCGTCCTGGGGCGTGGGCCGGACGCGCAGCACCTGGTGCCACACTTCCGTGAGGAGGCCGGGCAGACCGTCGGTGGCCTCCGGCGCCTCCGGCGCCTCCGGGCGCCGCGCGGCCTGCGGGGCGTCCGCGGGGCCGGGCGGTGGCGCGGTCGGCTTCAGACGGCTGCGGTCGATCTTGCCGCCGCTGGTGACCGGGAAGCGGTCGAGGGGCACCAGGGCCGGGACGGCCTGCGGGGGCAGCCACGTGGCGCAGTACGCGCGCAGGTCGGGCATCGACAGCGGGCGGCCGGGGGCGGTGGCCGTGACGTAGGCGGTCAGGGTGTGCGCGTCGACCTCGACGGCCGCTTCGCCGACCTCGGGGTGGGCTCGTAGGCGCGTCTCCACCTCGTCCAGCTCGATGCGTGCGCCGCGCAGCTTGACCTGGCGGTCGAGCCGCCCGCGGTACTCCAGCAGCCCGTCGGCGTGCCGAACGACGCGGTCGCCGGTCCGGTACAGCGGTCCGCCCGGCTCGATCGCGGGCAGCGTCACGAACCGCTCGGCGGTCAGCTGCGGGTCGCCGAGGTAGCCCAGCGCCAGCCCGTCCCCGCCGACGTACAGCTCCCCTTCCTCGCCCGGCCGCGCGGGAGAGCCGTCGGCCCGCAGGACGTGGCAGGTGGAAGCGCCGAAGGGGCGGCCCAGGGGGACGTGCGCGGCGTTCTCGGGGAGGGGGGCGAGCACATGGGCGGTGGAGACCACGGCGTTCTCGGTCGGGCCGTAGAAGTTGACCACCGTGGTACGAGGGCAGGCCGCCAGGACGGCGTTCGCGAGGCGCGGGTCCATCGCCTCCCCGCCGGCGGAGACGAACCGCAGGCCGGCCAGCGCCTCTGGGCGGGTCCGGGCGACGAGGTGGAAGACGCTCGTCGTCAGGTACGCCACGGTGACGCCGCCCGCGTGCACCAGCCGCTCCAAGGCGGTGGGCGAGAGCAGTTCCTCGCGGTCGGCGACGACCAGGCAGGCGCCGGTCAGCAGCGCGCCCCAGATCTCGATGGTCGAGGCGTCGGAGGACAGGCCGTAGGCGTGCAGCACTCCGTCACCCGGGGCGGGCGGTGCGAGGCCGGGGTCGGACAGCACGAGGCGGACCACGCCGCGGTGGGACAGCGCGACGGGCTTGGGCCGGCCGGTCGTGCCGGAAGTGAAGGCGACGTAGGCGCAGTCGGTGGCGGAGCCGGTGGCCCGGTCGGTGGCGGGGCCGGTCGCGCGGACGGGGGCGGAGCCGGTCGCGCGATCAGGGACGGGCTCGTCGAGGGAGCCGACCTCGACCGACACGCGTAGACCGCGCACCCGGCGCGTGCTGCCCGGCAGGACGACCGCCGCGCCGATGCCCGCGTCCTCGGCCATGGCCCGCAGCCGGGCCGGCGGAAGGTCCTCGTCGAGCGGTACGTACGCGCAGCCGGCCTTGAGGATGCCCAGCAGCGCCACCAGCGCCTCCAGGGAGCGGCTGCCGCACACGCCGATCAGGTCACCTGGCCGGACCCCGGCCGCGGCCAGCCGAGCCGCCAACGCGTCGGCGTGGGCGTCGAGTTGGCCGTAGGTCAGGGTGCGCTCCCCGTGCCGGGCCGCCGGGGCGTGCGGCAGCGCCGCTGCCTGCGCCTCGAACAGCTCCGGTATGCGGCTGTCCCGTGGGTAGCCGGGTGCCGGTGTGCGGGCGCCCGGGGCCTGGGGCCGCCTGGCTAACGGGCGTGAAGAAACGTACGTGTCGGTCATGTGGTCTCTCTCGCTCCAACGGCTTGCGTGCGGTACGGCGGTGCGCGGGCGGTCCGCTCAGCGCGGGAGGGCTTCCTCCCCGGCACCCCCTTCGGCGAAGTCGGCCGCGAAGGCCGCGAAGTCGGCGCTGCGCCAGTGCTGCGGGCGCATCCGGAAGGCGATGTCCTCCGTGAGCTGGCCGGAGGTCGCCGCCAGGTATCCGCGGGCCTCCTCGGCGTCCAGGTAGCGGTGGGCCAGGGCCTCGCGCAGGGCCGGGTCCAGCGGGTCGTCGATCGCGGTCACGGGCCCTTCGACGCTGACGTAGCGGTACGGCCGTCCCTCGTCCTGCGCACAGAGGCTGAACCGCCCGGCGGCGCGCAGGAGCTGGGCCTTGACGGTCTGCCGACCGGTCTCGACGACGACCTCGCCCCCGGGCTCGTAGCTGTACCAGACCGGCACGATCAGAGGCCCCCGGTCGCCCCCTCTGGAGTCCGTCACACCCAGGACCCCCACCCGCGGCTCGGCGAGGAAGCGTTCACGGTCGGGGCGCGACATGGTGGGCAGCATGGGCGGACTCCTGTCTGGGCACTGCGGCTGAAGAGGTGGTGTTGCGGCAAGCTCGCCGCGATAACAATCTTGGGAACGAGGAGATCACTCCCCTGCCGAATGACGGGCAAACATACCCTTTAGGCGGTTTTGAGCCGCTTGCAGCAGGGCACGGCGGGGGCTCCCTGGGGGGCCTCCCCCGCCGAAAACCCCGGCCACCGCGCCCGCTTGGCGTCCCGTCACGCGCGACACCTCGGCTTACCGACCGTAACGCGCGAACACCGTACGGAGCCGATGCGGCACCACCTCACGCCCGCGCCGCCCCGGCAGGCCTTCTTGAAGGAGATGCACGCGCGGCAGCCCGCCATCGCGAACGGGCAGCGGAACTTCTTCGCCAGCACGCACGGGATGCGGGCGAACAGCAGGGACACCCAGGCGCGATGACGCGCTTCACGGCGCGCGGCGACGGGCTCCACAGCAACCCCCGGGGCAGCGCCTTTCGCCTCCGTGAATACGAATACCGAGCCTTCGGCCGCCCCACAGGGGACGCGTCACCCAGCCTGCGGAAACGGTCCGCCGAGGCCAGCGACCGCGCGCGAGCCCTGTCCACTTCCAGCCGGCCCCGCCCGAACCACACCGAAGCGACCCCGAGCCGCACGGAAGGTCTTGACACGCGGCGACGCATCAACGCAACGGGCCGCCCTGGAGGTCCGCGAGGCCGCACAGCCGGAGGGCGACCGACCGGCCGGGCCGACGGTGCACCCCTCGGACCGGGCGCGCAGAGGGAAAGCCCGCGCCCCGCACCCCGAACCCCACCCCAGCCAGATCCAGTTGGAAGCTCTCACCAAACCCTTGCCCCCTCACCCCCTCACGGTTATAACTTATAACTAGCGCAAGAGCTTCTAGCCCAGTGGAGCGGGCGTACGCCGCGGCTGCGCGCCCCGCGCCGCGCTCCACCGAACCGAGGGATCCGCATGACCACCACACTTGAGCCACCCCGCGCCCGCTCAGCCCGACGCGTGCCGCTGTCGTCGGCCCTCTCCTCCTGGGCGGTCCCCGTCATGGTCGTCGGTCAGTTCGCCCTGCTGTCGGGCATCCCGGTCGTGATCGCGCTGGCCGGTGTCTTCCGGCAGGTGCGGGACCGGACGGTGCGCTGGGCCGCGGTCCTGCTCGCCGTCACGTACGCCGTCCCGCTCACCGTCTGGCTGACGCGGGCCGACCCCGCGCAGAGCCTGTCCAAGGACATGCACCCCGCGTTCGCCGTGCTGATGGTCGTCGCGTCCGCCGCGCTCATCGTCACCCTCCACCGGGCCCGCACCCGGCGCCCGACCGCACGGTGACACCCACCGCCCGGACCTGACCGCGCACCCGCCCGACCGTCGACCGACACCCCACGCCCCCAACGACCCGACGCCACCGCCACCGCCACCGCCAAGGGGAACACCATGCCCGCCATTCGCAGCACCAGCGCCCGAGCCGCCCTGCTCACCGTCCCGCTCGCCCTCGGTCTCCTCGGAACCGGCGCCGTACCCGCCGGGGCCGCCCCCTCGCACCCCGCCAAGCCCCTCACCTGCCGCGGCGAAGGCGTCGACCCGGACGCGGCCGTCCGCCACCGCACCGAGACCGTGATCCAAGCGCCGCTGCACACCCTGTGGGAGTTGCAGACCGATGTGGCGCGCTGGCCCGCCTGGCAGTCCTCCGTCGAGACCGCGGAACGCCTCGACCACGGACCGCTCCGCAAGGGCTCGGCGTTCCGGTGGACGACCCCGATTCCCCCCAACCCCGCGACCCCCGCCACCGACCTGGAGATCACTTCCACCGTCGAGCAGATCAAGCGCGGCTCCTGCCTGCGCTGGTCCGGGCCGGCGTCCGCCGAAGGGCTGCGTATCGACGGTGTCCACGTATGGAACTTCACCGAGGTCCGCGGCGGCGTCCGGGTGAGCACCGAAGAGACGCACACCGGCGACCAGGTCGAGGCGAACGTCCCCGCCGCGACCCGAATTCTTGGCGAAGGCCTCGAAAAGTGGCTGCGCGAGCTGAAGGCCGCCGCCGAAGCCTGCGCCCACCACCAGGCCGGGTAGGACCGGGCCCGGCCATGCAGGAGGCGGCTCCGGCGGCACGGCCGGGGCTGCCTCCTTCGCGGTGTGCGGCCGGGGTCAGACGTACGACTGGAGCGTGCCGCACCGCCGGACGTCGAGGGTCGCGCAGTGGAACGACCCGCCGAACGGCGCGTAGTGCAGCAGGTCGCACGGGATGGGCTCGAATCCCCACTTCTCCAGCGCGCGCAGCATCCCGGTGTGGTGCCGTTCCGCGATCACCCGCTTCTCGTCGACCATGAGGACGTTCATGCTGAGCCACTTGCCGCACAGCGAGGTGAGTTTGAGCAGCCGGCCGTCGACCGGGGTGGGTTCCGGGGCGACCAGGACGTCCCACGAGGACAGCACGTCGGGCAGCCGGTCCACATCGACGTATTCGGGGTTGACCAGCACCTTGCCGGGTGCGAGCAGCACGAAGGTGGTGTCGATGTGCATCGGGGTGCGGCAGCGGCTCTCGATCTCGTGGATGCGGTAGCCGGGGCCGAGGTGGCGGCGCAGCCAGTCGATGCCCATCCGGTTGGTGACATTGCTCCGGGTGACGAACAGGTCGCGTCCCGCGCGGACGAAGTCCGCCGCGTCGAACACCGGCTCGAACTCGGTGAGGATGTAGCGCATCGGCTCGCCCGCCTCGGGGACGCGGAACTCCGCGTCGAACAGTTCGTCCGTGAGCTGCGGTCTCGGCGCCGCCGTCCAGCGCGCGCCCCGCCGGAAGTAGTCCTTGACGACCGTGCGGTAGGAGTGCGACTCGAAGTACCGGCACGGCCAGGCCATCGGCGTCTCGATGATCTCGTCGCCGATCACCAGCAGGCTGTCGCGGGGGCAGGTGTTGCAGAATCCACGGGACGACCAGTCGGGGGTGCCGAAGCGCTGCCGGTGGTCGACCACGTCCGGGCGCCGGACGGTGACGTCGAGCGACTCCAGGAGGGCGATGAACCCGTCGAGTTCCCGCTGGGCCCGCTCGACCAGCACGCGGGGGTACTTGTAGCCGGCGGCGAGCCCTTGGAGGCGTGCCGCCCATGGCGGGATGTTGCAGGTCACGACCGGGTGGTGGGACGGGATCGTCGCGCCGTCGAGGCGGCCTACGACGATCTCCTCCAGCGGGTCCCACTCGTTGTGGGAATTGACCGGCGGAGCCGGGCTCTCCTCGGTGTCGGGCGCCGCGGCCGAGGGGGCCGTCACCTCGCGTGGCCCACGGCCCGTGCGCGGGCGTCGCCGCCCGCCGCCGTCAGGACGCCGGGTGTCCGCACTGCCACCGCCATGCTCGACCGCCTCCGATCGTGGACGCCAGTTCCCCCCAAGTGAACGTGGGAGACAGGTTCGCGTCAACGAACAGGGCCGTGGCCGTCGCTCACCTCGTGGGCCGCGGGACCGGCAACTGGGCCCAGACCGTCTTGCCCGTGTGGTCCGGGCGGGTCCAGCCCCAGGACTCGCTGAGCCGGTCGATGATCCACAGGCCCCGTCCCTCCTCCGCCATGAGGTCCGGAGCCGCGAGGGCCGGGACGGCACGGCTGGAGTCGGAGACGGCGCACAGGACGCCGGCCTCCTGGTGCGCCAGTGCCAGCCAGGCCGCGCACACCAGGTCCGGCCGGGACTCTGCGGCGTCCGGGCCCCTGGGGGCGGCGTGGCGCAGGGCGTTGCCGGTAAGTTCCGAGACCACCAGGACCGCGTCCGAGACGACCGGCGCGCACACGCCCCACCCTTCGAGGGTGGCGGCGGTGAAACGGCGGGCTTCCGCGACGGCGCTGTAGGCGCCGCTGAGCGCGCACACGGCGAAGGCGTCGAGGCCGGTCGTCGGCTGTCCCTCCCCCGTTTCCTCGTGGCGCACGTCGTGCACGGTGGGTGCCGGATGTGTAGTCATCACGATCTCCGCCATGGGGCATTTCGGGGGCTGGGCCGCGCAGTTCAGGAGGGCTAATATCCTCGTCGGCCGCCTTTCGCTGCAAGTACATCTGCAATTGCAGCGGTAAGTACGGCCGCGTGGGGGCCCGTTTCACGCCACCGTACGTACGGGGCCGTACCGGGCGGAGCCAGATCGTCCAGTAAGGAGACAAGGGTATGGAGTCATTGCCCAACGGCATATGCGCCAGTGCCATCGAGGGTGCGGTGTGGCGCAAGAGTTCCCGCAGCAACCCCAACGGGAACTGTGTCGAGCTGGCCGTTCTCGCCGACGGCGGGGTGGCGGTACGCAACTCCCGGCACACGGGAGGGCCCGCACTGGTCTACACCCGTGACGAGATGGCGGCCTTCGTCCAGGGAGCCAAGGACGGCGATTTCGACGACCTGGCCGGGGCCGGCTGACGCATATGTCGGCTGGATAGTCACCTCCGCTGTACGAACAGTTGAGGCGATGGGACACTGAGCGTTCACCCGACCAACAGGGGAGTCACCATGGTCGCCGCGCAGCCGGGGCGCATCCCGCCCCCGCGCCGTCACATCGAACATCCCCGGGGCGGACCGACAGTCCTGCGGATCATTCTGGGAACGCAGTTGCGCCGGCTGCGAGAGGCGGCGGGCGTCACCCGTGAGGCGGCCGGCGACGCCATCCGCGGGTCACACGCCAAGATCAGCCGGCTGGAGCTGGGCCGCGTCGGCTGCAAGGAACGCGACGTGGCCGACCTGCTGACGCTCTACCGGGTCACGGACGAGCAGGAGCGCGCCGAGTTCCTGGCGCTGGCCCGCGGGACCAGCACACCCGGGTGGTGGCACCGCTACAACGACGTACTGCCCACGTGGTTCGAGACACTCATCGGCCTGGAGGAGGCCGCCTCCGTCATCCGCACCTACGAAGTGCAGTTCGTGCCCGGGCTGTTGCAGACGCCGGAGTACGCCCATGCGGTCTGCCGCCTCGGCAATCCGCAGGCGTCCAGGAAGGAGATCGAACGGCGGGTGGAACTGCGCCTGCGACGGCAGGCGCTGCTCACCGCGCCCGGCGCGCCCCGGGTGTGGGCGGTGCTGGACGAGGCGTCCCTGCGACGCCCGCTCGGCGGCCCGGACATCATGGCGGGCCAGTTGCGGCATCTGCTGGCCATGTCGCAGTTGCCCAACGTCACCGTGCAGGTCGCCCCGTTCCATCTCGGCGGGCACGCGGCGGCGGGCGGGCCGATCACGATTCTGCGCTTCCTGGAGCCGGACCTGCCGGACATCGTCTATCTGGAGCAACTGACCAGTGCGCTCTACCTGGACAAGCGCGACGACGTGGACCACTACCTCGCGGTGATGGACCGGCTCAGCGCCCAGGCCGAGTCCCCTCGCGGAACCCAGGCCATCCTGGAGGAGCTCATCGGGGGCTCGGAGGAGGACTGACCCGGACGGGGCACCGGGCGTCGACGGTGCCCCGGGCGGGGGCCGGGGCGGAAGAGGGCAGCGTCCCCGCCGGGAAGGCCGGGCGAAGACACCGTCGCCCCTACCGCTTGCGGGCGACCCCGCCGTACTCGATCCACTCCATGGTGAGCTGCTTGGGCCCGATGTCCGCGTCCGGCTTCCAGGTCGACACCTCCACCAGGCCCGGTTCGAGGACCTCCAACCCGTCCAGGAACGAGGCCAGTTCGGCCGCCGTGCGCACCCGGCCCCACTGGCCCTGGGTGCTGACCCGCATGAACTCGGTGACGAAGTCACGGGTTTCCTGGTCCTCGCTGACCAACTGGCACACGACCAGGAAGCTGCCCGGCACCAGGCGTTCCGCGACCCGCCTGATCAGGCCGGCGGGGTCGTCGTCGTCGGGGATGCAGTGCAGCACGGACACGAACAGCGCGGCCACCGGCTGGTCGAAGTCGATCAGCCGTTCCACCTCGGGGTGGCTCAGGATGCCTTCGGTGTCGCGCATGTCGGCCTGGATGACCGCGGTGTTGCGGTTCTCCTCCAGCAGCGCACGGCCGTGGGCCAGCACGATGGGGTCGTTGTCCACGTAGACCACCCGCGACTCCGGGGCGACCCGCTGGGCGACCTGGTGGACGTTGTCCTGGGTCGGCAGACCGGACCCGTGGTCGATGAACTGCCGTACGCCCTGCTCCTGTGCCAGCCAGTGGACCACCCGCCGAAGGAACCGGCGGTTGTTGACCGCCAGGACCCGCGTGCTCGGCACGACCTTGTCCAGCTCCTCGCACGCCTCGCGGTCCACGGCGTAGTTGTCCTTGCCGCCGAGGTAGTAGTCGTACATCCGCGCCACGCTCGGAACGCTGACGTCGACGGTGCCGGACTGTGGTCGCACTTCCTGGCTCATTCGCTGCTCTCCCGTCGCTCAGGCACCCCGCTGAGGCACCACGACCGGCCGTCTCACGGGATGTGACCGTGCCGGTACGGCGTCCAACATACCCAGCTCGGGGCGGCTGTTGCAGGTGCACGGGCCCGGTCCGTCACGCACCGGGCCGACGGGCGGGGGTAACGGCCGGGCCGGTGACCAGGGCCGAACGGCCCCTCCTTCTCCTCCCGGTTTTCTTCGGAGCGTCTCCGGGCCGTACGGATCCGGCCGGTCCGGCTCCGGGGCGGCCGCGGGCGCGCGAGGCACCGGGACGTCCGGTCGGGAGGAGGAGCTGCGCCGGCACCGTTCCGCCCAGTCGGCACGGCGAGTTGACCGGCGGTCAGCGGGCGCCCACCGCCCGAACCAGGCGTCACCCACCCCATCGCCCGCTTTAGTTGACAAGCGCCCCACAACCTGGCGTACGCTCCCCGGGCACTTCATTCGCTGGAGCGGACGCTACTCGTGACGCCCGGCATCCGCCCGGTCCCGTGACACGGAGGTCTGCACGATGAAAGCCTTGATGTTCAAAGCTCCCCTGCAGGCCGTGCTCACCGAGCGCGACGTGCCGGAGCCCGCGCCCGGCGAGGCGCTCGTACGGCTCGCCTACAACTCGATCTGCGGCAGCGACCTCTCCTTCTACAAGGGGGTCTGGCACGGCTTCACCTACCCCGTGGTGCCGGGGCACGAGTGGAGCGGAACCGTGGTCGAGGCCGGCGGGGCCGCCGCCGACCTGGTCGGCCAGAACGTGGTCGGCGACCTCACCGTCGCCTGCGGAAGCTGCCGGCACTGCACCGTCGGCAAGCCCACCCTCTGCGCCGACCTGCAAGAACTCGGGTTCACCCGGGACGGCGCGTGCGCCGAGTACATGACCGTGCCGACGGGCAACCTGCACCGGCTGCCCGAGGGCCTCTCGCTGCGCGAGGCCTCCCAGGTGGAACCCCTCGCCGTGGCGCTGAACGCGGTCGACCGGCTCGCGGTCACGGCCGGCGAGAAGGTGGCGATCACCGGCGCCGGCGGCATCGGCCTGCTGCTCGCCCAGGCCGTACGGCTGCGCGGCGGCGAAGTCACCGTCCTCGCCGAGCCGGTGACCGAGCGGCGCCAGGCGGCCCACGCGCTGGGGGTGCCGCACACCGTCGGCGGCGACCCCGGCGAGCTGGTCGGGTTCGTCGAGAAGCACCCCGAGCTGACTCCGGACGTGGTGCTGGAGGCGTCCGGCTACCCCCTCGCCGTGCAGGAAGCGGTGGAGGCTGTCCGCTCTGGCGGACGCATCGGTCTGATCGGCTACCGCATCGAGGAAGCCGCGCCGATGGCCCCCCACCACATCGTGGTGAAGGTCCTCTCCCTCCAGGCATCGATGGGACCGGGGGACCGGTTCGGCGAGGCCATCGAGCTGCTGGCCGCCGGGGCGGTCGACGTGGACGCGCTGCTGAGCCACGAGTTCGGCCTGGCCGACCACGCCCGGGCGCTGGACGTGGCGCTGCGCCGCGCCGACGGCAACACCCGCTCGTACTTCAACCTCCGCGCCTGACCGCCCGGCCGTTCTCCCCCACTCCCCCAGCCCCGTGCTCAGGAAGGACGATCAGATGACCCGGTCCCTGGCCGTGCAAGGCGGCAGTCCGGTACGTACCCGCCCCTGGCCCCTGTGGCCGCAGCCGGCTCCCGGCGCGGTCCGGGCGCTGGAGGGGGTGCTCACCTCCGGCCGCTGGTCGATCAGCGGCCCCTACCGGGGCGCCGCGTCCCAGGAGCGGCGCTTCGCGCAGGCGTTCGCCGCGTACAACGGGGTCGAGCACTGCGTACCCGCGGCCAGCGGCACCGCCAGCCTGATGCTCGCCATGGAGGCGTGCGGCATCGGCGCCGGCGACGAGGTCATCGTCCCCGGGCTGTCCTGGGTGGCGTCCGGTTCGACCGTGCTCGGCATCAACGCGGTCCCGGTCTTCTGCGACGTGGACCCCGACACGCTGTGCCTGGACCCCGCCGCCGTGGAGAGCGCGCTGACCGAACGCACCAAGGCGATCGTCGTCGTCCACCTGTACTCGGCGGTCGCCGCCATGGACGCGCTGCGCACCCTGGCCGACCGGCACGGGCTGCCGCTGCTGGAGGACTGCGCGCAGGCGCACGGCGCGGAGTACCGCGGCGTCAAGGTCGGCGCGCTGGCCACCGCCGGGACCTTCAGCATGCAGCACAGCAAGGTGCTCACCAGCGGTGAGGGCGGCGCCGTCATCACCCGGGACGCGGAGTTCGCGCGCCGGGTGGAGCACCTGCGCGCCGACGGGCGCTGCCTGGCCGGGCAGCCCGTCGGCGACGGGCGGATGGAGCTGGTGGAGACCGGTGAACTGATGGGTTCGAACCGGTGTGTGTCGGAGTTCCAGGCGGCACTGCTCGTCGAGCAGCTCGGGGTGCTGGACGAGCAGAACGAGCGGCGGCGGCGCAACGCCGCGCTCCTGGACAAGCTGCTGGCCGACGCCGGTTACCGGCCGCAGACGACGTCCGAGGGCACCAGTACCCGTACGTACTACACCTATGCCGCCCGGCTGCCCGAGGGCGAGCTGACCCACGTGGACGCGGCGGCCGTCGCCGAGGCGCTCACCGCCGAACTCGGCTTCCCCGTCGCCCCGTGCTACGCGCCGATCACCCGCAACCGCCTGTACGACCCCAGGAGCCGTGGCCGCTTCGCGCTGGGTGTCCAGCACGAGAGCCGTATCGATCCCAAGCGCTTCGAGCTGCCCGTGTGCGAGGAAGCGGCCCGGCGCACCGTCACCGTGCACCACGCCGCCCTGCTCGGGGACGAGAACGACATGCATGACATCGCGACGGCCTTCGGCAAGGTCGTGCGGCACGGCGCCCTGCTGACCGGCTGAAGGCGGCGGGCCGCAGCCGGCCCGCCCGAGCAACCGTCCCGCGACCCGCCCACGAAATCGGGGAGACCATGCACGTCACGGCCATCACCATGGAAGACACCAGCTTTCCCTACCGGCTCGGTACCGAGTGCGCCGAGGAGATCGTCGCGCGCCTCGGCGCCCGCGCGGCCAGCCGCTACCTCGTGGTGTGCGACACCACGGTGGCCGCGCTCTACGGACGCGACCTGGTCGCCCGGCTGGAGAAGGACGCCGGTCCCGCCGTCCTGCTGACCCACCCGGCGGGCGAGGTCCACAAGCGCATCGGCACCGTCGGCGACCTCGCCGAGCAGGCCCTGGCCGAGGGCGCCGACCGGCGCAGCGTCGTGGTGGCGCTGGGCGGCGGCATCACCGGCAACATCGCCGGGCTGCTGGCCTCCCTGCTGTTCCGCGGCATCACCCTGGTGCACGTGCCCACCACCGTGGTGGCGATGCTGGACTCGGTGCTGTCGCTGAAGCAGGCGGTCAACGCGAGTTTCGGCAAGAACCTCGTCGGCACCTTCTACCAGCCGGCCGAGGTGCTCGCCGACACGGCGATGCTGCGCACGCTCCCGGCGCGGGAACTGCGGTCGGGCATGGGCGAGGTGGTCAAGAACGCGCTGGCCATCCGCCCGTCGATGATCGAGCGGCTCTCCGCGGAGCTGCGGCCGGACGCGCACTACGAGGACGGCGCGATGCGGTGGATCATCGAGGAGAGCGTGGCCGCCAAGGCGCAGGTGACCGGTGCGGACAAGCACGAGCGCCGGGACGGTCTGGTGCTGGAGTACGGGCACACCACCGGGCACGCCATCGAGCACGCCGCGCGGGGCGAGGTCGCGCACGGCGCGGGGGTGGCCATCGGGATGATCGTGGCCGCCGAGGTGTCCCGGCTGCTCGGGCACGCCTCCGGCGACCTGGTCGGTCTGCACCGCGAACTGGTCGCCAAGGCAGGACTGGAGGGGTCCGTCCCGGCACTGGTGGACCCGGCGGACGTCAAGAACTGGCTGACCTACGACAACAAGCGCGGCTATCTGCCCTGCCCGCCCGCCTCCACCCCGATGGTGCTGCTGTCCGCTCCCGGCCAGGTGCTGCGCAGCGGCCCGCTGCCGCTGGTGCCCGTGCCGCTGGAGCTGCTGGGCCGCGCCGTCGACGCGCTGGCGGCACCCGCCGGGCAGTCGGCCGGCGCGGAGCGCCTGTCCCCCGCCCCGGCTTGACCTGCGGCAGGCCAACGCCCCCGTCCCTGTTCCCGCCGTCCGTTCCGTCCCGTGTGGAGTTCTAGTGCGTGTGCTGCGGCTGACCCCGTTCTTCCACCACGACCAGGTCGAGAGCTGGCCCGCCGAGTACGACGCCGTCGGCGGGATGCAGGTGCAGATCCTGCGGCTGTCGCGTGAGCTGGCGGCGCGCGGCGTCGAGCAGCAGGTGCTGACCGTCGGCTTCCCCGGCCTGCCGAAGCGGCGTCTGGACCGGCCGGGGCTGGTGGTGCGGGTGACCCGCGCGCCGCTGCCCCCGATCCGGTCGCAGCTCACCGGGCTCGTCGGCCTCAACCAGGCATGGCTGGCCGGGGCGTTGGCCGCCTGTGTGCGGCTGCGCCGGCGGTGGCGTCCCGACCTGATCCATGTGCATGCCGACGGGCAGTTGTGGGCACTGCTGGCCGGGCCGCTGGCGGCCCGGGTGATGGGTGTGCCGTACTGCCTGACGCTGCACTGTTCACGGCTGTCGGTCTACGAGCCGATGTCCCGGGTCGACCACTTCCAGCACCGGCTGGTGCGCGCCGTCGAAAGTCACGCGGTGCGGCGCGCGGCCCGGGTGTCCGCCCTGACCTCCCGTACCGCGGGTGTCGTCGCCCGGGCCCTGTCGATGGACCCCGCGTCCATCGACATCGTGCCCGACTCGGTAGGCGACCTGTCGCCCCGGCCCGCCGGGGAGGTGGCCGGGCTGCGGCGTTCGCTGGAGATCGCGGACGGGACCGCCCTGGTCGGTTACGTGGGGCGGGTGGCGCACGAGAAGGGGTGGCGGGACTTCGTCGCCCTGGCCCGCCGTTGGCAGTCGCTGCCGGGGACACCGCCCGCGGTGTTCCTGGTGGTCGGGGACGGGCCGCAGCGCGAGCGGATGGGCAAGGCCGTCGCCGACGCGGGGCTGACCGACCGGTTCCGCTTCACCGGCTTCCTGCCGCACGCCGACATCCCGGCGGTGATGACCGCGCTGGACGTGCTGGTCATGCCGTCGGCCCACGAGGAGCTGGGCGGCAGCGCCATCGAGGCCATGATGTGCGGCACGCCGGTCGCCGGTTACTCGGTGGGCGGGCTGCGGGAGACCGTGGGCACGGTCACGCCGGGTCTCCTGGTGCCGCGCGGGGACGTGGCCGCCCTCACCGACGCCGTACGCGGCGTCGTGGAGGAGCCCGCGGGCCCCCGGGGGCGGGTGACCGGTGCCCGGGAGCGGCTGCGTACGGCGTACGGCAGCGGGTCGGCCACCGACCGGGCGCTGGAGCACTACGCCCATGCGCTGCGTGCCGCGGGAAGCGCGCGATGAGCGCCCCGCCCGCCCGTACCGGGTCGCTGTGGCGCTGTGCCCGCCATCTCCGGCCGCACCGCTGGCTGATGGCGGGGGCCTGCGCCGCCGCCCTCGGCTCGATGCTCGCCGGGCTGTCCATGCCGCTGGTCCTCCAGCGGCTGGTGGACGGTCCCGTCGCGCACAAGGACATGGCGGCGCTGCCGTGGACCCTCATCGGCTTCACGGTGCTGGGGTGCCTGGAGGCCGTACTGCTGGGGGCCCGCCGGCTGCTGGTCGTCCGGCCGTCGACACGGCTGGAGACGACGCTGCGGGCGGACCTGTTCCGCCATGTGCAGCGGCTGCCCTCCTCGTTCCACACCCGTTGGAGTTCGGGGCAGTTGCTGTCCCGAACGGTTTCCGACATCGCCGAGCTGGGCCGGTTCTTCGCGTTCTCCGCGGTGTATCTGCTGGTCAACACGGCGGCGTTGGTGGCGGGCCTGGCCGTGCTGGCATACCTGTCGCCGTTCCTCGCGCTGATCGTGCTGGTGACGTATCTGCCGATGGTGCTCGCCACCATCCTCTTCGAGAAGCGCTTCCACGTGGCGGCCCGCTCCGCGCAGGACCAGAGCGGTGATCTCACCACCACCGTGGAGGAGTCGGTGCTGGGCATCCGCGTGCTGAAGGCGTTCGGCCGCGGCCCGGAGACCGTACGCCGCTACACCGCGCAGGCCCGCGCGCTGCGCCGTACCGAACTGCGCAAGATCTCCCTGACCGCCGCCCTGTGGTGGCTGATCACCGCCCTGCCCGAGGTGGGCATCGTCGCCCTGATGGGATTCGGCGGCTACGGCACCGCCACCGGCAGTCTGACCCTGGGCACCCTGATGGCGGCGATCACCGTCGCCACCTACCTGCGCTGGCCCGCCGACACACTGGGCTGGCTGATCGCCGACGCCAGCACCGCGGCGTCCGCCGCCGACCGCTACTGGCAGCTACGGGACGTCCCGCTCGCCGTGCGCGAACCGGCCGCCCCCCGCCCGCTGGCGAGTCCGGTGCGCGGCGAGCTGCGCGTCGAGGACGTGCACTACCGGCTGCCGGACGCCGGCGAAGCGGTACTGCGCGGCATCGACCTCACGGTGCGCCCCGGCACCACCCTCGCCCTCGTCGGTGCCACCGGCTCGGGCAAGTCCACCCTCGTCTCGCTGCTGTCCCGGCTGGACGACCCCACCCACGGCCGGATCACGCTGGACGGCACCGATCTGCGCGATCTCTCCCTGGACGCGCTGCGTTCGGTGGTGACCTGCGCGTTCGACGATCCCGTGCTGTTCTCGGGGACCGTACGGGACAACGTCGCCCTCGGCCTGCCCCCCGAGGAGCGCGACGACGCCCGGATCTGGGAGGCACTGCGGCTGGCGCACGCCGCCGACTTCGTCGCGGCCCTGCCCGACCAGCTCGCCACCCGGGTCGGCGAGGAGGGGGTGGGCCTGTCCGGCGGGCAGCGGCAGCGGCTGGCGCTCGCCCGCGCCGTACTGCCCCGCCCCGCCGTCCTGGTCCTGGACAACGCGCTGTCCGCGCTCGACGTGCACACCGAGCGGGAGGTGGAGGCGGCGTTGCGCACCGTGATGGCGAACGTCACCACCGTCCTCGTCGCCCACCGTCCGGCCACCCTGCGCGCGGCGGACCGGGTCGCGCTGATCGCCGACGGGCGGGTGGCCGCGACCGGCACCCACGACGAACTCATGGCCACCGACCGGCGCTACCGCCACCTGCTGCGGTCCCCGGTCAACGACCTGGTGCCGGACGGGCCGCAGGGCCCGCCGTCCCCGGACCCCGCACGGAAGGTACGCGCCTGATGCCCGAGGACCGGCAGGAGAACGACCCGGCCGCCCCGCTGTCGGGCGCCCCCGGGCCGGACGTGGACCGCGCGGCGGACGAGGCCGACGGCAGGCCGGACGACCGGCGGCTGCGGGAGCGCCGCAACCAGTTGCTGCGCACCCTGCTCGCGCCCGAGCGACGCCGGCTGACCCGCGCCGTCGCCCTGGCGCTGCTGGAGAACGTCTGCGCGCTCGTCACCCCGCTGCTGATCGCCGCCGCCATCGACCGGGGCGTGCCCGCGGCGGCGGACGGCCGCTGGGGTCCGCTGACCGCCTACGCGGCTCTCGCGCTGACGGCCGGGACGGCCACCGCCACCCTGCGGTACGGCTTCCTGCGCTACTCCGGGAACATCGCGCAGACCCTGCTGTTCCGGCTGCGCTGCCGCACCTTCGCGCACGCCGTGCGGCTGCCGCTGTCCTACCACGAGTCCGCGCCCTCGGGCAGCGTCGTCGCCCGGCTCTCCAGCGACGTGGAGTCGGTCGAGGAGGTGCTGGAGATGGGCCTGGACGGCCTGTTCTCCGCCCTGTTCTCGATGGTCGGGACGGTGGCCGTGATGCTCTGGCTCGACCTGCCGATGGCCGCCGTCGTGCTCGCCCTGTTCGTCCCGCTGTACCTGCTCACCCGCTGGTTCCGGGACCGCTCGCGCCGCGCCTACCGGCGCACCCGGGGCGCCACCGAGCGGATCGTGCAGCACACCGGCGAGACGTACAACGGCATCCGCGCCGTGCAGGCGTTCCGCAAGGAGGACGAGAACACCGCGCGGCTGCGGGAGACGGACGCCGCCTACGCCACGGCGCGGGCCGCCTCGGGACGGGTCAGTGCCTGCTTCAGCGGCGGCGTCAAGCTGATCGGCAACCTCTCGCTGGCCCTGCTGCTGGCCCTCGGCGCGTTCCGTATCGCGAGCGGCCATCTCGAAGCGGGCGCGCTGACCGCGTTCCTGCTCTACGTGCACCGGCTGTACGACCCGATCGACGAACTCGCCTCGTTCGCCAACGCGTTCTCCGCCGCCTCGGCCGGACTGGAGCGGATCGGCGTCCTCTTCCACGCGCCCGACGCGCTGCCCGAGCCCGCCGACCCCAGGCCGCTGCCCACGGTGTCCGCCCCCGGCCGCGTCCGCTTCGAGGACGTGCGCTTCCGCTACGGCGCCGCCTCCCCGCACGTACTGGCCGGGCTGGACCTGGACCTCGCGCCCGCGGAGACCGTGGCCCTGGTCGGCACGACCGGGGCGGGCAAGTCGACGCTGGCCAAGCTGCTGGCGCGGCTGTACGACCCGACGGGCGGCCGGATCACCCTGGACGGGGCCGACCTGCGCGAGGTGGCCGACGCCGAACTGCGCTCCGCCGTCTGCATGGTCACCCAGGAACCGTTCCTCTTCTCCGGTTCCGTGGCGGACAACATCGCCCTGGGCCGGCCGGACGCCACCCGCGAGGACATCGTCGCGGCGGCCGAGGCCGTCGGCGCGCACGGTTTCGTCAGCGCGCTGCCGGAGGGGTACGACAGCGACGTCCACAAGCGCGGCGCCGGTCTGTCGGCCGGCCAGCGGCAACTCGTCGCGCTGGCCCGGGTGATGCTGGCCGCGCCCCGCGTCCTGATCCTCGACGAGGCCACCTCCAGCATGGACGCCCCCACCGAGCGGGCCGTGCACACGGCCCTGCACCGGGTGCTGGCCGGCCGCACCGCCCTGATCATCGCCCACAGCCTGACCACGGCCGCCATCGCCGACCGGGTGCTGGTCCTGGAGAACGGCGTGGTCGTGGAGGACGGGCCGCCGGCCGTACTGGCGGCGGGCGACGGGCCGTTCGCGGGCCTGTACCGCGGCTGGCTGTCCGCGACCGACGGGCGCACCCACCACCCCGCGCACCACTGACCGCCGCCGATCACCGACCGCCGCCCATCACCGACCGAAAGGCAAGCACGCCATGGAGCACCTACGGGGACCCTCGCCGCTGGCGAATCCCGGCGCCCGGCACCCGGAACTCCTGGGGCCCGCGCACCGCGACGGTTTCGGCGACGAGGCCGCGGACCGCGTGTGGGACGTCTGCGTCATCGGCAGCGGGGCGAGCGGGGCCGTCGCCGCGGACCGGCTGGTCCGTCAGGGGCTCGACGTCCTGATGGTCGAGGAGGGCTTCCGGCTCGCCGAGCACGTGGACCTCGACGAGGCCGAGACCCTGTGCCGGCAGGCCGTCGCCCGCGACGACGAGGGCAACTGGACCGACGAGGGCTGGCCGTGGACCACCTCCAACCTCGGCGGCGGCACCGTCTTCTACGGCGGTGCCTCGTTCCGCTACCAGCCCTTCGACTTCGACCCGGGCACCCGCATCGACACCGGCACCACCGAAGTGCGCTGGCCGTACACCCTCGCGGAACTGGCGCCCTACTACGAGGTGCTGGAGCGGCGCCTGGGGGTGTGCGGCGGCCCGCCGGCCGAGGGCGCGAACGGCGCGCGGCACAGCCGCGGCCCCGCCCACGAGCCGTCCGCCGCCGCGCGGGTGCTGTACACGGCCGGTGAGTCGCTGGGCTACCGGCCCTTCCCCACGCCGCTGGCCATCAACCGTGACCCGTACCAGGGCCGCGCCGGATGCGACCGGGTCTCGCTGTGCGTCAGCCACGCGTGCCCCACCGGCGCCAAGGGTGATGTCGTCGCGGTCTTCCTGGCGCCGCTGGCCGCCCACCCCAACTTCACGCTGCGCACCGGCGTCCGCGCCGTGCGCCTGGAGCAGGACCGCACCGGGGAGGTCTCCGCGCTGCGCTGCCTGGACCGGGTGAGCGGGCAGTCGAGGGGGGTGCGCGCCCGCGCGTTCGTCCTGGCGTGCAACGCGATCCAGACGGCGGCCCTGCTGCTGCGGTCCCGTACGACGTACTCCCCCACCGGTGTCGGCAACCACTCCGGCATGGTGGGGCGGGGCCTGTGCGTCAAGCTGAGCGAGTACGTCAGCGGTGTCGTGCGGGCCGCGCCGGAGGTCCTGGCGGACCCGGACGTCCACAAGGGCCCGTTCTCCACCGTGGCGTTCCTGGACCACTACCTGGACGAGGACTGCCCCACGGGAGTGGGCGGCCTGATCTACGAGTCCAAGCGGGACCGGGCGCCCAAGCTCGTCCGGGACGCGCTGGAACTGCGGATCGAGACGATCCTGTCCGACCACCCCAACCTGGACAACCGCGTCGGACTGTCCCGCCACGTCGACGAGGACGGCCTGCCCGCCGTCGTCCTCGACTACCGCACCGACCCGCGCGACCAGGCCCGGCTGCGCTACATGACCGGACGCTGCGAGCGGCTGCTGCGCGCCGCCGGGGCGGGCGGCATCCGCCGCAAGGCCACCGGTTTCGCGCAGGGCAGCTCCCATCTGCACGGCACCTGCCGGGCCGGTGACGACCCGGCCCGTTCGGTGGTGGACGGCTGGGGCCGGGTGCACTCGGCGGACAACGTCTACGTCGTCGACGGCAGCTTCATGCCGTACCCCGGCGGCCTCAACCCCACTCTGACCATCCAGGCCCACGCCCTGCGCACCAGCAAGGCCGTCGCTTCCGAGCTGGCGGCACCGCGCGCCGCCCATGTGTGAACCGTACGAGAGGACACCCCGATCATGACCACCGTGCAATGGCCGCCGCGTACCCGGCGCGTCCGCGCCTACCGCAACATCGTCATCGACGGCGCCTGCAACCTGCGCTGCACCTACTGCGAAGTCAAGGCGATCAAGGTCGACCAGCCGGCCACCAACGCCTCGCTGGACCGGATCTTCGCCGAGTACGAACAGGACAACGTGCTGTTCCGGGTGGAGTCCAACGGTGAGATCTGCCTCTACCCGAAGATCCTGGACCACCTCCAGCAGCGCGCCGCCGAGGGCTGGCAGATCGAGGTGCTGAGCAACGGCACCCGCCTGCCGCGGTGCCTGGCGGGCCGGGAGAACCTGATGTGGGTCTTCTCCGTCGACGGCCACACCGCCCGGATGAACGACAAGCGCGGCCTGAGCCAGGAACAGGTGGACCGCATCATCGACACGGCGGTGGAGCTGGACGCCGAACTCCAGGCGGTCTACCACGACCAGACCATCGACGAGGTGAACGCCTTCATCGACCTGCTGTCCGCCCGCGGCTACAAGGGCCTGCTGCACTTCATGCCGCTGCTCGCCTTCAAGGGGCAGCCGCTGGAGGTCAACCTGCGCTACGAGGACCTGCACCCGGCGGAGTTCCTCGCCCCGCCGGAGTACTTCCGGCGCTGGAACCACATCTTCGAGACGGGCAAGCGCGACGCGGTCTGCGACCAGATCACCAACGGCTACAACTACTCGGTGGCCGACGACAAGATCCAGATGGTCAAGTGCGACTGCTACTCGGTGCCGAAGCACCTGTACCACGACTTCGGCCCCGTCCGGGAGTTCGACAACTGGCCGTGCGGCACCTGCATCGCCAACCAGGAGTTCAACAGCTCCCGGCCGCGCATGCTGGCGCCCGAGGGCCGCATCCCGCTGCCCCTCGTATGACGGGCGGCACCGGTACGCCCGTCACCCGGCGGTTCCTGCTCGTACGGCACGCCCAGGCCGAGGTCAACGTCCTGGCGGACGACGACCTGATGGCGGGGTACGACCCCGACGCGGACCTCACGCCGCTCGGGCGGGAACAGGCGCGGGCGCTGGCCGGGCACCTGGCCGGGGACCGCGCGTCCTGGCCGGGCCCGGCCGGGCCGGGCGGTTACCGGCTCCGCACCAGCCCGCTGCGGCGGGCCGTGCGCACCGCGGAGGCGCTGGCCGGTGCGCTGGGGCTGACGGCCGTCAGCGACGCGCGGCTGGCCGAGGTGCGGGCGCCGCGCAGGTTCCCGCGCCCGCTGGCGGTGCGGGAGTGGGACGCCCTGCTGGAGGAGCGGCTGCGGCACCCGGAGCGGGAGTTCGCCGGGGTGGAGAGCTGGGCGGCGCAGCGCGCCCGCGCCCGGGAGTTCCTGCGCGAGTGCCTGTCCGGCCCGCCGGCGGCGGGCTTCGTGCTCGTCTCGCACGCCGAGACGATCCAGGCGCTGCTGATGGAACTGCTGGACCTCGGCGACGGGATGCTGCGCTCGGCCCGCTTCAAGGTCAGCAACACCGGCGTCTTCATCGTGGACCGAACCCTGTACGGAACGGAGGAGCCATGCAGTTCCCTGGTGGTGGCCAACTCGAAGAGCCACCTGGCCCGCACGGCGTGACGGGCGCCCCGCTCGCCGGCGCGGCCGGGGACCGCGTCCGGCTGCTGGTGGTCAAGTGCCTCAGCGACGAGACCGGTGAGGACGCCGACGCGATCGTCGCCCGTGGCCACCTCGACGTGGGCGACCGCGACTACGCCAACATCGTCAACCGGCTGGAGTCGTACTTCGACTGTTCGCTGGACCTGCTGGCCGGCGGCAACCGGCGGCTCGTCGTGGACGACCTGTGCGCCCGGCTCGGCCTGCTGCCCTTGGAGGCGGTCCATGTCTGAGCCGCCGGCCGCAGCCCTGGACGCGCCGCTGGACCCGCCGGGTCCGCTCCGGGCGCTGCTGGAGATCTACGACGAGGGATTCACCTGCGACACCTGGGGCGGGGTGGAGACCGCCCTGTGGCACCTGGCCGAAGGGCTGCGGGAGCGCGGTGTCGAGGCGGAGTTCTACCGCTCCACGGAGGGCGCCGACCTCGGCGCGCTGGCCGGGCGGGTGGTGCGGGAACGGGTGGACGCGGTGTTCCCGCTGGTGGAGAGCCCGTTGTTCGCGGGCGGAGCGGGCACCGGGGACGGGGCCGGCGCGGCGGCGGACGAGGAGCGGCCGGACGTGCGGGAGCTGCGGCGTCGCGTGGTGCGCATCTGGCACGACGTGAGCCGCCTGTCGCCCGGCCTGGCCACCCCGGCGCCCTGCCCGGTGCACAGGCCCGGCGCGGCCGCCCCGTCCGGCGGGGTCTGCGCGGCGGCGGGAGTGTTCCCCGACGGCCCGGCGCGGGAGGTGTTCCTGCGCGACCTGCCGTGGACCCGCTGTTTCGGCTCCCGTACGTACATTCCGTGGGCCGTCGACCATCTGCCGCCGGCGGATCTGCGCGACCCGTTCGGCCCGGTGCTGCTCCAGCTCGGCAAGACCTCCGTGGACCAGGCCCGGGTGTGCCTGGATCGGCTCACCGGCGCCGGGCTGCCGGTCCGCGTGGTGTTCGCGACCTGGTCGAAGGAGGGGCGGGCCGCGCGCGAACTGGTCGCGCCGTACGCCGCGTACGGCACGGTCGAGGTGCTGGACTCCTACGACATCCGCACCGAGTGGAAGCGGGTGTACGCGGGGGCGCGGCTGTTCGTGCTGCCCTCCGTCTTCCACGAGACGTTCAACTTCGCGGCGGCGGAAGCGCTCCAGCTCGGCCTGCCGGTCGCCACACTCGGCGACTGCGGGGCCCTGGCCGACTTCGCGTCGCTGCGGGCGGAGACGGTGGCGGAGCTGATGGACGCGGTCGTCGCGCGCGGCGAGTCGGTCCGTCCGGCGCGGCGTCCGTGGACCGGCTGGCGCGAGGTCGCCCACCGGTACGCGACGCTCATCGCCGCACCGCGCCGCGCACCGGCGTCGGGGGTGTGAGGCCGTGACCGGTCTGATCGAGGAACTCCGGGACCACACCACGCTGTGGATCTCGCCCCACCCCGACGACGTGGCCTACTCCTGCGGCGGTGCGCTGGCCGCGTGCGCGGGTTCCGCGCCGGGGCTGCTGCTGACCGTCTTCACCCGGTCCGCGTGGGCGCTGCCCAAGCGGCTGCGGGCCGCGGGCCCCGGGGTGATCAGCGCCCGCCGTGCGGAGGAGGAGCGGCGTTACTGCCGGGCACGCGGCCTGGCGCGGTACGTACCGCTGGGCTTCGACGACGCGAGCCTGCGCGGCTACGACGACGACACGGAGCTGACGGCGGACCCGGCCGCCGACCCGCTGCGCGACCGGATCGCCGAGGCTGTGGCGGAGGCGGTGGCGGAGCTGCGCCCCACCCTGGTGCTCGCCCCGGCGGCCGTGGGCGGGCACGTGGACCACCGGCTGGTGCACGAGGCCGTACGGCGGTCGGCCGGTGACGGCGTGCGGCGGCTGTACTACGAGGACCTGCCCTACGCCGCGCACCATCCGCGCGCCGCCACGGAGAAGGCGCTGGGCGCGGAGGGGCTGTCCCTGTACGCCGTCACCGGCATCGGGTCCGTCCTCCAGGACAAGGTGCGCGGCATGTACATCTACGGCTGCCAGACCGACGACGAGTGCGTCCAGGAGGTGACCGGGTACGCCCGTGCGGCGGCCGGTCCCGGGGACGGCACCCACGTGGAGCGGGTGTGGGCGCCGTCGCCGTCCGCGGCCGGCCGGGCCGGATGAGCCGCTACCGGCCGTCCCGCGCGGCGGCCCGGTCAGCGCAGCCCGGTCACGTACCGGGCCAGTTCGCCGAGGTCGTCCGCGATCCTGCGGGCGGTGTCCGCGGCGGGTGCGGGGCAGCGGCGCAGCCAGCTCTTGACGTTCCACCACAGGGCGTCGCCCGCCAGTTCCAGGGCGGTGTCGAAGGCGCGGTCGTCGCCGACGGACGTCCGCAGTACGGCCAGGTCCGCCGGGGCCAGGCGGTGTTCGACGACGAAGGAGGAGATCTCCGCCTCCAGGGGGCCGGTCCCGCCCCAGATCCAGTCGAGCCCGAACCGGCGGACGACGGGCGGCGCGTCCGGCGCCGGGGGCGCGCCGACCTGCCAGTGCCAGCTCTGGTGCGAGTACGGCAGCGAGGTGCGGAAGACCCGGGCGCGGGTGCCGCCGAAGGCGGCGCGGCGCGGCAGGTGGCGGTCGAGCCAGGCACCGTCCACGGGGAGCGGGCAGGCCAGCCGGGCGCGCAGCCGTTCCAGGGCCGTGGCGAGCCGTTCGCGCGGCGCGTAGGTGACGGTGGGGTCCACCGGTCCCAGGCCGCCGAGGTGGTCGAGCGCGTGCCAGTAGCGGGCCACGGCTTCGAGGGCCTGGCGGCGGTGCTTCTCGGTCATCCGGGGCAGTTCGGCGCCCAGCGGGCGCAGACCGTCCTCGTGCCCGGTCACCAGGTAGCCGTCCAGGTGGTGGCGGACGGGTGGCAGGAACTCGCCCAGCGCCTCGACGGCCTCGGCGCCCTGTGCGCCGTGCGGTCCGGTGCCGACGAAGCGGAAGTGATAGGCGCGGGGGCGGGGGTCCGGCGCGCCGGGGGTTCCGGTGGCGGGTCCGTCCGCGACGAGCGAGAAGGGGGTGTTGCGGGGGCTGATGCGGAGCACCCCGGTCTCCGGGGGTGTGGTCGTGGCGGGACCGGTGCCGTCGACCTGGCCGGTCGGCCTCGCACCGGCCGGGGAGGTGTCGGTGTCCGTGGCGCGCGGCCCGTACGCAGCGAGGAACGGGCCGCGGAACGGCGTCACCCGGTACGCGGTGGTGCCGGCGGGAACCGCTCCCCCGGCTCTGGCACGGGCCGTCAGGCGGTCCGCGTCGGCGGGGGCGAGCAGTTGCCACAGCCGCCCGGCGTCCTCGCGTACGGCGGAGGTCCTGGTCAGCGGCCGTACCCCGGTTGCGTCCACGGCGTACGTCCGGCCCGGCGAGGCGCACACGATGTCGCGCGCCCCGGGGTAGCGCCGGGCCAGCGCGTCGCGGACCGCCCGTGCGGTGCCGCCGGTGTCCGGCTGGTCGTCGACGGCGACGACGACCGTGCCCGGCGGCAGGGCGGCGGGCAGCCGGCCGGTCTCGGCCGGGACGAGCGAGATCCGGCCCGCGGTGCGCAGCGGGCGCAGCGAGGTCCAGGGGGCGGCCGTGCGCCCGGCGGCCGCCACGGCCGCCGCCCACAGGGGCGCGAGGTAGGAGCCACCCGTACGGACGCCCACCACGAACACCGGGGTCCGCTCCTCGGTGGCCGCCAGCCACGCGGCGGCCTGGCCGTGGACCAGCGCCACGTCGGCGAGGTCGTACGCGTAGCACTCCGGCGTCTTCCAGTCGGTGGCGTGCCGCAGCAGCGCCTCGGCCGCCGCGTCGCCGCGTGCCGCGCCGGCCTGCCACAGGCCCGCGGTGTACGCGGCGGTCCGTGCCATGGCGCGTTCCAGGAAGCCCGGTCCGGGCGCCGGTGGCGCGAACCGCCCCCCGGGACCGGCGGCGACGGCCCGCGCGAGGTCCTGGCACGCCTGCCTGACCTCGTCCAGCAGGGCGCGGGCGGACGCGGGCGCGGTGGGGCACGCGGCGGTGTCGGCGAGGAGCTGCTCGATGGAGCAGGCGCACGCGTAGCGGGCCTCGGCGCTGCCGAGCCGGACCGCGGAGGCCACGGCGGCGCGGCGCAGCGGGGGCGGCCCGGCCGGTGCTCCCGTGGCCGGGGACGGCGGCCGGCCCGGGGTCGCGACACCGCCGGATCGTTCGCCCGACTGTCCCGTATGGGCTCCGGGGTTTTCACCGGAAATCACCTCTGCCGTCCGCGCATTCGCCGTTTCCACGTTTTTCCTCCTGCCGTCCGGTTTCCTGTCCGACCCTGGTCCGATCTTTTTCCACGACCGACAGGGAATGACTGTGGACGCGTCGTCGATCCACGTTCAACAGTTCATCGAGAAAAAGGCTGACGATGACTCAAAATTTTGCGGCCCTGGCCGAAATTCCCACCTGCCCGCGGAATGCGGAGGGCAATCCTCGCGTATTCGTCTCGGCTGCGGGCGCCTATGTGACCGACGATGCGGGAAAACGCTGGATCGACTTCGACAACACCCGGGGATCGGTCCTGCTGGGCCACGGTGACCCGGAGGTCGCCGAGGCCGTCGGCCGCGCGGCCACCGGGGCGCTGGGCACCGCCACCGGCTGGAGCCCGCTGCTGGACACGGTCACCTCCCGGCTGCTGGAGCTGTGCGGCGGCGAGGTCGTCGGCCTCTTCCGTACCGGCACCTCGGCCGTGCGCGCGGCGGTGCTCGCGGTGCGGGAGGCGGTCGGCGCCCCCCTGGTGCTCAGCTCCGGCTACCACGGCTACGACCCGATGTGGTACCCGGCGAAGGCGCCGTTCGAGCCCAACGCGGACGGCGTCGTCGACTTCTTCTTCGACCTCGACGTCCTGGCCGGGCTGCTGCGCGACGACCGCGACCGGGTGGCCGCCGTGGTCGTCTCCCCCGACCACATGCACCTGTCGCCGCGCTGGTACGAGCGGGCCCGCGCGCTGCTCGCCGAGGCGGCGGTCCCGCTGATCGTCGACGAGGTGAAGGTCGGGCTGCGCTACGGTCCCGGCCTGTCCACCGCGGGGCTGCTGGACGCGGACGTGTGGGTGACGGCCAAGGGCGTGGCCAACGGCTTCCCGACGGCCGCGGTCGGCGGGTCGCGGACCCTGCTCAAGCCGCTGCGCGAGGTGTCGTACACCTCCTTCTTCGAGCCCACCGTGCTGGCCGCCGCCGAGCGGACCCTGGCCCGGGTGGCCACCGGCGAGCCGCAGCGCACCGTACGGGAGACGGGCGACCTCTTCGTGGAGCACGCCCGCTCCGCGCTCGCCGCGGCGTCACTGCCCCTGGAAGTGGCGGGCAACGGCACCTTCTTCCAGTTCGTGCCCGCCACCCGCGAGGTCAAGAAGGCCTTCTACAAGGCGACGGAGGAGGAGGGGCTGCTGTTCTACCGGGGCGACAACCAGGCCGTCTCCGCGGCCTTCGGCCCCGGCGTCCTGGACGACGCGCGGGCGCGGTTCAGCCGTGTCTGCGACCGGCTCGCCCCGTTCGCCGCGGCCGGACCGGTCGGCGAGGAGGCCCGTTACCTGGCCGCCTGGAGCGTCATGGACGGGCTGCGCGAGGCCGAGCGCGACGCGCGGGAGACCCGGGAGTGGGTCGACCGGTTCCTGGACGACTGACCGCACGCGCCGCTCGCACCCCCGGACACGAAAGGGCAAGCACCATTCCCATGGACAGACCGTCGAATCCCAGGCCGGCAGACCCGGAAAGCGCGTACGGCGCCAAATGTGCCCGCCTCCTGGAACTTTCCACCCATCCCCGGTTCGCCTCCGTCGCCCTGCCCGTTTTCCCGCTGGCGGACGAGACGGCCCGGGAATTCCTGAACAGCGTCCGGGACGCGGGCGGGGAAACCGGCGGAGTGCCTCCGCAGGACGCTCCCGGAGAAACCAGCGAGACGCCCCCGCAGGACACCACCGGGGACACCCGCGAAACGTCCTCGCAGGACACTGCCGGGCAACTCGTCACCGGATACACGCAATTCCTGCGCCGGCAGTGGCCCGGGCTGGCCGACGAGATCGCCCGTGCCTGTGGCCCCGCCCCCTGGATCGTGCGCAGTTCGGGCGCCGAGGACCAGGAGGACAACATCAACGCGGGCGGCTACGACAGCCTGGTCTGCGCCGGGCCCGAGGAGCTGCCCACCGTCGTCGCGGCCGTGGTCTTCAGCGGTTACGGCGCACACGCCGTGGCCCAGCAGCGCCTGGCCGACCCGGACTTCCGCCCCGCGCCGATCGCGGCGTTCGTACAGCCCCTCATCGATGGAGGCGGCTCCTCCACCGCCTCCGGGCCGCCGCCCGCGCCGCACGAGACCCCGCGGATCGGCCGCCCGGAGACCGACCGGACCGCCCGCCTGCTGGCCGCCCTGCACGACCACTTCGGCATGGCGCGCCTGGACTGCGAGTGGGTCCTGGAGACCGACGCGGGCACCGTGTCCGTCACCAGCCTCACCGAGTGCGAGGAGGGCAGCGGTGTCGTCGGGCAGCTCTCCCTCGGTTTCGGTTTCGCGTCCGCGCAGCGGCTGGACGGCACCGACAACAGCGTCGTGTGGCTGCCCGGCGACGGCCGGACGCCGCTGTGGCGCGGTGAGGTCCTGCGGTCCGTGCAGGTGCGGGCCGCGCACCTGGTCCAGGTCCGGCCCGCCGTCGCGTTCGACCCGGCGCCGACGGTGCAGGTGCTGACCGACGAGGACCGCGCGGTCTGGGAGGACGCCCATACCGGGCGCCCGGTGGACCTGCTGGTCCCCCCGCGGCAGGTGGCCGCCACCGCGTTCCTGGCCGCCGCCCGGCTGGACGACGCCTGGACGCAGTACCTGCGGCTGGACCCTGAGCAGCGGGCCGCCACCGGGCACGTCCTGGTCGAGCGCGGCAGCCCGGCCGAACACGCCGCCGTGATGTTCCGCCAGTACGGCGTGGCCGTGCTGCGGTGCCGGACGGAGGACGTGCCGGAGTCGGCGTCCTACGTCCTGGCCGACCCGTGGGCGGAACGCTGTTACTTCGGCACCGGCCACCCGCCCCGGGCCCGTACCGTGCCGCGCCGGGTCGCCGCCGTCCCGTCCGGCTGCCGGCTGCTGTTCGACGAGCGGTCCTGCGGACGGGCGGCCGAGGCCCTGGCGGACGGGCGGCAGCCCGGACCCGGGGCGATGCCGGGGTACGAGGAACTGCGGACCGCGGCCCACCTCTCCCCCGCGGCGCGCGAACGCCTGGTCGCACGCAGCTTCCTGCCCGACCCCGAATGCCACCACCGGGACGGCAGGTCGGTGGCCTCCCCCGCCTTCGTGGCCCAGGCGGCCGCGGCCGCGCTCGGACTGGGCGCCGATCCGGCGCGGTTGCCGGACGCCGTGCCGCACGAGGCCGCCGGATACGTACGCGGCCTGGTGGCCGCCCGTGCCTCCGGCCACGTCGCGGCCGTACTGCCACGCTGCGCCCGCCTCGTGGGCCCGCAGCGCCTGGCGGCGGCCACCGGCGGGCCGGACGTACGGCCGGCGGCCGCCCTGGCCCGGCTCGACAGCCGCGAGGCACTGTCCGACACCGTCCTGCGGCGCCTCCTGCCGCCGGTCCTCGCCCTGGCGGACGCCGACGGCGGGGCGGACGCGGCCCTGGACCCGCTGCTGGCGGTCGAGTCCCTGGCCGACGCCATGGACGCCCTGGACATCCACGCGCACCACGAGCGCGACGACATTCTCGTCCGCCTGCTCGACGCCCTTCCGCTGGAGGACCCGGCGGCAGCCGGGGAACTGTGCCGGCTGGCCCGGCGCTCGTCCCTGCCACCCGGCGAGACCTCCCGCCTGGTGGCCACCGCCGCGGCCGACCCGGACTTCGCCGCGCGCCATCTGGCGCTGGAGCGCTGCCGGGTGGCCCTGTCCGCCGCCGACCCCGCCGCCGCGCCCCGCCGCGCCCGCGAACTGGCCGCCGCCTACCGCGCGTTCGCCCGCGGTCCGCTGCTGGAGGGGGACGGCCGGGTCCTGCTGAACCTGGTCCGCTGCGATCTGATCGAGACCTACGACGCGGCGCTCAAGGACCTGCTCCTGAAGCTGGTGGACCGCCCCGGCCCGGTGCTCCACCAGGGCTATCTGGGCGTCATGCTGGGCTGGCTGGAGCTGGCCGAGGCCTTCGGCCCCACGGCCCGCGAGGCGCGGGCCGTCGAAGTGTTCCGGGCGTGGATCGAACAGTGGCGGGCCGGGCCGCCCGCCGAGGACCACACCATCGAGGAGGGCGCCTCGTGGCGGCGGCTGCTGGAGAGCGCCGCCGACGCCGCCACGCCGCCCCCGGCGCCGGCCAACGCACACCGGCTGCACAACGCCCTCCACCAGTGGCTGCTGGCGACGACGGAACGCTATCCGGCCGAGCGGGCCCCCAGCGGCGTCGCCGGGCTGCACGCGATAGCGGACCGGTTCTGCCGGGGCGGCAACAAGCTGCTGCGGCTGACCAGGGACTCCTTCGAGCTGGACGTCCCCCTGTCGCTGCACAAGGCGAGCCTGCTGTTCACGCCCGGCAGGATCGAGGCCGAGTGGAGCGAGCAGCCGGACGTCACCGAGGAGGAGACCGGCCGGCTCGCCGCCTTCGAGGTGCTGCTCGCCCGGTTCGGCGACTGGTTCCCCGGTGTGGAGTTCCGTTCCGAACGGCTGCTGGCGGCCGGGACGTGGACCCTGCGCATCGAGGCCCGCCCGACCGGACGGGAGCACTTCGACCTGCCCAGGATGCGGCTCGTCCTGGGGCTGCTGCGGACGCTGTTCGACGGCTCGTACGACTTCTCGTACGTACCCGTCAAGGAAGTCGCCCACCTGACGGACGCCTTCGCCTCCGCACGCTGGGCGGCCGTCTTCGCGTCCCTGGTGGAGTACCGCACGCACTACGACGACTCGGCACAGTACGAGACCCTGGAGACGCTGCCCCTGGCACTCTCGATGGGCATGCTGTGCACCGACACCTGGACCCGGGAGACGGTGCTGCGCCTGGCCGACGAGAGCCCCGGTGCGGCGGTCTCTCAACTCGACGCGCTGATCGAGGGGTTGCGGGAGGAGGCCGCTCCGGCCGCCTGGACGACGCTGGTCCACCGGACGCAGCAGACGGCCTTGTTCCTGGCCGCGCACCACCCCCGGGATGCCCTCGCCGTCCTCGCCGCCCGCCCCACGGCGAAGTGGGCGAACATCCTGGCCACGGCCGTACTGCCCCGCGCCGACCTGCGGGAACCGCTGCGGGCCGCACTGCGCCAGGACGGGCCGGGCGGCGCACTGACCGCGCTGGTACTGCGGCACGCACCGCACCTGATGGCCACCGCGGCCGACGCGGCGGAACTCGCCCGGGCGGCACTGCGCGCACCCAAGGCCCACCGTCGCCGCAAGCAGTACCTGGCGCACCGCCACGCCGTCGTGCTGGAGGCGGCGGACCTGCTCGGGCCGCTGGTGGAGGATCTGGAAGTGGTGCCGTACGGGTACGACTCCGCCGCGGAGGCGGCGCTGGAGCGGGCCGTGGCGGCGGTCGGCGGACGGCTGCGCGCCGACATCCGGTCGAAGATCGACGAGACGCATCCGGTGTTCCTCGGCGGCCCGTCGGCCGTGGTTCCCTCCACAGCGGTCCGGTAACGGACGGCGTCAGCGCGGCGTGGGCCGCTGTCCCGGATGCCGGGGCAGCGGCCAGCGCCTCAGGCCCTGTCGTCGCACCGATGCGCCGCTGCGCTCAGCGCAGGCCGAGCGCGCGGGTGATCGTCGTGAACAGCTCGGTCTGGTCGGTGAAGCCCCTGACCCGTTCGGCGAACGGGCCCTGGGCCGCGATACGGACCTGGGTGCCGGTGTGCTCCTGCCCGTCCTCGGGCGTGGTGGTCGTGGCGTAACCGACCTTGATCCGGCCGCCCTCGTCGGTGACGAGCGTGGCCGACAGGCCCATCGGTTCCGCGTCGACCGGCACGATCTGGCTGCTGTGCCCGTGGTCGGCGGTGGTGATCACGAGGGTGTCGGGGTGGCGCTCGGCGTAGTCGCGGGCCACCTTGACGGCGCGGTCGAACGCGGCGGTCTCACCGATCTGGCCGCAGGGGTCCGCCTCGTGGTTCTGCTTGTCGATCGAGGCGCCCTCCACCTGGAGGAAGAAGCCCCGGCCGGCCCGCGCCCTGGCCTCCAGCAGCTCGACGGCCTTGCGGGTCTGCGCCTCCAGCGTGGGAGTTCCGGCCGGCCGGCGGGGGTTGGCGGTGACGCAGCGCTGCGCCTCGGTGCCGCCGCGGGCCGCGGGCCGGCCCGTCCACTCCACGGGTACGGCCCCGGGCGCGAACAGGCCGAGCACCGGGCGCTCCGGACCGGCCGCGCGCAGGCCGCGCGCGTCGCTCACGATGCGGTAGCCCAGCTTCTCGGCCTGCTGGGCCACGGTGAGGCCCTGGTGAGGCCCCTCGGTGATCTTCTGGTCGAAGCGCTGCCGGCCACCGCCGAGCAGGACGTCGGGCCGCAGCCGTACGGACTGTTCGGCGATCGACCCGAGACCGCCCCGGCCGATCGTGTCGCGGGGGCACCCTTCCATGTCGGCCGGCCCCTGGCAGTCGCGGTCGCCGACGTGCGCGGCCATCGCGGCGGGGGTGGCGTCGGTGAGTTCCGCGGTGGTGACCGACCCGGTGGCCAGGCCCTGGCGGCGGGCCAGTTCGAGGACGGTGGGCATCGGACGGTCGGTGTCGGGTGTCTTGGATATGCGGTAGTTGACGGTCTTGTGGCCGGTGGACCAGGCGGTGGCGCTCGCGGCGGAGTCGGTGACGTAGTCCGGCCGTCCGTGGCTGTCGACCGAGTAGGTGGTGTACGTACCGGTCTGCGGGAAGCCGTCCATGTGCAGCCGGCCGCCCGCGCCGACCGTGTAGTCGCGGGCCAGGGTGATCTCCGCATCCCCCATGCCGTCACCGATCAGCAGGATGACATTCTTCGCCGTGCGGGGGCGGTGGCCGGCACCGGCGTCGGCCGTGGCGGAGACGACGGTGGCGGCCGTCACGGCGACGGCCAGGACACCGGCCGACCAGGTCAGCCGGCGGCGGAAGACATGCGGGGTCAATGACGTCGATCTCATCGTGCTGGACCTCCGAACCCGCGGAACCGCGCGCGGCCCCGCCAGCTTCATCAGCTCTAGCGGATAGAATAGGCAGCGAGCGTACGCCAACTAATCGGCCAGGCGCCAACAAGAGCGAACAAGTACGCACGCGAACGCGATAGAGTCGTCCGCCCTGGCGGGCAACGACGCCCGTCCGGCCGAATCACCGCAGGCAGGAAAAGGCGCATGAGTGACCGCACATCGGCAACCGACCAGGAGGGCCGCCCGCTGCTGCGCGCGTTCGGGCAGCGCCTCAACGAGCTGATCGCCGCTCTGCACCCCGACGAACGCAAACGCCCCGGATACGCCCGGCTCGCCAAGGAGATCCGCGAGACCACGGGCGGCGCCATCTCCGGTACGTACCTCTGGGAGCTGGCCACCGGCAAGAAGCGCAACGTGACCCTGGAGCAACTGGACGTGCTCGCCGAGTACTTCGGCGTGCCCCCCGAATACTTCCTCAGCGAGGACGTGGCCGAACGGGTCAACTCCCAGCTCCGGCTGGCCGTGGCCCTGCGCGACACCCGGGTGCGCAACCTGGCGCTACGCGCCGAGGGGCTGTCGCCGGCCGCGCTGGACGCCCTGCTGACCATTGTCGACGAGGCCCGCAAGGTGCAGAACCTGGCACCCCCGGAAGCCGGCGTCGACGGCACGGAAGAACCGCCCGCCGCCGCGCCGTGACCGCACGGGAACGGCTCATTCCCGCCCCCGGACCGTGCGACCCGTACGACCGGGGCCGGACGTCGGCAAAGATGTCGGCCATGAACGAAGAAGTACAAAAGCTTTACCCCCACCACACCTGGACGCCGGTCACCGACGGCGACTCCGGCGCCTTCGTCCACCACCTCACCGGACCCAGCGAGCTGTACGCCAAACTCGTCCCCGCCCAGCCGGACACCGGTCTCGACCTCAAGGCCGAGGCCGACCGCCTGGAATGGCTCGCCAAGCAGGGCGTCCCGGTGTCCCGCGTCGTCGACCTCGGCTCCGGGGACACCGTGTCCTGGCTGGTCACCGAGGCCGTACCGGGTGTCTCCGCGGCCGAGGAGTGGCCGTCGGCGCAACGCGCCGAGGTGGCGGAGGTGCTGGCCGACGTCGCCCGGCGGCTGCACGGGCTCCCCGTCGCCGACTGCCCGTTCGACGCGAGCCTGGACGTGATGATCCTGCAGGCCCTGCGCCACCTCGAAGCGGGCCTGGTCGACATGGACGACCTGGAGGAGGAGCGGGCGGGCTGGTCGGAAGGTCGACTTCGCGCCGAACTCGAAGGCACCCGCCCGCCCCGGGAGGACCTGGTCGTCTGCCACGGCGACCTGTGCCCCAACAACGTGCTGCTCGACCCGGAGACCCGCCGGCTGACCGGAGTGATCGACGTGGGCCGCCTCGGCCGCGCCGACCGGCACGCCGACCTGGCCCTCGCGATGCGCGAACTGTCCCGCGAGGAAGACCCGTGGTTCGGGCCGCACTGCGTGGAGCGCTTCGTCGAGCGGTACGGCGCCGAGCGCGTCGACGCCGGGAAGACGGCCTACTACCAACTGCTGGACGAATTCTTCTGAAGCCGATGGCCCGCTTCCACTGAAGCCGATGGCCCGCGCCTCTCGCCGGGACGCGGGCCACGGCCCTGCCTCAAGAGCCCGCCGGCGACTCGCGGTCGCGCCGTCAGCGGGCCGCCGCCTCCGGCAGCAGGTGGAAGTCCTCGAACTGGAAGCCCGGTGAGACCACACAACTCACCAGCACTTCTTCGTCGGTGACCGAGCGGGCGCGCTGCCAGGAGCCCGCCGGCACCAACACCTGGGGCCGCTGCCCGCCCGCCAGGTCGGGGCCCAGGAACACGTCCGTGGGGCGGGCGGCGGGCCGCTCGCCCGTACCCCCGAGCTGGAGGCGCAACGGACCGCCCCGGTGCCAGAACCACAGCTCCGGCGAGCGCACGGTGTGCCAGCTCGACTCCTCCCCCGCCGACAGCAGGAAGTAGATCGCGGAGGCGGTGGGCCGGTTCCCGGCGTACTCCTCGACCCGCAGGGACGTCCCGCTGCGCCAGGTCTCCTTGTACCAGCCGCCCTCGGGATGCGCCCGCATGCCCAGCAGCCGTGCCGTCTCGGGCTGCTCGGTGCGAGCACCGGCCGTGGCCGGCGCCCCGCTCGGGGCCGGCACCCCGCTCGTGGCCGCCGCCCGTTCCGGGGCCTTCGCCGCGCCGCTCCCGCCGCATGCCGTGGCCGTCACGCCGAGGACTCCGGCCGCCGTCAGGCCGAGGGCGGCGCGGCGCGAAAGGCTCTCGCGGGGCATGAAGCCCTCGCGGCGCGAAGGGCACTCATCGGTTTCCATGTCACCGTCCGTCTGTACGAGGCGCCGTCATGACGCCTGACCGGTAGGGGCCGCCCGGTGCCGCTGCTCCTCGGCGCTCAGGAACGAGGCGGCCAGGGTGGAACGGAAGAAGCGCGCCAGGTGCAGGAGGAAATCCAGTTCCTCGGCCATGTCGCCGCCACCGCTCTGCGGCAGCCCGGACGGCCGCCCCGAAGCGGCGGTACCCGAGCGTTTGTTCGCCACTGCCGTGCCGGCCCAGCACGCCGTCACCGCCGCCTCCACCGAGGCATCCGCGATCCGGGCGGCGCGCACGTGCTCGCGGGCCCGGGCGAGGGTGCCCTCCGGGGAGTAGTCCTCCAGCGCGAGCAGGCCGTCCCGGATCTCGATGGCGCGCCGGTACAGCCGCAGGTCCGAGTGACGGACCGCGCTCAGCAGGTCCACGGCACGCGAACGCGGGTCGGTGAGTGTGACTTCCGGGGTGACGCGCACGAGCGTCCGCCACAGTGGATGGAGCCGGTACATGACCGTCATGTCCCGCGCGGTGCGCCACGGCCCGCGCAGCAGCGGCAGAGCCGCGCCCGCCCCCATGAAGGCCGCCTCCGCCCCGGAGATGGCGGGGAACAGGTGCGGAATCGTGGCATCGCGGCTGAGCACATGGACCAGTGAGAGCGCCATGAGCACCGCGGACAGGGCGATCCCGGTTCCGAACAGCAGCAGTCCCGCCCGGGTGGACGTGTTCTTCACCTGCCGCCCGCACACCCAGCACGCGGCGACGCAGGCCGTGTTCGCCACCAGGTGGTAGCCGAGCAGTACGACCCAGTAGTACGTGTCCGGGCTCTCCTCCTGGCCGGGTCCGCTGGGGACCACGTGCCGGGTGTGCGGCGGCGAGACGACGCACAGCGTGACGAGCGCGGTCAGGGTCAGGACCGCGGCGGCCAGGATGGCCAGCTGGGTCCGCCGCAGGCCGACGATCGCCGAGATGAACGCGAACACGGCGGTGGCCGCCAGGAGTCCGACGATCTCCTTGGCCAGGAACACGGTGTGCGGGTCCAGCGCCGCCATCGCGAGGGACGAGACCTGCGGCAACTGGAGGGTCATCGCCACCGAGGCCAGGCCCACCGCGAGCCACAGGGGCCGCTGCTGCGGCGTCCGGACCGCGACGGGCGCCCGCAGCAGGGTGACGACCCACATCAACGCGAGGCCCAGCCACTCCAGTTGTTCGAACAGGCCGTGCGGCCCCCGGTCAGTCATGGGTGATGCCCAGGGCCCGGTCGGCCCGGTCCGTGGTGGCGCACCGTTGCGGCCCCCGGCCCGGGCCCGTGGCATGCGTCCTGATCAGGCTCGCCAGCATCTCCGCCTCCTGCTCCTGACGCGTCGAGTAGTTGGTGCGGGCGAGCATCCGCTGGATGAGGCGGGGACTGAGGTCGGCCAGGACCGTACTGATACCGGCGTGATTCCCGTCCGCCAGCATCTGGTGGTCGAAGAGCAGGTGCCCGATCTCGTGCAGCACGATGTGTTCCTGGTGCAGCGGCGCGGTACGGGCCTCGAAGAAGATGTGGTCGTCCGTGTCGGTGGCCAGCCACAGGCCGCACGCCGCCATTCTCGCGATGTGCGTGGGCAGGGCGTGCAGATGCAGCGGACGCTGTCGCTGCTCGGAAATGTTCCGGCAGAATTCCTCGACGGAAAAGGGGGTCGGCAACGTGATGTCGGTCAGTTTCGACCGGCACCGCCGGCGCAATGTGGAGTACCCGTACAGCATGTGGGAGAACTGCCATTTCTTCTGTGAGGGGCAGCGCGTTCCTGCGCGCGCTGCCCCGTGCTCCGACGGCTGGTAGCACGATGCGGACCCGCCCGGCCCGGTCGAGGTCCGGCGGGGGTGTGTGGCGCGAGGCCGGGAGACGTCAGCGCGGAGGTCCCCGCAGCGCGTCCGGAGAGCTGCCCCAGTAGACCGTGCGTCGCAGCTCCGCTGCCGGTGCTTGCGCGCCGGCCGCGGGGGCGGTGTCGCCGGACAGCCCACGGCGCGGGAGGAGCAGGGAGCGGGTAAACGTTACTTCGCAGCGTGGTCCGCACGACGGGCCGAGCATCCTGGGACCGTGCGGACCACGGGCGGCGCCGCGTCCGTCGGACATCCGGGCGCCGGGCGGACACCAGGCGGCCCGGCGTCCGTCGAAGCGGAACGGTACGCCGGAAAGATCCGTCGGCGAAGGGGCGTGCGTCGGCGACCCGTCCGGAAGCGGAGTGACCGCCAAGGCGGGCTCCCGCGATAACCGGTGGCGGCCCTCGGAACGCGCCACCTCGCTGTCGCTCATGCGTCGCCCTTCTCGATCTCCGCCAGGGAATTGCTCCCTCCGCTGGAGCGGACGACAGTCACGGTACGGCGTCGCTGAACCGGACGCCACAGTTTGGCGCATTTCGAGCCAACCCGCTGACCGAATATGCCTCAACCAACTGCCCTTGGCGATGACGTGCCCAGGGGCCCGGCGAGGCGCCCCGAACGGCACGCGGCAGACCGCGCCAGCTTCCCGTCGACGTGCCCGCTCCGGGCGGATCCACCGCCGCCGAGACACGCGCGCCGCCCGGGCACTCCGGCGCCCCGGTGACGTACGTCCGGTCCGTCCGCGCCCCGCCCCTGCCTGGCTCCGTCGAGGCCGTCACCGGGACGCGCTCCGCCGAGAGGCCCGCAACCGACCGTGTGGCGGGTGTTCGCGGGTGACGGCCGGCACGCTCCGCACCCTGACCGGTGACCGGGCAGCTCATGACCTCCTGCGGGGCCACACGCCTCTCCGCCCGCCGGCCACACCAAGCGAACCCTGGCCTTGAGCCCGTTGAATTACCTGCTCACAGCCTCGGCCACCAGCGAGGCGGACTCCGATGGCGGCCGGCTTCCAGACGGCGCGTTCTCCCTCTTGAACGCGGGGCACAGCCGCCCACCTCGACACGGCCCTACCTGCTGCGGGCACCGAAGCCCGCACTTTGACGGGCCATCAGGTCGAGGGCCACCGCATGACCGGACAGCCCCGTCGACGTGGCCGACCGCTCTCGGCAGCCGTCAGGCGCACACCGTGCCCCTCGCCCCCTCCCCCACCCCGTCGAGGCACCGGCCGCCGCCCCGGCGAGCCGTTCGCCCCGTACGAACCGCCGACTCTCGCCGACGGAGATCGGAGCCGACGACGCTTCACAGCCAACGATTCCGAAGGCCGCAGCCCCGAACCCTCATGCGTGGTAAAGGGGGAGGATCCGACTGTGCGAGGACCCTGCCCGGACCACGCCGACGGCGAAATCCAGCCACCGGCGCACTGCCGGCGCGACCGGGAGCCGACCGCCGGGACCGGTCACGCAAAGTGGCTCGTCTTCGCCTCCCGGGCACCCCGACAGCCGTCTCTCGAAGATCCCCGTGCACCCCCGCTCCCTCAACGGCCGCCGCTGCCCCATCCGTTGACGGGTTGGTCCAGACCTTTTATGGTGCGACTGCCATACGGCACCCGGCGGCACCGGTTCCGCCACCTGGCGCGCGGCCGGGTATGCGCACTTTCGGCTCTCACACCCTGTACCACCCACACTCACAGGGGTGCCCATGAAAGACCGGCGCAGATTCCGCAGCAGAGCCGCGGCCCTGCTCACCACGACCGTCCTGTCCGTGGCCGCCGTGCTGACCGGCCCGGCGGCCCCCGCCCAGGCCGCGGGAACCCTCACCGCGGCCTTCTCCACCCAGGACAACGGTTCCTGGTGGAAGGGCACCTACGTCGTCCGCAACAGCGGGTCCGCCGCCGTCACCGGCTGGACCCTGGAGTTCGACCTGCCGGCCGGTGTCACCGTCAGCGGGCACTACTACGGCGACGCCACCGTGGACGGGCGCCATGTGACGGTCAAGAACGCCCACTACAACGCGACCGTACCGGCCGGCGGCAGCACCGAACCGTTCAGCTACTGGTTCATCGCCAACGGCCCCGTCGGCACCCCCACGGCCTGCACCGTCAACGGGGACAAGTGCGACGGCAGCCCGGACGTGCCGCCATCCGCGCCCGGCACACCCCAGGTGACCGGTACCACGACGCGCAGCGTCGCCCTGAGCTGGCCGGCCGCCTCCCCCGGCGACCACCCGGTCACCTCCTACGAGGTACTCGCCGAGGGCCACCCGGTAGCCACCGTCACCGGTACCACCGCGACCGTCACCGGCCTGACCCCGGCCACCCGGTACGCCTTCACCGTCCGGGCCAAGGACAAGCGCGGCAACACCGGACCGCCGAGCGCGCCGGTGACCGCGGACACCGTGGACCCGGCGAGCGACCCGGTCCCGCCGACCGCGCCCCGCGCTCTGCGCAGCACCGCGGTCACCGCCTCCAGCGTCTCCCTGGCCTGGGACCGGGCCACCGACAACGTCGGCGTGGTCGCGTACGACGTCTACCGGGACGCAGACCTGGTCACCACGGTTCCCGGCAGCACCACCGCCGCCACGGTCGACGGCCTGACGCCCGCCACCACGTACCGCTTCTCCGTCACCGCGCGCGACGCCGCCGAGAACGCCTCGCCCGCCTCCGACACCCTGACCGTCACCACGGACGACGTGGCCGGGCCCGGCAAGTACCTGAAGGTCGGCTACTTCGCGCAGTGGGGCATCTACGGCCGCCAGTACTTCGTCAAGAACCTGGACACCTCGGGTGCCGCCGCCGACCTGGACGTCATCAACTACGCCTTCGCCAACATCGACCCCAAGAACCTCACCTGTCTGGCCGGTGTGACCAAGGGCGTCTCCGGCAATCCGCAGGACCCTGACGAGGGCACCGGCGCGGGTGACGCGGACGCCGACTACGGGCGCGCCTTCCCCGCCGCGCAGTCGGTGGACGGGGTGGCCGACGACGGCTGGGGCAAGCTGCGCGGCAACCTCAACCAGCTCAAGAAGCTGAAGGCCAAGCACCCGCACCTGAAGGTGGTGATGTCCCTCGGCGGCTGGACGTACTCGAAGTTCTTCTCCGACGCGGCGGCCACCGACGCTTCCCGCAAGAAGTTCGTCGCCTCCTGCATCGACGTGTGGATCAAGGGTAATCTGCCCGTCTACAACGGCGCGGGCGGCCCCGGGACCGGAGCGGGCGTCTTCGACGGGATCGACCTGGACTGGGAGTGGCCGGGCGCCGAAGGCCACCCCGGCAATCACTACAGTCCGGACGACAAGGCCAACCTCGCGCTGCTGATCAAGGAGTTCCGCCGGCAGTTGGACGCGCTGGGCGGCCCGCACAAGCTGCTGACCGCCTTCACCCCCGCCGACCCCGTCAAGATCCAGCAGGGCTGGGACCTGTCCACGATCTTCTCCTCGCTCGACTACGCCAACGTCCAGGGATACGACTTCCACGGCTCGGGCAGCGACAACTCCTGGGAGCCCCAGCGCACCGGCCACCAGGCCAATCTCCACCGCGACACGCAGGATCCGTACGCCTTCCACTTCAGCGTCGAGAGCGCCGTCAAGGCGTACACGGACGCGGGGGTCAGCCCACGCAAGCTGACCATCGGTTTCCCGTTCTACGGCCGTGGCTGGAAGTCCGTCGCGGACGGCGGGGCGCACGGTGAGTGGCAGTCGGCGGACGGCGCGGCTCCCGGCCAGTTCCCCGAGGAGGCAGGCATCCGCGGCTACCAGAACATGCTCAGCAACGTCCCCAACATGACCGTCCACCACGACGAACAGTCCATCTCGACGTACGGGTACACCGGCGCGAACGGTCAGTGGTGGTCCTTCGACGACACCTGGTCGATCGGAAAGAAGACGGACTGGGTCAAGTCCAAAGGGCTCCTGGGCGCCATGATCTGGGAGATGTCCGGCGACACCCCGACGGGCACCTTGATGAAGGCCATCGACAGAGGTCTCCCGTAGGACGGGGCCCGGCCCGTACTCCGCGGGCCGGGCTGCGTCACGGACCCACGCACCCGCACCCGCACCCGCACGGCGGTTTCTCGCAGTTGCCGGTCATCACGGCGATTCACAGCCGAAGGGAGATTTCGAGGCCGTTGCCGACTGGCACCGTGAGCGAGCAATATCCGGTGCTGAGGTGGTCCAGGTAGGGGCGGAACGTATCCGGGAAGAAGCTCACATCATCGGCAATGACGACCGACCCCGCTGTCAGGCGGGACTCGACAAGGCGCAGGACAGGAAGGTAGAGGTCTTCCCAGCCGTCGAGCAGCACGAGATCCACCGGGCCGTCCAGGTCGCGAAGGGTGTCGAGTGCGTCACCGACCCGTATCTCCACCAGATCGTCCAACCCGGCAGCAGCGAGGTTCTCGCCGGCCGCGCGAGCTTTGTCCGCCTGCATTTCGGTGGTGACGATCGTGCCGCCACCGTTGTCCCGCACAGCAGCGGCAAGATAAATGGTGGAGATGGCGTACGAGGTCCCGAACTCGACGACCCGGGTCGCCCTCCGCATACGCGTCAACAGGTAGAGTGCCTCGCCTGCTTCGCGGGTGACGGGCATATAGATGTCTTTGAGCTCGTCGGTCAACTCCGCACGGTCCCGGTGCTCGAAGAGCTCTTCCAGAGATCGGCTGCCCAGATGATCGCGGTAGGCTGCCGGGGCCTTCTCGTCCTGCCTTCTCCCCGCGTCGAACAATCGGTTCAGCACGCTTGTGACACGGGGTGACGCCAGGGTGGATGTCACGGCTGAGCACTCCCCTCGGCTGTGATCCGGTATTGGGGTGATTCCCGCTCATCCGCCTCATTGCAGCACGGCGCGCGCCACGCCGGAAGACCTCTCAACTGCCTCCTGCACCTCCCGAACACCGGTGGAAGCCTGGCCTCGACAGGCCACCGACGGGTCTGCTGATCGGCGTCCGTCCGGCCCGGTACCGTGCCCCGGCCGACCTGCCCGGCTGAACCCCGGACAAGTCTCGGACAAGCATCATCTTGTGCGGGCCGACCGAGGGCTCCACCATCTGACCTGCGCCGCCCGCACCCCGGCCCACGGGGCGCCAGCAGCCCTCTGTGCTGTCGCGAGGTTCAACACGAGGGGAAGCAGGAATGCGCAAGGCTTCGCACCATCGGCACAAGACCGCGCACCGCCAGGACAAGACGGCGTCAGCATCTCTCCACTCCTGCACACGCCCCAGGTGAGCAGATGAACGGAGGCAGGTCGGCCCGGTTTCATCCTGGTCCGGTGATGGCGCCGAGGCGTCTCGCGCACGGTTACGGCAGTTACCTTCTCGCGCTCCTCGCGACGCTCATCTGGTCCGGGAACCTGATAGCGGCCCGCGGTTTGAAGGATAACGTACCACCCGTTTCGCTGGCCTTCTGGCGCTGCCTTGTCGCCACCCTCGTCATGGCCCCGTGGGGACTGGGAAGAATATCCGCAGAGTTTCAGCTCGTCCGTTCCCACCTCAAATTGCTGGCTTTTCTCGGGCTTTCGGGGATCGCTGTCTTCACCATCATGGTGTACATCGCCGCCCACACCACTGCCGCGACCAACATGTCGTTGCTGGCCGTGACGGCACCCGCCTTCATCTTGCTGCTCGCTCGGGCCCTGCACGGGCAGCGGTTGGGCTGGTGCCGCTCAGCCGGGACGGTCTTGGCGCTCGCCGGTGTCGCAGCCCTTGTCACCCGAGGGACGTTGAGCGCTGTCCAGCCGCGCCCGGGCGACCTGTGGATACTGGGGGCGACGCTGATCTTCGCCTACTACTCGCTGCTGGTACGCAGGGCACCGCCCGCCATGAGCAGCGCCACGGTGCTGCTGACCACCTTCTTGATCGCGCTCGTCCTGCTGCTGCCCTGCTACCTGTTGGAACTCGCGCTCGTCGGCGGTTTCAAGGTCACCGTCCCCGTCCTCGCCTCGATCTGCTACGTCGGAGCCCTGTCGTCCGCTGCCGCGTATTCCTGCTGGAACCGCGCTGTCGAAGGAGTGGGAGCCACCAGGGCCGGCCTCCTCTACTACTTTCTTCCCGTCTTCACAGCGCTTCTGAGCGCATGGATACTGGGTGAGCCGATCGCCCCCGAACAGGCCCTCAGCGCGGCTCTCATCATCGCGGGCGTCGCGCTGGGCCTACGGAGATCACCCAGGCGTTCCGGAAGCAACGTGCACCCTCCCCACTGACCGTACGAAAAGAAGGTGCAACGATGACATCCTCCTGGGACGGAACCCGTTACACCAGCCCCGAAATCTTCGCGCAGGAATCCAGTAGAATTTTTGAGCGTTGCTGGATGTGTGTGGCGCGCGCCGAGACGGTCCAAGCTCCCGGGTCCTTCCATCGCGCCGAAATCGGCACGGAGAGCGTATTGCTGGTCCGGGACCGGTACGGCACACTGCGCGGGCTGCTGAATCTCTGCCGCCACCGTGGAGCTCGGTTGTGCACCGATCGGCGAGGCACCCTGGGGAAGACGATCCGCTGCATGTATCACGGCTGGTCCTACGGACTCGACGGGAACTTCGTCAGCGCTCCCTACGCCCATGACCTGCCGAAGGACCCCGCCGAGAATCGGAACCTCTGCCCCGTCCGGACCACGGAGTGGCTGGGGTACATCTGGTTGAACCTGTCATCGTCCTCGCCTCCGCTGACCGAGCAGATGGAGCCCCAACTGGACCGGCGCTTCGGGCGCGCCGACCTTCTCACCCAGTACACGATGGACAAGCTGACCACCGCCTTGACCAAGACCTACGAAGTGCGCGCCAACTGGAAACTGATTCTGGAGAATTTCTGCGAGTGCTACCACTGCCCCACGCTGCACCCGGAACTGAGTGCCGTACTTCCTTCCTTCCGCACGGGCTACGGCACCATCAGCGGTCCCGTCCGGCAAGGCGCACGTTTCGCCGGCCACATGGCCGGATTCTCGATGTCCGGCCGGGCCGCCGCCCCCGCCCTGCCGGACCTGCGCACCGAGAACGAGCGGACGTTCCATTCCGTGAACCTGTGGCCCAATGCTGTCCTGATTCTGCTCCCGGACCATGTCGTCTGCTTACGTCTGGAACCCGTAGCCGCCGATCGCACCCAGGTGACCGCGGACTGGCTGTTCCATCCCGACGCGACCGCTGCCCCTGACTTCGACCCGTGCGACGCCGTGAAACTGCTGGACCTCACCAACCAACAAGACTTCCAGGCCAGCGAGCGATGCCAACTCGGAGCGCGCTCCAAGCACTTCACGCCGGTGTATCCCCCTCGCGAACATGTCATCGCCTACTTCCACCACTGGGTGGACCAGGCACTCGCCGCTCAGGACGAGTCATGAGACGGCGTCGTCGGCGGAGCCGTACCTCACGACATCGTCCTGCGTGGTGAGACAGGCGAATCGCTTGCAGCAGGACGGAATGGTGGCGAGCCCGAGGAAACCCGCCCCGGGCTGGTACCACCACAACGGTCTGGAACACTGCCTGGAACTGCGCGCCGAAGGGCTCTCCCGCGAAACGGCCGCGCATCTGTGCGCCGACAGGACTGGGCCGGCCAGGCCGCCTTCCTGCTGGTCCTCGTCGCCCGGCTGGAACGCATGAGCGTGAAGTACCGCACGCCCCGCTGTTACCGCGTCTGCCTGCTCAACGTCGGCCACTTGGGCCAGACCTTCGCCCTGACTGCCACCGCACTGGGCCCGGTCCCCGCCCGGACCGGTGCCTTCAACGATGCCCTGCTCGCCGAGCAATGCGGCCTGGACAACGCCGGGAACATTCCCCTCTACGTCCTGGCCGCCGGCCACCCGAACCCTGCGGGCCCAACCAGCCGACGCCGGCCTCCCTCACCGCCTTCAGCCGTACCTCCTTCCAGGCTTCCCCGGCGTCCACCGCCTCAGCATTTCGATGACCCCACCAGCCACCGCCCCGCTTCCCGCCCCTGCTGTCAGAATCAGCGCCCGGCGCCGCTTCGCCGGCGGCGCCCGAGAGCCGGCGGCCAGAAATTCCCGCCCGACGCGTTGACTCGCAGATCAGCGGTTCTGACACAGCTTCTTATCTTGTTCTTTATCTTTCTCCTGTCACGGAGGGTAGTGAGGGCAAGGTCCAGAAGGCATCGAGCCTGCTGATGACCTTTCGGAGTTCTCGGGCTTCACGGTAGGGCAGGGCTTGCAGTGTGACGTCGAGGAGTTCTCGGGCTTCGAGCGGGTCTCCACAGCAGTGCCAGTGAAGGTCGCACCACTTGTCGTCGTGCCAGAGCTGGTCGTAGTCGTGCCACAACTCCCGCTTCGGGCGGTGGACGTAGTCCTTCCACAGGCGTACGGCCTTGCCGAGGTCTCCCGGTCCCAGGTAGTTCCGGGTGTGCTCCAGGCGGCCTGTCTCAGCCAGTGCCCGCGAGGAGAGGCCCTTTATGACCGGGACGGTGTTCTGTGACCGGCGCCGACTCGGGAGGTCGGCCCGGATGCGTCCTGGCCGTTTACGCGGCATGGACCTTTCGGTTGATCGTCATGCCGTACATGGTGCCACCGCCTCGAACACGTTCCGAACTTGGGGCAAGGTTGCCGCGGTCCGCGGTGGCCGAGGTGATCCTCGCGGGACCGTGTGCCGTGTGATGCGCGAGTTCTTTTCCGGGCCCCGGCGGGAGGCGTACGCGCTGGTGTCCCGTTTCCGGGGCGCCTTCTTCTCGTGCCTGACCAGGCGGCGCGATGCGTTGTTCGAACTGACCGACGTCGTGCTGTGCGCGGACGGCCCGGTGAAGTCCCCGGTGGACCTGACGCTGCTGGCCGAGCACCGACGTGGGCACGGTGCGCTGTACGGCGGCCTGGGCCGCGGCGCCATCGACGCCGAACGGCTGCGGGGGCTGCTGACCGGCCTGCCGCTGCCGCGGTCCGACGGCGGGCGCCTGGTGCTGGCCGTACTCGTCCGTCGCCGCCCTCGAACCCGGCGCCACCCCCTGGGCCGCGGTCCTGGACGTGGTGCGGCTCGGGCCCGCGGACGATGCGACCGCGGTCACCGCGGCCCAGCTGCGGAGCGTCGTCCCGCGCCTGGTCGTCGCCGGGCAGTGGCGGGCCGGGGACGCGGACATCACGGTCGTCGCCGACGCCGGCTACGACCTTTCCCGCCTGGCCTGGGTCCTGCGGGGCCTGCCCGTCGAGGTGGTCGGCCGCCTGCGCAGCGACCGGGTGCTGCGGCTGCCCAAACCGTCTCACGTCTACGACCCGTGGGGCGGACGCCCGCCCAGACACGGACCGCAGTTCCACATCAGCCGGCCGCAGACCTGGACCGAGCCGGACGTCAAGACGGTCACGGACACCACCCGCTACGGAAAGGCCCAGGCCCAGGCGTGGGACCAGGTGCACCCGCGATTGATCCACCGCTCGGCCTGGCTCGACCACCCAGGCGAACTGCCCGTTACCGAGGGCACCTTGATCCGGCTGAAGGTCGAGCACCTGTCGCAGAGCCGCACCGCTCCGCCGGCGTGGTTATGGACCTCCAAAACCGATGCCAGCGCGACGGATGTGAACCGCTGGCGGCAGGGCTACCTCAGAAGATTTGATCTGGAACATACCTTCCGCTTCGCAAAACAGGCGCTCGGCTGGACCACCCCCAAGATCCGCACCCCGCAGGCGGCGGACCGCTGGACCTGGCTCCTGGTCGTCACCCACACTCAACTGCGGCTCGTCCGGCCTTTGGCCGTCGACCTACGCCGCCCCGGGGAGAAGCCGGCCGAGCCGCAGCGGACGACTCCCGCCCGGGTCCGCCGCGGGTTCCGGAACATCCGCGCGCACCTGGCCTGCCCGGCCCGTGTTCCAAAACCCCGCGGCACCGGCCCCGGCCGCCCGCCCGGCTCCCGCAACCGCCGACTGGCACCCCGCTACGACGTCGGCAAGACCGTCAAACGCGAATCCACCCTCGTCGCTCTGCGTCACGCCCGAAGATAAGAGACAAGCTGAGAGGTCGTTTTCTCCCGTTGTTTCATCCCGTCATGCGTGTTTGATCCGGTGATGTCGGGTCGCGCCAGGAGATGGTGTTCTCGCCGGTGAGGCGGCGGGCCATGAGGTCGGTCATGGCCAGGTGGATCAGGGCTTCGGAGCGGGCCGGGAGGGTTTCGTAGTCGCGGACCAGGCGGCGGTGCAGCATCAGCCAGCCGTAGGTGCGCTCGACCGCCCACCGCTTCGGGAACGGGGTGAACCCCCTGGCCCCGGGGGTGCGTTCGACGATTTCCATATCGATGCCGAGGGCGGCGGCGTGCTCGACGAGGTGCTTGCGGTAGCCGCCGTCGACCCAGACCTTGCGCAGGCGCGGGTGGTCGGCGGCGACCTGGTCGAGCAGCTGAGTGCCGGCGGTGGAGTCCTGGACGCCGGCCGCGGTGACCAGCACCGCAAACAGGAGGCCGAGCGTGTCGGTGATGATGCTCCGTTTGCGGCCCACGATCTTCTTGCCCGCGTCCGTGCCCTGGCTCCTGGCGGGGACGCTGGTGGCGGTCTTGACGCTCTGCGTGTCGATCACGCCGGCCGATGGTTCCGCGTTCCGGCCCTGCTGCTGGCGTACCAGGTCCCGCAGCAGGCCGTTGAGCTGGGCGAAGACGCCGCCCTTGTGCCACTTGGCGAAGTAGCCGTAGGTCGTTTCCCAGGGCGGGAAGTCGTGCGGCAGGTAGCGCCACTGCACGCCGGTGCGGTCGACGTACAGGATCGCGTTCATGATCTCGCGCAGGTCGTGTTCGGGCGGTCGCCCGATGTCCAGGGCCCGGCCGCGGCGCTCGAAGCGCCAGGCTGTCAGGACAGGCTCGATCAGCTTCCAGCGGGCATCGGACAGATCGCTCGGGTAGGGGCGTCGTGCGCTCATGACTGGGGCGTACCGCCGGTGCGGGCGCGCGCCCAGGCGCGCGTCCGCACCTGTGGCAGCGCGGCCGCGGAACGGGCGTCCTGGGATGAGACAGGCGCAAGCCGCCTCGCCCCCCAGGCGTCACCCCCTCCGGCTCCCAGGAACCAACCGCGCCTCAGATCCCATCAGCATCACGTTCTCGCAGTTCACAAAAACGTGTCTATTGCAATGAAACAGGAGAAAACGACCTCTGAGAGGTCGTTTTCATCGGCAGAGTCTGTTTTATCCCAACATGCCCTTGTGACGGCGCGGCACTATGGAGCTGTCAGGAGCGTAAGCGGCTCTTGAGCTTCGTGGGAGGACCGTATTGCCTGTCTCGCCACGCAGAGTCTGTCTCATTCAAAGAGGCGCAGTACGCACCGTTCCGTCCTCCTCCATCACGGCAGATCCGGGAAGCCAGCGACACCCGTGAACACTGAGACGCATGATGAGGAACAAAGCAGCAGAAAACGACCTCTGAGAAGCTGTGTCATATCCGCTGATCAGGGGCTGGCTGCGGTGTCTGACAGGTCCGTTCACCAGCGGGGCGAGGCCGCGGTGTCGTTGGGCAGCAGTTCGTACAGGCAGTGCTCGACTTCGTCGTCGATGTCCTCACCCGGCTTTCCCCGGCCGTGGGCAGCAAGACGCACCGCGAAGCCGTGTTCGGCGGCGAGAGCGTGGAGAGTGTCCGTGTCGGAGATGTCGCCGAGCCCCAGGAACAGGCGCCCGTCGGCGGACAGGTGCTGGCGGGCGCCGGCGAGGTAGGTGCGGCAGCAGTAGTGGTCGACATCGAGCACGCACCGGGTCCCGGCCGAGATCTCCGGTGAACCGGCCGAGACGTTCTCGTACGGCAGGGCCCAGAAGATGAGGTCGAAAGGCCCGTCCGCGGGACCGAGCGGGGTGAAGACGTCGCCGACCCTGCCGCGGACCTGAGACACCTGGTGCCGTGCCGCGTTGCGCAAGGTGGTGGCTACCGCCTGCGGATCGATGTCCACGGCGAGCACGTCGGCGCAGCCGGCCCGAGCCGCGGACACGGCCGTCACGCCCGCGCCGCAGCCCACTTCGAGGAACTTGCCGCCGCTCGGGTACGGCAGCTTCTGGGAGAAGAAGACGGTGCCGTACGTCAGGGCGGGCAAGAACACCCCCGGGAGGATGTCCCATGTCTCGTCCATCAGAGCGAAGGTCCCCTCGCTCGTGGCGCACATGGTGTCTCGGTCATAGCGGGCACCGGCCAGCCGGGTGTCGACCGTCCCGGGCCCTGGCGTGCTGCTGGTGGTATCGCGTTGGGGATGGCGACCAGATCCGTCCGACGGTTGTCTCTGCACAGCAGCTCTCCTCCCGAGCCCGATCACGCTGACGGTTCCACGTGGTTCGCCCCGTCGAAGCTGTCGTTCTCCCGTGAACCTGCCCAGCACCCCAACGACACAAGAGGCATAAGCAGCAAAACCACTCCTCTCGGTGAAACCATGCCAAGGAGTTCAGCGAGAAGGGGGCCGTTGTCACCCTGCATGCCGCCAGGGCTGTCGAGAACTGCGTGGACGACGCGGAGACCTCCTGCCCATACTCTCCGGTACCCGGCACGCGCACCCTGCGGATGCCGAAGGCCGCTTGCTGCGACGCCCTGCGCCTGTGACCGCATCGTCGTGACGCGCACGCTCGGTCCGCCTCATTGTTCCGCGTATGGGGAAGCCGTCAGCGGGCCTCTAGGGCCTTTCCTTCGGATCATCTCGCCGACCAGATGAAGATGGCGGCGAGGTGGAGTCCGGCGAGGTAGATGGTGGCGGTCTTGTCGTATCG
>NZ_JBEZAN010000026.1:0-80651 GCF_040646595.1 Streptomyces sp. NPDC045470
GAAGGGCTATTACTAGCGCGGCTCCGCGTAGCGGGCCCTTGCCTCAGGAGCCAGGCCAACACGCCTCACGACCAATCGCGGGAGAGCCCGTAAGAGACCACACAACGTTGTTGCGCCGCCTCTGACATGACGTGGGATGTTCCGGCGGGCCACCCTTCGCGGGAGGGATGATTCGCCGGCGCTTGCTGGACTGCTGCCGTGCGGCGGCAGGCCCGGTGCCATTGCGGGGTCAGTTCTTGTCGGCGTGGGGCCGCGTTTGTGCCGCGCCGAGACCGATTCGCTTGGTGGCCTCGCTGGTGGCCTGGGTGAGCAGAGCAAGCGCGGCCCGCGAGGGCGAGCCCGCTTCTGTGGTGGCGACCACTACGGCGGGCCCCGGCCCGTGGCTCAAGGTTTGCAGGATGACGGTCAGGGGCCCGACCAGTGGATGACGCATCTCGTAGGAGGCGACGGTGCAGGGTTTGACACGGTGTTCGGCCCACATCGCGGCGAACTCGGCACTCTTCGCGGACAGTTCACCCAAGAGTGCGTGCAGCGCCACGTCCTCCGGATGCTGGGCCGCCATCAGACGCAGGTTAGCGACCACCGCCCTGGCCCTGGTCGGCCAGTCCACGTACAGGTCGCGGACATGGGGGTCGAGGAACAGCAGCCTGGCCATGTTGGGACGCCGTGTCGGCAGGTCAGGGGCGCCGGGGTCCAGATGCCCGGCGAACAGCGCATGCCCCAGGCGGTTCCACGCCAGTGCGTCGCTGCGTCGGCCGAGCACGATCGCGGGCACCTCGCCCAGCGCGTCCAGCAACTGGCGCATCGCCTCCGACACTCGTTCCGGCGCCGGCGGTCGGCCGCGGGTACGCTGTCTGTCCACCCGACCGAGATCGTGCAGGTGCCGCCGCTCGGACTCGTCCAGCCGCAGAGCCCCGGCGATCGCGTCCAGGACCTCAGGCGATGCGCTCAGCGACTGCCCCTGCTCAAGCCGGGTGTAGTAAGAGGTGCTCACACCCGCCAGCATCGCCAGCTCCTCACGCCGGAGCCCCGGCACACGCCGGGGCTCCCCATAGGTGGGCACCCCGGCATCCTCCGGGCCCAGCCGGGAGCGCCGCGCCCGCAGAAAGCTCCCGAGCTGCGTTTTTCCATCCATGGCTGCGAGTATGGACGGACTCGCGCCACCTAGCCTGACCCAACTGTGGATAGGCAACGGCGGGGCCGGCTTCCGGCCCGCACTCGTCGATGAAGTGGCTGGCAGCCCGGGGCGACCGGACACGTCGTGCACTGCCCAGCGGCCTCGGCCCGGGCGCTGGGCGGTCTCGGTGCCCTTGCGGGCGATGCTGCGGCGGATGTGCCGCAGAGAGAGCCAGCTTCGCAGGTGGGGCGGGTAGCAGGTGGCGCAGACCTCTCCCTTGTCGCCGTGGAGATTCGCGAGTCGTCGGTGCCAACACTCCTCCTGTCCGGCCCGCTACGCGAGGCCACCGTTGCTCATCAACAGCTGACCATTGATCCACCCGCCTTCCCGGGAGCACAGGAAGTCCACCAGGTGCGCGGTGTCCTGCGGCGTGCCCAGCCGGCCGAGCGGGGTGCTGCGGGCGCAGTGCTCCCGGACTTCCTCGGACATCCAGCCGGTGTCGACCGGCCCGGGATTGATCGCGTTGGCGGTCACTCCGAGGTGGGCGAGTTCGTGAGCGGCGGCCAGGGTGATGCGGTCCAGGGCTCCCTTGCTCGCCCCGTACGGCAGGTTGCCGATGGTGTGATCACTGGTGAGGCTGATGATCCGGCCGGTTCCCCGTGCCGCGGCGAACCGGCGCCCGAACTCGCGGATGAGCAGCCAGGTGGCGCGCGCGTTGACAGCGAAGTGCCGGTCGAAACTCTCGACGGTGGTGTCGAGCAGCCCGGAGTCGACGGACTCGCAGTGGCTCATCACCAGCGCGGTGACACCACCCATCCGCTGCTCGACCTCGTCGAAGACGCGCGCCGAGGTGCCAGGGTCAGCGAGGTCCGCCTCGATCGCGAGGGTGGACGCGCCCTGTTCGGCGAGCTGTTGGCTGATCGCTTCGGGGGCGCCGGGCTCGCTGCCCCAGCTCATACGATCGTCATAAGAACTCCAGTAGGTGAAGGCGATGTCCCAGCCGGAAGCGGCCAACCGGCGGGCGATGCCCGCGCCGATCCCGACCGTGCGCCCCACGCCGGTGATCAAGGCGAGTGGACGGCCGGCCGGAGGGCCTTGTTCAGGGGCGTGTTCGTCATGGTCGGTACTCGTCGTCACGGTCCGGAATCGTTCACGAACGGCACCGGACCGTCAAACGCTTTCCGCGTCTCCACGTATCCGCGCCTCCGCCAGAAGCGAGGACGGGGGGCGTTGAGATATGCGTTCTTCGAGTGTTGCAATCGGCTTCCGGCGGCAGCTCTTGCGATCCTGGCGTGGTTGTATCGCCCACCCTGGAGCACGCGCATGCGCCATTTCGTCACTGCGGCGGTCTCCGTCGCAGCTTTGGCTCTGTCCACGCCGTTTGCGGTTGCGGCACCTTCGACACCGATTCAAGGCGACGGCAAAGTCTGCTTCTACGCGGAACCCGAATACCGAGGCGCGTCCTGGTGCTACCGCCCGTCGGGCTATGCGGAGGTACCGGATCGGCTCCATGGCCGTGCTCGGTCTTTCAAAGCCACCTCCAGCCTGATCGTGTACGCGATCGACCACGGTCGCGGTGGACGGTGCTTCGCCCGGAAGATCTGGGTCGACGACCGGTCCACCGACTGGGCTTGGGGCAGCAGAATGGACGGCGTCAGTACCGACCGACAGGGCTGCGACACGAGCTGAGGCACCGGAAACAGCCGGGGCGGCGCCTCGGAATTCGGGCCGGCCGATGTCTGGACGAGGTCGCGGCCGCGCATGGTACAGCGGCGGCCGCATTCGTCGTTGGTGACGTGGGAGCCGCCGTACCAGGCGCCGTTGAGGCCGGTGGCGACCATGAAGGCGGCGAAGGTCCGTGGTGGAGCGGGTACGGGACCGAGACCTCACCGCGCCGGGGACTTGGCCGTCGTGTCGTACGACGACGAAGTCGCCACGGCGTCCGGTCTGCCCCTGCCCCCCCTGGCCGCGGCACGCCCGCAGAAGCGCCGACTCGGCGCTCTGGCCGCCCGAGGTGGCCTTGTCCCGCATGACCGACCGACGGAACGCCCCGTGCACCGCCTCCAGTTGTTCGCCACACTCGTGGTCCGCGTGTGCTGCTGCGGCGAGGGCCCGGTCTCTTCCTAGAAGAGCATCGTGTAAGCGTTCCAGCCGCCGCCGATCGGCAGGGCCCCGTCCATGGGGAAGACGATGCCCTGGCTGCGTACGCCATGGTGCAGCCACAGCTTGCCGTCGGCGTCGCGGGCCACCATGTCTGCCAGCTTGTCGCCGTCGATGTCCCGGACACCGACGAAGTCGGTGTAGCGGCTCCAACCGGACCCCACCTGCACACGACGGTAGAACGGCTCGTCGGGGCGGCTGGAACCGGTGGTCTTGTAGGCCCACAGGACGCCGTCGTGGTCGCGGGCCAGCACGCCCTCGCTGTAGGTGGTCACGATGTCGTACGCGTTCCAGCCGCCGCCCACGCGCACCGGGGGCGCGAAGGGGGCGCTGGGGTCGCCCGTGCCCGCGTAGAACCACAGGACGCCCTCGCGGTCGCGGGCCACCAGGTCGTTCTTGCCGTCGTTGTTGGCGTCCGTGGCGCCCGCGATGCTGACGTACCGGTCCCAGCCGCCCCCGACCTTGATGCGCCGGGCGAAGGGGGCGGAGGGGTTGCCGGTGCCCTGGTAGAAGTACAGCGTCCCGTCCCGGTCGACGGCCGCCAGGTCGCCCTTGCCGTCGGCGGTCGTCCCCGCGAGCGAGGTGACCTGGCGGTAGGTCCAGCCGGGGCCGACCCGCACCGGGGTCTTGAAGGGCTTGGCCGAGTAGCCGGTGCCCTCGTACTGCCACAGCACTCCGGACTGGTCCCTGGCGTACAGGGCCGGCCGTTCGGAGGCGGGCAGCTCCGCCCGCACCGCGGGTGCGGTGACGGGGGCGCCGGCCGGGGCGGCCGTGGCGGCGGCCACCGGCAGGAAGGTCGCGACGGCCGTGGCGGCCGCGGCCAGCGCCAGGCGGGTACGGCGACGTGCTCGGTTCGTTCTTAACACGGTTTCCCCCAGGGGAGCGCGCCGCTCTGACTGGTTATATCCGCAATACAGGCGGCATCGGTCGTTTTTCGCGACAATACCGCCAGTTGGTCGGGTAGTTGGCAAAACGTTTGGTACGTGCGGCGATATAGCCAAGTCGGCGGTCGCAGCGGGAGCGGGGCAGGGGCGGGGCGGACGTCGCCGGTCGCGGGGCAGCACGGCGTCCCTTCGGCGCGAGGGGGGCGGTGTTGGTCGGCGCGTACGACCGGCGGGTAGCGTCCCGTCGGAACGGCTCGCCGCCGGGAAGCAGACCATCCGTACGCCTGGAGTACCCGTGACATCAGCAGTGGACCACGTCCGCACCACCCTGACCGCGCACGGCCACGTGGGTGGCATCACCGAACTGCCCGGCCCGGCACCCACCGCAGCCGCCGCGGCGGAACTGCTGGACTGTCCGGTCGGCGCCATCGCCAACAGCCTTGTCTTCGAGGCCGACGGCGCACCGCTGCTCATCGTGGCCAGCGGCGGTCACCGGGTGGACCTGAAGAAGGCGGCGGCCCACGTCGGCGTACGCAAAGTACGCCGCGCCACCCCGGAATTCGTTCTGGCGGCCACGGGCCAGGAAGTCGGCGGCGTGGCCCCCGTCGGCCATCCCGCGCCGCTGCGGACCCTGGTGGACACCGCGCTGGCCGACCACGACCAGGTCTGGGCCGGCGGCGGGCTGCCGCACGCCATGTTCCGCACCACTTTCGCGGAACTGCTCGACCTGACGGGAGGCGAGGCCGTCGCCGTGGGCGCCTGATCGGGCAGGGACCTGGCCCCACCCCCCGCGCCCTCCCCGTCGCCTGCCGCGCCGATGGGCGGGCCGGGGCCGTGCAATCCGGACGTGGGCCGCCAGGCGGAAGGTGAGGGGCTTCGAGAAGAGGGTGCGGAAGGCCATCAGTGGGAAGCTCGCGCTCTCCACGGAACGCCGGTACGCGCAGGAACCGCCCTCGCCGCATCTCCGCAGTCGACGACATCGCACTCACCCAGGCCAGGAGGGGCGACTTCTTCGGCATCCGGTGGAAGCTCGTCAACACCTTCGTCCACGGCCATTTCACATCCGCTTTCAGCGCCGGTGACCAGTCCCACTTCGAGCACCGCGCGAACGGTGCGGTGCGCGGCAAGCTCGGATGCATCAACTTCACGGCCGAAGCGAAGCCGGGAGAGAGTTGCTTCTCCCTCACACAGGGCCTGGACCTCCCGGCGGCCGAAAGCGGTCTGCGGTTCTCGGCTCTGCCACCCCGGTAAGGACGCGCCGACGCGCATCGGTCGCGTACCGTGCGAGCGGCGCCGGACACGCGTCCTCCGGCGCTTCCTCAACGACCGCCTTCGCAGGCCGCGTTGAGTTTCGAGCCCCCGCCCGCAGCCGGATCGCGTCATCTTCAAGTACCTCGCCATCCCTCGGTCGAACAGACGACCTGCGCCGTCTCAAGGGGCGGTTGGTGCCGGAGTGGCTGGTTCGCTCTCTTGCGATGCTTACGTTCATGGGTCGGTGGCACGTGCAACTGCACACCGCAAGCAGCAAGGGAGACTCATGCACATCAGTGTTGCGTCACCGGAGCACGAGTCCGCCAACGACGCCCTGTACGCCCCGGGCGTCGACCACTACACCTCGCCGCACCGTCGCGATCCCGTCAAGAAGCTCTGGGAGGAGCCGGTCACTTTCGCCATCCTGCAGGCCGCACTCGCCGAGGTGCCGCAGCGGCAGGACCTGAGCGTGATGGACATCGGGTGCGGCGCGGGTGAGGGGCTGCACCTGCTGCGGGCCCTGAGCGCCACCCGCGATCTGTCCGGCCTGCCCCGCCTGACCTACCGGGGACTCGACCTCGACGAGGGGCTGTTGAGCCTGGCGGCCCGTACGCATCACGAGGAGGACGACGCCGAGTTCTGGCACGGTGACGTCCGTACCGATCTGCCCGAGACACCGTTCGACCTCTACCTGTCCTGCGGCGTGCCGTACTCGCACCTGACCGAGGACGAGCTGCAGGCCACCTTGACCCGGCTGTTCGACATCGTACGGCGCAACCACACCCGGTCCGTGGCCGTCATCGACGTACTCGGCCGCCATTCCCTGGAGTGGCTGCCCCAGTGGGGCCGCACCCGCTGGCCGTACCGGATGAGTTTCTTCCAGAGCGACCGGCGGACCCAGGACGTCCCCATGACCTTCTGGGACGCACACCACCTCAACGCCTGCATCAGCGCGGCGGCGGCGGACGCGGGCTGCCAGGTCCGGCGCCGCAGGCTGTTCGACCGTTCCATCATGGTCGGCCGCCACACCGCCACCGGCCACTTCAACCCCGGGCTGCCGCCCTACCGCTCGCTGATCAACCAGCTCGAGTCGGGGACGATGGTGCCGCTGGAGCAGCTGCGCGCACCGCGGGTGCCGGACGACTCGCCCGAGGCGGTGCGTGCGTTCTTCGGCCGGTTCCGTTCCCAGTGGAACGCCGTCCTGGACGCGGCCGCGTCGCAGGATCCCACGGGACACCTGCCGCCCGACGTCGCCGGGCCGATGCTCGCGCGCGGGCTGCGGGCCGTCGAACACCGGCTGGCCTGCGGCCTGGGCGTCGGACACTCACTGACCGCCGTGATCACCGTGAGCGAGAGGACGTGACATGCACCGCCTGCTCGAACGCCGCGAGCTGAGCAGCATCACCGGCCACGCGTACGACGTCGACGCCGTGTGCGACCTCGGATACGCCCGCTACGAGCACGGCTATCCGGCGGACCTGCTCGCCACCGTCCTCGACGAGGCCCGCGCGCTGGCCCGGACCGAGTGGGAGGCGCAGAGCGCCGACCGCTATCTGGGGCTGCGCCACCTGCGCGCCGCCCACGAGGCCATTCCGGCGGTGAAGACGCTGATGCACGACCGGGACCGGTTGCGCGCGCTGAGCGAACTGGCCGGTACGGAACTGGAGCCGTACCCGATCACCCGGGCCGCCTCGCACATCAACTTCTACCGTCCGGGCGAGGTGCCCATCGACCACCACACGGACGGGGCCGCCCTGGTCGAGCTGATTCCGCTGTACACCGCCGGCCCGGACCGGGGCGGCTCCACGCTGATCTTCCGGGGGAGCCCGGAGCGCGGGCGGCGGCTGCTGGAGCAGGGGCGGCGACTGTCCTCCGAGGAGCATGCCGCCGTGCCGCAGCGCACCGGGCACGCGGTGCTCATGCAGGGACGGCGGCTCCTGCACACCGCCCAGCCCCTCCAGGACGGGGAGCGGATCACGTTGGTGCTGGTGATGCGTTCGGCCGCCGAGCCGTGGAAGGACGGCAACAGCCTGGCCCGGCTCCTGCTCGACGACCCGCTGGCGGCCGTGCACGACGAATGGGTGCGTGACCAGGAACATCAGGCGGCACGTTTCCGCGCCGCCGCCCGCTGACGTACACCGAGGAGGAGCAGTGACGACCACACTCGCCACCGAAGAGACACGCGTCGCGACGATCACCACCGGCCTGGACCGGCTCCGGAGGTCCCTGCACACGGGGTCCCGCATCGCGGCACCGTACCGGGCCGCGGCGGAACCTGCCTGGCATTCGTCCTATGTCGCTCCCGCGGCGGAACGGCCCCCCGTCGCGGCCCGGATGGCCTCGTTCGGCTACGGGGAGAGCGAACTGCACGGCCGGGCGGACCTGGTCGACGACCTCGCCATGACCGGCCCCGTACGGCTGCTGACCCCGGACGGCGCGGCGGCGCTGCGCGGCATCTGCCAGAACCTCGAAGCCAGCGCCGTCCACAACGACTACGTCGTCTCCCGGCGGCTTCGCGGGGTCGAGTCCCTGTCCCCGTTCGTGCACGCCATGGTCCGCGACCCGGTCTTCCTGGACACCGTCTCGCGTCTGGTCGGAGTGCCGCTGATCCCGCACCCGCTGCGCGACGCCGGCGTGCAGATCAACTACTACGAGGCGGCCGCCGACGCCTCGCGGGCGCCGCTGGTGGCCAAGTGGCACCTGGACGGCATGAACTACGTCTTCACCATGACCCTGTCGGACCACGCGGAACACCAGGGCGGCGACTACATCTACTACCGCGGGCACCCGCGGGACTTCGAAGCCCGGCGGGAGGAGATTACCGGTCAGGGGCCCCGGCACCCCGATGTGCACGTCGCGCCGTTCCGGCACGTCGGCGACACGATGTTCACCCGGGGCAGCAGGGTCTACCACGCCGTCACCCCGGTCACCCGCGGCCATCGCATCACGCTCGCCGTGTCGCTGTTCTGCCCGCTCCTCGGTGACCAGGACGAGAACCGGTTCTGGCACAGCGCTCCGGACGACGGGCTGGTCCGCACCCTGAACAACTGGAACGCGCTGCGGCGCGCCGTCCGCCGCCCGGCGTCCTACTGCCGCCGCGAGGACATACCGATCCGTCCGCTCGCCCGCCGTTCCGCGGCGCGCGGCTGACCCCTGCTCCCCCGAGCGGCCCGCGCGTGCGGGCCGCTCACCGGTTCTCCGTCGCCAGCCAGCCGGCCAGGCCCCACATCGCGACGGCGGTGACCACGTCCAGGCGCCGCCGGGTGCCGCTGCCGATCCCCGCTTTCTTCAGCCGGCCGCCGAGGGCGGCATATCCCCAGGCGCAGCAGAATTCCACCGCGATATAGGCGAGGCCCAGGGCCAGCAGCGGAGCAGTGACCCGGTGGGCGTCGCGGGACAGGAACTGCGGCAGGAATACGGCGAACAGGATCAGCGCTTTGGGATTCGTCACCGCCACGATGAACTCCTGCCGCGCCAGCCGCCATCCCGGTACCTTCCGACTCGCGTTCTGTTCTCCTTCGGGGCTTTCCGGTTCTTCATTCCCGGGCCCGGATTCCGGGGCGTGCTTCGCGCGCAGCGCCGTACGCAGGGTCTGTAGTCCCAGCCACAGCAGGTAGGCCACCCCGCACCACTTGATGACGTTGAAAGCCACCGCCGACCTGGTCAGGACGGCGCCCAGCCCGGCGGCCACGGCGATCACCATCAGGGTGAACGCGGTGAACCGGCCGAGCGAGGCGCCGAGCGCCGGACGTAACCCGTGCCGGACGCCGTTGCGCAGCGCCAGCAGCTGATTGGCTCCGGGCGTCGCCGCCAGCAGCAACGCGGAGGGGAAGAAAGCGGCCCAGGACACATCGGAAAACATGAAGGACGTATACCCCCGCCTTCTCGCGTCTCTCACCCCGGTGCCTTTGTGGTGCGCGGCGGCGCGGCATTTCTCGCCGCGCCGATCCGGCGTACGACTTCGTGCGCGTCGAAATGCGCGTGTTCGGCAATCAGCAGTTGCCCCGAACGGACGGCCCGCTTACATCCGCGGGCGGCCGCGTCGGTGACCGCGACGCACCGCATCCCGGCCCGCAGGGCCGCGACGACCCCCGTGGCGGCGTCTTCCACGACCACACACGCGTCCGCCGGAACCGCCAGTTGCCGTGCGGCCTCCAGGAAGACGGCCGGGTCCGGCTTTCCTCTGGGGACGTCCTCGGCCGAGACACACACGGTGAAGAGCCGGTCCAGGCGGCCGGACGTCAGCACCGTGTCGATCACCTGGCGCGAGGACCCCGACGCCACCGCCAGCGGCACACCGGCTTCGTGCAGGAGTTCGGCCAGGTGCACGGTCCCCCGGTGGAGCGGCACCGAGCGCCGCATCCGGTCCAGGTACAGCCGGTTGCTCAGCTCCAGCAGCTCGTCGGCACCGGCCGCCACGCGGCGCGTCGCCACGACGCGCTGCCACATCTCGCGCATGCCCACCCCGACGAACTCCGCGTGGTCGGCGGCGGTGAAGTGGCGGTACCCGAAGTGGGCGAGGGCCTGTTGCTCCGCGGCGAGGTACGCACTCCGGCTGTCGACCAGCGTGCCGTCCAGATCGAAGATCACCGCCGCCGGGGGGCCGGGTGTCGTCGCCATCGGCATCGTGCCGCCTTCCTTGTCGGTGACCGCGGCCGAGCCGCTGTTCCGCGTCTGCCCGCGTGAGCGCGGCCGCCCGTCCCCGTTCGCACCATGGCGAGAAGATTGGCGTGAACATGCGGTCCGCCGTGAAGGAATCGATGACCATGCGGGGGTCCTACAGGCCGAAGCGGCGCGGGAGCCGATTGGCGGCGATCGACGACGCCACCCAGAGGCTGTCGAGGCCGGTGATGCCGCCGGGCAGCCGACAGGCCCCCCTCTTCCACGATTCCCCGATCGAGAGGGCCGGGCCTTGCCATACCGAGGCCCCACTGGGCTTCTTCGGCGACGTCAGCGCATCCTGACCAGGACACCACCGCAGCACAAGCGGCGGTAACCCTAATGGGCTACGCCGACGGTGCGGGAAAACAGATTTTCGGATCGCCTGCCGAAATCTCCGGCCGCGGTCGTGTTTCCGTGCCGACGAAATATCATCACGCCGGGCCGTCACCTGTGTGCCGCAGACTCGTTGAGGGTGACGCCTCGCTCTCACGGAACCGGATTGGGGTCCCGGTGCGCCGGCTGTTCTCCGCCGTCTTCCTGATGATTGCCCGGAACGTACTCAGGAAGGCGCAGGGCGTGTGGGTGTGGTGGCAGAACGGCGGGCGCGGTGGGCGCCCGCGCGCGAAAGCACGACGGGGCCGGGCCCCGGGCCGATGGACGAAGACCGCCGTCGCCGCGACCGCGTCGGGGGCCGGCATGAACGCCGCAGCGGGTGCACAGAATCAGGGTCCGGGTCCAGAACCGGGCCGGGACAAATATGAGCTTTTCCTGTCTTCCGATGTGACACCTCGCGGTATTCTCCGGGTACTTGCCGTGCGGCAAGGTGACGAGGTGTCGGCGTGAGGCACAGGTGTGCGCGCCTTTGAGGCAGGGACCACAGCGCCGTCGTGCCCTGCGCAGGGGGTCCGGTAAGTGGAACGAGGTCGGGGCATGGCTGCAGGGGCGGCGGACGACAACGCACATCCGGTGTCGCGGACGAGGCCGGGGCGTACGGGAGGAAGAGTCGGTGAGCCGGAGCTGCGGCAACTGCTCGCGGGGCTGACGGCCGTACGCGACGGGAACTTCGGGACGCGGCTCCCGGAGGAGGACGACGGACTGCTCGGCGAGATCGCGACCGTCTTCAACGGCATGGTCGACCAACTGTCCCAGTTCACCTCGGAAGTGACCCGGGTGGCGCGCGAGGTCGGCAGCGAGGGCCGGCTCGGCGGCCAGGCCGAGGTCCCGGGCGTCTCCGGCACCTGGGCCGACCTGACCGACTCGGTGAACGTGATGGCCGGCAACCTGACCACCCAGGTGCGCGACATCGCGCAGGTGGCCACCGCGGTCGCCCGGGGCGACCTGTCACAGAAGATCGACGTCGATGCGCAGGGCGAGATCCTGGAGCTGAAGAACACCGTCAACACGATGGTCGACCAGCTCTCCGCCTTCGCCGACGAAGTCACCCGCGTCGCCCGCGAGGTCGGCAGCGAGGGGCGGCTCGGCGGGCAGGCCGAGGTGCCCGGGGTGGGCGGCACCTGGCGGGACCTGACCGACTCGGTCAACTTCATGGCCGGAAACCTCACTTCGCAGGTGCGCAACATCGCGCAGGTGACCACGGCGGTAGCCCGGGGCGACCTGTCGCAGAAGATCACCGTGGACGCCCGCGGCGAGATCCTGGAACTGAAGACGACCATCAACACGATGGTCGACCAGCTCTCCGCCTTCGCCGACGAAGTCACCCGCGTCGCCCGCGAGGTCGGCACCGAAGGACGGCTCGGCGGCCAGGCTCAGGTGCCCGGGGTGGGCGGCACCTGGCGGGACCTGACCGACTCGGTCAACTTCATGGCCGGAAACCTCACTTCCCAGGTCCGTTCCATTGCGGCGGTCGCGACCTCGGTGGCCCAGGGCGACCTGTCGCAGAAGATCACCGTGGACGCCCGCGGCGAGATCCTGAAGCTGAAGAACACCATCAACACCATGGTCGACCAGCTCTCCGCCTTCGCCGACGAAGTCACCCGCGTCGCCCGCGAGGTCGGCACGGAGGGGCGGCTCGGCGGCCAGGCCGACGTCAAGGGCGTCTCCGGTACGTGGAAGGACCTGACCGAGTCCGTCAACGTGATGGCGGACAACCTCACGGCACAGGTGCGGTCCATCGCCGAGGTCACCACCGCCGTGGCGCAGGGCGACCTGTCGCAGAAGATCCGCGTGGACGCCCGCGGCGAGATCCTGGAGCTGAAGAGCACCATCAACACCATGGTCGACCAGCTCTCGGCCTTCGCCGACGAGGTGACCCGGGTGGCCCGCGAGGTCGGCACCGAGGGCAACCTCGGCGGGCAGGCCACCGTACGGGGCGTGTCGGGCACCTGGAAGGACCTGACCGACAACGTCAACGTGATGGCCTCCAACCTGACCGGGCAGGTGCGCTCGATCGCCCAGGTGGCCGCCGCGGTCGCCAAGGGTGACCTGTCGCAGAAGATCATGGTGGAGGCGAAGGGCGAGGTCGCCGCGCTGGCCGGCGTGATCAACACGATGGTCGACACGCTGTCGGCCTTCGCCGACGAGGTGACCCGGGTGGCCCGCGAGGTCGGCACGGAAGGGATGCTCGGCGGCCAGGCCCGGGTACCGAACGTGGCCGGTACGTGGAAGGACCTGACCGACAACGTCAACTCGATGGCCAACAACCTGACCGGGCAGGTGCGCAACATCGCCCAGGTCACGACGGCCGTGGCCAACGGTGACCTGTCGAAGAAGATCGACGTCGACGCCCGGGGCGAGATCCTGGAGCTGAAGACCACCATCAACACCATGGTCGACCAGTTGTCCTCCTTCGCCTCCGAGGTCACCCGTGTCGCACGCGAGGTCGGCAGCGAGGGGCGGCTCGGCGGGCAGGCCGAGGTCGAGGGCGTGTCGGGCACCTGGAAACGCCTGACCGAGAACGTCAACGAGCTGGCCGGCAACCTCACCCGGCAGGTACGGGCCATCGCCGAGGTGACCAGCGCGGTCGCCGAGGGCGACCTGACCCGCTCCATCACGGTGGACGCCTCGGGCGAGGTCGCGGAGCTGAAGGACAACATCAACTCCATGGTGCGGTCCCTGCGCGAGACCACCCGCGCCAACCAGGAGCAGGACTGGCTCAAGAGCAACCTGGCCCGCATCTCCGGGCTGATGCAGGGCCACCGGGACCTCGCGGTCGTCGCCGAGCTGGTCATGGACGAACTGACCCCGCTCGTCTCGGCCCAGTACGGCGCCTTCTACCTGGCCGAGGAGAACGGACAGGGCACCGTGCTCCGGCTCGTCGGCGCGTACGGCCGGCCCGCCGACAGCACGGGGCACGACCGCTTCGGGCTGGGCGAGTCCCTGGTCGGCCAGGCCGCCCGCAGCCGCCGGCCGATCGTCGCCGACGGCGTGCCGGCCGACTACATCAGCATCTCCTGCGGCCTGGGCCAGACCGCGCCGGGCAGCCTGATCGTGCTGCCGATCATCGTCGAGGACCAGGTCCTCGGCGTCATCGAGCTGGCGTCCTTCACCCTCTTCACGCCGGTGCACCGGGACTTCCTCGAACAGCTCATGGAGATGGTGGGCGTCAACGTCAACACCATCGTCGCCAACGCACGTACCGACGAGCTGCTGGAGGAGTCGCAGCGGCTGGCCGGGGAGTTGCAGGCCCGCTCCGGGGAGCTGACCCGGCAGCAGGAGGAGCTCCAGCGTTCCAACGCGGAGCTGGAGGAGAAGGCGGAGCTGCTCGCCTCGCAGAACCGCGACATCGAGACCAAGAATCTGGAGATCGAGCAGGCGCGGCAGGAGCTGGAGGACCGGGCGCGGCAGTTGTCGCTGGCGTCGAAGTACAAGTCGGAGTTCCTGGCCAACATGAGTCACGAGCTGCGGACACCGCTCAACAGCCTGCTCATCCTGGCGCAGTTGCTGGCGCAGAACCCGACGCGCAACCTCACGCCCAAGCAGGTCGAGTACGCGGGCATCATCCACTCCGCCGGCTCGGACCTGCTCCAGCTCATCAACGACATCCTCGACCTGTCGAAGGTCGAGGCGGGCAAGATGGACATCACCCCGGAGCGGGTGGCGCTGCGGCAGCTCCTGGACTACGTCGAGGCGACGTTCCGGCCGCTGACCACGCAGAAGAGTCTCGATTTCAGCATCAGTGCCGCGGCCGGGGTGCCGATGGACCTGCTCACCGACGACGCGCGGCTGCGTCAGGTCCTGCGCAACCTCCTGTCCAACGCGGTCAAGTTCACCGAGCAGGGCAGCGTCGAGCTGCGGATCGAGCCCGCCGCCGACAGGGAACTGCCCGAGACCGTCCTGCGCGGCGGCCCCGTGGTCGCCTTCCGCGTCCAGGACACCGGTATCGGCATCGCCGAGCAGCAGCTGGACGTGATCTTCGGGGCGTTCCAGCAGGCGGACGGCACCACCAGCCGCAAGTACGGCGGCACCGGCCTGGGGCTGTCCATCAGCCGCGAGATCGCGCACCTCCTGGGCGGCGCCGTGACCGCCGAGAGCACGCCCGGCCGGGGCAGCGCCTTCACCCTCTACCTGCCGGTGGCACGCGCCGACTTCCAGGAGCAGACCGGCCCGGCACCGGCCCTGGAGGCGGCGGACGCGCGGGACGAGGAGCGCGAGCGTCAGCCGCGTACGCCCGTCGCGGCTCCCGCGCAGCCGCGCCGGCTGCTGGTGATCGAGGAGCGGGCCCGCGGGCTGCTCTCCCATGTGGCCGACAGCGCGGTCGCCGAGTTCACCGGCGGCCAGGACCTGGGCGACCGCCAGGAGCACATCGAGGTCGTCTCCGCGGTCGGTGCCCATGAGGCCGCCGGGGCGCTGGCCGCCGGGCCGTTCCACTGCGTGGTGCTCGACCTGGACATGGCCGACGGTGAAGCCCTGCGGTTCCTGGACGCGATGGACGGTGACGCCGCCGTACGCACCGTCGCCGTCCTCGCGCACAACAGCAGGCGCCTGGAGGCGGAGCAGGAACGCGTTCTGCAGGCGCGTGCCGGTACCCAGCCGCTGGAGCTGCTCTCCAGCCTCGACGAGCTGCGGGAGCGCATCGCCCTGCACCTGTCCGCCGAGCAGCCCGGTGACGTCCTGCCGCTGGTACGGCCGGAGGAGCCCGTACAGCAGGCTCCGCAGCCCGTCGACGACAGCCTCAGCGGCCGTACGGTCCTCGTCGTCGACGACGACGCCCGCAATCTGTACGCGCTCAGCAGCATCCTGGAACTGCACGGCCTGAACGTCCGCCACGCGGAGGACGGGCGCAAGGGAATCGAGACGCTGATCGAGCATCCGGACATCGACCTCATCCTGATGGACGTGATGATGCCCGAAATGGACGGCTACACCGCGACGGCGGAGATCCGGCAGATGCCGGCCCACGCCCATCTGCCCATCATCGCCGTCACGGCCAAGGCCATGCCCGGGGACCGCGAGAAGAGCCTCGCCTCCGGGGCCACCGACTACGTCACCAAGCCGGTGGACACCAACGACCTGATCGCCTGTGTCCGCCGGTGGCTGACCCCCTGAAGGCGGTGTCCGGCCAACCGGGCGCCTCCCCCGACCTGCTCACGAAACGCACCTCTCGCATCGAAGAATCGGCAGCATCATGAGCACTTATGAGCACGTCGGCACCCCGTCCGGGGACGGCGTCTCGCCGGGGTCCGGCCCCGTCCCGGCAGACGCCCGGTCCGATCAGATATCAGCCGTCGGCCGCCTGGCCGCCACGGTCGAGCGGCTGCGCAGCGAAGTCCAGGCGGCGCACGCGGCAGCCGACGGGCGTGCGCTGATCGAACTCGCCAAAGGCATCATGATCGAGCGGCTGCACTGCGGGCCGGCCCAGGCGACCCGGCAGCTCGCCGAGCTCGCGGAGCAGGCCGCCGTGTCCCAACTGGAGCTGGCCGTGGACCTCATCAACCAGGCGGCCCGCGACCGCGTGGCGGACCTCGCCGACGCCTTCCTCCAGCGCACCCGGGCCGGGCACGACGAGACAGACCCGGCCGTCGCGGTGCGGCTGCGTACCGCCGAGAGCGCCGCGCTGGCCGCCGACGACACCCAGGCCGTCGCCGACTCCCTGCTGCAGCACGCGCTGACTCCGCTGGGCGCGACGGCCGTCGCCATCTGGGCCGCGGGCTCGGACACGTCCCTCACCCTGGCCGGGCACGCGGGGTTCCCCGCCGACGAGGCGATGCGCTGGCGCTACGTACCCCCCGGGGTGGTCACCGTCGCCCGCCAGGCGCTGACCGAACGGGACACCGTCCGGTTCGTCTCGCTGGCCGAGACGGGCATCCCGTCGATCGGCCGGCCGCACCATCCGCTCGGCGGCCGGGTGGCGCTGCCCGCCGGAACCGGCGGCCGTATCCACGGTGTCCTGGAGATCTGCTGGCAGCAGCCGCTTCCCGCGCAGCCACCGGTGATCATGCGTCAGATCGAGGCGCTGGCCCAACTGTGCGCGCACACCCTCGAAGGCACCCCGGACGCGCGGAAGCACGGTCCGTCCGCCGCCCGGCTCTCCCCCGCCGTGGCCGAGCTGGTGGACCTGGCGGACGGGCTGCACGACCCGGCGCTCGTCCTCACCCCCCATCTCGCGGCCGACGGGCACCTCACCGACTTCCGCATCCACCACGTCAACGAGCGCTTCATGGACCCGGCGGGCCGCCCCCGCGGCTTCGTCAACGGCGCGCTGCTGCTGGAGGCGTACCCGATGGCCGCCGACGACAGTGAACTGTTCGACAAGGTCCAGCGCGTCTATGCCACGGGAGAGCCCTTCCGCGCCCAGCGGATGACCCTGACCGCGCTGGTGGACCAGGTGCCGCTCGCCGCCGTCGCCGACATCAGCGTCAGCCGGCACGGGAACGGTGTGCTGCTCATCTGGCGTATCGAGGACGAGACCGCCCGGCTGGCCAGCCTCCTCCAGCACGCCCAGCGGCTCGGCCGGATCGGCGGCTTCGAGGAGAACCTGCTGACCGGCGAGATCACCTGGAACGCGCAGCTCTTCGCCCTGTACGGCCGGCCGGCCACCGACGCCCCCGTGTCCCTGCACGACCTGACCGCCCACGCGCACCCGGACGACAGCGTCGCCATCGGCCGTTTCCAGCGCGCCGTGCTGCACCACCGGCGCCCGGCCTCGGCCGCCTTCCGCCTCCGGCGTCCCGACGGTGTCACCCGGCACATCCGGGTGATCGCCGAGCCGGTCCTCGACGCGGACGGCGGGCTGCTCTCCGTCCGCGGCGCCTACCAGGACATCTCCTCCCAGCACTGGACGGAGGTGGCGCTCGCCGCCACCCGCGACCAGCTCGCGCACACCGAGCAGCAGTCCGCCGAGCGCAACCGCCTCGCGCTCCAGCTCCAGCAGGCCATCATGCCGCCGAGCCGGGGGCCCATGGACGCTCCCGGCCTGCAGGTCGCCGTGCGCTACCGGCCCGCGGAGACCGAGTCCCTGGTGGGCGGCGACTGGTACGACGCCGTCGTGCTGCCCTCGCAGCGCGTCCTGCTCTGCGTCGGTGACATCGCGGGGCACGGCATCGAGGCCGCCACCGGCATGGTGGTGCTGCGCAACGCCCTGCGCGGCCTCGCCGTCACCGGAGCCGGTCCGGGCCAGCTACTGTCCTGGCTGAACATCGTGGCCCACCACCTCACCGACCAGGTGTCCGCCACGGTCGTCTGCGGCGTGTACGACCCCGAGACCCGCACCCTGCGCTGGGCCCGGGCCGGGCACCTGCCGCCCGTGCTGGTCCGCGGTCACGAGGCGAGCCGGCTGCCGCTGGTCCGCGGGCTGCTCCTGGGAGCGCTTCCGGAGGCCACGTACGAGGAGGCGGTGCTCCAGTTGGCGTTGGACGACACCCTCCTGATGTACACCGACGGCCTGGTCGAGCGGCGGGACACCGCCCTCCACGAGTCGCTGGCCCAGTTGCTCGCCACCGCCCGGGCTCCGGCGGCCTCTCTGGAGCACCGGCTCGACCGCCTGCTGACCCACAGCAAGTCCGACACCGACGACGACACCTGCCTCATCGGCGTCCAAGTGGTCTGAGACGGTTCCGGCGGGGCGCGGACCGGCCTGCCCCGCCCCCCGTCGGCCGGGGCGGGCCGGTCCGCGCTGTCACACCCCTTCGACGGCCGGGAGGCCGAACTGCGCCTCCAGGGTCCGGAAGAGGACCTGCCAGGTCTTGAACTCGGTGTTGGTGTGCAGGGCGATCGTCTGTTCGCCGTCGGGGGTGCCGACGACGGCGAAGTGGGAGCCCTGCATGCTGCCGCCCAGGCCGCGGAGCGTGTGGCCGCCGGTCACCGCCGGGTCCAGTTCGAAGACGCCCAGGCCGTACGCGGCGTGCGGCATCCAGTGGGCGCCCTCGGTGGAGACCAGGGACCACATCGCACGGTGCTGGGCTTCCGGCAGCAGGCTGCCGGAGACGAACGCGTCGCACACCTTGATCATCTCGCTGGTGGTGGAGATGACGTTGCCGGCCGACCAGGCCCAGGAGCTGTTGTATTCGGTGGTGTCGAGGAGCGGCAGGCCGGGCTCCTCGAACATCGACTCCCAGTTCTCCGCGGTGACGTCGGCGGGGTCGACCCCGTCCTTCAGGAACAGGCTCGAATACGCCCGCGGGTGCGGCTCCGGGTAGCCGGTCTCGTCGGCGGGGCGCACGTAGGTGTGGGTCAGGCCGAGGGGCTCGGCGATGGTGCGGGCGACCTCCTCCGCGTAGGTGTTGCCGGTGACCTTTTCGATGATCATGCCGGCGAGGTAGAAGCCGCCGTTGGAGTAGGCGAAGGCCGTGCCCGGTTCGTGGATGGGGGGCTGGGACACCGTCAGCGCCAGCAGTTCGTCCACGGTCCAGGAGTCGAAGCGGTGCTCGGCGAACGTGGAGCGGGTGGCGTAGCGCTCCGACAGTTCGGGCGCGAGCCCGGTGATGAACAGGCCGCTGGTGTTGCTGAGCAACTGCCTGATGGTGATCTTGTTGCCGTCGTAGCCGTTCACGTCCAGCGCGCCGGGCAGCCACTTCTCGACCGTGTCCTCGATGCTCAGCCGGCCCTCGGCCTCCAACTGGAGCACCGTGGCGGCGGTGAACGCCTTGCCGGCGCTGCCGACGTGCAGGTGCTCGCCCTCCTGGCGCGGGCGACGGGACTCGATGTCCGCGACTCCGGCCGAGCCGAACCAGGTTCCGTCCGCGTCGCGGACCTCGGCGACGATGCCGGGCACGTCCACCTCTGCCACCAGCCGGTCGAGCACCTGCTGAACCTTCTCGCGCCGGATGTGCACGGAGTTCGTCATGTCGGTTCCTTCCCCTCGGGCGCCGCGGCCCCCTCCTGGGGTCCGGCTGTCCGCCCGCTTCTCGGTACGGGGAAGACGGTGCCGCCCGGCGATGACAGGGCTCTGACCGTCCGCTGACAGCGCGGCCGGGCCGCTGTCAGGGGCCGTCAGCCGCTGTCGGCCACCGCACGCAGGCGGTCGAGCGCCTCCTGCCGCGGCGTGGCGGCGCCCAGGCCGTACGCCGTGTCGTACGCCGCGCGGCCGAGCCGCCGCACGAGTTCGGCGGTGAGTTCGCGCAGCTCGGGGTCGCCCTCGTCGAAGGCGCCACGGATGGCCCGGCTCGTGCCGAGCGCGGTGGCCGCACCCGCCGCGTCGCCCTCCGCCAGCAGCAGCTTGGCCAGTTGCTGCGCCGCCGGCGCGGCGTCCCGGTGCGCGAAGGCGACTTGTACGGTCCTGGGCAGCAGCTCCCGAGCCCGTACGGCGTCGCCGGCCGCCAGGAGGTTGGCCATCCTGGCCGGCACGGTCCAGTCCGCCACCGCTTCGTCGGCCAGACAGGCCGCTCGGCCGATCGCCGTCATCCGGTCCAGTTGCCGGTCTGCCTCGTGCAGTTCCCCGGCGCGGCGGTGCAGGTCGGCCCGGCAGGCCAGGGCCCCGATGCGCAGGAGGTCGTCGCCACGTTCTCGGGCCGCCTGTTCGGCGGTGTCGATGTCGTGCCGGGCGCCCGTCAGGTCGCCGCCGCGCATCCGTTCGGCGGCGAGACCGAGCCGGTACTGGATCTCGTCCTGGGGTACGAGGGCGAGACCGCGCCGGTAGGCGGCGACCGCCTGGTCGTGCTCGCCACGGATGGAGTGCACCTGTGCCGTGCCGGCCAGCGTCATCGCCGTGCACAAGGGGTCGCCCGCCGCCTCGAACTCGCGCAGAGCGGCGGCCGTGGCGCTCACCCGGCCCGCCCAGTCGCCGCGGTCGTGCCGCGTGAAGGCTTCCACCAGGTACGTGCACCCGACGGCCCACCGGTCCCGGCGCCCGCGCACCTCCCGCGTCAACTGCCCCACCGATTCGTCGAGGCCGTACAGAAAGCCCGTCGGCAGGATCACCAGGAGCAGCATCGGGTAGCGCTCCAGCGCGCCGGTGCGCGCACAGTCCTCGATCAGGGCGCGCACCCGCTCGGCGTCGGGGGCCGGGCCGCCCGTGCCGGTCAGGAGGCGGATCGCGGTGAAGGCGGCACGGGCGTCCGCGGGCAGCGCGTCGCCCAGTTCGCACACTCCGGCCACGAGGGCTTCGGCCCGTGCGTCATGACGCAGCGTGTTCCAGTACCAGTAGAGCGGGCCGACGAGCCGGGTCGCGGCGTCCGCGTCCCCTGCGTCGACGGCCGTCCGCAGCGCGAACACCAGGTTGTCGTACTCGGCGGTGAACAGCGCGAAGGAGTCCTGCTGGCGGGCGGAGCGCAGCAGCGGCTCGTGCTCCGCGGCCACGTCGGCGAAGTGCCGCACGAGGCGGCCCCGGACCGCTTCCCGCTCGCCCGCCCGGAGGAGCCGCTCCGCCGCGTACGCCCGTACCGTCTCCAGCATCCGGTAGCCGTCCCCGGTCCGCTCCACGAGAGACTTGTCGACCAGCGAGCCGAGGAGGTAGGGGATGTCCCCGGCCGTCAGCGTCCCGCCCGGACAGACCGCCTCGACGGCCTCGGCTCCGGCCGGTGCCGGGAAGACCGCCATCCGCCGGGCCAGCGCCTGTTCCTCGCCGGTCAGCAGCTCCCAGCTCCACTCGATCACCGCGTGCAGTGTGCGCTGGCGCGGCTGGGCCGCCCGGTTGCCCGTGGACAGCAGCCGGAACCGGTCGTCGAGCCGCCGGGCGACCTGTTCCGCGCTCATCGACCGCAGCCGGGCGGCGGCCAGTTCGAGGGCGAGCGGCAGGCCGTCCAGCCTGCGTACCACCTCGGTCACCGCGCCCAGGGCGGACGCGTCAGGGGTGAAGCCGGGGCGTACGGCCGTCGCCCGGTCGACGAAGAGCCGTACGGCGGCCGACGCGGCGGCCTCGGCCGGGTCCGCGCCCGGGGGCGGCAGGGGCAGCGGGCCGAGGCGGCAGAGCGACTCGCCCATGACGTCCAGGGGTTCCCTGCTGGTGGCCAGGACGGTCAGCCGCGGGCGCCGTTCGAGGATGCCCTGCGCGAACGCGGCGACGGCGTCGACGGCCTGCTCGCAGTTGTCCAGGACGAGCACGGCCGCGCCGCCGCCGAGCAGTTCGGCCACCTGGTCCAGCGGTTCCGTACGGCTGTCGCCGGGCGGCCGTGGCGCGTTCGGGGTGCTGAGCGTCCCCAGTACCGCGTCGGTCACCTCGTCGGAGACGCGCGCCGCGGCCAACGGGACGAGCCACAGCCGGCCCTGCCGGTGGGCCCGGTGCCGGGATGCCGCCTCCACGGCCAGCCGGGTCTTGCCCACGCCGCCGGGGCCGACGACCGTGACCAGCCGGGAGGTCTCCAACAGGCTGTCGAGCAGCGCCGTCTCGCGGTCCCGGCCGACGAACGAGGTGAGCCGGGCGGGTAGCCGGCCGGGCGCCGGACCGGACCGTACGACGGGTGGCTCCGCGCCGCCGCGCAGCACGGCGAGGTGGGCTTCGCGCAGTTCGGGCGAGGGGTCGACGCCCAGCTCGTCGGCGAGCCTGCCGCGGACGTCCTCGAACACGGCCAGCGCGTCGGACTGCCGGCCTGCGGCGTGCAGCGCGCGCATGCGCAGCGCGGCGGGCCGTTCCCGTAGCGGATGGTCCGCCGACGCCGCCTCCAGGTCGGCCAGGACTCCGGTGTGGCGGCCGAGTCGCAGCTCCGCCTCGCAGCGGTTCTCGAACGCCGCGTTCCGCAGTTCCTCCAGCCGGTCCCCGGCCGGGCCGGCGAACGGGGCCTCCCGTACGTCGGCCAGCGCGGACCCCCGCCACAGCGCGAGCGCCTCGCCGAGCAGCGAGGACGCCTCCTCGGGTGACCCCACGGCGAGTTCCCGTCCGCCGCGGGCCGCCAGCGCTTCGAAGCGGGCGGCGTCCACGTGCTCCTTCGGTACCGCGAGGCGGTACCCCGCCCCCGACGACTCCAGCAGTTCACCGTCGGGGAGGGCTTTGCGCAGCCGGTAGACCAGCGCGTGCAGCGAGTTGAGCGCGTCGGCGGGAGGCCGCGTGCCCCACAGTCCGTCGATGAGCGCGGCGGGTGTCACCATGTCGCCCGCCGTCAGGGCCAGTCGGCCGAGCAGCATGCGTGGTCTCGCGCCCCCGATGCCGACCGGTGCCCCGTCGCCGTCGAAGACCCGTACCGGTCCGAGCACCGCTATCCGCATTCCCACCGGCCCAGTATCCCCCGGGCCGGTGGGCGCGCGGTGCGACGGGGAGCGACGCGGCGGCCGGGGTGCCGTCGGCGGCCGGTATGCCGTAGGCGGTGTTCGCCGTGCGGGCTTTCCGGCGCGCGGAGTCGGTTGCGTCGAAGCTTGGGTGCTTGGGGGCCGAATCTTTGCGGAAACGTTCACGCACCGCACCCGCCTTCCGGTTTTCGCGTAACCACTGTTCACCCGGCGGCCTTTCGGCAATGCTGGTCCGGCCGTGACTTTTCGGGCAGCGAACCACCTCGGGGGAAGCGTGTTCTACAAACGCGAAGTGGTCAATGTCCAGGTCAGCCGACGGGTCCTCTGGGTCGGTACCGCGGCGTACCCGTTGCACAACATCGCCTGCGTGACGACGGTCAAGCTGAAGCCCGGACTCTGGCTGATCCTGAAGCGCGTCGGCCCCTGGGGCTTCGCGGTGTGCGCCGTGTTCATGGGAATGCTGCTGTACAGCACCGGCGGGCGCGTAGCACTCGCGATGCTCGTCGGCCCGCCCGTGCTCGCCGGCGCGGCCGTGCTGGTCGTCTCGGTCCTCGTCCGGCTGATCATGGCGGCGACGCGGAGTACGCTGCACCGGCTCAACATCGAGACGGCGGGCGCGCCCTACGCCGTACTGACGAGCCCCGACAAGAACCTGGTGGCGCAGATATCGCACTCCATCATGGCTGCGATCGACAATCCGCAGGCTGAGTTCCAATTCCAGGTGGAGAACTTCCACATCGGCGACAGCATCAAGCAGTTCGGCAATCAGAACACGGGCAAGGTGACCCGATGAACGAAATCCCGTCGCACTTCGGCGACAAGATATTTCAGATCGGCGACGGTAATGCGGGCAAAGTGCAGGGGCCGGTGACGTACGGCAATGTCGTGAAATCGCAACTGGCCTGGGGCGACGGCGCGGAGAACACCGCCCGGAAAGCCGGACGGAAGATCGCTCCGGAATTCGAGACCCTGGTCGAAGCCGTCGCCGACACCCTGCGCCAGTTGCCCTCCCTGGCCGTCGCGGAAGAGGTTCTGGAAGACGCCGCGGCCATCGAGGCGGCCATCCTCGACGAGGCCGGCCGGGACCAGCCGGACCGCGGCGCGGTACGGCGCGCGGTGGCGGCGCTCAAGGGGTATCTGGCCCCGATCGCCGTCGGCGCGGTCGCGGCCGGTGCCGCCGCGGGCGGTGACGAGACGGCGCGGGCGCTGATCGAGCGCCTCACTGGTGCGTTCTGAGGACGTTGCGGACGTGCCGCGACGGGGCGCACAGGTGCGTCGATGTGTGTCACATCCGGCGCGTAGGAGTTCAGCAGGCGAGGAACGCGGCCCCCGGGTAGCGCGCGGTGTACGCCGCGCGCACCGCCGCCTGGGCCCGCCGGTCGCCGGAGCGCCGGTTGACCCGTATGACAAACAGCTCCTCCGGCGTCTTCACGGCCGGCATCCCCGACAGCCGGACCGTGTCCGGGGAGGTCCACGGCGAGGGCCCGGTGGCCGCGCGAGGCCGGCTCGCGTACGGCTCCCGCCCAGTCGGCGGACGAGCCGTAGCCGCCGTGGACCAGGAAGAACGCGGGTGAACCGGCATCGTGGGGCTGTGGCACGGCGGATTTCCCTGTACGCGGGATGCCGACACGCGCGGGGCAGGCCGGCCCGGGGCCGGCCTGCCGCGCCCACCCTACGTTCGCGCGCCCGCGCCCGCTTCCGGAGGCCACCTCGCGGGCGCGGACCGGCTGCCCGTACGCCGCTTCCTCAGCCCCCGCACACCCCGTCGCAGTTCTGCTGCCACAGCCACCCGCAGCCCGAAGCCTGCGGGGTGCAGGGCACGGAGTTGCCGCATGAACTGCAACCGCTGGCACCCTTGTGGCAGTCGCAGTTCATCAGCAGGCGGGAGGTGCCGGGGGCGGCCGGGGCGGGCGAATCGGCCGGGCCGAGCACCCCGAGCGCGGCGAACGACACGTCGGGGCCCAGGACCGCCACCGACTCTTCCCGCAGCCGGTCGGCCTCCGCCGCCGGCCAGGCGCCGGTCCCGGCGAAGAGGGCCGGCACCGCCGCTGCGACCTTCTCCAGCATCGCCGTCCGCGGCCCCGACAGCTCGGGGTGCGCCGCCCGGTAGCGCTGTACGTGCTCCAGCCACAGGCCGGCCTTCGCACGGTCCGGGACACGGGCGTACACGGCCCTGCGCTGCGGCATCGGCAGCGCGGTCACTTCTCGGTAGCCGGTGGGGAGCCGTTCGAGCCCGGCGGCCCACTCCTCGGCGGCGGCAGCCGTCATCCGGCGTCCGGGCGAGGCCATGGCCGGAGCGGCCAGGCCGCCGGAGACGAGGAACGCGCCCAGCGCCAGGCCCGGCACGGCCTTGAGCAGTCTGCGCCGGTCACCGTGTACGAGCACGTCGGTCCGGTTCAGGGCCCGCACCACCCGCAGGGACCCGGCCGGCCCGAGCAGACGGCACAGCCGTACCGACAGCGCCGGGCCCGTCCACGCCCGTACCCGGTCCCCCTGCACGGCCAGCAGCGTGGGGACGAACGGCGGGTCGTCTCCCAGCGCCTGCCGCCGCAGGGCGCGTACGGGTGCGTCCCCGAGCCCCGCCATCGTCAGCCGGTCGTCCATCAGGCCGCCGATCTCCCCGGCCACCTCGCTGCACGCGCCACAGCCCGCGTCGAACGCCAATAACCACTCCGTCATGGCCACTCCCCTGCTCGCACCGGCACCGCCGCCCCATGCATACCCGGCTTCCCCGCGCACCAGCCCCGCCGGCACGCACGGGGTTCAGGCACGGAGTTCACGCCCCGGGCTCACGTACCGGGTTCAGGCACGCGGTGCGGTGTCACGGGGCGTCAGGAGCATCCGGATGTCGTCGCGCGCCCAGAGCACGAAGCGTTCGACCGGTGTCACCCGGTGCCCCGGCACGGGCCGGAAGCGGAAGCGTTTGAGCAGCACGGCCAGCACCAGTTCGGCCTCGACCACGGCGAGACCGGCGCCTTCGCAACTGCGCGGCCCGATGCCGAACGGGATGTAGGCCAGCCGCGACCGCCCGGCCACCTCCTGCGGGGTGAACCGCTCGGGGACGAACTTCTCGGGCTCGGGCCAGTGGTCGGGGTTCATGTGCACGGCCCAGAACGGGTAGAAGACCGTCGTACCGGCCGGGAGTTCGTGGTCGCCCAGGACGAGCGGTCCGGTCGTCTCCCGCGCGCCGTACGGGCCGGGAGGGTACAGCCGCATCGCTTCCTTCAGGACCATGTCCAGGTAGGTGAGGCGCCGCAGGTCGGCGTACTCGGGCACGGCGCGGTCACCGAGTACGCGGTCCAGTTCGGCGGCGACCCGCTCGGCCGCCTCGGGGTGGCTCCCCAGGAGGTGCAGGGTCCAGGAGACGGCGACTCCGGTGGTGTGGTGGGCGGCGAGCAGCGTCACCATGACGGTGTCGCGGATGCGCGCGGGCCGCTCGCCGGCCTCGACGAGCGCCCCGATGAGGTCGCTGCGGTCCGCGCGGCCCCCGGAGTGGTGCGCCGCGACCACCCGGTCGACCGTCGCGCGCAGGTAGGCGAGGGCCCGGTCCGCCCGCTCGGCGCGTTCCTCCCGTGTGCCCGGCACCGGTACCTGGTAGAGCCGTCCCAGGTACTCGGTGAGCACCTCCTCGAAGGCCGCGACGACGCCGTCCGGGTCCGCGGCCTCGCCTTCCAGCGCGTACGCGCAGATCATCCGCAGCGACAGCGCGGTGAGGTCCTTCTGCAGGGCCACGGGCCCGTGGCCTGCCCGCTCGGCCCAGTGGTCCGCGAGTCCGGCCGCGAGCGCGGCGAACCGTGCGAAGTGCCGCTCGTGGGACGGGCGGCCGGCCAACACCGACAGCAGGACGCGCCGCCAGGGAGTGTGTTCCTCGGCCGGCAGCACCTGCAAGTTGCCCGCCTCGCACAGCGGGGCCAGGAACTCGAACAGCCGTTCCGGCCGTTTGTCGAGGTGGGCCGTGGCTTCCAGCAGTACGGGGTCGGCGACCGACACGGCCGTCTCCGCGCCCGGCAGTTGGAACCGCACGACGGGCCCGTACTCGGCGTGCAGCCGCAGTTGGTAGATGTGCAGTCCGCCCGCCGCGGCGACCGCCCCCACCCCGCCGTCCGGCCGGGGCTCGGGTCCAGGGATCCGCATGCCAACGCCTCCTGACTGACAGCCCGGCCCCGCCGTGCGGAGTGGCCCGCGCGGCGGGAGTGAACCTCCATCATCGTCCGTATCGGCGGTGGGAAGGAGGCGGTGGCCGATCGGAGGCGGTGGTGGCGGCCGATCAGGTGGACGTCCGTTCCGCTGACCGTGTAATGCCTCCACCCGAGTCGGCCCCCGCCATCTCCTTGGCGACAGGGCTCGACGAGACCCGCAAGGCCACGACGTCGGCGCCCGAGTCCTTGGACCTGCCGCACGATCTTGTCGACGCCGTCCGGCACTTTCGCGCCACCGTGCCAGGTGTTCAGGCTCATCCCCTTCAGGGCCCCCGCGGCCTTCCCGGGCCGCGGTGAGGCGCCCCGTTCCGTACCGGGCCGCCCCAGGTCTCCCGTGCGGCTCTCCAGCCGAGGGCCCAGGGGCTCGAACCGGCCACCGGGCCCGGCGAGTGGATCTGTCGCAGGACCGTGACGAGTCGTACCGACATGACATGTTTGAGCCGGGGCAGTGCCGGTGTGCTGCACGGCAGGATCGCTGGTGACAGGCTCCCGCGGGCCGTGGGCCCGTACTGCACACATCCCGCGCCCTGTCAGCGGCACCAATCGAGACAACCCCACAGACCTCTCTGTTGCGGTGGCGGGAACACCTCTACGCTGATGTGCGCAGTCGGTTCGCGCCACTCTCCGTGGGGCGTCGTAAGAGGGAACCCGGTGGGAATCCGGGACTGTCCCGCAGCGGTGAGTGGGAGCGAAAGCCGCCGATACAGCACCGCACCCGGTCGAAGGGTGCGGGAAGCGGTGGCCGGTAGTTGTTGCCGGAAGGCCCGGCCGACATGCCCATGAGTCCGGATACCTGCCACTGCGCGCGTGCGAGCGAGAACGGACGCACGCGCTGTCCACAGTGACCGCGAGGGCTGGGTCGGTGGTACAGGCGGAGCCACGCGCGTCCCGGCGCGGCCGCCCTCTCACTCACCGGTCGAAATCCTCGGACCGGGTGCGGCGGGAGAGGGCGTGTTCGTGACCGAGGAATACCGCAGGCGATGTCTCCGGGGCGGCCGACGGCCGGGTCCGGCACGGCCGTTGTACGGTGCCCGATGCTGACCACACCCGACGGCGGCCCGGCACGGTGGGTCTCCGGCGTCTGCCAGGGGACGCTGGGCGAGCTGTTCCAGGGCCCGCTGCGCCCCGGCGGCGAGGCGGACATCGCGATCGTCTCGTTCCCCGTGGACCGTCACTCCTGGGTGTACTTCTCGCCGGGCGCCGGGCCCGACGACGAACCGTCCGACGCATCGCCCGACCGACCGCTTCTCGGCGCGAAGGCGGCGACGGCCGCGCGGCTCTTCCTGGAGCACTTCGGCCTGACGCTGCCGCCGGGACGCTGGAGCACCCACTCGGACCTGCACGTCGGAGTGGGCATGGCCAGTTCGACGGCGGACATCGTGGCGACCCTGCGCTGCCTGTTCCGGGTCTTCTCACTGCCGTACGACACCGGGGCCGTCCGCCGCGTCCTGTCGGCGATAGAGCGGGCCGACAGCGTGTTCCTCGACGAGTTCGCGCTCTACCTGAGCGGACGGCACCGGGTCGTACGGCGGCTGGGCACCGGCATCGGTTTCCACACCGCTTTCGTCATGGAGCCGGGCACGGTGGACACCGCCGCGGTCACGCCGGTGCTGCGGCGGCACTACCGGCGCTGCGCCAGGGAGTACGAGAGGTGCCTGACCGACCTCCTGAAGGGCTTCGCCTCCGGCGACCCGGCAGCCGTGGCCCGGGCCGCGACCTTCAGCAGCGTGCTGTCCCAGGAGGTACTGCCCAAGCACACCTTCGAAACCGTGCTGGCCCACCGCGAGGAGTTCGGGGCGGACGGCGTCTTCGTCGCCCACACCGGATCGCTCGTCGGTTACCTCTTCAGCTCCCGGCCGGCGCCGTCCCTGAAGGGCGAGCTGTCCGCCTTCTTCCGTTCGCTCGGTCACCAGTGCTCTTTCGCCCAAGGAGGCTACGCGTGACGACACATCCCCACATAGCCGACGCCCTCAAGATCCCCGACCTCGTCCGGCTGACGGACGGCATGGTGCTGCTGCGGTTCGAGTCGATGAAGATCTACTCCGCGCTGGCGGCCGTCCGGCAGCTCCTCGACCGGGGCACCGTCCGTACCGGACAGACCCTGATCGACAGTTCCAGCGGCATCTACGCCTACGCCCTCGCGCTGGCCTGCCACCGCTACGGCCTGCGCTGCCACATCGTGGCCTCGACCACCGTGGACGCCACCACCCTCGCCCAGTTGGAGATACTCGGCGCGACGGTCGAGCAGGTCAGACCGTCGAAGAACCTCAAGCTCGATCAGGAACTGCGGGTCCGGCGGGTACGGGAGATCCTCGCCGAACGGCCCGGCGTCCACTGGATGCGCCAGTACCACGACGACATCCACTACCTGGGCTACCAGGAGGTCGCGGACCTGGTGACCGCGGCCCTGCCGGACCGCACCCTGACGGTCGTCGGCGGCGTCGGGTCGGGCGCCTCGACCGGCGGCCTCGTGAAGCATCTGCGCCGCCGGGATCCCGGCGTCCGGCTGGTCGGGGTGCAGCCGTTCGGCAGCGTCACCTTCGGGAGCCAGGACCACCACGACCCGGAAGCCATCATCGCCGGAATCGGTTCCTCGATCCCCTTCGACAACGTCCGCCACCACCTGTACGACGCGGTGCACTGGATGGACTTCACCCACGCCATGTCCGGCGCCGTCGCGCTGCTGCGCGAGCACGCCGTCTTCGCCGGGCTGTCCACCGGCGCCGCGTACCTGACCGCCACCCACGAGTCCCGCCGCCACCCCGACCGGCTCCACCTGGTGATCGGTGCCGACACCGGCCACCGCTACGTGGAACGGGTCTACGCCCGCCACCGGGAGGCCGTGGACCTGGCCGCACTGAAGCCGACGGAGGTCGGCAGCCCCGAGGAGATGTCCATGCCCTGGTCGACGATGGCGTGGAACCGCGCCCCCTGGCCGTCCCGCCGTGAGGAGACCCGCGCATGACCGTGGTCTGCCTGGAATCGCTCACCTTCGGGCTGGGCCACCTGACGCGCGCCGCCGCCCGGCTGGGCGAGCCGCTGCGGCTGCTGACCCGCGACCCCGCTTACTACGCGTACGAGTTGGAGCGGCTGCCCGCGGGCGCCCTCGACGTGGTGGAGACCGACACCTTCGACACGGAACTGGTGGCGGAACAGCTCGCCCGTACTCCGGGCCTGCGGGGGCTGATCAGCTCGACCGACACCTGGATGCCGGTCGGCGCCGAACTCACCGCCCGCTTCGGGCTGCCCGGCCTCGACCCGGCGGTGCTGCGGCTGACCCGGGACAAGGCCGCCGTACGGGACCGGCTGTTCGAGGCCGGGCTGACCCGCGCCCGCGCGGCGGAGGCGGACAGCGGCGACCCGGCAGCGGCCGCGCTGCTGGTGAAGGCGGTGGGCCTGCCCGCGATCCTCAAGGACACCGCGGGCACCGGAAGCCAGAACGTCTGGCTGGTACGGGACGAGCGGGAGCTGGACGCGGCGCTGGCCGAGGCCGCCGGGCGGCAGCTCAAAGGCCGCCTGTTCGCCGAACCGTACTTCTCCGGGCCGGTGTACAGCGCGGAGACCCTCACCTGGGCGGGACGGACCCGGCTGCTGGGCGTCTCCAGCCGTCTGATGTCGCCCGAGCCGCACTTCCGGGAGGAGATCACCGCCTTCCCCGTGGCCTTCCCGCAACCGCGCCGGGACGCTCTGGAGCAGTGGCTGGACGGTGTGCTGGCCGCCGTCGGCTACACCGACCGGTTCGCCCACGTGGAGTTCGCCCTGACCACGGCCGGTCCGGAAGTGGTCGAGATCAACCCGCGGATCGGCGGCGCGCTCGTCGGTGAAGGGCTGTGCCGGGCCCTCGGCGTCAACGTGTACGAGGCGATGGTGGAAGCGGCCCTCGGCAGCCGCCCCGGACTCATGGACGCGGAGCTGCCCGGCGGCCCCGCCTCGGCCTTCGTCCTCGGATACCCCGAGAAGCCAGGGGTGTTCACCGGTGTCGACGGACTCGACCGGCTGCCGGACATGCCGGGTTCCCCCGCCTGGTACCCGGTCAAGCGGACCGGCGACCCCGTCGAGCACCTGGGCGACAGCCGGGGTTACGCGGGCATCGTCTACGCGGAGGGCGAGACGGCCGAACTGGCCACGCACTGCGCCGTCGCGGCGGCCAACGCCGTACGGGTGCGGACGGAGCCGTTCCATGCGGGGGACGCGACGGGACCGGGGAACGCGGCAGACGCGACCGGCACGGCGGACATGGCAGCGAACCAGGCGAGCCAGGTCGGCCAGGTGGGCCAGGACTCCAGTGACTGAACGCACAGGCGACGGTCCGGGGTTCCGCACCGCGCTGTCCACCCTCACCGGGCCGCTGCGCTTCCTGCTGCTCAGCTCCTTCCTCATCCCGCTCGGCAGTTTCATGGTCCTGCCGTTCATGTCGGTCTTCCTGCACGAGCGGCTGGGGATGGGGCTCGGGGCGGTCGGTGTGGTGCTGGCCGCCGCGTCCCTCGTGCAGTTCTCGGGAGGAGTTCTCGGCGGGGCGCTCGCCGACCGGGTGGGGCTGCGGCGCACGATGCTGTGGGCGCTGGTGGTGCGTACGGCGGGCTTCGCGGCGTTCCTGGCGGCGCTGCGGTGGCCGCCGGTGGCGGTGGCGGCGCTGATCCTGACCTGCTGCGGCGCCGCGCTGTACCTGCCCGCCAACAAGGCGTACCTGGTGCACGGTGTGGCCGAGGAGCGCCGGCCCGCGTTCCTGTCCGCGGGCAACGCGGCGCTCAACGCGGGGATGGCCGTGGGCCCGCTCGTCGCGGGGCCGTTCGTGCTGTCGTCCCCCGGCCCGCTGTTCCTCGTCGTGACGGCGCTGTTCGCCGTGGTGGCCGTGGGGCATGCGCGTCTGCCGGCGGTGGGGCCGGAGAAGGACCGGTCCAGCAGCGCACCGGCGTCCGGCCAGGGCCTGCTCACCGGTATCGCCGTCCTCCCCTTCGTCGCCAACGGCCTGGCGTTCTACCTCTACTTCCACTTCCAGCACTACCTCGCCGTGTACGCCGTCGAGCGGGCCTCCAGCGAGTTCTACAGCCTGGTGCTGCTGACCTGCTTCGTCCTGGTCATCGTCGTCCAGCCGCTCGCGTCGGGCGCCATCCGGCAGATGAGGTACCCCGTCGCGCTGGCGATCGGGTTCGCGGGCCTGGCCGCCGGGATGGCGGTCCTGGCAGCCGGTACGCGGACCGCCCTGCTGGCGGGCGGTGTCCTCATCACGCTCGGCGACATCGTGCTCTTCCTCAAGAACGACCTGGAGGCCCTGCGCCGCAGTCCGCGCTCGGACGCCGTGGTCTTCGGACAGCAGCGGCTCGCCGCCGGCCTGGGCGCCTGTGCCAGCGGCGTGCTGGGCGGGCAGCTCTACGGCTTCGGCGAACGCGCCGGGCACGCGGGCTGGTTCTGGCTGTTCGCCGCGGCCCAGTGCGTCCTGCTGCCGCCGCTCCTGCTCGCCCTGCGGCGCGGGCGCGGCACCGCTCCCGCCGACCTCACCCCCACCACCCCCCGCACGGACCTCACCGACCTCACGGAAGGAACACCGGTACCCGATGACGCACACGGGCGGATTCCAGGACGATGACTTCTGGACCGAGTTCTACGACTTCCTGTTCTCCGACGGGCGCCACGCCCAGGCCGAGGAGCTGCTCGACACCTCTCCCCTGCTGGCCTTCCCGGCCGGGGCCCGGGTGCTGGACCTGTGCTGCGGCCCGGGGGTGTTCACCGTTCCGCTCGCGCGCCGGGGATTCGGTGTGACGGGTGTGGACCGCAGCCCGGCGATGCTGGACCGCGCCCGGAAGCGGGCCGCCGACGCCGGAGTCTCCGCCCGGTACGTCCAGTCCGACATGCGGGAGTTCACCGAGCCCGGGGCCTTCGACGTGGTTCTCAACATGTTCACGTCCTTCGGCTATTTCGAGGACCCCGCCGACAACGCCCGTGTGCTGCGCACGATGCACGACTGCCTGGCGCCCGGCGGGACCCTGCTTCTGGACATGGCCGGAAAGGAACTGCTGGCCCGAAAGGTCACACCGCCGAAGGTGGTGCAGCGCGGTGACGACCTGCTGGTGCAGACCGACACGGTGCTGGACGACTGGGCACGGTTGCGCAGCGACTGGGTGCTCGTGCGGGGCGACCGGGTGACGCGTACGAGCCTGGTCTGGTTCGTCTACAGCGCCGTGGAGTTGCGGCGGATGGCCGGGGAGGCGGGCTTCCAGGAGGTCGAGGTCTTCGGTGGCTTCGACGGCCGCCCGTACGACCAGGACGCCGAACGGCTGGTGCTCCGGGCGGTCCGCGCGGCGTGACCGGGGCGCCGGGCCGCACGGCCGGCCCGGCGCCCGCACACCGTAGACGGCGCGCGGAACCGTACGCGCGCCCTTTGCCCCCGGTCCGACCGACCGTAATATCACCTGGTCATCACCGCGACGGGAGACAGGAAGCCGGTGCGATTCCGGCGCGGTCCCGCCACTGTGACCGGGGAGTGACCCTTCATCAGGCAGATCGGGCCACCGCGCGCGGCGCGGGAAGGCCGGGGGGGGCGTCGATCCGGGAGTCAGGACACTGGCCTGTCGCGGGCCCGTTCCGAGGAGCGCGGACTCCGCAGGAGGCTCTACGTGTACGACGGCACGACCCGTCCCCCCTTTTCTTCCCCCGCCGCCCGGCGGCGCCGGTTCCGGCGCGTCGCGGCACCTGCGGTGGCCCTGGCCCTGTCCGCCGTCCTGCTGGGCGGCTGCGGCACGGCGCGGGACACCGCGGGTGACGCGGAGCCCGCGGCCACCGCGGCGAAAGGTTTCCCGGTCACCATCGACAACTGCGGCATCCGTACCACCTACCGGAAGCCGCCCTCCCGGGTCCTCACCATCCACCAGCACCCCGCCGAACTGATGCTGGCGCTGGGACTCGAGGACCGCATGATCGGCACCGCCTTCCCCGACTCGGCCGTCCTGCCGGAGCTGCGCAAGGACTACGAGGCGCTGCCGAAACTGGCGAAGAAGGAGCCGTCCTTCGAGACCGTTCTGGAAGCCGATCCGGACCTCGTCTACGGCGGGTACGCCAGCGCCTTCGCCGAGAACGAGGGCCGCTCGCGCAAGGCGTTCGCCGACGCCGGGATCAACACCTACCTCAACCGCGAGTACTGCGGGAAGAAGCAGGTGTCCATGCAGGACGCGTACGACGAGGTCCGCACCGTCGGCAGCATCTTCGGCATCCGGGAACGGGCCGACAAGCTGGCCGCCGACCTCAAGGCGCGGGTGGACCGGGCCACCGGGGCGGTCAAGGGCGCCCCCGCCGTACCGGTCTTCGTGTACGACAGCGGCGACAAGGCGGCCTTCACCGCCGGCGGCAAGAGCCTCGGCACCGAGATCATCCAGCTCGCGGGCGGCCGGAACGTGTTCGCGGACCTGGACAAGGTCTTCGGGGACGCGTCCTGGGAGCAGGTAGTCGACCGGAAGCCCGAGGTCATCGCGATCTACGACTACGCGGGGGCCGGGAGCGTCGAGCAGAAGAAGAAGTTCCTGCTGTCGCAGCCCGCGCTGGCCGACGTGCCCGCGGTCAAGAACAAGCGGTTCGTCGTCCTGCCGCTGACCGCGACCCTGGTGGGGGTGCGGCCGCCGTACGCGGTGGAGGAGCTGGCCCGCGCCCTGCACCCCGAGCGGTTCCGGTGACCGCCGCCGCCGGGACGGCGGTCGTCCGCGAGCACCGGCACGAGACGCCGCCGCGCCGCCGGTCCTTCGCCGTCACCCTCGTCGTTCTCGGGGTGTTGCTGCTGGTCTCCGCCACGGCGGGGATGGCGATCGGGTCGGTGCACGTGCCGCCCGGCGAGGTGTGGGGCATCGTGACCCACGCGCTGGGCGCCGACCTGCCGGACCCGGGGTGGTCCCGGGCGCGCGAGACCATCGTGCTGGACGTACGGGCTCCGCGGGTGGCGCTCGGCGCGGTGACGGGCGCGGGACTCGCGGTGATCGGTACGGCCATGCAGGCACTGGTCCGCAACCCGCTGGCGGAGCCGTATCTGCTGGGTGTCTCCTCGGGGGCGTCCCTGGGCGCCGTCATGGTGATCGTCTTCGGGGTGAGCCTGTTCGGTCCGGTGTCGCTGTCGGCCGCCGCCTTCGCCGGCGCGCTGCTGACCCTGCTGCTCGTCTACACGACGGCGCGTACCGGCGGGCGCATCACCTCGGTACGGCTGGTGCTGTCGGGAGTGGCGATGGCGGCGGTCCTCACGGCGGTGATGGACATCCTGCTGCTGACCTCCGACCGGGGCAACGAGGCCCGGGCGGTCCTCGCCTGGACCCTCGGGGGCCTCGGCGGGGTGCAGTGGGGCACGTTGTGGCTGCCGGGCCTGGCGCTGCTGCTGGGCATCGCCGTCCTGCTCGTCCAGGCACGGTCGCTGAACCTGCTGCTGGCGGGCGAGGAGGCCGCCACCACGATGGGGCTGGACGTGGCCCGGTTCCGGGCCCGGATGTTCGTCCTGCTCTCGCTCGTCACCGGCGTCCTGGTGGCCGCGGCCGGACCGATCGGCTTCGTGGGCCTGATGCTGCCGCACGTGGTGCGCCTGTTCGTGGGCGGTGACCACCGCCGGGTGCTGCCCGCCGCCGCACTGGCCGGCGCGGTGTTCCTGATCTGGGCCGACATCGCGGCGCGTACCGTCGCCGCGCCCATGGAGATCCCCGTCGGTGTGCTGACCGCACTGTGCGGCGGACCGTTCTTCCTGTGGCTGATGCGCCGGGACGCCCGCCGTACCGTGCACCGAGGAGTGGCATGAGCGCGACCGAACTGACCGTCGACGGCCTCACGCTCACCGCCGGGGCACACCGTCTGGTGCGCGACGTGTCCCTGGCCGCCCGGCCCGGCGAGGTGGTCGGCCTGGTCGGGCCCAACGGCAGCGGCAAGTCCAGCCTGCTGCGCGCCGTCTACCGGGTGCTGCGGCCCGACGCGGGGCAGGTCCGGGTGGACGGCACGGACGCCTGGTCGCTGCCGGTGCGGCGGCTGGCCCGCACGGTGGCCGCCGTGGTGCAGGAGTCGGCCGCCGACTTCGACCTGACCGTGCGCGAGGTCGTCGCGATGGGCCGCACACCGCACAAGCGGCTGCTGGACGGAGACAGCGCCGAGGACGCCTCACTGGTGGCGTGGGCTCTGGAGTCGGTGGACGCGGCCGGGCTGACGGACCGGTCCTTCGACCGGCTCTCCGGCGGCGAGCGCCAGCGGGTGCTCATCGCCCGTGCCCTGGCCCAGCGGCCCTCCCTGCTGGTCCTCGACGAGCCGACCAACCACCTGGACGTACGGCATCAGTTGACGGTGCTCGGCATCCTGCGCGGGCTGCCCGCCACGGCCCTGGTGGCACTGCACGATCTCAACCTCGCCGCGTACTACTGCGATCGCCTGTACGTCCTGTGCGAGGGGCAGGTCACGGCATCAGGGCCACCCGCCGAGGTGCTGACCGAGGAGCTGCTGGCCGAGGTTTACGGCGTGACGGCCGAGGTCACCGTCAGTCCGCGTACGGGTGCGCCGCAGGTGTCGTTCCTGCCCGGGGAACGCGACCGGCCGGCCGTGGCGGTGCCGGGGCCCTCCGGTTCCTGAGTGGCCGGGGCGGTGCCGGGGCAGTCGGATCGGGCGGTCGCGGGTCACTCGGGTTCCTGAGCGGCCGGGGTGGTCGCGGGTCACTCCGGTTCCTGGCCGGCCGGGGCGGTCGCGGGCGGCTCGTCCGGCCGGGGCCGCCCGCCGTCGTGTCCGGAGAGGACCACGGCCAGCAGCCCGACGATCACGGCGGCGGCAGCGGCCCGGCCCGCGGCCCGGGCCGTCCAGCGCAGCGGCGCGGCCTCCGCCTGCCGACCGGGCGCCCCCAGGCGCTCGGCCCGCCGCGCGGGACGCAGCAGCCGGAGCAGGAGCAGCACCGAGACGGGCAGTTGGAGCAGCCACAGGACGGTACGCGGCCACTCGTCGTACCAGACGTTGGTGCCGTACAGCAGCGTGTGCCAGACGCTCAGCACGTACACGACGATCACGAAGCGGTGCAGTCGGCGCCAGGCGTTCGCGCCGATGCGGTGCCGGACGTAGAAGAGCAGCCCCAGCGGGACGGCGAGATACAGGGCGCCCTGGCCGATGGGGATGGCCAGCTTGCCGGTCCCCGAGTCGTACCAGCCCGGCACGAACGTGTCGGCGAACGCCGACCACAGGCGCGCCACCCAGGCCGTCCCGCCCGCGTCGCGCACCAGTTCTGCACCGAACATCAGGGCGTGCGCGAGCATCAGCGCCATCGTCGTCAGGCTCGTGGTGCGGTGCCAGCGCTCCAGCACGGCCCGGGAAACCGGCAGCCTGCCGGGCCGGGGGCCGGACAGCAGCAACCCTAGGATGACCGTTCCCCACGACCAGAGCAGCCCCGACCAGCCGAACGCCTGGCTGAGCAGATACATCCAGTAGGTGCCGGGGTCGTTCATGAAGGGCATGACCGCGACCGTCGCGGACGCGCCGGACCGCATCCGCAGGTACAGGAAGACGAACACGGCGACGGTGACCACCACCGCGGCACCGGCGTCGGGAAGGGCCGCCTTGAGGTCGGCACGCAGCGGGACGCGGCCGGCGGTGCGTCTGTCCCGCACCGGCGCCGGCGGCGGTGGCGTACTGCCGCGGCCTGTTGTTTCGGGGTGCATGCGGGGCCCTTCGGACAGCTGTCACCAACGCGTTGTACGTGCCGTACAAGTGTGGCTGGAGAGGTGGGCGTTGTTGAGGAACTATCCAGCCAGAGCAGGCGTCGCCGCCGTCCTCGCCACCCCTGCCGCCGCCGCTGCCGTCCCTGCCGTCCACGGGCCGGGCCACTCCCCCCTGTGGAGGTACGGGGAAGCGGCCGGGCCGTCCTCAGGCGCCGCGCGCCGCGCTCACTGCTTGCGGGCCTGGTTGAAGCGCAGCATGTTGCCGGACGGGTCACGGAAGGCGCAGTCGCGGACGCCGTACGGCTGGTCGACCGGCTCCTGGAGCACCTCCCCGCCCGCGGCGCGGATGCGCTCGAAGGTGGCGTCGCAGTCGCCGGTCGTGAAGATGACGGCCCGCAGCAGGCCCTTGGCCAGGAGTTCCGCCATGGCCTCGCGGTCGGCGGGCGAGGCGTTCGGGTCCGCGAGAGGCGGTTCGAGGACGATGTTCACGTCGGGCTGCGACGGTGCGCCGACGGTCACCCAGCGCATCCCCTCGAAGCTGACGTCGTTGCGCACCTCCAGGCCGAGCACATCCCGGTAGAAGGCGAGCGCCTTGTCATGGTCGTCGACGGCGATGAAGCAGGTCGAAAGGCTGATATCCATACGGACAACGCTACGGGCGGGGAGCGGGCCGCGCTTCTCCGTTCCTGACCGGTCGCGTGTAGATCTTGGCGTAACAGGCGGGGATGGCGGCGCCGTCGTCGTGGCTGCGGGCCCGGTACGCGCTCGGGCTCTCGCCCACCAGCTCGGTGAACCGCGAGCTGAACGACCCCAGCGAGGTACAGCCGACCGCGAAGCAGACCTCCGTCACCGACAGGTCGCCCCGCCGCAGCAGCGCCTTGGCCCGCTCGATGCGGCGGGTCATGAGGTAGCTGTACGGCGTCTCACCGAAGGCCGCGCGGAAGCTGCGGGAGAAGTGGCCCGCCGACATGAGGGCGGTGCGCGCCAGTGCCGGGACGTCGAGCGGCTGCGCGTACTCGCGGTCCATCAGGTCACGGGCCCGGCGGAGCCGGACGAGGTCCTCCAAGGTCACGGAGCCATCATCTCACGGTGGGAGGGGGCCCGCCCGGCCGGACGAAGGATGTGCCTCTTGCGCAAAGGTCTCCGCGGCGGCCTCCGGGAGCAGCCCGGAGGGCGCACCTGGTCCCGCCCGGAGCAGTGATGCGCACGCCCTCGAAGCGCGGAAGGACACAGACCGCAGAGGCACAGTGACGCGGAGTCCACAAGCCCTACAGAAGAGACATAACACCTGAACACATGTACACTTGTCGAACGAAGCCCCGCGGTTCCCCCGTCCGCGGGGCTTCGTCATGTCCGCGTGCCGTCAGGCGGTGGAAGCCGGGACGGCGTGATGCCAGAGTCCCGTCATGACTCCCGCTGATGACTCCTTCCGTTCGCCCGGTGTCACTTCCGAGACATCCGCCGAACACAACTCCCCCGCATGCGACCGCCATTCCGCCGCACGCGTCCGCGACGCCGCCGCCTTCCCCGGGCAATTCGCCCGGACCCGGCGCTTCTCCCTCGGCGTGCCGCGTCAGTTCGGCGTCTCCCCCGACGGCCGCCGTGTGCTCTTCGTCCGTACGGGCGGGGGCAGCGACTCCGTGGGCCGGCTGTGGGTGTACGAGGGCGGTGCGGAGCGGGTGCTGATCGATCCGGTGGCGCTGGGAGCCGCCCCGGCCACAGAGTCCGAAAAGACCGCAGAGACGGCAGAGGCGCAGCTACCCGAGGCCGAGCGGGCGCGGCGCGAGCGGGCACGGGAGTATTCCACCGGTGTCGTGGGGTATGCGACCGACGCGGCGGCGCGCGTGGTGGCCTGCGCGCTCTCGGGCGCACTGTGGGTGGTGCGTACGGACGAAGGCGCCCCCGTCCGCGTACGGACCGCCGGGCCGGTCGTCGACCCCCGGCCCTCTCCGGACGGGCGGCTGGTGGCGTACGTGACCGATGGATCGCTGCACGTCGTCACCCTGGAGCACGGAAAGGACCGGCAACTGGCGGCCACCGAAGGGCCGGACGTCACCTACGGCCTGCCCGAGTACGTGGCCGCCGAATCGATGGGCCGCTCGCGCGGCTACTGGTGGGCCCCGGACAGCCGTCACCTCCTGGTGGCCAGGGTGGACACGTCCGGCGTGGAACGGCGCTACATCAGCGATCCGGCGCACCCCGAACGGCCGCCGCGCGCGATGGCCTACCCCTCGGCCGGGACGGCCAACGCGGAGGTGTCGCTCCACATCGTGCCGGTGGCCGCCACCGGGGAACGGCGTGTCGAGGTGGCGTGGGACCGGGCCGCGTACGTCTACCTCGTCAGCGCCCGGTGGGACGGCCACGGGCCGCTCATCGGCGTACAGACCCGCGATCAGCGGACGCTGCGCACCCTGGCGGTCGACCCCGGCACCGGCGCGACCCGGACGCTGCACGAACGCACCGACCCCGCCTGGACCGAGATCGTGCCCGGCACCCCGGCCCGTACGGCATCGGGGGCCCTGGTCCTGCCCGAGGACACGCCCGGCACCCGCCACCTGAACGTCGGCGGCACCACCGTGACGCCACCCGGACTACAGGTGCGGGAAGTCGTCGCCGTGGAAGGCGAGCAGGTGTGGTTCACCGCCGACGAGGAGCCGACGGAGGTGCATGTGTGGCGGTGGGCCCCGGCGGACGGCCTGACCCGGTTGAGCAATGGGCCTGGGCTCTTCACGGCCGCCGCCGGGGGCGGCACGGTGGTCCTCAGCGGGCTCACACCGGAGGGACCGGTCGTCGAGGTGCGGGGCTCCGGGCCGAAGGCAGCGGTCGGGGCCGCCCGGGCTGCCGGGACCGCCGGAACCACCAGGGCCGTCAGGACCAACGGGGCCGTCGGGGCCGTCGGGGCCGTCGGGGCCGTCGGGACCATCGCCTCGCTCGGTGAGGAGCCGGTCGTCACCCCGCGCCCGGAGCACCTCCTCCTGGGGCGGCGGGAGGTGCGCGGTGCGCTGTATCTGCCCTCCTGGCACGAGCCCGGTACGGGCACACTGCCGGTGCTCCTCTCCCCGTACGGAGGCCCGGGCATCCAGCTCGCCGTACGGGCCCGCACCTGGTCCGCCTGTGTGGCGCAGTGGTTCGCCGAGGAGGGCTTCGCCGTACTGGTCGCGGACGGCCGCGGCACCCCCGGCCGGGGCCCGGCCTGGGAGAAGGCCGTCCACGGCGATCAGCTCACCCCCGCCCTGGAGGACCAGACCGACGCGCTGCACGCTGCCGCCGCGCGCTTCGCGGACCTGGATCTGTCACGAGTGGCGATCCGCGGCTGGTCGTTCGGCGGCTTCCTGGCCGCCGCTGCCGTCCTGCACCGTCCCGACGTGTTCCACGCGGCGGTCGCCGGTGCCCCGCCCACGGACCAGCGGCTGTACGACACCCACTGGAAGGAACGTTACCTCGGCCACCCCCAGGAGACACCGGACCACTACACCCGTTCCTCCCTGGTGGGCCACGGCCACCTGCTGCGCCGTCCGCTGCTGCTCGTCCAAGGGCTGGCGGACGACAACGTGGCCCCTGCCCACACCTTGCGCTTCTCCGCCGAACTGCTGTCCGCCGGCCGGCAGCACAGCGTGCTGCCGCTGCCCGGAGCGGGACACGCGCCCGCCGACGCGGCGGTCAACGAGAACCTGCTGCGCTTCGAACGTGATTTCCTCCGCTCGGCACTCGACAGAAGCTGAACGCGCGCGCCCGCCCGCCCGTATGGAACTTCCACAACGCCCAGGGGACGCACGCGCCACGTGACACGCACCGATCACGGCACCCGGCGGCCCCTGGGCCACCGACAGTTGGAGGCACCCCATGACTCGGCAGACATCGACAGGGCGGCGCACGGACGCGCGGACGACACGCCGTACGGTCGTCGCGGCGGCCGGCGCGGCAGGACTGGCCGCCGCGCTCGCGGCCTGTGGGAACGGCTCGGACGGGTACGGCGACAGCGCCTCGTCCGCACCGCCCGACACCTCGGGGAGCGCCGGGGGTGACGGGTCGAAGAACGGCGACACGGAGCCCGGCGGCAAGGATCCGGGGAGCGCGGGCACCGGCGCCGCCGGGGGCGTGCTGGCCAGGACCGCGGACATCCCCGAGGGCGGCGGCAAGGTCTTCAAGGACCGCAAGGTCGTGGTGACCCAGCCCGCCAAGGGCGAGTTCAAGGCGTTCTCGGCGGTCTGCCGGCATCAGGGGTGCCTGGTGAACGAGGTGGCGGACGGCACGATCAACTGTCCCTGCCACGGCAGCACCTACGCCATCGACGACGGCAGCGTACGCAAGGGGCCCGCCACTCAGGGGCTCGTCGCGGCGAAGGTGAGTGTGGAAGGCGACTCGATCAAGCTGGGGTGACCGGGTGGTCCGGGGGCGGTGGTCGGGCTTGGCGGCGGGCCCGGTGGCGGGTCCGGCGGTACGTCCGCAGTGGGTCCGCCGGTCGGCTCGGTGGCGGGCCCGGTGGCCGCGCCCGTCAGGCGGTCACTCGGCCACGGTCCGGGGGCCGGGCGTCCGAGAGCCGGGGGTTCGGGGGCCGGGCGTTCGGGGGCCGGGCGTCCGGCTCCGTGTCCCGCTCCAGCAGGCGAGCAGGTCACCGGTGGTGGTGACGGTGGCGACGAGAGCGAGGGTGTGCCGGACCATCGCCGCGGTGTAGTCGGCCGGCACGCCGGCGATGGCGTCGGCGGGCACCACCGCCGTGTACCCGAGGTTGACCGCGTCGAAGACGGCGTTCGGGATCGCCACGTTCGCCGACACCCCGACGATGACGAGGGTGCGGCACCCGAGATTGCGCAGCAGCGGGTCCACGTCCGTACCGGCGAGTGGCGACAGCCCGTGCAGCCTGCGGACGATCAGGTCGTCCTCGGAGACGGGCACCGGCTCGGCGACCCGTACCGCGGTCGTCCCGACGACCTGCTGTACGGCCAGCCGCTCGGCTGCGGCGAACAGGCGCGCGTTGCGGTTTGCGCCCCGGCCGTCCGGGCGGCGCTCGGCGACGGCGTGCAGCACCTGTACGCCGGCGTCGTGCGCGGCCCCGACCAGCCGCGCCACCCGGACGAGGGCCCCGGACGCGCGGGCCGCCTCGGCCAGTTCCGGCAGCGCGCCGTCCGGCCCGACGACGCCGCGCTGGCACTCGACGGTGAGCAGGGCCGTCGTCGCCGGATCGGTCTCTGCCAGGAGGCGGGCACCCGATGCCATCGTCTCGTCCCTTCCCGGGGGGCGGTCTTCGCAAGGCGGTCGTAAGGCGGTCGTCGCAAGCCGAAGCCGTGCCGTCGTACCGCGGCGGCGCGGGGCCGGCACGGCGCCTCGCCGAGCCGCGCGAGCGTAGCCGCCATTGCGCCGGCACGGAAGAGGCCGGATGATTCCTGGCACCTGATTCTGACACCCAGTCAGCCGTACGGCGGAGGTGGACGACGGATGACCGGCACGCAGCGGCGCGGGCGCCGCATCATGATGACGCCGCACGAACGGGACACCTTCCTGACGGAGCAGCGCACGTGCCGGGTGGCCACCGTGGGCGCGGACGGCACGCCGCACGTCGGTGCCCTCTGGTTCGCCTGGGACGGCACGGCCCTCTGGCTGTACTCGATCACCCGCAGCAAGCGCTGGGCCCAGCTGCGCGAGAACCCGCGGATCGCGGTGGTCGTCGACGACGGGCACGACTACGGGGAGCTGCGCGGGGTGGAGCTGACCGGTAGCGCGGCTTTCGTCGGCGAAGTACCGCGAACGGGTGATGCCTGCGCGGAACTGGACGTGCCGGAGCGGTTGTTCTCCGCCAAGTACTTCGGCGGACTCGGCCTGGAACGGATGCCGCACGACGGCCGGCACGCCTGGCTGCGGCTGGTCCCGGAAGCCGTCGTGTCCTGGGACTTCCGCAAGATGCCGGGGTGAGCGGACCGCGCCGGACGCCCGCCGCGCCCCGGTGCACCCTGGTACGGCGGCCCGGTCGCACTCCCACGCGGCGCCGCCCGATCGCGTTGTCGGTGGTCTCTGACACAGTGGTGTGGTCGGCCCGTTCCAGCAGGTCCGGGGCGGCACCGACGTGCGACGAACAGAACGAGGGAGACCTGGTGAACGTGCTCTTTCCGGCGTTGAGCGACGCGTCGCCGCAGCCCGCGCTGCGCTTCGGCGAGCGGGCGCTCAGTTACCGCCAGTTGGCCGCGGTCGCGGGCCGGCTCGCCGAGCGCCTCGACGGCGAGATCCGGGTGGCCGTCTGGGCCACGCCCACCCTGGAGACCGCGGTCGCGGTGGTGGCCGCGCTGCTCGCCGGGGTGCCCGCGGTGCCCGTCAACCCGAAGATCGGGGAGAGCGAACTGGCGCACATCGTGTCGGACAGCGGGCCGACGCTCGTCCTGGCCGAGCCGGACGCCGAGCTCCCCGGTGCGCTGGCCGCCCTGCCCCGCCTCGACGTCGTCCCCACCACCGACGACGAGGAGGTTCCGCCCCTCCCGTACGAGCCGGGCGCCGAGTCCGCCGCTCTCGTCGTCTACACCTCCGGCACGACGGGCCCGCCCAAGGGCGTCGTGCTCCCCCGCCGGGCGCTCGCGCACACGCTGGACGCGCTGGCGGAGGTGTGGCAGTGGACCGCCGACGACGTCCTCGTGCACGGTCTGCCGCTGTTCCACGTGCACGGCCTCGTGCTGGGCGTCCTCGGGCCGCTGCGGCGCGGCGGCAGCGTGCACCACCTGGGCCGGTTCAGCACCGAGGGCGTCGTCCGGGAGCTGACCGCTGACGGCACGATGCTGTTCGGCGTACCGACGATGTACCACCGCCTGGCCGTCGAAGCGGGCGAGAACCCCGCGCTCGCCAAGGCCCTGGGCCGGGCCCGCCTCCTGGTGTCCGGCTCGGCGGCACTGCCGCGCGCCGACCACGAGCGGCTCGCCGCGGCCGCCGGGTGCCGGGTCATCGAGCGGTACGGCATGACCGAGACGCTGATGAACACGAGCGTGCGGGCCGACGGCGAGCCCGCGCCCGGCAGCGTCGGCGTACCGCTGCCCGGTGTGTACGTCCGGCTCGTCGACGAGTCCGGCCGGGCCGTCGAGGCGAGCGACGGCGAGACGGTCGGCGAGATCCAGGTCCGCGGCCCCAACCTGTTCGTCGAGTACCTCAACCGCCCGGACGCCACGGCCGCGGCCTTCGACGGCGGCTGGTTCCGTACCGGCGACATGGCCACCCGCGACGCGGCGGGGAACTACCGCATCGTGGGCCGCAAGGCCACCGACCTCATCAAGAGCGGCGGCTACAAGATCGGCGCGGGCGAGATCGAGAACGCCCTGCTGGAGCACCCGGGCGTCGGCGAGGCCGCCGTGACGGGCGAGCCGGACGAGGACCTGGGCGAGCGCATCGTCGCCTGGATCGTGCCGGCGCCGGCGGCCGAGGGCGCCGCCGTACCGTCCGACACCGAGCTGATCGACCACGTGGCCCGGCAGCTTGCACCCCACAAGCGCCCGCGCGTGGTCCGTTTCCTCGAAGCCCTGCCCCGCAACGACATGGGCAAGGTACTGAAACGGGACCTCCGTGCGTAGCGAGGAGCCGGGGAGCGGTTCCGGCGACGCGGGTGGCGCTTCGGTCGGCAGCGGGGACACGCGGAGGCGGCCCGTACCCGCCGGTCCGTCGCCGCGCTGGTCCGCACGCGAGGCGATCGCCGTGGTGACGGCCGACTTCGCGGAGTTTCCCGCACCGGAGGCGGAGCCGCAGCCGGGCTCGGGTTCGGACTCGGGTTCGGGCGCCGGTGGCGCCGCCGGGACGTCGGACGGTCCGGCGGCAGTCGTGCCCTACGACGACGGGCCGCTCGACTGGGACGGTTACGGCTCCGCGCGGCAGCGGGCGCGGGAACGGACCGGTGAGAGCGAGTCCGTGGTCTGCGGCACCGCCCGAGTCGCCGGTGTGGAGACCGTCCTGGTCTCCTTCGAGTTCGGCTTCCTCGGCGGGTCCCTCGGGGAGCGTACGGGTGATCGGCTGGTGGCCGCCTGGGACCGCGCCCGCGAGCTGCGCCTGCCGGTCGTGACGCTGATCGCCACGGGCGGCAGCCGGATGCAGGAGGGTATGCGGGCCCTGACTCAGCTCCAGCGGGTGGCCGGCCGGTCCGCGCTGAACCGGGCGGCGGGCCTCCCCCAGATCGCCGTCCTCCGCGATCCGACGACCGGCGGCGGCTGGGCGACGCTCGGCGCGGGCGCGGACGTCGTGCTCGCGCTGCCGGGCGCGCAGGTCGGCTTCGCGGGCTCACGCGTGCGCCCGGCGGACGCCGACCCGTATGCGTACAGCGCCGAGGGCCAGGTGGCGGCCGGACAGGCCGACGCGGTCGTCCCGCCGGACGAAGTGCGCGCGGCCCTCGGCCGCTGGCTGCGGCTGCTGTCGCCAGGATGCGACGGGGCATCGGCGGCGGGTGCGGCGCCGGACGCGGCGCCGCACCTGACGGCGAACGTGACGCCGGGCGCCACGCCGGACACGACAGCGGACGTGACGGCGGGCACCGCGCCGGACGTGACGGCGGGCACGTCAGCGGACCAGGACGTGGCCGCCGGAGCAGCCCCGGCCGGAGCGGCCCCTACCGGACCAACCCCGACCGAGTCGGTTCCCGCCGGACCGGCCCCCGCCGCCACGGCCCCGGCCCAAGCGGCCCCCGCCGAAACGGCCCCCGCCACCGCAGACCCAGCCGGAGTCGCCCCCTCCGTAGCTTCCCCCACCACAGCGGCCGCCCCGCCCCCGTACGCACTCGGCACCGCCGGGCTCCCCGGGTCCGGATGGGAGGCGGTGCGTTCGGCCCGCGATGTGCGGCGCCCGCGTGCCGTGGCGTATCTGGAGGCGTACTTCGACTGGCGCGAGGAGATCAGCGGCGACCGCTGCGGCGGCACCGACCCGGGCATACGCTGCGGATTCGGCCGACGCGACGGGCGCACGATCGCGTTCGCCGCCCAGTGCGGCACGGCCGTGCGCCCTGCGGGATTCCGTACGGCCGCCCGGCTGATCCGGCTGGCGGACCGGCTCGGCATACCGGTGCTCACCCTCATCGACACCCCGGGCGCGGCCAACGACGCGGCTGCGGAGCGGGCCGGCGCGGGCGCCGCCATCGCGGACGTCTTCACCGCGCTGGCCTCGGTCCGTACGCCCGTCACCTCGCTGCTGATCGGGGAAGGCGGATCCGGCGGGGCGCTGGCGCTGGCCGCACCGGGCCGGCTGTGGGCGACGCCGGACAGCTACTTCTCCGTCATCGCCCCGGAAGCCGCCGCCGCCATCCTCAAGCGCGACGCGGACGCGGTACGCGGCACGGCCGACCAACTCCGGATACGTCCCCAGGACTTGCTTGACCTGGGATTGATCCAGGGTATCGTCCCGCCTCCCCCATCCCGGTGACGCGACGGCGGCCCTTGCATCGCCCTGCCCTCATGGAGGCCCCGGGGCGTCCGACCGCCGGATGCGGACTCGGCGGACGCGGGGGGGGTGTCGTCGGCGTCCTGGAGGTCGGCGACCTCGGCGTGCGCGGCCTCGATCGCCTCGGGGTACGCCTCTTTCTTCTCGTGTTCGGCGAGCGCGCGGTAGATGCTGGCGACGCCGGGTGTCTGGCCCTCGCGCTTGCCGGTGGGGATGATCAGGTCGGGCTGGATCTGCTCGACGGACTCGCCGTTAGCCCGGCGCCGCAGCACGGCGTGCGGCATGTCCTCGGTGATGACGGGTGGCCGGCCGCCGTGCGTGCCCTTGCGGGCCGCCGCGTCGAGCCCTTCGAGGGTCGACGCCGCTACCCCGCCTCTACCGGGCCGCTCCCGAACCTTCAGCGCCCTTCGATCTCCTCGCCCGCCGCGCGCAACGCGGCGACCGCGGCACGGATGGACGGCCTCCGGTCGGCGTCGGCACGCCAGATCGCGTAGACGTGCCGCCGCATCGTGTGGCGTACGGGCACCACGCGCACACCATCCGGCACCGGCCCCCGCCCCAGCCGGGGCGCCACCGCGACCCCCAGCCCGGCTCCGATCAGCGCCAGTTGGGTGTGGTGCTCCTCCACCATGTGCGCGATGCGCGGCTCGATCCCCTGGCCGCGCAGGGTGAACATCAGCCAGTCGTGGCAGAACTCGCCCTGCGGCCAGGAGACCCACTCGTCATCGGCCAGCTCCGCCAGTTCGACCGAGTCGCGGTGCGCCAGCGGGTGGTCGGCCGGCATGGCGACATCGGCCGGGTCGTTCAGGATCGGCACCTTCGCCAGGCCTTCGGGCAGCGAGAGCGGCCGATTGTGCCAGTCCAGCACGACACCCAGGTCGATGTCGCCGCGCACCACGCACCGCACCGAGGCTTCCGGCTCCATCTCCCGCAGCAACGGGCGGAGTTGGGGGTGCGCGGTACGGAGCCCGGCCAGCGCGGCGGGAAACAGTCCACGTGCCGCGGTGGGGAAGGCGCCGAGCCGCAGCTCACCGACGGCCTGACCGCGGTGCGCCTCCAGCTCCGCCTGGGCCAGCTCGACCTGCGAGAGGATCCGTACGGCATGGTCGGCCAGCAGTCGGCCGGCGTCGGTCAGCCGCACGCCGCGGCCGTTCTTGGCCAGGAGCTGCTGGCCCGTCTCCCGCTCCAGCTTGGCGAGCTGCTGGGAGACGGCGGAGGTGGTCACATGCAGCCCGTCCGCCGCCGCACTCACCGAGCCGTGCCGGGCCACCGCACTCAGCGTCCGCAAGCGATCAAGGTTCAACATCTAAGCAATGCTAAGCGATACACCCCACGAAAACTCGCTTGTGCTACAAGATCACCGAGCCTCATCGTAGCCCCATGAGCACCGCCGCCGCCCGTTCCGGAGCCCACCCAGCCGAGACGAACCCCACCGCTCCCGGACCCACCGGAACGCCCCCACCCTCACTCCCGCCCCGCTCCACCACCTCAGGTCACTCCGCCGCGCCCCGGGGTGGGGCACGCCGCACCCTCGACTGGCGCCTGCGGTTCGGCATCCTGAGCCTGGTCTGGGGATTCAGCTTCCTGTTCATCAAGGTCGGCACACAGGGGTACGCACCTCTGCACGTCACCTTCGGCCGACTGGCGTTCGGTTCGGCGGTGCTCGTCGCCGTACTGGTCGCCAAGCGGGAGCGGCTGCCCCGCTCCGCGCGGACGTGGGGTCATCTGACGGTCGCCGCCTTCTTCCTCAACGCCCTCCCCTTCTCCCTCTTCGCCTACGCCGAGTTGACCATCCCCTCCACCCTGGCGGGCATCTGCAACGCCAGCTCCCCGCTGTGGGGTATGGCTCTCTCCCTGGTCGCCCTCTCCGAGGACCGGCCCACCCGCCGTCGCGTCGCGGGGCTCGGCCTCGGTTTCCTGGGCGTACTGACCGTGCTCGGTGCCTGGCAGGGGTTCTCCGGAACGGATCCGACGGGCACCGCGATGGCTCTGGGAGCATCGCTGAGCTACCCCATCGGCTGGATCTACGTCCGGCGCACCCTGGCCGGCACCAAGGTCTCCAACGTCGCGCTCTCCGGCACCCAGATGCTCCTCGCCACGGCCCAGGCCGGCCTGGTGGCCGCGCTCTTCACCTCGGCCCCGGCCGCCTACCCTGTCGTCCCCCTCCTCGCCGTCGTCGCGCTCGGCGCCCTGGGCACCGGGGTCGCCTTCCTGCTGCAGTACGGGCTGGTGGCGGAGGTGGGACCCACCACCGCTCAGATGGTCACCTACTTCGTCCCCGTAATCGCCACCGCGGCCGGCGTCGCCCTGCTCGGCGAGCAGCTCAGCTGGAACACTCCCGTCGGCGCGCTGATCATTCTGGCAGGTGCCGCGCTGACCCGGAGCCGCACCCGCCGCACCACTTAGCGAGGGCCCGACCCGGCGGCGTGTTCGGTCATCTCGGCCGTCAGCGCCCACCGTTCGTGGTCGCGCCACGCGCCGTCCACGTACTGGAAGCGCGGGGAGCAGCCCTCCAGCCGGAAGCCCAGCCGCTCGACGAGCCGGGCGGAGGGGGCGTTGCCGGGCTGGATGTTGGCTTCCAGCCGGTGCAGGCCCAGCTCGGTGAAGGCGTACCGGATGACGAGGCGGACCCCCTCGGTCATATAGCCGTGCCCGGTGGTGGACGCGTAGGCGACGTAACCGAGGGCTCCGCTCTGGATGCCGCCCCGCACGATGTTGTTGATGTTGACGCCGCCGACGATCGCACCGCTCTCCCGGAGGCACACCACGAAGCCCTCATGGGCCGGCTGGTCGAACTTGGCGACGTACGCGCGGAACGCCTCCTCCGTGGTGTCCCGCGCGGGGACCCACGGGTGGTGCAGCGCGGCGCTCTCGCGGTCGAGGACCGCGATCTCCGCACGGTCCTGGACGGAGATCCGCCGGACAGCCACCCGCGGACCACAAACAAGGAAGCTCTGATCAGGCATCGTGCGATCGTAACCAGCACCGTTCCCCCTCATACAGCCAGTCGGCCAGTCAGCCGATCGGCGCAGCAACCAGTCGCCCAGTCAGTCAGCCGGCAAGTCAGTCAGCCGGCCCGCGGGCACCTGCCAGGATGCGGTGTCCCGCCGGCCGGCCCTCGTGGCTCCCCTCGGCCGCGGCACCCACGCTCCCGCGCCCGCTTCAGTCGTAACGGCGCGCCTCCTTCCGTTCGACGGCGGAAGCGACGACGTCCGCCAGGCTCAGCAGTTCCTCCTCCGTGAGGCCCGCGATGGTGACGCGTATGCCGGGCGGTGAGTCCATACGGAAGCGCGCCCCGGGCGCGACGGCCCAGCCCGCGTGCAACAGCCGGGCGACCACGCCGGTTTCGTCGGGCACCGGGATCCATACGTTCATCCCACTGCGCCCCCGCGCCCGGATGCCGCGGGCCGCCAAGGCGTCGATCAACGTGGTCCGGCGTCGGCCGTACGCGTCCGCGACGGCCTTCGGGTCGACCGCTCCCGTACGCCACAGGTGCACCACCGCGTCCTGCAAGAGGTGGCTCACCCAGCCGGGCCCGATCCGCTGGCGCCCGCGCACCCGGTCCACCGTCACGGCATCCCCGGTCAGCACGGCGAGCCGCAGGTCGGGGCCGTACGCCTTGGCCGTGGAGCGGACCAGCGCCCAGTGGTCCGTGGCGCCTGCGAGCGGATGCAGCGGGAGGTCGACGATGTCGTGGCCGTGATCGTCCTCCACCAGCAGCACGTCCCGATGGTCCGCCAGCACCTCGCGCAACTCCCGGGACCGGGCGGCACTGAGCACGGCACCCGTCGGATTCTGCGCCCGGTCCGTGACGACCAGGGCCCTGGCGCCGTCGCGCACCGCCCGGCCGACCTGCTCGGGCAGCGGCCCTTCGTCGTCCACCGCGACCGGAACGGCCCGCAGCCCGAGGCCGGGGATCAGGTCCAGCAGGCTCCCCCAGCCCGGGTCCTCGACCGCGACCGTGTCACCAGGACGCAGATGCACACCGAGCACCCGCTCCATCGCGTCCAGCGCCCCGGAGGTGACGGCGATCGACCCGCCCGGCACCCCGTCCGCCTCGAAGGCGGCGCGGGCCATCCGCTCCAGCTCCGTGCCGACGGCGGGGGCCCCGTACAGCGTGGGGCGCTCCGCACTGCGGGCGGCGGCCGCGGCCAGTGCCTGCCCGAGAGCGGGCAGCAGCGCGGGGTCGGGATTCCCGGCGGCCGCGTCGCGCACACCGGGCGGCACGGGCCCCAGCGCCGCCTCGCGGACCGTACTGACCGGCCGCGGGCGCACCCGGCTGCCGCGGCGGCCCGCGGTCTCGATCACTCCGCGGTCCCGCAGTGTCCGGTACGCGGACGCCACCGTGTTGGGATTGACCTCCAGATAGACAGCCAACTCCCGCATGGGGGGCAGGACTTCACCCGGTTGGAGCTCGCCCGCACCGACGGCTCGCTCGACACTGGCGGCAATTTCCGATGCGCGCCGCCCTTCGATCCGATACTCTCCTAGCACAAAACACATTATGCACTAGTGCAATGGAGTCCGCAATGCCCCAGGCGCCCAAGGAGCTGTCCTTCACCCGGACGGAGCGCACCGTGCCGACCCGTGCCCGCGAGCGCGCCACCTACGACCACGAGACCGTGCACGCCATCCTCGACGCCGGCTACCTGTGCCACCTCGGTTTCGTCCGCGACGGCGCCCCCGTCGTCCTGCCCACGCTCTACGGCCGGGTCGGCCAGCGCCTCTACCTGCACGGCTCGACCGGTTCCCGTCCGCTCCGCATGGCCGGCGAGACGGCCGGTCCCGGCCTGCCCGTGTGCGTCACCGTCACCCACGTGGACGGCCTGGTGCTGGCCAAGTCCGCCTTCCACCACTCGATCAACTACCGCAGCGTCGTCGTGCACGGCATCGCCCACCAGGTCACCGACCACGACGAGAAGACCGCCGCGCTCGACGCACTGGTCGACCAGGTCGTGCCCGGCCGGGCCGCCGACTCCCGGCCGGCCAACGCCAAGGAGCTGGCCGCCACCGCCGTCATCCGCCTCGACCTGGACGAGGTCTCCGCCAAGATCCGCACCGGCGGCCCCAACGACGAGCCCGCCGACCTGCCACTCCCCCACTGGAGCGGCGTTCTGCCGGTCGCCCCCCGGTACGGGGCCCCCGTCCCGGCCGACGACCTCGACCCGGGCATCCCCGAGCCCGCCTACCTCTCGGCCCGCTGAAGGAGGAGCGCATGCTGATCCACCCCTGGGACGCGCCCACCGACGACGCCGAGTGGCAGGACTGGCTGGCCGGCCACGACTTCGGCCAGCTCGCCGTCAACGGACCGCCCGGCTCCCCGCCCCTCGTCCAGCCCCTGCACTTCGCCTACGACCCGGCCCGCCGCGAGGCCGTCACCCACCTGGCCCGCCCCAACCCGATATGGCGGGCGCTGGAGACCGCCCCGGCCGTCCTGCTCAGTGTCGTGGACGACTACGTGTTCATACCGGGGCCGTGGCAGGCCGCCGAGGAGGACCCGCCGGAGCACGGCGTCCCCACCAGCTTCTACGCCGCCGTCCAGCTCACCTGCACGGCGCACGTCGTCGACGACCCGCAGGAGAAGGCCGCGCTGCTGGCTCGGCAGCTGGGGCACTTCCAGCCCGAGGGCGGCTCGGCGCCGGTCACCGCGGACGGCCCGCCGTACGGACGCCAGTTGCCCGGCATCCGGGGGCTACGGCTGGAAGTCACGGACGTACGGGCCAAGTTCAAGTACGCGGGCAAACGGAGCGAGACCGTGCAGCGGCGCATCACGGAGCGCCTGGCCGAACGGGCCGCGCCCCGTGACGCCCAGGCCCGCACCCACCAGCTACGGCGGCTGGCGGCCGACCGTAGCTGACAGTCCGGCGGCCCACCACGGCTGACGTCCTGTGCCCGACACCTGGCCGGGTGTCCGGGGGCGGGCGGCGGCGGGCGACCGATGGCGGAGGCCGTGGGCCGGGCCGCCCCGAGCCGGCCCGGCCCATCTGAGCCGATCAGCGCACCATCGCCGTCCCCGCCCTGCCCGTACGGGCCGCCACCGCTCCCCGCGCCTCGGCCGCGGCCAGTCCCGCGACGGCCGCGAGCAGCACGCACGTACCGACGGCCGTGCCCGCCGTCAGTTCCTCACCCAGGAAGAGCACCGCGATCCCCGCCGCGGACACCGGTTCGACCAGCGAGATCACCGACGCCGTGGCCGCCCGCACGGCCGCCAGGCCCGCGAAGTACAGGCCGTAGCCGAGGGCCGTCGGTACGGCGGCGATGTAGCCCATGAGCCAGAGGCTGCGGCCCAGTTCGTGCGCCTGCGGCCACAGTCCTTCGGCCGCGGCGAACGGCAGCAGGCATCCTGCTCCGACGGCGAAGGCGCTGATCGTGGAACCGTACGGATCGGCGGCGTCACCGGCCTGCCCCAGACGGCGGGCCGTCAGCGTCAGCACGGCGCAGCCCGCGGCGGACAGCAGCGCCAGGGCAACCCCGGAGGGCCGTACCGTACCGGAAGCGCCTCCTGCGAGAACCAGTACGGCCAGTCCGGACAGCGCGCCCAGGACCGCCAGGACCCCTCCGGCACCGAGCCGTTCGCCCATGGTCAGCCGCGCGCCGAGCGCGATGAGGACGGGCCCTGCTCCCATGGTCACCACGGTGCCGACGGCCAGTCCCGTGCTCTCCACCGCCGCGAAGTACGCGGCCTGGAAGACCGCCAGCGCGATCCCGGTGGCGGCCGTCCGTACGAGGCGGCGCCGCAGCGGCTCCTTCGGACGCACGACGGAATCCGGCACGCGCACCACCCGGCGGCGCAGGACCGCCCGTACGGCCGACAGCAGGAGAAGGCCACCGACGGTGCGCCAGAAAGTGAGGGCGAGAGGGCCGAGGCCGCTACTGCCGTAGAGGAGGGAGGCGGCCGCGCCCGCTGTGCCCCAGGCGGTCGCGGCGACGGTCACGTACAACAGGCCCCGGCCCACGGGCAGGGCAGGGGAAGAGACACCATGCATGGCTGTGCTTCTCCGGGAGGTCCGGGACGGCGCCGAGCGCCGTGGAATGGTCGCGTGGTCCCGTGTACGGGCAGCGGCGACCGGCCCGGGGCGGGGCACGTCCTTCGGGTCGCGCCGGGCCCGGGGCGGGTTCTCGCTCGGAGACCGCCGCCCGCGCTACGCGGCGGGAGGGGGCAGCACAGTCCTTCGCATGATCGGCACCTTAGGAGGTGCGCCGGCCGGCCGACAAGCCCCGGCCGCCTCCGAAGCCCGAGGTGCCGCCCTCGACGGCCGCATCCGCGTCGGCCCCACCCGGTGCTTCCCCGCCGGATGGGGTCTCGCCCGACGCGATCCGGCATGGTGCGTCCCCACTCGTCGGGGCTCCGCCCGCCCGTACAGGCGCCGCGCCTCCCCCGCCCCTCGCGTCCGTCCGACCCGCCTTCGGGGTCGCCGACTGCGCGACGAACGCACCGGCCAGGACGACCAGTCCACCCACCACCTGCGGCGCGGTGAGGTGCTCGCCGAGCAGCACCCACGCCAGTACGGTCGCGATCACCGCCTCCAGACACGCCACCACCCCCGCCACCTGCGGGGACAGCCTGCGCACCGACAGGACACCGGTGACGTACGCCAGCACGGTGGCCACCAGCACGATCCACACGAGCAGCAGTGCGGCGGGCACCCGGGCCCCGTCCAGATAGGCGCTGCCGCCGAGCACCGGCCAGTCCATCTCCCAGGGGCGCGCGACCACGGTCAGCACGGCCGCGCCGATCAGCAGCCCGTACGCGATCACGCCCAGCGGGTCCGCCGCGTCCGCACCGTCGCTCCCGTGATCGGAGAGTACGAAGTAACCGACCTGGCAGCAGGCGGCGCCGAGCGCCAGCGCGAGTCCGACCGGGTCGAGACGGAGACCGGACCACACCTCCACCACACAGGCCAGCCCGCCGACCGCCAGGACGACACCGACCGCCGCGGCCCGCGTGACCGGCTTCCGCTGGACGAAGCGCACCCAGCCGAGCACCAGCGCGGGTGCGAGGTACTCGATGAGCAGCGCGACCCCCACCGGGATGCGCGAGAGCGCCGCGAAGTAGCACGCCTGGACACCGGCGACGGCGAGCAGACCGAAGCCCAGGAGGAGGGCGGGGCGGCGCAGCGCCAGCCGCCGGTGGCGCCAGGCGACGGGCAGCATGACGAGGGCGGCGCCCGCGACCCGCAGCCAGGTGACGTGCAGGGGGTCGAGGCCGGCCGTGATCAGGGGTTTGGCGGCCACACCCGAACCGCCGAAGGCGAACGCGGAGATCAGCGCCAGAGTGAGCCCGGCGCCCCGGCTCCGGCCGGTCGGGCCGCCGCGGTCCGGACGTTCCGCGCCCCGGGCCCCCCTCGGCCCTCCCGGAGTCCGCGAAGCCCCCGGCTCCCCTGCCTTCCCCGGCTTTCCCTGGTTCCCGCCGGCCCCCAGGGCCGCTCCACTCCCCGTAGACGCGCGCATCGGCACATCATGACAGGAGCCGTCAGCAGCGTCACCCCCGTTACGCCTGTCATTCCTGGCCGGAGCGCTCCCCGTCCAGCCGGGCAGCCAGCCGTTCCGTGTCGACCGAGGCCCGGCGCAGCACCTCGACCGCACGCGACTCCGGGTCGTCCACGAGGGCCGCGAGCAGGTCGAGGCAGGCGGCATGGGTCGCGTACCGGGCGTGCGCGCGGTCGAGTGCGCCGTCCAGGGCGGCGGCCGCGGCGGGCGACCAGCCCGGTACGGCTCCGTCGGTCACCATCGGCACCGCGCCGGAATCCTCGACGGTGCCGTGCCACTGGAGGCCGTACCCGATGCTGCGCTGGACGAGATAACCGAGCAGCCGGGCGACCTGCGCCCCGCCGTCGAACGCCGCCCGCACCGACGGGTCCGACTCCAGAAGTCCGTGCAGCAGGTGGGCCGTGTCCACCTGCCGGTCACCGTCCCGCGTGGCACGCCTGCGGGCAGCGGAGACCACCGACGCGAGCTCCACGGTGAGCCGCGTTTCGAGGTCCTCGCGGGGCGAGCTCCCTCCACTGTTGTACGCAGTACGGTTTTGCACAGTCCCCACCCCACCAGCCGCTGGCGCCCGGAACATCCCCGGCGGGAAGCATTTGCGCATCCGCCCACGGTTGGGCACGCCTTTCCGGAATCTCATCCTTGCGAAGGAGAGACGACGCGCTACCCCCGAGACCGAGTGGGACGCACACCACCACCGCAAACCGCCGGGCGAACACCGGTCCTACCCCACTCCGGCCCCCGCACCCGCCCCCCGTAACCCCGCCCGGACGCAAAAGGGGCCGTGCCCCGGTCCCCCGGTCACGGCCCCTGCCGAACTCACCCGTCATCGTCGCGCCTCAACTCCACGCGTGCGACGGCGAGCGCCTCACTCGTCCTCGGCGAGGATCAGGTACAGCTCCTTGCGGGCCTTGTTGACCACCGAGATGGCCTTCTCCCGCTGCTCGGGTGTGCCGGTGGCCCACACCTGCCGGAACGCCTCGACCAGGCCGCCACCCGCCTTGCGGATCTCGTTCATGGCTTCCCAGTCGACGCCTCGGCCGGCCTCCTCCCAGGGAGCGTCGGCGACGTTCTCCACCTCCGCGCGTCCGGCCTCGGTCAGCGAGAAGAGCTTCTTGCCGCCCTCGCTCGCGCTGCTGATCAGCCCCTCGTCCTCCAGGAGCTGGAGGGTGGGGTACACCGAGCCGGGGCTCGGCTTCCAGGCTCCGCCACTGCGCTCGGCGATCTCCTGGATCATCTCGTAACCGTGCATCGGCCGGTCCTTCAGCAGGGCCAGGATCGAGGCGCGTACGTCACCGCGCCGCGCCCGGCCACGCGGCCCGCCGCGGCCCCGACCACCGAACGACGGCCCACCGAAAGGCGGCCCGAACGGCCCGAACGCAGCTCGCCGCTCCTCGAACCGCCCCTCGTAGTCTCCGCGGCCACCGCGCCGGCCGTGTCCGTGGTGCTCGTGCCCATGGGAACGCATAAGGCGCTCCTTCCTTCTCGTGGTTGCATCTTTGACCAATCGCGACATCACTTTGATCGTTCGCGATGCTTCAACGATATATCGGAACTGTTCGGATGGCAACGCCCGAGCTCAGCGAGTCTCTGACCTGCGTCAGTGGGTGTTGATCGATTGTCGGCGAAGGGCGATCAATTGACCTCTGTGCCAATTAGGGATGACTGCCTGCGGGGTTTGTGACAGTGGAGGACGACCGCAGACGGCGACGATCATTCTGCTCGACGGGTCTGTAGTGTGCGGCGATGACACGAAGCGAGCGGCTCGCGGAGCAGTTGGACTGGCACTGGCGCAAGAACCTGCGGCCACGGCTGGACGGTCTTACCGACGAGGAGTACTTCTGGGAGCCGGTGCGCGGCTGCTGGAGCATCCGCCCACGTGGCACGTCGGCCGTGCCGATGTCGGAAGGCTCGGGGGAAGGGACGACGGACTCCGCGTCCCCTGTCCCGGTGCCAGCGCCGATGACCACGATTGCCTGGCGGCTGGCGCACATCATCGTCTCGTGCCTGGGCTATCGGGTCGGCTGGTACTTCGGCGGTCAGGACGTCGACTCCCAGACATTCACCTACGCGGGGACCGCTGACGAGGCGCTGAAACAGCTCGATGAGATGTATGGGAGATGGAACACGGGGGTCCGCAAGCTCTCGGACGCCGACCTGGACGATCCGCCCACGGTGGGTCCCGAGCGGTTTCCCATGGAGAACAGGGTCCTGCACGTCAACAGGGAGCTGATCCATCACGGCGCCGGGATTTCCCTGTTGCGCGACCTCTACCGCCGGCAGGACAAAGCCGTACCGCACCGGACCACACCGACAGGTGCCCCCACCACGTCCCCCGCGTGCCTGTACACCGAATGATCAACCTGTGGTGGAACCAACTAGCGTTGATCATCCTTCGGTGGCAATCGATCAGCGATCACTGGCACAGGTCAGTCTCGTACAAGCCGTCACCCGATCGAAAGGTTCGACGGCGACCCGAGTCGTTCAGACTTGCTTGTCAGCGAACCTGGTCGCTCTTCGGCCCGGTGCCGTTGTTCCTGGTCGGAGTTCCGTCCGGGGCGAAGGAGTGGTGGAAGGTGAAGGCGTGCGGCGCGGGGCCGTGGTCGTGGAGGTATTCCAGCCTGGAAACCCCGTCCTGCCAGGTGGGTACCGCGCCTTCGGAGACCCACCAGAACACGTGATTCGGGTGTCCTGTCCTCTCGAACCAGTCGTAGCGCCTGTTCAGCGCCGCACGGTGCAGACCGGTGTAGATGGCGTCGAAGGCGGAGCGCAGGTCGGTCCAGAGCGAGAGGGTCGCGGACAGGGCGGTGGTTTCCACCGTACGGCCCTTGCCGTACCAGGTCGGTACGGCGAACTCTCCCCACGCGCCCCAGTCCGCCCCGAAGAGCATGCCCCGGTCACTGCCCGCCGGCTCGGCACGCGCGAGGTATCCGGGGTGCTGACTGATCTTCTGGTAGACGGCCGCACCCAGGTCGTAGAACTCGTGCGTGAGAGGTGCGGGATCGGCGAGAGGGGACTTCAGGACGCCGAAGGTGTACAGAGCAAGATGGGGCATGCTTCTCTCCCTGGTGGAGGGCGGCCGGCGTGGACCCGGATCGGTGGCTTACGCATCGGGCGGGGATGCGTACAGGCGTGCCGACTCGTCCCGTCACGGGTGGCTCAGCCTGGAGGAACTCCGGTGCGACCGTGGGCGATCGCCGAGGACCAGGTGAAGGTAGCTGCCTCCGCGGGCTCTGTCGAAGTTGCGTTTTCCCTGCTCAAGTGGCCTTCGCGCGGGGCCTTGCGGGGGGGAATTGCTCGACCACGGCCCTCGGGCCGGCGTCAGCCCTCCCGTGACGCTCGTGACCTGCTGTCCTTACGCAGGAGCCGGTGAACCAGAAGGAACATGAGAGAGAAGTAGGCCGTGCCGGCGCCTGTCCATGTCAGGGTCCAGGCGTTCGGCTGCTCTTCTGTCAGGGCCAGTGCGAAAGCGGTCAGTTCCAGCAGGAAGAAGGCGACGAAGGCCCAACGTGACCGGCGGAGATGCCTGGCCGTCCGCTCGGAAAGGGGACAGCGCGTACGCCACTGCATCCGTCTCCGCGTCCGCATCCGTACGACCTCCCGGATTGCCGCAGGTGTCACAGCACCGTGACCGGCCCCGCGCGTCCCCGGTCCCCGTCAGGCACCGGGAAGCGCCGCTCCGCCGGCGACCCACGGGTCAGGGCTTCGCCGCCAAGTAACCCGCGAGAGCGCTACGGCTGCGCTGGAGGTCGCCGATGCGTTCGTCGGTGTCCGCGAGTACCCGGTTCAGGATGGCCCGAACGTCCACGCACATCTCGATCTCCGGCTGCTCGCCCCGGGCGCACGGCAGCACCGCGCGGATCACCTCGGTGGTCAGTCCCGCGTCCAGAAGAGCGCGGACCTGACGCACGGTGAGCTCCGTGCCGTCGTCGTAGCAGCGGTAGCCGTTCGGGCCGCGCTCTGTGGTCAGCAGGCCCTGCGCCTCGTAATACCGCAGCAGCCGCGTGCTGACCCCGGTCCGCCGGGACAATTCCCCGATCAGCATGTGCCCCGCCCCACTGCCCCGCCCCTTCGCGATTGACCTTCTCACTGGTGTGAAGCCTTAACCTCCCCCACGGAACGAACATTCCGCGCCCGCCGTCCATGATCCGGACTACGGGCCGCTGCCGCCGTCCCTGTTCCCGTACGAGGTGGAGTGAAGCCATGCCCTCTTTTGTTGTTCAACGTGGCGGCCGGGCGGCGACGGCCGGGGACTTGACGCCGCTCGCCTTCGCGGGCTACGCCCACTTCACCGCCATGCAGGTGCGCGGGGGCCGGGTCCGGGGCCTCGACCTCCACCTGGAGCGGCTGCGGACCGCCTCGGAGAAGATGTTCGGCCGGGCGATTGCCGACGACCGGATACGGGATTTTCTGAGGGCGGCGCTGGAGGCGGGGCCGGCCGACCTGTCGCTGACGGCCACCGTGTACTCGCCGGCGGGCGAATTCACCGTGGCGGGGGCCGAGGTGGAGCCCGAGGTGCTGGTCCGTACGGGCCCGGCCGCGACCGGGCCGCAAGGGCCGTTGTCGCTGGCCGTGGTCGAGCACGAGAGGACCCTCCCGGCCGTGAAGCACGTGGGCGAGGTGGGCAAGACGTACTTCCTCCGGGAGGCCGTGGGGCAGGGTTTCGACGACGCCGCCTTCGTCGACCGCCGCGGCCGGCTCAGCGAGGCGTCCATCTGGAACCTCGCCTTCTGGGACGGCTCTGCGGTGGTGTGGCCCGAGGCCGGGATGCTGGGCGGCACCACGATGGGCATCGTCCGGCGGCAGTTGGACGGGCTCGGTGTCCCCCAGCGGGTCCAGGAGGTCACTGTCGCCGACCTGCCCGCGCTGGCCGGCGGGGTGGTCATGAACTCGTGGACGCCGGGCGTGGCCGTACACCGGATCGGCCCGGTTCCCTTGCCGGACGCCCCCGGCTTCCTGGCGCTTCTGCGCCGCGCGTACGAGGCCGAGCCGCTCGTCGCGCCTTGAACCGGGGAGAAGACACGCAAGGGAGGGGGACGGGGGCGAGTGATCGCATTCCGGTCACCAGGGCCCTGGGCTCCTCCCTACTGGCTCCCCCCACCTCACCTACGTATGCGTCCACTTGTACCGCTGGGGTGGCAGCGCGGGCGAAAATCGGTCCACTTACATCCGATTGGCCTTGGTCGCGCGAGAGGTGGACTTCTAAGCTCCAGGCCATGAGGATTCGTATCGTTGACGCCTTCACCGACCGCCCCTTCGGCGGCAACCCCGCCGGCGTCGTCCTGTTCGACGCCGGCGGCTTTCCCGACGACGCCTGGCTCCAGCGGGTCGCCGCCGAGGTCAACCTCTCCGAGACCGCCTTCGCCCACCCGCTGCCCGCGGGCGGTGCCGCCGACTGGGCGCTGCGCTGGCTCACCCCGGCCGCCGAGGTGAACATGTGCGGTCACGCCACCTTGGCCACCGCACACGTCCTGCACACCACCGGGACCGCCACCGGCACGGTCCGCTTCACCACCCGCAGCGGGGTGCTGACCACGACGGCCGACGACAGCGGCGCGGTCACCATGGACTTCCCGACGGCCCCGCTGAGGGCGGTCGAGGTGCCGCCGGCCGTCGCCGCATCGCTGGGTGTGGAGATCCGCGGTGCGTACGACACCGGCGAGAATCTCGGCGACCTCCTCGTCGAACTGGCCGACGAGAAGGCCGTACGGGCCCTGGAGCCGGACCTGCGGACCCTCGCCTCGCCCGGCGGCCGCGGAGTGATCGCCACCGCGGCGGCCGAAGCTTCCGACAGCGGTTACGACTTCGTCAGCCGCTGCTTCTTCCCGGCCGTGGGCATCGACGAGGACCCGGTGACGGGCAGCGCGCACACCGCGCTGGCGCCGTTCTGGTCGGCCAGGCTGGGCCGCGACGAACTCACCGGCCTCCAGGGCCCCGCCCGCCGCACCGGTCTCGTACGGACCGCACTGCGCGACGACCGTACGCTGCTCACCGGCTCGGCCGTCACCGTCATCGACGGCGAACTGCTCACCGCGCCCTGAACCGGGTCACGGGCGGGCCCGGCCGCGGCATCCGGGCGGGCCCGGCCGTACATCCGGACATCCGGGCGGGTCCCGCCCCCGCCATCCCTCCCACCTCGCCCGTCACACCGTAGGCAGCCACCCCACCTTGCCCGCCAGCAGCGCGTATCCGAGGAACGCCACGATGTCGATCAACGCGTGCGCGGCGACCAGCGGGCCGACGCGCCCCCAGCGCCGGTACAGCAGGACGAAGATCACGCCCATGACCATGTTCCCGACGAACCCGCCGATGCCCTGGTAGAGGTGGTACGAGCCGCGCAGCAGCGCACTCGCCACCAACGCGGCCACCGGGGTCCACCGCAGCTGCCCCAGCCGCCGCAGCAGATAGCCGACGACGATGACCTCCTCGACGACGGCGTTCTGCACCGCCGACGCGATCAGCACCGGGAACTTCCACCACACGTCGGGCAGCCCCTCCGGCACCACCGTCAGGTTGAAGCCGGCCGCCCGCGCACCGAGGTACAGCAGCAGACCGCTGCCTCCGATGACCGCCGCCACGCCGACGCCGCGGCTCATGTCGAATCCGGGCCTGCGCCCGTCGAGGCCCACCGCCCGGAGGCCGCCGACCCGCTCCCTGATCAGCAGATGCGCCACCAGCGCGACGGGGACGAGCGCGGTGGCGATACCGAACAGCTGCCAGGCGAGGTCGAGCCACGGGCGTCCCGGCGCGTGCGAGGAGTTCAGCATCGCGGCCTGGTCCTTGAGGCCGCCGGGTCTGGTCAGCGCCCCGATGAAGCTGATGAGCGCGGAGACGCCGCTGGCGCCGAGCGAGAGCGCCAGGACCAGCACCGTCTCGCCGCGCAGGATCCGTAGCGAGAGCCCGCCGCCCAGTCCCCTGTCCGGACGCCCGCTCAGTTCCCCGTCCTGTCCCCCGCCCGGCCCGCCGTCCCCGCCGTCGTCCCGCCCATCGCCCGGGCCCGGCCGCTTCCGGCCAGGGGATTCCGCACCGGTCACGGGACTCGCGTCCGACTGCACAGCTGCCTCCAGATCCGTACCGCGTAAGACGTCACGACGAAGACGTCACACCCAGAACGTCATAGCTTGCCCGACGCCGGCCCCGGCAAGCCGCCCGGCCCGCCCGGAGCACGTCGGCAGCGGCCCCCTGCCTCCACAGCACGAGTAGGGCGTCGGGCCCGCCGGAAAGGCACACGGCCGTCGCGGACCGCAGCACGATTCCGGGCAGGCCCGACGCCATGATGGTCGCCGCGGGTCACCGCCCTGGCAACGTCGAGGCCGAATGCCCCCGCCCGCTCACCCCCGCCCCGCCGCCACCGGCGCGGCGGTCCACTCGACGGGCCAGGCGTGCACCGGCTCCCCCGAATGCATCAGTTCGCTGTAGCGCTGGGTCATCGCCGCCAGCGCCGCGCCCCGGTCGAGGCCGCGGCCCAGCGCGTGGTGGTACGCGGCGGCCTGCCAGGACGCTCCGTTGACGCGGCGCCGGCAGCGCGCTTCGATCACGCCGAGGTAGTGGTCGCGGTCGACGGGCTCGACGCCCCAGGCGTCCAGGCCGGCCGCGGCCATGGGCAGCAGTTCCTGGCGTACCAGGCGTACGGCGGAGACTTCGCCGAGGCCGCCGGAACGGCCGGGGCGGGGCCACTTCAGTACGGCGTCGATGCCGCGGCGGCACGCGGTGTCGAAGTTCTCGGCGGCCGCGGCGAACGGCATACGGCCCCACACCGGCCGCGGCTCCTCGGCCAGCGTCCGCACCAGTCCGTAATAGAAGGCCGTGTTGGCGATGACGTCGGTGACGGTGGGGCCCGCGGGCAGGACGCGGTTCTCGACCCTGAGGTGCGGGACGCCGTCCGCGACGCCGTACACCGGGCGGTTCCAGCGGTAGACGGTGCCGTTGTGCAGCACCAGTTCCGCCAGGCTCGGGATGCCGCCTTCGTCCAGGACGGCGAGGGGGTCCTCGTCCGCGTGGATGGGCAGCAGGGGCGGGAAGAACCGCAGGTTCTCCTCGAACAGGTCGTACGGGGCGTCGATCCAGCGTTCCCCGAACCAGGTACGCGGACGCACACCCTGGGCCCGCAACTCGGGTGGCCGGACGTCGGTGGCCTGCTGGAAGACCGGCGGGCGCGATTCGCGCCACAGTTCGCGGCCGAAGACGAACGGCGAGTTGGCGCCGACCGCGACCTGGACGGCAGCGATGGCCTGAGCCGCGTTCCAGACGGCGGGGAAGCGGTTCGGGGTGACCTGGAGGTGCAGTTGCACCGAGGTGCACGCGGCCTCGGGCGCGATGGAGGCCGAGGAGGAGACCAGCCGCTCGACGCCCTCCAGGTCGATCTCGAAGTCCTCGCCGCGCGCGGCCCGCATCTGGTCGTTGAGCAGGACGTACCGGTCGATCTCCGAGAGGTTGGAGGCGACCAGGTCCTCGGCGGCCAGGGTCGGCAGAATGCCGATCATCACGATACGGGCGGCCACCTCGGCGGCCTTGCGGTCGGCATAGGCCAGGCCCGTACGCAGTTCCTCGGCGAGCTGGTCGAGGACGCGTCCGGAGAGCCGGTGCGGAAGGATATTTACTTCAAGGTTGCACTGGGCCAGTTCGGTCTGGAAATCGCGGCTCGCGATGCGCTCCAGGACCTGTGAGTTCATCATGCGCGGCATACCGTCGGGACCGGCGAGATTCAATTCGATCTCCAGCCCCATCAGGTTCTTTGGACGGTCGAACCGCTTGTCGTTCAGCAGCCTCTGCAATCCCGTCAGGCACTCGTGCAGCTTTCTCCGATAGCGTTGCCGGTCGGTGAGACCGGTGCCGCCCGCCGCAACCTTCTCCCCCATCGGAGCGTCCCTCCTCATGTCGACGGGCCCGGCCCGGCAGGCCGTCCGGGGCTTTCCGGCAAGCGCCCGGCGGGCCGGGCTCCCCGGCGGGCCGGGCGATCGCGCTACGGTCGATGATGCCCGGCAATCCGATCGATAACGCCTCGGACGTGCGCCGGAACCGGTAGGCTCCGGGAGACGGACGGGCTGGCACATTCCGAGGGCATACCGTCGGGTCCGGAGACCGTCTCAGGGTGTCGCGGTAAATGCCGTCGGCATCCGTTGAATGACCGTCCGGATCCGGCCTACCGTGTTCACGACGGAATAGCAGGCCGCGGCGCCGGGCACCGCACAAAGGCACCGAAAAGGCCGTTCGGAGGGGTCTGGATTCCGCCTTGTCGGCAATCCGCGGAACGGCTAGCCGAAACACTTGGTGAACACACGTCGTATAAACTTCGCTGACGAGGCAGAGAGTTGGCGCCCAGCGTTGCGGTGTTCCACCGGGGCTGCGGCAAAGCGGCTGACCCCGCCGGGCCGACATCCCCGGTCGGCCAAGTACTGGCGCTCTGACCCCGCACGCTGACGACGCCGTCCGCACCATGCCCAGCACCACCGTGTCTCCCAAGTGAGAGGCGACCCACCATGCCGCTGCATGTCCCCCCTGCCCCCGCGCCTGCCCTCCGCAGCGTCCTCGCCGCCCTCGGTTCCCCCACCGCCGTGCGCGAGGCCCGTACCCCCGCCCTTCGTGCCCACCAGGGCCCGCTGAGCCCTGAACTCCCCCTTCCCGTATACGTGTTGGACGATGTCAGCCACCCTGCCGGGCCGCCCCGTACCCGGCTCACCGGCTGGCGTTTCCTGATCCGCAGCGGCGAACGGTCGGTGGCGACCGCGGAAGCCATGCTCACGGCCGACGGCTGGACCTTCTCGCATTTCTGTGAGGGCCCCTACGTCACGTCGACCGAACGGGCACTGCGTCAGGCGGAGTCCGTACCGACCCCGTACCAGCCGCGGCTGCTGTCCGTGCCGGAGCTGTACATGCTCACTTTGTGGCTGCATCACGACGTCTCGGCGGACGGCTCCGAGGGGGTGCCCGCCCCGGGCGACGTCCTCGTCCCCTTGGCGCCGGCCCCGCCGGGCATCGCCGCCCACCGGCCGCACCGGGTGGCGGACCTGCTGCCCCGGCTGACCCTGCGCCTCGCACCGGTGCCCCTGCTGGGGTCGCCGGCCTGAGACCCGGCAGGGGGTCCGCCACGGCGACCGGCCGAGGTCGTACGACACAACCGCGCACCGGAGCACACCGCCTCACAGGAACGCGCCCCGCGCCCTTCACGGACGCGGGGCGCTCCGCTGCGCTCACCCGCGCGGAGTACGCTGCCGCCCAGCTCCCAACGCCCCGTGACGGGGACGCACTTGAAATGAACCGACCGCACGGGTGATGCGTCATTATCTAGTGAGTGCCGCTGCAGCCAAATCCCTGCGGAATCCGGCCCGTGGGGCAACACTGGTATCGACCTACTGAAACGGGGGAGCGGCCATGAGCATCTCGTCGAGCCGCAGGACGAAACAGACCACATCGCAGCGAAAGACATCATCCATGTGCCAGCACCAACCGCCGTGCCCGACCGCAGACTCCGCCGACCGGGAGGCCGCCCATCTCGTGGCGCACCACCCGGAGCAGGGCTGGAGCCTGCTGTGCAACGGTGTCCTCCTGTTCGAGGACACCGGTGAACTGCTGCCGGACGGCCAGGTCATCGCGCCGCACCGGGTTCTGGGCACGCCGCACGTGGCCACCGCCGCCTGATCACCTCAGCGCACGGAACCACGCGAAACCGCACAGCACGGCACAGCACGGACCGACTGCCGGCTGACAAGAGAGCACAACGGACAACAGGGCCCCCGGCGTCGACGCCGAGGGCCCTTCGCATGCCGCGCGCTCACGAACGGTGCGCGCCGACGGCGGATCAGCCGTCGTACTCCTCCATGGGCGGGCAGGAGCACACAAGATTGCGGTCACCGAACGCACCGTCGATGCGGCGCACCGGCGGCCAGTACTTCTCCGCCGCCTCGACGCCGGCCGGGAAGACCGCCTCCTCACGGGTGTACGGATGCGGCCACTCGCCGCCGAGCGCGGCCGCGGTGTGCGGGGCGTTGCGCAGCGGGTTGTCGTCCTTGTCCCACTCCCCCGAGCCGACCTTGTCGATCTCCGCGCGGATCGCGATCATCGCTTCGCAGAAGCGGTCCAGCTCGTGCAGGTCCTCGCTCTCGGTCGGCTCGATCATCAGCGTGCCGGCCACCGGGAAGGACATCGTCGGCGCGTGGAAGCCGTAGTCGATCAGCCGCTTGGCGACGTCGTCGATGCTCACCCCGGTCGCCTTGGTCAGCGGCCGTACGTCGATGATGCACTCGTGCGCGACCAGGCCGCCGGGGCCGGTGTAGAGCACGGGGTAGTGCGGCTCCAGGCGCTTGGCGATGTAGTTGGCGCCGAGCACCGCGACCTGGGTGGCGCGCGTGAGGCCCGCGCCGCCCATCAGACGGACGTACGCCCAGGAAATGGGCAGGATGCCCGCGGAACCCCACGGCGCCGCGGAGATGGGACCCACACCCGTCTCCGGGCCCGCGGTGGGCTGCAGCGGGTGGTTGGGCAGGTACGGCGCCAGGTGGGCGCGCACGCCGACCGGGCCGACGCCGGGGCCACCGCCGCCGTGCGGGATGCAGAAGGTCTTGTGCAGGTTCAGATGCGAGACGTCGCCGCCGAACTTCCCGGGCTCGGCGAGGCCGACCAGCGCGTTGAGGTTGGCGCCGTCCACGTACACCTGACCGCCCGCGTCGTGCACGGCCGCGCAGATCTGCGTGATGTGCTCCTCGAACACGCCGTGCGTGGACGGGTAGGTCACCATCAGCACCGCGAGCTGGTCCCGGTACTGCTCGATCTTGGCGTGCAGGTCGTCGGTGTCCACCTCGCCGTCCTCGCCGGTCTTGACGACGACGACCTTCATGCCGGCCATCACGGCGCTGGCGGCGTTGGTGCCGTGCGCCGAGGACGGGATCAGGCAGACGGTGCGCTGCTCGTCACCGTTGGCGCGGTGGTACGCCCGTACGGCCAGCAGGCCGGCCAGTTCACCCTGCGAACCGGCGTTCGGCTGGATGGAGACCTTGTCGTACCCGGTGACCGTGGCCAGCCGCTCCTCCAGCTCCGCGATGAGCGTGAGGTAGCCCTGCGCCTGCTCGACCGGCGCGAAGGGGTGCAGCTGCCCGAACTCGGGCCAGGTGACCGGCTCCATCTCGGTCGTCGCGTTCAGCTTCATGGTGCACGAGCCGAGCGGGATCATGCCGCGGTCCAGCGCGTAGTCCTTGTCCGCCAGGCGGCGCAGGTAGCGCAGCATCGCGGTCTCGGAACGGTGCTGGTGGAAGACCGGGTGCGTCAGGTACGCGTCGCCGCGCAGCAGCCCCTGCGGCAGCGCGTCGGCCACGGTCGCGTCGAGCTGCTCGATGTCGGCCTGGACGCCGAAGGCGCTCCACACCGCGTGCACCTGCGCGCGTCCGGTGGTCTCGTCACAGGCGACGCCCACCAGGTCTGCGTCGACCAGCCGCAGGTTGACGCCGGCTTCGCGGGCCGCCGCGACGGCCGCGGCGGCCCGGCCCGGCACCCGTACGGTCAGCGTGTCGAAGTAGCCGCCGTGCACGACCTCCACCCCGCCCGCCCGCAGGCCCTCCGCGAGTATGGACGCGTAGCGGTGGGTACGGCGCGCGATGGCCGCGAGGCCGTCCGGGCCGTGGTAGACGGCGTACATGCCCGCCATCACCGCGAGCAGCACCTGCGCGGTGCAGATGTTGCTGGTGGCCTTCTCCCGGCGGATGTGCTGCTCACGCGTCTGGAGGGCGAGCCGGTACGCCTTGTTGCCGTCGGCGTCCACCGAGACGCCCACCAGCCGGCCCGGCAGGCTGCGGGCGAACTTCTCCCGTACGGCCATGAATCCGGCGTGCGGCCCGCCGAAGCCCATCGGGACGCCGAAACGCTGCGTGGTGCCGACGGCGATGTCGGCGCCCAGCTCGCCCGGCGAGGTCAGCAGCGTCAGCGCCAGCAGGTCGGCGGCGACGGTCACGATCGCGCCCAGCTCGTGCGCCTGCTCGATGACGGCACGCGGATCCCGTACGGCACCGGAGGCGCCCGGGTACTGGAGCAGCACGCCGAAGACGCCACGCTCGGCGGCCTCCGCCGGGATGCCCTCGGACAGGTCGGCCACCACGACCTCGACGCCGGTCGGCTCGGCGCGGGTCTCGATCACGGCGACGGTCTGCGGCAGGCAGTCGGCGTCGACCAGGAAGACGCCCTGCTTGACCTTGCCCACACGACGCGAGAGGGCCATCGCCTCGGCCGCGGCCGTGCCCTCGTCCAGCAGCGAGGCGCCGGAGGTCGGCAGTCCGGTCAGGTCGGCGACCATGGTCTGGAAATTGAGCAGCGCTTCGAGCCGGCCCTGGGAGATCTCCGGCTGGTACGGGGTGTAGGCCGTGTACCAGGCGGGATTCTCCATCACGTTGCGCAGGATCACCGGCGGGGTGAACGTGCCGTGGTAACCGAGGCCGATCATCGGGGCGAGCACCTGGTTGCGGTCCGCGAGCGCCCGCAGCTCGGCGAGGACCTCGGCCTCCGTGCGGCCCTGGGGCAGGCCCAGCGCCTCCGCGCTCTTGATCACGTCCGGTACGGCGGCCGCGGTCAGTTCGTCCAGCGATCCGAACCCGACCTGCGCCAGCATCTTGGCCTGGGCCTCCGGGCCGGGGCCGATGTGCCGCTGCTCGAACGGGGTGCCTCGTTCCAGCTCGGTCAGGGAGCTGCGGGTGGTGGTCATCTGCGGGGGCCTCCTGGTCGTTTCGACCTGCGCGGGGCACCACGGCGCTGGTGCCCGGACGGCCTCCCCCTCTGTCATCTCAACCTGAGAGCTTCACCGGTCCCGCACGCGGAACCGGCTTTCACCGTCGGTGAGGAAGGGTTCCGGCGCTGTGCCCGCCCGTGGCCCGCCCTGCTTTCCAGAGTGACCTCGTCCATGCGGTACGTGAGCCTGAGAGATTCCGGGGAGGAGTTGCTCCTTCGGCGCCTACGCCAAGATCGACGAAGGACTCTCCCGCATGGGGTCGACAGCCGCTCGCCAGCCTACCAGCGCGGCGAACGGACGTTCCTTCGAGTGGCCGGGGCATGAATTGTGCCGTTTGGTAGTTGTCACAAGGCAGTTGCGACCACTTGGAGGGACCGTGCAGACCGATATCGATCCCCGCAGCTTGATCGGCCGCAAGGCGTTCGACAAGAACGGAACCAAGATCGGCACCGTCGACGAGGTGTACCTGGACGACGCGACCGGTGAACCGGAATGGGCGGCCGTACGCACCGGGATCTTCAGCCGGGACGCGTTCGTGCCCCTGGAGCCCAGCGATCTGGTCGACGAGGCGCTGCACGTCCCCTACGACCGCAAGCTGATCAGGGACGCGCCGGACTTCGGAGTGGGCCGCCACCTCTCGCCGGAACAGGAACTACAGCTCTACCACCACTACCGTCTGGACATTCCGGCCCCCGATCCCAAGCCCGGGTCGGACGCCGCGCCGGCCGACACGGAGTTCGGGCGGGTGGCCGGCGCCGAGGACTGAGCACCGGGCGGAGGAGTTCCGTGGGCGCCGGGCTCCTCCGTCATGCCGTCGCCGGGCCCGCCGGGCTCCTCCGTCACGCCCTCGCCGGACCCGCCGCCCTCGCCGGACCCGCCGGCCTCGCCCGATCCGCCGGGCCCGTTCGCGTTCCCGGCCTCGCCCTCGCCACGGCCGCCGGGGCCGCCCGCCCCGCCGGGCAGGCCGTCGCGCCACCCGTCCGGCGGACCGCCCACCAGCGGCAGCGGCTCCCCGGGCCGCAGCGCGGAGTCCTCGACCGGAAACGTGCGCACCCGCCCGGGCCCGGACCACGGCTGTTCGAACCGTACGGTCACCCGGCCCACGCCGCTGCCCTGCACCCAGCCCGCCCCGTGCTCGTCATGGATCACGTCGAGCCCCGGGAGCCAGCGCCGGGGCCGCTCGGGCTCGTCGACGGCCATCCGCGCGGCCTCGTCGGCCGCCCGGCGCGCCCGCTCGGCCTCCTCCTCGGCCGCCTTCTCCGTCGCCACCTGGGCGAACAGGTCCTCCTGCGTGAAGTCCGCGAGGCCGGTCACCCCCACGCCCAGCAGCCGTACGCCGCCCGTCGTGTCCACCAGGTCCAGCAGCCGGGCCGCGGCCTCCCGCACCACGCCCTGGTCGTCCGTGGGCCCGCGCAGCGTCTCCGACCTGGTCAGCGTCGAGAAGTCGTAGTTACGCACCTTGATCACGACGGTCCGGCCGGACCGCCCGGCCGCCCGCAGCCGCTGCACACACCGGTCAGCCAGCCGCGTCACCTCGGCGCGCACCCGCGTCCGGTCCGTCAGGTCCACCTCGAAGGTGTCCTCGACCGATATCGACTTCGCGTCCCGCTCGGCCACCACGGGCCGCTCGTCGCGGCCCAGCGCCATCGCGTACAGCCCGGCGCCGTGCGCCCTGCCCAGCAGCCGTACGAGCTCCGCCTCGCCCGCCTCCGCCGTCTCGGCGACCGTGTGGATGCCCGCCCGGCGCAGCGTCTCCGCCGTGGCCGGGCCGACGCCGGGCAGCGTACGCACCGTCATCGGGCCGAGCAGCTCCCGCTCCGTGCCGGGCTCGATGACCACGAGGCCGTCCGGCTTGGCCTGCTCCGAGGCGATCTTGGCCAGCATCTTGGCCCCGGCCAGCCCCACCGACCCGGTCAGCCCCGTCCGGCGCCGGATGTCCCGCCGCAGCCGCTCCCCCACCGCCCGCACCGCCGCGGTGTCCGCCGCGACGCCGCCCGCTTCCAGGTCCACGAACGCCTCGTCCAGGCTGAGCGGCTCCACCAGCGGCGACAGCTCGTGCAGCAGCTCCATCACCACGTCGCTGACCTGGCGGTACAGGGTGAAGCGCGGCGTCAGGTACGCCGCGTTCGGACAGCGGCGGCGGGCCTGCGCGGTGGGCATGGCGGAGCGCACCCCGAAAACCCGGGCCTCGTACGAGGCCGTGGAAACCACGCCGCGCGGGCCGATCCCGCCGACCACCACGGGCTTTCCGCGCAGGCTCGGCTTGGCCGCCTGCTCGGCGGCCGCGAAGAACGCATCCATGTCGAGATGCAGGATCGTCGGCGCACGTCTCACACGACTGATGCTCCCCCACACCACTGACAATCGCGCCGACCGGCCTCGCCGGGCGACACGGGAAGGGCTCGGGGGCGCACTGGAGGCACTGGAGAAGCCTTCTGGGGTTCGAGTGCGTCGGAGGTGCTCCTGGTGCGGCAGAGACGCGACAGACGGCCGTGACGGACGTACGCGGCGATCCGGCGCCCGGAGCCGATACACCAGGCACCGCGCCGCGCCACGTCATACGGTCCCGGCCCCCACGGGCCGTCCAATCTCCACGGCCAGCCAGGCCACCACGGGGCGTACGACCGTCAAGGGCCAGCCATGGACGGACCGGCCGCCACGTACTGTGCGGCCGGTCCCCTTCGGCTCAGCCCGCCCGATTGCGCCGCCGCGCCAGTTCGTCGTGCGGGTTGTGCCGGACCAGCGTCTCGCCGGTGTCCACCCGCTCGCCGTGCAGCTGCGACAACGCGCCCTCCACATCGCGCCACACCACGCCCACCGCGATGCCGAAGACGCCCTGCCCGCCCTGGAGCAGGTCGACGACCTCGTCGGGCGAGGTGCATTCGTAGACCGTCGCGCCGTCGCTCATCAGGGTCATCCTCGCCAAGTCGGACAGCCCGCGGGAGCGCAGGTGCCGGACGGCGGTGCGGATGTTCTGCAGGGACACCCCGGTGTCCAGCAGCCGCTTGACGATCTTCAGGACGACGACGTCCCGGAAGTTGTAGAGCCGCTGGGTGCCCGACCCGTAGGCGGGCCGTACGCTCGGCTCGACGAGCCCCGTACGGGCCCAGTAGTCGAGCTGGCGGTAGGTGATCCCCGCGGCCGCGCACGCCGTAGGGCCGCGGTAGCCGATGGTTTCCGCCCCGCGGTCCGCCGGTACCTCGGCAGCCTGTGCCGGGGTGCGGTCAACAGCCCCGGGGTGGAGCGGCAACGCCCCTTCCGCCGCCGTACCGTCGCCGGTGATTGCCACGCCGACCTCCGTCCTCCACGTCCCGGACGGGACCTGCCATATCGACGGTATGCAGTCACTCGGGGTGCGTCAACGATCGCCGCGCTCGCCACGCCGAGTGATAATCACCCTGCGAGTGGTTTCTCGTGCCTCAGGACGGGGAAAGGCTACTCGAATGCGCGGAAGGCGGCCCTCCGCGCACCCGGCTCACTGACTGTTGGTGCCGAAGTCCTCGGGCGAGATCTGGTCGAGGAACTCGCGGAACTTCTCCACCTCGTCCTCCTGCTCGTCCGGGATGGCGATGCCCGCGTCGTCGAGGACCCCGTCGGTCCCGTAGATCGGCGTACCGGTGCGCAGCGCCAGCGCTATGGCGTCGGACGGACGGGCGCTGACCTCGACACCACTGGCGAAGACCAGTTCGGCATAGAAGACCCCCTCGCGCAGGTCCGTGATGCGGACCTGGGTCAGTTCCTGGCCCACCGCTTCCAGCACGTCCTTGAAGAGGTCGTGCGTCAGCGGCCTGGCAGGGGCCATCCCCTGCTGGGCGAAGGCGATGGCGGTGGCCTCCCCCGGCCCGATCCAAATGGGCAGGTAACGGTCGCCTCCTACCTCCCGTAGGAGCACGATCGGTTGGTTGGAAGGCATTTCCACCCGGACACCCACGACATCGAGCTCGTTCACACAGCAACCCTAGGACGTGCCCGGGCGGTTTGGGTAGTCGGGCCACCCATTGCTCACGTCGGCCGGACCCGCAGGGCGGACTGGACCAGGGCCGCGTGCAGCCGTACGGACAGCGTGGCCAGCTCTCTGGCGGTGGCCTCGGCGTGCTGCCTGGTCTGCGGATTGCGGTGCCGGCGCAGCGGCGCGACGACCTGCTCGACGAGGTTGGCCTCCCGTTCGGCGGCCGCCTTGACCGCCCGCAGATGGCGGGGTTCCAGACCGAATCGCCCCAGTTCGGCGACGAGCCTGGCGACCGTCACGGCCTCGATGTCGTACCCGCCGTCGGCGTCCGGGACGATGAGTCCGTACGCCTCCCAGTCGGCGAGCTCGGCCTCCTCGACCTCCGCGGTGGCCAGCAGCTCCGCCCGGCCGATGCGGGCGGCCGTGGGCAGGTCACCGGCCGACTCGCCGAGCCCCTCGAACAGCTCCCCCGCGGGCGCGGCGGGAGCCGGCAGCGGCACCTGTTCGCCCCGCGCGAGGGCGTCCAGGTGCTCGCGGATCACTTTCAGCGGAAGATAGTGGTCACGCTGCATCCGCAGGACGGCCGCCAGCCGGGCGACGTCGTCCGCGCTGAACTTGCGGTATCCGGACGGGGTGCGCCGCGGCTCGACGAGCCCCTCGGCCTCCAAGAAACGGATCTTGGAAATCGTGACCTCGGGGAACTCGTCGCGCAGCGCGTTGAGCACCGTACCGATGCTCATCAGCTTGCCGTCCGAGGTGGTGCCGGCGGACCCGGCACCACCCGGCGCAGTGCGGTGCATATGCCTTCCCTGGCCGGTCAGAAGCCGACGCCCCGCTGGCTCGCGTAGAAGACCAGCCGGAACTTGCCGATCTGGACCTCGTCGCCGTTGGCGAGCGGCACCGAGTCGATCCGCTCACGGTTGACGTACGTGCCGTTGAGGCTGCCGACGTCGGCGACGGTGAAACCGTCCTGGCCGCGGCGGAACTCCACATGGCGGCGCGAGACCGTCACGTCGTCCAGGAAGATGTCGCTCTGCGGGTGCCGCCCGGCCGTCGTCAGATCGCCGTCCAGCAGGAAGCGGCTGCCCGAGTTCGGGCCGCGGCGCACGACCAGCAGGGCCGAGCCCATGGGCAGCGCCTCGACAGCCGCCTGCGCCTCCGGGGACAGCGACGGCACCGCCGTCTGCCCCGTCGTCTCCGCGTCGTACGCCTCCAGCCCCGAGATGGAGATGGTGGAGGTCGTCTCGGAGGCACGCTCGGCCTGCGCCCCGGGACGCAGCGGCGCTCCGCAGTTGGAGCAGAACCGGCTCGCCTCGGCGTTGCGGTGACCGCACCTCGTACAGACCGGCAAGGCAACCCCTCCACCCGTGTTCGCGGCCGACGGTCCCTGGGAACCTATGCGGCCGGGCACGGAGGGGTCAACAGAATGAGCACCCGGCGCTCCGGGGCCACCGACCTGGTCACGGAAGAGCGGACGCTCTCCGCCGGCGCCGCCCTCCTCGGGCTGGCGCGGGGCACGGTGCTTGGCCGAGCCGCTGCCGCCCTCCTGGCGTGCGCTCTTGCCGAACAGCTTTGCAAACAACTTCACGGGCGATTCCCCTTGAACGAAACAGACCCGCCCGTGGGGCAGGACGAACCCTCGATGCACACACCGGCCGATCCGGACATCTTGTTAACGTCCGTGGCCTTCACACAGTTTCCACCACGCACCACCCGTACGGTGCGCCGACCCCCCGCTACCTCATGCGCGACCCGAAGCGTCCGCATTCGTCGCCGGCTCACCGCGATGACGACCGAGCGTAGTCAGGCCGCTTCGCCTCCCGCAAGGCGTCCACGATGATCTTCTCGTCACGGCTCACCGACACAGTGGCCTGCTCCTTCTCCAAAGTCTGCACCACACCGCCAGGGATGTTCAGCGCCGGTTCGAGGTCCTCGGGCTTGCCGATCACCTTGAAACGGTACGGCTGGGTGACGCGCTTGCCGTCGACCTCCACGCCGCCGCGGACGTCCGACAGGTACGAATCGGCCACGAGCCGTACGTCGTTGATCTGAATGGCCTCGGCGCCGGCCGCCCGCAACTCCTGGACGGTGTCCAGGAGTTTGTCCGCCTCGACGGAGTGCGTCGGATCGTTGATGGTGAGGCTGATGCCCGGCCCCTGGGCCGCCACCGTCCCCGCCAGCACGCCGAGCTGCTGCTCCTTCTCCACGGTCTGCTTCCGGGCCTCCTCGGCCTGGTCCGAGCTGTTCTCCAGCTCGGTCTTCTGGCCCTCCAGCCTGCGCTGTTCATCCGTCAGGCGTTGCGAACGGTTGTCCAATTCATCCAGGATGCGCACCAGGTCCTCCTGCCGCGCGCCCCGTAGTGCGCTGTTGTCACTCGTGGAACGTACCTGAATTGCCAGGCCGAGACCGAGAATGAACAGCAGCAGGGCCACGATCAGTTGGGCGCGGGTCAGCCGCGGCGGCCACAGACCGGCCGCCAGACGCTGCCGTCCGGTCACCTCCGGCCCCGCCGCACCGGCCCCGGCCGTCTGGTCCGTACCAGTCGCCGGCGCCTCGTCAGCAGCGCTCCCAGCGCCGTCCTGCCGGTTCCGGGACGGGCTCTCCGGAGGCATCGGCCGCCGGTCGGCCGGCCGGTCCGCTCCACCGGAGCCCGCTGGCGGCTCCTTCCGCGGCTCCCCGCCCGGCTCCGGCGGCGTGCCGTCCCGCTCGGGGGTGTCGTCCGTAGCCATCGGCATCAGGCCCTGAAGACGTGCCGGCGGATGGCCGCGGCGTTGGAGAAGATGCGGATGCCCAGTACGACGACCACACCGGTGGACAGCTGGGCGCCGACGCCGAGCTTGTCGCCGAGGAAGACGATGAGCGCGGCGACCACCACGTTGGACAGGAACGAGACGACGAAGACCTTGTCGTCGAAGATGCCGTCCAGCATCGCGCGCAGACCGCCGAAGACGGCGTCCAGCGCCGCGACGACAGCGATCGGCAGATAGGGCTCGACCACCGTCGGCACCACGGGTCGGACCACAAGCCCGACCACGACTCCCACGATGAGGCCCAGTACGGCGATCACGATGTGCCCTTCCCTGTGTCGGCGCCACCCGTGGCACCGGCCTTCGGCTGTGCTGTACGTACGATCAAACTGGGTGCGGGCGGCAGCCTGACCTCGTTCTCGGCGGAAATCTTCGTACGAATCCCGTAGTTCTTGCGCAGCACGTCCAAGTACTGGCCGTCCGCACTGTCCTGGAACGCGGTCGCGAGCTTGTGCCCGTCCCCCACCGCCAGCACCGTGTACGGCGGCACCAACGGTTTGTTGTCGACCAGTATGGCGTCTCCCGCGGCCCGGATCGCCGAGAGGGACGTGAGCCGCTGCTCGTTGACGGCGACCGCCTCGGCCCCCGACGCCCAGAGGCCGTTGACGACCCGCTGCAGATCGCGGTCGCGCAGCCGCCCGGTGTCCGAGAAGCCGGTGCTCTCCCGCGGCCCCCCGCCGCTCGACTTGGCCGACTTGGCGTCGTCGACGACGAGTTTCACCCCGGGACCGGTCACCTGCGTCGAGCCGGCCAGCAGCGCCAGCAGCTCGGCGCGGTCACCGCCGTGCTTCTTCAGCGCCTCGCGCTGCATCGCCCCCACGTCGTCGCGGAGCGCGTCGACCCGCTTCTGCACCGCGTCGGCGTCGGCCGTGCCGTGCTCGATACGGTTGATCAGCTCTTCGCGTTCCTTCGCCAGGGTGGGAGCCGATATCCGCGCCTGGGCGGCGCCGACCGTCACCACCACCGCGGCCAGCACCAGGCCCGCCGCCAGCCCCAACTTGGCCCGCAAGGTGCGGGGCAGGCCCCGCACCCCCGCCGCCGCCTTGCGCTCCGCCGCTTCCGCGTACCCGTCGTCCAGGGCGTGGTCCATGACGTTGGTCAGCAGCGACATCGAGGCGTCGGGGCGCGATGCCTGGTGGGGGGTGCTCCGATCGGGGCGCTGCTGCGACATGCCGCACATCGTCGCACGTCGGCGCCGCAGTCACCCAATGGCCCCACCGGCGTGCCGAATCGCGGCACGCCGGTGGGGCCACGGAGCGGTACGGACGTCCGCGCACCCGCCGGGGATCAGCGGCCCGCGCTGTCCACCACCGCCGACCACTCGTCCAGCAGCTGCTGGGCCGAGGCGTCGTCAGGGCCTTCCGCCCACAGATGGGTGACGGCCTCCGCCGGGTCCGGCAGCACCAGCACCCAGCGCCCGTCGGCCTCCACCACCCGAACGCCGTCGGTCGTGTCCACCGACCGGTCGCCGGCCGCCTCCACCACATGGCGCATGACCAGGCCCTTGACCGCCCACGGCGTCGCCAGGTCCCGCTTGAGCACATGCGCCCGCGGAATCCGCGCGTCGATCTGGCTGAGCGTGAGCTGTGTACGGGCGACCAGCCCGATCAGCCGTACGAACGCCGCCGCGCCGTCGAAGACGCTGCTGAACTCCGGAACGATGAAGCCGCCGCGGCCGTCACCGCCGAAGATGGTGTCGTCCGCGCGGCCCACCCGGGTCAGGTCGTCGGGCGAGGTGGTCGTCCACTCCACCTGCGTGCCGTGGTACGCGGCCACCTGCTCGGCGATACGGGTGGTGGTCACCGGCAGGGCCACCCGGCCGCTGCGCCGCTCGGCGGCCACCAGGTCGAGCATGACCAGCAGCGCCCGGTCGTCCTCGATGATCCGGCCGCGCTCGTCCACCAGCGACAGCCGCTCACCGACGGGGTCGAACCGCACGCCGAAGGCCGCCCGCGCGGAGGCCACGATCTCCCCGAGCCGGACCAGCCCGGCGCGCCGGGCGTCGGCGGTCTCCGTCGGCCGGGACTCGTCCAGGCCGGGGTTGATGGTCAGCGAGTCGACGCCGAGCCGCCCCAGGAGGCTGGGCAGCACCAGGCCGGCGCTGCCGTTGGAGGCGTCGACGACCACCTTCAGGCCCGCCTCGCCGATGCCTTCGGTGTCCAGCGACCTGAGCAGCGACCCGGTGTACGAGTCGTAGACGCTGGACGGGAAGTGCAGGTCGCCGATCTCGCCGGGGAAGGCCCTGCGGTACTCCTGGCGCGCGTAGACCCGGTCCAGCTTGCGCTGGCCCGCCAGCGAGAGGTCGGCGCCGCGCTCGTCGAGGAACATGATGTCGACGGAGTCCGGCACGCCCGGTGTCGTACGGACCATGATGCCGCCGGCGCTGCCCCGGGCCGTCTGCTGCCGGGCCACCGGCAGCGGCACGTTCTCCACGTCCCGTACGTCGATGGCGCTGGCCTGGAGCGCGGAGATCATCGCGCGCTTCAGCGCACGCGCGCCACGGGAGTGGTCCCGGGCGATGGTGACCGTGGACCCCTTCTTCAGGGTCGTGGCGTACGCGCCGGCGAGCCGTACCGCCACCTCGGGGGTGATCTCGACGTTCAGGATGCCGGAGACGCCGCGGGCGCCGAACAGGTGCGCCTGGCCGCGGGACTCCCAGATCACCGAGGTGTTGACGAAGGCGCCGGCCTCGATGGTCTTGAACGGATAGACCCGGACATTGCCCTGAACAATCGATTCCTCACCGACGAGGCACTCGTCGCCGATGACGGCTCCGTCCTCGATGCGGGCCGCCCGCATGATGTCGGTGTTCTTGCCGATCACACAGCCGCGCAGGTTGCTCTGCTGGCCGATGTACACGTTGTCGTGCACCACGGCCTTGTGCAGGAAGGCGCCGCTCTTGACGACGACGTTCGACCCGACGATGGTGTGCTCGCGCAGCTCCGCGCCGGCTTCGACCTTGGCGTAGTCGCCGATGTACAGCGGGCCGCGCAGTACGGCGTCCGGGTGCACCTCGGCGCCCTCGGCGACCCAGACGCCCGGCGAGATCTCGAAGCCGTCGATGTCCACGTCGACCTTGCCCTCAAGGACGTCGGCCTGGGCCTTCACATAGCTCTCGTGGGTGCCCACGTCCTCCCAGTAGCCCTCGGCGACATAGCCGTAGACCGGCTTGCCCTCCTTCATGAGCTGCGGGAAGACATCGCCCGACCAGTCCACCGGGACGTCGGGATCCACATAGTCGAATACTTCGGGCTCCATGACGTAGATGCCCGTGTTCACCGTGTCGGAGAAGACCTGGCCCCAGGTCGGCTTCTCCAGGAACCGTTCGACCTTGCCTTCCTCGTCGACGATCGTGATACCGAATTCCAGAGGATTGGGGACCCTCGTGAGGCAGACGGTGACGAGCGCGCCCTTCTCCTTGTGGAAGCGGATCAGGTCGGTGAGATCGAAGTCGGTGAGCGCGTCTCCGGAGATCACGAGGAAAGCGTCGTCGCGGAGCGCCTCCTCTGCGTTCTTCACGCTGCCGGCCGTCCCGAGCGGTTTTTCCTCGTTGGCGTAGGTGAGCTCCATACCGAGCTCTTCGCCGTCACCGAAGTAGTTCCGGACGAGCGACGCCAGGAATTGCACGGTCACTACGGTCTCGCTGAGCCCATGCCGCTTCAACAGCCGCAGCACATGCTCCATGATCGGCCTGTTGGCCACGGGCAGCAGCGGCTTGGGCATACTCGACGTCATGGGGCGAAGGCGAGTGCCTTCACCACCGGCCATCACAACGGCCTTCATGTCGGAAGCGTCCTCCTCGAAACTGACGACGGTCCTGCCGACTTCGCCCGTCCGGGAGAGTTACCGTTCTCCGCCTTCGGCACCCGGTCGGGCCGGGTGCGAAAACCTACGGCGAGTTCAGTCGGCCTTGGTGTCCGCCTTGATGAGACGGCGGACCTGGACCACATAGAGGATCCCTGCCCACCAGTACAGTGCTGTACCCCATCCGGCGAACGCCCATCCGAAAATTTCAGCGAGCGTGTGGAGCCAGCCTTCTCCGTCGCTGAGCAGCAGCAACGGGAAGGCATACATCAAGTTGAATGTAGCCGCCTTCCCCAGGAAGTTCACCTGGGGCGGTCCGTACTTGTGGCGGGCGAGGGCCGCGACCGCGATCAGCAGCATCAGTTCGCGTGCCAGCAGGGCCGCGGTGACCCACAGCGGAAGGATTCCGCGCCAGGTCAGGCCCACCAGGGTGGAGAGGATGTACAGCCGGTCGGCGGCCGGGTCGAGGATCCGGCCCAGGCTGCTGATCTGGTTCCAGCGGCGGGCCAGCTTGCCGTCGAGGTAGTCACTGACGCCGCTCAGCGCCAGGACCAGCAGCGCCCAGTACTTGGTGTCCGGGCCGCCGAACTCCTTCCACAGGATCAACCACAGGAACACCGGCACGCCGACGAGGCGAGCCATGCTCAGAATGTTCGGGATGGTGAGGACACGATCCGTCTGGACGCGCGTCTCCTGGACCTCCACCCGGGGGCCTCCTGTGGGAACGTACCGACGATGCCCCCTGACCTTACCTGGCCGCTCCGGCCCGGCACACCGCGGGTCCCCTGTCCGGATACCGCACGACAACACCCCACATAACCGGTGGGCGGTGCGCCACAGCCGGCCGGGTACCTTCGGGCCTGCGCCGGCCTGGGCCCGGACGCACAACGCAGAAAGCCCCGCACCATACGGTGCGGGGCTTCCCACTTCCAAAAGGAGTTCGGCGGCGTCCTACTCTCCCACAGGGTCCCCCCTGCAGTACCATCGGCGCTGAAAGGCTTAGCTTCCGGGTTCGAAATGTAACCGGGCGTT
>NZ_JBEZAN010000027.1:0-79606 GCF_040646595.1 Streptomyces sp. NPDC045470
GCCCTCGCCGAGCGGCCGGCCGCACCACCAGCAGCACGGGCCCTCGGGACCACTGTCACCCATGAGCGGACCGTACGGCCGCCCTCGTGCGACGAACAGGGGAGCGGCAGGGCCTCCCGCCGCCCGGCCCGTGCCGTCCGAGCATTCGGCCAGGCCGCCGGGTTGGGCCTATTGGGTCCAACAGGGCTGACCGGGCGCGGGCCGGCCCCGTAACGGGCGGGGCTATTCGTAGAACTTGGCGATCACAATGATCCGCACCCGCCGCCCCTTGCCCGGGACACCGGTCTCGGTGATGGCCCGCAACACCGTCTGTCCGTCCCTGGACAGGTCCTCGATCTCGGCCTTCAGGTGCTCGGCCCACAGACGGAAGTCCTCACGGAAGTGGTCCTGCTTGCGGATCTCCGCCATCAGGACGCCGCCGTACGTCACGGTCCAGCTCACCGCGGGCAGGTTGCACTGGATGCCGTCGTGCAGCGCATCGAGCAGAGCCCGAGCGGCTTCGTCCTGCTGCCGGTGAGTGGTGGCGGACTCCACCATCGTGTCGGTCATGATCAGCTCTTCCGGTCCGGAAATGGGTGCCGCTCCCCTAACGAGCCGGGCCCCTGCGGCGTAGCGCCACCCTGGTCAGACCTGTTGGGTCCAATGCCCCTAACCGGCGTCGGCCTGCCCCTTCGTTCCGCTTGCCGTCCGTACGGGACCGGCCAGCGCCTCAGCCTCCTGCAGGAGCCGGTCCACGGGGCTGTAGTCGCCGAGTTCGACGGCGAGCGCGGCCCGCACGAAGACCGTGAGACCGATGCTGCCGGCGCGCAACTGGAAGGACCGGAACACTGCCCCGGCGTCGGCGGCGCGGTGTCGGCACCCGGCGTGCAGGCAGTGCCCCTCGGCGGCCAGGCCCAGCCGCCGGAAGACGGCGTTCTTCTCCTCGGTGAGCTGGGCCGGACAGCCGAGGTGGTCCAGGGTGATCTGGCGGTGCGCGCCAGCCTCCCGGACGGTGAGCCGCCCTCCCCCGGGCGTGACGTAGCGGCCGACGGCCGCGTCGGCGTACGGGTGCAGCAGCGGCAGGCGGGCCTCAGTGGCGTGCAGAGCGGGCAGGCCGTCGTACTCGGTGTACGGGCCGGCGAGGCCACGGTGCTCGTCGGTCGTCATCAGGTGCTCGTCTCCCTCTCGTGGTCGACGGCGGGCTCGCGCTCCTGGTCCTCGTCGTCCTGGTGGTCCTCGGCGGGCCGGACACCGAAGGGGCCGAGCAGCTCTGCACGGCTGACGCCGAGCTGAGCGGCGCCGCCCTTGAGTCGGTGGTGGGTTCGGATCACGGGCACGGTCTCCTGCGGTCGGCGGACGGTCCGGGCCCATGATGGCCCCGCCGGGGACCGTACGGGCGGAATCCGGCTCGCGCGCGCACGCGATGGGCGGTCTCATAGGTTCCACGGATGTTCCTTTTCGCAGGTCAGCGCGGTGCAGCCCGGTCTCACGGCGGGCCGCTACAGCGGCTGCCGATCTCGGCTCCGTCTCGTCCCGGCGTCGGGCCACACAGGACGCCCTGGCCGCTGTCGAGCGCCTGGCAGCGGGCGAGGAGCTGGCGGTGCACGGCGGGGACGGCGGTTACGCGCAGGGTGTAAGCCCTGGCCGCGCCGTCCGGTCATCCCCTGGTCGAGGGCGGCGCGCTCGGCGAGCACCAGGTCGGCCCGCGTCTGGCCCTTGCCCGATGAAGGCTTGCCCGACGCTACCGCTGTACGGCAGACTGCTGGCCGTCTCTGGCATGTCCGGATACAGACTGTCGAAAAGAATTCGGAGCAACGGGAACTCGGATGACTCGCCTAAAGAAAAGGCTGAGCTCTCTGCATTTTATTATGCAGTAGTATACTGAGGCTGCCCCGAATCCTCGGGATTTCGACTCGCGCGAATAGCCCTACTAGGGCTCACCAGGATAATCACCCGCCACAAAATATCCTGCCCCTTGAGAGTCGACCCCGATTGGCGGTCCCGGCTCCCGGTGACCCCTTAACCCCTCCTGCGTCAAGTCCGCTCGGGACTCGCTGCAGCATCTCCTGCCTCCGGCAGACACACCTCACCCCTCGCCCCCGGCCACAGCCGGCGCACCAGGACGGGGGGGGCGCTGTGCTGCTCCCTGCCGGAAAGGCACAACCGTGCGCATGAACCTGCCCACCATCCCGTCTTCCCTTGCCACAGGAGCCGGAGCCCTGCTCAGCGGGGCACCGTGGTGGGCGGTCCTGCTTGGTGCCGCAGTGATCATCATGACCCCTCCCATCCTGGCCCAGGCCCGAGCCTGGGCCCAGGACAGAAGCGGCCGAAAACTCCAGGAAGAATTCATAGCTGTAGTAAGAGAACTTCCTGACGCAGAAAAGAAAGTCCAAGCCATCATTGAATACCGAAAGGCGGACGCGCCAGGAACAGCAGAGTCCGGGACACAAGAGCCACCGTCAGAGCCTCAAAATTCCCCAGCAGCTCCTCAGGGGCCCTGAGGGCATGACTGCTCACCCACGGCGTACGGAGGGAGGGCCGCCCCTTTGCTTGGTCTTCTTACCTTGTTTTGTTTGCAGTCGGTTCCCCGCACCCATCGCTGGGCCTGATAGGGGTAATAGGGGCAACTGGCGCTCTGGCCGGGTGGCCGATGCCTAGCCGAGCAGGTCAGTAGTGGCAGCTAGCCGGTCGCACACCTGGCATACGCGACGTACGTGGCCACCGGGCGGATACCACGTATCGAAGGGATCAGCCGGAATGTCGAGAGGCACCCTGCGCAGGTCCTTGGTGTCCAGGCCGCACAGCGTCTCGTCCCCCGGTGCACCGTCGGCGGCGTCGGGCTCGGCGGCGTGCACCGTGCCGATTTGGTCGCCGGGCCTGGGGCCACCGAACGTCTGGACGGCCACGGTGTCGACTTCGTACAGCGCGAAGTAGCCGTTCATGCTCCGACGCTAGTCCGGTGGGACCACCGCCGCTCGGCGAAACCGTCGCGCTCGGACACCACCACCTTGGCCCGGCGCCGGCCGCCGAGCTTGGTTACAAGATTCCGCTGAGGCCCGCTGCGGGTCTGTTCGACGGGGCGGGGGCCGACGCGGGCTCGACCGGGAGATCGGAAGGTGGCGCATCTCAGTGCTATCCCGGCCGCCTTCCATAGTGCCGGGCGCGCCGCCGGCCCACCCGCCCGCCACGATGTCCGGGCCGTGCACCTCTCGGCGGCGATACCTTGACCGTCATCCAAGCGGCTCCTGATCACGCGCCAGCACCGAGTGGTAGCGACGGCAGGCCGGGCATCTGGACGTCCCCTCGATCACCTCGGAGAAAACGAAGCGGCTGAGCTTTCCGCACGGCCGGCACCGGGCGGCCCAGGGCGCCCCCGGCCCGGGAAAGGGGTCGACCGCCACGAGACCGGCTTCCAGCATCAGCGTCTCGGGCCTTCTCAGCAGGATCGTACGGTGCTCATCAATCGAGGTCAGTGCCCCAGGACGCCACGGCACCGGTTCTTTGGAGCGGATCGCCCGGTGCCACGCCCGGGCCCATGCCGGGAAGTCTTCCTCCGGGACTGCACAGCCGGTCAGGTAGGCGTAGAGCTGGTTGAGCGAGGTCACGGCCTGCTTCCGCTCCCGCAGGCGCCAGGCGGACATCCGGGAGAGCGGGGCGTACTCGCGCTCCTGGGCCCGCACCTCCGCCCGCGCCTCCATCGTCCTCAGCGACGGCTCACCGTTTTCCTCCCAGACCCGCCGCAACGCGGCCGCCAGGTCAGCGTTGGTGAGGATGAGGCTGACGCGGGGCGCCTCCGTAAGACGGGTGTGCCCCGGACGCCCCGCCTGCCGCCACATCCTCTCCACGGTGTCGAGGTCCATGTGGCAGGCCATGGCTATGTCCCGTGTCAGCGGCCAGGGCACCCGCACCTGGCCGGCCTCCGCCCGGTGAATCGTCGTGACCGAACGGCCGACCTTCACCGCGAGCTCCGGGCGGGAGAGGCCCACCCGGAGGCGGGCCTGGCGCAGTGCGTCCGCGAGCTGGCCGACCCGGCGGTCCAGGGTCTTGATCGGCGCCAGCGGGCGCCCCCGTCGGCGTGCCACCGCCCTGCCTACTCCTGGCCGCAGGAGACCAGCACCCGCCGCGCGCTGCGGAGCACCGCGCGGCGAAGGAGGCGTCCCCGCGCGAGGCGGACCACGGCCACGGCGAGCAGGACGGCACTGGCGAGCACAGCCGTCGTCTCGGACAGCGGTGTGCCCCGCAGGGTCATCAGGACCGCCATCATGATGACGACGATGATGATGGCCGTCTCCTCCCAATCGATACGCGGCCGGGCGGTACCGCATTCGGCGGCCGAGTTCTGAGACATGCGATCGTCACTCCCTTAATGCCAAGGCGCCGCCGTGCAGGCAGGCGCATTCCGAAGGCTGGCTCCAACCAGAAGAGGCCGCAGGCGGTTGGCTCCGCCGTGCCGCGGCGGACAGAATCGTGCCAGTGCTCAGCGCATCCCCGTGCCGCATTCGGACCGTTAGTTCACGTCTGTCACGTCGGCTGGCAAGAGGGCGACTTGGCAAGTTCCAAATGCGTTGGCCACAGCTGAAGGTGTGAGCGACAGAGGGCTGGTTCCTGACCAGCCGCAACGCCCGGAGCACCAACCGGAGCGGGCCGTTCCGGCGGTCGCCGGGCCCGGACATATTTCATCTTGGCCCACTTCGGTTGCCCCTGCCGGTGCCGCGCTGCGACCATCCAGCAACGCACTCGCGAGTGCGTTGCCCTGACGTGCCGCTGGCTCCAACCACCGCGACGACCAGGGACCGCGTGGGGCGTGTTGGCTCACCCCCATGCCGAAGGGCCGGACTCCTCGGGGTCCGGCCCTTACTTGTATCGGCAGGTTCGGCAGCAGCGCCTGCTCCCAGCCGACGGGAGTATCGAGGCCCGGCCGACGCCGCAGTCCTGCAGAGTGGTGCCGGTGGGCCAGTACACGGGCCCGGCCTGGCCGTCGACGCCGTGGTTGCCGCGTACCCTCATAGCCCGTCGTCCCACCGATGCCGACAGCTTCAGAACATCGCGTCCCAAAGCCGCGGGACACGGAGCGGCTCCAATTGGAGCCTGCATGCTCAACGCATCAACGATGGCGGTTCCCGCCCCGGGTCCGCTCCTGCCGCCAGGCCGAGCCCCCGCGCTTTCTCACCGAAATGGCCGTGCGCTCGGCCCTGCGTCGGTAGGTTGGGCGGTCAGAGCGCACTTCCCATAAGGAGGTCCGTGCACCATGTTGCACGCTCTGGCTCAGGTGGTTCCAACATTGCTGGGCTTGCTCAGCCTTGTGGCGCTCGGTTCCGACCCAGCTGCCCCTTGCGGGTCTGAGTCGGACAGCCGGGCGGAGACCCTCGGTGAACACTGCCGGGCCGTGGCCAACCACTGCCGGATGATCGCACGCTTGATCATCCGGAGGACGGGCGGCGGCACCTGAGCCAGAGCCACACAGAAAACCGAGGCCGGACTGCTCACAGTCCGGCCTCGGCCGGGTTCAAGAACCCTGTGCAGGCTCCCCCGGTAAGAGGCACATCCCGTCCGCCGGACGGCTCACAGCGGGGTGAGGCGTCCGGCGCGGTCGACAGCGCGCAGCAGTTCCGGCTCCCATCCGGCGCGCGGGAGGTCCAGGGCGAGCAGGCCGGCGTCGGCGAGCGCGGCGAGCTGTACCTGGTGTTCGATGCCCATGCGCCACGCCTCGCGCAGAACGTGACGGGCCTCGTCGCGGGCGGCCCGGCCGGTGGTCGCGGTGGCGCGGGCGTCGGGCAGCGCGGCCAGCCGGCGTCCAGCCTGTTCCAGGCGCTCCATGTACGCGGCTGCCTTCTCGGCGTCCGGGCGGGGCGGTACGAGGTAGAGCTCGGGGGCGGCGACGCCGCGGCGCAGCTGCTCCATCCGCTCGGGCAGCGGCGTCCAGCCGGGCTCGCCCGCCAGCTCGGTGTTCACCTTGTCGACCGCCGCGGCGTGGGCCCGGCCGGCGCCGCGGGGCTGCAGGGCGGCTCCGGGGGGCCGGCTGAGGGAGCCGGTCTTCTCGTCGCCGCCGTGGTTGGTGCGTACGGACACCCACAGCCAGTCCGCGCCGCCGGTGACGCTGATCATCAGCAGGCGGCGGACCAGCAGCCACCGCTGCAGGGCGGCGCGGGTGGCGCGGCGCAGCGGATAGACCTCGACGGAGGCCGGGGCGGTGCGGCTGGCGTTCTGCGGCCGGCGCACGATGCGGATCTCGGTCAGGGTGGGGGAGAGGTCCTCCAGGCGGACGGCGCACAGCTCACCGACGCGGGCTCCGGTGTCCAGGACGACGCTGCTCATGGCCAGCATCCGCACCCAGCGCGGGAAGCCCTGGGTGAGCAGGCCCCCCTCGACGGCCCATTTCGTCTGACGTCCGATGTAGTCGGCGACGGTCTGCAGACTGGCGCGCAGCCGCTCGCGGCGGGCGACGTCGACGGGCTCCTTGCGGGGCAATTGCTTGAGCACCCGCAGGTGATGGACCTCCAGGCCCAGCTCGCGCTGGAGCAGCACCATGACGCCGGAGCGCACCATGGCCGTCGCCTCGGCCGTCGGGCGGACGGCGCCGCGGTCGCGCAGTTCGCCGGCGAGCGCCAGGCGCTCGTACGTCCGCAGCGAAGGCAGGTCGAGGACGTCGGCCAGGTCGTCGGTGACCGTCAGCGGATGATCGGGGTGGTGCAGCGCACGGACGAGTTCGCGGGCGTGCGCGCGGATCTGGCGCCGACGGGCCTCGGACGGCGCCTGCTCGCATACGGCGTCGACCGCCTCCTTGAGCTCGGGCACCTCATCGAGCACGTCGCGTCGTGTCATCACGCCCCGCACGGTAGCCATTGTCCGGACGGTCGCACGGCCCGGACCCTGCGATTGGGCCTGTTAGCCCTAACACTCCTGGCAGCCTTCGGCCTGTTCGGGGGCCCGCTGTACACATCCCACGCGGTCTTTGGATTCGCGCCGTCGGCCAGCCCACGCCGCGGCGGCTTCCGGCCGGGCTGCTGCCGGGCCGCGCGCGTTCCTGGCCGTCAGCCGACGGGCGGGCCTGTCTTCAACTTCGCGTGCGGCCGGGGCGGGTAGGGGCGGCCGCCGTTGTGCTGTTCCTCCGCCTCTTCGACGGCGGCTTCGATCGCGGCCTCGACGAACGCGGACAACGAGAGCGGTGGCATCTGCACATCCGGGTCGCGCTGGAGCCCGACGATCGTGTTGCGCAACCGGTCCAGCAGCTCGTTGTTCACGTAGGCGGGCACCTTGGTCTTCCCGCCGGCGGCCTGCTGGCTGCCGATCAGCTTGCCGAGGATGCTGCTGCCGGCGGTGGCCTGCGCGCCGCCGCCGGACTGGCCGCTGGTGCCGTCGGCACCGCCGCCGAAGGGCTTGGGGCTCATGCTGCTGTTCCCTTCACGGGCAGGAGGAGACGGGCCAGCTGGTCGTAATCGCTGCTCGTCGTGGCCTTGGCATCGAGGGCGCGCACCGGCAGTCCGTAGTCGGCGGCCGCAGCGACCTGGACGTTACGGCGAGCCGGGGCAATGATCGCCTCGGGAAAGTCCCGGCGCAGTGAGGCACCGACGAGCCCGGCGTAATTGCTCTTGTCCCACGACGTCATCACTGCCGCGTCGACGACCAAGGCGGGGTTGGCATCGTCCTGCACCGTCCGGATCGTTTCCCGCAGATCGTTCAGCGCCTTCCGGTCGAGCGCGCCGACCTTGAGCGGCACGATGACCCGGTCCGCCGCCACCAACCCGTTGATGGACAGCTTCCCCAAGGAGGGGGGCGCGTCGATGACGGTGATGTCCACCGGCGCCTTGGACTTGCGGATCGCGACGCGCAGGCTGCCGTCCCGGCCAGCCTTCGGGTCGTACTCCACGGTGCTCAGGTGCGGACCGCTCGGCACGACGTACAGGTTCTGCACGGTCGTCTCGTACGTCGCCTCGTCCAGCGGCTGCCTGCCGAAGAGAACGTCGGTGAGGCTGTAGCGCTCATGCTCGGCGATGCCGTCGAAGCTGGGCAGCATCCACTCACCCGAAAGGGACGCGTCTTGGGGGTCGGCGTCGATGACGCGGACCGTGTACCCCATCGCTACCCAGGCTGCGGCCAGTTCCAGCGCGGTGGTCGTCTTGCCCGCGCCGCCCTTCTGGTTCACGCACACGTACGTGCGGTGCCGGCCGACGAAGGGGGCAGGCACATCGCCGAGCGCGGGCGGGACGAAGAGCTGGGCACGCAGATCGCTGTTGTAGTCGAGCGTGGCGAGCGCGGCCTCGACGACCTCCTTGTCCCGTCCCAGCACGTCGATCAGGTCGTCGATGCGCCACGTGCGGACGACGTCCAGCCGCTCGGCGGTCGCGGGCAAAGGGCTTAGGACGGTGATGGCCATGCGCTGCTCCTAGCCTGCTGGGCCTTCGTGGCCCTCGTGCTGGAAAGTGCAGCACCGACGGTATCGGACCTGTTGGGCCCAACACCTGCGTCGAGCGCTCTCGTCGTGAAACGAATGACCTGACAGCTGCCATGCCCCGTCGTGGCGCGGCCCGCATCTGCCCGCACTCAGCCAAGCCTGAGAAGGTTGTGTCCCGGCCTAGAAGGGCGGTTCGTCGTGGCCTGCCGCAGGGGAAGGCGGCCGGCCCCAGCCGGAGGGCGGGGCGGGGGAGAGGGGCGGAGCGTCCAGCGCCTCGTTCCACCGGTTCCGCAGGTTCTGCCGATGCGTGACCGGCTCCTCGGCGAAACCACCTGCCCAGCGTGGATGGTTCGGATCGATGCCGGCTCGTGCGCACAGCACTGTCAGAACGGCGTCGACCACTGCCCAGCTCACCGGGATGGTCTTGCCCCGCAACATCTTGCGGATGGTCTCTCGGCTGGCCGTGAAGGCGTCGAACTCGGGATCTTCGGCGATGTCGTCGGCGATGCTCCGCAACGTGGGACGCCCAGCTTCCCTGTAGTAGGCGAACAACTCCTCGACGAATTGCCGTTGCGGGCTCTCTGGCAACTCCCACTCGCTCGGCATTCGCAAGACCTGCGCCATCGCACCCTCCCCTGGTCTCTGACCACAAGAGTCTATCGATGACAACTCTTGGCCCGCAGAAACCTGGCTGTGACCAGCTTGGGCAATCAAAGAAATGGCGCTGACCAGCGCAAACCCGGGTGACCAACAGGTCGAATGAGCCCACAGACTGGAACGAGAAAGCCGGACTCACCCAGCGCCTCGCGGGGTTCGGCTGCGGCGACGGCCGCTGCCCCAGAGAGGGCGGCGGCCCCCTGTTGGCGCAGGGAGCCGCCTCATCGAACCGACCGACAGCTCCACACCGGGGAGGAACCATCAGCATCACATTTGACCCTACGGGCCATCCGAAGGAACCGTCGCACCCAGGCCGCCGGGGCTTAGCGGGGCCCCGGGCCTCCTGCCTTCGCGCGCACCGACGTGACCGCCTTCTGCGGTCCCTCGCCCGTACCGCCGGCCACGGCTTCGTGCGCGGGATGACGACGGCTGCGGGCGGCGCACTAGTCACCAGCATCCTCTGGTGGCTCCGTCACCGGTGAGACGGGAGTGTCCTGTCCCACGGGGCGGGACACCCGCCTGGGCCGCTCCCTGAGCGGCCCAGGCTCCGGAGCCTGGCGGCGGCACGGTGGTCACGAGCACCGCTTTCACTCTGGCAACATTTGTTCCGTCCGAGTACCCAACTAGGGGAAGCCCACGGAGGAGAGTGCCCTATGGCCCCCGATAAGCACGCCGCGGCCGAGGCCGGCCGCCGCCGCGCCAAAGTCATCACCTTCTTCCAGCAGAAGGGCGGCGCCGGGAAGTCCACCGACGCCGTCAACGTCGCCGCCGTGATGGGCGAGAACAACCCGCCTCCCACCCCGGAGGGACCGTGCCCGGTCGTCGCGGCCGGCATCGACCTGCAGGGCTCACTGGAGAAGTGGGCGCGCAAGGTTCCCGAGGACCGGCTCCCGTTCGACTACGTCGTCACCCGCGGCAAGGTGGGCGAGCTCACCCAGCTCGCCGCAGATCCCGACGTGCTGCGGATCGTCGTCGACACCCCCGGCTTCGCCGACATCGATCCGGACGCCGAGATCGACGCCGTCGATCCGCTCGGCACCGGCCCGGCCGCCGAGGCGATGCGCGAGGTCCTGGAGCTCACCGACCTCGCCCTGGTGCCGATCGTGCCCGTGGAGACCCTCACCCACGACCCGGCGGAGTACACCGTCGAGCGGCTGCTGCGGCCCCGGGGCATCCCGTTCCGCATGGTCATCAACAACTGGGACTCCGGCACGGACCGCACCAAGGCGGACCTGCGGGAGATGCAGGAGTGGTGCGAGAAGCGGGGCTACCCGTACATGTCCCAGCCCGTCCGCCGCTACAAGCTGCACGCGCAGGCGCCGGAGCGCGGGCTGACGGTCATCCAGTACCCGGAGAGCGGGACCGCGCTGCGGGCCCGCGAAGATTTCTACAAGCTCGCCCTGGGCGTGGAAGGACTGATCTGATGGGCCGGCAGCGGGGCGCCTCCGCGCAGGAGCGGTTCGAGTACAAGAGCGCCGTGGACATGGCCAAGGCGCTCAAGCCGCTGCGCCGGCCGCTGTCCGAGCAGCCGACGACCCTGACCTCGGACGAGCAGGGGCTGCTGGCCCAGTGCAAGGCCGCGGTCGACACCCTGCAGTGGGCGTTCTGGCTGGCGGGCAAGGCGCTGGAGAACATCCGGGAGGGCCGGCTCTACCGGGCCGAGGCCGAGTCCTTCGACGAGTTCGTCTGGAAGCACTGGCGGATGCGCAAGGCGTACGCCAACAAGCTGATCCGGACCTGGAAGATCGCCGAAGCCGTCTTCGAGCAGCTCTCGGGCGAGGTGGCTCCAATTGGAGCCACCTCGCGGCAGGCGCCCCCGCTGGGGGCCAAGGCCGAGAAAGCGCTGCGGGCCCTGAACCAGGCCCAGGTGTGGGAGCTGGTGCCGGTCGCCGACGCCTGGGACGTCGACGCGGCGGTGCTGGTGTACCGGACCCTGGTCGAGGTCGACGGGGTCGAGGTGACCGCGAAGGTCCTCAAGGGAGCGGTCGAAGCCCTGCCGGAGGGTGGCTTCGACGCGAAACAGGTCGTCAGCCACGTGCGGGCATACCTGGAATCCCTCGACGAGAACGAACGGGAGGACGACGAACCGGTCGACTTCGCCGCCCAGGCGGAAAAGGCCGTGCCGTCGCGCTGGGTGCGGCGCCTGGCCAAGAAGGACGCCGCGGCCGCCCACCGCTACCTCGACGAACTGCAGGCGCACATCGACAAGGTGCGGGCCGAGCTGACGCCCCGTGGGCCGGCGGCCGCGGCCGTACCCGAGGCACGCAACAGCGAGAACGCTGCGAGCGCGGGCTCTGCGGAGGCCGCAGCCTGACGCACCCGAACGCGGAACGCGGCCCCGTCCTCGCGTGGGACGGGGCCGCGTCCTGTCGCAGGCGTCTCACCTCTCACGCCGTCGACGCGGGCCAGACGGTGCGGGCAGCACTCCCGGAGATCGGCCGCACCGGCATCCGGCAGGTCCTCGGTCAGGCAGCGGTTCCCGTACGGGAGGCGCCGGTACGTGACCACACCACGCAGGGCTCCTCCCGCCTCACCCGCACTTCGCCGCGGAGTGGGCTGCCGAGCGATGCGGCCGGAGCGAAGACGTCCAGCCATTCGATGAACAACCGCTCGGCGGCCGTCGGGTGAGTCGAGCGAAGGACCCGGTAGCGGTCGAAGCGGGGGTTGTCGCGGACTCTGAGCCAGGCAGCGAACCATGGAAGAAACGCCAGGTCGTTAATGCCGCACGCACCCAGAAACGCAAGGTACTGCCGGATGTCCGTCGGCAGGGCCCGGCCATTGACGATGGCATGGGCGGAGCTGCGCGGAAGCAGCCCTTCGCGGGCGCGGGCTTCCATCATGCGCAGCGGGGGACGTCCTGCTTGCCGGTAGGCGTCGCGCAGGGCGCCGCTAAGGTCGGCGGGATCGCGGGCGAACTGCGGTGCGGGCCTCACCGTGGTCCGGCGGCCTTCCCAGAAGCGTTCGGCCAGGACCCGCTCGGCACGGTGGTGGAGGTCGGCGGTTTCGTCGGCCGGACCTTCACAGGCCACCGCGTAGGCGAGGGCGGTGTGGTACGCGGGCAGGGTCTTACCGGCGGCGGCCCGCTTGAGGGTCGCCGCCGAGTAGTTGGTGATCTCAGCGAGTGCGGCGTACGTCAGTCCCACTGCAGCGCGCAGGACCCGCAGGTACGCGGCGAGATCGCCGAGCTCGGGCACGGTGTAGTCGACCGGGGCTTCGGGGCGGCCCATGGCGCGGCCTCAGCGGTCGGTGCCGGGGGCCAGGATGGCGTTGAGCAGCCGCTGCAGCAGCCTCCGGCCGCCGCGCCGCCCGCCGCGGGTGTTCGCGGCCAGCAGGACAGCCACGCCGACGCCGCCGGCGGCCGCGAGAAGCAAGGTGACGTCGCGCACCGTCATGCTGGCGGCGAGGTGAAGGATGACGGCTGCGGCGAGGAACGCCACGATGACGAGGGCGTGCGCCATGCCGAAGCGGGGCGCCGCGGGGGCCGAGGGCAAAGCATCGTCGAATGTGCGCATAAGGGTCTCCCCTGGTCTGGCCAGGCGGCGACCGTGGCCTGGGTCGCCGCCTGGCTGCTGCTGACTCCAACGAACCCTGACCGCCAGGCGCATGGCGTCGCCTGCAGCGCGGTCGGAGGATCGTGCGGGACGAGGTCGTCGGGGGTGTTGGCGTCACCCGTGCCTACACCTGCGGCCCGCGTGCATAAGCGTCCCAGGAGCGGCCCGCCGTAGGGAGCCCGCCAAGGATTGGCTCACGTCCCGTCTCAGTTACCAAAGTTGGGACGTATCGAGATCCTGTCGCCTACAGATCATCCTGACCTGCGGTGATGCGGGGCCGAGAAAAGTTGGCTCGACTTCCGTCCAGACCTGTCGCCTGGAAGATTACGGAAGCCCTCCCCATCATTGAGCCCACGGCGCGAACTCAGCTCAGAGTCGGGCCACCCCGGTATTGCTGCTGACTCCAACCAAAGCGGTGAAGGGGAAACGGCGGTCGCGATGGCGCGTGACCGCCACCAGGTGAGGCATCGGTGACCGCCAGCACGGCCCGGCGGTCACCGAGTCTCCCGTCTCACGCTTCTTGCGTCCACCTCAAGCGTGGCCACCGGGCATGTTGTCGCCCGGCTGCCTTGGGCTTGTTATCAGCGAGTGCGCTCTGGCCGCGAAGGCGAAGCGCATGCTGCGGGGCTGGTCGTGCCGCCGGGCGGAGGCCGCGCGGGCCCCGTCGGCGGCGCGGATCCAATCAGATCCGATGGTGATTGCCGACAGCGTCACACCTGCCTCACCAGCCACTCTTTGGCCGTCTTTTGGTAGCCGCTGCCTTCGGGTGACACCTGGCGCGTTCTCGGGACTGGTGACGACTCCGGACGACGCGGGCGAGCTGCTGGTGGTCGCGAAGTGAGTTTCCAGTGCCGGGCCTGCCGCTACGGCCGGCGCATGGAGTCACTCAAGCTCACCCGGCCCGCTGCCCCTCGCCGTCACCAGCGGCCCCGCGGACAGGTCCGCGGGGCCGCTCTGGTTTTCTGGCGCCCTGTCACCGGCGGGCGCTACCGTTCTCGTACGGCTAGACGCGTACTGCCGTCCACCGCCGTCCCGGCGCCCACGCCGCCCGGGACACCGTCGGTCAAGGTCTCTCGGGGCCCGCGAGGTCAGCACTGCTCTGTCCTGGATCGGCCCCGACGTACACACGGCCGGCGGGAGCGTGGGAGTCCGCTGGGTCTGGAGTACGCATGTCGCCGAAGAAGCAGAGCACCGCGGCCCGCAAGGCCCGCGCCGCCGCCCGCGAGGGCGCGAAGTACACCGAGGCGCTGCGCAGCGCCTCCCCCGACCCCGCCGCCCCGGACTGGGACGACCTGATGGTCTCCGCGCTGTCCGCCGTCGTCGCCGAGCGCGGCGTCGTACCGGTGACGGTGCTCTGGGATGAGGACGCCCGGCACTCGATGGTCCAGCGTGAGGGCGGCGTGCGGTGGGGCGTCGCCGAGCCGGCCGCCGACGGCGTCGTCATCCGCGAGGTACGAGGCGACGTCGGGGTAGTGGCCAAGGGCACGCGGGTGCCCGTGCCGCACCGCCTGGACGACGGCCGGGTGGAGGTCGCCGCCCTGTGGCCGCTCGTCTGGTGCTCGAACGACCAGCCGTTCTGGCGCTACGCCCACAACGGCTGGTCGGTGGAGAAGCCCGGCGACTTCCCCCACGCCCTCGATCCGGTGTGCCCCAGCCCGGACCTGCCGTACGAGGTGCGGGTCTACAACGTGCCGGACGGCATCGTGGGCGAGGACCACACCGGCACCGCACCGAGCTGGTGGACGCGGGCCTGGAGCGACCGCCTCGACAAGGCCGTCCTCCTGGCCGACACGGCGGTCGCCCACCGGCTGGGCGCCCCCGCCCGCCCGGCGGGCGGGGACTGCGGCGACCTGCGCGCCGAGGTCTGGCAGCACTCCACCACCGACCTGGGCACCCTGCCCGCCCGCGTCCACCGGGCCGACGCCGATCCGGACCGGCCCGAGGTGCCGCGCCTGCCGTTCGACACCTGGCCGAAGGGGCGTCCGGCCTCGACCGAGCCGACGCCGGAGCCGACCTGGTTCCAGGGCGAGAAGCACCCGCCGATCTACGACCTGCGGGTCTGGTCCGAGACAGGCGGCTGGATGATGCTCGGCTGGATCGTCGGCGGCCGCGGCTCGGCAGGCATCGCCGCCACCCTGCTGCGCGTCGGCACCGGCGGCCCGTTCCCGTTCGCCGAGACGTGGGGGCCGCGCCACCCGGACGCCTGGAACTACGACTGGACGCAGGAGGGCCGCGAGCTGATGGACCGCCACCCCGACGAGCCGTACGCCGAGAGCACCCTCCGCTACGACGAGAAGCGCCGCCAGGAGACGGCCGACCTGGCCATCGCGCTCGCCGCGCGCAGCGGCGGCGCGCTCACCACCGAGCAGGCCGGCGCCCGCATCGAGGCCGGCGGGCAGAAGTACCGCGACTTCCTGCGCGTCGGGCAGATCTGCGTCATGGACGCCCTCAACGCGAAGCGCCTGGCCGCCGAGGGAGACGAACGGCTGCGGATGCGCAAGGCACTGGACGCCTTGGAGAAGCACCACCAGGTCGACGACTGGGTCATCGGCCTCACCCTCACCCACATGGCCACCAACCGCCGCGACGCGTCCTTCACGGACGGCGCGCGGCGGTGGCGGGACCGGGCCCTGAAGGAGTACCTATCACCCGGCGAGGACATCGACGGGATCGACGGTCTGACTCCTGCGGTACCGGTCCGGCCCGCTACCTGACCGGTCTCCTCCTTCCCTCCGGCGGGCCCACGGCGGTGCGCCGGAGGGCATGTCCCCGGTGTTCTGCAGCGCGGACGGCGCCCCGCCAAGGCGATACCGGTTCGCGCTGCAGGGCATCGGGGCCAGCGGGGGCCTGGGGGCCGGCGAAGGCCACCAGCGGCCACCGGCGCGGCAGTCCCAGCAGATACGGGCGGTACCGGGCGACGACGCCAGTCCGTCCGTCGGTCGTCTTCGCAAGTGTCCGGGCGTTTCCCGGCCCGCTGCCGGGCAACGCCACTACGCTGCTTCGCAGCGGCAGAGTTCCCGGCCCGCCCGGGGGCTGCGCACCTGCCCGTGCCCGTTCCGCCGCCGTGCCACGCCACGGCGAGCCGCCGGGGCCAAGGTTCGCGGAATCGTGCGGAACCCCCCAGCACTGGCATGTCCTTTCCGCGGCCGACGGCCGCCTTCCTCCTGCTGGCGGGGTGCGTGGACCCCGCCAAGACAGGACTTGTGATGACACGCGACCGCGCTCGCAAGCAAAAGGCCCGGGCCGTTCAGGACCAGAATCCCAGCCGCGCGTACACCGACGCCGCCCGCGAACTGGAGATGCCCAAAGCCTCCCAGCACCCGCCGGCCGAGGTGCCCGCCACCGTCGCGGTGATGATGGCCCGCCAGTTGCACGCGGCATGGATGCACCTGATCGCCTTCGAGAACCTCGCCAAGGAGTACGGCAAGGTGATCCCGGAATGGCCCAAGCTCGGGGAGACGCCGCGCAACCCGGTCCACAAGGCCGCCGACCAGGCAACGTCGCTGCTGTACGAGCTGCGCGAGTGGGCCGGGCGGACCGCGCACGCCTCCGGCGCCGTCGAGGCGGTACCGAACGGCTTCGGCGGGGCGGGCGACACGTCTGCGGAGCGCCGTGCGGAGACGGCCCTGTTCCCGCCCGGGGAGTGGTGCCGGGTGGCGGGCCAGACGATGCCCCAGCCCGGAGAGGAGCGCCCGGACCCGGCGCAGGCCCCGCTGGAGCGCCCGGTGACGGCGAACCTGCTGGGGCCGGTGCCGGAAAAGCGGTTCAGTGCCCGCGCCTCCGGGCGCGACCTCCAGCCCGCGTTCCCGGCCGTCGACAAGACGCCTGCGGCCGCCGTGTGGCAGGCGGAGCGGACCCTGTACAACGCCGTCTGCCAGCACTGGGAGGCCCCCGGGGACACGCCCGCCGACCTCGCGGCCTCCCTCGACGGCCTGGAGGACCTCGCCGACACCTTCACCAGTGCCTGCACCCACACGCTGGGCGAGGTGCGGCGCCGCATCGACGAAAGGCTCCTGGTCGGCGTCGACGAGGCGGCCTTCGACCAGGCCGCCGACACCGTGCGGGCGCAGCTGGGCATCGAGGAGGGGTACGTCCCCAAGCTCGCGTACGCGCTGTCCCAAGCGCGTACGGCGATGACCGGCGCCGCGGCCGCGCTGCCCGGCGCGCTCGGCCAGGTGCCGGTCGCGCTCACCCGCACCGGCCGGGCGCTGGACGGCAAGCCCCTGGCCCACGTCCGCGACCAGCTGGGCAGCGAACGGCATCTGCAGCGCCTGCGGTCCAAGACCCGGATGCCGGAGTACGACAAGGCGGACGCGATCCGGCGGGTACTTCACTGGATGCACGCCGCCGACGCCAACACGTACGACCACGCCCGGCACCTGGCCGACGAACAGCAGCCCACACGCTCCGGCTTGCCGATCAGCGAGCCGTCACCGAGGAAGCGCTGACCGCCGCCTACGGAAAACGCATCTCATCCCCGGTTGGACCCGTTGGACCCAATACCTCCAACCGGGGCCCGATCAACGACCTGTGCAGTACGGGGGACGCGGGCGAGCAGGCTGCGTCCGCATCCCCGCGCCCCTAAGACCAAGGGCCGGACGGGTCAGTCCCCCAGGGACCGGGCCGAGACCCACCGCGAACCCCGACGGAGACGCGCGATCTGGCGGTCGGTCTCGTCATCGTCGTAGCTGGCGACGGCGGACCACAGGGGCGCGACACCCGGCATCCGCAGGCTGTAGACGACGACCTCGGTGTCCCCGTCGTCGGGAAGGGGCCAGGCCGGGAGGACACCCAGACGCAAGCTGCGCAGGTACAGCTCCGGGTCCATCCCAGGGCGCTCGCGCAGCGCGGCCCGCAGCCCGCCGGCGTGGGTGACGACGGCTGCGAGGCCGACTCGGTGCATGAGCGCGATGGCGGCGGGGTCGCCGCACTTCGGGCTGCGCTGCCGGGACCGCCAGTCGCTGCTCCACTGGTGAGCGATCAGGTACCCGTGGCGGATGAGCCGTTCCGCGTCGCCGGGCTGGCGGTCGCCCGCCACGATGGCGCGGGTGAGGTCGATGGTGTCGTGGATGAGCTGGTCGCTGATCTCGGTGCTCATGCTTCAGTCTCCTCATCACGATTGCCTCCCCTCGACTCGCTGAGGAGGTCGGCTGCCGTACGGTCCGGGCATGGAGTCCTACGAACCCGGCGACGGTTCCAGCACCCGCCCGCCACCGGATGCATGGGAGCTGCGCCGGCGGGCCGCGTACGACGCGGTGGACGCGGCGCGATGGACGCGGATGGGGTCGATCAAGCCGCCGACCCCGGCCGAGCGCCGGATAGCCGGCGACCTGGCCCGCGCCGTCGATGCCATGCAGGCGGCCTGGTATGCCACGGACGCCCGGCTGCCCCCGCTCGCCCACCGGATGCAGATGCTGACTCACGTCGGCCAGCTCGTGCGCGCCCTGACCGAGACGGCCCCCGCCGCCGAGGTGGACGCGGACCTACGCCAGGCCCTGGACCGGGTCACCGAGATGTGCACTCCGCTCGAAACTGCGCTGGAACACCTGGAGACCTACCTCCAGCAGCACGGTCGCCGAGACGAGCTGGACGCTGCCGAGCAGCGAGTACACCCGATCCTGGGCGAGCCGGACGACATGTGGAACATCGTCCAGAGGATGGAGTCAGTGCTCTCGGTGATGCGCCGGGGAGTGATCGCCCGGATCGTCGCCCACCCATAGACCCGCCGTGCGCACAACTGCCCGATTATGAGCGTTTTGAGCTCCCTCTACGCGTACGCGCGCGAAGGAGGAGCAGCCTGACCCCGGAACGGACAAACCCGGGCGTAAGAACCAGTTGTTGCGCAACTTGCGCAGGTCCACGCGCACGCGCGCGTAAGGAAGCGGCCAAGCCGAAGGGGCAGCCACCATGGATGACTGCCCCGAGCTCGCGCAGTGTTCGGATCAGGAGCGCGGCTAACGGCGAATGTGAATGCTGATGCGGATGCCGCCGGCGGCGCTCAGGGCGCCTCCGATGACTCCGACGGTCGCCGCTTCCTGGGTGTGCCCGGTCAGCGCCAGGACGACGACAGCCACGACGGACACCAAAACGGTGATCGTCGTGAGCCAACCGAGTGCGCGCCTGGGGCGATGTCCGAGGCTTGGGGTACCTTCGGTCTGGGTCAAGGGTTCTCCTCTCTACACAGCGGGCGGGCCCGACGACAGACGAAGGGGAGGCCCGGGGGCGCGGCAGCCGCCAAGCAAAGACCGCGCAGCCCCAGGTCTCCCTTCTCGTCGTGTGAAGGGCGTCTTGCGACGCACAACAGGCTACGGCCCCCGACTGACAACCCGCGTTCCTCGACACCACACTCACTGGGCGGACGACCGGCCAGGGGTGCGACGCTGACCAGGGCCGACGGTGACGGACGCGCCAAGCGCCTCACGGCAAACAGGTTTCGGCGAACACGTCGCTCGCGATGCGCATACGAACGCCCGCGTGGAGGAATACCGGCCCGACCTGGTGTTTGGCGTGGTCCAGCGCCACCATCACCCTCGCCGAAATTGTCGAGGCAGGTGAACTTGATGCGGCCCTCGAACTCCTTCATCTCGGCGGCGAGCTGTGCGCACCGTCGCCCGCGAACGGCGGATTCCCCAGGAAGCGGCTGCGGTCCGCGCCGCCGCGGAGCCCCTGACCGCAGGCCGAGTGACACACGCCACATCCCTCAGATGTCACGTACGGACCCACCCGCTGCACTTACTGACATCCGCGGCGCATTCGCACCGCGCGGCAGCGAGGAGGATGTCTTGCCGGAGACGGCTATCGGCTGTGGGAGCCTCGGGCTCCTGTTGGTCGCGCAACTGCTGTACCGGTGGATCAGCAGCCGCACCCAGGTCCAGCTGGTCCGCCTGCGTCAGCAGGGCACCAGTGAGCGTGTCCGCGCGTTGCCAGCGGGGAGCGTACTCACCGAACGGCGGGCCGGGGAAGAACTGAGGATCGAGCTGGGTGCAAGCGAAGGTGGGGGCCATGGCTGACCGTGAGCCTCCTGCTCGCCCGCTGGGCACAGCGCAACGGACCATGCGCGAGGCGTCGCGTACGGTTCCACCCCCGCGGGCAGAGGTGGCCTCCCGTCCGGAAGGAGGCTTCTCGGCATCGGACCCGAGCGGACATGGCACCGTCACGTGCGTGGACTTCGCCCTCTACTACGAGCAGCACCTGACCCGGTTGATCCGGCACCTGATGCGGCAGGGCGCCAGCGTCCACGAGGCGGCGGAGGCGGTCCAGGCCGCCTTCACAGAGGCGCTGCCGTGTTGGGAGCAGATCACGCATCCGGCAGCATGGCTGCGTCGCGTCGCCTTCCGCCTGTATCTGCGTCAGCCGGTCCGCCGCGAGGAGCTCACCGGTGAGCCACCGGATTCACCGGGAGGGGTATGTCCGTTGCAGGCCGTGGAACTTCAAGAAGAAGAACAGCGGGTCTACGCAGCGCTGAGTGCGCTGCCACCGGCTCAGCGTCAGGTGCTGGCCTGGAGCCTGGACGGCTTCACGGACAGCGAGATCGCCGCTGAGCTGGGCATGACCGACGAGGCTGTACGAAAGAACCGGAGCCGGGCCAGGGCACGGCTCAAGACTCTTCTGGGGCTGACCGACGGAGGTGGACGGTGAGCTACTCCGACAGCGACAACGCGCTCGATGCGCTGCTTCAGGCGGCGGACGATGCCGTCCTGTCCCGGCTGGACGATGCCGTGGTCTTCGATGGCGGGCGCGCGATCCTCTCTGCGCTCGATCCCGACGAACCGTCGGACACCGAAGGGTTGGTTCTTGATTCCTGGCCGCGCAGCCCGAGGACGTCTGGGAACGCCGACGTTCGATCAGCGGAACTCGCCGCCACCACCCTGCAGGTCTTGGCCAAGGCGGCAAAGTGGACCGTGCGGAGCGAACCCACCCCTCAGGTGGCACGGGTTTTGGAGAAGCTGACCGAACTGAAGATCGGCCTGTCCACCTTGACTCGCCGAGTGAGTCCGATGCTCATTGACGCCACCGTGCAAGGGGCCGTGGCGCGCGCCCGGGCCTTCACCGATGCCCTGCTGTGGGCATGCGCGGAACGAGCGTCGGACCGGACCACTGCGCTTATGACGCTTTCCGCAGTGCGCAACGAACTGCGGTTTGCTGAAGGTGCTGTGCAACGTCGCGCTAAGGACCGCGATGTCCGACACCCTACGGATTTCACCGCCGAGGCCGCCAATCTCCACGAGTTGCTGACTCGGGCGGAACCGCTGGTGGCGAAGTTGTTTGCCGACGACGACGACCGACACCACGCGTCCACTCCGCTCCGGTGAGGCCAGGTACCGGCCATCGCCGCATTAACACGCCGCCTCGGGGCTAGGTGAGGCCGGCGGAGGCGTTGTCGTCCCAGCCGTCGGTCCTGGGCGGGGCGGGCGTCGCGGGCCGACCGGTGAGCGGATCGCGGTAGCGGATCGTCAGGCCGAGGATCGCCGTGGGCGGGCGCTGGCGGTACAGGGCGTAGACACTGCCCGGACCGACAGCGGTGCCCTCGCGGGTGTTGCAGGAGTTGCAGAGCCAGCCGCGGACAAGGCCCGTGGCGTGGTCGTGGTCGAGGACGAGGCGGTGCCCGGTCTGCCCGCAGACGGCGCAGCGGTCGGCCTGCCACGTCGTCAGGGCCGCGCGGTCGGCATCCAGGGCGCCCGCTGCCTCCTGCAGGAGTTCCAGGACCTTCTCGTTGTAGCCGGTGGTGTCGATGCCGTCCCAGAACCGGCGGGCAACGTCGCCCTCGTTGGGCCGCACGGGGGGCCAGGACCAGCAGGCGGGCATGCCAGTGCGGATACGGCTGGGGCCTTCGACGGTGTCGGCGTCGGCTGCCGCGGCGGCGGGCGCCTCCATGCTGGTCTTCGGCGGGGCCTGGTGCGGGACGGGTCGCAACTGCGGCGGCCGGCCGCCGGAGGGGGCCTGCTCGGCGGCGAGCAGGGCGCGGGCCATGTCGTACTCGCTGACGGTCCGCCGTCCGGTGGCCGGGTGCGTCCGGGTGCCGGCCGCGAGCAGCTGTCCGATGTGCTCCTCGTCCTCGGGGGCGCCGGCCCGGTCCGGGGAGGCGGTGGTGCGGCACAGTTCCTCGATGTGCCGCAGCAGGGCGTAGTGCTCGTGGGTCTCGTCGGGGTCCTGGCGCCCGAGGCGGGGCAGCCGCACGCCCAGGGCGCGGTCGCCGGCGGCGCCGTCGGCAACGGCCGCGGCGAGGGTGCCCTCCCGGCGGGAGGCGACCGCCCGGGCGGCCCAGGCCCGGCGGGAGTGGGACCGCGCGCACTCGATCGTCCGGTCGCGCATCTCGGCGTAGCGGTGCCCGGCGAGCGCGGCGGTGAGGTGGGCCCGCATCTGCTCGGCCAGGGGGCCGTCCGTCCAGCTCAGGATCCAGTGGGCCCCGGTGTCATGGACCAGTTCCACGCGCACGCCGGTGGTCTCGGCGAGGTGCGCGGCGAGGCGGGCGGCCTGGCGGCTGCGGCTCACTGCCCGCCCTCTTCAACTGTCCGGGGGCCGGGGGCTTCCACGGCGTCCCAGGGGGTACCGTGGCCGGGGGTGTTGCGCAGGGCGGTGGCGCGGGCGCGGTCCTTGGCGATCCACTGGTGGGCCTCGGGCGGGGCGTCGCCCTCGCGGACCAGGCGTTCGTGCAGCGCCGCCCGGCGCTCGGCGAGGTCGGCCTGCGCCTGGGGGCCGGGCACCAGCTGGTCCTCGTAGAGGCGGAAGGAGCTGCGGTCGGCGAGCAGCAGCATGGCGGTGGTCGAGTGCCGGGGCAGGCCGCCGGTGACCGGGTGCTCCTGGTCGGACCAGATGTCGGTGGGGTGGGTGCGCGCGCGCAGCCATGTCTCCAGCTCGCGGGCGGTCTCCTCGGCGGTGCCGCCGCTGCACTCGGGGGCGGCGGCATAGCGCACGCCGTGCGGGATGCGCTCGTCGTCGGGAGTGCCGTCGGGGCGCAGCCGCTCGGGCTGGTCGAACGGCGCGCGCCAGCGCTCGACGTCGGCGGCGAACTTCTTGTGGGCGGACTGCTTGGCGATGCCCAGGGCCGCGCCGATCTCCTCCCAGCTGGTGCCGCGCTCGCGTTCGTAGACGACGGCCCGCCGTAGGACGCTCTCGGCGCCGGCGACCAGGGCGGCGGCCTCCTCGACGTAGCTGCCGCCGCCGGCGATGGACGATCCGTCGTACCCGGTGGTGACCCCGTGCAGGGCGAGATCGGCGACCTGCCGGTAGGCGTCGGAGAGCATCAGGCGGGCGAGCGCCTCTTCGGTGTAGGGGTGCGGCGGGTCCTGCCCGGCCGCGGCGGTCGGTGGTGCGTCCGTCTCCGTCATGATGTCAGCCTAGAGCTGACGAACTTCCATTGTCAGCCGGAAGCTGACAACGGGCAGCGCGGTCGACCGAGTTCCCCCGGACGGGTGGCGGAACGGAAGGCACAGGATAATCACGGTTATCCTGTCGGTATGCTGACGCCGGATCAGGATGTCCCGCCATCGGGTGAATCGCCCGGCATGCCGGAGGGGAAGGTGGCGCCTGTGCCGTGCGGCGTGCCGCGCGCCGCCACGTCCACGGCCGGGCACCGCCGACGCGTCCGGCGGTCGGGCGGTCAGCCCACCAGGTTGGCCACGACGCCGAAGACGGCCGTCGCCATGCTGAAAGCGCCGGCGCAGATGCACCACCGCCGGCCGCGGCTGACGGCGCTGCCGTCGGTGAGCCCGTACGCCACGACGGCGACGGCGACCGCGCACAGCACACCGATCACGGTCGCGCCGATCCGCGCCGGGCTGGGCCCGCCCCTCAAAAGTTCCAAAGCGCTGCACAGCACCCCCAGGTCGACGACCGCGGCCGCCGCGCTCAGGCCAGCCCAGCCCAGGGCCGCTTCCGCCGGGAGCCCGTCGGCGACGGCCAGCCGGTGCCCGACGAAAGCAGCAATGAAGGCAGCGACCAGGATGAACGCCAGCACCTGGACCTGGAGCAGAGACATCGGTTCCCCTTCGCGGACACACCTGCGGGGGCAGCGAGTCCCCAGCTCCTCACGCTGTCCCAGATTCTACGCAACAATGCAACAACGGGACAGTGAAGACAGTGAAGGAGGCCAGCGCTGATGGCACGCCCCGAAACCCCCCTGCCCATAGACGCCTCTCGGCCGCTGCTAGAACTCGCCCAGGGCCTGCGGGACTTGAGGGCCGCCTCGAACCTCAGCTACCAGGCCATGAGCGAGACCGTGTCCCTCAGCGCCGCCTCCCTCTCCCGCACCGCGTCCGGCCAGCAGATCCCCACGCCAGAGGCGCTGACCGCGTTCCTGACGGCCTGCGCGGTCCCCCCGGACGACATCGACCACTGGCAGAAGCTGCGGGACGACGCGGTCCGGGCCGCGTTGGAGCCCAGGCCCTGGACCCGCGGAGCGCGGATCACGCATCTGGCCAGGTCGGGTCTCCTCCGGGAACTGCATCGCGCCGCGGGCAGCCCGTCACTGCGTTCCCTGCACGAGGAACTCGGCGTCAGCAAGAGCACCCTTCACCGCGTGCTGACGGCCCACGTCGACATCCACGGCAAGCCCCCGCCGCCTCCGCACCAGATTCTTGCCGTCGCCGACATCCTGCTGCGCCACCTGCCGCACAGCCAGTACACGAGAGGCGGCCCGTTCGCGGACGTGTACCAGCTCGTCCGCCCCTACAGGACGGCCCAGCGCGCGTCCGGCAGGAACCAGGACAGCCGACGGCGGACCCGGCTGCCCGACGGGCCGTCCCATAAGCCGGCTCCGGCCGACGACGGGGACGCGGGCCTACTCGGCCTGGCCCGCCGGACAGCGGCGGTCCAGCGGCGGATCGCCGCCGGCGAACTCACGGCCGACGACGACGTCGTACGGCTGCTCGCCGAGGTCCAGCAGGTGCTGGAGTCCAGGGCGAAACCCGCCCCCGGCCAGGACGGAGCCACAGCGTGACCGCGGCAGAGCTGTCCCCCACCACCCGGGGCGGGCTCCCCGCGGTCCGGCGCGATCCGCGCGACCTGTGGCCCGAGCACGCCCGCAGGCTCCACGACCACCTCGCCGGGCTGTACGGGGAGGGCGACGCGCTGCCCACCCTCGCCGCGGCCTGGATCGCGCACCAGCGCTCGGTCCACACCCAACGCGCGTACGCGCGCGGCTTCCGCATCTTCGAGGAGTTCGCCCGCGAGCACGGCACCCACCCGATGGCGGTGAAGTACGCGCTGGCCGACACCTTCCGGCTGCACCTGGAGACCGCCCCGACCTGGGTCCGGGTCAAGGGCGGCCGGCGCGGCGAGATGACCCGCACCGGCCAGCCGTACTCCGACGCCTCGCGCGCCAACGCCCTGTCGGCGGCGTCCTCCTTCTTCGCCTACCTGGACAAGGTCAGCGACGAAGGGGTCAAGAACCCGTTCGACGCGGTGCAGCGGCCGGTGCTCGACCCGCTGTACTCGCCCACCCCCGGCTACACCGAGCAGGAGTGGACGACGCTGCTGGTCACCGCCCGCGACCACCACCGGGCGGCGGCGTACCGCAAGCGCGCCTACGCCCTGCTGCTCGTGCTGTACACCTGCTGCCTGCGCATCGACTCCCTGCTCAACGCCCGGGTCGAGGATCTCGGCTACGACCGGGGCCACCGGGTGCTGCACCTGGAGAAGGTCAAGGGCGGCGGCCGGAAGAAGAAGCCGATCCCGCCGGCGGCCTGGGACGCGCTGCAGGACTACCTCGGCGACCGCACGGAGGGCTGGCTGTTCTGCACCGCCAGCGGCGGCCGGCTCGACGAACCCGCGGCGTGGCGGCTGCTGCAGGCCCTCGCCAAGCGCGCCGGGCTGCCGCTGCGCGGCCCGCACGGCACCAAGGGCGACGCCATCACCCACGCCCTGGCCCGGCCCGACGCCCGTATCGACAAGGTCCAGCAGTGGGCCGACCACAAGGACTCCCGCACCACCCAGCGCTACAACAAACGCCGCAGCCTCCTGGAGGACAGCCCCGGCTACGGCCTCGCCGCCGACCTCGTCGGCGCCCTGGAACACGGGGACGGTCGGTGACCGGCGTGCGGCTCACTCTGCTGCAGTCGGAGTCGGTATCGCCCAACTACGACCGGGCGCAGCAGGACCGGGGCGGGCGCCGCGGGGTAGTGGCTCTACCCCCGGAGCCGCTCTCCCGCGCGGCGCGTTACGAAACCTATTGTCTGCGTACGCTGCGGAGTAGCCACGAAGGACCTGCAGAAATAGGCGAGTTGACGCGGTTATCGAATTGTGCCAAGCTCGCTCCAGAGCGGCACCCGTGTGCCCCTAGATGAGCAACAAAAAACTCCCGGCCCTGCAGGGCCGGGAGTTTTTTGTTGCTCATCTTCCCTGCGCCCTGACCCCCGGTCGGGGCTTTTCTGCGTTCCGGAGGTTCTTGTGCCCGACCGGCCGTCACCCGGCTCCCTCGTCAGTTCTGCGATGCCTGCGCCCTTCTGGGGCCTGGGCCTGGCCTGCGTGGTGCTCACGGCAGTGGCTCTGCTCGTTGCTCTGGCCCTGGTGATCACACGCCTGGCTGTTCGTAAGGCCCGGCCCGAAGATCTTCCGGAGGCGCTGCTGGCCCTCGGGCACGTCTTCGTGAGCCTGTCGTCCTTCCTGCCCTGGGGCAGGAAGGACACCACCGACCCTCCCGCGCCGGCGCCCGCACCGGAGATTATGGAGGTCACCGTCCGGCCGCCCACGATCGACATCACGGCCGCCCGGACGGTCCTGATACAGCGCCCCCTGGCCCCCACCGCAGAAGAGGAGCGGCGGTGAAGCGACGCCGGACCTACCGCGACACCACCCCGGAACGGGCCAGCCTGAGCAACTTCGGCACGGTCTTGAACACGATCACTGACCGCCGCGAGATCGCCGTCGCCGTGCTCATCGTGGAAGTGGGTCTGTCCCTCCCTGAGGCCGCCCGGCGTCTGCGGCTGACCGAACCAGATGCCCAGCGCCTGTTCAGCGCGGCGTTTGCCCGACTGCGGCACCCCTCTCGCTCACAGCTCATCGCAGGCGAACTGGACGGCGACTTTGTGACGCGGTCGGCGGAGCTGCGCCGATGGGTCGAGTCCGCGGCGGAGACGCTGCTCGTCGTTTGCCCGTCCTGCCTCCGTCGGTTCCTGCCGGAGAGCATCCTCCTGGTCACGGGGGGACGCCCACAGCGCTACTGCTCCAACGCCTGCAGGCAGAGGGCCTACCGACGGCGCAGGAAGGAGCCCTCGGCGCGCATGGAATCGGGGGGAACGCCCAAGTCTTCCGGATAACGAGAGCTTATCCGACGCCATGCCGTCGGCGGGCACGGAATTGCCGCACTGCAGGGCCTTCCGCCCTTACCCGGAGGAAACACCAAACCTCCCCGGATGCCGACGGCTGACGGCACACTGGCCACCGGAGCAGACGATCGCGCGCAGGTCCGGGTCGAGCAGGCCGGGCGGCGTCCGCGACGTACCGTTCCTGCTCTTCATCCCCAGGGGTCCGGGGGCACCACAGGTACACGTCGACACCGCGGACGGAGCGCGGCACGCCAGGGCCTCCGCCGTGGCGTGCCCGCATCCGGATGACCGACCTCATGCACGCCGCGCTGCCCGAGTTCCTCGGCAGCCTCGGCGCCGCCCTCACCGTGGCCCTCGGCGCCTGGAGCGCCCGCGCCCTGCGCGCCCGCCGGTCCCGCCCGGGCGCCGCCCCGCCCGCGTCCCGTCCCGAGGAGCACGGAGGCGCGGGAGACGGCCAGCAGTCCGCCTAGCCAGTTCTCCGCACACCGGGGCCGCCCGTCGGTGACGCCTGCATCAATGCGCCTCAAGCTGGGGCAAGTTCATGGTGAAGCAGAGCCGGGACAAACCGGTGACCATGTCCTGCAGCGCCATGATGCGCTCGCGCACGGATACCGGCAGGCGAGCCCGCTCCCACAGCGCGACACTGGTGTCCCGGCGCTCCCACGGGGCCTCCAACGGCGGCACCGGTCTGCCCCCAGGGCCACTGAGGCGCTGGGGGCAGACCCGAAAGGGCGGCGCCGGATGGCCGGCGAGCTCGCCGGCACCCACGTGGTGGTCCCGGACCGTACAGATCGCGGTGTCCAGATGGGTCAGGCGGACCGCCCGCTGGATCCACGTCACCTCGTACGCCGACGGACAGCCCGTGCCCGCGGAGAGCACATCGGCCGGCCGCCTCGATGACGGAGGAGCAGTTCCGGGCACGCCCGAGCCCTGCTCGCGCAGCCGGACAGCACCATCACCTCGATCGCGAAGCTGCTCGGTGTCTCCGGACCACGACCTACACCACAGGGCCAGCCGTGGAACCGCGGTGCTCTCTATACCCGCGCCCGCACGCCTGGTCCTGCATAAGTTTCGTAGCGCCATCGGGCGGCGGTATGCCCTGCGTGGGCAACGTGCCTAGATCGTTCTGAGGAGAGGAAAAGAGGTGGATGCCGTGATCGGCTTGGGATAAATTCAAATCGAACGCTCGTCCGAAGGCGGCGAGTGACGGAGCAGGGGTTTCCGGTCATCATTAGGGCTGGCCGAAAGCCGCCTTCCTGCGCCGACCGCACATTTCAAGGGGGTTGAAACGTGAACATTATCCCGCAGAAGGTAGCGCGGATCGTTGCCGTCGGGGGGGTTGCGCTCGCGGCTATGGGCTCCACGGTTGCGTACGCTGGCACGACATCCACGCTTCTGTCGAACGGGACGCTCAGCTTCACCGCGATCAATGGGCGTTACCTCGGCACGACCGGTACCAAATTCTTCTCTTCGGCCAGCTACCACAAGACGGGCGGAAGCGCGGTTTCGGTCACGCTCGGCCTCGACACCCAGACGGCAGAATACAACTCCCCCGCCAAGACGGTGAAGGCGGGGCAGACGGTGAGTCACAACTTCGGCGGAAAGTCGGTCAGCACCGTGCCGCAGTGCTACGCCATCGGCTTCATGAGGTCGGGCGGGAAGCTGTACGAGACGCCTTCCGTCAGGGACCTTTGCTGATCCAGCGCTACCCAGTTCCCGCTCTCTGAAAGACGTATTCGGTGATTGAAGCATCGGTCGGTGCGCTGCCCGGCCTCATTCCGGCCTTCTTGATTGCCGCCGCTCTCCTGGGCATGCCTGCATTCTTGATAGCCAAACTCAAGAGGAGGCCTGTCGGCCTGCCGCTGCTGCTGGCCACGTTCCTGGCCGGCGTGATCGCCGTGACGATGATGCCGGGAGTCGCCGGGACCGGGCAGGCTAAATCGTGTGACACCGGCCTGCCCGGTCTCGACTTCCTGACATCGGAGTCGGCCCAGCTGAACATCCTGTTGTTCGTTCCAGTGAGCTTCCTCGCCGTGCTCTTGTTCCGCCGCCCGGTCCTGGTGCTGGCAGCGACACTAACGCTGACCTGCGGGATCGAGCTGGTGCAGGGCTGGACGGAACTGGGACGTTCGTGCAGCTACGACGACATCAAGGCCAATGCCCTCGGCGGGGCCCTCGGACTCCTCCTCGGCTGCCTGTACCTGTGGGGCCGCCAGCGCCGGCTTCCCTTCACCCGCAAAGACGCACTATGGGGAGTCGGTGCGGTAGTCGCGGTAACGGCTTTCGGCGCAGTGCTTTTTCAGTCCACTCTCACGCGCGTCAACTACGAAGAACTGCATGCCCGAGCGAAAGCTGATTTCGGTGACCCTGTCGAGAAGCAGGAGTGGCTGGCCAAGACCGTCAAGGAACTCTACGGATCCCACGCCGAAGTCGGGGAGACGGAAATCGCGAAACTCGCCCACGACCGCTGGCGTATGCGGGCTACAACAGACCGCGGCGCCTTCGTAGCCACCTGGCCGGATCGCAAACTGGTGGAGATGACCACGGAGGGCAAGCCCGACGAAGGCGGCAATCTTACCGCGGCGGACATGCAGAAGGCGGCCGAGCGCTTCGCCCGTAAATGGTTCCCGGGTGAAATAACAGGCGCCGACATCGAGTTCCGCCCTGTCGTGAAAAAGCATGAAGGGGGTATGCGCCTCCTGAGCTACCGCCGCTACAGCCGTGATGTCATGATGCCAATGCGATTGGACATCATCGTCACTCCGGCCGGGCGGGTCGTCAGCCTGACTGCCCGAAGCATTACAGACCCTGACTTGCCCGATGTCACCGTCGGCAAGACGGCCGCGAAGCGGCAGGCCGAACATGTTGCTCCAGGAACGCAGGCCAAACCGGTATCCCTCATGGCCCAACGCGTCAACGGGGTTTGGCGGCCTGTGTGGCTGATCGGCCTCAGGCCGAAGAACGACCCGAATAATGTGGACAAGGAAACCAGCGTCTTCCTCGACGCCGTGACCGGAGAACAGGTTACGCCCGAAAAACTTGACGAGGACGATTCCTCCCCCAGCCCGAGCTCGTCCTGACGATCTGTGCCCTGCGTTTTCCTTCCGCCGAAGGAGACGGTGTTTCCGGGGGCGTGAAGCGGTCCTGTTCCATGCCGGACAGGGCCGCGTTCCGTTGGGCCTGACACTGGATTCGCAGTCGGTCAAGGGAGGGGAGGCGGTGGGCCAGGGGCTGCCCGCGGCGACCGATCGGCGGCGCCGTCGAAGGCCGCCGGTCGCCGGTGCGTCCGGACCTCGCCGGACGCACCCACCTCATCGGCGTTGGAGTTGTTCGAGTCAATCAACGCAAAATGACTCTATATATCACCTAATCTCGCACTCTTGTCTCTCTGTGCGATTTCGTCGTCACGAATTGTCAGTGGAACCTGGCACGCTCCGGTCAGCCCGGCGTCTGCCGTGGCTGCGGCTGATGCCGCCAGGTCACCCCTGAAGGAGATAGGGCATTGACGACTCTGGAGCCGACGAAGGAGCAAGCGGCAGCGAGCCGCGAATTTGCCGCCGGCCGGAACCTCGTGCTGCAGGCCGGCGCAGGCACCGGCAAGACCACCACGCTGGAGTTGATGGCGGCGGCGGACACGGGCCGGCGCGGCGTCTACATCGCCTTCAACCGGGCCGTGAAGGAGCAGGCCGCCCGCAAGTTCCCGCCGCGGGTCAAGTGCAGCACCGGCCATGGCCTGGCCTTCGGCACCGTCGGTTTCCGCTACAAGCACCGTTTCGGAGGCGCCCGCGTGCCTGCCTGGAAGACCGCCGAACTGCTCGGGCTGCGGCACACCCTGACCGTAGGGCAGATGCTCTTCGAAGCGCGGAACCTGGCCTACATCACCAAGGAGACCGTGCTGCGGTTCTGCCAGTCCGCCGACCGGCACCTGGCTGAGCACCACGTCCCCCGGCAGCGCGGAGCAGAGGACCCGCAGGTGCACAGGGTCTTGGCCGGTGCCGTGCTGCCGTACGCCGAGCGCGCCTGGCAGGACGTGCGCGACCCGCGCGGGGACAAGCTGCGCGTCGACCACGATCACTACCTGAAGGTCTGGCAGCTCAGCGACCCCTACATCCCCGGTGACTACATCCTCCTGGACGAGGCCCAGGACACCAACCCGGCCCTGGAGTACGTCCTGATGCTGCAGCGCGGCCACGCTCAGCTCGTCCTGGTCGGCGACTCCGCTCAGCAGATCTACTCGTGGCGCGGCGCTCGCGACATCATGACCGGCTTCGACGGCACCCAGCTCACGCTCACCCAGTCCTTCCGCTTCGGCCACGCCCTCGCCGAAGAGGCCAACCAGTGGCTCGCCTTCACCGGTTCCCCTCTTCGGCTGACGGGGCACCAGAACACCACCACCCGCATCGCGCCGGCCGACAAGCCGGAAGCCGTCTTGTGCCGTACGAACGGCGGAGCGATGGCCGAGGTGCTGCACCAGATGGACTCCGGACGCCAGGTGGCGATGGCTGGCGGCGGCGCCACGCTGCGCAGCCTGGCGATCGCCGCCCGCGACCTGAAGGCGGGCCGGGGCACACGCCACCCCGAACTGTTCCTGTTCAAGTCCTGGGGCGAACTCCAGGACTACGCCGAGAATGATCCGGCCGGCGCCGACCTCCTGCCCTGGGTGGACCTCATCGACGACCTCGGGACCGAGGCCGTGCTGGAGGCGGTCGACCGGCTGGGATCCGAGAGTGCCTGCGAGGTGACGGTCTCCACGGTGCACAAGGCCAAGGGCCGCGAGTGGTCCTCCGTACGGATCGGCGAGGACTTCACCGAGCCCGAGCCCGATGCCCTCGGTCGCCCCGGGCCCATCCCCCGCGGCGAAGCGCGCCTGGCCTACGTCGCTGTCACCCGGGCTCGCCACCACCTCGACAACGGCGCCCTGTCCTGGTTCAAGTCCCACCCGCAGACGCCGCCCGCCCCGAAGACGCCGGAGCGGTCCAGCCCGTGGGACAGCCTCGACGAGCCTCCGCCCAGCGGCTGACATACGTCGCCCGCTGGCCCAGTAGGTGCCGGACCGCCGGCCGCTTCGATCCGACCGGCCAGCCCTGGCGCCCGTCTCCACGACGGCCCCGTACGACGCCAGTGACGGACGAACGCGGCATTTCGTTATGTCAGGGCGGATTGTCGATACAAGGGACGGGACCCGATTTGATCTCTCAGGCCGATCTCTCCGTGATGCGCGCCCAGCTCGCGACCATCAACGACCTGGCCTTCGACCTGAACACCGCTGCGACGGGGCCCCAGGTCGCCGAGCTGCACGCCGCGCTTCGCTCGGCAGTAGAGACCACAGGGGCGCTGCTGCGTCCCGGCGCCGCGCGGGCCGGCTGCCGTCGCCACCCCCACGGCCCGATCGACCCGGTCGCCCCGGCGGGGTGGGGGCCGTGCCTGCTGTGCAATACGGCCCGGCGCCGGGCGGGGCACGCATCGCAGCCACGGTGATCTCGCAGCAACCCGGCTGGGGCATCAGGCCGGGGCACGCGGATGTCGAGAACTATTCCATGAGCCGTTCCCGCTACCGCCCCGACCCCGCGTCCGCCTGGCCGAAGTTTGCCCATCCCCACGAGCGGGGGCATCGCGCGCATGACTGCCAGTTCTGCGGCTCTCCGCGCCTGTTCGTGGTCGGCTGGGTGCGGAAATGCGCCTCGTGCGGTTACGAGCAGCAGCCATCCGGACAGTGCCTGGACTGCCGTACGCAACTCAACGAGCGCAGCCGGGAGCTGCAGCTGGGGCTGTGCCACTCGTGTCAGCGCAAGGGGGAGGACGACGATCCTGCGGCCGAGCGCCGGGACTGGCGCTGACCGGATCAGCCGAGCGCCAGACGCCGGGTCAAGACGGTGGCGTGCGGTCGGGGGCGTGAGGCTCGTCCCGTCCGGACAGCAGTGCACGGGCCTTCTGCGCTACCTCGGCGGGGGCCTCCCCGGCAGGTGGGGTGCCGACGGCGCCCTTCTCGCGGGCCTGCAGCCGACGGTGGATCCGGCTACGGCGCTGGTGCTTACGCTCGCACTCCCAGCACAGCCAGCCCGGCTCCACCGTGCGTACCGTGCCGTTGCGGCAGGATTCGCCGGCGCACTGTGTGGTGGGGTGGGCGTCAGCTAGACGCGCCAGCAAGGGATGAGCTGGCCCCACCGGTTCCCACTCCCACCGGGGCCGCTCGTGCAGGACGAATTCCGGGTGGCGCCAGACGTCGAAGCGCACCCATTGCGGAGCGATCGCATCCGGCGTCGAGGTCTGCCCCGGGGCGTGCTGGGGGCAGCGCTGCTTCATCCATCGCTTGATCTCCTCCGGCCCCAGGACGTGCAGCTGGTACACCCACATCAGCCCCCCGCCGAGGGTCCGTCCGGCGCGCCCTTGCTGGGCGGGGACTTCCGCTTGTTCCCAGCTGCCCTCCCGAAGATCGGCGTCGAACACCGTGTTCCGGCAGCGTTGTCCGGTGGAATTGGCCCGCGCTACGCACTGGATCTCGTCGATCGCGTCCGGGCCCAGCCACAGCCAGCTGGCATAACGCATGATGTGCCGGACGCATCCAGCGTCAACCTGCTGCTCGGCGACGTCGGCCTCCACCGCAGCCTCCCGCGGCTGCGGCGTGAACTCCCCCGCGTCGATCCACTTGCGGGTGCGTCTCCCGTGGGCCGTACGCGCGGCCTCCAGCTCGGGATCGTCGTCATCGTGCTCGACCCCGGGGCAGACCGCGGGGTGCGGCACCCGGCACAGAGCCTGTCCGCTGTCCCCGAGGTAGGCGAGCCCGCCGTTGACGCTCCAGCGCAGGCGCGCGGGGATGGCAGTCGACCGGAACTGGTGCGGCATCAGGGGGATGCGGCCGCCGTCGAAACGGTCGAAGAACTCGATGAGGTGATTGCAGTGGCGGCAGCGGGTGACGCTGTCGGCTCGCAGGGCCGTGGACGGACTCGTCCGGTGCACCCGCAGCGTACTGCGCCGCCGCCGGACCTCAGACTGCGCATCGGGGTCCTTGCGGGATCCGTCCCAGTGGTAGCCAGCAGACTGCTCCATGGACGACTACGTAGCGCGAAATTCCCCTCGATCCGGCCTTTCGTCCCCCGACCGTAGGCGTGTCGTCAGACCACGTGGGGCCAGTGCCACAAACTGCGGTGACCGACGCTGCAGTCCTACGGATAGGGCGTCCGAAGGCTGAAGGACCTCGCGGAGGTGATGGTGGGCTCAGCGGTTGGGGAACCTTGGCGTCGGATCGCACGTCTGCACGCTCCGTGAACGGCGTCACCGTCAGAACAGGGCGTCCTGGTCCGGTTCCTCGCGGGGCACCGAACCGACATCCTCGCCCCTCCACTTCGCCTCCAGGTGCTTGCGCCAGCCCGTCGGCGGAGGCCAGGGAACATCCCACTCCGCGAGCTGCTTTCTCGACCAGCCACCGTTGGGGGTCCGCGCGGCGGCCACCTCGTCAGGGGAGGGCACGTAGTTGACCATGAGGTGATGCTGCCCCAGCACGCAAGGAGATGCCAGAGCACGCAGGACACCGGACAGAGGGCGGGTGCCCTCGGGCCAGACGCTCTCTCCTAATGACGTACCGCGTCGTGCCGGGTGCCCGCCACGCGGCAGCAGCCCAATGTCCTGAGCAACGCCGTCGATCCAGCGGCCGTCCGGGCCGGGACGACCCTGCAGCTGGCGCAGGACCGATTCGGTGCCCACGCACACGACCGCGCACCCGGCCTGCTGGTAGGCCTGCAGGATCGTGCTGAGCGCGCTCCGGGGCTTGAGCGTGAGCTCGACGGCGACCAGGCGCCCGGTGAGCGCCACCAGGACCAGGTCCGGCCAGTGCACCGCGCGGGCGGCGGCCATCACGCCGAGCAGCTCGCCGCGCTCAGCGCCTGCGGGTACCCCGGGTACCCGCAGGTCCGCCAGGAGCTCTGCGGCCCGGCCGGGCGCCTGGGCGGTGCGCACCTCGCGTTCGGTGAGCACGGTGTACCCGTCAGCGAGCGGCTCGCCACATGCCCGTCGGCGCCATCATCCAACACGGATCTTTTGGAGCAAGCACGGAGGAAACGGCGAAGCATTCCCCCGTCCCGCAGCGACCGGACACACTGAAGCCTGGGATAGGCCGCGTGGTGGGCTGGAGAGTGGAAAAAGGGGCCCGGGCCACGCGGCTGAAGACCGTCCTCACCAACCGCACCCAGAGGCCCGGGTGCATTCACACCTCGGACCGCGAACGGAGCACGGCGCGCCAGGGCCTCCGCTGTGGCGTGCCCGCTTCGAATGTCCGACCTCCTGCACGCCGCGCTGCCCGAATTTCTCGGCAGCCTCGGCGCCGCTCTGATCCTGGCCGTCGGCGCCTGGAGCACCCGTGCCGTGCGCACCCGCCGGGAACGCCCGAGCGCCGCCTCGCCAGCGCCGCGCTCCGGAGCAGATGAGGACGCGGGAGGCGAGGGACAGTCCGCCTGACGTTCACCTTGAGCATCAGGTCCGGCAGGTCCCCCGCCAGCACCGCCCCGCCCAGGGGCTCGGCTTCGCCGACGCCGTCCCCGGCGACGAGGTCCGGGCCGTCCTCGCCGCGGCCGCCGACCGGCTCGCCGCGCTGCCGCCGTTCGTCCTGGCCCTGGACCGCCCCGAGATCACCCCCGAGGCCGTCCGGTGGGAAGCCGCCCCCGCCGGCCCTCCGACGGCCGTACGGACGGCGCTGCACGACGCCATCCGCACCGTCTGCGGCACCGTCGACGAGGCCGACACCGGCTTCGCCCCGCACATCTCCATCGCCTACAACAACGCCGCCGGCCCCGCCGCCCTCGACGCCGTGGACGCCGCGCCCGCCACCGCGCGCATCGACCGCGTCGAGCTGATCGTGCTCCACCGCGACCGGCGCATGTACGAGTGGGACACCCACACCCGACTCCCGCTCGGCCAGCAGACGCCACCTGGCTGAAGCTGCACCGGTTGCCCCCATTGGGCCCAATAGGTCTTACCGGCCCCTGGACAGCCCTCCACGCCCCTGCGCCTTGTCAGTCAATGATCAACTGGCGGATGAGCTCCAAGAGCACTGCGAGGAAGCGCAGGTAGTCGAAGGCCGGACGCATCGTGTCCAGGCCGCGGCGAGCGCTCTGCGTCACCGTTCCCTTGGAAACGCCGTAGTCAGCCGCCACCGACTCTGCGGTCTCGCCGAGCGCTTTGTGGTCATAGAGGTACTGACGCGTCTTCTCCGGGAGCTTGTCGAGCTCCTCCTCCAGGAGGATCCGGTCGACCAAGGCGTCGATCGGATCCTGCGCGTCCTCCTCGGTCTCCAACAGGTCAGTGGGAATCTCCTTAGGATCGAGGGGGAAGCGCCTCCTGGCCATCCGCTTGGCCATGGCGTACATCGCGCGCTCCGGCGTCTTCAGCGTCTCGCGCTGCCTCCACAAGGCCTCCATGGCCTCCGCCATGACCTCGTCCACGGCCGCCTCACGCTGGCTGGACGGAAGGTAGCTGAGCTTCCTACACGTGTAGTTCCGCAGGCGTCGGCCGTACAGGAGATGAAACCGTTCGAGCGGATCCCGGTAGACCCAGCAGGGTTGGCACCACCAGCTGCGCTCGGTGTACAGCCCGGTCGGCGACTCCGTACGGGTGTCACCGATCGGGTCGTTCGGGAACACCACCGCCTGCCGGTGCGACTCGTCAGAGCAGCCCAGGCAGTCAGGCGACTGGTACTCGTCCACGTGCAGCCCCTCGGAACGGGGCCGATCCTTCGACGATCGGCCGATTCACCATGCTCGTGCACGACGGACAGCCTTTGGACGACAGCGAGTTCCGACTTTTCTACCCGCTCACCATTCCTGTACCTCACCCCAAGTACAGATCGCCGCCTTCTGGACTTCAGCGATCGTCAGGTGGGCCCTGTTCGCTGGCCGCCACCGCATGGAAGTGGAGGCAGACCGGACAGCTGGCCCCTTCCAGCACCCGGGCGAACGTATAACGGCTGAGCTTCCCGCACGGCCGGCACCGAGCAGCCCAGGGCACATGCATCCCGGGGAAGGGGTCGGCCGTCGCAAGACCGGCCTCCAGCATGAGCGCCGCCGCCCTTCTCGGCGTGTTCTCGCCCGGGGCGCCCAGCGGCGCCGGAGGCGACCGGCGCTTCAGCGCCGGTTCCTCGTGACGTCCTGCCCGGTGCCACGCCTGGGCCCACGCAGGGAATTCGCTCTGCGGGACTCCGCAGGCAGCCAGGTAGGCGTAGAGCTGCCCGAGCGAGGAAGTCGTCTGCTTCCGCTCCCGAATTCGCCAGGCGGCCATCCGCGAGAGCGGAGCGTACTGTCTGGCGAGCGTCTCCGCCCTCGCCTCCATGCACCGCAGCGAGGGAGCGCCGTTTCCTTCCCAGGCCCGCCGCAGGGCAGCCGCCAGGTCGGCGGGGGTACGGATCAGGTTCACGCGCGGGGCTTCCGTGAGGCGAGGGCGTCCCGGCCGGCCCGCGTTACGCCACAGGCGTTCCGCCAGGTCGATGTCCACGCCGCACACTGCGGCGAGACGTCGGGTCACCGGCCATGTCGGTCGCACCCGGCCGGCTTCCGCCCGTTGCACCGTTGCCACTGAGCTGCCGGCCTTCTCCGCGAGTCGCAACCGTGACAGACCGCGCCGCAAGCGAGCCCGGCGCAGTTCCTGCGCAAGCCGACCGATGGGATCGGTGTACCGGTCGGCGCCGTCGAGCGCCGACGGGCCGTAACTGCGGATCACGTTTGACCGGAGGTCAGCAGCATCCGCCCCGCACAGCGAAGTGCGGCGCTTTCCCAGAAGCGTCCTTGCCTGAGCCGGACCACGGCAACGGCGAACAGGCCAGCGCCAGCGAGCACCGTGGAAGCCTCGGGCAACGGTGTGCCGCGCTGGGGCACGAGCCCGGCCAGTACAAGGATCACCACGATGACAGCCGCCCCCGGTAAACCGAAGAAGGGACGGGCGGTGCCGCACGCGGCGACAGGGTGATGGACAGTCACTGTGACTCCCTGAGTTCGCTCCGGCGCGTTCGCGCGGCCGGAGGCGTACATGAACTGGCTCCCCTTGGATGCCGCAGGCGGTTGGCTCCGCCGGGCTGCGGCGGAGCAAATCGTGCCAGTGCTCAGCGTGTCTCTGCGCCCACCACGTTCACGGCTGTCCCGCCGGTCCCGAGAGGTGGTTAGCCGGACACGTGCCAGATGCGTTGGCCACAGCCGAAGACTGGTGTGCGACCGGCTGTCACCTGACCTGCCGCGATGCCCTTGACACCAACCGGATCAGGATGTTCCGCAAAAGGCCAGAGCCTTTTTCGCCCAGCCTTGACCCACTTCGTTTTGCCGGACCGGTGCCGTACTTGCGACCATCCAGCAACGCACTCGCGAGTGCGTTGCCCTGACGTACCGCTGGCTCCCATCACCGCGACGACCAGGGACCTGTGAGGCGTGTTGGCTCACCCTCACGAAGAAGGCCGGCCCCTCGGGATTCCGGCCTTTCTTCGTATCGGCAGGAGCGGTGCCCTCCCTAACAGAGACGGAAACGTCACGCCGAGCCGCGGTGACGCTCCGCCTGGGCGACGACGCCCGGGTCGGCGGCGGCGAAGCGGGCCCGCCGCGCGGCAGCAGCCCGACGTCCTGAGCGACGCCGTCGATCCAGCGGCCGTCCGGGCCGGGGCCGCCCTGCAGCCGGCGCAGGACCGGTTCGGTGCCCACGTACACGACCGCGCGCCCGGCCTGATGGTAGGCCCGCAAGATCGCCCGCAGCGCGCTCGCGGTCTTCGGCGTGAGCGCGACCTCGACGGCGAGCAGGCGCCCGTCGGCGCGCACCAGGACCAGGTCCGGCCAGTGCACGGCGCGGGCGCCGGCCACTGTGCCGAGCAGCTCGCCACGCCGGGCAGCGGTGGGTACCCGCAGGTCCGCCAGGAGCTCAGCGGCCCGGCGCGGCTTCGGCGGTGCGCACCTCCCGCTCGGTGAGCACGGTGTGCCCGTCGGCCTCCAGGGAGAGCCCGACGTCCGCGAGGGCCAGGCGGTGCAGCAGCCGCTCACCCGGTGGGCGCGGAGCAGCCAGGCCGACCCCGTCGATCCGGGCACCACGCTCGCTAGTTGGCCCCAACCGCACGATGCGGCGGTAAGAGAAGCGCAGGGTGACCTGCGTAGCGGACACCCCACGTTCTCCGCCCGGCGGCGCACCGGATGCACGAGTTCGCGGAGAAGCCGGTGGAAGACGTCGAGGCGGTCAACAGGCGGCCCGCCCTGGCAGGGGCGGCAACGCCGCGGTGCAGGCGCGGCAGGGGCCGCGACGCCGGCTCCGGCGCGAGGTCGTCGGCGACCTGCGCTTCGGGATAGCGCACCGGGCCTTCTACTCCCTCAGACCTTCCTTCGGGGTGACAGCCGCCCTGACGACAAGCAGGAGGATGTTCGTGGACGAGTGGTTAGTGGACTTACTGCTGGGCTTCGTACGGCAACTCGTGCTGCCGGGCCTGGTGAGGGCGGCCTGGAGAGCCTGGCGCCGTGTCCGCCGGCGTGCGGCCGCAGGCGTGCGGGCTCAGGGTGGAAGCATGGCCGCGCCGATCACCGTGCACCGGCCGTCGGACTCCGGCGGCCGCCGGGTCTGCGTCCGTACGGCCGGTATCGACCGCGATCTGGGCATCGCGTTCTCGGACGTCGATGTCGAGGAGTTTCTGCGGCGGGCCGGGCTGCCGGAGGGCGCCGCGATTCTCGATGACCCGGGCTGGGTGGAGTGGCGCGGCGGCCGGGAGTGGGGAACCGGCTGACGTACGGCTACTCCGCCGGTACGGCGTGCTGCAGGGCGGCGCGCAGCAGCTTGACGGTGGCGGCCGCGGCCGCCAGGGCCTCGGGGTCGGCGGCCGTACGGGCGGGGTCGTCCAGGAGCGCGACGGCGGCCTGCAGCACCCCGGCCTGGACGGGCACGGTACGCAGCGCGGCGAGAGCGGCTGCGGCCTGCCCGGCCGGAGTGTCGGTAACGGGGCCGGCGGGCTGGGGGATGAGGGAGCTGACGCCGCGTCCGAGGGGCGTACGGGACGGCTGAGCCGGTGCTGTGGTCACCGCGTCAGTGTGCCGCCTGGCCCGCAGCCGGGCCGTCAGCGGGGCTGACCGCGCCGCCGCACGCCTCTTGTTGGGCCCGTTGGGTCCAATGGGGGCAATTGCACGCGCGGCCTGCCTTGTGGGGCGGCGCATCCGCGTCGGGTGCGGGGGCCACCGGTCCTTGACGGTCCTGGCCGGGGGCCGGACGCTGGCTGGGACGCCGCGCGGGAAGGGGACGACGGTGATGGCCCAAGGACCGGGCATACTCGAGGAGGTCAACGGCTACCCGCTGCTGGATGCCGAGACCGTCGCCGAGCCACAGGACGACGTCGGCGACGACGAGGCGAACAGTGACGACGATGGAGCGGGATGAGTCGGGGCGGCGCTGGGCCGAGGCGTATCTGCTGCGGCCCCCGGCACAGCGCCTGCCGATGACCACCGACGATCCGTTCTGCTCCGTGCACCCGGACACCGAGCCGGTGCGCGTGCTGCGACGGGTGCCCCTGTGCCCGGCCTGCCTGCGCCAGCCCCGCTACGGAGCACCGGAGTGAGCACATCTGCGGCCCCGGTCGGCACCCGCCGCGCAGAGTGCGGCGGGTGCCGACCGGAAACCTCTCGTTTCCCGGTCGGCGTGCACCGCTGAACCGCGGGCCTGGCGACCGGAGAAAGGGGGAGGGCGATGGCGGGCGGGTGGCGGACCTGCGACGGGCCGGGGTGCGGCAAGACGGTGCCGGCGACGAGCGGCACGGGGCGTCCGCGGCGGTACTGCTCCGAAGCGTGCCGGTCCCGCTGGAGGCGCATCGCCGCCAGGATGCGTCGGCGACAGGCGCTGCGGGAGGAACGTACGGAGGCCCTGGGCGAGCCGCGGCACGAGCTGCGGACCGCGGCCTACCGGGCGGCGGCTGCCGCCCGGGCCCTGGCCGCCCTCGTCGACGCCGAGGAGGTGCGCGGCGAAGGCGAGATGGAAGACCGCCACTGGCGTCCCGAGCGGGCCGCCGCGCTCTACACCCGCGCCGCCCGCACACTCGCCGAGGCGGCCGAGGACGTCCTCACGGCCGCGGTGCGCGCCGACCGGACGGCCGGGGACAGCTGGACGGCCGTCGGCCGCGCCCTGGACGTCAGCGCGGACACCGCCGCCCGCCGTCACGGGAGCACCGCCTCACCCGTTGGACCTGTTGGGACCAACACCCCCGACCCCTCTTGACCTGGCGTCCCGCAACAGGATCGCTGCTTTCAGCGGGTGTGGGCGGTGAGGCGGTCCAGACGTTCGTACAGGGCGCGGACCATGCGGGCGCGGCCCTGGGCGCAGCGCACGGTGCCCTGCAGCGGCGGGGTCAGGCGCCGATCGGCTTCGCCGAGGACGACCTCGGCCAGCGCCCGCGGGCCGCTGTCCTTCGGGAGGCGGGCGGCGTGCTGCTGGACGTCGGCAGCGACCGCGCGGGCGTGCCCGGTGAGCTGGAGTGCGATCTGAACGTAGTCGCGATCGTGCAGAGTGGGTTCCTCGGGCCAGGCGAGCACGATGGCGACCAGCGACTCGTAGGGGACGCGGTCGAGGGGGGCGTGCGCCTGGATCAGGTTCGCGGGGTCGTACAGGGCCGTGTAATGACTGCTCATCAGGGCCTCGCGGTGGCGTCGCAGACCGCCTGGTTCGGGGGCGCCGGGTGGTGCGTCTGTTCGTGCAGGATGACGCGTACGAGGATGTCGGCGGCGTTGGCGCCGGGCTGCCGGGCCTCGTCGCTCAGCGCGCGGCAACCGGGGCAGTCACGGTCATCCGCACCGCCTTGGGTACGGACAGGCGGGGTGCCGGCGGACGGCTCGTGGTAGTGCGCGGTGGGCATGGCGCGGCCTCTCGGAGTGGTCTGCGCCCGGTGGTGAAGGGGGCGGGCGCGCGCTACCACGCTGTCAATCCCGACGAAGCCTGTCGCGGGCAGCGGCGTCCAAAATTCCTGGACACGGGTGAGGCGCCGCCGTCTGCACCGATGCCGTCGGCGGTGCTCGGTCCTGGGCACCGGGGCGGGTGGGGGAAGCGGCGATTCGGGTCCGGCGGGGCGGCTGCGGCCCTACCGTGGCCCCAGCACCAGCACGAAAGGGGGCGTCGTGGGCCCCAGTCCCGGCTCGATGGCAGGCGCGAAACACGCACGCGACCGGCTGCGCCAGCAGATGACCGACCACGGCTGTACCCGGCGGGACATCGCGGCGGAGATGCGCGTGCGGTTCGGGGCCCGTCCGCGTGAGGCGTGGCGGCACGCGTACGGACTGACGCTGCAGCAGGCCGCCGACCGCCTCAACGACCTGGCAGCCTCCCGCCCGGAGTCGGCGGTCGCGGCGGACGCCTCGCTGCTGGGCAAGTGGGAGAAATGGCCCGCCTCACGGCGCAAGCCGGCGCCGGGGCTGGTGTCGCTGCTCGCCGAGCTGTACGGCTGCACGGCCGGGGACCTGCTGGACATCGCAGACCGCCAGGCCCTGCCCGACGGTGATCCGCTGCTCCTGCTGTCCGCGGCCGCCGCCCCCGCCAGTACCGCCCCGCCGGATCCGGTGGAGCCGTACGCGTCCGTACCGGCGGCCGCGGACCCGGGCCCTGCCGAGCTGGTGGAGCTTGCGTCCGAGGAGGCGGTCGCGTGGGCGCAGTGGGCGGAGTCCTCCAACGTGGGCGAGATCGCCCTGGAGCAGCTGCTGGCCGACACTCAGACCCTCGCCGCCCGCTATCTGTGCGAGAAGCCCGCTGCGGTCTTCCGTGAGACCCGCGCGCTGCGCAACCGCGTCTTCGCGCTGCTGGAGGGCCATCAGCACCCGCGGCAGTCCGCCGACCTGTACCTGGTCGCCGGCTACCTGTGCGGGCTGCTGGCGTGGATGTCCTGCGATCTCGGCCAGCCGCGGCGGGCCGACACCCAGGGCCGCACCGCGTGGCTGTGCGCCGAGCTCGCCGGCCACGACACGCTGCGCGCCTGGGTCCTGTCCACCCGTTCGAAGGTGGCGTTCTGGGACGGGCGGCTCAAGGAGGCCGTCACCCTCGCCCGCCGCGGGGCCGAGCTGAGCCCGCACGGCACCGCCGGCGTGCTGCTGGCCTGTCAGGAGGCCGACGCCTGGTCGCGCCTCGGCGCCGCCGAGGAGGCCCGCGCCGCACTCGGCCGGGCTGCCCAGGCCCAGGAGAGCGTCCGCGGCCGCGACGACGTCGACGGGCTCTTCTCATGCGGCGACTTCCGCCGCGTCAACTACGCCGCCGCCGCCCACCTGCGTACCGGCGCCCCCGAGGCCGCCCTGCGCGAGGGCACCGGGGCGCTGTCGGACCCGGCGCCGCACGCGTACGGGACGGCCGCGCAGCTGCACATCACCGTCGCCGCCGCCCACCTGGCGCTCGGCGAGCCGGAGGGCGCCGCCGAGGCCCTGGGCCCGGTCCTCGCCCTGCCGTCCGAGCAGCGCCTCGCTCCCATCGCCACCCGGCTGCACGACCTGGCCGCCGACGTCGCCCGCTCCCCGGTCGCCTCCGGCCGGACCGCCAGCACCCTGCAGAGCGCCGTCGAAGCCTGGTATCTCGACTCCGCCCCGCGACGCCTTGCCCTCTCGCCAGGCTCCCTGGGCGACTGATGAGATGCGGCCCATGACCCGACACCCCGACGCGCACCCGCAGATGGCCGACCACTGGTGGTGGCGCCCCGGCTGGCAGCCCGGTCGCCGTTTCCTGACCTTCCACTTCACCTTCCAGGACGCCCCCGAGGTCCACCGCCTGGCCGCCGCGTACCGTACGGCGCTCGCCGGCGCCGGCGGGCTCGATCTCGTGCCCGACCGCTGGCTGCACCTGACCACCCAGGGGCTCGGCTTCGCCGACGCCGTCCCCGACGACGAGGTCCAGGTCGTCCTCGCCGCGGCCGCCGACCGGCTCACCCTCATCCCGCCGTTCGACCTGACGCTGCACCGCCCCGAGATCACCCCCGAGGCCATCCGGTGGGAAGCCGCCCCCGCCGGCCCTCCGACGGCCGTACGGACGGCGCTGCGCGACGCCATCCGCAGTGTCCGCGGCACCGTCGAGGAGTCCGACGCCGGCTTCGCCCCGCACATCTCCATCGCCTACAGCAACGCCACCGGTCCCGCCGCCCCCGTCCAGGCCGCCCTCGACGCCGTGGACGCCGCGCCCGCCACCGCGCACATCGACCGCGTCGAGCTGATCGTGCTCCACCGCGACCGGCGCATGTACGAGTGGGACACCCACACCCGGCTCCCGCTCGGTTCGCAGACGCCACCTGAACAGCCCTGGGGTCCTAGCTCGGGTACCAGCCGCAAACTAGCTGGATGATCACGTGCCCGCCGCTGCGGGGGCCTGTTCTCGTGCTCGCGCTCACGCCCGGCGTTATCACCCGTATGCGTCAAGGCGGGGAGCGTGAGACGGAACAGGACTCCATCCTGGATGCGACTCCGCTTCGGCGGAATGCCGAGTTCCGCCGAAAGCTCACGGCCTTCGGGAGGCTGACATGTCCGGCATACATGACTTGCAGCAGAGTGGCCCGGATCCCATTCCCGGCAAGGACCCGAACCAGGGCCTGACGCCGCAGGACGCCATCGCGCCCGATACGTCGGGAATGGTGGGCGACATCGAAGCCAAGCACGTGGGGTTGTGGACCAGCGTGCTCGTGGGCTTCCTGGGAATCAGCTGGTCCGGGTGGTGCTACGTCGTGCAGGACAGGAAGGACGCACCGAAGTGGCAGTTCGGCCCCTACGAGAAGGGCGGTGACTGGTATCTCCGCGTCTGGAACGGCTCGTACTGGTGGCACGCGACCCCCAACCTCACCGGCGACGAGTACGCACTGGGCGGGTTCGCCCGGCAATGGGCCCAGCCGCTGGTCAGGGTCGAAGGAAAGTCCGGCTATGTTCCCAAGAACCGCCAGGAACAGCCCCACGAAAAGGAGGGAGAAGAAAAGCGGTGGCTCTACTGCAAGGGAGGCGGCCAGTTCAAGGCGCCCCTGGCCCTCTGGCCCTGAGCTGAAGCCGGTGTAACGACCGGATGAAGCGACATTCCGCCGACGCGACTGGCGACGTTCCTACCGTCGCCCCATCGGGGAGCGACGCTCCGCACCTACTTACCCCCGTTGGGTCCAATAGGTCTTACCGGCCCATGGACGGCCCTCCACGCCCCTGGGAGGGCGGTGTGTGCCGGTAGGCGGCAGCCGACTGCTCGGCGGCCGTCCTGGCCCGCTCGGCGGCCGTCCTGGCCCGCTCGGCGGCCGCGCGCTGTTGCTTGGCGGCGTACGACCGGCGGGCCCTGGCCTCCTTGTCGTGCAGCTCGGGGTACTTCGCGGCGATGGTCTTGCGCAGGGCCTGCTCGGCCTGGCCGGCCGCCACGGTCTTCCGGCTCTTGGCAGCCGCGTCGGTGTACTGGGTGACCTCGCCCTGCAGGCGGGTCAGCGTCTGGGCATCGCGCCGATCGAGACGGATCTCGATGCCGGGCAGTTGCTCGCGCATCTTCGCCAGCCGTTCGGTGACGGTGGCGACGTCGTCCGGCGCGGGCTTCTGTGCGTCGACATCGCGGAACTGCCCGGCGAACTGGCTGGTGCGGATCGTCTCCCACGCCTGTGCCCGGGCGGTGTTCGCCGCGCTGCGGGCCTCGCTCTCCGCCATGCGCCAGGCCGCCCGCTCAGCGGTGACCTCGGTGATGTCCGCCGCGATCTGCTTCTTGGTAACGCCTTCCCGCAGCCGCGCCAGGCGGCCCAGATCCTTCTTCGGCTCCAGGTCGTCGCGCAGGCGCCGCTCCCGTTCGTCCGCTTCCTTGCGCGCGTTGGCCGCCCGGGCGAGCTGCTGGGCCGCCTCCTGGGCCTTCGCCTCCGCCTGGTCCAGCAGGGTCTCCGCCGAGGCGACGAACGCCTGCCCGCGGGTCTGCCCGGACGCCTTCTCCTGGGCCAGGCGTTCTTCGAGGAGGCGGGCCTCCTGTGCCGTCTGCGCGGCACCGCGCTCGGCGATCCCGGCCCGCTCGTAGGCCAGCCCGATCACCCGGGCCAGGTCGGCGTCCGACCGCGTGCCGTACGGCCGGGCCTTCCAGGACTGCACCGACGCCACCTCCCGCTGACGCTGGGACTGCGCCAGCCGCTTCTCGCTGGCGGCCCGCTCCCGGGCGTCGTCCTCGTTGTCGGGCTGAAGCTGCACGGCGGCGGGCTCGACGGCGGCCGGGACCTGCTGCCGCTCCTCGGCGGCGAGCCGCTGCGCCTGCTCGTACGCCTCGTGCGCCCGGCCGGAGGAGACGGCTGTCGCCGCCTGGGCCCGTCGCCGGGCGGCCTCGGACTCCTCGCGGACCAGCTCGTGCTCGCGTACGGCTGCCTGCTCCGGTACGCGTACGGCCGGGGCCGGCGGTTCGCGCAGCAGGTCCGAGACCATGTAGTCGCCCCGGTCCTGGCCGAGGAATCTCGCGAAGGCATTGACGGCGCGGTGCAGGCGTTCGGTCTCGGTGCGGGCCTTGCCGAGGCGGGCCTGCGTCTCGTCGTCCTCGATGGCGGCCAGCGGCAGCCACAGATGGTTCTCGGCGCGGCCGCGCGTGATGCCCGGATAAGTCGCGAACGCGTTGCTGCCGTGCCCGTACAGCAGGCTGACCTCGCTGGTGAGGCCCTGGCTCGCGGCGACGGTCATCGCGTAGCCGAGGGAGAGGGCGCCGGAACTGATGGCCTTCGGCCCGTACCAGGCAGAGACGTAGTCGCCCGTCTTCTTGTCGCGCCAGGTGATCTCGACGCGGTGGTTCTCGTCGATCGCGGTGACCACGGCGCGGTAGCCGTTGAGGACGTCGGGGCCCTCGCCGCGCCTGCTGCGGTAGTCGTTCTGGCGCACGCGGACCAGGTCCCCCACGGCCAGATTCAGTTCCGCGCCGCCGGACAGGGCGTAGCGGTGCTCGGCTCCGAGTTCGCCGCGCTGCCGGCGGATCTGCTGCGCGCCGAGGTTGAGCAGCTCGACGTCGCTGTTGCGGGCGGCCAGCACGGTCAGGGAGTCGATCAAGTCGTGCGGATCGCTCCAGCGGCCGCGGGCCTCGTCCCAGGTGGTGAGGATCTGCTCGTGGGCCTCGATGGCGCTCTCGGTGGCATGGACGCGGCCGGTGTCGGCGAGGATGCGCAGGGCCTGCTCGTGGTCGCCGGTGCGCCACACCTCCAGGGCGGCGCGTTCGGCGTCGTTGCGCTGGCGCCGGTTCTCGGTGAGGACCAGGCCGTTGACGATGCGGTGGACTTCCTTGAACCAGCCGCCCGGGCCGATCGCCTGCAGCTGCTTCGGGTCGCCGATCGCCACCACCTTCGTGCCGGTGCGGGCGGCCTCGGTGAACAGGGCGGCGGCCTGCCGGTCGTTCGACATGGTGGCCTCATCGACGACCAGGACGTCGATGTCCGTGAGCCCGTTGCCGTCGCGGATCTGCTGCAACCAGGAGGCGATCGAGCGGGCCGGGATGCCGGAGGCGTCGTCCAGCGACTTGGCCGCGACGGCGGACACGGTGGCACCGGCATAGGTGTGGCCGGTGGCGTCCCACGCGATGCGGCACGCCTCCATGAGCGTGGACTTGCCGGTGCCGGCCGCGCCGATGTGCGCGTCGATGCCGAGTCCGGCGGTCAGCGTCCGTTCGATGGCGGCGCGCTGCTCGTCGGACAGCGCGAATCCATTGGCCACCTCGAAGACGGACATGGCGGCCGCGGCCTGCTCGACGGTGAGCTGCACCGCGCCCTCGTCGACGCGCGCCCGGGCCTGCTCGATGACGGTCTTCTCGGCGTCGAGGATGTCGCGGGTGGTGTAGCGGGCGGTGGACGACATGAGGACGGGTCCGCTGTCGGGCAGCCGCACCGCGTAGCCCTCGACGGCGAGGACCTGGTCGGCGAGCTCGTCCAGGAGGCCCGGCTCGGCGCCGAGGCCGAACTCCGTCGCGTCCGCCACGGCGCCGAGCAGCTGCGCGCGGGGGAACGACTTCTGCGACGCGGTCAGTCCGGTCTCGGGGTCGAAGACGATGCGCGCGAGGTCGTCCGGGCCGGGAAGCCGCGGGCCTCCGCCGGGGCCGTCGATGCCCGCGCCGCCGCCGTCGGGAGGTCCGGGTGCGGCGGCCGCCACCATCGCGTCGACGTCGCCGACGACCGCCGCGGCGCGCGTGCGCCAGCTGGTGCGCATCCCCGACGCGTCGGCGTCGACCTTCGCGCGGCGGGTCTCGTCCGCGACGCGCTGCCGTTCCTCACGTGAGGCGTCCTCGGCAACCTGCTCGTTGACGGCGGCGTGGCGGCGGGAGAACGCGTCGCGCAGCTCCTCGGGCATCCCCCGGATCTCCCACGCGCGGGTCTCGGGGTTGTACTCGCGGCGCACGCCGAACGTCTCGTACGTCAGCTCGCGTACGCGCCCCTTGAAGTAGCCGTCGAGGGCCTTGGCGTGCCGGTGGAAGTCCTGCCCGCTGTTCGCAACCGCCCTCCACTCGCCGTCCTCGCACAACGCCATGTTGGCGATCGTGACGTGGACGTGCAGGTGCGGGTCGCCCGGCTCCCCGGCCGTCACCGGACGTGCGGCGAGGTGCTCCACCGACCAGCCGAGCAGACCGCCGGTCGCGATGCGCACCTTCTCCCCGTCCTCGCCAGCCACGGCGTAGCCGATCCACTGCTCGGCCTGGCGCACCGTGTCGTCCTTCGCCCGCTGCACCAGCTCGCGGAACGTGCGCTCGTCGAGGTCGCCCATGAGTCCGGAGAGCGCGCTGTCACTCTTCGGCAGATCGAGCACGAGGTCCCATCCGCGCACCCGGGTGTCGAGCCGCTTGTCCGCACTCGCGCGTGCCCGCTCGACCGTCTCGGCGCCGTAAATGTCGTCCAGGTCGAGGCCGACCGCGCGCGCCAGCTTGTGCAGTTCGGTGACCTTCAGGCGCTGCGCTTCACCGAACCGGTTGACCATCCGCAGCTGCGTGGCGAGCTGGCGCTGCTGCTTCGGCTTGCCCGCGAAGAGGTCGGCCGGCTCGACGCCCTTCTCGGCGGCGAGTGCTTCGATCGCCTCGGTCAGCCGGGCGACGGTCAGCTGCGCGTCGGGGTGGGCGCGCACCGACGCGGTGGAGGCGAGCAGCCGGGCACCGGTGGCGGGGTGGCAGCCGTTCATGATCCGGCGCGCGGCGTCCTTGGCGTCGTCGTCCAGACGGTCGCCCGCGGCGTACCCGAAGACGGTCATGCCGCTGCCGACCCACACCAGGTGGCCATCGCCTTCGGGTCGCAGCCGGTAGTCGAGAGCGGCGTCGACCGTGTCGTCGACGACGAGGGTCTCCGCCGCGTCGGCCTCCACCACGCCGCACCCGGCCTGCTCGCGCAGCCGGTACTCGACCTGTGCGTCCGCCTTGATCTTCGTCAGCCAGGCCATCCGGCCGCCCTCCCGCTTGTGCGCTTGTGCGCCGTTCGGCCCGGCCGTGCCGGAGCTCCCCCGACGGGGGGAGCTCCCTTTGTGCCTAGGTCTTGTCTGATCTTGGATCTGCAGATGGGCAGTCAGCTCATCTGCAGGGATCTTTGACGGTAGCTCCAGATCAGCGGTTGCAGAAATAGTGTTTGGCTTGGTGGGGCGACTATCTCGTTGGAGGACCCGGTGGGTGGGGTCCGCCGACAGCACGTCACAGGTCTACCGAGTGCGGAAGGCAGTCAGCAGGGCGTCCGCGAATCGCGGACGCTTCCGCGCGGTCATTACGGACGGTGACCGGTGGGCGGACAGCCCGGCATGGTCTGCGGGGGCCGGATCGGCCCCCGGAAGGGGGTCGCCGGCGTCGACGGCGGGGCGGTTCACGACCCCTAGGAGGCGCCCCCGCGCATCCCGCGACACTCCCGCGCTTTGCCTGTGCTTAACGTTCTTCGGGGGCCGCGATCCGCGCGCGCTTTACCCTTGCATTACCCGATGGTCGGCACGGTTCCGCGGCCGTACGGTCCCCGTCTGAGCGGCAGGGGACGGTCCCCGTGACAGCTCGTCAGCGGCACGGTCCCCTTCTCGCGCGAGACGATTCCGGAGCGCGGGGACCGGTCCCCAAACGACAATGCCCCCGACTGCGGGGAGCGCAGGCGGGGGCATCGGGAAGCGTTCGGGCGGTGGCACGGTCGCCGGTTTCCGGGGCCGGAGCAGGGGCGGCCGCGGCACCTTTTCGGGTCGAGCCGGGGCCTCACCGGGGCCGGGGGAGGTACATCCCGCACGTGGAACCGCCTGAGCGCGGACATGCGAAAAGGCCCTGCCGGGCTCCTCACCCGGCAGGGCCTTTTCGGTATGCGGTGCGAGCGGGTTCGCCCCAGCAGTGCGTCGCGTCGGGGCGGGGCCGTCCGCGCCCGGTTCGGTGTCACCGACGTGGTACTCGGCGGCCAGCTCGGCGCCGGCCACTACACTCGGCACACGACGAGACCCCCGGCACTTTGCCTGCCGGGGGTCTCTGTCATGAGGCGGTTGGTCAGTGGAACCAGACCAGGACGGGGATCCGGATCTCCCTGGTGTCGGGGAAGACGGTGTACTCGAAGACGACCGGCTCGCCCTCGATGGCGAGCGAGTAGCGCACGCCGAGGTCGTCCATCGGGTCGCCGGGCAGCGGCTGCTCCTGGTCGTACGCGAAGCCGACTTCCAGCGCGAGTGCGACGAGGAAGCTGACCACCTTCTTGCTCAGCTCCGGCGGCATGTCGAGCATCACGCCCGCCGGGGTCTCCTCGGTCCAGACCGTCCAGCCGCGGCGCGGCGGCTCGCTCATCCGGCGTCCCTCTCCTCCAGGCGCTCGCTGATCTCGCTCAGCGATACGAGGTTGCGGCCGGCCGCCGCGTTGGCCCGGCTGGCGTCGGCACCGCGCGCGCGGTCGAGCATCGCCGTGTACCACCAGCGGCGCATCACGGCCGCCACGTCGTTCTCCTCGGCCGCCAGGACCTCGGAGAAAAAGGCGAGACGCTTGGCGCCGGTGAGGGCGTCGCCGATCGCTTGGATGGTGTGCGCGATGGCCGGGGTTCGGCGGTCCGCCGGGTGTTCGGGTTGGGCGCTCACTGCACGCTCCCTTCGGTGGGGTTTCGAGTGTCCTATGCTCGCCGGGCCGTCAGTCCTTGAACGGCCCGGGAACCTCGTATCCGTTGCCCTCCAGCCACGCCAGGACGGCCGCGCGCTCCGCCTTGGCCTGCTGGTACTGCCCTCGCCTGACTTTGCCGTTGATCTCGTCGGACGCGATGCACGTGGCACGCTCGGTGACCCAGGAGGCCAGGGCCCAGCCCTGTTTCATCGCCCCGACCGCCGGGGGCAGCTCCTGCCGCTCGGTGAAGGCCGCGGCGTCCTCCTGGGCCTGTGCCAGTTTCGCGTTCGCCTTCTCCGCCTCGGCGCGGGCTTTCTCCAGCCGCTCGGCGAAGTAGGCGTTGATGACCGCCACGGCATCGGTGCCGGTGTCCGTGTTGCCCATGCTCAGCACTTCTCCCCGAGGAGCTGCGCAGCCATCGGCCCGGCCTCCTCGTTGACCCGGCGGGCGACTTCGCGAACAACCTGCTTGGCCTCCTCGACCAGGCCGCGGCCCTCGGTGTGCTTCGGGGTCGGAAGATCCCAGCCGACCGCAGGGACCATCACGTTCGAGACGGTAAGGACGGCAGGGCGGCCCGGCTTGAGGGTGGGCTCCCAAGGGTGGCGGTACGTGTCGTCACGGGTCGAGAGGTCGTACTGGGTCGTCCAGTCCTGCCATGGGTGGCGGGGTCGGCGCTCGGACAGGAAGGCGTCGAACCGCACCGGCACGGAGACCTTGAAGGCGAGCGAGCCGGTGCCGTCCTCGTTCTCGGCCCAGACCGCTTCGATGCCCTGGAGGTCGGGGCGGAACGTCACGTAGTCGAGCAGCACGGGCGGTGTGGCCACCCGCCAGGCCGCCGCGGCGAACTCTTCGAGCGGCAGCGGGGTGCCGTCCTCGTCGTGGAATTCCTCCAGGCGCTGGCTGAGGTAGACGCCGTAGCGGCTGTGGCCGTCGCTGGCGCCGGAGCGGTCGCCGGGTTCGTCCACGGACACGAGGGTCGTGGAGGTCCAGTCGGTCATGGGTCCGGTTCCTTTCTGGAACGGCGCGGGGCCACCACATCGGCGGCCCCGGTCCATCTTGGTGGGTCGGTCCGGCCGTCCGGGAGCGGACCGGAGAAGTCAGCGGCGCGCACGGAGACGCCGGCGTGAGGCGCTGGCAGATGCGATCCAGCGCCTGACCGGCGAGCGCGGGTGGATCCGCCCGGACTTCACCATTAGACCTGTTAGGTCTAACGTGTCCGATACGTGCGGACCTAGAACGGCGGCCCGATGCTGGCGTGCGCCGGGTCGGCGTAGCTCGCAGCACGGATACGCAGCTGGTAGTCGCAGGCGACGGGCGCCCCGGGGGCGGTGTCGAGCTCGTCGAGCATCACGATCAGCGCGTCCTCGTCGGGAATTTCCGCGTACAGATACGTGCCGCAGGCGCAGGGCGCGATCAAGGTGAGGACGTGCTGCGCCTCGCCGACCTGGTCGCGGCGTTGGGTGGTGTGCAGCCACCAGCTGTGGTTGCCGTCGGCGGATCCGAGGGGGGTGACCGCGCACGCCGCGTACGGCGAATCGTCGACCGGCGGGTAGCCGGTCCAGGACATGGGCGTGACGGTGGCACCGAGGGTGTCGGGGAACGAGCCGATCATGGCGGCTTCGGCGGCCAGCAAGCCGACGTCAGATGAGGTGCTGCCGCCCGCCCGGGGCAGCCGAGGTGGGTGCCCCGGACCGGACACGCGGTCACCGGTTCCGGCGGAACGGGTCGGCGATGTCACCGCTGAGCACAGGGCGGGCAGGCCGGTCACCAGTGACCGCCCCGCTCACCTCGGAAGTCAGGGACGCTCGGGGTTGGTGACAAGTGCGAGGGCCTCTTGAACGGTCGCCTGCAGGCTTTCGCGGACCGGGACACCGTGGCGTTTCGCGACATAGATCAGGTAGCGGTTGCGCTCCGGGTTGCGGCAGTCCGGCGGGCAGCCCAGAACCGCCCGGCCGGTGCCGACGTCCAGACCGAATTCCACGTTCGTGGTGAAGCCCGGCATGGTCCGTAGATCGCGCGGAATCCAGAACAGGATTGCGTCGGCCTGCTGGCGGGCGGCCGTCTCCCAGCCGACCTGGTCGTCATAGTGCTCGGCACGCTCGCCGTCGCGTGACTCGGGAGACACCACGATCAGTGGCACGGAGCCGGTCCACTGCGTGGCGAGCTCGTCGATGGCCGCCGGACGCCAGGATTTGACGTCGCCTCCGGCCCGCGGAGTGGGCCCGGCGAGGAACACCGCGGGTCCCGTCTCCGGGATGTCCTCACGGGCATAGAAGACCTTGATCCTCTTCGCCTGCGCCGTGGCGGCTTCATGCTGAGGCGTCCAGGGCAGCGGCAGGCCGTCGGCCGTGCTGCGGGGCACGACGTGGATGTGCAGGTGGAACTGGGTCTGAGTTCCGTGGACGCCCTTCGAGGTGATGATGTTCGCGTCCGGCAGTTCGGCCATCAGCTCGCAGGCGTGCGCCATCGTGCGGGCGGAGACCTGCGGGTTGACGCCGGCGTCGGCGACGTGGGTGCGCGGGATGACCAGGACGTGTCCCGTGCTCACGCCGCTGCGCGGGCGGATGGCAAGGGCGTCGTCCCATTCCCGTACGACGGTGGCGGGTGCCTTGCCTGCCACGATGGCACAGAACGTGCAGGTGGTCGGGGCCTTCATCGGCTCTCCTCAGAAAGCGGGGGCCTTGCTGCCGGACCATCCGGCCACCGCACCCGCACGGCAGAGCCGCGCGGGACGGAAACAGGCAGGTCAGGTAGGACTGAGCGAATGTTGATGTTCGTCCCGTCTGCTCGATGTACGGCTGCGCCCCCCGGGGGGCGCAGCGGGCCGCAGCCAGGGGTGTCAGCGGGACGCCGACGCATCAGGACGGCCGAGGTGGGTGATCTGGACCGATATCCCGAGCGCGCGTAGCTGCTCGGCGATCTCCTCGGCGACGGCGGGCCAGCGCCTGGCCGACGATGAGCCGCCCTTCAGGGCTGCGGGTGAGGGCGCGGCGTACGGCCGGGGCGCGGCCGCCGAGCCGCTGCCCCGACCTCGAGGTGGCGGCCGGGCGGGGCAGCGGCGCGGCGTCGACGATGACGGGCCGCAGCGCCGGCGGGGCGTCGTGGTGCGCGGTTCCGTACGAGACGATGACCACGGTGCTCAGCGGCGCCGCCACGGCGCTCAGCGCGGCGACCGGACGATGTCGACCCAGACCGGCAGGCCCCGCTGGGAGCGGGCGAGGCGGCCGCGGCCGAGACCGACATGCAGATAGCGCAGGACCCGGCGCCCCTCTTTGGCGAGCGGCACCAGGTCCGTACGGGAGGTGACCGCGCGCAGCTGCTGGACGGCACCCTTCAGGAGCGCCACCTCCTCGATGAGCACCGGGATCGTGGCGGGCTTCCTGCCCTCGGCGACCTGCGCGGCCCCCAGGCGCTGGAGGAGGGCCTCCAGGAACTCCTCGGTCAGCTGACGGTCGGCCCGCTCGCTCATCAGGGAGACGGCGGCCTCCAGGATCCGCTCTACGACGTGCAGGTCCTCGACCCCCAGCGGAGCGGCGGCCCGCTCAGAGGCCGCGTCGGACGGCGTCCGCGGGACGGGGACGGGCAGGCAGTTGGCACGACGGGCGATCTCGATCTCCATCGTTCGTCCTTTCGGGCCGCCGGTACAGCGGCCGTTGTGGTGTAGGGCCTGACGGGCTGTGAACTGGGGAAAGAAAAAGATCGATCTGCGGGTCAGCCGCGCAGTTCGTTGCGGCTGCGGGCGACGAGTCCGCGGGTCTGGCTGGTGACGCTGCGGTGGTCCTGCAGGACGTGGGCGCCGCTGTAGTGGTTGTGGATCTCGGGCGGCGCCGCGACGGCCTCCTTGCCGCGCCGGAGCAGGCGGGACAGGGCCAGGAGGAAGGCAGCGGGCCCGGTGGTGACGATGCCGACGACGGTCGGGCTGACCTGGCCCGCGGTCCACAGCACCAGGGAGACCGAGCCGCCGAGCGAGACGACGGCGACGCTCCCGGCGAGCAGGAGACCGCTGAGGTCCGTGGCCCGCTGGCTCATCGGGGGCCGCCCGGGCTGCGCGACGGGCTGCGCGGCGCCGACGGCGGGCACGGGGCTGGGGTCGCGGTACGACGTCGCCGCGAGGGGCTGGGGCTGGTAGGCGGCCTCGATGAGGCGGCGGGCCTCGACGGCCGCCGATGATTCGTCGAGCCGCGGCCCGGGGACGTGCTCGTGCTCCACTGCTTCTCCTTCGCGTGTGGTGTACATCCGGGTCTCCCGTTCAGGACAGGCGGTAGATGCCGCGGCCGACCGGGATGAGGGCTTCTTCGGCCGTGAGTTTGTTGACCTCGTTGTTGACGGCGCCGGTGGTGGGGCCGCCGTCGGTGCCGCAGCCGAGGGCCTTGCGCAGATCGCGCAGGGCCATGCCCTCGGGCACGTCGGCCAGGGCCGCCAGGATCCGCTCGCGGATCGTGGGCCCCTTGGCCTTGGCCGCGGCGAACGGCGACGGGGCCTCCCCGGGCCGCTGGGCGCCCTCGGGGGCGTCGGCGGCTCCCGCTGCCCCGGCCGGTCCCACCGTGGCGTCGGGGGCCGTCTGCGGGGCGTCTGTGGCCTGCGGGGCGGGGGCGTCGGCGGTGGTGTGCCGGTGCTCGTAGGCGGCGCCGGCGGCCGCGGCCTCACCGGAGGTGAGGGTGGGCAGCGGGCGGCCGTCCATCAGCTCTTCGAGCTGCGGGTAGCGGCCGCCGATCTTCTTCAGCACGAACGTGCGGAACAGGATCGCCTTGCCTTCGGTGATCAGCCAGCCCATGCCCGGCGTGGGCACGCCCTCCACGGCCGCGGTGCCCTCGAACAACTCCTTGGCACCGGCGCCTTCGTAGATCCGCTCCGGAATGGGGTGGATGTGTGCGCCGATGGGGGCGATGCCGTCCAGGCCCATTCCCTGGGTGGACGAGGACGCGGTCCGCAACAGAAAAACATGACCTTCTTTGCCCTTTTCGCGGATCTCGTGGTTGTCGCCCAGCTCCTTCAGGTGCAGGCTCTGGACGGCCAAGTCGATGCCGATGCCGACTTTCTGGCCGGTCTTTTGCAGGTCGGCGATCATCCACGCGGCTTCCTTGCGGACGTCCTGGTCCAGGGAGGAGAGCAGGCGGTTGATCTCGTCGCCGGTCCACTGGATCAGCCGCCACGGGCCGCGGAAGTCGAAGTCACCACGGCCGTTGGAATGCTTTTCGCGGTATGCCTTGACGGCATGCAGGGCGCGCAGTTGCCGCATCGTCTCGACGGGGCCTTTGGCCATCCAGTCGACGCGGCCGTCCATTTCCGGCAGCGACATGCCGCCCTGGACATCGGCCATCCAGGAGATGACGCCGGAGATGCGCTGCGCGGCGCCGAGCAGACGCATCAGCCCGGATTTGCCCGCGCCGGTGGTCCCGGCGGTGATGCCGTGCTGCGCGCGGCCGGTGTCGTGGTTGAACAGCTGGATGCGGGCGGGGCTGCCGTCGTGGGCGATGCCGACGGAGATCCGTCCGCGCTCGTCCATCGTCAGGTCCTCGGCGGTGGGGGCGCGCACGACCAGCAGCGGGTTGGTGCGGTAGATGTAGCCGACCGCTTCGCGCGGCCCGGCGCCTTCCATGACCAGGCGGGAGGTGTCGTCGATGCCGAGTGCGCTGCACAGGGCGTCATGGTTGATGCCCAGCCGTTTGCCACGCGCCGCGGCGATGCGCAGCCGGATCTCGTCCTCGCCGATGTCGTACTGGACGAGCTGGACACCGGGGGCGGCGCCGCCGGTGATGTTGACGTGCTCGTTCCAGATCCGCAGCAGGGCCTGCTCGGGGCTCTCCTCCACGGCGGCCGCGAAGGCCTTGGCCCGGCGGGCCTCGGCGAGCTTGGGGGCGACCTGGAGGGCGATGCGGCCGGGTCCGGTGTCGGGCAGCTCTGCGGTTTCCACGGCGTCCACGGGCACGTCGAAGACCGCGGCGATGGAGCGTTTGTCCAGCAGGCGGGGCACCGCCTGTCCGGCCGGGGCCAGGACGACGGCCTCGAAGTCCGGCTGGCCATCGGTGTACTGGCGGATGCCGACCAGCTCGGTGGCCCCGGTGATCTCGGCCCGGGCCCACAGGGCCCGCATGTGGTCGTCGAAGGTGACCGGCTGCGGCTGCGCGGCGCTCTGCGGCTCGGCGAGGACGGGCAGCGTCTCGACGTACTCCACGGCCCGGGCCAGGCCCTTGGACCGTGTCCAGGGCGCCGTCACCACCATGGCTGCTGTCCACAGGCCGGCGCCCAGCATCGGCCAGCCGTTGGGGTAGCCGATGGCGGGGGCGAGCAGGCCGGCGCCGTAGGCGGCGGACCAGCCCAGCACCGGCAGGGCCCGCATCGCGGAGGCCAGCTGGGCGGTCCAGTCGTCGCTGGCGCTGCGCTTCCACAGCCGCATCCCGGCGGCGGCGCCGGTGGCCAGGGCCGCGCCGTGGCCCCACCAGGGCAGGTCCACCAGCGGTCCGGCCGCGGCCCAGGTCCCGGCCGCGCCGTAGAGCAGGCGCTCGGCCAGGGCCAGGCGGCGGGCGGCCCTGCGGGTCAGCCCCTGCTCGGCGTCGGCGGCCGCGGCCGGTGCTTGCACGATCTCGGTCGTCATGTCCCCTCCCGGGGTGCATAGGAAGGGGAGGGGCCCGGCGTGGCGGGCCCCTCCCAGGGAGGCGTCCGCCCAGGCCGGGCGAGCGCGGTTACTTGACTTCGTTGAAGCCGGGCTTGGGCTGCTGGACGCCCATCGTCTGCACGGCCTCGTAGATGCCGCCGTACTCGTTCTGGTGGGCATCCCCCAGGTTCTGCGCGTCGTGCTGCATGTCGTCGGCCCTCTGGGCCAGGTCGCCCGAGGCGTCGGCGACTTTGCGCAGGGCACCGGAGCCGTCGAGGATCAGCGCGGTGAACTGCGGCGCCACCTCGGCTGCGTCACACATCTCGGACATGTGGCTGGCCGCGTCGGCGTCCTTTTCCATCCGTCGCTGCCAGGCCCACACCTTCTCCTTGAGCAGCAGGGCCCGGCTGGTCAGCGCGGTGACCTCGGTCAGCAGGGTGAAGAATCCGAGGCCGTCGGTGTTGGCCACGGCGGCCAGGCCGCTGTCGTCGCGGGGGACGAGTTCTTGGGACACGGTGTTCCTTAGTTTTCGTTGTGCACGCGGGCGGACGGGGTGCGCAGGCCCGCGTCCGCGGTCGCCTGCGTCAGGGGCCGGTAGGCGTCGTCCATGGCCGTCTTGGCCTCTTCGTTGAGCTCGGCGGCGTTCAGGGACTCGACCTGCATCTCCTCCGCCTTGCGGGCCAGGACCTCCATCGACTCGGCCAGCCGGTGCATCGCCGCGCTGGTCAGCCGTCCGATGACGTTGTTGCGGGTGGCGAGGACGGCCGCCAGCTCATCGAGCGCGTACTGCAGCTCCCGGGCCGCCGCGGCGAGCAGGACGCACTCGTCGTGCGCCTCGAAGGCCCGGCTGACCACGCCGTCGAGGAAGTCGATGACATCGTCGAGGGTGACCTCGGTGGCGTGCTCGGCGCTCATCTCGGCGTCCGGCAGGGACAGGGCGGCAGACGGTGCGGACGTGGACGTGGCCACGGGCGCCTCCTTCGTGATCGTGGTGCTCGGTCGACCGGAGAGCGCGGGCATTGGCCGCTCCTCCCCGGTGGTCAGTGCGTCGCGGCCCGGCGCCGCGTATCCCGCCGGGAAAACCTGCTCGGCCGCCCACGTCTGCGTCTGCCGGGGATCGGTGGCCCGCATCGAGTCGTAGGCGCTGCGGCGTTCCTGACGCGGAGGCTGTTGGCCCGGCGGCGTCCAGAACGTCCATCCGGCCCCCGGCGGCGTCTGCTGCTTCTGCTCACGGCGGCGCTGGTCGCGCTGGCGCATCCGGCGCAGCCGGTCGGCGAAGTCGGCCTTCGCCCGGGCGAAGGCGGCGTCGGGACCGGGCCGCGCCTGCCTCTGCTTCCTGGCCCGGGTCTTGTTCAGGTTCACCTTCGGGCCCGTCCCGCCGGTGCCGCCTGGCTTCTTGGCCCTGGCCTTGGTCTTGGTCTTGGTCTTGCGCCGCTGGGCCTTGCCCAGCACCGGCTGCGGGGGCTTCTTGCGCCGCCGCTTCAGCCGGCGCTGCGCCTTAGCGGTGACGGTCTGGCCCAGCGCCTGGCCCAGCGAGGTGCGGCCCCCGCGGCCCCCGGACTTCCCCGAGGGCTTCGGCTTCTTGGTCAGGTTCACCTTCGGCGCGGGGCCGCCCCCGGCGCCCGACGGCTTCGGCTTCGGCTTCGACTTCTTGGTCAGACTGACCTTCGGGGGCGTCGGTCCCGGGCCGGGCTTCGGCTTTTTCGTCAGGCTGACCTTCGGCCCGGTCGTGCCGGAGCCTGATCCGCCCTTGCCGCCGGCGGCCTTCTTCTGGGGTTTGGCCGGGCTCAGCACCGGCGGGGCCAGGCGCTGGCGCCGCCGGTGCAGCCGGTCGCCCGCTTCCTTGGCGACGGCCTGGCCCAGTGTGGTCCGGGCCGCTTTCTCGGCCGCCTTCTTCTGGCGCCGGGCGTCCTGGGCCGCCTCTTTGCGGTCCCGGGCCCGCTGCCGGGCGCGCGTGCGGCCCTCCAGCCGGGTGTCCTTCGCGGCCCCGCGCCGCTGCAGGCGGGCGGTCTGGCGGGCGGCGGCCCGGTCGTTGCGGCCCTTGGCCCGCTCCAGCGCCGGGGAGTGCTTCGAGCCCGAGCGGCCGTTCGACGGCGCCTTGATGCCGGAGCCCTTGCCCGACGCCCCGGTCGCACCACCGGCTCCCTTGGCGCCGGAGCCCTTGCCGGAGGAACCCCAGGAGCCGCCGGAGCCCTTCGGCCCGGTGCCGCCCTTGCCGGACGCGCCGGGGCCGCGGCCGCCGCCCGGCGTGTGCGCCGTGCCCGTACCGGGCTTGCCGCCGGCACCGGGGCTCGTCTTGGACCCGCGGCCGGTACCGGTCGAGCCCAGCGACGTCGTACGGCCGCCACCGGACTTCCCGTCAGGCTTTGCGCCGCCCAAGCCGCCGGACCCGAAGCCGCGTCCGCCACCGCTGCCGCCCGAGGAGCCGCGGCCGGAGCCTCCGCTGGAGCCGCGGCCGGAGCCCAGGGCCTTGCGGCCGTAGTCCTGGCTGGAGGGGGCGCCGCCGTGCTTGGCGCGCTGCTGGACGGCCTTGTCGCCGATGCCCTGCATCGCCACGCCGTGCTTGGCGGCCGCCTCCTCCAGGGCGAGCTGGTGCTTGAGACGGGCCTCGCGCAGCGGCGCGGTCTCCGCCTCGCGTTCCAGACGGCGCTGGCGCCAGTCCTGCACCGCGGCCGCGGTGCCGCGCAGGGCGGCCAGCGCGACGGCCAGGGTCGCCGCCATGCCGAGCGTCCCCAGGCCGGGGCCCTCGGCATCCTCGTCGCCCTCCGGCTCGTCGGTGCCCTCCGTACGGAGGGCGACCGCGGCCTCGCCGGGGGCGGGCGGCAGCGACGGGGTCAGGGCGGCCAGGGAGTCGGCCGCCGACCGACGCCGGCGGGCCGGAAGGGCCGCCGCCCCGTCCTCGTCCGGCTCGGACTCCGCCGGGCCGGTCGGCGGGACGGCGGGCGGCGCCGGGGGAGGGGCGCCGGGGACCGGGGGGAGCCCCGGCGGGGCCCCGCCCCGGGGACGGAAAGAGACGATGGTTCCCCCTCCGTCGCCGTTCCGGTTGTCGTCAGACACAGGTCCTCCAGGGGTTGACAGAGGGTGACCGGGTCGGGGATCCTCGCGCGCCCGCGCGCCCATGCGCCCGCGCGCCCGCCTTGAGGCCCCCGACCCGGCCCGCCTCCGGGTGATGATGATGGTGATGACGATTACGCGCGGTCACCGCGACTGCCGCGCCGCCCAGTTCTCCAGCGTCAGCGCCAGGTCCCGCCAAGCCTCCGGATCGGCCTTGCAGATCGCGCGGCACCGGTCCCACCAGGCGTCGGCCCGGCCCGCGTCCCCGCGCTCCTGGACCTGGCGGGCCTGGCGGGCCTCCCAGTGGGCCCGGCGCCGCGCGGCCCGCTCCTCGGCGGCCGTCCGTACCTCCGCCACCTCAGGCCTCCTTGCGGAACAGGTCGTTCACGCCGCGGATCGGCGTCCCGCCGACCGTCGGAGCAGGCTCCTGGCCTGCGGTTTCGCCGTCGGCGGCCTGGTCCTCGCCGGGCGGCGGGGCGAGGGTGGCGGCGGTCTTGTGCAGGCTCTTGGCCGCCAGCGCGCCGACCGCGCCCTTGCGGGCGCCCTTCGCGGCCGCCTTGTCCGCGGCCTGCTGCGCGCGCTTGCCCGGCAGGGACGACACCTCGTTGACGTGGTCGGCGTAGGAGGTCCGCAGCGCCCCCGCGGCCTGCGCGGCCTTGCGCGACGCCTTGACCAGCGCCTTCAGGTGCCGGTCGACCTTCCAGGACCGCCAGCGGGCGGCGAACCGCCCATCACCGTCGATGTGCTGGCTGCGCAGCGCGGTCTGGAAGGTGGCGCGCACGGCCTGGTACTGGGACAGGTCCGTGTGGTGCTCGCGCTCACGGTCCAGCGACCAGGGGGTCAGGTGCTGGAGGTATAGCAGCGGCCGGAACTCGGCCGGCACACGGTTGAGAACCTCCTGCTCCACGTGCAGGTCGATCTCTTTCACGGTTGATCTCCTTTTCGGGGGTGGGGGCCCGCTCGGGGCAGAAGCGGGCCCAGCCCGCGGGATGTACTCGCCGACCGCACCAGGCGCGGACGGCGCAGAACTGGCAGATCGGGGGGGCGGGCCTGCCGGGTCGGAGCGCGGCGGGCCCGGCGGGGCGGTGGTGCTCGCCGTACCGCTCAGGAGGAACGGACGACGCGGATCTGGTTGCGGACCCACTCCGGGTCCAGGCCGCCGAACTCCTCGGCGAGGGCGGTAGGCGAGGGGGCCTCGCCCGCCCGGAGGATGTCGGCGGCGCGGGCCCGTACGGCCTCGCGCTGCTCGGCGGTGGGCCGGTTACCGGCCCGCTTACCGCCGCTGGACCGGCGGCCCTTACCGGTGCCGGTACCGGTGCGGTCACCGCTACCGGTAGAGCCCGGATTACCGCTACCGGTGGAGCGCGGCTTACCGGTCGGGTTACCGCTACCGGTAGGCGCCGGTTTACCGGTCGGCCCACCGCCCGGTTTACCGGTGCCGCCACCGGTGCTCTTGCCGTCCTCGTCACCGGCCGCACTACCGGTCTGCGGTTCCTGCGAGGCGGGCTCCGGCTCGTCGTCCTCCAGCAGGTTGTGCACCCGCCAGACCACCGTGACGATCACCAGCACGACGCCGACGATCAGTTGCTGCGGGCCGTGGGCGTTCGGGTCGGCGAGGTGGGCGGCGATGTTGGCGGCCGCCATGATGCCCAGCGCCCACGGCACGTCCGTCTTGCGCCGGAACGCGGTGACGGCGTACACGTCGATCGCGGCCGGCAGCAGCGGCGCCGCGTACTCGTGGATGCCGACGGTACGGGCGAGCATGTACTCGCCCTGGGCAGTCAGCCCCACCGCGGCCGCCAGGCCCAGCCACGGCAGGCCCCGCCAGAACCGGGCACCGGCCGACCGTCGCCGCTCAGACCTCTTGTCCTTCTTCGCCACGGCCTCCGCCGCCTTACGGCGGGTCGCCTCGGCCGTGCGCTGCATCTGCTCCGCCCGCCGGGTGGCCTCGACCGCGTCCTGGAGCACCTGCTGGCGCTCCGTCTCGGCGTCGGCGAGGACGGCCTGAGCAGCCGTACGGGCCTCCGCCTCGGCGGTGCGGCGCAGCTGGTCCGCCTCGGCGGCCAGCCGCTCACGCTGCTCCTGGCGCTCTCGCTCGTACTGCTCGCCGAGCGCCCGGACGTCGGCCTCGACCTCAGTTCGGACCGTCTCGGCCTTCTCCCGGTGCCGGGCCAGCTCCTCGTCGATCGCCGTACGGCGAGCGGCCAGGTCCTCGTCCAGCTCCAGGCGGGCCGTGCGGCGGGCCAGCGCCAGGTCGGCGTCGAGCGCGGCCCGGGCCGCGCGGATCTCGGCCGCCTGGCCCTGGGCCTGGTCCACGATCCGCGCGGCGTCGGCGAGCGCGTCGCGGTAGGCGGCCTCGGCCGCCGACCGGCGCAGCGCAGCGATGCGGTCGGCCTGCTCAGCGGCCTCGGTGAGGATCTGCTGGGCCTGCCGCTCGGCCTGGGCCAGCAGGCTGGCGGCCTGGTCCTCGGCGCGGCCGCGGATCGCCCGGGCGGCGCGGTCGGCGTCCGAGCGCACCCGGCCGGCGGCCGCGCGGGCCGCGGTGGCCATCTGCCGGGCCTGACGGCGGGCGCCGTCGGTGAGCGCCTGCGCCCGGTCCCCGGCGGCGGTGCGGACGGCGTCCGCGTCGGCGGCGGCCTGCCGCAGCCGGGCCCCGGCCGCCTCGGACGCCTCGTCCAGGACCCGCCGGGCGTCGGCGGCCGCCGCCCGGCGGACCGTACGGGCCTGCTCCTCGGCGGCGTCGAGCAGCTGCGCCGCCTCGTCGGCCGCGCGCTGCCGGGCCCCGTCGAGGACGTCGGCGGCCCGGTCCATCAGGTCCGCGGCCCGGTCGCGCAGATCCGCGAGGCGGGCCTCGGCCGCCTCCCGCACCTCCGGGCTCGGCGGCACGGTCGCCGCCGGGCCCGCAGGCTCGGCGGCCGCCCCGGGCGGGCGGCGCGGCGGCGGTGTCGTCTTCGTCGGCGGCGCCTTGGCCGCCGTCGTCTTCTTCCGGGGGGTCTTGCTGCGGGTCGCGGTTCGGGCGGCCACGCCTCACTCTCCTGTCGTACGTACGGAGGTGACCGCCCGTCGGGCGGGCGGTCACCGTGGCGTGGTCAGTCCTGGGTATCGCGGGCCCCGCCGTCGCCCTTCGGGCGCGGGGCGAGGTTCTGGTGCACCTCGTAGTCGGTCGCGTCCCACCCGGCCGGGTCGCCGTGCGCCTGGCGGAAGTCCGCGGCGCTGGCCGACGGGGTGCGCCAGGACTCCTCCAGCCCGAAGTAGGCCAGCCACTCGTCGGGCGGCGCGCCGTCGAGGTACCAGCGCTCGATCACTCCGCACACCCACGGTTCGGCGAAGAGCCACCACAGCGTCAGGACGGCGAGCGCGGCCAGCAGCGGGAGCGTGCCGCCCGTCGCGCGGAGGTCGACGAGGTCCGACGGCCCCTGGGCGCCGAACGCCGGGACCAGGGAGGCCGCGACGGCCACGCCGGTGAACACCACGAGCGGGAGGACGTTGTGCACCGCGAAACCCGCGGTGCGGGCGATCCGGTAGCGCCTGCTCATGCCGTCACCTCCGCAGGCTGCCCGGCGCGCACCCGGCGCTGCAGCTCCTGCTGGATCTGGTCGGCGGCCTGAGCCGCCCCGGCCCTGCGGGCGATCTGGTGGGACTTGACCAGCAGCAGGTTGTCCAGCGTGCCGAGCACGGGGCAGTCCGCGCAGCCCTCGGCGAGATGCGCGACCAGGGCCTCGTCGCTGATCTGCGGGTCGGCCACCGCGGACGGCGGCAGGGCGGCAGGCTGGCGGGCCCCGGCCTCCAGGGACCGGAAGTACTCCTCCAACGCCTTCTCCTGCGGCGCCGGCGGCAGGGCGGGCAGGGTGCGCTGGGCGCAGTGCCAGCCGGTGACCGGGCCGCACTCCGGCGCCGGGTCCCAGGTCAGCGGGGTCGGCAGGGCCGGGTCGGCCTGGTGTACGGCCTGGTCGGCCTGGCCCGGCGTGCGGTGGACGCTGTGGACGCGGCCGTCGCGCATCAGCACGTGCACGGGCCGGGTGACGGCGTCGGTGTAGTGGTCGAGCGTGGCCGCCAGCAGCTCCCGTACACGGCGCAGTTCGGTGACCTCGACGGCGGCGCGGTCCAGGTCCGCACCCAGCTGGTCGAGGCGGCCGCGCTGGGCGGCCGCCTCGCGCTCCAGCTCCTCGATGCGGCTGGCCCGCTCGACGGCGCAGTCGAGCAGCGCCTCGGCGGTCCGGTCGGCGTCGTCGCGCTCGGCCTTGATGCGCGCCAGGCGCAGCTGGACGGCCCGGACGCGCGCCTCGGAGTGCAGCCAGTCGGCGAGGAGGCGGGTGTAGCGGCGTGGGCTGATGAACCAGTTCATGAGGTGAACCCCCTGGTGCCCGCGCGGCGGGCGGCAGTGTGGGAGGAGAGGGTGAGGGCGGTGCGCCAGGCGCAGCGTCCGATCAGGACGGCGCCGAGCAGAGCGGGTACGGCCGTCGCCGACGCCACCACGACGTCGACGACGGCGGTCAGCACCCACTCCAGGACGGGACCGGCCGCGTAGCCGAGGCCGGTCCCGAGCAGGGCCAGCGCCACGAGCGCGGCCGGGTGCAGCTGGTCGGCGGTGTGCCGCAGGCGGCGCCAGGTCCGTCCGAGCCAGCGGGCGACGGGGGAGGAGGGGGTGCCGGTCATCCCGGCCCCTCCTCACCGCCGTATTCCAGGACGCGGCAGGCGATGCGGATCTGCGCGGCCGCCGCGGGCGGCAGCCCGGTGGTGTCGATCGCCTCCAGCAGGCAGACCGCCCGGGTCCGGCGCAGGACCGCGACCGTCAGGTCGTCGGTCGCGGCGTCCAGGTAGGCCGCGGCCGTGTCCGCCCGCGCCGTCGTGGTACGCAGCGCGTGCAGCGTGGCGGCGTGGTGGATGGACAGCAGCTCCGTCTCCTGGACGACCTCCTGCACCGCGTCGCCGAGGGCGGCCCGCCGGCGCAGGTCGTCGAGGACGCCAGCCGGGACGATCCGGACGTTGGCCGTCATGGTCATCGCCGGGCCCCCATTCCGGCCCGGGCCTGGCCGTGGCGCTGCAGGTCGGCCTCGGCCTTCTGCCGGGCCTGCTCGGCCTTGCGGACGGCGTCGGCGGCGTCCTTCGCGGCCCGCTCCTGCGGGGTCATGCGAGGTGTCCCGTGTGCGGCGTGCCCACGGCGGCGTCGAGGTCGGTGTCGACGGCGGCGACCAGGCCCTCGATCGTCTCGACGGTGATCTCGGCGCTGTCGACGGTGACGCACAGGTGGACCCGGCCCTCGCACATCGTGCCGAAGACGCGGGCACCGCCCGGGGTGCGGGTGATGCCGCTGTTCTCCAGCTCGCCGATCAGGGCGGGCAGCAGGTGGGCGGCCAGGGGGTTGACGGTGAGGTCGGCGGTGATGGTGCCGGGCGTCACGGTGACGGCGACGTCGACGCCGACCCGAGACAGGCTCTTGACGTCCTCGTAGACGCTCCACGCCTCGGCGACGACGTCCTCGACGCCATTGGTCAGGGCCTCGGGACGCAACGGGAGGGCGGCTGAGATGATGGACATGCGGATCGTCTCCCTGTGACTGGGTTGGTCCGTGACAGCCCCCGGCACACATGGCGTTCCAGCGCCGTGCCGGGGGCTGTGCGCCGTCGATCGCGACCGACGGCGCGGTGAGCGGATGGGGAGTTGCACACGCTGGCTCGACGCCAGCCCCGACCCAACCCCTGGGGCCCTGCTCAGATCCGCTCTCGGGCTGCCATGCGGCCAGCCCCCCGCTCAAGACCACACCAACCAAAAGCGCTGGTGAGGGGGTCATCTCGTCATCACTGACGGCAGGGGCGCCGCGGCCCGAAATTCATGTCCACTGTGGAGTTCTCAAGGCCAACAGGTACTTCTCCGACCGGACCGGTCCGCAGTTTCACGGGGCCCAGGGGTGGATCCGGAGCGCACTTAAGGCATGACCGTGCCGAGGTGCACCCGCCGCAGAGCGAGCGCAATAGCGCGAGAAGCGCCCTTGACGTGCATGTATAGCTAACGCAACGTGTCGATTTAGCGCGCTAAACCGGCCGTGCACTGAAACCATAGGACTGGCCCGCGGCGCGAGTCAACCACCTTGAACGGTAGGGTTTAGTGCGGTAAACATGCCCAGGTAACGAAGGGAGGCACGATGGAAGAGGAACGGCCTGACGCGACCGCGTCTCTATCGCAGATCGACACGGCTTACGACGTCACACTGGCCCGGCTGAAGGAGCTGTCCGATCCCCTAGAGCGGGCCAAAGCCGCACATGGCCTGGTCAGCCGAGTGCAGGACTACGGCAACGAATTCCAGGCTGTGCGCAACGAGGCCATGAACGAGACGCTGCGCATGGGCAAGCTCTCCAGCACTCAGCTTGCGGCCGAACTCGGCATCAGCAAGGGGCGAGTAAGCCAGCTCGCCAAGGGAGCACCGCCAGAGCGTCTCTTCCTCGGCTCGGGGAAGGTCATCGTCGCAGTCGGCGAGAAGCTGGAAGAGGGCAAACTGCAGGACGGCCGTACCAAGGCGATGCGGAGCTCCGCCATCGTCAAGGAGGACGTCCAGACGTACGAACAGCTCCGGGAGCTGGCTGAAGATGTTGGCCTGGAGGTCGCGTTCGAGGGGATCCCGGTCGGCGGCAACGTCCGGCTCAACCGGAACAACCTCGTGGTCATCTGCGGCCCGCGACTGTCGCCTCTGATCGAGCAGATCCTTGAGAGCGACCCTCACCTGCGGTTCGAGAAGGACGACGACGGCTGGTTCCTCTCCGACCGGAACACTGGCGAGATCTACCGTTCGCCGGTCGACCGAGGCGAGAGCGCCGACATCGCCTACTTCGGTCGGCTCCCACGCCCCGACGGTCAAGGAACGTTCTTGTACATCGCTGGCATCCACGCCATCGGCTCCGGTGGAGTCGTGCACTGGCTCACCCAAGAGCTGGCCAGCACGCACCGCGAGCTCAAGGCCAGGCGGTTCTCCACACTGATCGCCAGCCGCTTCGATCCCAACACCCTGGAGATCGTCGCGAGCGAGCGCATCACGTCGTTCTACCGCCCGGAAGGGGCCTGACGTGCAGGTATCCATGGCATCGACCCAAGGTGTGGGTGCCGCGAACGAGGACACAGTCCACGTCAGCCCCACCGGGGTCGTCGTGCTGGACGGCCTGTCAGCCCCCAAGGACCTGCCCATGGGCTGCAGCCACGGCACCCCGTGGTTCGTCCGGCAGCTCGGCACTCACCTGATCAACCTGATCGGTGACAGTGCGACCCCGATGCGCGAAGCACTGCGGACCGCCATCGACCAGGTCAACGGCCTGCACCGAGACACCTGCGCCTTGGACCAGGAGGCCGTCCCAGCCTCCACCGTCGTGATGATCCGTGAGCGCGCCGACGCCCTCGACTACCTGGTGCTCTCCGACAACGTGCTCGTGCTTGATCTCGGCGACAAGGGCATCAAGACCGTCACTGACAAGCGGGTCGAGGAGGTAGCGGGGGACGAGATGCGGGCCGCGCTCCAGGGGCCGACCGGCACCCCCGAGCACACAGCTCGCGTCTCGAAGCTGGTCTCCGTTCAGCGGCGGTTGCGCAACCGCCCCAACGGCTACTGGGTCGCCGCCACCGATCCGGCCGCCGCCGACGAGGCCATCACCGGGACCGTCGAACTCGCCCAGGTGCAGCAGGCTGCGCTGCTCACAGATGGCGCGAGCCGGCTCGTCGACTCGTTCGACGCGCTCACCTGGGCCCAGCTGCTCGACCTCCTGCGGACGGAAGGCCCGGCAGCCCTGATCGCCCGGACTCGCAAAGCCGAGCTCGCCGACCCAGACGGCGAGCGATGGCCGCGGTTCAAGCGCAGCGACGACGCCACCGCCGCGTACGTACGCATCGGCCAGCCGGTACCGCTGTCCTCCGGTGCTCAGCGCCTGGAACGGGGCAAGCGCACCGGATCTTCATGGGGTTCCGGGGAACGGTCCGACGGGCATACGGCGATGATGGCCACCGCTCCGCGCGACGTGGCAGCTGCGCTCGGTGTCGCCCCGGGTGACAAGGTCATCCGGCGGACCCGCGTCTACCGCGACAGGCACGGCATCGTGGCGCACTCAACATCCTGGATTCCTAGCGAGTTCGCCCGAGCCGTGCCCGAGCTGCTGCGCAGTGAGCGTCTGCAGGGCGGCACCTCGTTGGACCTGATCGCCCAGAGGACCGGCCGCCACGCCGTGAAGCGCGACGATAAGACGGCCGCCCGCACCACTACCGATGAGGATGCCGAGCTCCTGAACCTAGAGCCCGGCGCCGCCGCGGCGATCCTCGTGCTCTCTGCGCGGTTCCTCGACAGCGAGGGCCGGCCACTGGAGTACGGCGTGGACCTCGGGGCCCCCGGCCGCACCCGGGTCGAGACATCGGATGTGGCGCTGTGAGCGGGGGCGGCGTGGACGTAATGGACGACGACCTCACCAACTTCCTTGAGCAGCGCCTAGAGCAGCTGCTCCGTGCCCAGCGCCTCGGCATCCTGCCGCCGGGCGACGACTACGAGATCGCCCGAATCGGTGACACACTCGCGTGCCGCCTGCCGGGGATGAAGGAGCACATGCGCGTACGCGTGCCGCGCTGCGTGTTGCTGAGCGCCCTGCCCGGGGCCGGCAAGACCACGCTGTCGATGACCCTCGCCGCCCACGGCATAGTCAGGCTCTGCCCCGACGAGGAGATGTTCCGGCGCCACGGGCAATACGGCGTCGACTTCCCACGGGGAGCATTCAAGGTGCGGGAACGCCCGGTGCTCGACGACCTCGCAGCCGAACTGCACGAGCTGCTGACGGCGGGCAAGGACATCGTGTTCGACCACGGGCTCTGGACTCCGGAGGAGCGGCTGCAATGGCGCACGCTCGTCACCGAGGCCGGAGCCGAACCACTCATGCTGTACATGCCCGTGCCGCACCACGAGCGGTGGAACCGCATCAAGGCGCGCAACGCTAAGGCCCACGTGGATGCGAACTCGATCTCGTTCTCGGAAGAGGACTTGCTCCGGTACGCCGGCCGCTTCATCCCGCCCGTCAACGGCGAGCCTCACGTCGTCTACGACGGCCACCCGGAGTCTGTCCTGCGTGCGCTGGGGTACGACGACACTCCGGCCGCAGCCCCCAGGCCACGCCGTGCAGGCTGAAGGTGGAGAATGCGGCCCGGAAGCACAACAGGCCCTACCCCTGCGGGGTGGGCCTGCTGGTCGCCACGTCGGTTGTGGAAGGTCGACGGACGATCAGACACCCGATCTCACGTCTCGATGAAAGGTGCCTGCGGATGTGCAGGCTACGCGTACCCGCCGACATGCGGATGCACCACCCCCGGTTCGACACGCCGCCCCGCTCCCGCTCAGCGAGCCATTGCGCAAGATCGCTACCGGAGAACGGGACGCCGGAACCTCCTGCGGCGATCGAGCGTTCACACACACCACATGCGTCGTGCGGACCTGCGCAACGCGTCTCTTACCAGCGCGTTCCCGGTTTCCGAAACCGGGGGAACGAATCGATCGTGGTGGTCATGCACGCACGCGCCCCGTAATGACGAGAGCCGCCACCTGCGGGAACAGGTGACGGCTCTCAATGATCACGACTCTGCCCAGGCCCTGAGAAAGCCACTGTTCTGAGTCGTACGTCGGCGGTAACGCCGGGCTCCCGACCCCTCGGGGCCCGGTCACCACTCGCCAGGGTAACCGGCCGAGCTGCGTTTTCGCAGCACTGCCCTCGACTTGTCTAGTTACCCGACGAGACCCCGCCGACGTGCGGCTCCCGTACCCCGAAAGGGGCCGCACGCACCATGCGCCACCTCCCCCGACGCCGTCCGTCACGGCAACCCGCGACAGTAACGTCCGCGGCCACGTACACCAGCGCCGTGACTCAGACACAGACGAAGAACAGCGCTCTGACCAGCCCTTCCGGGGGTGTCCGCTCTGGCGCATACAACGACGGCGTGACGACGACGCCCGTGCTCAACAGCACCACCATCGCCCTGTCCACCGCGGCCGCCATTGAGGTGGCCAAGTGAACGACCCGAACGAACTCGACGAGACCCTTGAGGTCACCCTTGGCCGACGCGCCCCGTTCAGCCAGCTCGGCGACTGGGTGCTGTTCTCCGGCGTGGACTCCGACGCCCGGACCCTGTACTGGGGCCTGTCCGCCCACATCAACACCAGCGAGCGCAGCGACACCGAGGTCTGGCCGGGCCTGGCCACACTGGCGAGGATCCTCCAGCTGAAGAAGCCGGAGCACGTCGCGAAGTACATGCTGCAGCTGGAGGTCATCGGCGCGATCGAGGTCGTCCGCACGATGATCGGCCTGGTCCGCCGGAACCGGTACATCGTCCACCAGACTCCGCCGGCCTCCCACACCGGCGCACGGTCGACGAGCGAGTGGTACGCGCTGAACCGCGGCCCGAAGGGTGAGACCCCCGAGGACCGCAAGGAGCGCGAGGCCCAGTTCGACCGGTGGCTGGCTGCGGTCCGTGATGCCCTCAAGGCGCACTGCGACAAGGTCGCCAAGGCCCGGACAGCCGCGAAGAAGGCGAAGGCCGCGATGCCACCCGTCGAGCTGTTCACGGCACCGCCCCTTGCCGACTTCCGTACCCCCTTCGATGGGGGTACGGCGCGACCTGCAGCGATCCGCAAACCCGCAGGTCAGCCCGTACCCCCACGGAAGGGGGTACGTACCCCCACGGAAGGGGGTTCGGTACCCCCACAGATGGGGGTTGAACGAGACCAACATCAACTAGACCAATCTCTCTCTCGCTCCTCAGGCGCCTCAGGTGCACCGACCGACGAGGCTGACGCGCCAGAGACGAGAGAGACGGCTTCGCCGAAAGACAACTCCGCTTCGGCTGCTGCCGGGGTCCCCGAGCCCTGTGACGGCCAGGCGGACGACGGGCGGCACCGGGAGCTGCTGGAGATGCTGCTCGGGCTTCCCGGCCGGGACCGGATGAACCGCAACGAGGTGGCCGACATGCTGCTGCCTCTCGCCGTTGAGGCCCTGGCCGCGGGTTGGACGGCGCCGAAGCTGCGTAACCACCTGGCCCGCAGCTGCGACCCGGACCGGGTCTTCAAGCCGACGGCGATCTACCGGATGCACCTCAAGGCGCTCCCGCCGGCCCCGGCCGGTACGGGCAGTCACCCGGCGGCGGCTGCCCCGGAGTGCTCGAAGTGCAACGGGTCCGGCCTCGCCGAGGACCCGGAGACCTTCTTGCCGATCGGACCGTGCGAGTGCCGCAAGGTTCCCGCCCTCGCGGCCGCCTCCTGATCTTCCCCGTACAGCAGCAGCGGCCGGAAACCTTGCCCGGCCCGGCCGCTGCCCGAATCCCGTGAACGGAGATCCACCATGAGCGTAGCCATCCCCGCGCCCGCCGCGTCCGGCGAGGACATCGACCCGCGCGACTTCGAGCGCATCCCGCCGCAGGACCTGGAGGCCGAGCAGTCCGTCTTGGGCGGCATGATGCTGTCCAAGGACGCAATCGGCGACGTCGCCGAGGTCCTGCAGGGCTCGGACTTCTACCGGCCGGCGCATGAGACGGTCTACCGGGCGATCCTCGACGTACAGGCCAAGGGCGAGCCCGCCGACCCGATCACGGTCGCGGCGCACCTGACCAAGACTGGTGAGCTGGCCAAGATCGGCGGTGCCGCCTACCTGCACACGCTGGTCCAGCAGGTGCCCACTGCGGCGAACGCCGAGTACTACGCCGAGATCGTCTACGAGGCCGCCGTCGCCCGGAACCTCGTCAGCGCAGGGACAGCTATCGCCACCAGCGGCTACACCCGCGGCGGCGACGCTGACGAACTCGTCGAGCGGGCCCAGGAACGGCTGTACGGCGTGGTCCGCCAGCGCGGCGACGAGTCGCTGATGGACGCCTCGTACGGCATGGACGACACGTTCGACGACATCGAGGCCGCCGGGAAGCGCAAGTTCGGCGAGCTCACCGGTGTGCCGACCGGCTTCGCCGACCTCGACGCCCTGACCCTCGGCCTGCAGCCGGGCCAGCTCATCCTGATCGCCGGGCGCCCGGCGATGGGCAAGAGCACGCTCGGCCTGGACATGGCCCGGTCCGCCAGCCTGAAGTACGGGCGGACCAGCGCGTTCTTCTCCCTGGAGATGAGCCGCAAGGAGCTCCACATGCGGCTGCTGTCCGCCGAGGGCCCCGTCGCCCTGCACCACATCCGCTCCGGCCAGCTCGACGACGCCGCCTGGAAGCGGATGGCCAAGGCCAAGGCCAAGGTCGACGCCGGGAACCTGCTCCTGGACGACTCCCCGGAGCTGACCGCCATGTCGATCCGGACCAAGGCCCGTCGGCTCAAGCAGCGCGGCAGGCTCGACCTGGTCGTCATCGACTACCTTCAGCTCCTCCAGTACGGCGGCGGCCGCCGCCCGGAGTCCCGCCAGCAGGAGGTCTCCGACATCTCCCGCCAGCTCAAGCTCATGGCCAAGGAGCTCCAAGTGCCGGTCGTCGCGCTCTCCCAGCTCAACCGCGGGCCCGAACAGCGCACCGACAAGAAACCGCAGGTCTCCGATCTGCGTGAGTCCGGCTCGCTTGAACAGGACGCCGACGTCGTGATCCTGCTGCACCGCGAGGACCAGTACGAGAAGGACTCCCCGCGCGCCGGCGAGGCCGACCTGATCGTCGGCAAGCACCGCAACGGCCCGACCGCGATCATCACGACCGCCTTCCAAGGCCACTACAGCCGGTTCGTCGACATGGCCCAGACCTAAAAATCGGACAAGAGCGCTAATTAGTGAGAGGTGAGGATGGCCGTGCAGGAGATTCGCCGGAAGAACCAGCCGGACGTCGTGGTGGTGCCGGAGTCGGTCATCAACGACACGAAGATCACGCTGACGGACCTCGGGATCTACGTGCAGTTGGCACACCTGATGGAGCTCTACATGCCGCCGCATGAGGAGGACGAGATGGTGAAACTGCTCGTGGAAGCCCTCGAAGGCCAGGCTCACACAGACCCGCAGGTGATCCGGGCGAGCGTCCAGAACCTGGTCGAGGCGGGGCACCTGTGGCTGACCCCGCGACAGTGACCGGTCCGGGTGGCAGGCTGCCGTCCGTCTAGTCACACAGACCGCCCCCGGCGCACGTCCGCGCCGGGGGCGCCGTACGTCAGCGGCCGGCCGGCACCGACGACGCCTCTGGCCATGGGGAAGGGCGCGCAGCCCCTGAGCGAGCCGATTTGGTCGTGGCGAATGAAATCGCCGAACCACGATCGTGCAGCTGCTCGCCTCGCGAAGATGGCCACCTCATCACCGACATGGCGGAGAGGCCCCGATGTCCCAGAACGAGACGACCGAGCCCAGCATCGGACACGAGACCGGCACGCAGATCCTCAAGGCCGGCAGCGCGGTCAGCAGCCGGGCTGAGCTGATGGACTTCCTGGAGGAGGTGGCGACGATCGCGACCCTGCTCCAGGGGGCACTGGCCACTGCGGCCTGGCGTGGCCAGATCTGCGAAGGGGCTCCCCTCGACGAACGGCCGCCCGTCAGGGACATCGAGGAAAAACTTTCCATGCGCGACCTCAACGGTCGGACGCCGGGTGAAGCCGCGTTCAGTCTGGACATCTTGAACACCATGCACGCGGCCGGGGCGCTCGGGGACCTGGCGAACACGGCTTGGACCGCCGGGCTCGCAGAGGACACCCGTGTCCAAGTCGATGCGGCTCATGCCCAGCGTCACCGGAACAACGCCGAGCGGTACAAGGACTTCCTGGGCGGAGTCGGGCGAGTCCTGAACGAATCCGTTCCCGAGGACGCACGGGAAGCCGTGAGCGCAGCGTTGCGCAGGGAGTACGAGCGCGTCTGGCCGAACAGGACAGACACCTCGGCCGCCGACGAGCCTGACCCGCAGCGGTAGCTATTCCTCCATGGCAGACGCCCCCGACGCGCATGTCCGCGCCGGGGGCGTCGTACGTCAGCGGCCGGCCGGCACCGACGACACCGTCGGCCGAGGGCAGTGGCGGCAGGCGTCGGCCGAGCTATTAACAGGCCCGAGCGCCCCCGGCCTGGGGTAATGGGGGACGGCACGAGCCGTCCCCCATTACCCCAGCTCAGGCCACCTCTCCGCCCCCTCCCAGCGCGGATGATCTTGACCCCCTCGCGCTGAAGGCGGATGCCGTGACCCCGGCTTCACGACGGGAAGAGGCCGGGAGACGGCCGGTCATGAGCGTGCCAACACCGGCGAGTAACGAGCGCTCGGGCCTGTTAATAGCCCAGAGGGAGAGAGGCGCGGCCCGTCACCCATTCGGGTGACGGGCCGCGCCGCGGTACTGACGCTGAGGGGAAAAGTGCAGGTCAAAGCTAGAAAGGAGCCCTTCGGGCACGACTTTCCACACCATCGGCTTCGCCGATGAACACGGACGCGCTTCGCGCGGCGACCTACAAGAGCACGGCGGCGCGTCCCTGGATGGCCGTGTGCAGCTCCCGGAGCCTGCCGGGGCACTCGGGGACGGAGAGGTGGAGTTCGAGGCTCCACGGCCCATTTGCGGGCCGTCTCGGAGGTGTTCCACGTGGTCGCCCCCCCGGCGGTGGCGGGTGTCCGGGCTGGTCAGTGGAGCTATGCGGTAGATCATCCGCATATGTGACCAGGCAGGCCGTGAGCACTGCCGTTCGGTTCCCCTCCCGCAACCTGTCCGTGCTTCCAGGCGGTGAGCTCCTGCTCCTGGCCGTCGCTCTCCTCGACGAGCCGAATGACCACACTGTCGTCGCTGCCGTAGAGCCCGACCCAGTCGCGCCAGATCCGGCGGGCGGTGGTCTCATCAGCCCACTCCCCGGTGACCGCCGGGCCGTCCGCCCGGAACTGGAGGCTGACGCGGTACGTCACCGGGCGTCCTGACGGGCGATCCAGCAGGCAGCAGTGATGTGCCAGTGGATCTCGGCGCCCGTCCGGTCCTGAAGACCTTCGGGCAGGTCGTCCATGCTCTCGGTGAGGATCTGGTCGGCGCGGGCCATCGCGTGGACGTAGAGGGTCAGCGCGGGCAGCGTCACCTCGCCGAACACGGCGGTGACCGTGTCGCGCACGTCCTTGGCGTAGAGCTCCAGCAACTGCTCGCCCCGATCGCCGTGCGCCAGAGCATCCGCGATGTTGGCGCCGGCCGCGTTGTCGAGCCAGTCCTGAATGGTCGGCCACGATCTCTCGCTCATGAAACGAGTGTTGTCGTCGCCGGGGCTGGCTGCGTGCCGCACTCGCGCGGCATCCGCGTGACGCGATCGCCGAACGTGCTGGCCCGGCTGTCCGTACGGGCTACCGCACCGCGCGGGCCGCCTCCGCCCGCGCTCCACTGGGGTGAGGGCGAGCGCGGCCCCGGCTGAGGGGTGTCTCGGCGCCGGGTGGAAGAGCAGCATCCGGGCGCCGGCATCCTGCAGCGCGCCCCTGTTGCCCCTGTTGCCCCTGTTGGACCCAATGGGGGTAACAGGGGTTGACCAGCCGGATTACGAAAGCGCTCGGCGCCCCTTGCGGCAGGGCCGCCGAGGAACGCCGGAAGACCGTCACGCAAGATCGCCTGCCGATCCGGGACGGGCCGTACGCGGGCCGGTGACGCCCGGCTACGCTCCCGCCATGACGCCCCCGCTCCCCACCGCCGACACCGTCCGCGCGCTGGCCGTTTTCGTCCAGGCCCGCATCGAGGAAGGCGTCGAGCAGCTGCTTCGGCGTGTGCCTGCGGAGGAGCGCGACAGCCCCGGCGTCATCGAGCTGCTCCGTATCCCGCACGCCCTGGGCCGGGCCGCCGACCTCGCCGCACGTGAGCTGGAGGGCGAGCTGCTCTGCGATCCGGTCGACGAGAGCGCCGCCCGGCTGCTGTGGTGGACCCTGCTGAACACCGCGCACCCCTTCCGGGCCCACCCCGACGTCCCCGCCGGCGCCCGCGAGACGCTGGAAGCCATCGCCGGGACGTGACCGAACATGTCCGCGATTCACGGACAGCGGCCGCAAGTCGTCGAGGCAGCACCTCTCACGGCACCTGAGACGGTCGTCGCGCCCAACCCCGCCGCCCGCCCCCTTTAGGGGCGTTGGAGCTAACAGGTCTGACTGTGCCTGGACAGGGATTACTCCTGGCCGACGAGACGGGCCATCAGTCCTTGTACCTGAGGGAGCCCAGGCCGCTGTGAGCACGGGTCAGGGAGTCGTACAGCCTCTCGGCCGCGGTGCGGGCAGCATCCAGACCGTGGAAGATCTCTCCGAGGTCGTCTTCGAGATGGTGGTCCTTGTCGCTGCGCAGGTGGCCGCCCTCGTTGAGGCCAGCGATAAGACGAGCGGCCTGGTCCAGGGCCTGCGGCAGCATCATCGCCATCGGGGAAAGGCTGCCGATCAGGCTGTAGACGTCGCCGGGGTACTTCCAGTCGCGACTGCGGCTCCTGGTCAGCTCGTTGATGACTCGCATCGCTTCGGCCGCCACGTCGGCGAGCTCGGCGGGCGTCTTGTCGGTCATGGCTTCGGGTCCTTCGCGACGAGCCGAGGCCGCCGCACGGCGCCCCGAGTCCATCTTGGTGGCTCGGACCGGCAGTCCGTGAGCGAACGCCGAAGCCGGGACGCGAATCAACCTGTCCGCGATTCGCGGACAAGTGCCGTGTGATGGCAGGCTGCCCGCCATGGCGAAGCAGACCGACCCCGAGATCCGTGAACAGCAGCTGCAGGAGGCCGAGGCACTGCTGCGGGCGAGGTACGGCGGCGGCCGCGGCTGGCACGACCCCGTCCGCGCGATGCACGCGGTACGCGCGGCCGCCGACGGCTACGGCGCCCTCGACGACACCCAGCGGCCGCCGGAGGTGCCGGCCGACGACGTCCTCGCCGCCCTCACCCAGCTCGACGAAGCCCGGGCGGCGCTGGACACCCTGGAACGCGACCTCACCCGGGCCGCCCGCGAGCGCAAGGCGTCCTGGCAGCAGATCGCCGACGCCCTCGGCCTGGCCTCCCGTACGAGCGCGGAGAGCCGCTACGTACGCCTGCAGCGTGACGCCGCCTCCTACCGCGGCGACCGCTACCCCGAGCTCCAGCGCGCCGAGCGCGCCCGCGACAGGGCCGGTGACGCCTGGTGCCACGCCAACGAGGCCCGGCTGCGGGCCGCCATGTGGGACCTGATCTGCCTCAACGACGAGTGGCCGCAGCTGGCTCGCACCGCCACCTCGGACCAGATGAGCGCCTGGAACCGCGACCTGGACGGACCGGGGCTCGCCGCCCGGCTGCACTCCCTGCACCTCGACCTCGACGCCTACAGCACCGAACCGCCCGCCAGCACGGCGGCCGCCGCCGCCCGTGACGAGGTCCTGGCGCTCCTGGCCGAACTGCGCGCCGCCCGCCACGGCCTGCCCGCTCCCCGGACGGACGCACCATCAGCGACCTCGCAGGACTGCGGTTCGTTGCCCAGGCCGTGAGCGACCTGTACGACCGCGCCGCCGCCGTTCTCGGGCAGGACGAGCGCGGCATCCGCTGGCCCTACGGACTGGCGCCCCCGCTGCGCCGCACCGACCCCGCGACGTACGAGCAGGGCGCGGCGGACACCCGGGCCCGCCAAGAGGTGATGGTCACGTGGGCGCAGCGCTACGGCCTGCGGCTCAGTGAGGCCGGCTGCTGCCCGCGATGGCTGCTGCGCGACGGCAGCCAGGGCTGCCGCCCCCGCTACGGCGTCGGCGACCCGTGCACCCGGTACGGCACGCCCCACCCCGACAGCGGCTGGCTGGACCACACGGTGACCTGGCTCAAGGACACCCGCCCCGCGGCGCTCACCGCCGCTCCGTACGACGTCGACGACCACGACCGGCGGCGCCTGGCCCACTGGGAGCGCGCCGACCCGCGACTGCGGTCGGCCATCGGCACCGGCTGGTACGGCTTCGGCACCACGCAGATCGTGCTGTGGCGCAGTGACCGCGTCGCCGAGGTCCGGGCAGCCGAACCGCTGGTTAGGGCCGTTGGGACCAACAGGACCAACCAGCCCTGACCAGTCGTCCGCGATCCGCGGACGCGCGACGCATCTGGTCGCAGTTGTACGAGCGCACTCAGGTTGGGGGTATTGGGGCTAAGAGGTCCAACCGGTTCGGCGGAAGCTCTCCCACGGCCCCGGCTCGTTGACCAGCGCGGACGGCGCCGTCCGCAGGCGCCGGGAGAGACGAGGTGAAGACCGTGACCGAGGTGGTCGCCCCGGAGGTACGGGCCGCACAGCGGCGGATCGTCAGCACGATCAACGCGTCCGGGAAGCTGAACGCCGACGGGCTGGCCATGTGGCGGGAGGCCGACTGCGGCGAGTGGAAGGCCACCGCCGCCGACATCGGCCGGGACCTGGACCTGCTCCAGGTTCCCCACACCATCGTGTCGGCCTTCCGGTTCCCGCTCGCCTCCTCCTACAGCAAGGCGATGCGCAAGGGCGAGGAGGTCCGCATCCTGCGCAAGGACCTGCCCCACATGGTGCCGTGGATGCCGTCGCTGGAGCAGACCGTCGCCGACATCCCCGAGGACGCCCCGGGCTGGGACTTCGTCCTGTTCCAGCCCCGGGCCGAGGGGATGGCCATCGCCAAGCTGGCCTTGTCGGCGGAGTGGCCCGCCTGGTCGAAGAAGCAGGCCCGCGCCGCCCGGCTGGTCTGCGCGGAGTGCGACTACGACCTGCGCGAGCTCAAGGACGAGACTCGGCTGCCCTACGACATCCGGCTTCCCGAGCGGCCCAAGACACGGCGGCTGGTGTGCGGGCAGTGCTGCAACGACGGCGTGGACGAGATGAGGCGCCTGGCCGCGCTCGCTGCCAGCTAGGCCAGCGGTTCCCCGGTCAGCGGGTGAACAGACACCAGGTCGACTCCGTGCGCGGCCGCGTACCGGATGATCCCGTCGTCCACCGTGGCCGCGTTCTCGGCCGCGAACCCCTCTGCCTGCATCTTCCGGTCGAGCGCGAACAGTTCCTCGCGCGTCTTGTCCTGCGTCTCAGTCACAACAGCACCTTATCGGGCCTTTCGGGCCCTGGCCGAACTGCGCGCCGACCGTCACGGCTGCGTAGGTTAGGGGTGTTTCGGCCGCGCGCAGTACCGTCGCCGTACAGAGCCCTCGCCGAGCGGCCGGCCGCACCACCAGCAGCACGGGCCCTCGGGACCACTGTCACCCATGAGCGGACCGTACGGCCGCCCTCGTGCGACGA
>NZ_JBEZAN010000028.1:0-74271 GCF_040646595.1 Streptomyces sp. NPDC045470
TTTTCCCGGTGACGCATAATCGAGTCACTGGTCGGAATTTCGGCATGCCGAAATTCGTCCCGTTCGGGAGTCGTGCAGTAGTGGTGGTGCCGCCGTCCGGCGTGAGGGGCTGCCGTAGGGGCCTGTCGGCTCCGTGGCAACTCGGAGAACACTACACGAGGGGTTGGGGCGCTTCAAACCCGTGCCAGGAGGCCGATCCGGGCGTACCGTGGTCCCCATGACGACGCGTGCACTCGTACAGCAGTGGTGGCCCGCCTGACGGCGGCCGCCCCCCCAGTGCATGCAGACAACGGCCGCCGGACCCGGCGGCCGTTTCGCGTATCTCCTCGCAGCCGGCCGGTGGGCTCGGCGGTCCCGGGACAGTAACCAGTGGTTCGGGAGACGAGAGAGATGACGCGGACACGGATCTTCAGTGGTGTGAAGCCGACGGGGCACCTGACCCTGGGGAATTACCTCGGCGCGCTGCGCGGCTGGGCGGACGAGGACCAGCACCGTGCGGACGCGCTGTTCTGCGTCGTGGACCTGCACGCGCTGACCGTGGAACACGACCCGGCGCGGGTGCGAAGGCTCAGTCGGCAGGCCGCCACGCTGCTGTTGGCGGTGGGGCTCGACCCGCGGCTCTGCACGGTGTTCGTGCAGAGCCATGTCGACGAGCACACGCGGCTGGCGTACCTGATGGAGTGCACGGCGTCCGACGGCGAGATGCGGCGCATGATCCAGTACAAGGAGAAGGCCGAGCGGGAGCGGGCCCGGGGCGGCAGCGTACGACTGTCGCTGCTGACGTATCCGGCCCTGATGGCCGCCGACATCCTCGCGTACGGGACCGGTGAGGTGCCGGTGGGTGAGGATCAGGCGCAGCACGTGGAGCTGACGCGGGACCTGGCGGTGCGGTTCAACCAGCGGTACGGGCAGACGTTCGTGGTGCCGAAGGCGACGGTGCCGAAGGTGGCCGCGCGGGTGATGGACCTCCAGGAGCCGACGTCGAAGATGGGGAAGTCGCACGCCCGTACCTCCGGGATCGTCTATCTGCTCGACGAGCCGGACGTGGTGCGCAAGAAAGTGATGCGGGCCGTCACGGACACCGGGACGGACGTCGTGTACGACCGGGCCGAGCGGCCCGGGGTGGCCAACCTGCTGGATGTCCTGGCCGCGTGCGGTGCGGGGGATCCCGCGGAGCTGGCGGACGAGTACGACTCGTACGGCGCGCTCAAGAAGGACACGGCGGAGGCGGTGGTGGAACTGCTGCGGCCGGTGCGGGAACGGCACGCGGAGCTGGTGAAGGACCCGGAGTACGTGGACTCCGTCCTGCGGGACGGGGCCGAGCGGGCCCGGGCGATCGCGCGGCCGCGGGTGGATGCGGCGTATCGGGCGGTGGGGATGATGCCGGCGGTGTGAGAAGGGGGTGGGGTGGCCGCCGTTGCGGGTGTTGTGTGCGGCGGTGGCCACGGCCCCCGGGTTTCCGGACCCGGGGGCGGAGGCGGCGGGGCTGCCGGGGCTGGTGGGTCAGCCGTTGCCCGAGGCGAGTTCGCGGCTGCGGTCGCGGGCCGCTTCGAGGGCGGCGATCAAGGCCGCGCGCACACCGTGGTTCTCCAGCTCGCGGATGGCGTTGATGGTGGTGCCGGCGGGTGAGGTCACGTTCTCGCGGAGGGTGACCGGGTGCTCGCCGCTGTCCCTGAGCATGGTCGCCGCGCCGATCGCCGCCTGCACGATCAGGTCGTGTGCCTTGTCGCGCGGCAGGCCGAGCAGAATGCCGGCGTCGGTCATCGCCTCGACGAGAAAGTAGAAATACGCCGGGCCGGAGCCGGAAAGGGCGGTCGCGGCGTCCTGCTGGGACTCCGGGACACGCAGCGTCTTGCCGACCGTGGCGAAGATTTCCTCGGCGCGGGTGAGGTGGGCGGCGGTGGCGTGGGTGCCGGCCGAGATGACGGACATCGCCTCGTCCACCAGGGCGGGAGTGTTCGTCATGACCCGTACGACGGGGGTGGCGTCGGGCAGCCGCTCTTCGAAGAAGGCGGTGGGCACACCGGCGGCGCCGCTGATCACCAGGCGGTCGGCGGGGGTGTGCGGGGCCAGCTCCGTGAGGAGGGTGCCCATGTCCTGCGGCTTGACGGTGAGGATCAGCGTGTCCGCGGACCGGGCGGCCTCCGCGTTGGAGACGGGGGTGACGCCGTAGCGGGTGCGGAGCTGGTCGGCGCGTTCGGGGCGGCGGGCGGTGACCATGAGGTCGGCGGGGGCCCAGCCGCCTCGGATCATGCCGCTGAGGAGGGCTTCGCCGATTTTTCCGGTGCCGAGTACGGCGACCTTCTGGGTCATGTTGCGGTTCACCTCGCCGGTGGGGCTGATGGGGGTACGGGGGTGGGCTTGGCCTTGGCTTTGGCCTTGGCTTTGGCTTTGGCCCTGGTGGTCGGGCGGTGTGCGGGGGCGGCGCTGCCCGACCCCGCCCTGCCCTGGTCATCCTCGCATCGTGCGGGGTCGGGGGGGGCGGGGGCGTCCACGTTGCGGGCGGAGGTGGTGGGGGTTGGGGTGGGGTGGGTACGGACTGTGCGGTTGTTGGACGCCGTGATCGCCCGACGGGCTCGTCCTCGAACGCCGGACGGGCTGGATCTGGCCGGGGTCGGGTCGGACAGTGCGCCGACGCCACGGCGCGTCGAGGGGGGAGGCGCACTCCGGCGGCCGCCGGAGTGCACGGAATCGACCACTCCTGTTCGATAACTCAGCGTTTACACGACGGTTACACAACGACTCGATCGAAGTGATGCTGATTTGGACACACTGAAGGTGAGTGTCCAACCAGCCGGAGGAGGGGGCCGACGCCATGCGCCGCGTGCTGCTGTTCCTCATGGCGGCACTGCTGGCGTTCCCGGTCGGCGCCGAGGGCGCGTACGGGCGGGCGGCGGGTGCCGGGGCCGGTGGCAGGGCGGGGACACAGACCGTCGGCCTGGCCGCACCGTACGCGTACGAGGACGGCGGCCCGGCGGAATCCGCGGGCGAACGCTGCCCCACCGGCCGCGCCGCGCGGTCCGCGACCGGCGTACCGGCCTTCCACCCCGGCGACCAGGCCAGGGGCGCGAACGACCGCACCGTCCCGCCGGTCACCGGACCGGGCCCGGCAGCCCCCGCCACCGGTCGCAGCGCCGTGCCTCCGAGGCGTTCGGGCCAGCTTCCCATCAGTCATCGCGTGTTCCGCTGCTGATCGAGGTTTGACGTTCGGCGATCGGCGATCCGCGTTCAGTGATCACTGAACACTGACTCCTGATCAGCGTCGACAGCTACCTGGCGTCCATCGCCCGGCGAGGCGTTTCCGGTGATGTCCCGGTACCCGGACATCGCAGCACCCCGACGCATGCCCGCGAGCCCCTGCGCCCGGACATCCGTCCTCTCCGCCCTCTCCGTCCCCTCTCCCCTCTTCCCCCCTTTACCCCGCACGGCGCACATCCGCGCCGTGCGGTCCGTCGCAACGCGCTGGAGGCATCCTCATGCGGAAATCAACGGACATACGCGCGGACTTCACCGCGTCCCTCGTCGTCTTCCTGGTCGCCGTGCCGCTGTGCGTCGGCGTGGCCGTCGCCTCCGGCGTCCCGGCCGAGCTCGGGCTCGTCACCGGCATCGTCGGCGGCCTGCTCACCGGCTTCCTGCCGGGCAGCAGTCTCCAGGTCAGCGGACCGGCCGCCGGGCTGACCGTCCTCGTGTACGAGGCGGTTGAGGAGTTCGGGCTGAGCACGCTCGGTGCGCTGGTGCTGGTGGCCGGTGTGCTGCAAGTGGCCATGGGGGTGCTGCGGCTGGGGCGCTGGTTCCGGGCCATCTCCGTGGCCGTCGTGCAAGGAATGCTGGCGGGTATCGGACTCGTCCTGATCGCCGGGCAGTTGTACGCGCTCACCGACACCCGGCCGCCGGGCACCGGGCTCGCCAACCTCGGCGGTCTGCCGGAGCTGGCGTCCGACACGATCTGGTCGGACCAGGCGCTGACGGCGTCGGCGGTCGGTGTCGGCACCATCGCCGTACTGGTGCTGTGGCCCCGGTGGAAGCGCGCGGCGCGGGTGCTGCCGGCGCCGCTCGCGGCCGTGGCGCTGGCCACCGTCACCGTCGCCGTCCTCGGTCTGCCGGTGGCCCGGGTGGAGGTCACGGGGTTGCTGTCGGCCGTGCAGCCGCCGGGCGGGGCGGACTTCGGACGACTGGCGGGGGTCGGCGCGGTCGGCACCGTGCTCGCGTTCACGCTGATCGCGTCGGCCGAGTCGCTGTTCAGCGCGGCCGCCGTGGACCGGCTGCACGACGGACCGCGTACGGATTACGACAAGGAGCTGATGGCGCAGGGGGCGGGCAACGCGGTGTGCGGGCTGCTCGGCGCGCTGCCGATGACCGCGGTGATCGTGCGCAGCTCCGCGAACGTGCGGGCAGGGGCCCGTACGAAGGCGTCGCGGGTGCTGCACGGCGCGTGGCTGCTGCTGTTCGCGGCGGCGTTCCCGGCGGCGCTGGGCGTCGTGCCGCTGGCGGCGCTGGCGGGGGTGCTGGTGCACGCGGGCTGCAAGCTCATTCCCGTACGGGACATGGTGCCGCTGTGGCGTGAGCATCGGGGGGAGGCCGTGGTGCTCATGGGGACGGCGGTGGCGATCGTGGTGACCAACATGTTCGAGGGGGTGCTCATCGGGTTGCTGATGGCGGTCGCGAAGTCCGCGTGGGAGACCTCGCACGCGCATCTGGAGGTGTCGGGGCTGGAGGACTGCGGGCCCGAGGCCGCGCCCGTTCGCGTACGCGCACTGGGGAACGCCACCTTCCTGCGGCTGCCCAAGCTGCTGGACCAGCTCGAAGCGCTGCCGCACGACCGTGACGTGATCCTGGACCTCTCCGGGCTGCGGCACCTCGACCGCGCCTGCGCGGCGGCGCTGGGCAACTGGGCGGAGCGGCGGCGGCCGGCCGGACCCGATCCGGTTGCCGCCACGGTCACTCCCGCCGCCACCCCGCTCCCCCAACATGGACATAAGGGGCGATAAACGCCATTAAACGGAAGGGAACGGCGTTGCGGGGCCAAAGGGCCGTAGGGTCGGGGAGCTTGATCCACCCGCCCTACGACCCTAGGAGCCCCGTGATCCGCCGGCCTCTCCGCTCCTGCGGTGCGACCGCCGCGCTCTCCGTCGCCCTGCTGCTGTCCTCCTGTACGAGCGCGACGCGGCTGGACGGCACGCAGGGCGCGGGCAGTGTGCACGACCCGCTCTTTCCCGCCCTCGGCAACGGCGGGTACCAGGTCGGGCACTACGGCCTCACCCTCGACTACGACGTACGCGGCGGCACGCTGGACGCCACCGCCGACATCAACGCCACCGCGCAGGCCGACCTCGCCTCCTTCCAGCTGGACCTCCAGGGGATGAAGGTGCACGGCGTGCGGGTGGACGGCAAGACCGCCGAGTTCTCCCGCAAGGGCCACAAGCTGACGGTCCGCCCGCCCGCGACGGTCGAGAAGGGCGCCACGTTCCGTACGACGGTCGAGTACGACGGCGAGCCCGAGGAGATGACGGATGAGGACGGTGCGACCGAGGGCTGGGTCCGTACGGAGGACGGGGCGTTCGTCGCGGGGCAGCCGGCCGGGTCCATGACGTGGTTCCCCGGCAACAACCACCCCGGCGACAAGGCCGCGTACGACTTCAGGATCACCGTGCCGGACGGGTACACCGCCGTCGCCAACGGCGAGCTGCGCGGCAGGAAGAGCGCCAAGGGCCGGACCACCTTCGAGTGGCACAACGCCGAGCCGATGGCCTCCTACCTCGCCACCGCGACGATCGGGAAGTTCACCGTCGAGGAGTCGCGCACGAAGGGCGGGCTGCCCGTCTACACGGCCGTGGACCCGGCGGAGGCCAGGGAGAGCGCCGGGCCGCTGGGCAAGCTGGACGCGATCCTCGACTGGTCGGTGAAACGGTTCGGCCCGTATCCGTTCTCCTCCGCCGGGGCGATCGTCGACCACACGCCCGAGCGGGTCGACTGGGGCGCGCTGGAGACGCAGACCAAGCCGATCTACGCCGGGGCGCCGGACGAGGGCACGGTCGTGCACGAGACCGCGCACCAGTGGTTCGGCAATTCGGTGACGCCGAAGACGTGGCAGGACATCTGGCTCAACGAGGGGTTCGCGCAGTACGCCGAGTGGCTGTGGGAGGAGGACAAGGGCGGCCGTACGGCGCAGCAGCAGTTCGACGAGCTGCACAAGACCGCCGAGGACGACGAGGACGACGGAAACATCTGGAGCTTCCCGCCCGGCGACCCGGGCAGCGCGGAGAACGTGACCGGCGAGCCCGTCTACAAGCGCGGCGGCATGGTCCTCCAACAGCTCCGGAAGGCCGTCGGCGACAAGGACTTCTTCGCAATCCTCAAGGACTGGCCCACCGAACACCGCCACGGCAACGCCGACACCCAGCAGTTCATCGACTTCTGCCAGGACCGTACGGAGGTCGATCTGACGGATCTCTTCGACGACTGGCTGTACGGGGACGGGAAGCCGGATTGGGAGTACTGAGGGGCGGTGTTGCGTGCCGTTCGGAGGGTGGGCGGTGTGGGCGCGTCTGGTGTCGGTGTACGTGGCGGGGGGGCGCGCGGGGGCACCGAGTCGGCGAGGCGTTTCTCGCGCACGTTCAGAGGTGAGGCGTCCGACAGGCCCGGCGGAGTGTGAAGATGTCGGGGGGCCTCCGTCGGCGAGGCGCACTCGGGGGCGGGGGCGGGAGGAGCGTGATGAGCAGAACCATCGGCGTGCGCTACTCACTCCGGCGCCCTGAAAATTCCGATTTGTCGGCTTTCTCGAAAGTGAGTAAAAACCTGCACTCGGCGCGGTGAACGGCCAGGTCAGGGCCTGTGGTCCCCGCGTGTGCGGGGGTGGTCCCCTGGCGACCGGCCTGGTGCCGCGCAGCGTGATGTGGTCCCCGCGTGTGCGGGGGTGGTCCCCATCGTGGCTGGCGCCGCTGGCGGCTGCGCCTGTGGTCCCCGCGTGTGCGGGGGTGGTCCCTCCCCCCGCCGGACGCCCAGTTGGTAGAGGACGTGGTCCCCGCGTGTGCGGGGGTGGTCCCGGCGCCCGGATCGACGTAGCCACCGGACTCCTGTGGTCCCCGCGTGTGCGGGGGTGGTCCCGCCTCGGCGCTGAGCACCGAGCGGCCGGTCGTGTGGTCCCCGCATGTTCGGGGCGGCCCCACCCACGACCCCGCCAGCCGCACGATTCGACTGTGGTCTCGTGGCTGCGGGGATAGCCCTTGCTCCCGGCGTGAGGAAGCCCAGAGCCGGGGAAATCCGCGCCCGCAGGGGTAGTCCCGGTGGCTGCCTGGCTGGTCGCGCGTTGGGCCGGACGGGGTTCTAGCCGCGCTTCTTCTTCGGCTTTGTTGGCTTCTTGGTTGCCGGGTTGCCCGTACGGGCGTTCCGGCGGCGGTCGTAGCGTTCGCGTGCCGCGTCGTACTCGGCGCGCTGTACGCCTTCGCCCGGTGCCTCTACGAGGCTGCGGCAGAAGTAGGCGAGGAGTGAGCCGATGAAGCCGATGAGCAGCAGGCTCTGGGTGGAGCGGTCGGACGGGCGGTCCTGCGCGTCGGCGGGGCGGGTCAGGCGGTCCCAGGTGCGGCGGAAGGCGACCGCGCTGCAGACGGCGAAGCAGGCCACGATCAGGGCGTTGAGGAACGAGCCGACCTCGGCGATCTCCAGGCCCTGGAAGGCGAAGCGCAGCACCACCGCGCCGGCCGCGGCGAGCGCCAGGGAGCCGATCGCGACGCCGGCCCGGCGCAGGCCGTAGCCGCCGTCGTGGTGCACCCAGGTCGTCCCGAAGAAACGGATCTCGGCCGGCTCGGGGCCGGACCGGTCCGGGGCGGGCCGTGTCTCGTCGCTCATGGGGTCGATTATCCCCGGTGGGCCGGGGTGCCCGGTGAGGCGCCCGGGCGGTCCGGCCGGTCCGGGCGGTCAGTTCGCGCAGCGCGGGGCCACGAAGCCGTCGCTGCCGGTGCGGACGTAGGTGTCCGAGACGTACTGGCCGGGGGCGATGCAGTCCCAGATGTCGTTGGTGCCGTACGGGCCGTCGACCCGCTCGCCGTGGCGCTGGCAGCGGATGGCGACCCGCGCGCCGTACGGGAGCTGCCGTACGAGGGAGCTGCGGCTGCTCGGGCCGCTGCGGACGTTGAGGCGGTAGCCCGGTGCGACCGGGTAGGTGGCCGCGGTCGCCGCCATCGCCTGGGCGGCTACGCCCTCGGCCTCGGTGACGGCCTCCGCCTCCGCGACCACCGCGGTCGTCTCGGCCGCCTCCGCGTCGGTGCTTGTCGCTGTGCCGACGGTGTTCTCCGGTGTGCTGGTCATGCCTGCTCCCCCGCGAGTGGTCTGTGTGGGACCGGCCGGTACGTGATGGTTGCGGCCGGTTCACCGCAGACGCTAGCAAGCCTCACCTGTCCCGTACGCACCATCGACTAGGCTCCGTGCGTCGCATCTGCGGCCCATGGACACGGGGGTGGGGAGATGCCGCCGCTGCGCGGTTCCGGAACGGACCCGGAAGCGGAACGTCCGCTGTACGCGGGCCGGTACCGCCTGGACGCACGCCTGGGCGCGGGCGGGATGGGTGTGGTGCACCTCGCGCGGTCGTCGTCGGGGCTGCGCCTGGCGGTGAAGGTCGTGCACGCCGAGTTCGCCCAGGACCCCGAGTTCCGCGGCCGGTTCCGGCAGGAGGTGGCCGCGGCGCGGCGGGTGAGCGGCGCGTTCACCGCGCCGGTCGTGGACGCCGACCCGGACGCCGACCGGCCCTGGATGGCCACCCTCTACATTCCCGGGCCGACACTCGGCGACCATGTGAAGCGCACCGGGCCGCTCGCGCCCGCCGAGGTCCGCAGGCTGGCCGCCGGGCTGGCCGAGGCGCTGCGCGACATCCATCGGGCCGGCGTGGTGCACCGCGACCTCAAGCCCGGCAACGTGCTGCTCGCCGCCGACGGGCCCAAGGTCATCGACTTCGGTATCTCGCGGCCCGCGGACAGCGAGATGCGGACCGAGACCGGCAAGCTGATCGGTACGCCGCCGTTCATGGCGCCCGAACAGTTCCAGCGCCCGCGCGAGGTGGGGCCGGCGGCGGACGTGTTCGCGCTGGGGTCGGTGCTGGTGCACGCGGCGACCGGGCGGGGGCCGTTCGACTCGGAGAGCCCGTACATCGTCGCGTACCAGGTGGTGCACGACGAGGCGGACCTGACGGGTGTCCCGGCGGAACTGGAGCCGCTGATCCGTACGTGCCTGGCGAAGCGGCCGTCCGACCGGCCGACTCCGGACGTGCTGATGCGGATGCTGCACACCGAAGGGCCCGTGGAGGCCCACGACGGCGTACTCGCGGACGGGTCCGCTCCCGAGGAGGCGCGGGTGCCGGCACAACGGCAGCCCGCGCGTGTCGTCTCCGCGCCCGCCCGGTCCGCCGCGCCGGCCGGAGCCGGAACGGCAGGCACAGGGGACGGGGCCAGGGCCGGAGGCGGGGCCGCTGAGGCCGCGGCAGCGGACACGCACGTACGGGCCCGTCGGGGAGAAGCTGAACCGGGAGCAGGACCGCAAGCGGAACCGGAATCGGAGGCTGGGCGGGACTCGGAAGGCAAGGCGGCGATCGGAGAGCCCCCGAAGGGGGACGCCGCCGCGCCCCCGGAAACCGCTCCCGTCCCGCGCCGCCGTCGCTGGGCCGCCTGGTCCGCCGTGGCCGCCGTGCTCGCCGGGGCGGGCGTCTTCGCGGGCGTACGGGTCCTGGGTGCCGAGGACGCGCCGGCCCTGCAGACGCACACCGCCGGCAGCGCCACCGGCAGCACCGCCGCGCCCTTCCGCCCGTGGCACACCCAGCTCGTGCGGCGGCCCGCCGGCCACCCGGCCGAGATGCCGTTCTGTGCGTACGGCGCTTCCGCCCTGTTCTGCGTCGAGCGGGGGCTGAAGGCCGCGCGGGTGGACGGGGAGCACGGCGCGGTGACATGGCGGCGGCCGAGCGGGCCGGTCCGCAAGAGTGACATTCCGCCCGGTGCGCCAGTGTTCTCCGGCGGGCTGCTCCACGTACGGTCGCCGGACGGCAAGCGGCTGGAGGCACTGGACCCGTCGGCCGCCGGGAAGGGCGCGGTGCGCTGGAGCAAGGACCTGAGCGGGTACGACGCCGAGGTCCGGTTCGTGGGCGGGACGATTCTGCTGACCGCGCCGGACGGCATGATCACCGCTCTGGACAGCGCCACCCACCAGGAACGCTGGCACCAGCGGTTCCCGGCCCAGCCGCTGGGCCAGTTCACCGCGTACGGGGACGGCCGTACGGCGTACGCGGCCACCGTCTCGGCCGACGGCACCTCCACCGTCGTCACCGCGATCGACCCGGTGCACGGCTCCCTGCGCTGGGAACGGCGGCTGCCCGGCTCGCTCACCCCGGCCGGAACGGGCGCGTCCGGCTCGCTCTATCTGACCGCCGCCGACCCGCTGCTCGTCACCCGTACGTCGGCCGTCGTCCGGTACGACCCGGCGACTCACCGGGTGCGGCGCCTCCCGCTGGACGCGCCGGTCGACGACGCGGCGGGCGTGGTGCGCGGCGAGACGGTCTACGTGCTCGCCACCACCGGCGGCACGCTCCAGGCCGTCGGTGAGCGGCGGTGGAGCGTGGAGACCTCGGTGAGCCGGGGGTCGGTGCCGGTGCTCGACCCGAAGGGCGAGCGGCTGTACTTCACCGGTGCCGACGGCCGGCTGCTGGCCGTGGACACCCGGCGCGGCGCGCTGCTCGGCCAGACGCCGCCCCGGCTGGCCACCGGCCGCAGCGGCTATCTGGAGAAGCTGCCCGCGCCGCTGCCGGACCCGCGGGGCGGCCGGATCTACGCGGCGGGGCCGGACGGTTCGGTGTTCGCCGCGGACACGCGGAGCCCCGCCCGCTGGTGACGTGCAGCACCCCGCCCGCCGGTGAGGCGGACGGGGTTCCCGGCAAGCCGTCGCTCCGTTACGTGGCTCAGCCGAGCTTGCTCACGTCCCGCACCGCGCCCTTGTCGGCGCTGGTGGCCATCGCCGCGTACGCGCGCAGGGCCTGCGAGACCTTGCGCTCGCGCTTCTTCGGCGCGTACACGCCGCCCAGCGCCTCCCGGCGGGCCGTCAGCTCCGCCTCGGGCACCAGGAGTTCGATCGAGCGGTTCGGGATGTCGATACGGATGCGGTCGCCGTCCTCGACCAGGGCGATGGTGCCGCCGGACGCCGCCTCGGGCGAGGCGTGGCCGATGGACAGGGCGGAGGTGCCGCCGGAGAAGCGGCCGTCGGTGACCAGCGCGCACGCCTTGCCCAGGCCGCGGCCCTTGAGGAAGGACGTCGGGTAGAGCATCTCCTGCATGCCGGGGCCGCCCTTGGGGCCCTCGTAGCGGATGACGACGACGTCGCCCTCCTCGACCTGCTTGCCGAGGATCTTCTCGACGGCCTCCTCCTGCGACTCGCAGACCACGGCCGGGCCCTCGAACGTCCAGATCGACTCGTCGACGCCCGCGGTCTTCACCACGCAGCCGTCTTCGGCGATGTTGCCCTTGAGGACGGCCAGGCCGCCGTCGGCGGAGTAGGCGTGGGCGAGGTCGCGGATGCAGCCGTTCGCGGCGTCCGTGTCGAGGCTGTCCCAGCGCTCGGACTGGGAGAAGGCGGTGGCGGAGCGCTTGCAGCCGGGGGCCGCGTGCCACAGCTCGACGGCCTCCGGGGACGGGGACCCGCCCCGCACGTCCCAGGTCTTGAGCCAGTCCGCCATCGAGGAGCTGTGCACGGTGTGCACGTCCTCGTTGAGCATTCCGGCCCGGTACAGCTCGCCCAGGATGGCGGGGATGCCGCCGGCCCGGTGCACGTCCTCCATGTAGTACGTGCCGCCGGGGGCGACGTTCGGCGCCACCTTGGCCAGGCAGGGCACCCGGCGCGAGACGGCGTTGATGTCGTCCAGGTCGAAACCGAGACCGGCTTCCTGGGCGGCGGCCAGCAGGTGCAGGATCGTGTTCGTGGAGCCGCCCATGGCGATGTCCAGGGCCATGGCGTTCTCGAAGGAGGCGCGGGAGCCGATGCTGCGCGGCAGGACGGTCGCGTCGTCCTGGTCGTAGTACCGCTGGGTGATCTCCACGACCGTACGGCCGGCGTTCTCGTACAGCGCCTTGCGGGCGGTGTGGGTGGCCAGCACCGAGCCATTGCCGGGCAGCGACAGGCCGATGGCCTCGGTCAGGCAGTTCATCGAGTTGGCGGTGAACATGCCGGAACAGGAGCCGCAGGTCGGGCAGGCGTTCTCCTCGATACGGAGGATGTCCTCGTCCGAGACGTTCTCGTCGACCGCGTCGGTGATCGCGTTGACCAGGTCGAGTTTGCGGACCGTGCCGTCGACGAGGGTGGCGCGGCCGGCCTCCATGGGGCCGCCGGAGACGAAGACGGTGGGGATGTTCAGCCGCATCGCGGCCATCAGCATGCCCGGGGTGATCTTGTCGCAGTTGGAGATGCAGATCAGCGCGTCCGCGCAGTGCGCCTCGACCATGTACTCGACGGAGTCGGCGATCAGGTCGCGGGACGGCAGGGAGTACAGCATCCCGCCGTGGCCCATGGCGATGCCGTCGTCGACCGCGATGGTGTTGAACTCGCGGGCGATGCCGCCGGCCTCCTTGATCGCCTCGCTGACGATCCGGCCGACCGGCTGGAGGTGGGTGTGGCCCGGCACGAACTCGGTGAAGCTGTTGGCCACCGCGATGACGGGCTTGCCGAAGTCCTCGCGCGCTACGCCCGACGCCTGCATGAGCGCGCGGGCGCCGGCCATGTTGCGGCCATGGGTGACGGTGCGGGACCTCAGCTCGGGCACGTGGATCCACTCCCTCGGGTGCGTGTGCGTCTCCCGTACGCCCAGTGCGCGTACGTAAGCGAATCAGTCGAGACTACGCCCCGGCTCCAAGATCTGGACAGCGAATCCGCGATGTGAGACGGGTGACCGCTGGGCGGACGTGCGCCACAGGCAGGGCCGGGTCCACGGCCGCGGCCTCGGCGATGCCGCGGACCGGGGTCTTCTCGTGCCCGCGGGCGGGGAACCCGGCGCGGGCCGCGGTGAGGATGCGCTCGCGGGCGCCGGGCCCGTCCCCGGCGTCCGTACGGGACGGGCGGCCGCGCCTGCGGGCCGGGACCGTACCCCCGGCGCCGACGCTCGTACCGCCGGCGCCGGTACCGCCGCTCGTCACGACCCCGGCACCCACGTCGGCGACGCCAGGTGCAGCCGGGTGAAGGCCAGCGCCTCCGCGAGATCCGCCTCCCGCTCGGCCGCGGACATCGCGCGCCGCGTGTTGACCTCCACGACGACGTGCCCGTCGAAGCCGGTGGCGGCGAGCCGCTCCAGCAGCTCGGCGCAGGGCTGCGAGCCGCGGCCCGGCACCAGGTGCTCGTCCTTGTTGGAGCCGTTGCCGTCGGCGAGGTGGATGTGCGCGAGGCGCTCGCCCATCCGGTCGACCATGCGCAGGGCGTCACTGCGCGAGGTGGCGGTGTGCGAGAGATCGACGGTGAAGTGCCGGTAGTCGTCCTTGGTCGGGTCCCAGTCCGGCGCGTACGCCAGCATCTCGCGGTCCCGGTAGCGCCACGGGTACATGTTCTCGACGGCGAACCGTACGTCCGTCTCGCTCTCCATCCGCCACACTCCGCGTACGAACTCGCGGGCGTAGTTGCGCTGCCACCGGAAGGGCGGATGGACGACCACCGTCGAGGCCCCGAGCTTCTCCGCGGCGTTCCGAGCGCGCTGCAGCTTCACCCAGGGGTCCGTGGACCACACCCGCTGCGTGATCAGCAGGCACGGCGCGTGCACGGCCAGGATCGGCACCCCGTGGTAGTCGGAGAGCCGCCGCAGCGCCTCGATGTCCTGGCTGACCGGGTCGGTCCACACCATGACCTCGACGCCGTCGTAGCCCAGGCGCGCGGCGATCTCGAAGGCCGTCGCCGTCGACTCCGGATACACCGAGGCCGTGGACAGGGCGACCTTCGCATCCGGGATGCGCACCACTGGCTCCGTCACGAGGGACAGGGTACGGGCCGCCGCCGACGGGTGTCGGCCGCGCCCCTACCCCGCGGGCAGGTGGTCGAGGTGGCGCAGGATCACGCCCTCGCGCAGTGCCCACGGGCAGATCTCCAGTGTGCGCACGCCGAACAGGTCCATCCCGGCCTCCGCCACCAGCGCCCCGGCGAGCAACTGGCGCGAGCGGCCCTCGGAGACGCCGGGCAGCCTGGCGCGCTCCGGGACGGTCATCCCGGCCAGCTTCGGCACCCACTCCTCCAGCGCCTTCCGGTCCAGCTCACGCTGGGTGCCGAGCCCATAGGCGGACCGGGCGGCACCGGCGATACGGGCGAGCTGTTTGAAGGTCTTGGAGGTGCCGACCACGTGATCGGGCGTGCCGAAGCGCGTGAAATCGCTCACCACCCGGGCTATTTCGGCCCGTACGCGCTTGCGCAGCGCCCGTATGTCCTCCGCCTCCGGCGGATCGCCCGGCAGATCGGCCGCGGTGAGCCGGCCCGCGCCCAGCGGCAGCGACACCGCCGCGTCCGGCTCCTCGTCCAGCCCGTACGCGATCTCCAGCGAGCCGCCGCCGATGTCCAGCACCAGCAGCCGGCCCGCCGACCAGCCGAACCAGCGGCGGGCCGCGAGGAACGTCAGCCGGGCCTCGTCCTCGCCGGACAGCACCCGCAGCTCCACGCCGGTCTCCCGGGCGACCCGGCGCAGCACCTCCTCGCCGTTGGACGCCTCGCGGATCGCGGAGGTGGCGAACGGCAGGACGTCCTCGACGCCCTTGTCCTCCGCGACCTCGACCGCCGCCCGTACCGTCGCCACGAGCCGGTCCACGCCCGCGTCGCCGATCGCGCCGTCCTCGTCGAGGAGTTCGGCCAGCCGCAGCTCCGCCTTGTGCGAGTAGGCGGGCAGCGGGCGCGCTCCCGGGTGCGCGTCCATCACCAGCAGATGGACCGTGTTCGACCCCACATCGAGGACTCCGAGTCTCATACCGTCGAACCTACTGCGGGCGGCCGGGAACCGACGGCGAGCCCCCGTCCGCGGAGAGACTTCGGCGGCAGCCGGTCGCCTTAGGCTGGAGTAGTGGCTAAGACGAACAAGGCGAAGCAGGAAAAAGCCCTGAAGAAGGCGGAAAAGCAGCGCGCCGCGCGGGCGGCGGCGCAGGCGCAAGGGGCTCGGGCCGACGAGGTCGGCGGTCTGGACTTCGCCCGCGCCTGGGTCACCTTCCCCGACCCCGCCGACGACGAGCAGGTCTTCCGCTGCGACCTGACCTGGCTCACCTCCCGATGGACGTGTGTCTTCGGCAGCGGCTGCAAGGGCATCGAGGCGGGCCGCGCGGACGACGGCTGCTGCACGCTCGGCGCGCACTTCTCCGACGAGGAGGACGAGCAGCGGGTCGCGGAGCACGTGGCGCGCCTCACACCCGAGCTGTGGCAGTTCCACGACGTCGGCACGTCCACCGGCTGGACCCAGGAGGACGAGGACGGCGACCGCCAGACCCGGCGCTGGAAGGGCTCGTGCATCTTCCAGAACCGCCCCGGCTTCCCGGCCGGGGCCGGCTGCTCGCTGCACATCCTCGCGCTGCGCGAGGGCCGCGAGCCCCTGGAGACCAAGCCGGACGTCTGCTGGCAGCTACCGGTCCGCCGTACGTACGAGTGGATCGACCGCCCTGACGACACCCGCATCCTGGAGGTCTCCATCGGCGAGTACGACCGCCGCGGCTGGGGCCCCGGCGGTCACGACCTGCACTGGTGGTGCACGTCGGCGACGTCCGCACACGGCGCGGGCGAGCCGGTGTACGTGTCCTACGGGCCCGAGCTGACCGAGCTGATGGGCAAGGAGGGGTACGACCGCCTCGTCGAGCTCTGCGAGGAGCGCCTGGCGGCGACGCTCCCGATGGCGCCGCATCCGGCGGACCCCAAGTAGGGGGCGCGTACCGCGTGCGGCTGCCCGGGAAGGGCCCGTACCGCGTGCGGCTGTGTCCCGTCACCCTGCCGGCGCGGACGGGGTGGGGGACGGGCTCGGGCCCGGCGTCGGTTCCTGTGTGGTGGGCGTCGGTGTGGGTGTGGGTGTGGGGGACGTCGGCGGCTCGCCGGTCGGCTCCCGCGTCGGTGTTGCCGGTGCCGTCGGTTCCGGCTCGGGCCGGGGGCCGGGCCCCGTCGGCCTCGGGTGCCCGGGCCAGGGGCCGCCGCTCCCCTGGCCCCACCCCTCCAACGTCACCGTCGTGCCGCCGGGCGCCAGGGTGACCCGCGCGTTCCAGTAGCCGTCCGGTTCCCGGCCGTGGTCCACGGACACCAGGAGCGTGGTGGACTCCCCCGGCCGCAGCACGCCTGCCGAGGCGCTCAGCCGGAGCCACGGCGCGCTCGTCCGTGCCGACCAGTGGACCGGCTCCCCGCCGGACGCGGCGAGGGTGACGGCCGTACCGCCGTCCCGGGGTGCGGCGGTGACGGTCAGCCGTCCTGGGCCGGTGCCGGAACGGTCCGGTTCGCCGGGCCGCAGCAGCGTGCCGTCCGCGCCCACGACCTGCACCGAGACGTCGGGGACGTCCGGCCAGTTGCTCGCCGACAACAGGTGCGGTGCGGGTGTGCGGGCGCTGCCCGCGTTCTCGTACGGATGGCCGTCGAACGGGCCGTTGCCCGGGTCGCCGGCCGACACCGACGGGCCGTCGCTCTCGCCGGTCAGGGGCGCGCCCCGGTAGGCGGCCCACAGGGCGAGCACCGGCGCCGCGAGGACGGTGGCGATGACGGTCGTGGTCACGGCCCGGGTGCGCAGCCGGCGTCTGCGGGCCGCCGGGTCCTTGGGCCGGACGGGGAATCCGCGCCGGTCGTAGCGTGGAGAACCGTTTGCGCCACCCGCGCGCCCCGCACGCCCGGAGCGAACGGAGACGCCCGCGCCCGCCACCCCTTCGGCACGCCCCGAACGGGAACTCCGCGCCGCCGCCATCGCGGTGTGCACGGCCGTACGCGGAGCGGTGACCAACGGCAGCGCGCCGTGGTCGACGGGCGCGGTGCCGGGCCAGGGCCCGTGGGCGGTGGCCCGCTCGGCCGTACGGCGGCACTCCGCGCAGTCGTCCACGTGCCGGACCAGCTCCCGGCGCAGGGCGACGCCGAGCAGCATCTGGGTGTCGGCGGCCAGTTGCGCGACGTCCGGGCAGCGGCCGAACTCGACGACGGCGAGCGCGGCTCGGGTGCGCTCGACCTCGCAGGTGGCGGTGGCCAGGAGGGTACGGGTGGCGTCGGTGTCGCCGCCGAGGACCGCCGCGACCTCCTCGGCGGACAGGCGGTGGCGTACGGACAGCTCCAGCGCCTCGCGCTGTTCGGGGGTCGTCCCGGCGGCTTCGGGCCAGGCCAGGCGGGCCAGTTCGCGCCGCTGCCGGGCGGTGTCGACGGACTCGCCGGACGGGCCGGACGGGCCGGACGACCCGCTGGCGCCGGGCGTGGCGCCCAGGCCGGACGACGCTCCGGTGCCGTACGTCGTGCCCGTGCCGGAGGGGGTGTACGTGGCGGGGGTGCCGGGTGCCGGGCCCGCGCCGGCCGTCGTGCCGCTCTCGTGGGCCGGGCCGCCGCCCTGCACCCGGTCGGCCAGCCGCCGCAGGCAGGCCCACCGGGCCAGCGCGTACAGCCAGGACCGGTACAGACCGGGGTCGGGCGGCCGCCGGCCGTGGTGCCGGTCGGCGACGGCGAGCACCTCGCCCAGGACGGCGGTCGCCGCGTCGTGCTCGCACAGGACGGACAGACAGTAGGTGAACAGCCCGTCGAGGTGGGGCTCGAACCGCTCGGGAAGCGGCGGCCGGTCAGGGCGCTGAGCGCCGTCGTGCGCCCGGTGTGCGCCGGTGGCGTGCGTGGGGTGATCGGACCTGCTGCTCATCACCCGGCGACGGTAGGCGGATGATGCAGGCACTATCGCGCCGCACGGACACTTTTAATCCATACGGGTGACGTTCTCCCTCAAAGGGGGACACCAGAGCCGGGTTTCACATGCGTTGCGGGGTTACCTACCCCGGCCGCGGGCCCCACCCGCGCCACGGCACGCCCGCGCCCGCCGCCGCCCGCCCCCTGCCTTGTCACACCCCGCGGCTACGGTGAACCCCATGGCGACTCGTAAATCCTCGGCCAAGGAGCGGCCCTCGTACCGCTGCACCGAATGCGGCTGGACCACCGCGAAGTGGCTCGGCCGCTGCCCGGAGTGCCAGGCGTGGGGCACGGTCGAGGAGTTCGGCGGCGCCCCCGCCGTCCGTACGACCGCGCCCGGCCGCGTCACGACGGCGGCCCTGCCCATCGGCCAGGTCGACGGCCGCCAGGCCACCGCCCGCCCGACCGGCATCGACGAACTGGACCGCGTACTGGGCGGCGGCCTGGTGCCGGGCGCCGTGGTGCTGCTGGCCGGCGAGCCCGGCGTCGGCAAGTCCACGCTGCTGCTGGACGTGGCCGCCAAGGCGGCCGACGCCGACCACCGCACCCTGTACGTGACGGGTGAGGAGTCCGCGAGCCAGGTGCGGCTGCGCGCCGACCGCATCGGCGCCATCGACGACCACCTGTACCTCGCCGCCGAGACCGACCTGTCCGCCGTCCTGGGCCATCTGGACTCGGTCAAGCCGTCGCTGCTGATCGTGGACTCCGTCCAGACCGTGGCCTCGCCCGAGATCGACGGCGCGCCCGGCGGCATGGCGCAGGTCCGCGAGGTCGCCGGCGCCCTGATCCGGGCGTCCAAGGAGCGCGGCATGGCGACCCTGCTGGTGGGCCATGTGACCAAGGACGGCGCCATCGCGGGCCCCCGTCTGCTGGAGCACCTCGTCGATGTCGTACTGAACTTCGAAGGGGACCGGCACGCCCGGCTGCGCCTGGTGCGCGGTGTGAAGAACCGCTACGGCACCACCGACGAGGTCGGCTGCTTCGAGCTGCACGACGAAGGCATCACCGGACTCGCCGACCCGTCCGGCCTCTTCCTGACCCGCCGCGACGAGCCGGTGCCCGGCACGTGCCTGACGGTCACCCTGGAGGGCCGCCGCCCGCTGGTCGCCGAGGTGCAGGCGCTGACCGTCGACACGCAGATCCCCTCCCCCCGCCGCACCACCTCCGGCCTGGAGACCTCCCGCGTCTCGATGATGCTGGCCGTCCTGGAGCAGCGCGGGCGCATCGCGGCCCTCGGCAAGCGCGACATCTACAGCGCCACGGTCGGCGGTGTGAAGCTGACCGAACCGGCCGCCGACCTCGCCGTGGCGCTCGCGCTGGCCAGCGCCGCCAGCGACAGCCCGCTGCCGAAGAACCTGGTCGCGATCGGCGAGGTGGGCCTGGCGGGCGAGGTCAGGCGGGTGACGGGGGTGCAGCGCCGGCTGGCCGAGGCGGCCCGGCTCGGCTTCACCCACGCCCTGGTCCCGGCCGACCCGGGCAAGATCCCGGCGGGGATGCGGGTGCTGGAGGTGGCCGATGTCGGCGAGGCGCTGCGGGTCCTGCCCAAGCGGCCGCGCCGGGAGCCGCCGCGCGAGAAGGCCGCGGCCGAATAGCCGCCGGACCGCCACCGGATGCGGACGCTCCTCACGGAGCGGCGAACGCGCCGTTCGCCCCGCTGAGCAGGCGTTCGCGTGCGGGGGACGCGCGGGGACACGGCCGCCGCGCGGGCGGACGGCGTGACTTTGCAGACAGCCTCTAGCCTGGGCGCCGGTAGACTTTGCCCCGGTCTCGCCTGTCAAGGAAGTCATGCCGTCGGCCCGCGCAGCCCGTGAGCTGCGTGACCAAGGCATCTGCCGGGCGGCCTGCGGCACCGACAGACCTTGCGACGGAGGAGTGCAGTGGCAGCCAACGACCGGGCATCGTCGTCTGGTGGCAGGTCCGGTTGGGGGCCGCCCGCCCGCAGGTCGGGCGACAGCGGCGGCACGGAGGGCCTGATGCGCGCCTCGCTGAGCGCCGTGGCGCCCGGCACCGCGCTGCGGGACGGCCTGGAGCGCATCCTGCGCGGCAACACGGGCGGTCTGATCGTCCTCGGTTTCGACAAGACCGTCGAGTCGATGTGCACCGGCGGCTTCGTGCTGGACGTGGAGTTCTCGGCGACCCGGCTGCGCGAGCTGTGCAAGCTGGACGGCGCGCTGGTCCTGGACAAGGACATCACCAAGATCCTGCGGGCCGGGGTGCAGCTCGTCCCGGACGCCTCCATCCCCACCGAGGAGACCGGCACCCGGCACCGCACCGCGCAGCGCGTCTCGATACAGGCCGGTTTCCCGGTCGTCTCGGTGAGCCAGTCGATGCGGCTGATCGCGCTGTACGTGGACGGTGAGCGCCGCGTCCTGGAGGAGTCGGCGGCGATCCTGTCCCGCGCCAACCAGGCCCTGGCGACGCTGGAGCGCTACAAGCTCCGGCTGGACGAGGTCGCCGGCACGCTGTCGGCGCTGGAGATCGAGGACCTGGTCACGGTCCGGGACGTCACCGCGGTCGCCCAGCGGCTGGAGATGGTGCGGCGGATCGCGACCGAGATCGCCGAGTACGTGGTCGAGCTGGGCACGGACGGCCGGCTGCTCTCCCTCCAGCTGGACGAGCTGATCGCGGGCGTCGAGCCGGAGCGCGAGCTGGTCGCCCGCGACTATGTGCCCGAGCCGACGGCCAAGCGCTCCCGCACGGTGCCGGAGGCGCTGTCCGAGCTGGACGCGCTCAGCCACGCCGAGCTGCTGGAACTGCCCATCGTGGCCCGCGCGCTGGGGTACAGCGGCTCGCCCGAGACGCTGGACTCGGCGGTCTCGCCGCGCGGCTTCCGGCTGCTGGCGAAGGTGCCACGGCTGCCGGGCGCCGTCATCGACCGGTTGGTCGACCACTTCGGCGGGTTGCAGAAGCTGCTCGCGGCGAGCGTGGACGACCTCCAGGCGGTGGACGGGGTCGGCGAGGCCCGCGCCCGGTCCGTACGCGAGGGACTGTCCCGGCTGGCGGAGTCGTCGATCCTCGAACGGTACGTGTAGGGCGCGCGGCGCCGTACGGCGTGCGGGCGTCCGGACGCCCGCACGCCGCCGGGCCTCGGCTCACCCCCGCAGGAAGGCTTCCTCCTTCTCCGGCGCCAGTCCGACCGGCTGCCGGGGCCGCAGCGGGGGCGGGCCGTCCAGCTTCCGGAGCCACGTCCAGGTGTCGGCGACCGTTTCCGCGGCCGGCCGGCAGCGCAGCCCCGCCGCGTGCGCCTTGGTCGCGTCGCCGCGGTGGATGGCGTCGTACAGCTCGCCCGGCGGCAGCCAGAGGGGCAGCTCGGTCCAGGGCGCCAGGCCGGCCGCGAGAAGCTCCTCCGGCCCGGTCCAGCGCAGTTCGGCGTCGGAGCCGGTGACCTCCACGCAGGCCGCGAGCAGTTCGCCCATCGTGGTGTGGCCCGGCTCGCTGATGAGGTTGTACGGGCCGGACAGCCCGGTCTCCGCGGCGTGCAGGACCCACTCGGCCAGGTCGCGGACGTCGATGTACTGCAGGCCGAGGTCGCGCGGACCGGGCGCGAGCACCGGTCCGCCGCGGGCGATGCGCGTCAGCCACCAGGGAAGCCGGCCGATGTTCTCCCAGGGGCCGAGGATCAGTCCGGCGCGGGCCAGCACCGTACGGTCGTCGCCGAAGGCCGCCAGTGCGGCCAGTTCACCGCCGCGCTTGTCCTCCGCGTACGCCACCGCGTCCGCGTCCGGGGAGCCGTCCACCAGCGGGCTCGCCTCGGTGTGCCCGGGCCCGGCCGGGTGCCGGTACACCGAGCCGGTGGACACGTACACGTACCGTCCGGCCCGGCCGGCCAGCAGCCGGGCGGCGTCGCGCACCGCGGTCGGTGCCCAGGCCCAGGTGTCCACCACGGCGTCCCAGGTGCCGTCGGCGAGCGCGGTGAGGGTGGCCGGGTCGGTGCGGTCACCCCGTACGACGGACGCTCCCGGTGGCGCTTCGTGCTGTCCACGGTGGAAGACCGTCACCTGCCAGCCGCGGGCCAGCGCCGCTTCGGTGACCGCGCGCCCCACGAACTCCGTCCCGCCCAGTATCAGTAGCTTCATGGAGCCGACTGTCCCCGATCAAGGGCGGCAGTGGAACGGCTCACGCTCACAGCGCAATCGGTACCGCCCGGGCCGGGCCGCCGGGCCGGGCACGCTTCTTGGCGAGGGGTCAGTCCTTGGCCAGGGTGAATTCCGCGCGTACCGCGTCCAGTCCGCCCACCTTGGCCTCGACCTGGTACGTACCGGGCCCGACGGCCTTGGCGGCGGCCGTCGCGCACTCGGAGTTGCTGGGCTTGCGGTCCCATTCCACGGTCCGCTTGACCGAGCCGCCCGCCGGCACCTGTACGGGCGCGGTGCCGCCGCCGCCCGGCGGGCAGTCGCCGGAGGACCACACCCGTTCGTCGTCGGTGGGCCCGCTGATGGTGAGGGCGGCGTATCCGCGCCCCAGGTCCACCTTGCAGGCGCTGTCGGCCGAGTTCTCGATCGTGACCTCGAACGTGGGCGTCTCGCCGGGCGCGTAGGTCTCCTTCAGGCTGCGCAGCGTCAACTCGGTGCTGGCGGGCGCGCAGTTCGCGAGCGCCGTCCCGGCCGCCACGGCGCCGTCGCCCTTCCCTATGGGGCCGCCGGCGCCCGAGGCACCGCCGCCTCCGCCCGTACCGCCGCCGGAGCCGCCCGCGCCGCCGCTGCCGACCGCGCCGCCGGAGCCGGTGGCGGCGCCGCCGCTGCCCGACTCGTCGCGGCCGCCCGGTTTTTGATCGGTCCCGGAATCCGTCGCGTTCGGGCCCGGTGTGATGGACGTCGCGGGCCCCGGCCCGCCCGGCCCCTTGCCCTCGTCGCCGGTCTTCCCGTCGTTGCCGGTCCAGTTGACGGCCCACACCACCAACAGGACGAGCACGACGAGGACGGCCAGCGCAACGGCCCTCCGCCGCCAGTAGATGGAGGAGGGGAGCGGCCCGATCGGATTGCGCAGAGATCCCACGCGGAAACTCTACGAGAGATCAGGTGTCACACCGGCCAGTACCCGCCGCAGGAAGCAGCAACTTTTCACATCATCTTTCCGGAGCGGGCCGCCCCGGCTCCGGCACGACGGTCCCGGCATGTTCCGTACGGCGGTCCCAACATGTTCCGTACGGCGGTCCCGAGATGATCCGCACGGAGGTCCCGAAGTGATCCACGGCGGGCCGCCGCCCGGCCCGCGCCCGCACCGGCCGCCCGCTTTCGTCAGTGGTTTCCCCCGACGACGGTCAGGTGCGGCTTTCCCGTAACAGTCCGTACCGTATGCGTTCATGTACAGCACCGATCTCTATCGCGACGTCACCGACTTCGCGCACGACACTCCCGGCTGGGTCCACTCACTGGCCGCGGGAGGCACCGAAGGCGGCATCCTGCTGCTCATGGCCCTGGCCGTACTGGGCTGGTGGCGGTCCCGGAAGGGGGAGGAGCGGCTGGTCGCGCTCGCGGTCCTGGTGCCGGTCGCCACGGCGGTCGCGTATCTGGTGAGTGAGGTCGTCAAGAGCTTCGTGCACGAGGAGCGGCCCTGCCGGGCCGTGGCGGGCGCCGCCGCCTCCATAGTCCCGTGCCCGCCACAGGGCGACTGGTCCTTCCCGAGCAACCACTCCACGATCGCGGCGGCGCTGGCCGTCGGCATCGTGTTCGCCTGGCGCGCGCTGACCTGGCTGGTCCTGCCGATCGCGCTGCTGACCGGCTTCTCGCGGGTGTTCGTCGGCGCGCACTACCCGCACGACGTGGTGGCCGGCCTGGCGCTGGGCACCCTGACCGCCACGCTGTGCGTGACGCTGCTCGCCGGGCCGCTGACCTCCCTGGTCGTGCGCCTGGGGACGGGACGCTGGAAGATCCTGGTACGGGCCTGACCGGCCCCGGGACGGGGGCGCCCCTCGGGGTGCCCCTCGGCGGGCGCCGCGCCCGTACGCCGGCGGGCATCGCGCCCGTACCGTGCCGTCGCGCCCCGCCGGTACCGTGCCGTCCTCGCCCGCACCGCGCCCCCCGGCCCGTACCGTGCCCGTGGCGTCACGGCGCGTGCCACTCCTCCTTGTGCCCGAAGCCGCGGCCGTTGTCGATCAACCGCAGCCAGTCCGGGCGGACTTCCCAGAGTGCGGTCCGTTCCAGTGCCGCACCGAGCCGTTCGTCGCCCGCGACGAACGGGAAACGCTCCCTGTACGTACGCCACCCGGCCGCGCGGTCCGCGCCCGCCAGCCGGTGGCAGCAGCCCCGGCCCTGCACCCCGGTCAGCGCGGTCCACTCCTGGCCGTCGCGCTGGGCCGTGAAGGCGACGCGGGCCCCGGCACCGGCGTCGGCGGCCCGCGCGAAGGCCCGGCCGTGCCGCGTCGACTCGGCGGTGACGAGGACGAGGGAGGGCACCGGCCCGTCCGTGGTGGCGTAGAGCACGGCGCACGCCTGCGGCCCCTCGTCGTCGGTGTACGCGAGGGTCAGCGTCGTATGGGCGGCCAGGGCCCGGCGGAGCGTGTCCGGGCAGTCGCCCGTGGTGGTCGTGCTGGTGGTCATCGCCGTTCTCCCGCCGGTCCCGTCGTTGTCCACATCATGGGGACATCCTCGTCCCCTCCGTACCGCGAGCCTCTGCCGGCCCCGGTGGGACCGGCCCGGCGTTCCCGCGAGCGGGTGGGCGCAACGTGGCGCGCGCCCGGTGCGTTTCACGGCGGAGCGCCGCCGTGCCAGGATCGGCAGTGCCATGACTTCCACTCCTGCCGCCACCGGCGCCGCCGCTGTCACCGCCGCCAACGAAGCCGCCGAAGGGGCCCGGCTGCACGGCCCCGTCACCGACTGGTTCGACGAGCACGCCCGCGATCTGCCCTGGCGCCGCCCCGAGGCGGGCGCCTGGGGCGTGATGGTGAGCGAGTTCATGCTGCAACAGACGCCGGTCAGCAGAGTGCTGCCGGTGTACGAGCAGTGGCTGGCGCGCTGGCCGCGCCCCGCCGACCTGGCCGCCGAGCCGCCCGGTGAGGCGGTGCGCGCCTGGGGCCGCCTCGGCTATCCGCGGCGCGCGCTGCGCCTGCACGCCGCCGCCTCCGCCATACAGGAGCGTCACGGTGGCGACGTACCGCGCGATCACGCGCAGCTCCTCGCGCTACCGGGCGTCGGCGAGTACACGGCCGCGGCCGTGGCGTCCTTCGCGTACGGACAGCGGCACGCCGTACTGGACACCAACGTCCGCCGGGTGTTCGCGCGCGCCGTCACCGGGCAGCAGTACCCGCCGAACGCCACCACGGCCGCCGAGCGGAAGCTGGCCCGCGCGCTGCTGCCGCAGGACGAGGAGACCGCCGCCAAGTGGGCTGCCGCGACGATGGAGCTGGGCGCGCTGGTGTGCACCGCCCGCGGCCCGGAGTGTGTGCGCTGCCCGATCTCCGCGCAGTGCGCCTGGCGGCTGGCGGGTTCGCCCGCGCACGACGGCCCGCCGCGGCGCGGCCAGACGTACGCCGGTACGGACCGCCAGGTGCGCGGCAAGCTCCTCGCCGTACTGCGGGAAGCCGTCGGGTCCGTTCCGCAGGCGGTGCTGGACACGGTGTGGGACGAACCGGTGCAGCGCGCGCGGGCGCTGGACGGTCTCGTCTCGGACGGCCTGGTGGAGCCGCTGCCGGGCGGCATGTACCGCCTGCCGCTCGGCCGGAGCACGTCGTGACGTGCGGGCCGTGCTGACCGCTCTGTGACAGTTGAGTGATGGCGCGGTCCGCGTCACCGCTTACCGGGCCTGCTCCTAGCTCTTCCGGCCGCCCCCGCAGTCCCCCAGGAGGATGACCCGGTCCGGGCCCCCGTCAGTCGGAGGTATGACCCCCAGGGGGCTGTTACACAACCGACGGTTTTCCGTGCACTCCCTGTGGGGCCCTCGCACATTACGCCGCAACACCCCCTCCGTAGCGTCTTCCTCGTGCTGGAGATGACCACCAGCGCGGTCAACGTGGGGAATCGCAAGCGGATCGGAGGCGTCGGGATGGCGACCAGCGGCGGCAAGGTACTGGACTTCGAAGAGTACGTGCGGACGCGGCAGGAGGCCCTGCTGCGCAGCGCCCGGCGCCTGGTACCCGACCCGGTCGACGCCCAGGACCTGCTCCAGACGGCCCTGGTCCGTACGTACGGGCGCTGGGACGGCATCGCCGACAAGTCGCTGGCCGACGCCTACCTCCGCCGCGTCATGATCAACACGCGGACGGAGTGGTGGCGCGCCCGCAAGCTGGAGGAGGTGCCCACCGAGCAGCTCCCGGACGCCAGCGTCGACGACGGCACCGAGCAGCGCGCCGACCGGGCGCTGCTGATGGACATCCTCGGGGTGCTCGCGCCCAAGCAGCGCAGCGTCGTCGTGCTGCGACACTGGGAGCAGATGAGCACGGAGGAGACCGCGGCGGCGCTGGGCATGTCCACCGGTACGGTCAAGAGCACGCTGCACCGGGCCCTGGCCCGGCTGCGCCAGGAGCTGGAGAATCGCGACATCGACGCGCGGATGCTGGAGCGCGGCGAGCAGGAGCGGGAGCGGTGCGCGGCCTGACCGGCTGCGGTACCGGTGGCTTAGCCAGAGGGACTGTGAGCGGGAGCGGTTTGACCAGGAACAGGCCGGCCGGAGGACGGAGCGCCGTCCGGCGGACCAGCGGTGGAGCGGCCCTCGCGGGAGTGGCCGCCCTTTCGCTGTTGCTGGCCGGGTGCAATCCCGGCGGCGAGGGGGTGCGGACCGAAGGCACGGCCAGCAGCCCGCCGGCGAGCACGGGCCGGTCGGCCCACGTGCCGTCCCCGTCCCCCTCGGTGCCGTCCCCGTACGAGAAGGTCGACGCCGTGGAGCTGGTGAAGAACGACCCGAAGGTCGGCGAGGACGTCAAGAAGTCGCTCGGGAAGCCGTGCGCCGCCGAGGAGTACCCGGTCGAGGTCACCTACGCCGCGCTCACCCACGGCAAGGACCCCGATGTCGTGGTGAACGTGCTGACCTGTGCGGACTCGGTCGGCATCGGCTCGTACGTCTACCGTAAGAAGGGCGGGACGTACGAGAATGTCTTCGCCGACGAGCAGCCTTCGGTGTACGCGGGCGTCAACAAGGGTGAACTGGAGGTCTCCAAGCAGACCTACGACACCGGCGACAAGGTCTGCTGCGCTTCCGGCGAGGATGTGATGACCTACCGCTGGACGGGCAGCCGCTTCGTCGAGTACGCCCGGTACCACACCGACTACAGCAACAACGGGGGCACGAAGACCGCGACCCCGGAACCGGCACCGGAGGATTGAGAACACCGCATGGCCGATACCCATGTGCTCTTCGTCGAGGACGACGACGTCATCCGCGAGGCGACCCAGCTCGCGCTGGAGCGGGACGGCTTCGTGGTCACCGCCATGCCCGACGGCCTGGCGGGGCTGGAGGCGTTCCGCGCCGACCGGCCGGACATCGCCCTGCTGGACGTGATGGTGCCGGGCCTGGACGGCGTCAGCCTGTGCCGGCGCATCCGGGACGAGTCCACCGTGCCGGTGATCATGCTGTCCGCGCGGGCCGACTCCATCGACGTGGTGCTGGGCCTGGAAGCCGGCGCCGACGACTATGTGACCAAGCCGTTCGACGGCGCCGTGCTGGTCGCCCGGATCCGCGCGGTGCTGCGCCGCTTCGGGCACGCTTCTGGGCCGGACGGCTCGGGCGCCGCCGGCTCGGACACGGCCGCGCCCGCCGAGGCCGTCCTACGCTTCGGTGACCTGGAGGTCGACACGGAGGGCATGGAGGTGCGCAAAGGCGGTCAGCCGGTCGCGCTGACGCCCACCGAGATGCGCCTGCTGCTGGAGTTCTCCGACTCGCCCGGCACGGTCCTCTCCCGCGACCGGCTGCTGGAGCGGGTCTGGGACTACGGCTGGGGCGGTGACACCCGGGTCGTGGACGTCCACGTGCAGCGACTGCGCGGCAAGATCGGCCAGGACCGCATCGAGACGGTCCGCGGCTTCGGTTACAAGCTGAGAGGCTGACTCCTGCGGTGGTCAGGCTCGCCCTGCGTACCGGACTGAGGTGGAAGCTCAGCGCCGCGATCGCGCTCGTCGGAGCGCTGGTCGCGATCGCGCTGAGCCTGGTCGTGCACAACGCGGCCCGCGGCTCGATGCTGGACAACAGCCGCGACGTGCAGACCGAACGCCTCAACTTCACGCAGAAGATCTACGAATCCACGCACCAGCTCCGCTTCGGCGCCAAGCTGGACGACCCGGCGCTGCCGAAGGAGCTGCGGGACGAGGTCACCAAGGGCAAGCGGGCGACCTACCTGGAGGACACCGGCCAGACCACGCCCAAGGTGTGGGCCGCGGCGCCGGCCGCGGGCGGCCGGGTGCTGTCCGTCCAAGGCTACTTCCCCGACCGGTTCGCCGTCCTCGACGACCTCGACCAGGCGCTGCTGATCGGCTCGACCGCGGTCGTGGTCGGCGGCTGCGCGCTCGGCGTGCTGATCGGCGGACGGCTGTCCCAGCGGCTGCGCAAGGCCGCGGCGGCGGCCGGCAAGCTGGCCGACGGCGACACCTCCGTCCGCATCCGCGACGAGGTCGGCGGCCGCATCCGGGACGAGACGGACGATCTGGCCTGGGCGGTGGACGCGATGTCCGACGCGCTCCAGAAGCGGATCGAGGCGGAGCGCCGGGTGACCGCCGACATCGCCCACGAGTTGCGCACCCCGGTCACCGGGCTGCTCACCGCGGCCGAGCTGCTGCCGCCCGGCCGCCCCTCGGAGCTGGTACGGGACCGGGCGCAGGCGATGCGCACCCTCGTCGAGGACGTGCTGGAGGTGGCCCGGCTGGACGGCTACGCGGAGCGGGCCGAACTCCAGGACGTGGCGCTCGGCGAGTTCGTCACCCGGCGGGTGCGGGCCCTGAACGGCGACATCAAGATCGAGATCCTGCGGGACGCCGAGGTCTCCACCGACCCGCGGCGCCTGGAGCGCATCCTGGGCAACCTCATCGCGAACGCGGCCCGGCACGGCAAGCCGCCGATCGAGGTGACCGTCGAGGGCCGGGTCGTGCGCGTACGCGACCACGGCACGGGGTTCCCCGAGGCCCTGCTGCGCGAGGGCCCGAGCCGCTTCCGTACCGGCAGCAGCGACCGGGCCGGGCGCGGCCACGGCCTCGGCCTGACCATCGCGGCGGGCCAGGCCCGCGTCCTGGGCGCCCGGCTGACCTTCCGCAACGCGGACGCGCTGACGGACGGCTCCACCGGCGCGGTCTCCGTCCTGTGGCTGCCGGAGAACGCCCCGACGAACACGGGCAGCTTCCCGGTCATCCAGCTACCGGACCGGTAGGGGCAACCGCCGGAGCGGTGCGGGCAACTGCCGGACCGGTCGGGACGACCGCCGGACCGGTGCGGGCGACCGCCGGACCGGTAGGGACGACCGCCGGACCGGTGAGGTGCGGCGCCCGCCCTTCCGGCCGAGTCCGCCGCGCGCGGTCCGCCGCGCGCGCTGCCCGGCCCGCCCGTCCGCAGCCTGATGGCTACTCCACGCACTCCCCCCAGTCCTTGCCCAGGTCGAGCTGTTCGCTGCGCTGGGTCAGCGAGAACCAGTTGCCGGAGTCGTCGCGGAATATCGCCTCGATGCCGTACGGGCGCTCCTGCGGCTCCTGGAGGAACTCCACGCCTCTGGCCTTCAGCGCCGCGTAGTCGGCCTTCACGTCGTCCGTGGCCAGCACCCCGGCGCCCATAAGCCCCTTGCTCACCAGTTGCCTGAGCTGCTCGCCGGACTCCGGGTCCATACCGGGCGGGCCGGGGACCATCAGCGTCAGCTCCACCTCGGGCTGGTCCTTGGCGCCGACGGTCAGCCACCGCATACCGTCCTCGCCGCCCATCCGCAGGTCCGTGCGGACCTCCAGTCCGAGCTTTCGCGTGTAGAACTCCTTCGCCCGGTCCTGGTCGAGGACCCAGACGGTGGTGATGGCGAGTCCCTTGATCATGATGTGCCTTCCGTTGCCTTGCGCGGTCCTCTTCACCGTAGGCAGCGCGTCCGCTACCCGCCTTCTCGGAAATTGCGGTCCGCCGGGGCCGTCCCGTCCCGGCTCTCGAACGACTTGAAGCCACCGGACCACAGCAGGGCGTAGCAGCCCGGTATCAGCCCGGCGCCCTGTCCCACATGCCGCCGGCGGTACGCGCTCGGCGTCAGCCCCGTCTGCTCCTTGAAACGGGCGGAGAAGGTGCCCAGGCTGCCGAAGCCGACCAGCCAGCAGATCTCCGTGACGGAGAGATCGGCCGTACGCAGCAGTTCCTCGGCCCGCTCGATCCGGCGCCGGCTCAGGTACTGGCCGGGGGTCAGGCCGTACACCTGCTTGAAGGCCCGGATGAAGTGGAAGCGTGAATACCCGGCGTGGGCCGCCACCGCGCCCAGGTCCAGCGGCGAGGCCCAGTCCCGGTCCATGGCGTCCTTGGCCAGCCGAAGCTGCCGCAGCCGCGCGGACGGCACCGGGGCCACCGGCGGCGCCGGCGCCGCGCCATCGCCGCCCGCGCGCCCGTCCGCCCGCTCGTCCCGCACCCCGTCGCCGTTCATGTTCCGATGCTGACACGCACCACTGACAACGGCCCTTCGCCGACCGGCGCGCGGATACGCCGACGGCCCCCGGCATGTTCGCCGGGGGCCGTCGGCCAGGAGTTCTCAGTGCCGGATCAGACGGCGTCCACCAGGGGAGCCTTGGCCGCCGGAGCGTCGCCGCCGTCCTGCGGGCCCTCGGCCGGCTTGGCGGGGCCGCCGCGCAGCGGCACCTCCTTGAGGAACCAGGCCGCGGCGAAGCCGATGACGCTGATCAGCGCGCCCCACACGAAGACCTGGTGGGTGCCGCCGGAGACCGCGTGCATGTACGCGTCCTTGACCGCCGCCGGCAGCTTGGCCAGGGCCTTCGGGTCCATCTGCGCGCCGCCCGCGGACGCGCCCGCCCCCGCGGCGCCGAGCCGCTCGGTCATCACGTCCGTCACCCGGTTGTTGAAGATCGCTCCGAAGATCGCGACACCGAAGGAGCCGCCGATCGTACGGAACAGGGTGGCGGACGAGGAGCCGACGCCCATGTCCTTCATCTCGACGCTGTTCTGCGCGATCAGCATCGTGGTCTGCATCAGGAAGCCCATACCGGCGCCGAGCACCGCCATGTACACACCCGAGGTGAAGCGGGTGGTCCCGGTGTCCATCAGGGACAGCAGCGCCAGCCCCGCGGTGATCAGCGCGCCGCCGCCCACCACGAAGATCTTGTACTTGCCGGTGTTGGTGGTGACCCGGCCCGCGACCAGCGAGACCGCCATCATCGCGAGCAGCATCGGCAGGAGCAGCAGCCCGGAGTTGGTGGCCGAGGCGCCCTGCACGGTCTGCTGGAACAGCGGCAGGAAGGTCATCGACCCGAACATCACGAAGCCGACCAGGAAGCCGATGAGCGTGACCAGGCTGAAGTTGCTGTTGCGGAAGATGTGCAGCGGCAGCACCGGCTCGCGGACCTTGGTCTCGGTGAAGACGAAGGCGAGCAGGGCCGCCACGCCGACCGCGCCGAGCCCGATGATCTGGGCCGACAGCCAGGCGTACTCCGTACCGCCCCAGGTGGTGATCAGGACCAGCGAGGTGATGCCGACGGTGAGCAGTACGGCGCCCACGTAGTCGATGCGCGCCTGCGACCGCTTCTTCGGCAGGTGCAGCACCGCGGTCACCATGACCAGGGCGATCGCACCCAGCGGCAAGTTGATGTAGAAGCTCCAGCGCCAGCCGAGGTGGTCGGTGATGGTGCCGCCGACCAGCGGTCCGCCGATCATCGCGACGGCCATGACGCCGGCCATCATGCCCTGGTACTTGCCGCGCTCGCGCGGCGGGATCAGGTCGCCGATGATCGCCATGACGCCGACCATCAGACCGCCCGCGCCCAGGCCCTGCACGGCCCGGAAGCCGATCAGCTGACCCATGTCCTGGGCCATGCCGGAGAGCGCGGAGCCGATCAGGAAGATCACGATGGACGTCAGGAAGACGCCCTTACGGCCGTACAGGTCACCCAGCTTGCCCCAGATCGGGGTGGAGGCGGCGGTCGCGAGTGTGTACGCGGTCACCACCCAGGACAGGTGGCTCAGCCCGCCCAGTTCGCCGACGATCGTGGGCATCGCGGTGCCCACGATCATGTTGTCCAGCATCGCGAGCAGCATCGCGATCATCAGCGCGAACAGCACCACGCGGACGCTGGCCGGCTGCTTCCCCCCGGATTCCGCCGGTTTCGGTATCTCCCCCGTCGGGGTCGCTTTCGTCTGCGACATCCCCATTTTCGCTTCTCCCACTTACTTGCCGCCCGGCTAGTTCAGTACAGTGCAGTAAGGTAGCTACCAACTAGCCGGGCGTCAAGTAAGTTTGTGCGTGGGCCCCCGTGGCCCCGGCCCGGACGACCGACGCAGGAGAACAGCAGCATGGGCACACCGCACGCGCGCAGGGGCAACACCCGCCAGCGCATCCAGGACGTCGCCTTGGAGCTGTTCGCCGAGCAGGGGTACGAGAAGACCTCGCTGCGCGAGATCGCCGAGCGGCTCGACGTCACGAAGGCGGCGCTGTACTACCACTTCAAGACCAAGGAAGACATCGTCATCAGCCTCTTCCAGGACCTGACGCGGCCGATCGACGACCTGATCGAGTGGGCCGGCGCGCAGCCGCGCACCCTGGAGACCAAGCAGGAGATCCTGCGCCGCTACAGCGAGGCGCTGCGCTCCGCCGAGCCGCTGTTCCGCTTCATGCAGGAGAATCAGGCGGCCGTACGGGACCTGAGCATCGGCGAGACCTTCAAGCAGCGGATGCTCCGGCTCACCGGACTGCTCAGGGAACCCGAGGCGCAGCTGACGGACCAGGTGCGGTGCATCACCGCGATCTTCTCGATGCACGCGGGCCTGTTCGCCATGCAGAACTTCGAAGGCGACCCCGAGGACAAGCGCAAGGCCGTCCTGGAGGTCGCCACCGAACTGGTCACCGCCGCCCAGCCGCCGAGTCTCGGCTGACGGCACCGCGGCACCGGGGGGTGCCGCGGGCGGGATCACACGCCGTCGCCGCGCGCCTTCAGGAAGGCGGTCGGCTCGACGCCGGAGCCGTAGTTCGGGCCGGTACGGACCTCGAAGTGCAGGTGCGGGCCGGTCGAGTTGCCGGTGCTGCCGGACTTGGCGATCTCCTGGCCGGTCTCCACCTTCTGGCCCGGCTTGACCTCGGTGCTGGTCAGGTGCGCGTACTGGGTGTACGTGCCGCTGTCGTGCTTGATCACGATCGCGTTGCCGTACGCGGGACCGTCGCCGCCGCCGTTCGGGCCGGCCTTGACGACGGTGCCGCCGTGCACGGCGTGCACGGCCGTGCCGCTGGGCACCACGAAGTCCTGACCGCTGTGGTTGTGGGACCAGTGCTTGCCCGCCAGCCCGAAGGTCATGCCCAGCTTGTAGTCGTCCACCGGCTTCACCCAGGAGCGGGCCTTCTCCTCGGCGGCCTTCTTGGCCTTCTCGGCCTCCTGCTTCTCCGCCTCGGCCGCCTTCTTCTGGGCGTCGGCCTGCGCGGCCACCGAGGAGCGGACGTCGGACGCCAGGCCGTCCAGCGCGATCGCGTGCGCGTCGCTCCCGGCCGCCACGGCCACCCCGGCGCCCATGGCCGCGGAGACGCCCAGGCCCGCCGCGAGCACGGAGGCGCGGGTACGGAGAGTGGACTTCTTCGTCAGGCGGTGCAGGGGGTGGTGCTTCGACATGCGGGGACTACCTCCGGGAAAGGGAAAAGGCCGCGCCCCGGCCGTCGACCGGGAACGCCCCACCTTGGTAACCCGAATCCGACATGCTGCCAATACCCCTTTCTACTATCCCATCCCGTAGCAAAAGCCGGGGGAATGAACCCCCGCCACTACCCGCACCACCCGACATCAAACCCTGCGGCCACCGCCCTCTCACGGACACCGGCCACACCCGGCGCCAAGCCTCTGAGCTGCGGCTTCACCCCGGCGTACGACGTTGCCGAACACCCCGTGAACCCCCTCGCCGCGCCGTGGCGGCCCCCGCGCCCGTACCCGCCCGCCGCACCTCGGAAAGCGCCCGCTATTCCGCGTAGTAGGCGCCCGAGGGCCTGTGCGTCATGTCACCGGGCCCCGGCTTTCCCCCGCCTTCCGCCGGGTCTTTTGCCTGTCCGTATCGGGACCAAAGCCCCCGTACGAGGAAAGCTCGCCCCCCGTACGGCGTCACCCGGCTGAGCAACCTCCCGGAGACCCCGTCTCCTCTAGGCTTGAAGTCCACGGCGCCCGGCCCGGCCGGCGTCGACCAGGTGATGGGGGATCACCGCATGGACCCGATGATCATCATGGCCCGGCTCCTTCCGAAAGTCGTCGCCCCGCTCGTCAGAAAGCTCCTCGTCCGCCCCGGCCCCGGCGCCTTCCTGGTGGACCGCCCGTTACGGATCAGCGGCCTGGTCTCCTTCCGCGGCGAGAAGCGCACCCTCGGGGAGCGCGATGTACGGCGCATCGCCGCCAAGCTCGTCGACCGGGCCGTGACCCCGCTGCCCGGCGCCACCGGCGCGGCACTGGAGCGGCCCGTCGCCCCCGACGAGGACCGGGCCGTGGCGGACGCCCTCGCCCGTACGCTCTGCGCCCTCGGCGACATCGACCTGGAGATCGTGCAGGACGCCCGGCTGGAAGCCGACACGCTCACCCGGCAACTGCACCGCGCCGCCCCCGACGCCACCCGCCACCTGACCGGCGACGGCGCCCAGCTGCACGGCATCGTGCTGCACACCGCGGCCCTGCACATGCTGGAGTTCTTCACCCGGCTGTCCGGCTTCGGTGCCCGCACCCTCGTCGAGAACCGGCGCGCCCTCGGCAGGCTCGACGACGCCGTCGGCGCGCTGGCCGCCCGGCTGCCGTCCCGCTCCGCCGAGGACGCCGACTTCGAGACGCGGTACGCCCACGACACCGCCGTCCTCCACAACCACCTGACCATCTTCGGCATCGACCTCGCGCACTCCCCGGACAGCTGGCCGCTGGACGCCGCCTACCTGGGCCTGCGCTGCGAGGCCGAACCGGCCGCCGTGGACAGCGACGGCCCTCCGGAGCCCGCCGTCCCCGCCGAGCACGCCCTGTCCGGCCGGTGCCGGATTCTCGTACGGGGCGTGGCCGGATCCGGCAAGACCACCCTGCTCCAGTGGCTGGCCGTCGCCACCGCCCGCGGCGAGCTGCCCACCCCGCTGCACCGCGCCCTGTACGGCCGGGTGCCCTTCCTCCTTCCGGTGCGCCGCTTCGCCCGGCACGGCCTGCCGTCCCCCGGCGGCTTCCTCGCGGCGGTCGGCTATCCGGGCGCCGAGGCCCAGCCGCCGGGCTGGGCCGACCGCGTGCTGCGGGCCGGCCGGGGACTGCTGCTGATCGACGGCGTGGACGAGGCCCCCGAGGACGAGCGCGAGCGGCTGCGGCGCAAACTCCGGGACTGGACCGCCCTGTACCCGGGCAACATCTGGATCGTCACCTCCCGCCCCTCCGCGGTGCGCGCCGACTGGCTGACGGCCGACGGCTTCGCCGAACTGTCGCTGGCCCCGATGAGCCGCGAGGACATCGCCGCGTTCATCCAGCGCTGGCACCGCGCCGCCGCCCAGCAGGAGCCGGACGACCTGGACCGCCTCGACCACTACGAACGCACCCTGCTCAACGCCGTACGCATCACCCGCGACCTCGGGCGGCTCGCCACCAACCCGCTGATGTGCGGAATGCTCTGCGCCCTGCACCGCGACCGCCGCGGCTACCTCCCCAACGGCCGCAAGGAGCTGTACGAGGCCGCCCTGTCGATGCTGCTGGAACGGCGGGACCGGGAACGGGCGATGGGCACCACGGACGGCATCGACCTGCCCCGCCAGCCCAAGATCCAGCTACTGCAGAAGCTGGCGCACTGGATGCTGGTCAACGGGCGCTCGGAGATGGACCGCGAGATCGCCGTCGACACGCTCGCGCAGCACCTGGCGGCCATCCCCGACGCCGCACGCCAGGGCGGCGCCGAGGAGATCTACCGCCACCTGCTCAACCGCACCGGGCTGCTGCGCGAACCGGCCCCGGGCACGGTCGACTTCGTGCACCGCACCTTCCAGGACTTCCTGGCCGCCCGCGCCACCGTCCAGCGCCACGACTTCGGGCTGCTGCTCAACCACGCCCACCTCTCCGAGTGGGAGGACGTCATCAGGATGGCCGTGGCCCTGGCCCGCCCCGACGAGTGCGCGGCGCTGCTGAACGGCCTGCTGACCCCGCGTCCGGGCATCCGGGCCGCGGAGGCCCGGCACCGCAAGCTGCTCGCCGCGGCCTGCGTGGAGCACGCCGCCGAACTCGACCCGGAGGTCCGCCACCGGGTGCGGCGCTTCACCCGGGACATGGTCCGCCCCAGCACCGTGGCCGGGGCCCGCGCGCTGGGCTGGATCGGCCCGATCGTCCTGGAGATGCTGCCGGAGCCGGCCGAGGTCTCGGACGGCGAGGCATATCTGCTCGCCGTCACGGCCACCTCCATCACCGACGACATGGCGATCGACTACCTGACCGGGCTGCGCAAGCGGAGGTACCACGCGGTACGGGCGCAGCTCGCCGGAGCCTGGCGGCGGTACGACACCGCCCGCTACGCCCGGGAGATCATCGCCCACCTGGACCCGGACCAGTTGTTCTTCCCCGCGGCGGACGTGGAGGAGCTGTCCGCGCTGCGCGGGCTCGGCGGCCGGCCGTACCTCCAGGTCGCCGGGGAGTTCACGGTGGCCGAGCTGATCGACGGCATCGTCCCGGCGGACGGTCTGCGCCGCCTCTGGCTGGCGTACGACCTCGGGGCCTCGATGGAGTGGCTGGCCGCGTTCCCCCGGCTGGAGGAGCTGCGGGTCAGCCGCCGGCTGCCGCGGGTCACCGGTGTTCCGGAGGGAATCCGCGTCGTCGAGCTGTGACATCACGGTCTTGCGGGGCTATGGGCCTGCCTTACCGGGGCCGGGCGCGGCGTTCGGCCTTCGAGTACCCGGTTCTCCGGAATAACCCGGCGCCTATTCGGGCCGGGGCCGCCCGCGCAATGTCGCCGGAGCAATCCGGAATGACGTTTTCCCTTTACGTCCGGGAGGGCCGGGCAATAGCCGGCGCCGCTGCCGTACCGGAGCGGAAGGCACCGCATCCCGGCGGTTACGGATATCCGCCCGTACCCGAGTACGGAAAAACACTTCCGCGCACGGCCCGGACGCCTCGCGCCCGTACTCCGTACTCCGCACGGCAGCGCCCGTACGGCTCCCCCGCTCACGACTCCTACGACAACGCCGCGGCCCGGAACCTGGAACAGGTCCCGGGCCGCGGCGTCACAGGCCGTGCCGGTCAGGCGCTGGGCGCCCGGTCCGTACCGCCGGCCGTCACGCGTCCTTCGACAGGTCCGGGCCACCGGCCGCGGACTCGACGGGCGGAGCGTCCGGCAGGGCCGCCTTCTCCTCGCCGCGGAAGGTGAACTTGGCGTTCTCCCCCTCGCCCTCGATGTCGACGACCACGATGTGACCGGAGCGCAGCTCGCTGAAGAGGATCTTCTCCGAGAGAGCGTCCTCGATCTCGCGCTGGATGGTCCGGCGCAGCGGGCGGGCGCCCAGCACCGGGTCGTAGCCGCGCTTGGCGAGCAGCTTCTTGGCCTCACCGCTGAGCTCGATGCCCATGTCGCGGTCCTTCAGGCGCTCGTCCACCTTGGCGATCATGAGGTCGACGATCTGGATGATGTCTTCCTCGGTGAGCTGGTGGAAGACCACCGTGTCGTCGACACGGTTGAGGAACTCGGGCCGGAAGTGCTGCTTGAGCTCTTCGTTGACCTTGTTCTTCATCCGCTCGTAGCTGCTCTTGGTGTCGCCCTGGGCGGCGAAGCCCAGGTTGAAGCCCTTGGAGATGTCCCGGGTCCCGAGGTTGGTCGTCATGATGATGACCGTGTTCTTGAAGTCCACCACCCGGCCCTGGGAGTCGGTCAGGCGACCGTCCTCCAGGATCTGCAGCAGTGAGTTGAAGATGTCGGGGTGGGCCTTCTCCACCTCGTCGAACAGCACGACCGAGAACGGCTTGCGGCGCACCTTCTCGGTGAGCTGGCCGCCCTCTTCGTAGCCGACGTAGCCGGGAGGCGAGCCGAAGAGCCGGGAGACCGTGTGCTTCTCGCTGAACTCCGACATGTCGAGGGAGATCATCGCGTCCTCGTCGCCGAACAGGAATTCGGCGAGCGTCTTGGACAGCTCGGTCTTACCGACACCGGACGGACCGGCGAAGATGAACGAGCCACCGGGGCGCTTGGGGTCCTTCAGACCGGCCCGGGTACGGCGGATGGCCTGCGAGAGCGCCTTGATGGCGTCCTTCTGGCCGATGACGCGCTTGTGGAGCTCGTCCTCCATCCGCAGCAGCCGCGAGGACTCCTCCTCGGTGAGCTTGAAGACCGGGATGCCGGTGGCCGTGGCCAGGACCTCGGCGATCAGCTCGCCGTCGACCTCGGCGACGACGTCCATGTCGCCGGCCTTCCACTCCTTCTCCCGCTTCGCCTTCGCGGCCAGGAGCTGCTTCTCCTTGTCGCGCAGGCCCGCGGCCATCTCGAAGTCCTGCGAGTCGATCGCGGACTCCTTCTCCCGGCGCACGTCGGCGATCTTCTCGTCGAACTCGCGGAGGTCCGGCGGCGCGGTCATCCGGCGGATGCGCATCCGGGAGCCGGCCTCGTCGATCAGGTCGATCGCCTTGTCCGGCAGGAAGCGGTCGGAGATGTAGCGGTCGGCCAGCTGGGCGGCCTGGACCAGGGCCTCGTCCGTGATCGAGACACGGTGGTGCGCCTCGTAACGGTCGCGCAGGCCCTTGAGGATCTCGATGGTGTGCGGCAGCGACGGCTCCGCGACCTGGATGGGCTGGAAGCGGCGCTCCAGGGCCGCGTCCTTCTCCAGGTACTTGCGGTACTCGTCGAGCGTGGTCGCACCGATGGTCTGCAGCTCGCCTCGCGCCAGCATGGGCTTGAGGATGCTCGCGGCGTCGATCGCGCCCTCGGCGGCGCCCGCACCCACCAGGGTGTGGAGCTCGTCGATGAACAGGATGATGTCGCCGCGGGTGCGGATCTCCTTGAGCACCTTCTTCAGGCGCTCCTCGAAGTCACCGCGGTAGCGGGAGCCGGCGACCAGGGCGCCCAGGTCCAGGGTGTAGAGGTGCTTGTCCTTGAGGGTCTCGGGCACCTCGCCCTTGACGATGGCCTGGGCCAGGCCCTCGACGACCGCCGTCTTGCCGACGCCGGGCTCGCCGATGAGGACCGGGTTGTTCTTGGTACGGCGGGACAGCACCTGCATGACCCGCTCGATCTCCTTCTCGCGCCCGATCACCGGGTCGAGCTTGGTCTCGCGGGCGGCCTGCGTCAGGTTGCGGCCGAACTGGTCCAGGACGAGCGAGGTCGAGGGGGTGCCCTCGGCCGGGCCGCCGGCGGTGGCGGCCTCCTTGCCCTGGTAGCCGGAGAGCAGCTGGATGACCTGCTGCCGCACCCGGTTCAGATCGGCGCCCAGCTTCACCAGGACCTGGGCGGCGACGCCCTCGCCCTCGCGGATCAGGCCGAGCAGGATGTGCTCCGTACCGATGTAATTGTGGCCGAGCTGAAGGGCCTCGCGGAGCGACAGCTCCAGGACCTTCTTCGCACGGGGGGTGAAGGGGATGTGACCGGACGGGGCCTGCTGCCCCTGGCCGATGATCTCCTCCACCTGCTGGCGGACCGCCTCGAGCGAAATCCCGAGGCTCTCCAGGGCCTTAGCGGCGACACCCTCACCCTCGTGGATCAGGCCCAGGAGGATGTGCTCGGTGCCGATGTAGTTGTGGTTGAGCATCCGGGCTTCTTCCTGAGCCAGGACGACAACCCGCCGCGCACGGTCGGTGAACCTCTCGAACATCGTTAATCGCTCCTCAGAGCGGTCAGGCAGTTAGGGGTCGGTCCCCTCCCTGTCCTTCCGCATGCTAGTCCCGTGGGACGGGACAGCTCATTCCAACTGCCGACATCCGTCCGGATCACCCCCGCGACGGCGGGGAAATCTGCTGCCGAACAGCCGACATCTGCTCCAACCCGATGGTGCGAGACGATGTTCCCGCAGGCCAGGCATATACGCCCCGGGCCAGTACGCCCGTGGCGAACGCGCCCCTCACCGACACGTCCGCCCGGAGTCCGCCGCAACTCCGGAAAAAGCGCTGCGCACGCCGCTGCACCGTCTCTCCCCACTGGGGTTGTCTTACCCGCCGCCCCGGACACTCCATGCGGCGCGGGCCTGTTCCATCCGCTATGGGCGAACACCCGAGCGCCGTCCGTTGCGCCGTCACGCCCCCGCGCACCCCCTTCCGCGACGACAGTACGTACCCGCATGTCAACCCAGCGTAACTTCTCGGGGTTTCGCGAGTTGCTCCCGGTATGCCCGTCGCGCTCCCGCGCTCCCGCTCCGCCCTCGCCGCCGTACGGCAGTGGTACGAGGACGAGCTGCGCTGGCCGACCACCGGCACGGAGCCGGTGGAGCTGCTGACCGGGGTGCGCTTCGACGCCCTCGACCTGCCGGCCGACGCGGGCCGGGCCGTACTGGGGCGGGTGGGCCCCACGGGGCCCGTACTGATCGACCGCAGCGGCTCCGCCGGTCCCAGGATGCTCGTCCTCGTGACCGCGGGTGCCGCGGAGGAGTTGCCGGAGCTTCTGGAATGGCTGGAATGGGGCTCGCTGGGGCTGGATCTGACCGCACGCGGCACCGGGGACCGGATGCCCGCGCCGTCCCCGCCGCCGCCGTCACCGCAGGCGTGGTGGCCGTACGGATCGGGCCCACGGGAGGCCGCCGGGTGGGTGCGGCCTCCCGAGCCGGGACGCGAGATCGAGGCGGCTCTGCCCACCACGGGGACAGGGGCAGGGCGCGGGGGCCACGGTGTTCCCCTCGCGGATCGCCAGGGGCGCGCCCCCGACCTCGTACGACTCGTGAGCGCGGCGGCAACGGAATGCCACCGGGCCCGTTTGCTGCGCGGCCGTCAAGCTCGAAGACAAACGGATTGCGGGTACGGCGGTCAGCCGTTCGCCTTCTCGAACGCCTCACGGATCTCCGCGGGCACACGACCGCGGTCATTGACGTTGTAGCCGTTCTCCTTCGCCCACGCGCGGATCTTCGCGGTGTCCGGGCTCCCACCGGAAGACGCGCGGGCCTTGCCGCGGCCACCGGAACGGCCACCGGTCTTGCGGCCCGCCTTCACGAACTCGGCCAGCGACTCGCGCAGCTTGTGCGCGTTGTCGTCGGACAGGTCGATCTCGTAGGACTTGCCGTCGAGGGCGAACGTCACGGTCTCATGGGCCTCGCCGCCGTTGAGGTCGTCGACAAGAAGAACCTGAACCTTCTGTGCCACCGGTTTCCCTTTCATCGAATGCGGATTACGACGGAAAGCAAACCGCTTTTCCGGGAAAAACACAAACCCCTGGGTAGGGTTCAGTTGCACCACGGCCGGGGAACGCTTGCTTCCACAGCTATGAGATAGGGGCGCGATTCGGACATAGAACGCTGATCACAGGTGCAGAAGCATCCGGCTGTTGCCCAGGGTGTTGGGCTTCACTCGTTCGAGACCGAGGAACTCGGCAACGCCCTCGTCATAGGAACGCAGCAGCTCGCTGTAGACATCGCCGTCGACGGGCGTCTCACCGATCTCCACGAAGCCGTGCTTGGCGAAGAAGTCCACTTCGAAGGTGAGGCAGAAAATGCGCCGCACTCCGAGCCAGCCCGCGGTGCGCAGCAGCTTGTCGAGGACTTGGTGGCCGACCCCGGTGCCCTTGTGCCGCGGGTCCACCGCCAATGTGCGCACCTCGGCCAGGTCTTCCCACATGACGTGCAGCGCTCCGCAGCCGACGACCTCGGCGTCCTGGTCCCGCTCGGCGACCCAGAACTCCTGGATGGACTCGTAAAGCGTCACGGTGGCTTTGTCGAGGAGGATGCCGTCCGGGGAGTAGGCGTCGATGAGCCGGCGTACGGCCGGTACATCGCTGGTCCGGGCACGGCGGACGGTGAGTCCATTAGTCAGGGGCGGCATGGCGCGACGCTATCGCCCCGGGTCGCCGGTTCCCGCCGCGGGTACTTCTCCCGCATCCGCTCGCCCCTCTTCGGTCTGTTCGGGGGGTGCGGAAGGTTCCTGCGCACGTTCCGCGGCCGGTTCACCGGCGCGTTCCTCATGGTCCGGCCGTTCCGCCGGCACGGGCGGTTCGCGTTCGGCGCGGCCGGGGCCCGGCGGGGCCGGTGCGGGTTCCGCCGGTTCGTCGCCCTGCACCATGCGTACGGCATCCCTGAGAGCGTGCCGCTGTTCCGGCGACATCATCCCGAAGAAGGCCACCAGGGCCGCCGCGGGGTTGTCACTCGCGGACCACGCTTCGTTCATCAGTGCGGCCGAGTAGGCGGCACGAGTGGAGACCGCCTCATATCGATAGGCGCGTCCTTCGGCTTCGCGGCGCACCCAGCCCTTCTGATGGAGGTTGTCCAATACGGTCATCACCGTTGTGTAGGCGATCGACCGTTCCTTCTGCAGATCTTCCAGGACTTCCCGAACGGTGACCGGGCGGTTCCACTCCCACACCCGCGTCATGACCGCGTCTTCCAGATCACCCAAGCGTCGTGGCACACCAGCACAATAGTGGGAGATGTCGCGAATGCCGGTTCTTACCCGGTTGATTTACCCCGGAAAAAGGCAGTACGGCCCGAGATGCACGATCTCGGGCCGTACGGACGTGTGCGGTGCGCAAGGCCGACCAGGGGCCGAACGGATGGACGAACTCCGTCGGCGCCCGGGGCGGGGTACGGGGTGCGGGTGGCCGGGGGCCCGGCCGGGGGTGGCCCGGCCGGTGCCGGTCAGGCGCCGTGGGCCTTGGGCTCCTGGCGGGTGCCCTCGGCGCGGGCCAGCGCGGCGTCGACCGCCGCGTCCTCCTTGGACTTGTTCTCGCCACCCTGGCTCTTCACGATCGTCACGATGAGCGCGACGAACGCCACGGCCATCACCACGGGCGGTACCAGCGCTGCGACGTAATCCATGACCAGGGGCCTCCTTCGGGAGTGAGGATTCCAGGGTACGCAGCGCTCACGCGGTCCGGGCCGCGGGGGGCCGCACGGGCTTGCGGCGCGGCGGGAAGACCTCGCCCGGTGTGGGGACGGGGCGGCCGGTGCGCGGCGCCTTCGGGCGCGGTTCCGGAGCGGGAACGGGCGCGGGCTCGTCCGCCACCCGACCGCCGGGCAGGGCCCGCAGCCTGGCCCGTACGGAGCGCTCGGCCAGGCGCTCGCAGTGGCGCAGCAGGGCGGTACGGCGCGCGTGTTCCTCCGTCCCCCGCTGTCGCGCGCACAGGAGGCGCAGGGCGGCGAGGTCGGCGGGGACGGGGTCGTAGCCGGCCGCCAGGGCCTCCTGGAGCTGCCCCAGGTAGCCGCGGGCGGAGCCGGGGAGGGCGTCCCGGTAGCGGGCGAGGTCGGCGAGGAGAAAGGCGCGCAGCCGCCCGCCCTCGCGCGCGGCCTCGTCCACCGCCTCGGCGAGCCGCAGGTACTCCTGGACCTCCTGGGCGCCGTCGGCGTCGTAGCCCGGCTCGGCGGCGGTCGTGCGGCGCGTCGGCTGGAGGGCGGCGGCGAGCGCGCGCCGCAGGACGCGCAACTCGTCGGCGCTGAAGGCCATACCGCCGCGGGATCCGTATGGCATAGGCATGGGCCGACCTTACGCCGTCGCCGGACAAAATCCGCTTAACACCATTAGAACGACGCAAGTGTCGCGGAAAGCACGACAGGCAACAAAAGCCTCTTCAGTTAGAAGCAGGTATGTATAGGGCCTAAGTGGGCAATTCGCCGTGGAGGCCGGACGGGCCGGTCGGCCCAGGGCTCCGGACCGCCGGTCGCCCGCCGGGCCCGGCGGCCGGTCCGGCCGTCCCGTACGGCCCTCAGCCCCGGGTCACGTTGCGCTCGTACACCAGCCGCAGACCGATCAGCGTGAGCCACGGCTCGTGCTCGTCGATGACCGAGGACTCGCCCAGCACCATGGGCGCCAGCCCGCCGGTGGCGATCACCGTCACGTCGTCCGGATCGTCCGCCAGTTCCCGCGCCATGCGCTGGACGACGCCGTCGACCTGGCCGGCGAAGCCGTACAGGATGCCGGACTGCATGGCCTCGACGGTGTTCTTGCCGATCACGCTGCGCGGCCGGGCCAGTTCGATCTTGCGGAGCTGGGCACCCTTCACGCCGAGGGCGTCCACCGAGATCTCGATGCCCGGCGCGATCACCCCGCCGACGTACTCGCCGCGCGCGCTGACCGCGTCGAACGTCGTGGCCGTACCGAAGTCGACCACCACGGCAGGCCCGCCGTACAGCTCCACGGCAGCCAGCGCGTTGATGATCCGGTCGGCGCCGACCTCCTTGGGGTTGTCCATCAGGATCGGCACACCGGTCTTGACGCCGGGCTCGACCAGGATGGCCGGAACGTCCCCGTAGTAGCGCCGGGTGACCTCGCGCAGCTCGTGCAGGACCGAGGGGACGGTGGAGCAGATGGCGATGCCCTCGATGCCGTCGCCCAGTTCCTCGCCCAGCAGCGGGTGCATGCCCATCAGCCCCTGGAGGAGGACCGCGAGTTCGTCGGCGGTGCGGCGGGCGTCGGTGGAGATGCGCCAGTGCTCGACGATCTCCTCGCCGTCGAACAGGCCGAGGACGGTGTGGGTGTTGCCTACGTCGATGGTGAGCAGCATCTGCGTCAGCGCTCCTCGCGCAGGTCGAGACCGATGTCGAGGATCGGGGAGGAGTGGGTGAGCGCGCCCACGGCCAGGTAGTCCACACCGGTCTCGGCGTAGCCGCGGGCGTTGTCGAGGGTGAGCCGCCCGGAGGACTCCAGGACCGCCTTGCCGGCCACCAGCGCCACCGCCTCGCGGGTCTGCTCGGGGGTGAAGTTGTCCAAAAGGATCAGGTCGGCGCCTTCGGTGAGGATCGGCGGGATCTGGTCCAGCCGGTCGACCTCCACCTCGATCGGCACACCGGGGAAGCCGTCGCGTACGGCCTTGAACGCCTCGGCCACGCCGCCCGCCGCGACGACGTGGTTGTCCTTGATCAGGGCCGCGTCCGACAGCGACATCCGGTGGTTGACGCCGCCGCCGCAGCGCACCGCGAACTTCTCCAGGGCGCGTAGACCGGGCGTCGTCTTGCGGGTGTCGCGGACCTTGGCGCCGGTGCCCTCCAGGGCGTCGGCCCAGGCGCGGGTGGCGGTGGCGATGCCGGACAGGCGGCAGAGCAGGTTCAGGGCGCTGCGCTCGCCGGTCAGCAGGTCGCGGGTGCGGGTGGTGACGCTGAGCAGCTTCTGTCCGGCCTCGACGCGGTCGCCGTCCTCGACGTGCCGCTCGACCTCGAACTCCGCGGTGCACACGATGGACAGCACCGCCTCGGCGACCCGCAGCCCGGCCACGGTCCCCGCCTGACGGGCCGTGAAGTCGCCGGTGGCGACGGCGTCTTCGGGGACGGTCGCGACGGTGGTGACGTCCACCCCCTGGTCGAGGTCCTCCTCGACGGCCAGGTGGGCGATGTCCTCGACCTGGACGGGGTCCAGCCCGGCTTCGGCCAGGAGGGCCGCGAGGTCGGGGTCCAGCCCGCAGGCGAGCGGGTCGAGTTCGTACGCGCCGTCACCGGCGCCGCAGCCGCAGGAGTCGCCGCAGCCGCCTTGCGGAGCCTCGGCGTCCTGGCCCGGACGGCCGATCTGGTGCAGGGAGAGGTCGTCGGGGGTGCTCACTGGTTCGGCTCCGTTTCGGGCGCGGGTGCGGCGGTCGCCGCGGGGAAGGCGGCGGTGTCGGTCGTACGGCTGTGCAGGGTGTGCGGCGGGCGGTGGGTGACCAGGAAGTGCCGCTGCCAGGCGGTGTCGTCCCGGTCGGCGTGGTCCTCGCGCCAGTGGCAGCCGCGGGTCTCCTCGCGGCGCAGCGCGCTGCTGACCAGCACCCTGGACACCAGGAGCAGGTTGGTGGCCTCCCACGCCTCGACGCCGGGCTCGGCGGGCTTGGGGCCGTCGGACGGGGCCGGGGCGGCTTCGGGCCCGTGGGACGGGGACGGGTCGGCGGCGTCGCGCAGCAGCCGGGCCAGCGCGGTGGCGGCCTCGGAGAGACTGGCGGCGGAGCGCAGCACCCCGGCACCCGCGGTCATGATCCGCTGGATCACGGGCCGCGCCTCGGGGGCGAGCAGCGGTACGGGGGCGGCGGTGGGCTCGACGACAGGTCCGGGCCGCCGGACGGGCGCGGCCGTGATGTCGTCCGCGATGCGCTCGGCGAAGACCAGGCCCTCCAGGAGGGAGTTGGAGGCCAGCCGGTTGGCACCGTGCACACCGGTGCACGCGACCTCGCCGCACGCGTACAGGCCCGGCACGGTCGTCCGGCCGGACAGGTCGGTCCGTACGCCGCCGGAGGCGTAGTGCGCGGCGGGCGCGACCGGGACCGGCTCGGTGACCGGGTCGATGCCGTGCGCGCGGCAGGCGGCGAGGATGGTCGGGAAACGCTGCTCCCACAGGGTGGCGCCGAAGTGCCGGGCGTCCAGGTACATGTGTTCGGCGCCCTGTTCCTGGGCGCGGCGCAGGATGGCCTTGGCGACGATGTCGCGCGGGGCCAGTTCGGCGAGTTCGTGCTGCCCGATCATGAAGCGGACGCCGTCGGCGTCCACCAGGTGGGCGCCCTCGCCCCGTACCGCCTCCGAGATCAGCGGCTGCTGGCCCTCCGCGTCCGGGCCGAGGTAGAGCACCGTCGGGTGGAACTGGACGAATTCGAGGTCGGAGACCTCGGCGCCGGCGCGCAGCGCGAGGGCGACGCCGTCGCCGGTGGAGACCGCGGGGTTGGTGGTCGCGGCGAAGACCTGGCCCATGCCGCCGGTGGCCAGGACCACCGCGGGGGCGTGCACGGCGCCCACGCCGTCGTGCTGGCCCTGCCCCATCACGTGCAGGGTGACACCTGCCGTACGGCCCTCGGCGTCCGTGAGCAGGTCCAGGACGAGGGCGTTCTCGATGGTGCGCAGGCCCTGGGAGCGGACGGCGTCGACCAGGGCGCGGGAGATCTCGGCGCCGGTCGCGTCGCCGCCCGCGTGCGCTATGCGGCGGCGGTGGTGCCCGCCCTCACGGCCGAGGGCTATTTCGTCGGTGCCGGGCGCGGTGTCGAAGCGCGCGCCGGTGGCGATGAGGCGGCGGACGGCGCCCGGGCCTTCGGTGACCAGGGCCCGTACGGCGGCCTCGTCGCACAGCCCGGCGCCCGCGACGAGGGTGTCCTCCAGGTGCTGCTCGGGGGTGTCGCCCTCGCCGAGCGCCGCGGCGACGCCGCCCTGGGCCCAGCGCGTGGAGCCGTCGTCCAGGCGGGCCTTGGTCACCACGACGGTACGGCGGCCCGCGGCGGCGCAGCGCAGCGCGGCGGTCAGGCCCGCGACCCCGGACCCGACCACGACGACGTCGGCCTCGATGGACCAGCCGGGGGCGGGGGCCTGGAGGCGGAGGGTGGGGGCGGGGTCAGTGGTGCGGGTGGTGCCGTTCATCGGGGCGCTCCGAACGTGAGGCGGATGTTGTCGATGAGGCGGGTGGTGCCGACCTTCGCGGCGACCGCGAGCACGGCCTCCCCCTCGTACGCGTCCGGAACCTCGGTGAAGTCGGATGGGTCGACGAGCGCCACGTAGTCGAGCGTCAGCGGCGGGTCCAGGCGGGCCGCGTCCTCCAGGACGATACGGGCCGCCGCGCGCGCCACCGAAGGGCCCCGCGGCGGGGTCGCGGCGGCGTGCGCGAGGGCGTGCGCGTCGGCCGCCGCGCGGTCCTCCCCCAGGGCGGCGAGCGCCGCGGAACGGTCGTGCGCCCGGTGGGCCGTGTGCGCCCCGTACGAGGCGCGGTCCCGCAGGGCCTCCTCGGCGGCGAGCCGGTCACGGGCCGCGAACAGGGCCCGGGACAGCGCCAGGGCGGTCCGGCGGTCCGCCTCGGAGAGATAGCGGTTGCGGCTGGACAGGGCCAGCCCGTCGTCCTCACGGACGGTGGGGACGCCGACGATCCGTACGTCGAAGTTCAGGTCGGCCACCATGCGCTCGATCACGGCCAGTTGCTGCGCGTCCTTCCGGCCGAAGAGGGCCACGTCGGGACGGGTGAGGTGCAGCAGCTTGCCGACGACGGTCAGCACACCGTCGAAGTGGCCGGGCCTGCTGGCCCCCTCCAAGAGGTCCCCCATGGGACCGGCGGCTATGCGTACCTGCGGCGCGCCGCCCGGGTAGACCTCAGCGGCGGCGGGCGCGAAGACGGCGTCCGCTCCGGCCGCGCCGGCGAGCGCGACGTCCGCCTCCAGGGTGCGCGGGTAGCGGTCGAGGTCCTCCCCGGCACCGAACTGGAGCGGGTTGACGAAGACGGTGACGACGACCTGCCCCGCCGGGCCGACCCGGTCGCGGGCGGCGCGGACCAGCGTCGCGTGCCCCTCGTGCAGGGCCCCCATGGTCATGACGACGGCCCGCTGGCCGGAGGAGCGCGGCAGGGCACGCAGCTCGGCCGCGGTGTGCACCAGACGCGTGCGCGAGGCGTTCATCGGTCGCCTTCTTCGGGGCGGTCGCCTTCTCCGGGACGGTCGCCGGGCGGATCTTCGCGGTGCCCGTCGGACGGGTCTCCCTTGCCGCCAGGACGGCTTTCACGGCCGGGCGACGGCGGCGCGCCCCCGGTGCCGTTGCCGACGTTCGCCAGGACGTCCAGCAGGTCCTCGGCCAGCTCCGGCTTCAGCAGACCGTGCGCCAGGGCGCGGTCGGCCGTCGTACGGGCCATGGCGAGGTACCCCGCGACGCTCTGCGGCGCGTGCTTGCGCAGCTCCGAGACGTGCGCGGCGACGGTGCCCGCGTCCCCGCGGGCGACCGGACCGGTCAGGGCGGCGTCACCGGAGCGCAGCGCGTTGTCCAGGGCGGCGCCCAGCAGCGGGCCGAGCATCCGGTCGGGCGCGCCGACACCGGCCTCCCGCAGCAGCTCCATGGCTTGTGCCACCAGGGTGACCAGGTGGTTCGCCCCGATGGCGAGCGCCGCGTGGTAGAGCGGGCGGGCCTCCTCCTCGATCCACTCCGGCTCCCCGCCCATCTCGATGACCAGCGCCTCGGCGGCCATCCGCAGCGGTTCGGGCGCCGTGACCCCGAAGGAGCAGCCGGCCAGCCGCTGCACGTCGACGCGCGTACCGGTGAAGGTCATGGCGGGGTGCAGGGCGAGCGGCAGGGCACCGGCGCGGGTGGCCGGGTCGAGGACGGCCGTACCGAACCGCCCCGACGTGTGGACGAGCAGTTGGCCCGGCCGTACGGAACCGGTCTCGGCGAGGCCCGCGACGAGTCCGGGAAGGGCGTCGTCGGGCACCGTGAGCAGCACCAGTTCGGCGCGTTGCAGCACCTCGGCCGGGGAGACGACCGGCACGTCGGGGAGGAGCGCCGCCGCGCGCCGTACGGAGGCGTCGGAGACACCGGACACGGCGACCGGCCGATGTCCGGCGAGCTGCAACGACGCGGCGAGGGCGGGCCCGACGCGACCTGCGCCGACGACTCCGACAGTCAGTCGGGCGGGGCGGTCCTGGGCCTCGGTGGGTGGGATTGTGTTCACGCGGCGACGGCCTTCCGTTCCAGTCCGCGGGGGGTACCGGACGATTCGTTCGCCATGCTACGCGAGTGTTTACGGCGCTCCTCAGAGCCGTACGCAGGCTGAGACGGGTGTCTCGTACCGCGTCGCCGGGCGCGTTTCCGGCAGGTCTTCCGGACGCGGTCGCGGCCGCGTTCCCGGCTGCCTCGTCCGCCGTGCCCCGGGCTGTTTTCCACAGGGGCGACGGAGGCGTTCGCGCAGGTTATCCACAGGGGTCGCAGAGGCGGGCGTGACCCGTCATGGTGGGGGTGGGGACGGAAGCGGAGGACGGATCGAGAGGGGGGTGCGGCAGCGGCCCGGCCTGGGCGGAGCGCGCGGTCCGACGGAGGTGTACGGGGCGTACCGGCCGCCGGGTGAGGGCGCGGCGTACGGCGCGGCGGAAGCGGGCCAGGGGGCGGTCGGCGGGTGCGGTGACCACGGCCTGGAAGCGCAGCCACCGGCGTATCTCGCGTACGGCCTGGACGTCACCGGCACCGGGGAGGACGGGTGCGCTCTCACCGCGCTGGGCGGCACGGTAGGCGTCGAGCATGTGCTGCTGGGATGCGTTCATGGACACCACACTGGGGCCGCCCCGCGGCGGGTGGCCCGTCGATTGACGGGAGCCGTCAAACGAGCCGGGCGCAGGTCACAGGCTCACGCATGATGGAACGGACGCCGGGCGGCCGGATGCCGGACGGCCGGGCGGCCGGACGCGCACCGGAGCCGGTACGGCTGCGGCGCATGGACGGGGCGCGGGGAACGGCGCACGGGGAACGGGGAGAGGCACATGAGTGTGTGGATCGATGTCACGGGGCTGCCCGCCGAGCGGACGGTGTTCAGCCTGTCGCCGCTCGCCGAGCTGGGTGCCGCCCTGCACGCGCTCGCCGAGCCCGGCCACCACCCCGGTCTGCACGGCTGGACCACCGCGACGGCCGGTGCGCTCGAACCCGACCTGGCCGACCGGCTGTGCGACGCGGACTTCCTCTGGGGGCCGACGTTCTCCGACGTGACGATGCCGTTCGCCGCGCTCGCGGACACCGGCGGGCAGCCCGGCGCCACGCTCACCGAGGACCTGGACCTGCTCGACCGGCTCGACGACGAGCTGTTCGTGAACGCCGCGTTGGAGATCAACTGCACCAGCGCGTACTGCCGCGGCGGCCCGTCACCGCTGGTGGACGCCGAAGCTCGCCGGCTGGCGCTGGAGCGGGCCACCGCGCGCGGCCCCCGGCAGGCCGACTTCGCGCAGCGGCTGCTCGCCGACCCGTCCGCCGTACGGGCCTGGATCCGCCGTCTGCTGGAGGACTGCGAGCAGGCGTTCTTCGCGGACGTCTGGCAGCGGGTGCGCGTCCACCTCGCCGCGGACGCACGGCACAAGGCCGAGGTGCTGCGCCACAAGGGTCTGGCCGAGGCGCTGGCCGAGGTGTCGCCCGCGGTGACCCTGGACGAGCCGCGGTCCCGCATCGTCGTCGACAAGCTGCTCCACGGTCACGGCACGGCCGTGGACCCGGCCGTCGGTGTCGGGATCACCCTCCTCCCGACCTCGTTCGGCTGGCCGCACCTGAGCGTGCTGCACGCGGCGGGCTGGCGCCCGGTGATCCACTACCCGGTCGCCGCACCGGAACCGGCCGGCCCCACGTCGGTCGCCCTGGTCGAGTCCCGGCTCGAAGCGCTCGCCCACCCGATGCGGATACGGATGTGCCGCTACCTCGCCCGTACCGCCTACACCACCGGCGAACTGGCCGCCGCGCTCGGCATATCCGCGCCGGAGGTCTCCCGGCACCTCGCCGTCCTCAAGAAGGCCGGCCTGCTCCAGACCCGCCGCCGCGGCCGGTACGTCCTGAACCAGTTGGACGTCCGGGTGGTGGCGCGCCTGGGCAGCGACTTCCTGGAGGGGGTACTGCGCTGAGCCGGCGGGCGGCGGGGTGGTGCCGCGGGCGCTCAGTTCTCCTGGAGGAACTTCTTGGCGAGGGCGTCGCCGCGGGAGACGGCGTCGCTGTGGCTCTCGATGGGGGACGCCTGGGAGTTCTTGAACAGGATGTAGGTGACGCCGGACTCGGCGCCGCCGGTGGCCGGGTCGGGGTCGATGCCGAGGCCCTTGGCGGCCGCGTACGACGCCTCACCGATGATCTTGTCCGGTCCGGTGTCGCCGACGACCGCGTACTCGACCTTGTTCTTGTAAACGACGGCGACGATGCCGCCGCCCTTGATGCCCGCCGACTCGTAGTTCCAGATGCCGCTGACCGAGGGGACGACGACGTACGGCAGCTTCTCGGCGTTCAGCGGCTTGCCGTTCGACTGGTGGAAGCGGGTGTCCGGCTGGAACCAGGGGTCGGTGTCCTTGTTGCACTTGGCCGTGACCTGGCCGTCGCAGTCGATGTCCATGTCGGCCTTCCAGAACACGGCGTTCTTCTTGCCGCAGACCGGGACGGTCGCCGATGTCTCCTCGTCGGTGCGGTACTTGCCGTGGGAGATCTGCGAACAGTCGGTGACCTTGGCGAGCAGGTCGGCGGCGCTGACCGAGCCCTCGGTCACACCCGGCCGGCTCACGGCGTCCGCGGGGGCGGAGGTCGCGGCCGGCTGGGCGGTGGCGGGCAGCGCGCCGGCGGCGAGCAGCGCGGTTCCGGCGGCGGTGGCCAGGGCGAAGGTTCGTCTGCGCACAGGAGGGCCTCTCTGTTAGGAAAGTTTCCTTACCGAGCGCGCCCAATCTCCTCCGCTCCCCCACCCCCGTCAACCCCGCCCCACCCGCAACTCGCGTCCCCTTCAGCCCTGTTCGGCCCGGATCCCACCCCACTCGACCGCCACAACCGCCACAGACACCGGCACCGGCACCGGCACCGGCACCGGCACCAGCACCAGCACCAGCACCAGCACCAGCACCGACGACTGTTACGCCCCCGGGCGCCGTTACGCCCCCGCGCCGCCCCCGGCCCGTACGAGTCCCGTCTCGTAGGCGAGCACCACCGCCTGCACCCGGTCCCGCAGCTCCAACTTCGTGAGGATGCGGCCCACATGTGTCTTGACCGTGGCCTCCGACAGCACCAGCCGCGCCGCGATCTCACCGTTCGAGAGCCCCTGGGCCACCAGCAGCAGCACCTCCCGCTCGCGCTCGGTGAGCCGTCCGATCTCCGGGCGGACCGGCTCGGCGGCGGACGCCGGCAGCATCGGCGTGAACCGGTCCAGCAGCCGGCGGGTGGTCGAGGGCGCGACCACCGCGTCGCCGCTCCGCACCGCGCGGATCGCGGCCAGCAGTTCGCTCGGCGGCACGTCCTTCAGCATGAAGCCGCTGGCCCCGGCCTTGAGCGCGGAGAAGGCGTACTCGTCCAGGTCGAAGGTGGTCAGGATGAGCACCTTCGGCGCGTCCGCCTGCTGCCCGCCCGCGCAGATCCGGCGGGTGGTCTCCACCCCGTCCAGGTGCGGCATCCGCACGTCCATCAGGATGACGTCGACCTTGGTGGACCGGAGCACCTCCAGGGCCTCCACCCCGTCACCGGCCTCGGCGACGACCTCCATGTCGGGCTGGGCGGCCAGCACCATGCGGAAACCGGTGCGCAGCAGCATCTGGTCGTCGACGAGCATCACGCGGACAGTCATGGCAGGAGGTCCCTTTCAACGGCGGTGCGGGTGGCGGAGCCGGTGGTCCCGGCGCCGGGAGGGCCGGCCGGCGTCGGCGCGGCAACAGGGTACGTACGGGCGGGGGAGCGGGCATCGCCCCCGGCTCACTGCCCCGGCTTGAGCGGCAGGACCGCGCTGATCCGGAAGCCTCCTCCCGGCCGCGGCCCCGCGTCGAGGCTGCCGCCGACCATGCCGACGCGTTCGCGCATGCCGATGAGCCCGTGGCCGAGGCCGTCCGCCCCGCCCCCCGAGTACAGCTCGTGCTGGGCGCCGCGCCCGTCGTCCTCGACCAGCAGGTCCAGCTCGGCGTCCCGGTAGGCGAGACGGACCGTGGCGCCCACGTCCGGACCGCCGTGTTTGCGGGTGTTCGTCAGCGCTTCCTGCACGATGCGGTACGCGGTCAGCTCGACGCTGCTGGGCAGCGGGCGCGGTTCACCCGCCACCTGGAAGTCGACCGGCAGTCCGGCACCCCGCACCTGGTCGATCAGGTCGGCGAGCTGCTCGACGCCTGGCTGCGGTACGTACTCGCCGCTCTCGGGCTGCTCACCGGTGCGCAGCACGCCGAGCAGCCGCCGCATCTCGGCGAGCGCCTGCCGGCCGGTACCGGAGATCGTCTCCAGGGCCTGCTTGGCCTGCTCGGGCGCGGCGTCCAGGACGTAGGCGGCGCCATCGGCCTGGACCACCATCACGGACACGTTGTGCGCGACGACGTCGTGCAGCTCGCGGGCGATACGGGCACGCTCGGCGGCCACCGCGATCCGCGACTGCGTCTCGCGTTCCTTCTCCAGGCGGGCGGCCTTCTCCTCCAGCTGGGCCCAGTACGCGCGGCGGGTACGGACCGAGTCGCCGAGCACCCAGGCCAGCACGAACGGGACGGTGAGCAGGCCCATGACGAACAGCCCTTGCCACAGGCTGCCGGGCGGCCTCTCACCGTTGCCGGAGCGGACGGCGTAGAGCGTCGGGCCGATCAGCGCCCCGCCCAGAGCAGTGCGCGAGGCCCAGCGCGTGGTGCCCGAGGCGACCGTGTAAATGGTCGCCAGCATGGCGAAGTTGGACGGATTGGGATCTACGTCGAACACGATCTGGCAGAGACCGACCAGAATGGACAGCAGCAGCATCTTCTCGGGCGCCTTGCGCCGCAGCGCGACCGTCAGGCACATCGCGGCGACGACGAGAGCTTCCAGAAGCGTCCGGGTGTCGCTCTGCACATCCGCCGACGCCACCAGCATCAGACAGTTGAAACCGAACAGGAGGACGGCCCAGAAGGTGTCCACCCCTGTCGGGTGCCTGCGGAAGAAGTCGTAGAGACGCTGCACGTCACCCAGCGTAGGCAGGCCGTATAGGTGTACGGGTCAACCGGACGGGCGATCCTGGAGGACGGGAGTACTCCGCAAGGTGGAGACGGGCCTGGCACCGGGGTCCGCCGCCGTCCGCGCCCCCGTCCGCGCTCTCCCCCGCCCCCGCGTACCGTGGTGCGGTGACACACGACTGGTGCGGTTGGCGGGACGCCACGGAACGGGCTCTCTACGGCCCCGGCGGCTTCTACACCAGCGGCGACGGGCCGGGTCCCGCCGGCCACTTCCGTACCTCCGTGCACGTCTCGCCCCGGTACGCCGAAGCCCTCGCCACCCTGCTGTGCCGCGTCGACGGGTCCTTGGGCCGTCCGGCGGAACTGGCGCTGATCGATGTGGGCGCCGGGCGTGGCGAGCTGCTGACCGGAGTACTGGCGGCGCTCCCGGACCCGGTGTGCGCCCGTGTGCGCCCCTACGCCGTCGAACGCGCCCCCCGGCCCGTCGGGCTGGACGACCGCGTCACCTGGCTCCCGGAACTGCCCGCACCCGGCTCCCTGACCGGCCTGCTCTTCGCCAACGAGTGGCTCGACAACGTCCCGGTCGACGTCGCCGAGACCGACGGGGACGGCGTGCCCCGGTACGTACTGGTCCGCCCGGACGGCACCGAACGGCTCGGCGGCCCGGTCACCGGCGAGGACGCCGCGTGGCTCGCCCGGTGGTGGCCCCTGCCGACCGCGGACCCCGGGCTGCGTGCCGAGATCGGCCACCCGCGTGACGCGGCCTGGTCCCGCGCGGTCGGCACCCTGCGCGCCGGCCTCGCCGCCACCGCCGACTACGCGCACACCCGCGCCACCCGCCCGCCTTTCGGCACCCTCACCGGCTTCCGCGAGGGCCGCGAGGTGCACCCCGTACCCGACGGCACCTGCGACATCACCGCCCACGTCGCCCTGGACGCCTGTGCGGGCCCCGGCGCCGAGCGCGTCACCCAGCGCCAGGCACTGCACGCCCTCGGTGTCGACGGCAGCCGCCCGCCCCTCTCCCTCGCGCCCAGCGACCCGGCCGCCTACGTGCGGGCCCTGGGCTCGGCGGGCGCGGCGGCGGAGCTGACCGACCCGGCGGGCCTGGGCTCCTTCGGCTGGCTCCTGCAACCGGTCGGCGGCGTCTGTACGGGACTGCTCACCTCCTGAGGAGCCCGCCCGCCGCCCGCCAAGAGCCCGTCCGCCACCCCTGCACCGCCCGTCCGCCGCCCGGCCCCGCCCGATCACCGCCCGGCCCCGCCCGCCGGTCCGCCGACCACCGCCCCGCAGTCCCCCGGCCCCGCCGGACCCCGCCGGACCGAACTGCGAGACTGTCCCCATGACGGAGACCACGGTCGGCATCGGCGGCGCGGCGGAGAGCACCGACATGGTGCTGAACATCGGCCCGCAGCATCCCTCCACGCACGGCGTGCTGCGGCTGCGCCTCGTCCTGGACGGCGAGCGCATCCAGCACGCCGAACCCGTGATCGGCTACATGCACCGCGGCGCCGAGAAGCTCTTCGAGGCGCGCGACTACCGCCAGATCATCATGCTCGCCAACCGGCACGACTGGCTGTCGGCCTTCTCCAACGAGCTGGGTGTGGTCCTGGGCGTGGAGCGGATGCTCGGCATGGAGGTCCCCGAGCGCGCCGTGTGGACCCGTACGCTGCTCGCCGAGCTGAACCGGGTCCTCAACCACCTGATGTTCCTCGGTTCCTACCCCCTGGAGCTGGGCGGCATCACCCCCGTCTTCCACGCCTTCCGCGAGCGCGAAGAGCTGCAGAACGTGATGGAGGAGATCTCCGGCGGGCGGATGCACTACATGTTCAACCGCGTCGGCGGCCTCAAGGAGGACCTGCCGGCCGGCTGGCTCGGCCGCGCCCGGCACGCCGTCTCCGAGGTCCGCTCCCGGATGGACGTCTTCGACCGCCTGGTCCTCGGCAACGAGATCTTCCGCGGCCGGACGCGCGGCATCGGCGTACTGAGCCGCGAGGCCGTGCACGGTTACGGCGTCTCCGGGCCGATCGCCCGCGCCTCCGGCGTCGACTTCGACCTGCGCCGCGACGAGCCGTACCTCGCGTACGCGGAACTCCAGGACACGCTGCGGGTGGTGACCCGCGAGGAGGGGGACTGTCTGGCCCGCTTCGAGTGCCTCCTGGAGCAGACCCACAACTCCCTGGAGCTGGCCGACGCCTGCCTCGACCGGATCGCCGAGCTGCCGCCCGGCCCGATCAACCAGCGCCTCCCGAAGGTCCTGAAAGCCCCCGAGGGCGCGACCTACGCCTGGACCGAGAACCCGCTCGGCATCAACGGGTACTACCTGGTCTCCAAGGGCGAGAAGACCCCGTACCGCCTCAAGCTCCGCTCGGCGTCGTACAACAACATCCAGGCGCTGACCGAGCTGCTGCCGGGGACGCTCGTCGCCGACATGGTCGCCATCCTCGGCTCGCTGTTCTTCGTGGTCGGCGACATCGACAAGTAGCCGGGCCGGGCCGGGAGCCGGGGCCGCACCAGGGTCGTACGCCCGGACTACGTACGCGGCCTGGGGCCCTCCCGGTGCCACGCCGTGATGCCCAGCTTGCCGGTGGACCCGAGGTCGATCAGCTCCCGGACCAGTTGCGGACGGCTGCCGCCCGCGGCCGGGGTGAGGGCCAGGAACGCGCCGTTCACGGCGGGGCGCGTCGCGTCCGTCACGCGGTTGCGCCACATCAGTACGGCCCTGACGTGCTCGCCCGGCTGGAGCGTGATCGGCTCGGGGCCGACGTCGTCCACGACGTCCGAGCCGTGGCTGATCTTCACGTCCAGCGGCTCGCGGTCCTTGCCGAGGACCTGGACGCCCGCGTAGCCGTTCACCTTGTACGGGCGCTCGCCGCAGTTGGTCAGGGTGACGCCCATCGCGCGGGTGCCCATGGCGGCGTCCACCGGGAGTCCCGCGATGACGACACCGTCCTCGGGGCAGGCGGGAGCGGTGCGGGACGGCTTGGGGTCGGGCTTCGCCTCCGGTCGTGCCTCGGGCCGCGCCGAACAGCCGACGGCGGCGAGCGCCACGACGCCGAGCACGGCCGCCGACAGCGCCCGCGGCACCGGCCCGGCCGCCTTCCTGGTGACTGCTCCGGCCACTGTCCACCCCGCGTCCGCCCCGGTGCCCACGCGTCTCCGTACGACGCGCGGCTGATCAAGTCGGCCGCCAGCGTACCCGTACGGGCACGGCGCGCACCTCGGCGTCCGCGCCGCCGCCGGCCCGCTCACGCTCCGAAAAGCGCCCGGCACTCCTCCGTCCACCCCGCCACCTCGACCGGCACCGTACGGTGCGCCTCCCACCCCGCCCGGTCCAGCCGCAGCCGCTGCAACGTCCGCGCTTGCCCGCGTACCGCGGCGACCTGCACGCCGTCCGGTACGTACCCGAGCTTGCGCGAGACGGCCAGCGACCGGACGTTGTCCGTCATCGCGGCGGAGGTCACGGCGTCCGCGCCGAGCCGGTCGAAGACGAAGTGCAGGACGGCCGCCCGCATCTCCGTACCGATGCCCTGTCCCTGGTGGGCCCGTCCGAGCCAGGACCCGGTCTCCGCCTCCTTGGTCACCCCGAAGGCGGTGCCGACCACGTCCTGGCGCCCCACCGCCCTCCCCTCCCGTGTCACCGCGAGGCTCAGCGTCCAGCTCTCCGGCCGCCACTCCGCGACCGTGGAGAGCACGTGCTGGAACGTCGCGCGCCCGCGCTCCTCCGGGAGCGCGTCCGTCCAGGGCACGGTGAACGGCATCTCCGCCGCGTCGTGCACGCCGTCGGCGGCGACCGCGGCCAGATCGTCGAGGAGATCGAGGCCGGGCAGGCTCAGTTCGAGGCGCGGTGTACGGATACGGATTCCGTAGAGGGGCCAGTGGTGTCGCCGAGGCTGTTCCATGACGGAATGCTGCCGAACGAGGGCCCGTAGCGTCGACCGGATTACCGCGTGCCGGTCGCGCGCCGGTCGTGCCCCGGTCGCGGCCGGTCGTGCCCCGGTCGTGCGCCGTCACATACGGTCGTGTGCCCGCCGCCTGTGAGCCGCCCTCCCGCCGGCCGACGGCCACCGGCCCTCCTCAGCCCGCCTTCAACCCCTGCAAATGCCTGCGCAGCACCGTCCGCTGCGCTTCCGGCGTGACGTACTCCGGTTCCAGCATCGCGCGCAGGTTGAGGCCGTCCAGCAGGGCGGACAGCCGCAGGCACTCCAGGTCCACGTCCAGGTCGGCGGGCAGACCGCCGGCTTCCTGCGCGCCGCGCAGCACCCGTGCCAGCAGGGCCCGCAGGCCGGTCTCCATGTCCACCGCGCACGCCCGCAGCTCCGGACGGAGCCGGGCCGCGCCGCAGAACGCCGCCCACAGGACCGCCTCCTGGCGCCGCTCCTCGTCCAGGGCCAGGAACTCGCCGATCAGCTCCTCCACCCGTGCCGGCCGTTCCCGCCGCGCGGCCGGGTCGAGCAGGCGGTCCACATGGGTCCGTACGCGCCGGTCGATGCGCGCGCTCAGCTCGCGCATCGTGAAGAGCAGCACCTCGTCGTGGTCACGGAAGTAGTGCCGCACCGATCCGACGGCCAGCCGCGCCTCGTCGGCGACATTGCGCAACGAGGCGCCTTCCACCCCCTCCCGGGCGATGACGCGCAGAACGGCGTCGGCGACGGCCTGGCGGCGGGCTTCGGGGTCGACGATCTTCGGCATGTTGCCATTGTGGCACGGTCGAGCTAAATTGTTTTTGGCACGACTGAGCGAAAACAACATCGGGCGCCCGCCCCTCGGGTGCCGTCAGGGGGAATCGTGAACGGCTGGCTGCTCGCGGCGATCATCGCCGCGGTCCTCGTCCTCGTCGTCGCCAAGCGCCTGAAGGGCGAACCGGTCACCGTCCGCGAACTCTTCGCGGGCCCGGCGGTCCTCACCGGCCTCGGCATCCTCTTCGTCGCCAAGGCCGACGGTGTGACCGGCACCGACATCGCCTGGGTGGTCCCCGGCGCCTTCCTCGGCCTCGGCCTCGGCGCCGCACGCGGCGCCCTGGTACACCTCTTCGAGAAGGACGGCACGCTGTGGCAGCGCTACACCGGCCGTACGTTCCTCGTCGTCATCGCGTCACTGCTGGTCTCCGCCGGATACGGCATCCTCGCCGAGCACATGGGAATGCACCCGTACGCACGGCCCACCCAACTCACCATCGGCGTCAGCTTCCTGGGCGAGTCCCTGCTGATCCATTACCGCGCGCGGAAGACGGGGACGCCCTTCGCGCCGCAGCAGGAGTCCCCCCTCGCCTTCCTGGGCCGCCACTTCCGGTGAGGCGCGCGGCCGAGGGGAGTCCGCAGCCGAGGAGCACCCCACAGCCCGAGGGGATCACCCGGCCGAGAGCAGGGCGGCCGCCACCGCCCTGGCCCGGTGGGCGGGTGCCGCCGAGCGCTCCCGCAGGGCGGTGACCTGGGCACCGTCGATCAGCAGGACGAGCTGTTCGGCCAGCTCCTGTGTGCCGCGCACATACCCCGCCCCGGTGAGCAGCTCGGCGACGTACGAGGTCATCGTGCGCTTGTGGGCCGCGGCGGCGCGATGGGCGGCGCTGGCCGGGTCGGCGATCTCGACCATCGTGTTGATGGCGGCGCAGCCGCGGTAGTCGTCGGCCGAGAAGCGTTCGGCGAGGGCGTCGAAGAGGGCGAGCGGTGTGCCGCCACGCTCGGCGACCGCGGCGTGCAGCCAGTCGAACCAGCGCCGGCCGTAACCGTCGATCATGGCCACGACCAGGTCGTCCTTGCTCGCGAAGTGCCGATAGAAGGACGCCCGGCCCACTCCCGAGGCGGCGAGCAGCCGCTCCACGCCGACGGCGCGGATGCCCTCGGCGTAGAAGAGATCCTCGGCTGCCTTGACGAGTCGTTCCCGGGCGTTGGTCGGCATACGGCCACGATAGCCAACCTTGACTCCATACGGAACCGATCGGTACCGTCTCGCTCACCCAGCAGACGGTACCGATCGGTGCCATTCTTGGAGTCCGGAGACCGCATGCCCCGCAAGAGCGCGTCCGACCAGCCGCCGACTCTCTCCTCTCCCCCGTCGCCTCCCCCGTCCCCTCTGCCACCCTCCCCGTCGCCGCCTCCCCTCGCGGGACCGTCGGCCCCGCCGGGGTCCCGGGCGGCGGCGCCCGCCGGCTCCGGCTCGGGAAACTGGCGCTTCCACGGAGCCGTGCTCGCCGCCGGGACGTTCGTCGTCGGCACCGACGCCTTCGTGATAGCCGGGGTGCTGCCCGACATCGCCGCCGACCTGCACGTCGGGCTCGGCGCCGCCGGACAGCTCGTCACCGTGTTCGCCCTCGCCTACGCGGTGCTCTCGCCCCTGCTCGCGGCGTTCACCGCCGGCTGGTCCCGGCGTACGGTCCTGATCACCGCACTGGCCGTCTTCGCACTCGGCAACGCGGCCACGGCTCTCGCCCCCGGCTACCCGGCCGCGCTGGCCGCCCGGGTCGTCGCGGCAGCCGGTGCCGCGCTCTACGCCCCGAACGCCTCGGCCACCGCCGCGGCCCTGGCGGGCGAGGCCGCACGCGGACGCGCCTTCGCCCTGGTGAACACCGGGCTGACCTCCGCACTGATCCTCGGAGCGCCGCTCGGCACCGCCATCGGCGGCGCGTACGGCTGGCGCACCACGATGTGGCTGGTCACCGTGCTGCCCCTGCTCGTCGTCCCGCTGCTCGCCGCCCGGCTGCCCCGTATCCGCACCGGGACGCCTCGCGGGCTGCGCCGCCGGCTCGCCCCGCTGGCGGACCGCGGTGTCCTGTACACGCTCGCCGTCACCGTCGTGGTGTTCGTCGGCATCTACATCCCCTTCGAGTACCTGAGCGCCGTCTACGGGCCCGTACTCGGCCACGGCGGTACGGGAATCGGTACGGGAGCCGGTGCCGGGCCCGGGACGGGCGGAGGCGGCGGAGGCGGCGGGGGCGGAGGCGGCGGAGGCGGCGGGGGCGGTCTGACCGCCGTCCTGCTCCTGGTCTTCGGCATCACCGGCACGGCCGGGAACCTGGTCGCCGGCCACCTGGCCGACCGCTTCGGCCCGCGGCGGGTGGTGCTCGGCGCCGCGCTCGCGCTCACCGTGGCCTTCGGGCTGGTACCGCTGAGCCGGGAGTGGCTGCCCGCCGCGCTGGTCGCGGTGGCGGTCTCCGGCTGGGTGTCGTTCTCGGTGACCACACCGCAGCAGTACCGGATCGCCGCGCTCGCCCCGCAGGCACAGTCCGTGGTCGTCTCCCTCAACGCGGCCGCCGTCTACCTCGCCGTGTCGCTGGCCGGCGGCCTGGGAGGCATCGGGCTGGAGACGGTGGGCGCGGCCCGGCTGCCGTGGCTGGCCGCCGCGTTCACCCTGGCTGCCGCCGTACTGACGGCCGTACACCGGCCGAGGGCGGAACGGGCGAAGGCGGACCGGACCGAGGCGGGGGGCCGGCCCGAGAGGACGGCGGGCGCGGTCTGAGCGTGCCGATGCGCCCGGCAGTGGGCCGCCTGCCGCTGGGCAGGACCGCCACCGCCGGGCGCATCGGCACGGAGAACGGATAACGGAAGTCGGCGGGAACCGACCTGTTCGTAAGTCAGGAAGAGACCGCGCTGCGCAGTTCCGCCAAGTCGATCTGCTCGGTCTCGTCGTGCGCGGTCAGGTCGATGACCTCGCCGTCGGCGGGGTCCGCGGCCTCGGTCGCCGCACGGTCCGCCGGAACGTCCGCGGTCTCGACCTTCGCCGCCTTCTCCGTCGTCTCCGCCGCCTTCTCCGTTGCTGCGCTCTTCTCCGTCGCCGCCGCCTGCGCCTTCTCCGGCTTCTCCGCCGTCGGCTCCGGGGCCCCGTCACGGGCCCGACCGAGCGCCGACTGTTCGGCGACCGCCTCGTCACCGACCACGTCGGCGAGGTCCTCCTCCAGCCGCCGGACCGGCTTCGGCCGCCGCGTCACGGTCGACGGCGCGCCCGCGCCCGGACCGTCCTGCGGTGCCCCGTCCCGTACGGCACCGGTGCCGGTCGCCGTCCCGAAGAAGTCGAAGCCGCCTTGGAGACGGGAGGCGGGCAGCCGCGCGGCCCGTACGGGCGCGACGACGGCCGCGGCGGCCGGGACACGGAGCAGACCGGACGCCGACCCCGCGCCGGCAACGGCGCCCCGCTGCTCGGCGGAGCCCCGGTCACGTCCCCGGCCGGCGCCGTCGGCCGTACCCGCCTGCGCTTCAGCGGCCCCGGAGGCGGCAGGCATCGACGCCCCCGGCTTCGGACCGTCCGGCTTCGGACCGCCCAGCCCTGACGTCCCCGGCTTCGGCCCGCCCGCCTTCCGGCCGCCGGGCTTCGGGACGGCGGCCGTACGGTCCCGGTCCTGCGCGGCCGGACGCTCCGTGGCCGCCCCGGAATTCCCCTGGCCGTCCTCACCGTCCCGGGCCTGCGCGCTCCCGGCCTGGCGGGCCGCGCTGCGCGGTAGCTGCCGCAGCGCTTCCGCCGCCCGGTGGTACATCCCCGCGGTGAGCGCGCCCGGCACGCTCCCGTCCGGACCGTCCCCGGTCCCGGCCGTCAGCTCCCCGGCGGGCGTCCCGGTCTCGATCGCCAGCAGCCGGCGGCCCTCCAGGGCGCTGGCACGCTCGGTCTCGGCGGTGGCGTAGCGGCGCAGCAGCTCGGCGTGCTCACTGCGCAGCCGGGCCAGCTCGGTCCGCTTGGCCCGCAGCTTGGTGTCCAGCTTGCCGCGTATCCCGCGGGACTCCTCCAGGTCCGATTCGAGCTCGGCTATGCGTTCGTCGGTCTTCCACTCGTCCCGCACCCGGGCGTTCTTCAGCTCGGCGACGCTCTTGCCCGCCGTACGGTCCCACGCGCGCAGCAGTACGGAACCGGTGACCGCGGCGGCCGCCGCACCCGTGGCGAGCACGCGCTGTGCCAGGTCGTCGCCGACGAACCAGACGCCCGAGGCGCAGGCTAGGGACGCACCGGCGACCGTCACGGGAGGAAGAAGCCGGTGCAGGGGTGGCGAATGGCGGTGGCGTCCTCGTGGCATGGCCTGAAACTTACCGTGCGTGCGGGACCTATGGGGCCCCGCCCGCCGGTTCGTTTCCCGGTGGTTACTTCTTCGCCAGTCCCTTCGACTCCAGATATGCGTTCGCGACGTCCTGCGGCTTCTGCCGTTCCGCGTCGACCTTGCGGTTCAGTTCGATCAGATCGGCGGTCGTCAGCTTGTCCCTGAGCTTGCCCAGAGCCGCCTCGATCTCCTTGTCACCGGCGCTCTCGGCATTCACCACCGGCAGCACATTGTCGGCATTCTGCAGCTTCTTGTCGTCCTTCAGCAGCACCAGGCCGAAGTTGTCGAGCGTGGCGTCCGTCGTGGTGGTCAGCACCATCTGGTCCGTGCCGTCCTTGACGGCCTGCTTGGCCTGCGTGGTGCCCACGCCCTTCGGATCGATGCCCGTCACGGCTATGCCGTAGACCTTCTCCAGGCCCGGCTTGCAGAACGGCCGCGTCTCGCACTCCTCGCCCGCCGCCAGCCTGATCTTCTCCTTGGAGCGGCCGAGGTCCGAGAGCGTCTTGAGGTGGTGGCGGTCGGCGAATTCCTTGGTCACCGCGAACGCGTTCTGGTCCGTCGCCTCCCCGGCCGGCAGCACCTTCAGCCCGCGGGGTTCCGCGAGTGCCTTCAGCGCGGCGACCGTCTCGCCGATGTCGCTGGAGGCGACGGGCTTCGCGTTCGGCCCGTTCTTCTTGGCGTTGAGGAATTCGGCGAGGGTCGAGGCGTATTCCGGTACGACGTCGATCTGGCCCTTCTCCAGCGCCGGTTCGTACAGCTCACGATTGGCGAGCGTCTTGACGGTGGTGCGGTATCCCGCATCGCTAATGATCTTGGAATAGATCTCCGCGAGCACCTTCGACTCGGTGAAACCGGCCGAGCCGATGACGATGTCCCCCTTGCCGCCACCGCTCTTCGCGCCGCCCTTCTCCTCCAGGCTCTTTCCGCCGCAGGCGGCCAGCCCGCCCGCCAGCGCGAGCGCGGCCCCCGCGGCGAGCGCGGCCCGCACCGTACGGGACGGTCTACGGCCGGGGCGAGGGCGATGGCTGAGGGTCTGGCTGTTCGGGTCCTGGTTCATACCGATTCACCGTCCAAGGAGGAGAGAGAGAAAAGTCCATGTGCAGGCCCCGGACACCGAGGCCGTCTCGTCACCGGGCCACGACCGCCGGGCCGCGACCGCCGGGGCACGGCCACCAGGCCACGACCACCGGAGCACGACCGCTGGGGCACGGCCACCAGGCCACGACCACCGGGCCGTCCGCCACGCCCGCCCACGCCTACGCGGGGCTCCCGGCCCGGGCCGCGTCGTCCGCCGGTTCACGGGACTTGCGCGCCCGGCCGCGGCCGCGCCGCATCGGGTCGAAGGCCCGGTCCGTCAGCACCAGCAGTCCCTCGACCAGCAGCGCCAGTACGGCGACCAGCACCGCGCCCGCGACCACCTGCGGCGTGTTGTAGTTGCCGAAGCCGGCGGTGATGATGCGGCCGAGGCCGCCGCCGCCCGCGAGCGCGGCCAGCGTCGCCGTGGCCACGACCTGGACGCCGGCCGACCGCAGGCCCGTCATGATCAACGGGTAGGCGAGCGGCAACTCGACCCGCAGCAGCAGCTGCGGCCCGGACATGCCCATCCCGCGCGCCGCCTCGATGACGTCCCGGTCGGCCTCCCGCATGCCCACGTACGCGTTGGTGAGCAGCGGCGGCACCGCGAACAGCACCAGCGCGACGATCGTCGGCCAGTCCCCCGCCGTGCCCAGCGGACTGAGCGTCAGCAGGACCAGGACCGCGAACGTCGGCACGGCGCGCCCCACGTTGGAGATGTTGACCGCCAGTGCCCCGCCCTTGCCGATGTGGCCCAGGTACAGGGCGACCGGCAGGGCGATCAGGCAGGAGATCGCCAGGCACATCGCGCTGAGGTAGACATGCTCGCCGAGCCGGTGCCACACCCCTTTCTCCCCGGCCCAGTTGGCCGAGGCCGCCAGCCAGTCCCAAGCGCCCGTTATCGCGTCCATCGCCTCAGGCCACCGCCTTCTTCGCCGTCCGGCCCGCCGCCCGCCGCTCACGCCGTGCGCGGGACCGTGCCCGCGCCTGCGCCCGGGTCCACGGCGTCAGCAGCCGCTGGAGGCCGATCAGCAGGACGTCGGCGGCCACCGCCAACAGCACGCACAGCACCGAGGCCGTCAGCACCTCCGCCTTGAAGAAGCCCTCCATGCCGCTGGATATGAGATTGCCGAGGCCGCCGTAGCCGACCACGGCGCCGATCGTCGTCATCGCCACCGTCGAGACCGTCGCGATGCGCAGCCCGGCCGTCAACGCGGGCAGCGCCAGCGGGAGTTCGACACCGAAGAGCAGCTTCACGGGGCCGTAGCCCATCCCGCGCGCGGCCTCGCGGACCTCCTGCGGCACCGATTCCAGCCCGGCGAGGATGTTCCGGACCAGGATCGTCAGCGAATACAGCACCAGGCCCGTGACGACCACGGCGGCCGAGACGCCGAAGACCGGTGTCAGCAGCGCGAACATCGCCAGCGAAGGGACCGTGTACAGAATCGTCGTCAGCCCGAGGACCGGACCCGCCGCGGCCCGCCAGCGGCGGGCTGTGAGCGCCAGCGGAAAGGCGATCAGCAGGCCGATGACGACGGACACCAGCGTGATGCCCACGTGCTGGACGGTGGCATCCAGCAACTCCTGGCTCCGCGTCCGGACATACTCACCGCAGATCCAGTCGTTCGCCTCCAGGCAGCTCTGCGCACTCACCCGCGGTCACCTCCCCCGCCCTGTCGCTCACATTTTCGGTGACTGTCTGCGACCCTATCCCCCACCACTGACAATCCGACCGGCCCGCCATCCAGCCGTAACAAGACACACGTGACGGGACGGATTCCGCGGGCAGGAGCCGGAGCACAGCGCGCCTACCCGGCCGGCGGCCGTCCACACTGGGGAACCACCATGATCCGATTCGAGCACGTCACCAAGAGCTATACCGACGGGACCACCGCCGTCGACGGCCTCTCGTTCGAGGTCGCGGAGGGCGAGCTGGTCACGCTCGTCGGACCGTCCGGCTGCGGCAAGACCACGACGATGAAGATGGTCAACCGGCTCATCGAACCCACCGACGGCCGTATCTACCTGGATGGTACGGACATATCGACCATCGACCCCGTCGAACTGCGCCGCCGCATCGGCTACGTCATCCAGCAGGTCGGCCTCTTCCCGCACAAGACCGTGCTGGACAACACGGCGACCGTCCCGCACCTGCTCGGCTGGCCGCGCATGAAGGCCCGCGCCCGCGCCGCCGAACTCCTCGACCTGGTCGGCCTGGACCCCTCGCAGTACGGGGACCGCTACCCCGACCAGCTCTCCGGCGGGCAGCGCCAGCGCGTCGGCGTCGCCCGCGCGCTCGCCGCCGACCCGCCCGTCCTGCTGATGGACGAACCGTTCGGCGCGGTCGACCCGGTCGTCCGCGAGCACCTCCAGACGGAGTTCCTGCGGCTCCAGTCCACGCTCCACAAGACGGTGCTCTTCGTCACCCACGACATCGAGGAAGCGGTACGGCTCGGTGACCGCATCGCCGTCTACGGGGCGGGCCGCGTCGAGCAGTTCGACACCCCGGCCACGGTGCTGGGGGCGCCGGCCACCCCGTACGTCGCGGAGTTCGTCGGCGCCGACCGCGGGCTCAAGCGGCTCTCGGTGACCCCGATCGAGACCGGCGACCTGGAGCAGCCGCCGGTGGTCCGGCTCGACGACGACGCGGAGCGGGCGGCCGCGCGGCTCGACGAGGAGGGCGCGGCGTGGGCCGTCGTCCTGGACGCGGACGGCGCCCTGCACGGCTGGGTCTCGGCGGCGGGCCTGAAGGCCACGGGTCCGCAGACCGCGGGCCTGAAGGCCACGGCTCCGCAGGCCGCGGGCTCCGGAACGGCGACGGCGGCGACCGGGCGTGAGGTGCGCGACCACGCGCGGCGCATGGACGCGTGGCTGCCGCTCGGGGCGCCGCTGAAGCAGGCGTTCAGCACGATGCTCCAGCACGACGCCGGGTGGATCGCGGTCCTGGAGGAGGAACGATTCCTCGGTGTGCTGACCCCTGCGGCGCTGCACGCGGCGCTGCGGCGGTCCACGGCGGCCGACGCGGGCCGCCTGGCGCGTGACGAGGTCGTGGTGGAGAGCGTTCCCGGCGCGTAGCGGCGCGGGGCGCCGGGGGTGGCGGCGGGTGCCGTCACCGCCCCCTACGCCGCGCTCGCCCCCGCCTCGTCATCGTCCTCCGGGAGCTTGCACACGCGCTCCAGGAACAAGGCGGCCAGCACCACCGCCACACCGGCCAGGACCGAGAAGCCCGCATGAATGGCCTGGTCACGGCGGGGCTCGACCGCGAGGTCCGTGGTGAGCAGGAAGACGCCGACACCGCCGTACACACCGGCCACCACGGAGGCCACCAGGGCGCTCGCCTGGCCGAAGACGACGGCGCGGGCGGCCACCAGCGGGTCGACGCCCCGGGCGTCGGGGCGGCGTTCGCGCTGGGCCTTCAGCCGGGAGCGCAGGGACACGGCGGTGGCGGCCAGGACGGCGGCGATCAGGGCCAGTACGACGGGGGCGGCCAGCGGCACGCCGGGAAGGGTGCCGAAGGAGTCCCACAGCCGGGCGCCGGCCCAGGCCAGCACTCCGGCTGCCAGGAACAGCCCGCCCAGCACCTTGATGTGTAGCTGCTTCACCGAGCGTTCGCCCCTTGTGCCCTCGTCCTCGTACGTGTGGTGCGGAATGCGGATGTGCGCATGGTCGTGCGGCGTTCGTGCGTCACGGCAGGTCCGGCGTACGGTGCCGGCGGCCGGCGACGCCGGTGCCGCGCCCACCGGTCCAACGTCTACTCCGGCAGCCGCAGTTCCAGGTCCACCCGCGGTACGACGCCCTCGCGGCCGACCACCGAGAGCAGCTCGGCCACCGCGCCGCGGCCCGGGACCTCCGCCTCCGGGTCGACATCGTGCCACGGCACCAGGACGAAGGCGCGCTCGTGGGCCCGCGGGTGGGGCAGGGTCAGCAGCGGGTCCTCGGAGACGACGTCCTGGTACGCCAGGATGTCGACGTCGATCGTGCGCGGCCCCCAGCGCTCGTCACGGACCCGCTCGAAGGCCTCCTCGATCGCGTGGCCGCGCTCCAGCAGGGAGGCGGGCGGCAGCGTCGTCTTGATGAGCACCACCGCGTTGAAGTACGACGGCTGCGACCCGGGGTCGACGCCCCACGGCTCGGTCTCGTACACCGGCGAGACGGCCTTGACGCGGACGCCGGGGGTGTCCTCCAGCGCGTCGACGGCGCCCTGGATGGTCTCCAGGCGGTTGCCGAGGTTGCTGCCGAGGGAGATCACGGCGCGTTTCGGGTTGGAGAGCGTCACGTCCGCGGCGTCCACCCGCTCCACCACGGACGTGGGCACCGGCTGCACGGTCGGGTCACTGCTGGTCATACTCGGCTCCGGGTGATGGTGATGGTCACGTCGTCAAAGGGGACGGTGATCGGGGCGTCCGGCTTGTGGACGACCACCTCCACCTCCTGCACCCCCTCGTGCTTGAGGCACTGGCCGGCGATGCGCTCCGCGAGCGTCTCGATGAGGTCGACGGGCTCGCCCTCGACGACGGCCACGACCTCCTCCGCCACGACGCCGTAATGCACGGTCTTCGCGAGGTCGTCGGTCGCCGCCGCCGGGCGGGTGTCCAGGCCCAGCACCAGGTCCACGATGAAGGTCTGGCCCTCTTCGCGTTCCCGGGGGAAGACCCCGTGGTGCCCTCGGGCCTTCAGCCCACGCAGCGCGACACGATCCACGCGAATCACACTCCCACTGGTCCCATTGGCACCTCTGGTACCACTGATCGTCGGAATTGCGGGCGGGGACCAGAGACTCGTCCGGCACGCCGCCCCATCATCGAATCTACCTGCGAGCACCGACAGTGTTTGCCCACGGGGGCCGTGGACAAGGCCCGTACGACTGCTGGGCGGCTCTGCCGGGGCGTACAGACGGTCGTCCGCGCGGCCACTACCCGTGGCCCCGCGGTCCCACCCCTACCCGTGCGGCACTTGGCTCGAACGGGTGCGCCGGAGTCGACCTCGCTGACGCTTCCCGCTGACGGGCCCGGCGGCGTCGTCGCAGGCCGTCGGCCTGGCGTCGGTCACCGTACGGCCACGGAACAGTCACCAGGTCCCCGCGAAAACGCGCGAAGTCTTCACGCGAGTTTCACGTTCAGACCCCGCCGCCCACGCCTCCGGCGCCCGGCCCGTCGCCACCGGGCCCGGCCGCGTCGCCGTTCCCGTCCCCGCCCCCTTCATCGTCCTGGTCCGCCAGGACGGGCGAGCCGTGGTGCGACCAGACCCGCCAGCCCTCCTCCGTACGCCGGAAGACATTGGTCGCGACGACCAACTGGCCGATCAGCGGCCCGACCGAGCCGTCCTCCTCCGCCGGCCCGCCGCTGAGGATGTTCTCGGTGCAGGTGACCAGCGCGGTGTCGCCGAGGACGTCGATCTCCACATCCGTCAGGAAGAACTGGATGTACTCGGTGTTCGCCATGATCAACGCGTACGAGCGCAGCACCTCGCCGCGCCCGCGCAGCACCGGCCAGCCCGGGTGCACCACGCTCACCTGGCCGTCCATCCACATCTCGGACATGGCCGCGTGGTCACCGCGCTCCATGGCCTCGTACAGGTCGGTGTTCGCCTGCTCGACCAGCTCGATGTCCGTACGTGGACTCACACCGCTCCCGTCGCGTCCGCCGCACCCGCGGCGCCCGTCACACTCGTCCCGTCCGTCCCCGGCGCCGCGCCTTCCACGGCACGGGCCACCCGTACCGCGTCCGCGCTCGCGCGCACCTCGTGCACCCGCACCGCCCAGGCCCCCTCCCGCGCGACCATCGCCGACACCGCGGCCGTCGCCGCGTCCCGCTCGCGGGCGGGCGGCGGAGCGGCCTGCGCGTCCCCTGCCAGCACCCTGCCCAGGAAACGTTTGCGCGAAGCGGCCACCAGCAGGGGGCGGCCCAGCTCCCGCAGCCGCGCCAGCTGCGCGATCAGCGCGAGATCGTGCCCGGCCTCCTTGGCGAAGCCCAGCCCGGGGTCGACGACGATGCGCCCGGGGTCGATGCCGCCGTCGACCGCCCGGTCCAGGCTCTGGCGCAGCTCGCCGAGCACCTCGGTGACGACGTCCCCGTACACGGCCCGGTTGTTCATGTCGATGGACCGGCCGCGCCAGTGCATGACCACGAACGGCACCCCGGCGGCGGCGACCACCGGCACCATCGCCGGGTCGGCCGCGCCCGCGCTCACGTCGTTGACCAGCCGCGCGCCGGCCGCCACGGCCTGCTCGGCCACCGAGGCGCGCATGGTGTCCACGGACACCACGGCCCCGGCGGCGCACAGCTCCCGCACGACGGGCACGACCCGGCGCAGCTCCTCCGCCTCGTCCACCCGGGCGGCGCCCGGCCGCGTCGACTCGCCGCCCACGTCCACCAGGTCGGCGCCCTGCGCCACCAGGTCCAGGCCGTGCTTGACGGCCAGCTCGGTGTCGAACCACTGCCCGCCGTCGGAGAACGAATCGGGCGTCACGTTCACCACGCCCATCACCGCGCAGCGGTCCCAGTCCGGAAGTCCGGCCACCCGGCCGCGCAAGGTACTCATGGCACCAGCCTAGGCGCCGGGAACGAGGACGCCGCCCACCCCCGGGAGGGGACGGACGGCGCCCGGAACGCTGCGGTGCCAGGTCCCGGCCTACGCCGCCGGCTCCACCTCGTCCACGCCGATCGGCGCCTTGGTGTGCGCGCACGGGCGCGGCTCGGGGGCCTTCCTGCGGCGCAGCGCGCGGGGCAGGCCCAGCTCCAGGTAGCCCTCGGCCTGGAGCGCGGCCAGGCCGATGCGCGGGATGTCCCGGCTGTTGCGGAAGACCACGAAGCGCGGCTCCCAGCGCGGCCGGAACTTGTCGTTGAACTTGTACAGCGACTCGATCTGGTACCAGCGCGACAGGAAGATCAGCATGCCGCGCCAGATCCGGATGACCGGCCCCGCGCCCAGCTTCTCGCCGCGCTCCAGGGAGGAGCGGAAGACCGCGAAGTTCAGCGACACCTGCTTGATCTTCAGGTCCGGGGCGGCCTGGAGGGAGGCGACGATCAGCAGCTCGTTCATGCCGGGGTCGGCGGAGCGGTCGCGGCGCATCAGCTCCAGCGAGATGCCGTCCTTGCCCCACGGTACGTAGTGCTGCATGGCCTTCAGGTCGCCGAACGGGCCGGGCCGCTCGCCCTCGGCCGGCGCCAGGTGCGCGGTGGCGATCACGGCGTCACCGTCCCGCTCGGCGTCGATGCGGCCCAGCGCCATGGAGAAGCCGCGCTCGGTGTCGGTGTCGCGCCAGGCGTCGGCGGCCTGCTGGACACGCGCCAGCTCCTCGGGCTCCAGGTCGCGCACCCGCCGTACCCGGGTCTCGTAGCCGTTGCGCTCGATGCGCTTGACCATCTGCCGTACGTTGCGCATCGAGCGGCCGGTGAGCGTGAAGTCCGCCACGTCGACGATCGCCTCGTCGCCCAGTTCCAGCGCGTCCATGCCGGTCTCGCGGGTCCAGACCTGGCCGCCGGTCTCGCTGCAACCGGTGACGGCCGGGGTCCAGGAGTGCGCCCGCGCCTCCTCCATGAAGCGCTCGATGGCGCCCGGCCACGCCTCCACGTCGCCGATCGGGTCGCCGCTGGCCAGCATCACCCCGGATATCACCCGGTAGCAGACGGCGGCCTTGCCGGTCGGCGAGAAGACCACGCCCTTGTCGCGGCGGAGCGCGAAGTAGCCGAGGGAGTCGCGGCCGCCGTGCTTGGCGAGGAGTTCCCGTAGCTGCTCCTCGTCCTGTCCGGTGAGCCGGGCGGCCGGGTGCTCGGGGCGGAAGGCCAGGTAGGCGGTGGTGGCGACGGTCAGCAGGCCGAGCGCGCCGAGCGAGTAGCCGACGGTGTAGTCGACGTTGTTCACGTACCGGACCGGGCCCTCGAAGCCGAAGAGACCCCACATGACGTGCTTGAACCGCTCCCACACCGACGGATCGCCGATGATCTTGTGCGGGTGGGAGTTCACGATCACCAGGCCGAGGCCGAAGCTGATGCCGCCCAGGGCGACGAAGTTCAGCAGGGCCTTCACCCGGCTGCGCGGGTCCGGCAGCGCATCGAAGGCGCGCCGGTGCCACACCAGGAAGGCCAGCAGGGCCAGCGAGAGCGCCGCGCCCACGATGGAGTGACGGTAGACGAGCTGGGCCGCGATGCCCACCGGCAGCAGCGAGACGGCCGCCACCCAGGCCCGGCGCTTACGCCGTTTGAGCCCGTGGGCGAGCATCAGCAGCAGGATCCCGACGACGATGGAGGAGGCCGCCGCCAGGGCGCTCACGGCACCCGGCAGGACCTCCGCCAGGGCATGCAGCCTGCTGTGCCGGAAGCGGGGAAAGAGCCCGGCGACCAGGTTGAGCAGTCCGACGACCGCGCCGGCCGTCCCCACCAATGGCGGCACCTTTTCCGGGCGGGGGCCGCGCAGCCAGCGTGGCGGACGCCACGCAACCGTCCCGGACTTTTCGCCATCTAGCTTGTCAGACATTACTTTCCCGTCGCCCCGGTCGAGAGAAGTGCGAGCCTTAGTCGCAGCATCTGGACTTTTGCGCCCTGTATGACGGCGTTTCAGGGCCCGGGGTTCCACCCGCGGCACGGACGACCGGCCGCCCGGAAGAAAGCACCACATGGGTCTCACCAGCAAAAAAGTGCTGCTCTTGGCCGTCCTTTTCGCGGTAGCGCTCTTTGTTCTCACGATCTGGCTGTGGCCGCGCCTGTCCCGGCAGAACTGGCGCACGGTCCTCGGCCGCATCGGTCTGCTGCTGGCGACCCAGCTGTCGATCTTCGCCTCCATCGGTCTTTTCGCGAACAATTCGTTCGGTTTCTACGCATCGTGGGCGGACCTGCTCGGCCAGGAGCAGGAGCCGGGCGTGGTGACGAATCATGAGACCGGCCCGAACGGCACCAAGCTGAAGATGCTCGGCAGCGAGCACGTCGGCGTACCCGGCGGATCCAAGCCGCACGTGGGCGGCCGGATAGACAAGGTCGTGCTGCAGGGCGAGAAATCCAAGATCAACAGCCCGGCGTTCGTCTACCTGCCGCCGCAGTACTTCCAGGCGAAGTACGCGAAGAAGCGTTTCCCCGCCTCCGTGGTGCTGACCGGCTACCCGGGCACCGCACAGGCCCTCTACAAGAAGCTGCACTTCCCGCAGACCCAGCACGAGCTGGTCCGCAAGAACAAGATGCAGCCGACGATACTGGTGATGATGCGCCCGACCGTCGCGCCGCCGCGCGACACGGAGTGCGTGGACATCCCGGACGGCCCGCAGACCGAGACCTTCTTCACCCATGACGTGCGACACGACATAGCCAGCCACTACCGGGTGGGCACCGCCGCCAGGAACTGGGGCGTCATAGGGGACTCCACCGGCGGCTACTGCGCCCTGAAGATGCCGATGCGCTACCCGAAGGCCTTCTCGACCGGCGTGGCCCTCTCCGGCGCGTACAAGGCCCCGCTGGACGCCTCGACCGGCGCGCTCTTCGGCGGCGACAAGCAGCTGGAGCGGGAGAACAACCTGCTGTGGCGGCAGAAGAACCTGCCCGCGGCACCGGTGAACCTCCTCGTCACCTCCAGCAAGCAGGGCGAGGACAACTACAAGGAAACGCTGAAGTTCATCCAGCAGACCAAGTCCCCGGGCAAGATCGCCTCGATCATCCTGGACAGCGGCGGCCACAACTTCAACACCTGGCGCCGTGAGATACCCGCCGCCTTGGAGTGGATGGGCGGCCACCTCAAGGCGTAGCGGGGCATCGCCCCAGGGGGCGGCGTTTGTAATCGGGGCGGGGGGGCGGCGGGGCTTCGCCCGCCGCCCCGCCGGGGCGAAATCTGACCCACAGCCTCAG
>NZ_JBEZAN010000029.1:0-73317 GCF_040646595.1 Streptomyces sp. NPDC045470
CCTTCGGCGGAGCCGCCCGCGGCGCCAGGGCCATCGGGGAAGCCGGGGGCGTCAAAAACGTCCTGGGCCACATGAAGCTGGACGGCTTCCGCAACATCAATGCTCCGCTGCGCAACTTCAGCAAACGATGGCGCGCGCTCGACAATCCGCTGCGCAATCTTGACCTGTCGCTGCCTGATCTGGGCGGCCGCCGCCTGGCCACGGCCGGTGGGGGCCCTGCCGGCCCCATGGGCCGCCCCCTGCTGCGCAATACTCAAGGCAACGTCGGCGGGCTTGCCCGCGCGAAACCGAGCGGCAAGTTCCCCGACTCCGCCCGGCATCACGTACTCAAGGGAGAAATCAAGTACGGCGCAAACGGCCAGGCGCGGGTCACGGGGTACCACGTTCGCCCCGGAGGACGGGACAGGCCGGGTGTGAAGGTGCCGAAGATCACCGACCGCGATCATGCGACCGGACTCACGCGGGGACATGTGTGGATGAAGAATCCCCGTGACGGAGAGTGGATCAAGAAGCGCGCGCAAAGCACCTTTTTCCCTGAGACCTGGACGCCGGCACAGTGCGACCGGGCCATCCGGAAAGCGTTTATGAATGCGGGAGTGGTCGACCCCATCAGCAACATGTGGGAGAGCACGTACAAAGGAATCCGGATCCAGGGGTATTACGATCCGGTCACCGGTCACGCCCTGACCGGCTACCCTGTCTTCCCACCGTCATAAGAAAGGTTTCACACCAATGGAGCGAGTCACCGAGTACTTCGCCAGCGATGGCGGTTACCCAAGGTACGTGGGCCCTGAGGACCTACGTGTGCTGGGGCAATGGGTGACGACGGACATCCAGCTCGCCCCCAACGGTCTGCTGGAAGTCGCCTCCCTGGTCGCAGAGGCCCGACGAAACCCCAAGGCTCAGGTCGAAGAATTCGGCGGCAATGCACACTATGCGGAGATTTCTCCTGACGGTGTGCACATCCAGAACGAACACGTTGACCATGTGCAGGGCGATTTTACCGTCGATCAGGCCGCCGCTGTCCTGTCGGACTTCTGGACCTACTGCATGGCGGTGATTCCGCAGAGGGCACAAGAGGCTCAGAACGCGTTCATGGCCGAGCATGGCCACGACCCTGTCCCGGATTTGTCCTGAGCGGGAGGGTTCGGCCGGTCGCCGAGCATCCTTCAGTCGCCCGGCCCAGCATGTGCCGCCGGACCGGGTCGCGCAGAGGCACCAACCGTTCCCACCCGATCCCAACACATGCATCGCCCCGCCCTGTCCCCCAACAGGGGCGGCGGCCTGGGAAGAACGCGTGGGTGGGCGTTGTTGTCTCCGGGGAGTCCCGTCCGCAACAGCGGTCCCGTAGCGAGGAGCCTGAACGTGAGCCTGTACGACATCCCTCTGCGCACCCTGAACGGTGAGCCCGCCTCGCTGGCCGACTACCGGGGCCGCGCCCTGCTGGTGGTCAATGTGGCGTCCAAGTGCGGTCTGACGCCGCAGTACTCGGGGCTGGAGCGGCTTCAGCAGCAGTACGGCGACCGCGGCTTCAGCGTCCTCGGCTTCCCCAGCAACCAGTTCGCGGGCCAGGAGCCGGGCAGTGCCGAGGAGATCGCCACGTTCTGCTCGGCCACCTACGGGGTCAGCTTCCCGCTCTTCGAGAAGACGGACGTCAACGGACCGGACCGCCACCCGCTGTACGCGGAACTCGCCCGCACCGAGGACGGCACGGGCGAGGCCGGTGACGTGCAGTGGAACTTCGAGAAGTTCCTCATCGACGCGGCGGGAACGGTCGTGGGGCGGTTCCGGCCCCGGACCGAGCCCGAGGCGGCGGAGCTGACGGAGGCGATCGAGGCGCACCTGCCGGCCTGACGTCTGTTCAGGCGACGGCGGTGTCCGAGGGGGCGTCCGGGGTGGCCGGGCGGCCTCTGTTCTCGGGGTGTGTGCAGGAGCAGCCGTCGTCCGGCCGGGGCTCGGCCGCGCGTCCGGGTACGGCGTCGGTGTCCGGGGCGAGGCAGAGGTCGAAGGCGGGCAGGAGGCCGGTCAGCCGGAGCAGTCGCAGCACGCTCGGGCTGTCGGCGACTCCGGCCAGGCGCAGGCGGCCCGCCTTGGCCTCGACCCGGCGCCGGGCGCGGCACAGCATCGACATGCCGCAGCAGTCGATGAAGGTCACGTGCCGCACGTCCAGGACGAGATCGGGGCGGCGCACTCCGGTGATCTCGTCGAGACGCGTGGTCAACGCGGTCGCCGCCAGGATGTCCATTTCTCCACTCAGTTCCACCACCGTGGTCGCGCCCACCACGTGTTCCCTGCTCGCGTAGCTCCGCCCCTGCTCCACCATGCCTGTCCCCACCTCCGTGCCTGTGCGTGTGATGCCGCCGCACGCTGGCGGTGGAGACGTACGGAAGTTTGGGGACTCGCCCGTTGCGGCCCGGGCGGAGATGACCACCGTCGGCGTTCGGCATCCGCGCGGTGCCAGCCTCCGGCGGGGTCCGGGTCGTCGGCTGCGCCCTACGTGTCTACGGCTTACCCGCTGGCCCCACCGTCAGTCCGGACGGCACATACGTAATGAAGTTGTCTCAAACTCATGCCGTGGGCCTGGTCGGTGGACACTCGCCCGCCGGTGGCCGCGCGGGTGGCGGCGGCCACGGCGGGCGGCGCCGGTCCGGTGGAGCGGTTGCCGGGCGGGGCGAGGGTGGGGAGAGGTGTCAGCCGGGCGGGAGAGGTGCGATATGCACCCTTTTCCGTGCCGCGCTTCGGCTGAAGTGCCGAGCTGTTTCCGGTCAGCGCTTATGCCTTAACCATATTTGTCTTACGCGGCCTCTGGGGCCTTCCTCCCCGATCGGTCATGAGGCCACAAGATCACTCAGTTCACTCAGTGCACTCCGTTCACTCAGTTGGGCGAACTGTAAGCGAATTCGCCAGCTCGCCATCCGGGGTGGCGGGCCGTCATGTGCCGATGATCTGCAAGGCTCCCCACAGGGCCAGTGTCGACAGGACCAAGCCTCCGGGGACGGTCAGCAGCCCGAGCCGAGTGAAGGTGCCCAGGTCCGGTGCGTCGCCCTGCTCCTGGAGGATGCGTCGCCACAGGAGCGTGGCCAGCGAGCCCACGTATGTCAGGTTCGGGCCGAGATTCACGCCGATCAGCACCGCGAGGACGGGGCCTGCGCCGCCGTGTGCCGCGACCGGCAGCAGCGCCAGTACGGCCGGCAGGTTGTTGATGACGTTGGCGAGGAGGGCGGCGAACACGGCCACGCCGAGGAGTGCGGGCAGTGAAGCGCCTTCGGGCAGCAGCCGGCCGACGGCGTCGCCGAGGCCGTTGGTGACGACCGCCTCCACCACGACGCCCAGGGCCAGCACGAAGAGACAGAAGAAGGGGTTGGCCGCCTTCACGATCCCGGCTGCGGTGCCGGTCACCGTACCGGTCGCGGTGCCGGTCACCGTACCGGTCGCGGTGCCGGTCGCGGTCCCGGTCGCGGTGCCGGTCGCGGTCATGGACGCAGTCGCGTCCCGGCGCGCTATCGCGCGTATCCCGAGGACGAGTACGCCGCCCAGCGCCGCCCAGACCGGAGCGACCCCGGCGAAGGAGGTCACGACGAACCCGGCGAGCGTCAGCGAGAGGACCACGAGCGCGAAGACCGGGAGCGGCGGCGGAGCGGCCCGCCGCCCGTGCGCCGCTTCCGCATGGAGCTCCCCCCTGCGGGGCTCTCCCGTGCGAGGCTCTCCCGCGTCCACGCGCCCTTCGTCGTCCGCCAGCTCCCGGTTGAAGAAGCGCCGGAACACCACGTACTCGAAGGCCACCGCGACGACCCACGGCAGCACCATCAGGGCGGCGAACCGCGTGAAGGACAGACCGGCCGCGCCGAGAGCCAACAGGTTGGTGAGGTTGGAGACGGGCAGCAGCAGCGACGCGGAGTTCGAGAGATGGGCGCAGGCGTACAGGTGGGGCCGGGCGCGTGCGCCGGCGTGCGTGACGGTGGCCAGGATCACCGGCGTCAGCAGCACCACCGTCGCGTCCAGGCTGAGCACCGCCGTGACCGCGGCGGCGAGTACGAAGACTCCGGCCAGCAGGAGCCGCGGCCGTCCCGCGCAGCGCCGCGCCAGCGCCGCGCCCGCCGCCTCGAACAGCCCTTCCTGGGCGCACAGGTACGCCAGCACCAGTACAGCGGCCAGAAAGCCGACGACCGGCAGCAGCTTGTGCACCTGCTCCCACGCGGCGTCCGGCGACACCGCGCCGACCAGTACGAGCAGACCCGCCGCCGGTACGGCCGCCACCGCCTCGGGCGCGCCGCCCGGCCTCCGTACGGCGAAGACCAGGACGCAGACCAGCAGCAGGAGGGAAAGGATCTCGGCGACGGCGGTGCTCACCCCCGCAACCTACAGGGGCGGAACCACGGGGAGATGTTGCACTGATTAGGGTGTATTTGCACCCACACCCACACCCACACCTGCATCTGCATCTGCATCTGCCCATGCTTCTCGCCGCCACCGTCCTACCGAAAGGAGCGCCGGTCATGCCGACACCGGACGCCCGCGACTCCGAGATCACCCTGCACCCGCTGCGGCCCGAGCACCTCCCGGCCGTCCTGGAGCTGGGCGAACGGGTCTACGACACCGACGCCATGCCGTACACCGGATGGTCGCTGACCGCCGTCGCCACGCACCTCGACGCCTCCGTGCCCGCCTGCCGGGTCGCCATGGCCGGTGACCGGCTCGCCGGGTTCGTGCTCGGCTCGATGACCTTCGAGCAGCGGGAGGACTGGGGCTACCTGGAGTGGATCGCGGTGGACCCGGACTTCCAGGGGCGCGGCGTGGCCGGGCGGCTGGTGCAGGACTGCTGCGCCGCGCTGACCGAGGCCGGTGCCTCGTCCGTGGTGACCGACGTCGAGGTGAACAACACGGCGTCGGCGACGCTGATGCGCCGTAACGGCTTCACCGAAGGCGTCACCGTCACCCTCTTCGTGCGGCCCGGCGCCGGCGAGACGGCGCACCCCGGCGGCATCTCCCTGCCGCACTTCGCCCGCACGGGCCGCCCTCGGCCCACCCATCGCGACGGCCGCTGAGCCGGGACCGAGGGCGAAGCGGGGGCCGGGGCCGAAGCGAAAACTGGGACCCAAGCGAGAAATGGGGCTGAAGCGGGGACTGGGGCCGAAGCAATAGCCGGGACGCCTGTTTCTCACCCGGTCGCAGGAGGTACCCGGTGGGCGCGGTGGCGAGGGCCGCCGCCCCGTGCCAGCGTGGCCGGGAGCCGACACAGCTGCTGACAGAGGCGAGGACGCGTCATGGAACGACCCAGAGTCCTGATCGTGGGCGGCGGCTTCGCCGGGGTGGAGTGCGCCCGGGGCCTGGAGCACGGGCTGTCCGCCGAGACGGCCGAGATCGTGCTGGTCACACCCAACAACTACGAGCTGTACCTGCCGCTGCTGCCGCACGTCGCCGCCGGAGTGGTCACCCCGCAGTCGATCGCGCCTTCCTTGCGGCGCATTCTGCGCCGGACGCGTCTGGTGCCCGGCGGGGTGATCGGCATCGACACCGCGGCGAAGGTCTGCGTCGTACGGCTGATCACGGGTGAGACGACCGACATCCGTTACGACCGGCTGGTACTGACGCCCGGCAGCATCACCCGTACGTTCGACATCCCTGGCCTGACGACGTACGCGCGGGGCATGAAGACGCTGGCCGAAGCGGCGTACATCCGGGATCACGTCATCGCGCAGCTCGACATCGCCGCGGCCTCGACCGACCCGGAAGAGCGCGCGGCGCGGCTCCAGTTCGTCGTCGTCGGCGGCGGTTACGCAGGGACGGAGACGGTCGCCTACCTCCAGCGGCTCACCAACGCCGCCGCCCGGCGCTACCCGCGCCTGGACCCCACCCAGATCAAGTGGCACCTCATCGACATCGCGCCGAAGCTGATGCCCGAGCTGGGCGACCGGCTGGGCCAGAAAGCGCTGGAGCTGATGCGGCAGCGCGGTACGGAGGTGTCGCTCGGCGTCTCGGTCGCCGAAGTGACCGAGGACTGTGTGCAGTTCACGGACGGGCGGGTACTGCCGTGCCGGACACTGATCTGGACGGCGGGCGTGGCGGCCAGCCCGCTCATCGGCACCCTCGGGGCGGAGACCGTACGGGGCCGGCTCGTCGTCGACGCCGATCTGACCGTGCCGGGCACGCCGGACGTGCTGGCCTGCGGTGACGCCGCGGCCGTACCGGACCTGACGAAGGGCGCCGGCGCGGTCTGCCCGCCCACCGCGCAGCACGCCCAGCGGCAGGGCAAGCACGCCGCGCGCAACATCATCGCCGGACTCCGCGGGGCGCCGCGGACGCCGTACCGGCACAAGGACCTCGGGCTGGTCGTGGACCTCGGCGGCATCGACGCGGTGTCCAAACCGCTGGGGTACGAGCTGACGGGGCTGCCCGCCCAGGTGGCGGCGCGCGGCTACCACCTGATGGCGCTGCGTACCGGCGTCGCCAGGTTCCGTACCGTGGCGAACTGGCTGATCAACGCCACCGCCGGGGACGACTTCGTGCGCACCGGCTTCCAGGCCGAGAAGCCCGCGACACTGCGCGACTTCGAGCGGACCGATGTCTATCTCTCGGCGGAGGACGTACGGGAGCGGCTGGCGGCGCACGGGGCCGGGTGAGCGCGGGAGTGCACCCGGGGGTGCGCGCGAAGTGCGTACGAAGATGCGCGCGGGTGCGCGAGGGTGCGCTCCGGGCCGCGGACGGAGTCAGCGGCTGGGTCAGCGGCTGACGCGCCTCTCAGCGGCTCCGGCTCCAGGTCCGGCTCCAGACCGGGCTCCGGCTTCGGCCTCAGAGCTGTAGGTGTCCTCGGCTTCTGCCGTGTCGGGCAGGTCCCGCGCACCGAGCCGCAGGTGCTCGATGTGGTAGACGGCCTCGTCGAGGAGTTGGGCGACGTGCGTGTCGTACAGGCTGTAGACGATCCGGCGGCCCTGCCGCGACCCGGTGACCAGGCCGAGCGCCCGGAGCAGCCGTAGCTGGTGGGAGACCGCGGACTGCTCCATGCCGACCGCCTCGGCCAGCTCGCCCACCGGGCAGGGCCCCTGGCGGAGGCGGGTGAGGATCATCAGCCGCGAGGGGGTGGCCAGCGCCTGGAGCGTGGCGGCGATGGTCGCGGCCGCGTCCGCGTCCAGGTGTGCTGCCGGTGTGGTCCTGCCGTCGACTCCGTGTCCCATATGCCTCATCGTATATTCGGTAATACTTGAAGACGTCTTCATGTGTTCGGCTATGGTGTCCGGGTTCCACTCCCGCCCCCCTCCCCGCACCGAGGTACCGATGACGTCCACGTCCAGTCACGGCCGTACGCAGCAGCCGGCGACCGGCCGGCCGGCCCCCGCCACGCCACCGGCCGACCGGTCAGCCCCCGAGGCGCCGTCCGCTGCCGCACCGCCCGCTGCCGCACCGCCTGCCGCCGCTCCCCCGCGTCCGACCGCGCCCCAGGCCACAGCCCCGACGGCAGCCCTGACGGCACCCGCTCCCCCGCCCCGACCGCGCCGCACCCGCCTCTCCGCTCTCCCGGAGGTGCGCTGGGCGGCCCTCTCCGCCCTCGCGTTCCTGCTCGCCTTCCCCCTCGACCTGGCGGGCGCCCCGGCGTGGGCGTGGGGCCCGCTGTACGCGGTGTGCTACACGGCCGGCGGCTGGGAACCGGGCCTCGCGGGCCTCCAGGCACTGCGCGAACGCACCCTCGACGTCGATCTGCTGATGGTTGTCGCGGCGATCGGCGCGGCGGGGATCGGGCAGTTCCTCGACGGCGGCCTGCTCATCGTGATCTTCGCGGTGTCCGGCGCTCTGGAGGCCCTGGCCACCCGGCGCACCGAGGACTCCGTGCGCGGCCTGCTCGACCTCGCGCCCTCCACCGCCGTACGGCTGGCACCCGACGGCCGGGAAGAGACCGTCGAGGCGGCCGCGCTGCGGGTGGGCGACACGGTGCTCGTACGCCCCGGAGAGCGGCTGCCCGCCGACGGCACGGTGCTGGCCGGCGCGAGCGAGGTGGAGCAGGCCACCATCACGGGCGAGCCGCTGCCGGTGGCCAAGGGCCCGGACGACGAGGTGTTCGCGGGAACGCTGAACGGCACCGGCGCGCTGCGGGTACGGGTCGGCAAGGATGCCACCGAGTGGGCGATCGCCCGCATCGTGGCCATGGTCGAGGAAGCCGGCCGGACGAAGGCGCCCACCCAGGTGTTCATCGAGAAGGTGGAACAGCGGTACTCCGCCGCGGTGGTGGCCGTGACCCTCGCCCTGTTCGCGGTGCCGCTGTTCTTCGGCGCGGACTTCACCACCACCCTGCTGCGTGCCATGACCTTCATGATCGTGGCATCACCTTGCGCGGTCGTGCTGGCCACCATGCCCCCGCTGCTGTCCGCGATCGCCACCGCGGGGCGGCACGGCGTCCTGGTCAAGTCGGCTGCGGCGATGGAGCGGCTGGGGGCGGTGACCCGGGTCGCGCTGGACAAGACCGGCACGCTCACCGAGGGCGCGCCGCGCGTGGCCGGGGTGCGTTCACCGGTGCCGGGCGACAGCGGTACGGACGAGGCGCGCGCCCTCGCGCTCGCCGCCGCGGCGGAGCAGCCCAGCGAACACCCGATCGCCCGGGCGGTGGTCGCGGCCGCGCGGGAGCGCGGCCTGCGGGTGCCCGGCGCGTGTGAGTTCTCGTCCACGCCGGGACGGGGCGTGCACGCCGTCGTCGACGGGTGCACCGTACGGGTCGGCAGCCCCGCCGCGCTGCTGAGCGCGGGGGCGCCAGGGAGCGGGGAAGGGCTCACTGAGGAACAGTTGCGCGGGGCGCGCGCCGTCGCGTCGGAGATCGAGGCCACCGGGCACACAGCGGTGGCTGTCCTCCTGGACGGCGTGCCCGTCGCCGTACTGGCCCTCACCGACCGGCTCCGCCCGGGCGCCCCCGAAGCGGTGGCCCGGCTGCACCGCCTGACGGGGGCCGAAGGCGGCTCCGGAGTGGGAGCCGGGCCGGCATCCGAAGCCGGCGTGACCTTGCTGACCGGCGACAACGTCCGCGCCGCCCGCCGTACGGCCGAGGAATGCGGCATCACGGACGTACGGGCCGGGCTGCTGCCGCAGGACAAGGTGGCCGCGGTCCGTGCCTGGCAGGACGACGGGGCGAAGGTACTCATGGTCGGCGACGGGGTGAACGACGCGCCCGCGCTGGCCACCGCGCACAGCGGCGTCGCCATGGGCCGGGTGGGATCCGACCTGGCGCTGGAGACGGCCGACGCGGTGGTGGTACGCGACGAGGCCGGGGCGGTGCCGACGGTCGTCGCGCTCTCCCGCCGGGCGCGCCGACTGGTGGTGCAGAACCTCGTCATCGCGTCCGTGTGCATCGGCGCGCTGGTCACCTGGGACCTGGCCGGTCACCTGCCGCTGCCGCTGGGCGTGCTCGGGCACGAGGGATCGACCGTCCTGGTCGGCCTCAACGGGCTACGGCTGCTGCGGTCCGCGGCGTGGCGGCGCGCCGCGGACGCCTGAGGCGTCGGACGCCCTGCGCACGCCGGGCGTGCACACCACTCCGTGCGCTGGGCGTACGCATCAGTCCGTACGCCCGGCGCACGCACCACCCCGTACACCCGCCAGCACACCACTCCGCCCGGCTCCCGGCGCGCCGACAAGGGAATCCCTTGACCTCAACATTGGTTGAGGTCATAGCTTCTGGCATGTCGCCGGTCACCACGGCCCGCGATCGACAACGTGCCGACCACGCCGCCCCGGAGGACCGCGATGGACATGGAAGTCACCGCCTGGCACTCACTGCACAGTGCCTCGTACGCGCAACAGGGCAAGCGCCCGTTCTCCCGCTCCACCTTGCGGCGGATCGTCGCCTTCGCCCGGCCGCACCGACGCTCGCTCACCTGGTTCCTGGTGCTGAGCACGGTGGCCGCCGTGCTGGCGGTCGCCACCCCGCTGCTCGCCGGCCGGGTGGTCGACGCCATCGACGGCGGCGAGGCGTCCGGCACCGTCCTGAAACTGGCCGGGCTGATCGCCGCCATCGCGCTGGCGGAGGCGGGGCTCGGCCTGCTGACCCGGCGGCTGTCGGCGGGCCTCGGCGAAGGACTGATCCTCGACCTGCGGACCACCGTCTACGACCACGTGCAGCGGATGCCGGTCGCCTTCTTCACCCGTACGCGGACGGGTGCCCTGGTCAGCCGCCTGAACAACGATGTGATCGGCGCGCAGCGGGCATTCAGCGACACGCTGTCCAGTGTGGTCGGCAACGTCGTGACACTCCTGCTGACGCTCGCGGTGATGCTGAGTCTGTCGTGGCAGATCACGCTGATCGCGCTGGTGCTGCTGCCGGTCTTCGTGCTGCCCGCCCGCCGCGTCGGCCGCCGGCTGGCCGGGCTGCGCCGGGAGGCGTCCGACCACAACGCCGCGATGGGTACGCAGATGACCGAGCGGTTCTCCGCGCCGGGCGCCACCCTCGTCAAGCTGTTCGGCCGCCCGGCCAGGGAGTCCGCCGAATTCGCCGCGCGGGCCCGCCGGGTGCGGGACATCGGGGTCCGTACCGCCATGGTCCAGACGTACTTCGTCACCGCGCTCACCCTGGTCTCCGCCCTCGCGCTGGCCGTCGTCTACGGCCTCGGCGGCTTCCTGGCGCTGCGCGGCCACCTCGAAACCGGCGCCATCGTCTCGCTGGCCCTGCTGCTGACCCGCCTGTACGCGCCGCTGACGGCCCTGTCCGGCGCGCACACCGAGGTGATGAGCGCGCTGGTCAGCTTCGAGCGGGTCTTCGAGGTGCTCGACCTGAAGCCGCTGATCGAGCAGAAGCCGGACGCCCGCGCGGTGCCGGACGGGCCGGTCTCGGTGGAGTTCGACTCCGTACGCTTCGGCTACCCGTCGGCCGACAAGGTCTCCCTCGCCTCCCTCGAAGAGGTGGCGTCCCTCGACACGCGGGGCGGCGCCGAGGTGCTGCACGACGTCTCCTTCCGCGCGGAACCCGGCCAGATGGTCGCCCTGGTCGGCTCCTCGGGAGCGGGCAAGTCGACGATCGCGCAGTTGCTGCCGCGCCTGTACGACGCGGACGCCGGCGCGGTACGGCTCGCCGGCGTGGACGTACGCGACCTGACGGCCGACTCGATCCGCGACACCCTCGGCATGGTGACCCAGGACGGGCACCTCTTCCACGACACGATCCGCGAGAACCTGCTGCTGGCCAGGCCGGCGGCGGGCGAGGACGAGCTGTGGGACGTGCTGCGCCGCGCCCGCCTGGACGGCCTGATCGCTTCGCTGCCCGACGGCCTGGACACGGTGGTCGGCGAGCGCGGCTACCGGCTCTCCGGCGGTGAACGGCAGCGGCTGACCATCGCCCGTCTGCTGCTGGCCCGGCCGCGCGTGATGATCCTGGACGAGGCCACCGCGCATCTGGACAACACCTCCGAGGCGGCGGTGCAGGAGGCACTGGCCGAGGCGCTGGAAGGCCGTACGTCCGTGGTCATCGCGCACCGCCTGTCGACCGTACGGGCCGCCGACCTGATCCTGGTGGTCGAGGACGGCCGGATCGTGCAGCGCGGCACCCACGACGCGCTGCTCGCGGCGGGCGGGCGCTACGAAGAGCTGTACCGCACCCAGTTCGAGCAGGCGCAGACCTCGGCCGAACGGGCGGCAAACGAAGCGGCGGCACCGGCTTCGGCCCGCTGACCGGCAGACCGCCCGCCCGCGTGGGCCCCGCCTCCGGGCGGGGCCCACGGCCGTGCCGCGTCCCGGCCCACCGCGTACCGCGCCCCGGCCCTTGGCGGGGACGCACGCATGCCGAACACTGAGGCGATGACCCAGCGTGTGGAACACACCACTGTCATGGACCGCCTCGCCATCGACGACCTGGTCACCGGCTACGCGATCGCCGTGGACGACGGCGACTGGACGGCCTACCGGGCCCTGTTCGTCCCCGAGGGGCGCGTCGACTACCGCTCGGCAGGCGGCATCGCGGGCAGCGTCACCGACGTCGCGGGCTGGCTGGCCGAGATGATGCGGCGCTTCCCGGTACGCCAGCATCTGATCGTCAACCGGCGGATCGGCATCGAGCTGCGCGACGGCGGCGCGCCCGGCGACACGGCCACCGTGCAGGCGGACTACCTCAACCCGATGCGCCTCGCGGGCCCGCACGACGCGCCACCCGGCGCGGCCGCCGATCCGCACTCCGGCGCGAACACCGGCGCGTCGGCCGCCCCGAACTACACCTGCGCGGGCCGCTACGCCTTCGCCGCCCGCCGTGCCGCCGAGGGCTGGCGGCTGAGTGAGGTCGTCGTCCACGAGAAGTGGCGGCAGTTGGTACCGGCGGGTGGCTGACGGGCCGCGCCCGCCTGCTGTCCATGATCGGCCGACGCGCGCACACTGGGTGCTGCGGTCCGACGTCCGACGGAGGGAGCGGTATGCGGAAGGCGGCCGGCTGGTGGGAGAAGGCGCTCGCGTCGCCTTGGGGACGCGGTGCCGCCGCGGTCGCGGCCGGAGCGCTGCCCGCGCTGGCGTTTCCGGCGCCCGCGCTGTGGTGGCTGGCGTACCTCGCCCTCGTCCCGTGGCTCCTGCTGGCGCGTTCGGCCCGTACGAACCGCCGGGCGGCGCTGGACGGCTGGCTCGGCGGCGCCGGGTTCATGCTGGCGGTGCACCACTGGCTGCTGCCGAGCCTGCACATCTTCATCCTCGTCCTGGCGGCGCTGCTCGGGCTGTTGTGGGCGCCCTGGGGCGTGCTCGTACGGAGCCTGCTGCACGGCGCGCCGGGCGTACGCCGGTGTGCAGCGGCCCTCGTCCTCGTACCGTCCGGCTGGCTGATGGTCGAACTGGTCAGGTCCTGGGAGTACTTGGGCGGCCCCTGGGGGCTGTTGGGAGCCAGCCAGTGGCAGGTGCCGCCTGCCCTGCGGCTCGCGTCCATCGGCGGGGTGTGGCTGCTGAGCCTGGTCATCGTGGCCGTCAACACCGCGCTCGTCGTACTCGTCGCCCTGCCACGTGCCCGCGTCCCGGCTGTGGCGGGCCTCCTTGTCTGCGCGGTCGGCGGCGGCGCGGCATGGCTGTGGGCGCCGGTGCCGCGGGCGGCGGGCAGCGTCCGTATCGGCGTCGTCCAGCCGGGCGAAGTCGTGGGCGCCGAAGCGCGGATAGCGCGCGGCGAGGCGCTGACCCGCTCGCTCGCGGGACGCGGCGTCCAGCTGGTGGTCTGGGGCGAGAGCAGCGTCAACCGCGACCTGACCCGCAGCCCGGCCATGGCGGCCCGGCTCGGCGCGCTCTCCCGGGACGTGGGCGCCGACCTCCTGGTGAACGTCGACGGTCGGCACGCCGGCCAACCCGGCATCTACAAGAGTTCCGTCCTGGTCGGCCCGCACGGCGCGACCGGCCACCGCTACGACAAGATGCGGCTGGTCCCCTTCGGCGAGTACATCCCGCTCCGCTCCGTACTGGGCTGGGCGACGCACGTCGGCAAGGCCGCCGACCAGAACCGCATGCGCGGCACCCGGCAGGAACTGATGCCCGTCGCTTCGGCGGGCGGACTGCGCGTGGGGCCGCTGGTGTGCTTCGAGTCGGCGTTCCCGGACATGAGCCGCCAACTGGTGCGCGACGGCGCACAGCTGCTGGTCGCGCAGTCCTCCACGTCGACCTTCCAGGAGAGCTGGGCGCCCGCGCAGCACGCCTCGCTGGCCGCGCTGCGCGCCGCCGAGACCTGGCGGCCGATGGCGCACGCCACGTTGACCGGGGTCAGCGCGGTGTACGGCCCGCGTGGGGAGCCGGTGGGCGACCGGCTCGGCACCGAGCGCGGTGCGGCAGCCGTGTACGACGTCCCGCTGGCCGAGGGCACGAGCCCGTACGCGCGTCTCGGTGACTGGGCGTTGTACGGAGCGATGGCGGCGCTCGGCGCGTACGCGGTGGCGAAGGGAATCCGCGCGCTCTCTGCGCGCCGGGGGCGCGTGCCGGGACGGGACCGCTCATGACTCCCCAGAGAGCGGGAAGGAAGCGTCAGATCTGATTCTCCCCGCCGTCGACATAGAGGTTGGCGCCGAGGACGTAGCTGCTCTGCTCGGAGGCGAGGAAGGCGACCGCCGCGGCGACCTCCTCCGGACGTCCCGTCCGGCCCATCGCGACGCCTGCGGCGAGGTGCGCCCGGACGCCGGGCGCGCTCTCCTCGCCGAACAGGTCCGTGATCCCGGTGGTGTCGACCGGACCCGGCGAGACGGCGTTGACCCGGATGCCGCGCCCCTTCAGTTCGTCGGCCCAGGTGCGGGCGAAAGACCGGCCGGCTGCCTTGGAGGCCGCGAACACGCCGAACGCCTCCGTGCCGTTGCCGGCCGCGGTGGAGGCGTTCAGTATCACCGAGGCGCCGTCGTTGAGCAGCGGCAGCGCCTTCTGCACGGTGAACAGCGTGCCCCGCGCGTTGACCGCGAAGGTCCGGTCGATCTGCTCCTCGGTGTCCTGCTCCAGCGTCGCGAGCGAGGCGGTCGCCGCGTTCGCGAAGACGACGTCCAGGCCCCGCCCCCGGGCACGGACCGCGTCGTAGAGGCGGTCCAGGTCGGCCAGGTTCGTGATGTCACCGGCGACGGCGGTGGCCCGTGCCGAGCCGATGGTCTCCTCGGCCGCGTCCAGTTCGGCCCTGCGCCGGCCGATGATGAACACGTGCGCGCCCTCGGCCGCCAGCCGTACGGCGCTGGCCAGGCCGATCCCGGTGTGCCCGCCGGCGATGACCGCGGCCTTGCCTTCGAGCTGTCCCATGGGGATGACCTCCGCCCACTTCCGTACCGATCGATGCGGAATGGGGACGTAGCACATCTGCACCGCCCGGTACGGAAGAGGTAGGGTTGCGGCCATGGAGACGCGACGGAAGGGACCGGTCGGCCGGCCGAGAGGCTTCGATGCCGACACGGCCCTCGAACAGGCCATGCGGGTCTTCTGGGAACAGGGATACGAGGGCGCCAGCCTCACCGACCTGACCAACGCCATGGGCATCACCCGCACCAGCATGTACGCGGCCTTCGGCAACAAGGAGGACCTGTTCCGCAAGGCTCTGGAGCGCTACTCCGAAGGCCCCGCCTCGTACGGAGCCCGCGCTCTGCAGGAGCCGACCGCCCGGCAGGTGGCCACCGCGTTCCTCAACGGCTCCGTCCGGACCACGACCCAGCCCGGCTGTCCCGCCGGATGCCTGGGCGTCCAGGCCTCCCTGGCCTCCGGCGACCCGGGACGCGCCGCCCGCGACGCCCTCGTCGCCTGGCGCGAAGAGGGCACTTCCCAGCTCCGCGACCGGTTCCGGCAGGCCGTCGCCGAAGGCGACCTGCCGCCCGGCACCGATCCCGGGCTGCTCGCCCGCTACATCATGACCGTCGCCAACGGCATCGCCGTCCAGGCCGTCGGCGGCGCCACCCGCGAGGAACTCCAGCAGGTGGCCGACATGGCCCTGCGCACCTGGCCGCCTGCCTGACGGTGCGGACGCCTCCGACGGACGACACGGACGACACCGGCGGCACGTCCGATCGCCGCAAGCACCACACACGCCCCCAAGACGCTGGTCACAGCCGTCGGGCGCGTGGCCTCACGCTCCCTGTGCCAGCGCCTCACGGATCACCCGCTCGCACAGCTCATGCGTACGGAGCGCGTCCTCCGCCGAGACGAACCTGCCCGCCCGCACGTCGTCCAGGAACGCGAGGACGATCTGCTCGATGCCGCGCTGCCGGGCCACCGGCACCCAGTCGCCGCGCCGCCGCACGCTCGGCTGCCCCTTGTGGTCGATGACCTCGGCGAGGTTGACGACCTGGCGCTTGGTGTCCTGGCCCGACACGTCGAGGATCTCCTCCGCGGAACCGCTGAGGCGGTTCATGCTGCCGATGGCGCTGAAGCCGTCGCCGGAGAGGTGCAGCACCACGTGGTGCATCAGACCGTCCTGGAGCTTCGCCCGCACGTTCACGTGATCGACGGCGCCGGGCGCCAGGAAACGCAGCGTGTCGACCACATGGATGAAGTCGTCCAGCACCAGCGAACGCGGGTCCTCCGGCAGGCCGACCCGGTTCTTCTGCATCAGGATCAGGTCGCGGGGGTGCTCCAGGCACTGCGCGTAGCCGGGGGCGAAGCGGCGGTTGAAACCCACCGCCAGGCTGACGCCGCGCTCCTCGGCAAGCCGCACGATGCGCTCGGTCTCGGCCAGCTCGTAGGCGATCGGCTTGTCGACATAGGTGGGCACTCCCGCCTCGACGAGGCGGCCGACGATCTCCGGGTGCGCGGTGGTGGGAGCGTGCACGAACGCCGCGTCCAGGCCGGCGGCGAGCAGCCCGTCCAGGTCGGTGTGGCACTGGCCGGCCGGCAGGCGATACGTTCCGGCGACCCGCTCCAGGGTGGCCGGGGTACGGGTCTGAAGGTGCAGCTCGACACCGGGCTGCGCGCCGAGCACCGGCAGATACGCCTTCTGTGCGATGTCGCCGAGTCCGATGCAGCCGACCTTCACGCGTACTCCCTGGGTTACGCCGCCGCTGCGGGCCGCCTGCGCGGACCGGCGCGCCGGACGTGCCGATGTTGCCGCCCGCCTTGATGCCGTACGGTCATCGAGCCGGGCACGCCGGTGGTGTCCCCGGCGCCCCGGAAGCATACGTGCCGCCCGGCGCACGGCGATCTCCCTGGTCCGTGGCGGCCGACCACCGCGTGTGCGCGTCGCGGGCACGCTCGTACGCGTCGTGGGCGGCCGGCAGCCTCCGGGCCGACACGACGTGGTGGCACCTGGCCCGGTCGCGTCCTCCACGGTCTGGGGGCGGACAGCGGGCGCCCGGCCCTGCCTGGCCGCCTCAGTGCCCGGGTGCCTCGATGCCTGCACGCCCTGCATGCCTGATGCCTGATGCCTGCATGCAGCCGACTCCGGGTCAACACCGTCCGTCACGTTCACCCCTGCGGGGCCTTCCCAACGGCAGCCGATGTCGGCAGAGTTGGCCGGTGTTCCGTATTCCCGCAGCGGCGGTCCTCATGCTGACGACGGCGGCCGTCACCACCGGCTGTGTCACCGTCGCCCACCGCCCGGCCCCCGAGAGTCTCCTGCCGCGCCCCGCGCTGCCCGCCCCTTCCGTCGAGCCCAACGGTCCGGAAGTCAGCCGGCCCCCGGCGCGCAAGCGGCCGACGACGCCGTCCGCAGCCGCCGCGCAGCGGTCGGCGCCCGCCCGGCCTCCCGCGCCAGGAGCCCAGCGGCCACAGCGGCCGGAACCCGCGGCGACGGGCAAGAAGAAGGGAAAGGACGTCGACCGGGGTGTACGGGGCAAGCCCAAGGCTCCCGGTTCCCGCCGGTACGGTCCGCCGTGGCCGCGCGCCGAGAACCGCCGCCCGGCCGCCCCGGCTCCGGGCCTGTGCAAGCTGGCGCGCGAATACGGGCGCTGGCAGGACGACGACCGGGCCGACACCCTCTGCCGCGACGTCTACGGCGACTGACCTTCCCCACCGCCCGCATCACCCGCACCACCCGTCCCCCCTGAGTCCTCGGAGCCCCCGGCGCCTCCCGTACCGTCCCTCGTGCCGTCCCCGGGCCCACCGCCCGGCCCGTCGGCCTCTCCTCCCCCATCCACCCCACCCGAGCCCGCGATCCGGATCCCCAGCCGCTCGATCGCCTGCCGCACGCCGCGGCCGTACTCGTCGTCGGCCAGCGGTGCGGCCGTCTGCCGGGCCCGGTCCAGTTCGGCGCGAGCCTCGCCGTGGCGGTCCAGGGCGGCGTAGTCGGCGGCGAGGCTCAGGTGGAGGGAGGGCAGCAGCGCCGCCACCGCCGGAACGGACCGGCCCGCCGACGCCGCCCGCTCCCCGTCCCGGTCCGCCGCCGAAGCGCCCTTCGCCTGCCGTGCCGTTTCGAGCGCGGTGAGATCCCAGTCCAGCTCGTCGGCCGGGTCGTCCTGCGTGTCGGCGAGGTAGTGGGCCAGCGTGCAGCGGTGGAACGGGTCGCCGTCCGGACCGATCTCGGCCCAGAGCCGCGCCAGGCGGTTGCGGGCCTCCTCCCGGTCGCCGCCCCGGTGCAGCATGACCGCCTGCCCGATGCGGGTCAGGACGACATCGCCGCCGGCCCTCGCACGCTGATCGTCCACCGCCGCACTCTCCCGCCCTCGTCCGCGCCACGTCGGGCCTGCTTTCCCCGACGCTAACCGGCGCCCGGCGGTACCGCGCGGTGTGCGCGGCACGCCGCGGCCGCCCGGCTCAGCCCAGGTCGGGGATCCGCCAGTCGATCGGGGTGTGGCCCTGCGCGGCGACGGCCTCGTTTATCCGGGTGAAGGGCTGGGACCCGAAGAACTTCTTCGCGGACAGCGGGGAGGGGTGCGCGCCCTCCACCACCGCGTGCCGCTCCGTGTCGATCAGCGGCAGCTTCTTCTTCGCGTAGTTGCCCCAGAGCACGAACACCACCGGGTCGGGACGGGAGACGACCGCCCTGATCACCGCGTCGGTGAACTTCTCCCAGCCCTTGCCCTTGTGCGAGTTGGCCTCGCCCGCCCGTACCGTCAGCACCGCGTTCAGCAGGAGCACGCCCTGGCGGGCCCAGGGCATCAAGTACCCGTTGTCCGGGACCGGGTGGCCCAGCTCCTCCTTCATCTCCTTGTAGATGTTGCGCAGCGACGGCGGCGTCTTGACGCCGGGCCGAACGGAGAAGCACAGCCCGTGTCCCTGGCCCTCGCCGTGGTACGGGTCCTGCCCCAGGATCATCACCTTGACCTGGTCGTACGGGGTGGCGTCGAGGGCCGCGAAGACCTCCTCGCGGGGCGGGTAGACCGGCCCCTTCGCCCGCTCCTGCTCGACGAACTCGGTGAGCTCCTTGAAGTAGGGCTTCTCCAACTCCTCGCCGAGGACGCCGCGCCAGGACTCGGGCAGCATGTCGGTCATCACTGAGCAACCTCCGGTGTGCGATCCGTTCTCGGCAACGAACTTACCGGCGACCACTGACAACGCCCGCACCCCGCCCCGCGCCCGGCTCCCGCCCGGTCTCCGTCCGGCTCCTACCCGGCCCGCACCCGCTCACGCCGTGTCGAGCCGCGCCCGCTGCGCCGCGTCCAGTTGCAGATCCAGCGCCGCCAGGCACTCGTCCAGCTGTGTCACCGAACTCACACCGAGGACGGGTACGACCGGCACCCGGCCACCCGTCAGCCAGGCCAGCACCACCTGGTTCACGGTGGCCCCGGCCTCCGCCGCGACCTCCTGGGCGACCCGCAGCCGCGCCACCGACCCGGGGTGGTCGTACCGTTCGGGCAGCGGCTCCTCCGGCCGCGCGTATCCGCCGTGCATCAGCGTCGAGTAGCCGAGCAGCGTCAGATCGTCGTGTGCGGCGGCGTAGTCGAGCAGTTCTCCGTCGGTCTCCCGCTGGAGGCCGGACTCCGCGTCGTACCGGGGCCGCAGGTAGGTGTGCCGCTGCTGTACGGCGCGGAAGCCGGGCAGATTCCGCGCGCCCGCGAGGTGGCGGGCCTCGGCGAGCCGCCACGTGGCGTGGTTGCTGGCCCCGAGGACGCCCACGGCGCCGTCCCGCACCAAGTCCGCGAGCACTCCGACGGTCTCCTCCAGCGGCACGGTCCGGTCCTCGACGTGGGCGTAGTACAGATCCACCCGGTCGGTGCCGAGCCGCCGCAGACTGCCGTCGATCGCGTTCCGTACGGACTTCTCGCCCAGTCCTTCCAGGTTGGCGGGCCACTCGGGACCGCGGGACGGGTCGGGGCGGGCGCCGGCCTTGGTGGCCAGGACCGTACGGTCCCTGGCGCCCCGGCTGCGCAGCCAGCGCCCGAGCAGCAGCTCGCTCTCGTCGCCGGTCGCGCCCGGCACCCAGCAGGCGTAGTTGTCGGCGGTGTCCAGGAAGGTGCCGCCTGCCTCGGCGAAGCGGTCGAGGACGGCGAACGCGGTCGGTTCGTCGACGGTGGTGCCGAACGGCAGGGTGCCCAGGCACAGAGTGCTGATCATGGGCCCCGTACTGCCGCCGAGGGTGCGGTAGCGCATGGTGGGTCTCCTTCGAGAGGCGCGTCGCGAGCCCGTACGCGGACACCCGGCCCGGAACGGCTGCGGTGCCGGTCCCCTCCGGACCGGCACCGCAGACCCTGCCTCTTGAAGTGCACATCAACGCAAGCGCCGCCGGACCTTCCGCGCGCGGGCGCACATACCGGCACGCGCTTGCTGCTCGCGCCCCCTGCCTGCCCTTGCGGCGCTGTCTCTCAGGTCTCAGACACCCGCGTTGAGGAACAGCCCGCCGTCGACCTGGAGCGTCTGCCCCGTGACCCAGCCGGCGGCGTCGGACAGCAGGAACGCCGCCGCGCCCCCGATGTCCTCCGGGACGCCGAGGCGCCCCATCGGGTAGCCCGCCGCCGCCTCCTCCTCGCGGTTCTCGTACAGCGCGGCCGCGAACTTGGTCTTGACCACCGCGGGGGCGATGGAGTTGACCCGTACCACCGGCGCGAACTCGTGCGCCAGCTGGAACGTCAGGTTGATCATCGCGGCCTTGCTCATGCCGTACGCGCCGATGAAGGGCGAGGCGGAGACGCCGGCGATGGAGGCGATGTTGACGATCGCGCCGCCGTTGTCCTTCTGCCACGCGTGCCAGGTGCGCTGCGCGAAGCCCAGCGCGGAGACGACGTTGGTCTCGAACACCTTGCGGGCGACGTTCAGGTCGAGGTCCGCGATCGGGCCGAAGACCGGATTCGTACCGGCGTTGTTGACGAGGTAGTCGACCCGGCCGAACGCCTCCATGGCGCGCTCGACGGCGACGCCCTGGTGCGCCTCGTCGTGCGCCTTGCCCGCGACGCCGATCACGCGGTCGGCGCCCAGCGTCTCGACGGCCTCCTTGAGGGCGTCCTCGTTGCGGCCGGTGATGCAGACCTTGTCGCCGCGCGCCACGAGCGCCCGCGCGATGCCGTACCCGATGCCCCGGCTGGCGCCGGTGACCAGCGCCGCCTTGCCGGAGAGCGGGGGCAGCGGCTTGTCCTGTGCGGTCATCTTCGTCACCTCCGGTGTCAGTTGAGCGGTCCGCCGGCGACGTACATGACCTGGCCGGAGACAAAGCCGGCCGCCTCGCCCGTGAAGAAGGCGATGGCGTTGGCGATGTCCTCGGGCCGGCCGACGCGCTGGACGGGAATCTGGGTGGCGGCCGCGGCCTGGAAGTCCTCGAAGCCCATGCCGACGCGCTCGGCGGTGGCGGCGGTCATGTCGGTGACGATGAATCCGGGGGCGACGGCGTTGGCGGTGACGCCGAACTTGCCCAGTTCGATGGCGAGGGTCTTGGTGAAGCCCTGGAGGCCGGCCTTGGCGGCCGAGTAGTTGACCTGCCCGCGGTTGCCGAGCGCCGAGCTGGAGGAGAGGTTGACGATCCGGCCGAACTTGGCGTCGACCATGTGCTTCTGACAGGCGCGCGACATCAGGAACGCGCCCCGCAGGTGCACGTTCATGACGGTGTCCCAGTCGCTGTCGCTCATCTTGAACAGCAGGTTGTCACGGAGTACGCCCGCGTTGTTGACCAGCACGGTCGGCGCGCCCAGCTCCGCCGCGACCCGCGCGACCGCCGCCTCCACCTGCTCCGCGTCCGAGACGTCGCAGCCCACGGCCAGCGCCTTGCCACCGGCCGCGGTGATCTTCTCGACGGTGTCCTTGCAGGCCGCCTCGTCCAGGTCGAGGACGGCGACGGCGCGGCCCTCGGCGGCCAGGCGTACGGCGGTGGCCGCGCCGATGCCGCGGGCCGCGCCCGTCACGATGGCTACGCGCTGCTCGGTGGTGGACATGCGGGGTTCTCCTCACCCTCGAAACCTCGACGAGCGGTCCGCCGCACCGCAACCTCGGGTGAGCAACCGCTTAGTAGCTTCAGCAGGGGTGACGCTAGAAGCCCGGCCACCCCCTGTCAACGCCTCTCCGGCGCGCCCGCGCACTTCAGGGCGGCCGCCGGACCCTACGGACCGGCGGCCGTCCCGCTCACCTCACCAGCAGTTCGAGCAGCCGCTCCGCCTCCCCGGACGGATCCACGGTCAGCCCGGTGTGCACCGGCCCGGGCTGGACCACGGTGCTGCGCGGCGCGATCAGCCACCGGAAGCGCCGCCCCGCGTCGTCACCCGCAGCCTGCCCGGCCCGCTCGCCGCCCACGCAGATCCCCTCGACGGCACGCAGAGCCGCCCTGACCCCGTCGACGTCGACGTGCGCGTCGAGTGCCCGCAACCGCCCCTCGTCCAGATACGTACGCGCTTCCACGAAGCGCCGGGCGCGGCAGTACACGACCACCCCCGCGTTGATCATCTCCCCGCGTTCGACCCGCGGTACGACCTTGAGCAGGGCGTACTCGAACACGTCACGTCCGTTGTGCAGGCCGCTCACTTCACTGCCCTCCGCGGCAACTCGGTCGCCAGCCAGCCCGGCACCCGCGAGGGCCCGTCCTTCGTGGGTTCCCCGACCTTGATCCGCTCACCGATCACCGGGGCGCGGCCCAGCAGGGCCCGCACATACGCACCGCGCAGCTCGTCGGGCGAGTCGAATCCGGGCTCGCCCACCAGCCACTCGTCCGGCACCGCGGCCGTGACCTCGGTCAGCAGCTCCTCGGTGACCAGCGGCGCGAACTCGGCCGCCGCGGCCTCGATGTCCGGCCCGAAGCTCGCCAGCACGTGGTCGGAGGCGTCGTACGGCTTGGCGGCCGACTTCTCGGCGGTGGGCCAGTTGTGCTGCCAGATCATCGTGGCGCCGTGGTCGATCAGCCACAGCTCACCGTGCCAGACCAGCAGATTCGGGTTGCGCCACGACCGGTCCACGTTGTTGATCAACGCGTCGAACCACACCACCCGGCCCGCCTCCCGAGCGGACACCTCGAAGGCCAGCGGATCGAACCCGAGAGACCCCGGCAGATAGTCCATCCCCAGGTTCAGCCCGCCACTGGCCTTCAGCAGCTCCTGCACCTCCTGGTCGGGCTCGCTCAGCCCGATCACCGGATCCAGCTGCATCCGCACCAGCTCCGGCACCCGCAGCCCGAGCCGGCGCCCCAGCTCCCCGCAGACGACCTCGGCGACCAGAGTCTTGCGCCCCTGCCCCGCCCCGGTGAACTTCATGACGTACGTACCGAGATCGTCGGCCTCGACGATCCCCGGAAGCGACCCGCCTTCACGCAAGGGCGTGACATAGCGGGTCGCGGTGACTTCGGACAACATGCGGATCAGGCTACTTCCTGGGCTTCGTCGCAGGTCAGCGACGTGCGGTCGATTCGGTCCACAGATAATGATGCAAGCATACCGATACGATCGCATCGAATCCCGTTCCGGTCACCCCCTTTACTCGGAAGCCCCCCGGAAGGCCATGGGGAAAGTTTGGGTGATTTCAACCTTCAACCACAGCGTCCGCCGGATCGCCGAGCAATCATCGATGGCCCGACGCCCTCACCCCTGCCCCCGGCCTCCGGCCTCCGGCATGAAGTGAGCATAGTGACTGAGCGTGATCACCGAGGACGAGTGGCCCAGCCATCTGGCCAAGGTCACCACAGACTCGCCGGCCTCAAGGACCAGCGACGCGTACGTATGCCGCAGCACATGGAAACCGTCCCGGTGCGCAGCCTTCCACTGCCACGACTTCGCGCCCGCAGGCCGCGGAGGGATGATTCCAACGCGCGCCAGCGCAGGCTTCCAGCGGCACCTACTTCTCCCGCGAGACACCCCTCGGCTCCGTCCTGCCGGACCTCTTCGACGAGGACCACTGGCGGCCCGAGTTCTGCTCCCCCGAGCCGGACTCCACCCGCCACCAGGTCGACCAGGCCCTGGCCATCGCCGACACCTACCGCGAGAGGCCGCTGTTCCTGTTCGTCAACGTCTCGGCCACCCACGTCCCCCACGGGCACTACCTCGGCGAGGCGAAGGACACCGCCGCCTCCCAACGGGCCGCCCTCGCCTACGCCGACGCCCACCTCAACCGCCTGATCACCACCGTAAGCGCCCGGAAGCGCTGGCTGATCATCCTGTGCGCCGACCACGGCGACGCGTACGGCGACGACGGCTTCCACGGCCGCGGCATCGGCCATCCCGTCGTGCTGAATGTGCCATTCGCCGTAATGGTGCGCTAAAGGCTTGTCCCGCAATGATCGAATAGCTGAGACAGGCAGCTCCGTGGCGGGACCCCTCGGTCTACCCGGCCAGGGCGAGGTTGTGGAGGCGGGCGATGCCGAGCATCGCGTGGTGAACGCCCTCGTCCTTGAGGCGGCAGTCGCGGGGGATCTTCCAGCTCTTCATCCGGGCGAAGGTGTGCTCGACGCGGGCGCGGACCTTGCGGTGGGAGAGGTTGTGCTCCTCTTTCCAGGCCGGGAGTTCGGTCTGGCCGCGTTCCCGGCGGTGTGGGATGACCAGGCCGGTGCCGCGGTAGCCGCCATCGGCGATCACGGTTGTATCGCCGACGGCCGCCTTCGCGCCGGACAGCTCCCCTGCCTTGCAGTCGTTGCGGTTGCCGGGCAGGGGCTGGCCGACCACCACGACGAGCCGGGTGTCAGCGTCGATGACAACCTGGTGATTGGTGGAATAGCGGTAGTCCTTCGACTGTTCGGCCACCGTGTGGTCATGCGTGGGCACCAGGGTGCCGTCCACGATGAGCACGGTGTCCTTGCGGAACCGTCGGCGCGGCCCGGGGGCGAGGAGGGGGCCAAGGTGATTGATGATGCGGTCGGCCGCGGACTTCGAGTTGCCGAACAGCGGGCCGAGCTGGCGCAGCGTCAAGTTGGTCCGCCAGTAGACCGTGACCAGCAGAACCCGGTCCTCCAGCGGAAGGATCCACGGCCGGCCCCGCCGGACCGAGTCCGTTGCGTCGCGGCGCAGGGCGGTAACCAGCTTGCGGAAACAGCGCGGGCTCAGCCCGGTGAACGGGCCGATCCAGGACGGCTGCGACGCCGTGATCACACCGGGCACCGCAAGATCTTCACATGGATCTCGCCGATGCCGGTGCATGGATCAGCAGGTGGACAGCCGCAGTTCGCCAGCCCAGCTCTGGCACCGGAGACGGCCGGATTCGAAGGTGATGTCCAGCGCGAGCCGTCCGGTGACCGCGTCAGCTTCTTCCCGTACCGCCAGAACCGTCTCACCGAGGTGAGCGGTGAAGGGCGTCTCGTCACGGACCGGTGCCACCTCGACGCGGCCCGCGCCTCCCATGTCGAACCCCTCGTAGGGGGCTGATCGCTCCACGATCAGGCACCAGTCCGAGCCGGCCGTCACGCGCGTGGCCATACCATTCCCGTCGATCAGCCACACATCCAGCGGGCAGGACGACGCTTCCCCATCCTGCCGGTGCCAGGATGCGACGATCCCCTCCAGCCGCTGTCCGACCAGGTGGTCAGGGCTCAGGCCGGCCCCGTGCAACGGGCACTCATTCAACCTCGCGGACTCCATCGCACGACCGTACCGTCGGCAAAGCCACAGCTCACGCGCTTATCCGGGACAAGCTTTAGGTGTGTGGATCGTGCTCACCCTGGCGCGCATCCGGTCCCTCAGCGGGCTGAAAGCGTGGTGCGGCGGCTTCGTGGAAGGACTGCGCAAACCTTGCAGTCCCCGCAAGGCGATGAGGTGGCGCACGGTGTGGCAGATGACGCGCCTGGGGCGTCCCCCGCGGATCTGAGCGTCAGGGTTGTGGCCGCAGATGACGGTCAGGGGCCAGGGGCTGGAAGGGGCGGCCGCCGCCCCCTCCGCAAGGGCTGGGCGGACCGCGACTACCTCGTCGACCACGCCGCCCGCCTCGGCATCGACCTCGGAATCGCCCGCCTCGCCCCCGGCGGCGCCCGCGGCTTCACCGTGCAACCGCGCAGGTGGTGCGTGGAGCGAACGCTGGGGTGGCTGATCCTGAACCGCCGCCTGGCCCGCGACTACGAGGCCCTCCCAGCCCGCTCCACCGCCATGATCTACATTGCGATGATCGCCCTGATGGCCCGCCGCCTCACCAGAATCCACCCCACCTGGTGAGGGCTCTACTGACCTTGTAGGGGTGGTGTCGCGGGGGGCTGACGAGTGATGGTCGTCGCGGTATGTGCAGGGCATGAGGTATCCGCAAGGTGGTGGCCTGACGGACGAGCGCCGGGCATTTCGCGAGCGTATCCGGATGGAAGCGGCCGAGAGGTTCGTCGCCGGACAGGACAACGCCCTGGTGGCGCGGCAACTGCGGATCAGCGTGCGATCGGTGCAACGGTGGCGCCGCTGCCGGCAGGACGGCGGTGGCAAATCCCTCAAGTCCAAGGGCTCCCCGGGCCGGCCACGGCTGAGTGAGACCCTGTTCAGGGTGCTGGAACAGGAGCTGGGCAAAGGGCCGGTCGCACAGGGCTGGCCGGACCAGACCTGGACCCTGGAGCGCATCAAGACGCTCATCGGACGCCGGTTCCACAAGACCATGACGCTCTCGGCCGTCGCGCAGATGCTCCACCGGCACGGCTGGAGCCACCAGGTCCCGGCGAGGCGGGCCGTGGAGCGGGACGAGGAGAAGGTCACCGGCTGGGTGAAGGACACATGGCCACAGGTGGAAACGCCGCGGCGGCGCTCGGAGCCTTCATCGTCTTTGAGGACGAGGCCGGGTTCTCGATGACGCCGCCGACCCGCAAAACCCGGTCCCGGCGTGGGCACACGCCCGTGGTCCAGGTGCGGGGACGGTCCCAGCGCCGTTTCTCCGTCGCCGCCCTGGCCTGCTACAAACCCGGTGAACGTTCGCGTCTGATCTACCGGCCCAAACGGCATTCCGACCACAAGCGCGGCGGCCGGCGCAGTTTCACCTGGGCCGACTATCGCGACCTGCTGATCGCCGCCTACCTGCAGCTCAAGGCGCCGCTGGTGCTCGTCTGGGACAACTTGAATGTGCACCTAGACGCCCGCCTGCGGGACTTCGTCGACGGCCACGGCTGGATCACCTCCTTCCAGCTGCCCTCGTACTCACCTGACCTGAACCCGGTCGAGGGCATCTGGTCTCTGGTGCGGCGCTCGGGTCAGTGCAACACCGCCTTCACCGACCCCGAGCACCTGATGCGGGTGCTACGGCACAGACTCCGGGAGATTCAATACCGACCCGACCTCATCGACGGATGTCTCGCCGCCACCGGACTCACGCTGACGACATCACACCCACAAGGTCGGTAATAGCTCATCAGCGACGCATCTGCGGACGAAACATCGGGAGAAAATGACCTCCAACGAGCGCGCCCTCACCTCCAAGCCCTCATGTCGGCCCAGCTTCAATGAGCCGGCCTACGAGGGCGCTCCCGTCTGCCTGACGGGTCTTTGCAGTCGGCATCGTCCAGGTCTTCTTCGTTGCTGTCCGCCGCGGCGACGGCACGCTCGTCGAAACGACACGGCAGTCGGGCTCTGCGGATCCCGGCAGGCTGTGGTGGACCAAGAGCGGGCCGGCTTGGTGATGACGGCCGCCGTCGTGGCCCCTCGCTGGGGCCCGACAGCAAGTGACGTCAGGCGGACCGGTTGAGGTCGTCGAAGTCGGTGGAGGCCGAGAGTTCGGCCCATGCCAGCATCTCGCGCTCGAAGGCGTCGCGGCCGGCCTGGACGCGCCGAAGCGCGTCGGTGCCGAGCAGCAGGCGCGTCGGCGGCTGGTCGGCCGCCACGATGCGCAGCACCGCGGCCGCGGCCTTGTCCGGGTCGCCCGGCTGGTGCCCGCTGCCGTGGGCGCGCCGGGCGCGCAGCGGCTCGAACAGCTCGTCGTAGTCGGCGATCACACGGGGTGCGCGGACCATCGAGCGGCCGGCCCAGTCGGTCCGGAAACTGCCCGGCTCGACGGCGGTGACATGGATGCCGAAATCGGCGACCTCCTTGCCGAGCGTTTCGAGGATGCCCTCCACCGCGAACTTGCTGCCGTGGTAGAAGCTGAGGCCCGGCATGGTGATCAGCCCGCCCATCGAGGTGACGGCGATGATGTGGCCCGAACGGCGCTCCCGCATGTGCGGCAGCACGGCCTTGATCACCGCCACGGTTCCGTAGACGTTCACCTCGAACTGCCGGCGAAGATCATCTATCGACGACTCCTCGAAGAGGCCGTCATGGCCGTACCCGGCGTTGGCGACGAGTACGTCGACCGGGCCCAGGACGCGCTCGGTCTCGTCCACGACCGTGTCCACCGCGCCATGGTCGGTCACGTCCAGGATGCGGGCGTGCGCGTCGCCGGCGAGCGCCTCGAAGGCCCGTGCGTCGGCGGGCGTGCGCACCGTGCCCACCACCCGGTGGCCCGCGGCCAACGCCGCGCGCGCGAGGGCGCGGCCCAGGCCGGTGCTGACGCCGGTGATCAGGAATGTCTTGGTGTCGGACACAGGAGTTCCCTTCGTGCGATGCGGACAGAGGCCGACCGGGGCGTTGGGCCCCGGTCGGTCTCGGCACGTTCCACTTCAGCACCGGAATCGGCTGCCGAACGTCTTTTGGGGAGCCCGCTTCGCCCCGGGGACAGCCGGACCGGGGACTGTCAGTCCCCCCTTCGCGGGCCGTCGGGGCGATCTGGGGCCCTATCGTGAACGGCATGGACCGCAACACAGCTCTCGGTGAGTTCCTCCGCTCCCGGCGGGCACGGATCACCCCGCGCCAGGCGGGCCTGCCCGACGACGGCGGCCCTCGGCGCGTGCCAGGACTGCGCCGCGAAGAGATCGCGCAACTGGCGGGCGTAAGCGTCGACTACTACGTACGCCTGGAACGCGGACGCCGGCTGAACGTCTCCGAGACCGTGCTGGACGCCATCTCCCGCGCGCTGCGCCTCGATCCCGTCGAGCGCACCCACCTGTTCCAGCTCGCCAAGCCCGCCGCGGGCAGGCCGCGCCGCACGGCGACGCGTCCGCAGCCGGTCCGCCCGGGACTGCGCGACCTGCTCCGGACCCTCGAGCACACCCCCGCCCTTGTGCTGGGGAGACGGCTGGACGTACTTGCCTCCAACCAGATGGCACGTGCGCTGCTCACCGACTTCGACGCGCTGCCGCACCGCGAGCGGAACCTGGTGCGGTTCATGTTCTGCGACGAGACCGCCCGCTCGCTGTATACCCACTGGGACACCCACGCCCAGGACATTGTCGCCTCGCTCCGGCGCGACGCCGGACGCCATCCCCACGATCCGCTGCTGGCCGAACTCGTCGGCGAACTCTCGATCGCGGACGACGACTTCCGCCGCTGGTGGGCCGACCAGAACGTGTATCGGCACACGCATGGCAGCAAACACTTCCATCACCCGATCGTCGGCCCGCTCACCCTCCATTACGAGTCCCTCACCCTGCCCGCCGACCCGGACCAGCGGCTGAGTGTCTACACCGCCGAGGCAGGCTCCAGCTCCGAAGAGGCGCTTCGGCTCCTGGCCGCGTGGATACGGCAGCCCGAGACCTCGCACGAGCAGTACACAGATCATTAGACGCCCGCCGTCCGCGAGGAGCGGTCGGCTACCGTGACTGCGTCCCACGAACCGGGCTGGGACAAGCTCCGGTCCTCCCGTTCTCTGTTCGCGAGTATGTTGTCTGTCTAGTCGGTCTTGGCCAGGTGGACCATGGCTTCGCAGCGGGCGGGGAGAGTTTCCCTGTCGTGGGCCAGGCGGTAGTGGAGGATCAGCCGGCCGGTTGGGACGACTGCTTGGTGAGGTGCCGGCCGTAGCCGGTTTTCTTCCGCTCCGCGCATGGTCCCGCCGGGCCGGAGCCGTTCCTCGTCACGGCCGTGCGATGGTGACCGGCTCACCCGGTGGGCTGAGCTGGATCACGGTGGTGCCCGCGGCCTTGTCGTGCAGGGGCCTGCCCTCTTCACCCAGGAGCCACAAGTGGCCGACCAAGAAGAGGACCTCCCAGCACATGACGGCGAACAGCGCATGCAGGAAGAAGCGGCCCCAGGAACGCGCGACGGACACCGGCTCACCCGTGTTGTAGTTGATCACCCTGAGGCGGAAAACCAGCTTGCCCGGCGTCGCACCCCAGAAATAGGTACAGACCGGCACGTAGCAGAAGAAGACCGCGAGGGCGATCACCGTTCCGGGTACGGTCGCAGCACTATCCAAGTCCCCGCCCAGCAACTCGACGACTGCGGCGTTGATCCCCGGGGGGAGGCAGAACGCTGCTGCCCAGCCCCCCACATCGACGAGAAACGCCGAAAGCCGGCTTCCGGCTTTCGCGGGAATCCCTGCCCCCGACCGGAGCAGTTGCCTGGACATACCAGCCGGTCGGCCTCCGGGAAGACGCGTTCGTCACGGTCGGCCGCGGCCAGTACGGGCAGCACGGCCTCGCCGGCGCGGACGGTCCGCCCGTGCAGCGTGACGTCCTGCCGGGCCTGGAGGACGACGACGCCGTTCTGTACGGGAAGGAAGCGCAGGAGTTCCTCGACCGCGGCGGGCAGCAGCGAGCGGTCGCGCAGCAGCCGCGCGTACCGGTCCGGCTCCGTCAGCAGGGCCGGTACGGCGTTGGCCAGAAACATGGTGCTGGTGCGGTAACCGGCCACGAGCATCGACAGCACGAAGGCCAGCACGCTTTCCTCGTCCACCACTCCGCGGTCACAGGCGTGGGCGAGCGACGTGAGGATGTTGTCGCCCGGCGCCCGGCGGCGGCTTGCCGGCAGCGATTCCGCGTAGGCGCGCAACTGGCGGGTGGCCGCCCGGCCTTCCGGCAGGGTGATCAGTGCGCCGAGCGCGGCGTCGGCCGGGGAGAGGAGCTGGGCCCGGTCCTCGTAGGGGATGCCCACCAGTTCGCACATCACCAGCAGCGGGAAGGGGTCGAGGAAGTCGCTCACCAGCTCGCCGGGCGGCCCGGCGTCGGTGAACCGCGCCAGCAGGCGGTCGGCGGTGGCGCGGAGGGCCGGCCGCCGTTGCCGCGTGGCACGGGTGCCGAACGGCTCCGCCAGCGCATGGCGCAGCGCCGTGTGCCGGGCCCCGTCGAGTTCCATCATGGTGACCAGGCCGGGGCAGCCCTTGGTGCCGGCGTCCGGGTCGAGCGGCCAGTCGTTGATGGTCGGGCGGGTGAACCGGTCGTCGGCGAGCAGGTTCCGTACGTCGTCGTAGCGGGTGACGTACCAGGCCGGAGCACCGAACGGGGTGGTGACCCGGACGACCGGGCACTGGTCGCGCAGCGTCGGGTACTGCGGCGGCGGGCCCATGCCGCCCGGCGCGGGCATCGGGAACGGCTGGGGTTCTTCCTCGGGCTCCGGTGTGGCCGTGTCAGGTGCGTGGGGCATCGGCTCATCGCCTCGCGCGGGTTGTTCTACAGGGTCGGAGCCGGTGGCGGCGGTGGTGCGGAACGCCTCTCGCCGTAGGGGCCGGGCGTCGGGTCCCACTGTCCGCCGCCCACGGGCGGGCCCGTCGCCGCGACAGTGGCTGCTGCGCGCCGCTGATTTCTGATCCTGGGGACACCGGCGTCGCACCGCCTACAGGAACAGTTCCCGGGCACCGATGCGGGAACCGGCGGCGCGCGCAAACTCACCAGCTCCGGTGAACGTGGCGTGCACGGCACCGGGCGTCCGCGCCGGAATTCGCGCCGGGGCGCACTACGGCGTGACTGTCCCCAGCCCCCAGCCCCCCGGCCCCCAGCGCTAGACGGATTCTGGACCAAACCGGGCGCAGCCGGGAAAACGGCCTCTGGGGGGCGTTTTCTCCTGCGCGCGGTGGCCTGATTCCCCGCGGTCCCCTGACGAGGCGGTCGGGCCCTTGAGATTCGAGGGCCCGACCGCCTCGTTCGTTCCGGCCGCCGGAGGGTTACCGCAGGTCAGCCCGCGGGGTAGAACTTGGCGGCCTGGTCGATCTCGTGGCCGGGGACGGAGGTGCCGCCGGGCTGCGGCACCTCGTCGGTGTCGGGCTCGACGACCCACTCCAGGCTGTCGGCGTACGCGGTGGCCGTGGCGAACGCCTCCTGGGCGGTCGGCCGCTCCACCATCACGTGGCCCACCCGGTCGAGCGCCCAGCGCAGCGGCGGGACGCGGTCACCGGCCTTGAACTGGACGTAGAACTCGACGACGTCCTCCTTGTCGCGCACCTCCTCCGCGCCCCGCACCTCCCGCAGGATGCCCGGCTCGGCCTCGAAGAAGCGGACCGAGGCGCCCAGCCGGGGCCGGGGGCTCTCGGTCAGCGCGTCGAGTACCCCGGCGGGGTGGCCGAGGGTGTACGCCTCCATGTCGATGCCGTAGACCCGGCGCGTCAGTTCGCCGATGCGGTCGCCCGCCCGGCGGGTGTGGGTCTCGATGACCTTCGGGCCCTTGGCGGTGAGCATCAGCTCGGTGTGCGAGGCGCCCTCGTCGACGCCGAGCGTGTCGAGGACCCGGCCGACGAACGCGAAGAGTTCGGCGCGCTGTTCCGAGGGCAGCTCGGCCGGGCTGTAGTGCGCCACTTCCATGAAATCGGCGTTGATTTCCTTGTCAGTGCAACCGAGCGGGACGTGCCGCCCGCCGAAGGTGAGGACCTCCACCCCGATTTCCCGGCCTTCGAGGAATTCCTCGACGAGGAAGGTGGAGAGGCCGAGGGCGCTGAGCTTCTCCCAGACCGCATCGATGTCTTCGGGGCCGGAGACCCGGAAGACGCCGTAACTGCCGGACGCGGCGATCGGCTTGATGAGGAAGGGGTAGCCGTAGGTGGAGGCGAAGTCGGTGAGGTCGGAGCGGTCGCGGCCCCGGACCGCTCCCACTTCGCCGACGCCGGCCGCGTTCAGGGCCTCGCGCATGGCGAACTTGTCCGTCACCAGTTCCACCGTACGCGGGGAGACGCCCGGCAGGCCGAGGGCCTCGTTGATGTGGGCGGTGGCGAGCTGGGCCCATTCGGTGATGGTGACGGCCGCGGCGAACGGGCGGAAGGTGTGCAGCCCGCGGGCCACCTCGACCGCCTTGTCCACGTCCTCGTAGTCCAGCAGGACGGTGAGGTCGGCCAGTTCGGCCTGGTCGGGGGTGAATTCCTTGGCGAGTTGCATGTGCAGGACCGTCAGCCCCAGCTTCTGTGCCTTCAGCAGCAGGGAGCGCTTGCCGCCCAGGAGAAGGATGGTCGGCTGCGGGGCGTCCGTGTCCGGCGTGGTCGGGTTGGTCTGCGTCATGTCCTCGGAATTCCTCCGCGGAGTCGTCGTCGGACGCTCCGCCGTTGTTGTGGGGTGGATGTCGTTCGGTGGGTGGGTGGCGTTTGGTGGGTGGGTGGCGTTTGGTGGGTGGGGGGCGTTTGGTGGGTGGGTGGCGTTTGGTGGGTGCAGGGTGTTCACCGGACCGAGGTGATGCGGGAGACGGCGGCGGCGCCGAGGACGCTGACGACCGCGGCCACGACGAAGAGCAGGCGGTAGCCGCCGGACGCGCTGATGAGCGCACCGGCCGCCAGGGGGCCCAGGGACGAGGGCACGAACGCGCCGATGTTCATGATCCCGAGGTCCTTGGCGCGGTCCCGTTCCTCGGGCAGGACCTGCATGATGACGACCTGGTCCACGGCCATGTAGGCGCCGTATCCCGCTCCGAGCAGGGCCGCCGCGAGGAAGGCCGCGCCGAAGGCGGGCACCAGGGCGAGCACCAGGCAGGCGGTGGCCTGCGCGGCCGCCGCACCCGCCACGAAGACGCGCCGCCGCCCCGTCCGGTCCGACAGGGCGCTGCCGCCGTACGTGGCCAGCAGGGTGAACGCCAGGTACACAGAGGTGAGGGCGAGCAGCGCCCGGTCCGGGTCCGCCGCCTTGAGCCCGTCCTTGATGAAGAACAGCAGATAGCTGTTGGTGAGGACGTTCGCGAGGTTGATCAGCAGCCGGCTGCCGAACGCCCAGGCGAACTCGTTGGTCCGCCGGGTCCCGTACGGCCGCGGGGCCGAGGCCGGGCGCCGGCCCGCCGCCGGGCGCGGCGGACCGGTGCCCGCACAGGGCGCGGCAGCGTCCGGGGCGGGGGGCGCGGTGTCGCGGGTCCGCCGCACGAAGGGCCAGCCGAAGGCGACGACCCCGATGGCCAGGGCGGCGTAGCGCAGCGGGGTGTCGCGGAAGGAGGACAGCGCCGCCAGGCCGAGGACCAGGCCGACGGCCTGGGGCCCGTAGATCGCGGTCGAGACCTTGCCCCGCTGGGCCTCGGGGACCTGGTCGGCGACGGCGGCCGTGAAACCGACCGTCGCCATGTTGAACCCCAGGGTGGCCACCAGCCAGGCGGCCCCGACCCCGGTCGCGGTCGTCTGCGCACCGGTCGCGGCCAGTCCGGCGGCGAAGACGCCCAGGCCCGCCGCCATCCATGTCCGGCGCCGCCCGAACCGGGTCCGGGTGCGGTCGCACAGCGCGCCGAACAGCGGCAGGGTGACGAGGGCGGCGACGCCGGCGACCGCGTTGATGACGGCGTAGTCCCCGATCCGGCCGGAGTGGTCGAGCCGGTCGAGCTGGTCGGGCAGGGTGAGCTGGCTCGGCACCAGGTACGCCATCCACAGGCCCAGCCAGGCCAGGGTGAAGCGGACGAGCCAGCTCCGCGGGACCGGTGCCGGCGGTTGGGGTGAGGTGGTACGGGGTCCCGTCGGGCGCCCCGGTACCACGTACGGGCGTGTGTCACCAGGCAAGGGCGTTCGCCTCGGCGTAGGCCGGGTCCGCGAGCGTGCGGCGGTCGGTCTTGCCGCTGCCGGTGCGCGGCAGCTTTTCGAACCGGTGGTGGACGGTGGGCAGCATGTACTGCGGCAGCCGCTGCGCCGCGTGCTCGCGCAGGTCCGCCTCCGAGAGGTCCCCGGTCGTGGACACCGCGGCGCGCAGGACCGGGTGGAGCGGGTCCGGCCGGTCCAGGAGCACCGCGCATTCCGTCACGCCCGGCACCTCCAGCAGGACGCCCTCGATCTCACCCAGGTCGATGCGGATGCCCCGGATCTTGACCTGGCTGTCGTCCCGCCCCAGGAACTCCAGTTCGCCCGACGGCAGCCAGCGGCCGATGTCGCCGGAGTCGTACATCCGGCCGTTCCCGCCGCCGAATTCGGGGACGAACTTGCGGGCGGTGAGGTCGGGGTCGCCGAGGTAGCCGCGCGCGACCCCGGCGCCGGCCAGGAACAGTGTGCCGTACACCCCGACCGGTACCGGCCGGCCGTGGCGCAGCACGTAGACGCGGGTGTTGTCGATGGGGCGGCCGATGGGCACCGGCCCGTCGGGCGGTGTCGCCGGGCAGTCGTGGCCCGTGACGTCGACGGTCGCCTCGGTGGGCCCGTAGAGGTTCACCAGGGTCGTGCCCTGCGGGCCGAGGAGCCGGCCGAAGGCGGCCACCGAACTCGCCGGCAGGCTCTCGCCGCTGGAGAAGCACCAGCGCAGGCCAGGCATCGCGGGCTCGCCGCCGTCCTGAAGATGTTCCAGGAACATGCCGAGCATCGAGGGCACGAAGTGCAGGGCGGTGATCCGCTGCTGGCGGACGGTCTTCCCGATGGCGAGGGGGAAGCGTTCCATGCCCGGTGCGAGCAGGTGCAGGCGGGCGCCGGCGAAGAACCACCAGAACAGCTCCCACACCGAGACGTCGAAGATCACGGGGGTTTTCTGGAGCAGGGTGTCCTCGGCGGTCAGCGGGTAGCGACGCTGCATCCAGGTGAGGCGGTTGACCACCGAGCGGTGTTCGACCATGACGCCCTTGGGCTTGCCGGTGGAGCCCGAGGTGTAGATGACGTACGCCAGGTCCTCGGGGCCGGCGTGGTCCTGCGGCCCGGGGGCGGGCCCGGCGTACAGGTCCGGGTCGTCGAGCCGCAGGACGGTGGCGGCGATGCCGTCCGGTACGTCGGTGCCGGGCTGGGCGAGGACGATCGGCGCGCCGCTGCGGTCCACGAGTTCGGCGTTCCTGCGGGCCGGGGCCGTCGGGTCCAGCGGCAGGTAGGCGCCACCGGCCTTGAGGACGGCGAGGAGCGCCACCGGCAGGTCGAGGCACCGTTGCGCGTGGACCGCCACGATCGTGCCGGGTACCACGCCGCGCGCGACGAGGTGGTGGGCGAGCCGGTCGGTGCGTTCGTCCAGTTCCCGGTAGGTCAGCGACGCGCGGTCGGTACTGACGGCGACCGCGTCGGGGGTGCGGACGGCCTGGGCGTGGAAGATCGCGTGCAGGGTGGTGCGGTCGGGGAAGTCGCGCGCGGTGTCGTTGAACTCCCGCAGCACCCGGTCGCGTTCGGCGCCGGTGAGCAGGTCGTACGCGCCGACCGGCCCCGAGTCGCCGGTGCGGGCGCGGTCCAGGACCGTGCCGTACAGCGATTCCAGGGTCCGGGCGTCGAGGGCGGCGCCGGGGGTGCCGTTGTGCGCGCACCGTGCGCCGTCGTCCGTCACGGTCAGGGCGAGCCGGACGTCTCCGGCGGGATCGGTGGCTTCGGCGAGTCCGGTGCCCCCGGCCGACCCGGTCGGCCGGGCGGCCCCGGTCGGCCCGGCTCCGAGGCGTACGACGAGGTCCGTGGCCGCATCGGTGTGCGGGGCTTGCTCGACGGCGGTCACCAGGGCGGCGAAGTCCGCGGTGGGATCGACCGGGACGGCGAGGGTGCGCGGCGGGGCGTCCTCCGGGAGGACGCGCACCACGGGGGTGTCGTCGTGGGTGACGCAGGACAGGCCGAATACGGCGGCGGCCAGCCGGACGGAGGCGGCCCTCCCGTGCGGAAGGGCCGCCTCCGTCCCGGCCGGGGCGGGGGCTGCGGCCGGGGCGTCGGTCACGGTGCCGTCCTCCCCACGGCGTTGACCAGGGCCGGGGCCAGCGACCGTTCGAGGATCTGCTCGGTGCCCTCGATGATGGTGAGCACCTTGCTGTCCCGGTAGGCGCGGGCGGTCACCGATCGCTCGTTCACCCCGGAGGAGGCGAGGAGCTGGACGCTGGAGGCGGTGTGTTCCTGGGCGGCGCGGCACACGAAGTACTTCGCCAGCAGGATGCGTTCGGTGGCGGCGGGGTCCTTGGACTCCATGGCCCGCGCGGCGGAGACGCACAGGTGCCGGGCGGCCTCCAGGTCGGCCCCCATGCGGGTGATCAGGGTCTGTACCTGGCCGTGTTCGACGAGGGTGCGGTCGAAGGCCCGGCGGGTGCGGACGAAGCGCGCGCACTCGGCGAAGCAGGCTTCGAGCATGCCGAGCGCCATCCAGGCCACGGCGTGCCGGCCGTGTTCCAGGGCGGTCGGTATGAGCACCGACAGGGCGAAGCCCGGCTTGCCGACGAGGGCCTCGGGGGCGATCTCGCAGTCGGTGAAGGTGATGCGGGCCAGTCCGGCGGCGCGCAGGCCGAGCATGTCGCCCATCGGCTCGACCGCGACGCCGGGGTTGTCCCGGCGCACCAGGCACGCTTCGGGGCGGCCGTCGCGCTGGGCGAACACCAGGTAGTCGTCGGCGCGGCGGCCGAAGGTGATGTACACCTTGGTGCCGTTGACGAGCAGCTTGTCGTCCTTCTCGGCCAGGGTGGTGGTGATGCCGGCCAGGTCGCTGCCGGCGTGGGGTTCGGTCATGCAGATCGCGGCGACGCGGCTGCCGTCGGCGAGGGCCGGCAGGACGTGCTCGCGGTGCCAGGCCGTGCCCCACTTCGCCACGGTCTGCGCCATCATGCCGTGCACGTTGACGAGGGAGGCCAGGGAGGCGCCGGCCCTGCCGAGCGCCTCGTACATCAGTCCGGTCTCGACGGCGTTCCAGCCGGCGCCGCCGACGGAGGCGGGCAGCGCGGCACCGAACAGGTCCTGTTCGGCGCACCAGCGCACCACTTCCTCGGGCAGCATCTCGCCGTTCTCCCAGGTGTGGGCGGTGTCCTCCCAGCGGCCGAGGACCAGTTCCAGCATGCGTGCGCGGTGCTCGCGTTCCCGCGGGGTCAGCAGGTGCTCCATGGTGGGCGTCCTTCCCTTCGGGTCAGGCCGGGTCGGACGCGAGCTGCTTGCGCTGCACGAAGTCGGTGATCCTGGCGATGCTGGTGAAGTTGCTGAGGTCGAGGTCGTCCACGTCCAGTTCGATGGTGAAGGCGCGCTCCAGGAAGCTCATGAGCTGGAGGGCGAAGAGGGAGTTGACGCGTCCGCTCTGGAAGAGGTCCTCGTCACGCTCCGGGGCGGGGCCGGGGGCGCGGGTGGCCAGGAAGTCCATGACGGTGCGGTCGATGTCGGTCTGCTGCTGGGCGGTCATCGTGTTTCTCCTGCTGAGGGGAACGGTGGAAGTGAGAGGTGTGCGGGGTGTTGAGAGGTGTTCGGGGTGTTCAGGCGGCGGCCGTGCCGTCGTACTGGTAGAAGCCCTGGCCGGTCTTGCGGCCCAGCCGCCCGGAGGCGACCATCTCGCGCAGCAGCGCGCAGCCGTCGTACCGCTCGTTCCGGTAGCTGTCGTGCAGGTTCTCCAGCGTCAGCAGGACGGTGTCCAGGCCGATCAGGTCCGCCGTCTCCAGTGGGCCCATGGTGTGGCCGAAGCACTTCTTGAAGATCTCGTCGACCGCGGCGGGCTCCACGCCCTCGTCCTGCACGGTGCGGATCGCCTCGTTGAAGAAGAGGTGGGAGATGCGGTTGCTGACGAATCCGGGGAAGTCGCCGACGACGATGGCTTGCTTGCCCAGCAGGGAGAGCAGTTCGCGGACGTGGTCCAGGCACTTCTCGCCGGTGTCGGCGCCGCGCATGACCTCCACGGAGTCCTTGAGGTAGGACGGGTTCATGAAGTGGATGCCGACGACGTCCTGGGGGCGGCCGGTTTCGGCGGCCAGCCGTCCCACGGGGATGCTGGAGGTGTTGACGCCGATGCCGGTGCCCGCGGGGAGGACGGCGTCGAGCCGCCGGTAGAGGTCACGCTTGGTCTCCCAGCGTTCGCTGACGTTCTCCACCACGAACTCGCAGTCGGCGAGGGCGGCCAGGTCGGTGCCGGTCACCAGCCGTTCCTTCACCTCCGCCGGGGTGAGGCGGGTCAGTCCGGGCCGTACGGCGGGCAGGAAGCGGTTCACGTCGCGCAGCAGGGTGCGGGTGGCGTCGAGCGCCGTCGCGTCGGTGTCGACCGCGACGACGCGGAAGCCGTGGACGGCGAAGTCGACGCACACGGTGGCTCCGATGCAGCCGGCGCCGACCACGCCGATGGTGCGCAGGGGTGGGGTCATGGTTGCTCTCTCCGGGGTGGGTGGTGCGGATGGGGGGTCAGCGGGCATCGAGCCAGTCGTGCACCGCGGTGGCCGCGGCGTCGGCGTGCTCGGCGACGATCGTGCAGTGGTCGCCCGGGATGGTGGCGGTGGTGTGCGGCAGCGGCCAGTGGGCCCGCCAGTCCTCGGTGACCGGCGGGGCCGCCGGGTCGCCGGGGACGCACTCCTCCGGGCGGACGAACAGGGTGGGGGCGGCGACCGGCAGCGGGGTCCAGGCGCGGAACAGCTTCCGGTAGGTGCCCAGGGCCGTGAGGGTGGTGAAGTTCATCGTGGTGAACCGGGACCGCCGCTCGTTGACCTCGTACGTCATGGCCTGGCGCAGGCTCAGCGGCATGCTGTCGGGCAGGTAGGTGTCCAGCAGGACCACGCCGTTCGCGGGGGTGCCGGCCTTCTCCAGGGCGGTGGCCACCGCGTGGGCGAGCCAGCCGCTGGAGGAGTAGCCCAGCAGCGCGAAGGGTTTGCCGTCGGCGCAGCGCAGGGTGGCGTCGGCGAGCACGTCCACCAGGGCGTCGATGTCCGCGGCGAGCGGCTCGTCGGGCAGGAAGCCGGGCACCGTGACCATGGACAGGTCCCGGCGGCCGCGGAAGAACGTGGCCAGCCGGGCGAACTGGAGGGACTGCTCGACGGGCGCGAACGGCGGGAAGCAGATCACCGCCGGGCCTTCGTCCCCGGTGGCGAGGCGGACGAAGCCGGGTCGGGTGTCCGCCTCGGACCGGTCGGTGAACCGGTCGCGCAGCGCGGCGGCGCCGCTGAGCAGCGCTTCCACTTCGGTCATCCGGCCGCGCAACGCGATCTGCCGGTAGATGGCGGCGAAGGACTCCGCGGAGTCCTCGGTCCCTCCGGTGGCGGCGGGCGCCTGCCGTGCCGCGCCGCCCGCCAGTTCGCCGGACAGGAAAGCCCGTACGTCGGCCACCGTCGGGTGGTCGAAGACGAGCATGGCGGGCAGGGTGAGGCCGGTGGCGAGGTTGAGGCGGTTGCGGACCTCGACGGCGGACAGCGAGTCGAAGCCGAGTTCCACGAACGGCTTGTCCACGGGGACGGCGGCGGCGCCGGAGTGGCCGAGGACGTCGGCGACCGTGCCGCGTACCAGGTCGGTCAGGGCGGCGTCGCGCTCCGCGCCGGACATACCGGCCAGCCGGTGGCGGATGTCGCCACCTTCCGGGGCGGCCGGTGCCGCCGCCCGCGGGCGCAGCGCCCGCACCTGCGGCAGGTCCCGTACCAGCGGGCGTTCCCGGGCGGCGGTGTAGCCGGCCAGGAACGTCTCCCAGTCCACGTCGGCCACCACGACGCCGCTCTCGTCCGCGTCGAGGACCCGCATCAGCGTGTCGACGGCGTCCTCGGGCCGCATGGGCACCAGGCCCCGGCGGCGCAACTGCTGCTCCGCGTCGGCGTCCACCATGCCGGAGTCCGCCCAGACGCCCCAGGCGACGGCGGTCGCGGGCAGGCTCCGGGACCGTCGCCGTGCGGCGAGTGCGTCGAGGTACGCGTTGCCCGCCGCGTAGGCGGCGTACCGGCCGCTGCCCCAGACGGCGGAGACGGACGAGAACAGCACGAAGGCGTCGAGGCCGGGGGCGTCGAAGAGGTCGTCGAGGACGCGGGCCCCCTCGGTCTTGACGGCGGAGACCGCGGCGAACTCCTCGGGGCTCATCACGGCGAGCGGGGTGTCCTGCCCGACTCCGGCCGCGTGGAAGACCGCCCGTACCGGTTCGCCGTCCGCCGCGAGCCCGGTGACCAGCTCCGTCATCTCCCGGCGGTTCGTCACATCGGCCGCCACGACCCGTACGCGGGCGCCCGCGGCCTCCAGTTCTGCGGCCAGTTCGGCGGCGCCCGGTGCCGCCGGGCCGCCGCGGGAGAGCAGCACCAGTGAGCACGGGCCGAGTGCCGTCAGCCGGCGGGCGACCCGCGCGCCCAGGGAGCCGGTGCCGCCGGTGATGAGGACGGTGCCGCTCGGGCGCCAGTCCCGGCGCGGCGGTGCGATGGGCGCGGGCACGACCCGCCGTACGAACAATCCGCCCGGCCGCAGCGCCAGTTGGTCTTCCGCGCCGCCACCGGACAGGACCCCGGCGAGCCGCCCGGCGGTCCGGTCGTCCAGGCGGTCGGGCAGGTCGATCAGGCCGCCCCAGCGGTCGGGGTGCTCCAGGCTCGCGACGAGGCCGAGGCCCCAGCTCGCCGCCGCGTCCAGGTCGTACGGCGCCTCGCTCCCGGCGATGGCCACCGCGCCGCGGGTCAGGCACCACAGCCGGGCGCCGATGCCGGTGTCCCCCAGCGCCTGGACCAGGGTGAGCAGCGCCTCGGGCCGGTGCAGCAGGCTGATCACTCCGGACAGTGGCGGCAGCCCGATGGCAGCGGCGGCGAGGGCGTGCGCCGTCTCCGTACGGTCCGGGCGCAAAGCGTCGGCCTCGACGGTCACCATGTCGGCCAGCGTCCTGGTCAACGCCCGCAGCACGTCGGGGTCGCCGCCGTCGCGGTCCACCACGACCAGCCAGGAGCCGGGAGCCTGGGCGGTCGTGGCGGGCTCGGCGACCGGGCTCCAGGAGACGCGGTACCGCCACGATTCCATGGTCCGCCGGCGGCGGCTGTCCCGGTGCCACCGCGCGAGTGCGGGCAGCGCCGGCTCCAGCTCGGCCGGGGCGCCCAGCGTCTCGGTCAGGGCCCGCAGGTCCTCCTGCTCGACGGCGGTCCAGAACCGCTCGTCGCCCCCGGCCACCCGGGGGGCTTCAGCCGTTTCGCCGGTGAGCCAGTACGTCTCGTGCTGGAAGGCGTAGGTGGGCAGCTCCACCCGGCGGCCCTCGGGCAGTACGGTTCGCCAGTCCACCGCCGCGCCGTGGGCCCACGCCTGGCCCAGCGCCGCCAGGGCGGTCTTGGACTCGGGCTGCTTACGGCGTACGGAAGCCAGGACCGGACGGTTGTCGTCCACGACGGGAGTGAGCGCCGCGTCCGGGCCCAGCTCCACGAGGACATCCGCCTCGGCCATGCGGGCCACGGCGTCCGCGAAACGCACCGCATGGCGGGCGTGGTCCAGCCAGTACGCGGGAGACGCGAACGGGCGCTCGGAGTCGGCGGACGGGCTGACCGTCACCGTCGGCTCGTGAAAGGTGAGGCCCTCCAGAACCGTCCGGAACTCGACCAGCATCGGCTCCATCAGCGGCGAATGGAACGCGTGGCTGACCCGCAGTCGTATGGTGCGGCGTTCCTGCTCCCGCCAGTACGCCTCCAGACGCGCCACCTCGGCCCCGGCACCCGAGACCACCACCGCCTGCGGGCCGTTGACCGCCGCGACGGACACATCGGAAGCGCCCGCGATCACCGGAGCGATCTCGTCCTCGGACGCGGCGACGGCCAGCATCGCCCCGCCCTCCGGCAACGCCTGCATCAACCGGCCACGGGTCACGGCCAGTCGCGCCGCGTCCTCCAGCGACAGCACACCCGCCACCACAGCGGCGGCGATCTCACCAACCGAATGGCCCGCCACCGTGGCGAAGGTGACACCCCAGGACTGCCACAGCCTGGCCAACGCCACCTCAAAGGCGAACAACGCCGGCTGAGCGAACTCCGTCCGCTCCAACGTCTCCGCCGGACCCTCCCACATCACCGCACGCAGCGAACGGCCCAACAGCGGATCAACGTGCCCGCACACCTCATCCAACGCCTCCGCGAACACCGGAAAGGCGTCGGCCAGTTCACAGCCCATACCAACCCGCTGAGCACCCTGGCCGGAGAACAGCACCCCGACACGGCCCGCACCAGCCGCCGTACTGCCGGAGACCTCCCCCAGCCCCGCCAGCACCTCGTCCCGGCCAGCACCCACCACCACCGCACGGTGATCGAACACCGACCGCGACGCCACCAACGACCACGCCACATCCCCCAACGCCAGCTCCGAACGCGCCGCCACGAACTCCCCCAGCACCGCCGCCTGAGCCCGCACCGCCGCAACCGACTTACCCGAAACCACCAACGCCACCGGACCGCCCTCAGCGGACTCCGCCGCAGGCACCAACTCCTCTTCGGCGGGCTGCTCCAGCACCACATGCGCATTCGTTCCGCTGATGCCGAACGAGGACACCGCCGCCCGGCGCGGACGCCCGGTCTGCGGCCAAGCGCGGCCCTCGGTGAGCAGGCGCACCTCCCCCGCGCTCCAGTCGACGTCGGTGGTGGGGGTGGCGGAGTGGAGGGTCGGCGGGAGCGTCCCGTGGCGCATGGCCTCGATCATCTTGATCACTCCGGCGACGCCCGCCGCCGACTGGGTGTGGCCGATGTTCGACTTCAGGGAGCCGAGCCAGAGGGGTTCGCCCTTGCGGTCCCGGCCGTAGGTGGCGAGCAGGGCCTGGGCCTCGATCGGGTCGCCGAGCCGGGTGCCCGTACCGTGCGCCTCGACCACGTCCACATCGCCGGGCTCCAGGCCGCCGCTGGTCAGCGCTTCGAGGATGACGCGCTGCTGGGAGGGGCCGTTCGGCGCGGTGAGCCCGTTGGAGGCGCCGTCCTGGTTGACGGCCGAACCCCGTACCACGGCCAGTACGTCATGGCCCTGGCGGCGGGCGTCGGAAAGGCGTTCCACGACCAGCATGCCCACGCCCTCGGACCAGCCGGTACCGTCCGCGTCGTCCGAGAAGGACTTGCACCGGCCGTCCCGGGCGAGCCCGCCCTGCCGGCTGAACTCCACGAAGACGCTGGGCGCGGCCATCACGGTGACGCCGCCGGCCAGCGCCATGTCGCATTCGCCGCGGCGCAGCGACTGGACGGCCAGGTGGAGGGCGACCAGGGAGGAGGAGCAGGCGGTGTCGATGGTGAGGGCGGCGCCCTCCAGGCCGAGGGTGTAGGAGATGCGGCCGGACAGCAGGGAGGTGGACACGCCGGTGATGCCGTATCCCTCGACGCCCATGCCGCCGCTCGCCACGTCGAAGCCGTAACCCTGGGTCGCCGCGCCCACGTACACGGAGGTGCGGCTGCCGCGCAGGCCCGCGGGTTCGATGCCGGCGCGTTCCAGCGCCTCCCAGGTGGACTCCAGCAGGAGCCGTTGCTGGGGGTCCATGCCGAGGGCCTCGCGCGGGGAGATGCCGAAGAACGCGGCGTCGAAGGCTCCGGCGTCGTAGAGGAAGCCGCCTTCGCGGGTGTAGGTGGTGCCGGGCCGTTCGCCGTGCGGGTCGTAGATGCCTTCGGTGTCCCAGCCGCGGTCGGTGGGGAACGACGCGATGGCGTCGGTACCGGTGGACACCAGTTCCCACAGGTCGCGCGGGGTGGTCACGCCGCCGGGCAGGCGGCAGCTCGTGCCGACGACGGCGATCGGTTCGTTCTCCCGGGCCTCGTACTCCCCCAGCCGTTGGTTGGCGTTGCGCAGTTCGGCGCTGACCTGCTTGAGGAAGGACCGCATCCGGTCCTCGGTGGGCCGGGTTGCCGGGGTGGGTTCAGACACGGTGGGGCCTTTCGCGGACGTGCCGGTTCGGGAGGGGCGGTGGGGGTGGCAGCGGGTGCCGGGTCACGAGATGCCGAACTCGCGGCCGAGGGCGGAGAGCAGGGCGTCGTCGTCCTCGGTCTCGTGGGGGTCGGCCCCGGTCTCGTCGGGACTGTCGGCGTCCCCGGCGGGTTCCTCGGGGGAGGCCGTTCCGGCGGCCTTCCAGCGGGCGAGGATGCCGGTCAGGCGCATGGTGATCCGGGAGCGGCCGACGGAGGTGGTCTCCAGGGCGGCCAGCGCGGCTTCCAGCCGGTCCAGTTCCTCGTCCGCGGTCCCGGCCGCCGGCCCGTCCTGGGCGCGCAGGGTGTCGAGCAGGTAGGTGGCGGTCTCCGCGGGTGACGGGTGGTCGAAGGCGAGGGTGACGGGGGTGGTCAGACCGGTGCGGGTGTCGAGGCGTTTGCGCAGGCCGACGGAGGCGAGCGAGTCGAAGCCGAGGTCGCGGAAGGAGCGGTTCGTCTCCAGGGCGGCGGGGTCGGCGTAGCCGAGTTCGGCGGCGGCTTCGGTACGGACCAGGTCGAGCATCGCCTCGTGCCGCGCGGTGGGGTCCAGTCCGAGGAGGTGGCGGCGGAAGGCGTCGGCGGGCGCGCCGTCCGCGCCGTCGCCGCCGGTGCTCAGCTGCCGGACCTGGGGCAGGTCCTCGATCAGCGGGCGCGGGCGGGCGGCGGTGTAGCCGGCGGCGAAGGGTTCCCAGTCGACGTCGGCGACGGTGACGGTGGTCTCGTCCCGGTCGAGGGTGGTCTGGAGGGCGGCGATGGCGCGGGCGGGCGGCAGGGCGCCGAGGCCGATGCGGCGCAGTTGCCGCGCCATGTCCGGATCGACCATGCCCGCGTCGGCCCAGACGCCCCAGGCCACCGAGGTGCCGGCGGCGCCGCGGGCCCGGCGCTGTTCCACGAGGGCGTCCAGGTGGGCGTTGCCCGCGGCGTAGGCGCCGCTGCGGGCGCTGCCCCAGACGGCGGAGATGGAGGAGAAGGTGACGAACGCGTCGAGGTCGGCGTCGGCGAGGAGGTCGTCGAGGATGCGCGCGCCGTCGGTCTTGGCGGCGACGACCGCGGCGAATTCGTCGGCGGTCATCTCGTCGAGCGGGGTGTTCTGCGCGACGCCGGCGGCGTGGAAGACGGAACGTACGGGGGTGCCGGCCGTGGCGAGGTCGGCGAGCAGGGTGGCCATGGCGTCGCGGTCGGCGACGTCGGCGGCGACGGCCCGGGCCGGTGTCCCGGCGGCGGTGAGTTCGTCGATCAGCTCGGTGGCGCCGGGGGCGTCGGGGCCGCGCCGGGAGAGCAGGACGAGCGAGCAGCCGCCGTGCGCGGCGAGCCAGCGGGCGACGTGGCCGCCGACCGCGCCGGTGCCGCCGGTGACCAGGACGGTGCCGGAGGGGCGCCAGGCGCGGGTCGGCGTGGTGGGGTCGGCGGTGGTCAGGCGGCGCGCCCGGACCCCGTCGGGGCGGATCGCGAGCTGGTCCTCGGGGCCGGCGGCGGTCAGGGCGCCGAGGAAGTGGGTGAGTTCGCGGGGGCCGGGCCGCTCGGGCAGGTCGATCAGGCCGCCCCAGCGTTCGGGGTGTTCCAGGCCGATGACCCGGCCCAGTCCCCATACGGCGGCGCCGTCGGTGCTGTGCGGCGGGTCGGCCGGCCCGGTGCCGACGGCTTGCCGGGTGAGGCACCACAGCGGTGCCTGGACCTCCGCGTCGCCGAGTGCCTGGGCGAGGGCCAGTACGGCGTCGGCGCGGTCGGAGCGGCAGAGCACGCCGTCCAGGGGGCCGGCGTCGGCGAGCGCGGTGGCCAGCGTCGTGCGGTCGGCTTCGCGGAGGGTGAGCGGCACGGTGGTGTCGAAGAGTTCCGCGGGCAGGCCGGTGCCGTCGTGGTCGGCGGCGAGCAGCCAGCGGCCGGGGACGCGGTCGGCGGCGGGCGGTTCGGGCAGGGTGGTCCAGTGGACGCGGTAGCGCCAGGAGTCCTCGGCCGCAGGGGCGGTGGCGGCGGGGGCCCGGGGAGTGAGCCAGTAGGGGGAGCGCTGGAAGGCGTAGGTGGGCAGGGGGACGCGGTGGCCCGCTTCCAGGACACGGGTCCAGTCCACCGGCAGTCCGCGGACCACGGCTTCCAGCAGGGACAGCAGCATGCGGTCCGGGCCGCCGTGGTCGCGGCGCAGTGAGCCGACGAGCGTCCCGTCGACGCCGATGGCCTCCAGTGTCTGCTGGACGCCGACGGCGAGCAGGGGGTGCGTGCTGGACTCGACGAAGAAGCGGAAGCCGTCGGCGGCCAGCGCCTCCACGGCGTCCTGGAGGAGCACGGTCTGCCGCAGGTTGCGGTACCAGTATTCGGCGTCGAGTTCGTGGCCGGACAGGCGGGTGCCAGTCACCGTCGAGTACAGGGGCACCGTGCCGTCCACCGGCTCGATGCCGTCGAGGGCGGCGATCAGTTCGGCGCGGACGGCCTCCACCTCGGGCGAGTGGGAGGCGAAGTCCACGTCGATCCACCAGGCCCACACGCCGTCGGCCATGCACTGCTTGGCGTACGCGCGCAGGGCTTCCTTCGCGCCGGAGACGACGACGGAGTCCGCGCCGTTGACCGCCGCGAGGGACAGGTCCTCGCCCCAGGGCGCGATGGACTCCCGTACCCGCTCGGCCGACAGGCCCACCGACAGGGCCTTGCCACGGCCGGAGAGGGTGGTGAGCAGCTTGGAGCGGGTGACGGCGATACGGGCCGCGTCGTGGAGGGAGAGCGCGCCGGAGACGCAGGCGGCGGCGATCTCGCCCTGGGAGTGGCCGACGACGGCTTCCACGCGGACGCCCCAGGACTGCCAGACGCGGGCCAGGGAGACCATCACGGCGAACAGCGCGGGCTGGACGACGTCGATGCGCTCCAGCGGCGTCTCGTCGGTGCCGGTGACGACGTCCAGCAGCGACCAGTCCGTCATCGGGTCCATGACCTCGGCGCACTCCCGCAGGGCGGCGGCGAAGACCGGGGAGGCGGCCGTCAGGTCGCGGGCCATGCCCGCCCACTGGCCGCCCTGGCCGGGGAACATCAGGACCACGCGGCCGTCGCCGGCCACGCCGGAGACCACACCGTGCGGCAGGCTCGCGCCGCCTGACAGGGCGTCGAGTCCGGCGAGCAGCGTGTCGCGGTCGGTGGCGAGGACGGCGGCGCGGTGGTGGAAGGCGGAGCGGGTGGTGGCCAGCGACCAGGCCACGTCCCGCGGCCGGGCGTCCGGCCGGGCGAGCAGGTGGGCGCGCAGCCGGTCCGCCTGCGCGGCCAGCGCGGCGGGTGACTTGGCGGTCAGGACGACGGGGACCGGGGCGGCCTCTCCCACCGGGCCGGTCACCGCGTCGGCCGGGGCGGCGGCCGTACGGGCGGTGCCCGTCTCCTCGTCCGCCGGGGCGGGCCGGTGGTCGTGTTCGAGGACGACGTGGGCGTTGGTGCCGCTCATGCCGAACGCGGACACCGCGGCCCGGCGCGGGCGGTCCAGCTCCGGCCAGGCACGTGCCTCGGTGAGGAGGGCGACGTGGCCCGCGTCCCAGTCGGCCTCCGGGGTGGGGGTGCTCACGTGGAGGGTGCGGGGCATCAGGCCGTGCCGCAGGGCGAGGACGGTCTTGATGACGCCACCCACTCCGGCGGCGGTCTGGGCGTGCCCGATGTTGGACTTCAGCGAGCCGACCCGCAGGGGCCGGGCGGGGTCGCGGTCCCGGCCGTACACCGCGATCAGGCTCTGTGCCTCGATGGGGTCGCCGAGCGGGGTGGCGGTGCCGTGTGCCTCGACCATGTCCACTTGGTCGGGGGCGACTTCGGCGGCGGTCAGCGCCGCTTCGATGACGCGCTGCTGGGCGGGCCCGTTCGGCGCGGTCAGGCCGTTGGAGGCGCCGTCCTGGTTGAGCGCGGAACCGCGGACGACCGCCAGCACGTCGTGCCCGTTGCGGCGGGCGTCGGAAAGCCGTTCCAGGACGAGCATCCCGGCGCCCTCGGACCAGCTCGTGCCGTCGGCGTCGGCGGAGAACGCCTTGCAGCGCCCGTCGGGGGCGAGGGCGCGCTGCCGGCTGTACTCGCTGAAGACCATGGGGGTGGCGATGACCGCGACGCCGCCGGTCAGGGCCAGGTCGCTCTCGCCGCGCCGCAGGGACTCGCAGGCCAGGTGGAGGGCGACCAGCGAGGAGGAACAGGCGGTGTCCACCGTCATCGCCGGGCCCTCCAGGCCCATGGTGTAGGAGATGCGGCCGGAGGCCACGGCGGGTGCGGTGCCGGTGACCAGGTGGCCCTCCGCCTCCGGAGGGGCGACCGTCGTTCCGGCGCCGTAGTTGTAGGCGGACACCCCGACGAACACGCCGGTGCGGCTGCCGCGCAGCGTGTCCGGGGCGATGCCGGCACGTTCGACCGCTTCCCAGGAAGTTTCCAGCAGCAGCCGCTGCTGCGGGTCCATGGCCAGGGCTTCCTTGGGCGAGATGCCGAAGAACGCGGCGTCGAACGCGGCGGCGTCGTCCAGGAAACCGCTTTCGGTGACGTAGCTCTTGCCGGGCTTGTCGGGGTCGGGGTCGTAGAGGGAGTCCAGCGGCCAGCCGCGGTCGGTGGGCAGCGGGCCGATCGCGTCGGTCTCGCCCGCGACCAGGTCCCACAGTTCCTCGGGGGAGCCGACGCCGCCGGGGAACCGGCAGCCCATGCCGACGATCGCGATGGGTTCGGTGGAGCGCTCGCGCACCTCGCGCAGGTTCTGCTTGGCGGTCCGCAGGTCGGCGGTGAGGCGCTTGAGGTAGTCGCGGTACTTGTCTTCGGTGGACGTGTTGGGCATGGGTGGGGCTCCTGGGTGCGGTGCGCGGCGGGGTCGTCCGGGGGCTGGTCGGGTCAGTCCGTGCCCAGCTCCTGTTCGACCAGCGCGAAGATGGCGTCGTCGCTCTCGCTCGCGAACGCGGTGTCGAAGGCGGCGGGTGGTGGTCCGTCCGTGGGGGCCTCGTCGTGGCCGTCGGTCCACCGCCACAGCAGGGACCGCAGCCGTGCGGTGATGCGGCCGCGTTCGGCCTGGCCGGGCTGCTCGGCGGCGAGCAGTTCGGCGAGCCGGTCGATCCCGTCGTGCACCGGTGAGGCGGCCGGTCCGGGCTCGATCCGTTCGAGGAGGTGGGTGGCCAGGGCGGACGCGGACGGGAAGTCGAACACCAGCGTCGCGGGCAGGGTCAGGCCGGTGGCCGTGGTGAGCCGGCCGCGCAGTTCGACGGCGGTCAGGGAGTCGAAGCCGAGGTCGGTGAAGGCGGCTTCGGTGGGGACGGCCTGGTCGGAGGCGTGTCCGAGGACGCCCGCCACGGCCTGCCGGACGACGGTCAGCAGCCGTGCGTGGCGTTCGCCCTCGGGCAGCGCCGCCAGTTCTGCGCGCAGGTCCGCACCGGGGTCCGTGCCGTCGGCGGCCTGCTCCGCGCGTCCGGCCAGGTGGTGCAGGAGCGGCGGCAGGCCGGGGTCCGCGGCCCGGGTGCGCAGGGTGCGGACGTCGAGCAGGGCGGCCATCGGCGTGGCGCCGAGGTCGTCGGTGGCGGCGGCGTCGAAGAGGTCCAGGCCGAGCCGGGTGGGCAGGGCGCCGAGTCCGATGCGGCCCATCCGCCGTACGTCGGCGTCGCCCAGTCCGGCGGCCATGCCGCCGGTGGTGCGCCACAGGCCCCAGGCCAGTGAAACGGCGGGGAGTCCGGCCTGCCGGCGGTGCCGGGCCAGTGCGTCGAGGAACGCGTTGGCGGCGGCGTAGTTGCCCTGTCCGGGGGCGCCGAGGACGCCGGCGGCCGAGGAGAACAGCACGAACCCGGCGAGATCCAGATGGGCGGTGGCGCGGTGCAGGGCCCAGGCGGCGTCGGCCTTTGGGCGGGCGACGGCGGCCAGCCGCTCGGGGTTGAGCGCGGAGATCACTCCGTCGTCCAGGACGCCGGCCGCGTGCACGACGGCGGTGAGCGGGTGGGCGGCCGGGACCGCGTCGACCGCCGCCGTGAGGGCGTCGGTGTCGGTGAGGTCCACCGCCCGTACCTGTATCTCGGCTCCGAGCGCGGCCAGTTCGTCGCACAGTTCCCGCACGCCGTCGGCGGCGGGGCCGCGGCGGCTCAGGAGCAGCAGGTGGCGCATGCCGCGGGCGGTGACCAGGTGCCGGGCGACGCGCAGGCCGAGTCCGCCGGTGCCGCCGGTGATCAGGACGGTGCCGTCCGGGTTCCAGTCGGCGGGGACGGCGGTGACCGGGTTGCCCGGGGCGGCCGGATCGTGGTCCTGCGGGGCGGCTGCCGGTTCGGGGACGGTGAAGGGCAGTTCGGGGAGATCCTGCGGCCGTTCCGGCAGAACGGCGGGGCCGCCTGCTGGCGCGGTGAAGTCGGCGAGCGCGGCGAACCGGGCATCCGGCGACGCCAACGCGGCGGTTTCCTGCGCCGGTTCGCCGGCGGGCGGGTCGAGGACGAGGTCCAGGCGCCGGCCGTCGAGCGTGTCGGCGAAGACGCGGGCGGCTCCCGTCGTCCGTGAGGAGGCGAGGTGGGCCGTGTCCAGGCCGAGGCCGCGCAGGGTCTCGCGCAGCGCGGGCGGGGCGGTGGCGAAGACCTCGATGCCCCGGTGCCGGGCGAGGGCGACGACGGCCAGGGCCGGTGCCGAGACCGCGTCGTGCACCAGGACGGCCGCGTGTGCCGGGACGTCGGCGAGGGCCGCCGCGGCGGTGACGTACGCGGTGGCCGCGGCACCCCGGGCGTACGACCAGCCGTCCGGCAGGGGCCGCAGGGCGTCCGGCGTGGCGAGCGCACGGCGCTGCCCGGCCGCGGGCAGGCCGGTGAGCACCCGGTCGCCCACGGCGACATCCGTGACGCCGGGGCCGGTTTCCACGACGGTTCCGGAGGCGCCGCCCGCGCCGACGGCGCGCAGGGCGACGAGGACCGTGCCCGGCTCCGCAGCCTCCGGCTCGGGGGCGCGCGGTGCGGGCGCAGGGGCCCGCAGCAATCGGGGGACGAGCAGGTCGCCGTCCCGGACCGCGTACTGGGGCTCGCCCTGGGCGACGGCGGCGGGGACCGCGGCGGCCGAGGTGGCCCGGTCGTCCAGATCGACGAGGACGAGGCGGCCGGGGTTCTCGGACTGGGCCGAGCGCAGCAGGCCCCAGACCGTGGCCTGGGCCGGATCGGCGGCGGGGTCGTCGTCCCCGGCCCGGACGGCGCCGCGGGTGAGGAGGACCAGGCGGCTGTCGGCGAAGCGCTCGGCGGCGAGCCAGTCCTGCACGAGCGCCAGGGCGCGGGCTGCCGACTCCTGGGCGGCGTGCGGGAGTTCGTTTTCCCTGGCCGTCACGGGATTCCACCAGAGCACGACCGTGTCGTCGGCGCGCTCCGGATCGTCCAGCACCTCGCGCAGGTCCGCGCAGGTGTGCAGGTCGGTAACGGTGTCGCTCCACAGGGCGGCGCGCGCATCGGCGTCGCCGACGATGCTCCACCGCTGTCCGGCCGGGGCCGGGACCGCGCCGGCCGGGACCCACTCCACGCGGAACAGGCTGTCGCGTACCGCCCGGTCGCCGCCCGGGGCGGCGTCGGTGAGCGGACGGACCGTCAGCGCGCCGACGGAGGCGACGGGCGCCCCCGTACCGTCGGCGAGTTCGAGGGCGGCGGGCCCGTCCGTGCCGCCGGTCAGGCGGACGCGCAGTTCGGTGGCGCCGGTGCCGTGCAGGCTCACGTCCTCCCACAGGAACGGCAGCAGCGGCGCACCGCCCCGCCCGGCGCGCAGCGCGATGGTGTGCAGGGCCGCGTCGAACAGCGCCGGGTGCAGGCCGAAGCGGCGGGCCCGGCCATGGCTGTCCTCGGGCAGCCGGACGTGCGCGTACAGGGTGTCGCCGTCCTGCCAGGCCGAGGTCAGGCCGCGGAACAGCGGGCCGTACTCCAGTCCGGCGGCGGCGAGCCGGTCGTAGAGCCCCGCCACGTCCAGGGGCGTGGCGTCGGCGGGCGGCCACGCTGCCGGGGCGGCCGGGGCGGGCGCGGGCCCGGTGGTGAGGGTGCCGGAGGCGTGGCGCGTCCAGTTCTCGTCGGCGTCCTCGGCGCGGGAGTGCACCAGGATCGCGCGGTGGCCCCGCTCGTCCGGGGCGCCCGCCTCGACGCGCAGCAGCCGCGCGGTGCCCGTCTCCAGCACCAGCGGGCTTTCGAGGGCCAGTTGGCCGACCTGCGGGCAGCCGACGGTGGCGCCCAGGTGCAGGGCGAGTTCGGCGAAGGCGGTGCCGGGCAGGAAGACCTGCCCGTCCACGACGTGTTCGGCAAGCCAGGGCTGGGCGGACAGGGACAGCCGGCCGGAGGCGGTCACGGTGTCGCCGTCCACGGCGGTGATCAGCGCGCCGAGCAGCGGGTGGCCTGCGGGGGCCAGTCCGGCGCCGCGGACGTCCGCACCGGCCGCCGTCTCCGGCCAGTACCGGGTGTGCTGGAAGGGGTGGCCGGGCAGGCGTACGGGGCGCGCCGGGCCGCCGTCGTACGTGCGGCGCCAGTCCACCGGCACACCGCGAACCCACAGGTGGGCCAGGGCGTGCAGGAGGGCGGCGCGGTCGGCGGGGAAACCGGCGCCGAAGCCGATGTCGAGGACCAGGGCCGCGTCGTCGCGCGGTTCGTCGGCGGCGGGCTCCCCCGGCCCGGCGGCGGGCTCCCCCGGTTCGGCGGTGAGGGCCGCGTCCAGGGTGAGGGCGCCGTCGAGGTATGCGGCGACCGGGGTGGCGTCGCCGCTCCCCCGCACGCCGGCCGGGGCCACGCCGTAGCCACGCCACATGCGGGCCAGCGCCAGCCAGCCGGCGAACGCGGTCAGCCTCGCGTCGCTGCCGTCCAGCCTCGCGTCGCTGCCGTCCGGCTTCGCGTCGGTGCCGTCGGCGAGGGCGCCCGCCACGTCCCGCCCGGTCGCGGCGGCGAGTTCGGCGGCGGTCTCCTCCAGGGCGGCGGCGAACGGCGGCAGCGTGTCGCGCAGGGCGCGGACGGCGTCGGCCGTGACCGGGGTGCGGGCGGACAGCCGCAGGGTCACCGCGGCGGGGGCCGTGACCTCCCCGGTGACCGGGGCGGTGCGCAGCCGTTCGGCGAGGGTGGCGGTGTCGTCGCCGAGGACGACGGCGCGGTGGGCGAAGCGGGTCGCGCGTCCGGCGAGGGCGGCGCCGATGTCGGCGGCCGCCGCGGTCGGATCGGCGTCGGCGACGCGGGCGCACTGCTCCTCCAGCGCGGCGGCCGTGCGGGCCGAGATCACCCAGGCGACCGGGGACGGTGCGGGGGCGTCGTCCGACGACACGGTGGTCTCGCGCGGGGGTTCTTCGAGGATGACGTGGGCGTTGGTGCCGCTGATGCCGAAGGAGGAGACCCCGGCGCGGCGGACGTCCTCCCCGGCGGGCCACGGCTGTTCCGCGTCGAGCAGCCGGACCTCGCCCGTGCTCCAGTCCACGTGCGGGGTGGGCCGGTCGATGTGCAGGGACGGCGGCAGGGTGCCGTGCCGCATCGCCTGCACCATCTTGATGATCCCGGCGACACCGGCCGCGGCCTGGGTGTGGCCGATGTTCGACTTCAGGGAGCCCAGCCACAGCGGCCGTCCGGCGCGGCGGCCCTGGCCGTAGGTGGCCAGCACCGCCTGCGCCTCCACGGGGTCGCCGAGGGTGGTGCCGGTGCCGTGCGCCTCGACGGCGTCCACCTGACCGGGCGAGAGCCGGGCGTCGGCGAGCGCCTGCCGGATGACGCGCTGCTGGGCGGGGCCGTTGGGGGCGGTCAGGCCGTTGGAGGCGCCGTCGGAGTTGACGGCGGAGCCGCGTACCAGGGCCAGGACCCGGTGTCCGTTGCGCCGGGCGTCGCCGAGGCGCTCGACGGCGAGGAGGCTGACGCCCTCGGCCCAGCCGGTGCCGTCGGCGGCGGCGGCGAACGGCTTGCAGCGGCCGTCGGGGGCCAGGCCGCGCTGCCGGCTGAACTCGACGAACATCAGCGGGCCGGAGATGACGGTCACGCCGCCGGCCAGTGCGAGGTCGCACTCCCCCGCCCGCAGCGCCCGCACGGCGAGGTGCAGGGCGACCAGGGAGGACGAGCAGGCGGTGTCTACGGTCAGGGTGGGCCCTTCGAGGCCGAAGGCGTAGGCGAGGCGCCCGGAGGCGACGGACAGGGCGTTGCCGGTGGCGAGGTGGCCGCCGACGTCCTCGGTACCGTGCGCGGCCGGGCCGAGGTATTCCTGCGCGCCCGCGCCGACGAACACGCCGGTCCGGGAGCCGCGCAGGGTGGCGGGGTCGGCGCCCAGCCCCTCGAACAGGTCCCAGGAGGCTTCCAGCAGCAGCCGTTGCTGCGGGTCCATGGCGAGGGCCTCGCGGGGCGAGAGGCCGAAGAACTCGGCGTCGAAGCCGGGCGCGTCGTCCAGGAACCCGCCGGAGCGTACGGAGCAGGTGTCGGGCCGGTCCGGGTCGGGGTCGTACAGCGCGTCGAGGTCCCAGCCGCGGTCGGTGGGGAAGTCCCCGACGACGTCGCGGCCCTGGGCGACGACGTCCCACAGGTCGTCCGGCCCGGTGATGCCGCCGGGGAGGCGGCAGCCCATGCTCACCACGGCGATCGGCTCGGTGGCGGCGTCCTCGGCGGCGCGCAGCCGCTCGCGGGTCTCGTGCAGTTCCGAGCTGACCTTCTTCAGGTAGCCGAGCAGTTCGTTCTCGCTGGCCATGCTCACTTCGCTTCCGGGGCGGCGCTGTCGTGGGGTTGGCTGCTGATGCCGAGTTGGTTGTTGATGAAGGCGATGACCGCTCCGGCGTCGGCGTCCTCCAGGCCGTCCGCCGCGCCGGTCTCCGGGGCGGCCGTTCGGCTCCTGGTCAGTTCGCGCAGCCGGGCGTCCACGGCGGCGCGGCCCTCCTGGTCGAGGGTGACGGCGTCCAGGACGGCGTCGAGCCGGTCGATCTCGGCGAGGACGGGTTCCGGGCCGGTGGCGTATTCGCTGAGGAGTCCGGCGCGCAGGAACTCCGCCAGCGCGCCGGGGGTGGGGTGGTCGAAGACCAGGGTGCTGGGCAGGGTGAGGCCGGTGGCGGTGTCCAGGCGGTTGCGCAGTTCGACGGCGGTCAGCGAGTCGAAGCCGAGGCTCTGGAACGGCCGGTCCGGTTCCAGGCGCCGTCGGACGCCGTGTCCCAGGGTGCGGGCGACCTGCGTACGGACCACGTCGAGCAGGCGGGCGTGCTGTTCGTCCCGGGTGAGGCCGAGCAGGTCGCGGGCGAGCGGGGCGTCGGTGTCCGGCGTGTCCGGTGCGGTGACGGTGGTCAGTTCGGCCAGGAGCGGGGCGGGGCGGCCGGTGGTGGTCCTGGCGGCGAAGCGGTCCCAGTCGGCGTCGGTGATCAGTACGGCGGGGGCCGGGTCGCCGACCGCCTGCCACAGGGCCTCGACGGCCGCTTCGGGCCGCAGCGGGCGCAGGCCGCTCTGTTCGAGGCGGTCGGCATCGACGCCCCGGGCCATGCCGTCCTGGTCCCAGGGTCCCCAGGCGATGGAGGTGGCGGGCAGGCCGTGGGCGTGGCGGTGGGCGGCCAGTGCGTCCAGTTCGGCGTTGGCGGCGGCGTAGGTGCTCTGTCCGGCGGTGCCGACGACGCCGGCGAAGGAGGAGAAGAGCACGAAGGCGCGCAGTGGATGATCTCGCGTCAGGTCGTGGAGGGCGAGCGCGGCCTGTGCCTTGGCGGCGCGGACGGCTGCGAGGCGCTGCGGGGTCTGGGCGTCGAGCATGCCGTCGTCGAGGATGCCGGCGGCGTGCACCACGGCGCTCAGCGGCCGGTCCTCGGGAACGGTGGCCAGCAGGCGGGCGAGGTCCGCGCGGTCGGTGACGTCGCATGCGGCGAAGGTGACCTCCGCACCCAACGCCTCGATGTCGCGGCGCAGTTGCTCCGTGCCCGGGGCGTCGGGGCCGCGCCGTCCGGCGAGCAGGAGGTGCTGGGTGCCGCGGGCGGCGAGCGAGCGGGCGACATGTCCGCCGAGGGCGCCGGTGCCGCCGGTGACCAGGACGGTGCCGGGCAGTTCCGGCGCGGTGCCGGTGGGGGCGGGCAGGGCCACCAGGCGGCGGGCCAGCAGGGTGCCGTCCCGGAGGGCGAGCTGGTCCTCGGTGCCGGTGAGCGCGGTGGCGAGCCGCGGGCCCAGGTCCTCGTCCGTGGTGGCGGGCAGGTCGATCAGGCCGCCCCAGCGGTCGGGGTGTTCCAGCGCGGCGACCCGGCCCAGCCCCCACAGGGCGGCGGCCCCGGGGCCGGGCGCCTCGCCGCCGGTGCTGACGGCGCCGCGGGTCAGGCACCACAGCGGCGCCCCCGTCCGCACCTCGCCCAGCGCCTGGACCAGGGCGAGCGTGGCGTCGAGTCCGTGGGCGGCGTCGGGATTCAAGGCCAGAGGGCCGACGGGGCCCGGTGTGAGCGCGAGGGTGGACAGGACGCCGTCGGCCGCGGGCGCCTCGGCCAGCAGCCGGGCGAATCCGGCGCGGTCGGTCGCGGCGTCGGCCGGCAGGTGGACGACCTTGGCGCCGAGTCCGGCGAGAACGGGTTCGAGGGCGGTGTCGAGAGCTGTGCCGGTGCCGACCAGCAGCCAGGTGCCGGTGAGCCGTCCGGCCGCGGCCGGTACGGGCCGCCAGGTGACGCCGTACCGCAGGCCGCCCGCGATGGTGTCGGCGGCGCGTTCGCGCCACCGGGTCAGGGCGGGCAGTACGGCGTTCAGACCGGCGTCGTGGGCGACGCCGAGTTCGGCGGCCACAGCGGCGGGGTCGGAGCCGGAGACCAGGTCCCAGAAGCGGGCGTCCTGGGCGGTACCGGTGCGCGGCGCGACGTCCAGCCAGTGCCGTTCCCGCTGGAAGGGGTAGGTGGGCAGGCTCAGGTGGGGTGTACGGCCGGGCAGCAGTGCCGCCCAGTCCACGTCGGCGCCGTGGCAGTGCAGGCGGGCCAGGGCGGTCAGGGCGGTGCGGGTTTCGGGCCGGTCGCGGCGCACGGTGGCCAGGCACAGTGCGTCGCGGCCGTCCAGGCAGTCCGCGGCCATGCCGGTCAGGATGCCGTCGGGGCCCAGTTCGAGGAAGGTGGTCACCCCGTCGTCCTGGAGGGTGCGGATGCCGTCGTGGAAGCGGACGGCCTGGCGTACGTGCTCGACCCAGTAGTGGGGGTCGGCGAGTTCGGCGGCGGTGGCGAGGCGGCCGGTGACGTCGGAGACGAGGGGGATGGCGGGTTCGCCGTAGGTGACCTGGGAGGTGACGGTGAGGAAGTCGTCGAGCATCGCGGCCATGCGCGGGGAGTGGAAGGCGTGGCTGACGTTGAGCCGCTTGGCGGGGCGGCCCTGGCGCCGCCAGCGTTCGGTCAGTTCGGTGACGGTGTCCTCGTCGCCGGAGACGACGACCGAGCGGGGGCCGTTGACGGCGGCGATGCCGACCTGGTCGGCGCGGTCGGCGACCAGCGCGAGGGCTTCGGCCTCGGTGGCCTGGAGGGCGGCCATCGCGCCGCCGGCCGGCAGGGCCTGCATGAGGCGGCCGCGCGCGGCGACCACGGCGCAGGCGTCGGGGAGCGACAGGACGCCGCTGACGTGGGCCGCGGCCAGTTCGCCGATGGAGTGCCCGAACAGCCGGTCGGGCCGCACGCCCCAGGATTCCAGCAGGGCGAAGAGGGCGACCTCGACGGCGAACAGGGCGGGCTGGGCGTATCCGGTGCCGTCCAGCAGCGCGGCCCCGGGTGTGCCGGGCGCCGCGAAGACGACCTCGCGCAGCGGCCGGGGCAGGTGTGGGTCGAGTTCCGCGCACACCGCGTCGAAGGCCGCCGCGAACGCCGGGAAGTCCGCGTACAGCTCGGCGCCCATGCGGGGACGCTGGCTGCCCTGCCCGGAGAAGAGGAAGGCGAGGCGTCCGGGCGCGGTGGCCGTGTCCCGCACCAGGTCGGGGTGTTCCTCGTCGGCGGCCAGGGCGGTCAGGGCCTCGCGCGGCGGGCCGACGGGCGTGCCGAGGATGACGGCGCGCTGCTCGAAACTGCTGCGGGTGAACGCCAACGCGCGCGCCACGTCGGCTGGTTGGGCGTCCTGGTGGGTGCCGGTCCAGTCGAGGAGGGCACCGGCCCGGTCCCGCAGGGCCGCGGGGGTGCGGGCGGAGACCAGCCAGGGCAGCAGCGGCGGGTCGGTGTGCCCGGCACCGGCGTCCGCCTCGTCGGTTCCGGCACCGGCGGCGGGGGCCTCTTCGACGAGGAGGTGGGCGTTGGTGCCGCTGATGCCGAAGGAGGAGACGCCGGCGCGCCGGGGGTGGCCGTCCGTGGTCCACGGGCGGGCCCGGGTGACGGGGAGGACGGTGCCCGCCGACCAGTCCACCTCGGGGGTGCGGTCGTCGGCGTGCAGGGTGGGCGGCAGGACGCGGTGCTGGAGGGCCTTGACGGCCTTGATGACTCCGGCGACGCCGGCGGCGGCCTGGGTGTGGCCGATGTTGGACTTCACCGAGCCGACCAGCAGCGGGTCGGCCGCGTCGCGTGCCGCCCCGTACACCGCGATCAGCGCGTTGGCCTCGATGGGGTCGCCGAGTCTGGTGCCGGTGCCGTGCGCCTCGACGAGGTCCACCTCGGCCGCGGGGACGCCGGAGGCCGCCAGGGCGTCGCGCAGGACGCGTTCCTGTGCGGGGCCGTTGGGGGCGGTGATGCCGTTGGAGGCGCCGTCGGAGTTGACGGCGGAGCCGCGGATCACGGCGAGGACCGGGTGCCCGTTGCGGCGGGCGTCGCCCAGCCGCTCCAGCAGCAGCATCCCGGCGCCTTCGGCGAGGCCGAAGCCGTCGGCGTCCGCGCCGAACGCCTTGCAGCGGCCGTCGGGGGCCAGGGCGCGCTGGCGGCTGAACTCGGTGAAGCCGCGCGGGGTGGACAGGACGGTGGTGCCGCCGGCGAGGGCCGCCACGCACTCCTGGTTGCGCAGCGACTGCACGGCCAGGTGCAGGGCGACCAGGGAGGACGAGCAGGCGGTGTCGATCGTCTCGGAAGGTCCGCGCAGGCCCAGAGTGTAGGAGATCCGGCCGGAGACGACGGCTCCGGTGGTGCCGGTGACCACGTAGCCCTCGGCGGCCTGGCCCGCCGCCGCCAGTACGTCGGAGTAATCCTGGATGTTGGAGCCGGTGAACACGCCGGTCCGGGTGTCGCGCAGGGTGTGCGGGTCGATGCCCGCGTTCTCCACGGCTTCCCAGGAGGTTTCCAGCAGCAGGCGCTGCTGGGGGTCCATCGCGGCGGCCTCGCGCGGGGAGATGTCGAAGAAGTCGGCGTCGAAGCGGTCGGCGTCGTGCAGGAAGCCGCCGGCCCGGCTGTAGCTGCGTCCGGGGGCCTCGGGGTCGGGGTCGTACATCCCGGTCAGGTCCCAGCCGCGGTTGACGGGCAGGCCGGTGACGGCGTCGCGGCCGTCGAGGACCAGGTCCCACAGGTCCTCGGCGCTGCGCACGCCGCCGGGGTAGCGGCAGCCGATGCCGACGACGGCGATCGGTTCGTGCTGCCGGTCCTCCAGTTCACTGGCCCGCGCCCGGGCGGCGCGCAGTTCGGCGCTCATCGTGCGCAGGTGCCGGGCGAGGCGTTCCTCGGTGCCGGCCGGGTTCGGCTTGTCGTTGGTCACTGCTGGCTCCACCGGGGTCGGGCCGGGTACGTGGTCGGGGTGCGGCGGGCGCTCATGACTCGCCGAACCGGCTGTCGAGCAGGTCCAGGAGTTCCTCGGTGCTGCCCGCGGTCTCCAGTTCTCCGTAGGCGTCGTCGGCCTCGGTGCCCCGTACGGCGGTGAGGAGCGCGCCGAGGCGGGAGGCCATCCGCAGCCGCGCGGTGTCGTCGGCGGGCAGCGCCTTGATGTCCGTCTCGATCCGGTCGAGGCGGGCGAGGAGGGCGTCGGCCGAGGTGTCGTCCCGGGGGTCGAGTGCGGCGAGCAGGTGGGCGGCGAGCCGCCGCGGGGTGGCGTGGTCGAAGAGCAGCGTCGGCGGCAGGTCGAGTCCGGTGGCACGGTTCAGGCGGTTGCGCAGGTCGACCGAGAGCATGGAGTCGAAGCCCGCGTGGCTGAACTCGGTGTCGGGGGCGAGACCGCCGTCCGTGCCGTGGCCCAGGACCGTGGCACCGGTGGAGCGCACCAGGTCCAGGACGGTGCGCTCGCGGTCGGCGGGGGTCAGCGCGGCCAGGCGGGTGCGCAGCCGCTCCCCCGCGTCGGTGGCGTCGGGCCGCCGTTCGGCGGCGGCCCGCGCGGCTTCGGGCAGGTCGTCCAGGAGCGGGCCGGGCCGTATGGAAGTGAAGACGGGGGCGAAGTGCGCCCAGTCCACGTCGGCGACGGTCACGGACGCCTCGCCGTCCCCCAGCGCCCGGTACATGCCCGCGAAGGCGGTGGCCCGGTCCATGAAGGGCAGGCCGCGGCGCACCGCGAGGCCGGCGTGGTCGGCGCGTTCGCCACTGGTCTCCTCGCCCCACAGGCCCCAGGCCAGCGAGGTGACGGGGAGGCCGTCGGCGCGGCAGCGTTCGGCGTACGCGTCGAGGAAGGCGTTGGCGGCGGCGTAGGCGCCGTGTTCGCCGCTGCCCCACACGCCGGCGATGGAGGAGAACAGCACCAGTTCGCGCAGGTGCCGGCGGTCCAGGAGTTCGGCGAGGTGGACGGCGCCGGCGACCTTGGCGTCCATCACGTCGGCGAAGCCGGTGAGGGTGGTGGTCTCCAGGGGCGCGATGTCCAGGTGGGCGGCGGCGTGCACGGCGGTGGTGACGGGGTGTCCGGCGTCGGCGAGTTCGCCGAGCACCGCGGCGAGCCGGTCGCGGTCACGCACGTCGCAGGCGAAGACGTGCGCGGTGGCACCCAACTCACCCAGCTCATCGACCAGTTCGGCCACCCCGGGGCTTTCGGCGCCGTGTCGGCTCAGCAACGCCACATGGGTGGCGCCGCGTTCGGCGACCGACCGGGCGAGCTGCGGCCCGAGCGAACCGGAGGCCCCGGTGATCAGGACCGTTCCGGCGGGCCGCCAGGTGTCACCTGCGGGCGGGGCCGTGCGGTCGTGGCGCACCAGTCGGCGTACCCACGTCCGTGTGCCGCGTACCGCCCACTGGTCCTCGTCGCCGTCGCGGGCCAGGACGTCCAGGAGGGTGGCGACGCTGTCCGCGCCGGGGTCGGCGGGCAGGTCGGCCAGGCCGCCCCAGCGCCGGGGCTGTTCGAGGGCGGCGACCCGGCCCAGGCCCCAGAGCTGGTTCTGTACGGGGCGGGCAGGGGCGTCCTCGACACCGGCCGCGCCGGTGGTCACGGCCCACACCGGGGCGTCCAGGTCCAGGTCGCCCAGGGCCTGGAGGGCGGTGACGGTCAGCGCGAGTCCGGTGGTCAGGCCGGGCAGCGCCGGGTGGGGCCGCTCGTCCAGTCCGAGCAGGGAGAGGACGCCGGCGTAGGCGCCGGGCCCGTCGGGGGCGATGCGGGCGGCGAGGGCCGCGCGGTCCTCGGTGTCCGGCGCGCCGAGCGTCACCGGCGTGTGGTCGAGTCCGGTGTCGGCCAGCAGCGCGCGCAGGCGGCCACTGTCCGGCGTGCCGGGGTCGAGGACCAGCCACCGGCCGGGCGGCACGGCGCCGGCCCCGGCCTGCCGGGCCCGCCAGGTGATGCGGTAGCGCCAGGAGTCCAGCGTGGAGCGGCGGCGGCTCTCCCGGCGCCAGGCGGCCAGTGCGGGCAGGACGCCGTCCAGGCCGTCCACCGCGCCCAGCTGTCCGGTGAGCTGTTCCAGGTCCTCGCGTTCGACGGCGTCCCAGAAGCGGGCGTCCACGTCGGAGGCGGGTGCCGTGACGGGGTTGGCGACGGGGTCGAGCCAGTAGCGTTCGTGGTGGAAGGCGTAGCCGGGCAGCGGTACGCGGCGGCCCTGCGGGAGGACCCGGTCCCAGTCGACGCCCAGTCCGTGGACGTAGCCTTCGGCGAGGACGCCGAGCAGGTGGCCGGTGGCGTCGCCGTCCCGGCGCGGCGCGGCGTCGCACACCACGCCGTCGGCGCCGTGCGCCTCCAGCGTCCGCCGCACGCCGACCGTGGTCGCGGGGTGCGGTGCGACCGGGAGATGGAACGTGAAGCCGTCGTCGGCCAGCGCTTCGACGGCCGTGCTCAGCCGGACCGTCTCGCGCAGGTTGCGGTACCAGTACGCGGCGTCGAGTTCGTGTCCGGCGAGGCGGGTGCCGGTCACCGTCGAGTACAGCGGTACGGCGCCGTCGCGCGGGGCGATGCCGTCGAGCGCGTCGAGCAGCCGGTCGCGGAGGGTTTCCACGGCGGCGGAGTGGGGCGCGCGGTCGGCGTCGAGGCGGCGGACGTGGACGCCGTCCGCGCGGGCGGCGTCCGCCAGTTCGTCCAGTGCCGCGTCGGGCCCGGACACCACGACGGAGCGGGGGCCGTCCACGGCGGCGAGCGACAGCGGCCCGCCCAGCCGTTCCCGCACCTCGTCCTCGGACAGGGACAGGGCCAACAGGCCGCCTTCACCGGACAGTTCGGTCAGCAGCCGGGAGCGGACGGCGACGACGCGGGCGCCGTCGGCGAGGGTGAGCGCGCCGCTGACGCACGCGGCGGCGATCTCGCCGTGCCCGTGCCCGGCCACGCCGTCCACCGGTACGCCCCAGTCGCGCCAGACCTCCGCCAGCGAGACGAGTACCGCGAAGGAGGCGGGTTCCGCGATGTCCACGGGGAGCGCCGTCACGGCGTCCGTGCCGTCCAGCACCTCGGTGAGGGACCACTTCACCCAGGGGGTGAGTGCTTCCTCGCAGGCGCGGACGGAGGCGGCGAAGACCTCGTTGCCGGCGAGCAGCGCGCGGGCCGTGCCGAGCCACTGGCCGCCCGGCCCGGGGAACAGCAGCGCGGTGCGGCCGCGCAGCGCCGTGCCGGTGGCCACCGAGGCGGGCCGGACCGCTTCGGGGTCGGCGAGGGCGGCGAGTCCGGCGAGAAGTTCGTCGCGGTCGCCGGCCAGGACCGTCGCGCGGTGTTCGAAGGCGGCGCGGGTGGCGGCCAGCGTCCGGGCCACGTCCGCCGTGCCGAGGCCCGGGTGGGCGAGCAGGTGCTCGTGCAGGGCCCGGGCCTGGGCGGGCAGGGCGTCCGCGGTCCGCGCGCAGACCGGTACGGGCACCGGGCCGGGGGACGGCGCGGGGGCGGGCTCGTGGACCGGGTCGCCCTCCTCCAGGACGACGTGGGCGTTGGTGCCGCTGATGCCGAACGAGGACACGGCGGCGCGCCGCGGGTGCTCGCCGCGCGGCCAGGGGCGGGCCTCGGTGAGGAGGTGCACGGTGCCCGCCGACCAGTCCACCTCGGGCGAGGGGGTCTCGGCGTGCAGGGTGCGCGGCAGGGTGCCGTGCCGCAGGGCCTGCACCATCTTGATGACTCCGGCGGCGCCGGCGGCGGCCTGGGTGTGCCCGAGGTTCGACTTCAGCGATCCCAGGTACAGCGGCCGGCCGGCGGTGCGGTCCTTGCCGTAGGTGGCCAGCAGCGCCTGGGCCTCGATCGGGTCGCCGAGCCGGGTGCCCGTGCCGTGCGCCTCGACGGCGTCGATCTGCTCGGGGCGCAGGTCCGCCCGGCGCAGCGCCGCCTGGATGACGCGCTGCTGGGCGGGCCCGTTGGGGGCGGTCAGGCCGTTGGAGGCGCCGTCCTGGTTGACGGCGGAGCCGCGGATCACGGCCAGTACCTCGTGTCCGTTGCGGCGGGCGTCGGAGAGGCGTTCCACGACGAGGACGCCCGCGCCCTCGGACCAGCCGGTGCCGTCGGCGTCGGCGGAGAAGGACTTGGAGCGCCCGTCGCGGGCGAGGCCGCCCTGGCGGCTGAACTCGACGAAGATGTTCGGCGAGGCCATGACGGTGGCGCCGCCGGCGAGCGCGAGGTCGCATTCGCCCTGGCGCAGGGACTGGCAGGCCAGGTGCAGGGTGACCAGCGAGGACGAGCAGGCGGTGTCCACGGTGACGGCCGGGCCCTCCAGGCCGAGCAGGTAGGAGATCCGGCCGGACATCACGCTGTTGCTGTTGGCGATGCCGAGGATGCCTTCCAGGCCGTCGGGGGTGCCGCCCAGCCGGGTGAGGTAGTCGTTGTACATGACGCCGGTGAACACGCCGGTGCGGCTGCCGCCGAGGGACTGCGGGTCGATCCCGGCGTGTTCGACGGCCTGCCAGGCGGTCTCCAGCATGATCCGCTGCTGCGGGTCCATCGCCAGGGCCTCGCGCGGCGGGATGCCGAAGAAGGCGGCGTCGAATCCGGCGACGTCGTCGAGGAATCCGCCTTCGCGGGCGTAGGCCGTGCCGGTGCGGTCCGGGTCGGGGTCGTAGAGGCCGTCCAGGTCCCAGCCGCGGTCGGCGGGGAATCCGCCGATGGCGTCGCGGCCTTCGGCGACCAGGCGCCACAGGTCCTCCGGGCCGGCCACGCCGCCCGGGTAGCGGCAGCCGATGCCGACGACGGCGATCGGCTCGTCGCCGTCGGGGGCGACGGGCGCCGGGGCGGTGCCGTCGTCCTCGGCGGGGTCCGTGAAGAGTTCGTCGGCGAGGTGGGCGGCGAGCGCGGCGGGCGTCGGGTGGTCGAAGACCAGGGTGGCGGGAAGCCGGAGACCGGCCAGGTCGGAGAGCTTGTTGCGCAGTTCCACGGACATCAGCGAGTCGAAGCCGATTTCGCGCAGCGGCCGGCCGGGGTCGATGCCGGCCGCGTCCGTGTGGCCGAGTACCGAGGCGATCCGGGCGCGTACGGCGTCCAGCAGGGCGCGTTCGCGGTCCGCGGCCGGCAGCCCGGCCAGATCCGGGCGGGCTCCGGCGGGCTTGGCCGCCGACTCCCGTTCCCGGGGTGCCACTTCGGTGAACAGCGGCGCCGGGCGGGCCGCGGTGAACGCGGGCAGGAACCGGGGCCAGGCCACGTCCGCCAGCACGGCGTCGGTGCCGCGCGCGACCGCGCGGGCCAGCGCCGCCACGCCGTCGGCGACCGGCAGCGGTGTGAGTCCGCGGCGCCGGAGCTGCTGTTCGATGACCGGATCGACCATGCCGCCGCCCGCCCAGGGACCCCAGGCGAGCGCGGTGCCGGCCAGGCCGCGGGCGCGGCGGCGGGCGGCGAGGGCGTCGAGGGCGGCGTTGCCCGCCGCGTAGCCGGACTGGCCGGCGGCGCCCCAGATGCCGGAGATCGAGGAGAACAGGACGAAGGCGTCCAGGTCAGTGTCGCCGAGCACGTCGTCCAGGACGCGGGCGCCGGCCGTCTTCCCGGCCATGACGGCGTGGAAGTCCGCAGGCGCGGTCTCCAGCAGGGGCGCCTCGGCGCCCACTCCGGCGGCGTGGAAGACGGCCCGGACCGGCTCGCCCGCCTCCTGGGCCTCCGCGACCAGCGCGGCCATCGCGGCGCGGTCGGTGACATCGGCGGCGATGATCCGTGTGGGCGTGCCGGTGGCGGTCAGCTCGGCGAGCAGTTCGTCGGCGCCCGGAGCGTCGGGGCCGCGCCGGGAGAGCAGGACGAGCGAGCAGCCGCCGAGTCCGGCCAGCCAGCGGGCAACGTGGCCGCCGAGCGAGCCGGTTCCGCCGGTGATCAGGACGGTGCCGGACGGCGTCCAGTCGGGGGCCGGTTCCTCCGCGGGCCGGGCGGTGACGAGACGGCGTACGGACACGCCGTCCGGGCGGACGCGGAACTGGTCCTCGTCCGTCGCGGCGGTGAGCAGGCCCGCGAGATGCCCGGCCGTCTCCCCGGCGGCGTCGGCGGCGTCGGGCAGGTCGATCAACCCACCCCAGCGGTCGGGAAGTTCGAGGGCGGCGACCCGGCCCAGGCCCCATACCGCGGCGGCGTCCGGGTCCTCGTCGGCCCGGCGGGTGACACACCACGTCCGCGCGTGCTCCCCGGCGTCGGCGAGCGCCTGGAGGGCGAGCAGCAATTCCTCCGGGCAGGCGGCCAGGCACAGCACACCGGCGAATCCGGCTCCGCTGCCACGTGCCTCCGCCAGCTCCCCGGCAAGGGCCGCGCGGCCGGCGGCGGTGTCGAGACCGGCGGTCACGGCGTCCTCGAACAGGCCGGTGGCCCAGGCGGTGTCGGCGCCCGGCGCGGCCAGCACCAGCCAGGTGCCGGGCACCGTACCGGCCGGCGCGGCGTCCGGGAACGGGCGCCAGGCCACTTCGTGGCGCAGGCGGTCGAGGTGCGCGGCGGTGTCCGCGCGCAGCCGCCCGGCGTCCGTGGCCCGCAGCACCAACCGCTCGGTGGCGACGACCGGCTCCCCGGCCGGGGTGGCCGCCTCGAACCGTACGGCCTCGTCGCTGACCCGCAGCCGTACGCGCAGCTCGGTCGTACCGGACGCGCCCACGGTGGTACGGGCGAAGGAGAACGGCAGCCGTACCGCCTCGCGGTAGGCGCCGTCGGTCAGCGGCAGGGTGTGCAGCGCGGCGTCGAGCAGCGCGGGGTGGATGCCGAACCGCGCGTCCCCGTGCCCCTCGGGCAGTGCGACCTCGGCGTACACCTCGTCCCCGGCCCGCCACACGGCCCGCAGGCCGCGGAAGGCGGGCCCGTACGCGTACCCGCGGTCGGCCAGTTCCTCGTACACTCCCCCGACCGGGACCGGCACGGCGCCGGCCGGCGGCCACTGACCGGCGGCCCATGCGGCGGTGACGGCCGCCGTCGCCGCCGGTACGGCGAGGGTGCCGGCGGCGTGCTCCTGCCACTGCCCGTCGGCGTCCCGCGCGCGGATCACGAATTCGCGCGCCGCGTCGCCCGGCGGGGCCACCCACACCTGAACGTCGGTGCCGGTGTCCGGCAGGACGAGCGGCGCCTGGAGCACCAGGTCGGCGATCTCACCGGCACCGGCCTGCCGGGCGGCCCGGGCGGCCAGTTCGAGGAAGCCGGTGCCGGGGAACAGCACGGTGCCGTACACGGCGTGGTCGGCGAGCCACGGGTCGGTGGACGGGGACAGCCTGCCGGTGAGCAGCAGCCCGCCGGCCGCCGGCAGTTCGACGGCGCCGGTCAGCACGGGGTGGTCCACCGCGTCGGCGCCCGCGCCGGCCGCCGGCTGCGCGGTGAGCCAGTAGCTCTGGTGCTGGAAAGCGTAGGTGGGCAGCTCCACCCGGCGGCCCTCGGGCAGTACGGTTCGCCAGTCCACCGTCGCGCCGTGCGCGAACGCCTGGCCCAGCGCGGCCAGGACGGTACGCGGCTCGGAGTGGGCGCGGCGCACGGCGGCCACCACCGGGCGACTGTCGTCCACGACGGGGGTGAGCGCCGCGTCCGGGCCCAGCTCCACGAGGAGGTCCGCCTCGGTCATGCGCGTGACGGCGTCCGCGAAGCGCACCGCGTGGCGGGCGTGGTCCAGCCAGTACGCGGACGTGGAGAACGCGTGCCGGGAGTCGGCGGACGGGCTGACCGGCACGGTCGGCTCGTGGAAGGTCAACCCCTCCAGGACCGTACGGAACTCGACCAGCATCGGCTCCATCAGCGGCGAATGGAACGCGTGGCTGACCCGCAGTCGTATGGTGCGGCGTTCCTGCTCCCGCCAGTACGCCTCCAGACGCGCCACCTCGGCCTCGGCGCCGGAGACCACGACCGCCCGCGGCCCGTTGACGGCCGCGACGGCGAGGTCGGCGGCGCCGTTGAGCGAGGCCACCACTTCCTCCTCCGAAGCGCCGACGGCCAGCATGGCCCCACCTTCCGGCAGCGCCTGCATCAACGCCCCACGCGATACGGCCAGTTGGGCAGCATCCTCCAGCGACAGCACACCCGCCACCACAGCCGCAGCGATCTCACCAACCGAATGGCCCGCCACCGTGGCGAACGACACTCCCCACGACTGCCACAGCCTGGCCAACGCCACCTCAAAGGCGAACAACGCCGGCTGAGCGAACTCCGTCCGCTCCAACGTCTCCGCCGGACCCTCCCACATCACCGCACGCAGCGACCGCCCCAACAGCGGATCAACGTGCCCGCACACCTCACCCAGCACCTCCGCGAACACCGGGAAAGCATCCGCCAGTTCACGCCCCATACCAACCCGCTGAGCACCCTGGCCGGAGAACAACACCCCGACACGGCCCGCACCAGCCGCCGTACTGCCGGAGACCTCCCCCAGCCCCGCCAGCACCTCGTCCCGGCCAGCACCCACCACCACCGCACGGTGATCGAACACCGACCGCGACGCCACCAACGACCACGCCACATCCCCCAACGCCAGCTCCGGACGCGCCGCCACGAACTCCCCCAGCACCGCCGCCTGAGCCCGCACCGCCGCAACCGACTTACCCGAAACCACCAACGCCACCGGACCGCCCTCAGCTGGGGCAGCGACGGGCTCCTCGTCGGCCGGCTCCCCCGCGTACTCCTCCAGCACCAGGTGTGCGTTGGTGCCGCTCATGCCGAACGAGGACACCGCGGCCCGGCGGGGGTGGCCGGCGCGTTCCCAGGGGCGGGCGTCGGCCAGCAGTTCCACCGTGCCGGCCGACCAGTCCACCTCGGTCGTCGGGCGGTCCGCGTAGAGGCTCTTCGGCATCACGCCATGCCGCATCGCCTCCACCATCTTGATCACGCCGGCGACCCCCGCGGCGGCCTGCGTGTGTCCGATGTTGGACTTCAGCGAGCCCAGGTACAGCGGCCGTCCGGCCTGCCGGGCGGTGCCGTAGGTGGCGATCAGCGCCTGGGCCTCGATCGGGTCGCCGAGGCGCGTGCCCGTACCGTGCGCCTCGATCAGGTCCACCTCGTCGGCGGCGACCCGGGCGTGGGTCAGCGCCGCCTCGATGACGCGCTGCTGCGAGGGGCCGTTGGGCGCGGTCATGCCGTTCGAGGCGCCGTCCTGGTTGACGGCGGAACCGCGGATGACGGCCAGCACGTCGTGGCCGTGGCGCAGCGCGTCCGAGAGGCGCTCCACGACCAGGACGCCGACGCCCTCGGACCAGCTCGTGCCGTCGCCGTCCTCGGCGAAGGAGCGGCAGCGCCCGTCGGTGGACAGCACGCGCTGGCGGCTGTATTCAACGAAGAAGGTGGGGGTGGACATGATGGCCACGCCACCGGCCAGCGCCATGTCGCATTCGCCGTTGCGCAGGGCCTGCGCGGCCAGGTGCAGCGCGACGAGCGAGGACGAGCAGGCCGTGTCGACGGTGACCGCCGGCCCCTCCAGGCCGAACAGGTAGGAGACGCGGCCCGCGGCGACGCTGCCCGCACTGCCGCTGACCAGGTAGCCCTCGAACCCGTCGGGGGCCTGCGGGAACCGGCCGCCGTAGTCGTGGTGCATCACGCCGGTGAAGACACCGGTGCGGCTGCCGCGCACCGTGGCCGGGTCGATACCGGCCCGTTCCAGCGCCTCCCACGAGGTCTCCAGCAGCATCCGCTGCTGGGGGTCCATGGAGAGGGCCTCGCGGGGGCTGAGGCCGAAGAAGTCGGCGTCGAACCGTTCGATGCCGGTCAGGAAGCCGCCTTCGCGGGTGTAGGACTTGCCCGCGGCGTCGGGGTCCGGGTCGTACAGCCCGGCGAGGTCCCAGCCGCGGTCGGTGGGGAACCCGCTGATCTCGTCGCGGCCTTCGGCGACCAGGCGCCACAGGTCCTCGGGGGTGCGCACGCCGCCGGGGTAGCGGCAGCCCATGCCGACGATGGCGATGGGTTCGCTGTGCTTCGACTCGACGTCACGCAGGCGCGTCCGGGTCTTCTGCAGATCCGTCGTCACCTTGCGCAGGTACTCGACGAGCTGCTGTTCGTCTGCCATGTTCTGTGCACCTATCGGCGTGGGTCGGGAGTCAGGGGTTTCCGAGCTCGGAGTCGATGAACCGCATCAGTTCGTCGGCGCTGGCGTTCTCCAGGCCGGTCGTGGCGGTGACGGGCCTGGCGTCCAGTTCGGCGAGCCGGTCCAGCAACGAGCCGAGTCGGGTGGCCAGTTCGGCGCGGGTGGCCGCGTCGGTGAGCGCCGAGAGGGCCTTGGCCTCGACGCGTTCGAGGTCCGCCAGCACCGGGCCGTCACCGGAGGCGCCGGGGGCCTCGTCGTCGAGTACCAGTTGGGTGAGCAGGTACCGCGCCAGCGCGTGCGGTGTCGGGTGGTCGAAGACCAGCGTCGCGGGCAGCCGGACCCCGCCGGCCCCGGCGAGCCGGTTGCGCAGCTCCACCGACATCAGCGAGTCGAAACCGAAGTCCTTCAGGGCGCGGTCGGCGTCGATGCGGCCGGGGTCGGACTGGCCGACGACCGCCGCCACATGGCCGCGGACCACGTCGAGCAGGACGGCTTCGCGTTCGGCCGCCGGCAGTGCGGAGAGCCGCTGGGTCAGCGAGGCCCCGCCCTTCGGGGCGGCCTCCTGCCGGGGTGCCGGCGCGAACCGGGACAGCAGGGGGCTCGGCCGGGACGCGGTGAAGGCGGGCAGGAACCGCGCCCAGTCCACTTCGGCGACGGCCGCGTCCGAGCCGGTGGCGACGGTCTGTTCCAGGGCCTGGAGCGCGCCGGGCACGGACAGCGGTGTCAGGCCACGACGGCGCAACTCGCGTTCGATCTCCGGCTCGACCATGCCGCCGCCCGACCAGGGGCCCCAGGCGACGGCCGTGGCGGGCCTCCCCTGGGCCCTGCGGCGCCGGGCCAGGGCGTCCAGGCAGGCGTTCCCGGCGGCGTATCCGGCCTGCCCGGCGGCGCCCCAGGTCCCGGAGACCGAGGAGTACAGGACGAAGTCCTCCAGGTCGGGGAGGAGCTCGTCGAGCACCAGGGCGCCGCGCACCTTGGCCGCCATCTCGTCGCGCAGCGCCTCGGCGGTGGTGTCGGCGAGGGGCACATCCCGTACGACGCCGGCGGTGTGCACCACGGTGCGTACGGGGGCGCCCGCGGCGTCCAGGGAGGAGACCAGCTCGGCCATGGCGACGCGGTCGGTGATGTCGGCGGCGACGGCGGTGGCGTGCGCGCCGGCCGCGGTGAGGTCCGCCAGCAGCCCGTCCGCTCCGGGGGCGTCGGTGCCCCGGCGGGACAGCAGCACCAGGCGGATGTCCGGCTGGGCGGCGAGCCGCCGGGCGAGGTGTCCGCCCAGGGCTCCGGTGCCGCCGGTGATCAGTACGGTGCCCTTCGGGGTCCACGGGGTCGCGGGGGCCGCCGGGGCGGGGACGATCCGCCGGGCCCACCGGCCGCCGCGCCGGACGGCGAGCTGGTCCTCGGCGCCGTCACCGGTCAGGACAGTGACCAGGGCCCGCCGGGTGGCGTCGTCGGCCCGCGCGGGCAGGTCGACGAGTCCGGCCCACCGCTGCGGGAGTTCCAGTGCGGCGACGCGACCCATACCCCAGACGCCGCCGGCCTCCACATCGGGCTCCGGGTCGTCGGTGCCGGTCGCGACGGCTCCGGTGGTGACGCACCATACGGGCGCGTCGGTGCCGTGGAGGGTGTGCAAGGCGTTCAGCAGGGTTTCCACGCGGCCCGCCGAGACCAGGACACCGTCCGGGACGGTCGTACCGTCCCAGGTGGCGGCGGTGACGGTGGCCGTGAACACCGGGGCGAGGTCGGGCCGGGCGTCGCCCAGCAGGAGCCAGGTACCGGGCACCCGGGCGGGCCCGTCGCCGGCGTCGGCCAGGTGCTCCCAGGTCTCGATGAACCGGGCGGCCTTGCCCTCGGCGCCCGCGGCCTCCAGCTGGGCCCGGTCCACCGGGCGCAGGATCAGGGTGTCCACGGCGATGACCGGCGCCCCGGTGGAGTCGGTGGCGAGCACGGTGACCGCGTCGCCCTCGACCCGCAGGAGCACCCGCAGCCGCCGGGCGTCGGCGGACAGCAGGGACACCCCGTTGAAGGAGAACGGCAGCCGCACCTCGTCCGCCTCGTAGGAGCGACCCGTCAGCGGCAGGGCGTGCAGCGCGGCGTCGAGCAGCGCCGGGTGGAGCCCGAAACCGGTGGGCTGCCCCTCGGGCAGCACGATCTCGGCGAACAGGTCCGCGCCGCGCTCCCACACCCCGGTGACGCCCCGGAAGGCCGGCCCGTACTCGTAGCCGCGTACCGCGAGGTCCGGGTAGAGCCTGTCCACGGGCACCGCCACCGCACCGGCCGGCGGCCAGACCGTCCCGGTCCAGTCCGGGGTGAAGCCCGTACCGGCGGCCGTCGCGGTGCCCGTGGTCGCTACGGAACCGGTGGCGTGCAGGGTCCACTCGCCGCTGCCCGCGCGGGAGCGGATGTGCAGCTCCCGTTCGGGACCGTCGCCCGGCGCGACCCACACCTGCACGTCCCGCGGCTTGCCGCCGGGGAACACCATCGGCGCGCGCAGCACCAGTTCGCCCACCTCGTCGGCTCCGACCGACCGCGCGGCCTCCATCGCCAGCTCGACGAAGCCGGTACCGGGCAGCAGGACGGTACCCATCACACTGTGGTCGGGCAGCCAGGCGTCGCTCCCCGGCGTCAGCCGCCCGGAGAGCACCACCCCGCCCGAGCCGGGCAGTTCGGTCCGTACGGTCAGCATCGGGTGCGGCTGCGGATCCCCGCCGGCGGGCGTCCGCTCCGCGGCAGGCGGAGCCAGCCAGTACGTCTGGTGCTGGAAGGCGTAGGTGGGCAGGTCCACCCGGCGGCCCTCGGGCAGTACGGCCCGCCAGTCCACCGCCGCGCCGTGGGCCCACGCCTGGCCCAGCGCCGCCAAGGCGGTCTTGGACTCGGGCTGCTTACGGCGTACGGAAGCCAGGACCGGACGGTTGTCGTCCACGACGGGAGTGAGCGCCGCGTCCGGGCCCAGCTCCACGAGGACATCCGCCTCGGCCATGCGGGCCACGGCGTCCGCGAAACGCACCGCATGGCGGGCGTGGTCCAGCCAGTACGCGGGAGACGCGAACGGGCGCTCGGAGTCGGCGGACGGGCTGACCGACATCGTCGGCTCGTGGAAGGTCAACCCCTCCAGAACCGTCCGGAACTCGGCCAGCATCGGTTCCATCAGCGGCGAATGGAACGCGTGACTGACCCGCAGACGCGTCGTACGGCGGCCCTGTTCCCGCCAGAACGCCTCCACGCGGGACACCTCGGCCCCGGCACCCGAGACCACCACCGCCTGCGGGCCGTTGACCGCCGCGACGGCGACGTCGGCGGCGCCGTTGAGCGAGGCCACCACTTCCTCCTCCGAAGCGGCGACGGCCAGCATCGCCCCGCCCTCCGGCAACGCCTGCATCAACCGGCCACGGGTCACGGCCAGTCGCGCCGCGTCCTCCAGCGACAGCACACCCGCCACCACAGC
>NZ_JBEZAN010000030.1:0-51638 GCF_040646595.1 Streptomyces sp. NPDC045470
AGGACCCGCTGGACATCCTCGCCTGGCAGTACGACATCGTCTGCAACGGCGTCGAGCTGTCCTCCGGCGCCATCCGCAACCACGAGCCGGACGTCATGTACAAGGCGTTCGCCATCGCCGGCTACGACAAGGACACCGTCGAGGCCGAGTTCGGCGGCATGCTCCGCGCCTTCAAGTTCGGCGCCCCGCCGCACGGCGGCATCGCCCCCGGCGTCGACCGCATCGTCATGCTCCTCGCCGACGAGCCCAACATCCGCGAGACCATCGCCTTCCCCCTCAACGGCAACGCCCAGGACCTGCTCATGGGCGCCCCGTCGGAGGTCGAGGAGTCGCGCCTGAAGGAGCTGCACCTGTCGATCCGGAAGCCGCAGGTCAAGTAGTTCATACGTACGTGTGAAGGGCCCGCGATCGGATGATCGCGGGCCCTTTCGCGTGCCACGCTGCGGGGATGGCGACACGCGAAGCGGCTCCGGCCGCTGCGGACAGCGAAGACGTACACGCGAGTGTCCTGAGCCAGGAGCAGTTCGAGGAGCTGGCTCGCTTCGGTGAGCGCGTGGACGAGGCGCTGCGCCTGGAGTTCGTCAACGGGAGGATCCGGGAGAAGCCATGCCGGACGGCGACCATGCAGAGATCGTCGCGTGGTTGACGCGTCTGTGCATGAAGGCCGATGAGGGATGGTGGCTTCACGCGGGACGGGGGCTGCGGGTCGGGACGTACCGCAAGAGCAATGCTCGCCCTGCCGGCTGCCTCGCGCCGAACGAGAACTTCGTCGGCCAGGGCGGGTGGACGGACGCCGAGGGAGTGCTCATGGCCGTCGAGATCACCTCCCGTGACCACGCCGCCGATCGCCGGGACCGCGTGGAGAAGCCGAAGGCGTACGCCGAGACCGGCATCCCGGTGTACCTGCTGATCGACCGGGACACCTGCGAGGTCAAGGTGCACTCGCAGCCCGACGGCGGCCGCTACGAGATGCTCCTGACGGTGCCGTTCGGGAAGACGGTCGCCCTGCCGGACCCGGTGGGCATCGAACTGGACACCGAGCCGCTGAAGGGCTGGGTGCGCTGAGGCGGCGTATCGGCGAGGGAGCTGGGGAGGGTTCTGCGGGCGTCGCGTTGACGGTTCATTGGACGGCCGGATGGCCCGCATATACAGTTTTTGTAGACTGATATATGGGGAGTGATCGGTATGTCGAAACTTTTGCTGGAGGTCGACGACGAGGCGCTGGCGGAAGCCGCGAAGCTCCTCGGCACGAAGACCAAGAAGGACACCGTCAACATGGCGCTGATGGAGGTGGCCAAGCGGCGTAGTCGGGCCATAGCGCTCGCCAAGCTCAGGAAGAGGGGTGCGCGCGGCGACTTCGATCTTCTCCTCGACAAGAGGAACTACCGCGGGTGAAGAACTCGTACCTGATCGACACTTCGGCCGCCGTACGACTGCTGAGCAGCGAAGCGTATGACGATCACTGGGCAGAACCTATGGTCAACGGCTTGATCGCCATGTGCGACCTCACGGAGATCGAGGTTCTCTGCTCGGCGAGGTCGCGCCGGGACCGGGATGGCATACAGGAAGAACTGCGCCAGGCGTTCGTCTGGGCCCCCGTGCCCGACCTGGTCTTCCAGCGAGCCCGTGAGGTGCAGCAACTCCTCACCGACCACGGCGAACACCGTTCCGCCGGCCCGGTCGACCTGATCGTTGCCGCCACCGCGGAACTCTCCGGCATGACGCTTCTGCACTACGACCGTGACTTCGACACGGTCTCCCGGCGTACCTGCCAGCCGTCCTGCTGGCTGGCGGAGCCGGGCGTGGAATCGAAGCGGGAGACATGACGGGGGCCCGGAACCGGTGACCGGTTCCGGGCCCCTCGGCCTACGTCGTCCGCGTGCCTACTCCGCCGCGCCGAACCGCTCCCGGTACGCCGCCAGGTCATCCTCCGTGATCTTCGCGAAGAGCACCGGCGGGACCGTGAACGCCGTACCCGCCGGGACCGAGGCCAGCGCCCGCGCCTCCTCCGCCGTGACCCAGGCCGCCGTGTCGCCGTCGAGCGCGAACGCGCCGCGCATCGCCTTCGCCGCCGCCGGGATGAACGGCTCCGAGACGATCGCGTACAGGTGGATCAGGTTCATCGCCGTACGCAGCGTCAGCGCCGCCGCTTCCTGGTCGGTCTTGATCTCCAGCCAGGGGGCCTTCTCCTCCAGGTAGGAGTTGCCCGCGCTCCACAGCGCCCGCAGGGCCGCGGCCGCCTTGCGGAACTGGAGGGCCTCCATGTGGCCCTCGTACTCCGCCAGCAGCTCGGCGATCTGCTCGCCCAGCTTCGCCTCGGCCTCCCCGGCCGCCGCGCCCGCCGGCACCTCGTCGCCGAAGCGCTTGCGGGAGAAGGACAGCACCCGGTTGACGAAGTTGCCGAGGGTGTCGGCCAGGTCCTTGTTGACCGAGGAGGAGAACAGCTCCCAGGTGAAGGACGTGTCGTCGGACTCCGGCGCGTTGGCGATCAGGAAGTAGCGCCAGTAGTCGGCGGGCAGCAGCTCCAGCGCCGCGTCGGTGAAGATGCCGCGCCGCTGCGAGGTGGAGAACTTGCCGCCGTAGTACGTCAGCCAGTTGAACGCCTTGAGGAAGTCGACCTTCTTCCACGGCTCGCGGGTGCCCAGCTCGGTGGCCGGGAACATCACCGAGTGGAACGGGACGTTGTCCTTGGCCATGAACTCCGTGTAGCGCACGTCGTCGGCCTCGTACCACCACGACTTCCAGTCGCGGTTCGCCGGGTCGGCGTCCGCCCACTCCTTCGTCGAGGCGATGTACTCGATCGGCGCGTCGAACCAGACGTAGAAGACCTTGCCCTCGGCGGCCAGCTCCGGCCACACGTCGGCCGGCACCGGCACGCCCCACTCCAGGTCACGGGTGATCGCCCGGTCCTGGAGGCCCTCGGTCAGCCACTTGCGGGCGATGGACGACGCCAGCGTCGGCCAGTCCTCGCTGCTGTCGTCGATCCACTGCTCGACCTCGCCCTGGAGCTTGGACTGGAGCAGGAAGAGGTGCTTGGTCTCGCGCACCTCCAGGTCGCTGCTGCCGCTGATCGCCGACCGGGCGTCGATCAGGTCGGTCGGGTCCAGGACCCGGGTGCAGTTCTCGCACTGGTCGCCGCGCGCCTTGTCGTAACCGCAGTGCGGGCAGGTGCCGACGATGTAGCGGTCCGGGAGGAAGCGCTCGTCGGCGATCGAGTAGACCTGCCGGATGGCGCGCTCCTCGATGAAGCCGTTCTCGTGCAGCTTGCGCGCGAAGTGCTGGGTCAGCTCCACGTTCTGCTGCGAGGAGCTGCGCCCGAAGTGGTCGAACTGCAGATGGAAGCCGTCGTAGATGGCCTTCTGCGCGTCGTGCTGCTCGCCGCAGTACGCGTCGACGGACTGGCCGGCGTCCTTGGCCGCCAGCTCGGCGGGCGTGCCGTGCTCGTCCGTCGCACAGATGTAGAGCACCTCGTGGCCGCGCTGGCGCATATACCGCCCGTACACGTCGGCCGGGAGCATGGACCCCACCATGTTGCCCAGGTGCTTGATCCCGTTGATGTACGGAAGGGCGCTGGTGATGAGGTGTCGAGCCATTGCCGGCTGCTCCCAAGTCGCTACGGTGAGTGAGGTTTTGTTCTACGGAACGTCAATATCGTACTGGACGGGTACGGGGCGACCGCGCCCGGTTTTCCGCGCTCGGTACGGTCCTTGATCGTCTCTTTCGGGCGGTCAGGGCCGGCGGGCCACCACGAGCCCCCAGCCGGGGCTGCCGTCGGGGCGACGGGCGGCTCCCCGCACCGGCCGGAGCTCCACGGTGAACCCCGCCGTGCGCAGATCGGCCCGTATGTCGCGCAGCGCGCAGGTCCGGTAGTACATGACGAACGGGGGACGCCACAGCGCGTTCCGTGCGCGCATCACCGCGTCGAAGCCGAGCAGGGTCCAGTACAGCGCGGAGCGGGGGTGCGGGGGCGCGGCGATCGGGAAGGCGAAGATCCCGCCCGGACGCAGCGCCCGGTGCACACCGGCGAAGACCGCGGCGCGCTCGGCGGGCAGGAAGTGGCCGAGGGCGCCGAAGGTGACGGCCAGGTCGAAGGCGGCGGGGAAGGGGAGGGCGCGGGCGTCGGCGCGTACGTACGCTGCGGTGGGGCCGGTGGGGCCGGTGGGGCCGGTGGGGCCGGTGGGCGGGGCTTCCGTGGCGGGACCGGTGGATGGCCCCTCGGTGGTGGGGTCGGCGGGCGGACCCGTCGTGGGCTCCCGACCCGTCGTGGACTCCGGACCGACCGTGGGCTCCGGACGGACTGTGGGCTCCTGCGCGCTCCGCGCCGCCGCGAGCATCCCCGTACTGAAGTCGGCCCCCACGATCCGCTCCCGGCACAGGGACCGCAGCACGCCCATGCCCGCTCCCGTGCCGCAGCAGACGTCGAGCCCGGACCCGAACGGGCCGAGGCCCCGCAGCGTCTCCGCCGTCGCGTCGAGAATCCGGTCCGGCGTACGGAACGGTGTGTGATCGAACTTCGGGGCCAGCAGGTCGTAGCCGCGCTCGACGGAGGAGAGCGCCTGCACGGTCAGCTCGCGGAGCGTCGGTCCCTCGGGGGTGAACACGGGGCCAGCGTACTGAGGTCGGCTCTCCGCCATGGACCGTTCCGCGTGCGGACTGCGATGCCGGGGGCTGCTGACGCTGCTGATGTTGCTGGGACTACTGGGACTACTGGGACTGCTATGGCTGTCAGCGGTCCCGGCGGGCGTTGAGCCGGGCGGCCTGGCGCGTCAGGTGGTCGCGCTCGGCGAGGTTGGGCGCCTTTCGCGCGGCCTCCGCGTACAGCCGCGCCGCCGTCGCCGGGTCGCCGTCCCGCTCGTGGAGGTACGCCGCCACCGCGGCATGGCGGGGCAGCGAGGCGTCCAGCTTCGCGAGCGCTGCCATCCCGGCCCGCGGCCCGTCGGCCTCACCGACGGCCACCGCGCGGTTGAGCCGTACGACCGGGCTGTCGGTCAGGCGCGCCAGCTCGTCGTACCACTCGACGATCTGCACCCAGTCGGTCTCCGCCGCGGTGGGCGCGTCGGCGTGGAGGGCCGCGATGGCGGCCTGGGCCTGGAACTCGCCGAGCCGGTCGCGGGCGAGCGCCGCCTGCAAGATCCCGACGCCCTCCGCGATCGCCCCGGTGTCCCACCGGCCCCGGTCCTGCTCGGCGAGCGGCACCAGACTGCCGTCGGCCGCGGTACGGGCGGCACGGCGTGCGTGGTGGAGCAGCATCAGGGCGAGCAGGCCCGCCACCTCGGGGTGGTCGATCACGGCCGCGAGCTGCCGGGTGAGCCGGACGGCCTCGGCGGCGAGGTCCACGTCGCCGGAGTACCCCTCGTTGAAGACCAGGTAGAGGACGCGCAGCACGGTGGCGACGTCGCCGGGCCGATCGAGACGTACACCGGACACGGTCCGTTTCGCCCGGCTGATCCGCTGCGCCATCGTCGCCTCGGGCACCAGATAGGCGCGGGCGATCTGGCGGGTGGTGAGCCCGCCGACCGCCCGCAGCGTGAGCGCGACCGCGGACGACGGCGACAGCGACGGGTGGGCGCACAGGAAGTACAACTGGAGCGTGTCGTCCGCCGCGGGGGCGGGCCCGGGCGCCGGCTCCTGGTCGACGAGGTCCTCCCGGCGGCGGCGGGACGCGTCCGCCCGGGCCGCGTCGAGAAACCGGCGCCAGGCCACCGTGACCAGCCAGCCCTTGGGATCGCGCGGCTGGTCGTCCGGCCAGCCGCGGACCGCCTCGACCAGAGCCTCCTGTACGGCGTCCTCGGCCGCCGCGAAGTCGGCCCCGCGGCGGACGAGGACCCCGATCACGCTCGGCGTGAGGCTCCGCAGCAGGGCCTCGTCCATCCGCGTCACCTGGGAGGTCACTCCGTGACGGTGGGCGGCGCGGCCAGGAACGGGCGCACCTCCAGCCACTCGTGAATCGGCTTCCCGCCCGCCCCGGGAGCGGCCGACAGTTCGCCGGCCAGCTCGACGGCGCGCTCGTAACGGTCGACGTCGATCACCATCCACCCGGCGATGAGGTCCTTGGTCTCGGCGAACGGCCCGTCGGTCACCGGCGGACGGCCCTCCCCGTCGTACCGGACCCACGCCCCCTCGGAGGCGAGTGCCTGACCGTCCACGAACTCGCCGGTCTTCTCCAGCCGGTCCGCGAAGTCCTGCATGTACTGCATGTGGGCGGAGATCTCTTCCGGCGTCCACTGGTCCATGGGCACGTCGTTCACCGGGGCCGGCGCGCCACGGTAGTGCTTCAGCAGCAGGTACTTGGCCATCGTGGGTCTCCTCGGAGTGGTGCGGCCCATTGTGGTCGCGTTCACTACGGGGACGGAGCCGATCGGGAGTTCTCGACATGGGTGGCCAACATTTTTTCGGGCCCGCGGTACGAGTCCCTCAGCGCGAACCCCGCAGTGCCCGAAGCCGTCACCCGGGCTTCGCCCCCGCCTCTGCCTCCGCCCTCGCCCCAGGCCCAGGCCCATCCTCAGCCCCATCCCCGTGCTTCGGCGCCCTCCCATTCACCAGTACGCCCGCGACCACCCCCGCCAGCAGCATGATCCCCGCGCCCCACCCGATGGCCACGGTGAACCCGTGCACGACACCGTCCTTGACAACCCCCTCCCGCATCGCGGGCGTCAGGCGCCCGCCCGCCTCCTTCGCAGCCGTGGCCAGATGAGTTTCGATGTACGTGGCACTCGTCGACGTGGCGATGGTGTTCAGCAGCGCCGTGCCGATCGAACCACCCACCTGCTGAGCCGTGTTGACGGTCGCGGAGGTCACCCCCGAGTCCTGCGGCGCGACGCCCGCCGTGGCCGTGGACATCACCGGCATGAAGATCAGGCCCATCCCGAGCCCGACCAGCAACTCCGACGGCAGCACATGCGAGACGTACGCGGGTTCGGCGGTCAACGTCGTCAGCCAGAACAGCCCCGCCGCCGCGAACACCGCGCCCGGCACCATCAGCACGCGCGGCGGCAGGTGGTGCAGCAGCCGTGCCGATATCTGTGTCGACCCCACAATGATCGCCGCCGTGATCGGCAGAAACGCCAGGCCCGTCTTCACCGGCGAATACCCCAGCACCACCTGGAGGTAGTACGTCATGAAAAGGAACATCCCGAACATGGCGATGACCGCCAACGCCATGGTCAGAAACGCCCCCGCACGATTCCGGTCCCGCACGATGTGCAACGGCAGCAACGGTGAACGCGCCCGCCCCTGCCACCACGCAAAAACGGCCAACAACAGGGCCCCACCCACCAGCAGCCCGATAACCATCGCATCCCCCCACCCCCGCGGCTGCGCCTCACTGCACCCGTAAACGATCGCGACCAGCCCACCACACCCCAACACCACGCCGGGAACGTCCAGCCGAGCTTCCCCATGCCCCCGCCGGTCGTGCAGAAAGACCCAGGCCCCCGCGATGGCCACCACCGCGATCGGCACATTCACGTAGAGACACCAGCGCCAGTCCAGATACTCCGTCAGCAACCCGCCGGCTATCAGCCCGATGGCCGACCCGCCACCCGCAATGGCGCCGTAAATCCCGAACGCCTTGCTCCGCTCTTTCCCGTCCGTGAAGGTCGTCGTCAACAACGACAACGCGGACGGTGCCAGCACAGCAGCGAACGCACCCTGCAACGCCCGGGCCCCGAACAGCAACCCCTGCCCGGACGCCGCCCCACCCAGCGCGGAAGCGACCGCGAACCCCACCAGACCGATGACGAACGACCGCTTCCGCCCCACCAGGTCAGCGATCCGCCCACCCAGCAACAGCAGTCCACCAAACGCAAGCGTGTATGCCGTGATCACCCACTGCCGGTTCGCATCCGACATGTGCAACTCCCGCTGCGCGGACGGCAAGGCGATGTTCACGATCGTCGCGTCCAGCACAACCATCAACTGAGCCACGGCAATGACGACGAGCCCCCACCACCGCCGCGGATCAGGCTCCCCTGCCGTATCCGTCCGTTCCCGCGTCCGGCTCTGACCCTGACCCTGGCTCATGAATACCCGCCTCCGCCGTGGACAACGGACAGCGGTCACCCATCGGGCGAGCACCGCAGCCCGAAACCAGCGTAGGCGCTGGCCCGCCCCCTCGCCTGTCGGCCGCCCGGGCTCCGGTTATGGCCCGGTCGGTACCTTGATATCGGTACGGATCCGGTCCGTCTTTTCCGCGAGTGCTTCCAGGTTCACCGAGTACGGATCGGCGTCGACCCGCTCCGCGTCGGTCTCCATCACATTCCCGGTCGTACTCGAATCCGCTCAGGTGCAGAACGGCGCGGTAAATTTTTGGCCCATCTGCCGCTTCACGAAGACACCGCAATACACCGGTTCCTCGGTGCCGTGCGGCCGCTCTTCGCGCTTCGGCACGACCAGTTCGCCGCCGCTGCTCTCCATTCCGTGAATCGTCTGCTTGACGGCCTCCATCGGGTCGCTGACGGAGCCGTACATCGAGAGCAGCACCAGTGACTTGGCGCCGGACTGGTATTGCCAGTCCACCGTGGTCATGCGGTGAGCGTACGAGCCGTTGCGCGGGACCTGGGCGCCCACCGTGTCACTCAAATTCTTAGTGAGGGTGTATTTCCCGTCCACGGGGGCCTTCGGCACCACCGTCTTGTAGTTGGGCCCACCCTCGCGGGATTCGTCATTAGGGTGCGGTAGATGCCCACCGTCTCGGTGAACCATCTCCCGAAGCGCTCCTCGTCGAAATGCAGGCAGCGCCCGAGGACGAAGCCCAGGCCGAGATCCGTCCAAGAGATGTGGGCGGCCCGGCTGAGGCGGGCCGGGTGCAGGAGGACACGCTCCGTCTCGGCCACACGTCGCCCGGGCGAGGAGTCACAACATAAGTTCAGTTTGGGCGGTGTCGTGCATCTGCGCCTCTCTTACTGAATCGGTTCGGATTGAAAGGCGGCTTGGAATGCTTCATCCGTCAGCTTCCCATGAATCCACAACCTGAGTGCTTGTCTTTGTCGACGGTCCATGGTGAAAGCATGCGTGCAGCACCGGTAGAACAAGGATGGGCGTTCGGTTACGTACCATCCGTCCCGTCGTGCTATCAGGTATGCTTCGGCAGGATTTCGCCTTTTGGACAAGGCTTGCTGCAATTGCAACAAGTTTTCATCGAATTTGGAACTCGGCCGGATGTGGACTCCGTAAGCCTCGCCAACCTGTTCGCAGAACGAAGCTGATGCGTACGGGAGAGTGAACCTTACCCACCAGTCAACCGCGACTGGGCTGAGGAGGTTCGTAAAGAGCGTTTGGAGGCTCTGGTCGATGGCTCCTATCCGCTCGACCATTTCGGCAGTAGCTGTCGGTTCGTACCGGTGTAGCTGGGGGATTGCTTTCTTCAGTGTGCTCCTGAGGGTGAGTTCGTTCTGGTAGTCCTCAAGGTCCCATGGGTACCCTTGCCGACAATCCACTTCGAATGTATTCCACCTGTCAATCGCTTGGGTTGGTGAAATGTCGTGAGTCCATCCCAGTGAGTGGAAAGTCTGATTGAAGTGCGAGGCGAAAGGCGAAGATTTAGCGTTCACTTTCATTTTCCATGTACTCGCGAGGGTTGTCCGGTCGGAAGTATGTGTTGATTTTACCGTCTTGCATGATGATCAGTCGCCCTTCCTTGTCCATGCGGAGTATCGCGCCGTCTCCGCTGCGCACAATCTCTCGGGCGCCCTCGGGTAGCGGGTCACGAGAAAGGGCTTGCGAGTCCCTTTGGTATCTGACAAATCCGTCGTCGGTTGGACTTTGGTCTTGGTATTCGGGCATGTCCGGTCTGCCGTTGGGCTTCCCGTCGCCATACACGTGCTTATCGTACTTCTCGTCGATCTTCGCCATGTTCCATTCGCATGGGGAGAGGCCGAGTGGGTCGACGAATATGTGCGGATTTGATACGTAGGTAGCCGGATTATCTGCGGGCCTCAGGCCGAGTGGATCGCTCGATATAAAGCGAGCTGTGTGCGGGTCGTAATGACGTTGAAGATTGTAATGAAGGTGTGTCTCCAAGTCGAAATACTGCCCAGGGAACCGAAGCGGCGTATACGCCGTGGCGCCCGCGTTCCAGGTGGTGGTGCCCCAGAGGGTAGGGCGCGACTGCCACGCCACCTCGCCCGTCTCGGAGACCAGCTCTGTAGGCGTGCCCACCAGGTCCGTGACGATGGCGAAAAAGCGTTCGTCCACGACCCGTTGGGGAGCGGCGGACAGGTCGCCTGTGGTGAGTTTGCGTTCCGTTTGGGTCAGGGGAGTCAGGCCCTCGTGGTCCCAGGTGAGGGTCAGGGACTGGGGGGAGGTGGGGGTTGTGGTGGATTGTTCGGTGAGGGTGGGGCCGTCCCAGGTGAAGCGGGTGGATTCGAGGGGCGTGGAGCCGTCCGGGGACAGGCGGTGTTTGGCGGTGCGGCGGCCCAGTGGGTCGTAGGTGTAGTGCCAGAGGGCGGCGTCGGGGGTGGTGACGCTGGTGAGGCGGTCTTCCGCGTTCCAGGTGTAGTGCCAGGTGTCGGGTTTACGGGAGAGGCGGGTTTTCTGGCGGAGGGTGACGCGGCCGAGGGCGTCGTGTTCGTAGCGGATCGAGCCGGCTCGGTTGATGCGGGTGCCGGTGTAGGAGCGAGGCCCTTGTGCGGCGGCGCCGGGGTGTTCGGCGGGCCAGGTGGCGTGGGTCTGGTTGCCGGACTCGTCGTAGGCGTAGGTCTCCGACCAGTCGGCGGCGTTGACGGCCGTGACGCGGCCCGCGCGGTCGAGGTCGAAGGTGCGGTGGCCGCGGGCGGAGTCGTCGAGTCCGGTGAGGTTGCCGTCCGGGCGGTAGGTGTAGGTGCGGGAGAGGAGAGGGGGGAGGGGAGCTTGGGGTGAGGTAGGGGAGGAGGGAGAGGAAGGGGAAGAGGAAGAGGTGAGGGACTGGGAGGTGAGGCGGCCTGTGGGATCCCAGGACTGGATGAGGGTGAGGGCGTCGGAGAGGTGGCGGGTGGTTTCGCGGCCGGCGGCGTCGTGGTCGAAGGCGAGCGGGTGGCCGGAGGCCGACATGTGGGTGCGGTTGCCGACGGCGTCGTAGGCGTAGGTGGTGGTGGCGCCGGTGGGCGTCGTACGGGAGGTACGGCGGCCGAGGGCGTCGTAGGTGAAGGAGAGGGTGCGGCCGTCGACGGTTTCGGTGGTGACGCGGCCGAGGGCGTCGCGGGTGTAGGTGATGGACGCGTCGGGATTGGCGGTGCGCAGGAGGCGGCCGGCGATGTCGTACTCGTAGGTGGTGACGAGGCCCGCGGCGTTCTTCTCGGCGAGGTGGTCGAGGAGGGTGTGGGTGTAGGTGGTGACCTGGCCCAGCGCGTCGGTACGACTGGTGAGCCGGCCCGCCGCGTCGTGCGTGTAGGCGAGGACGCGGTCGTCGAAGTCGGTCTCGGAGGACAGGCGGCCGGCGCTGTCGTAGGCGTAGCTCCAGGTCAGGCCTTTGGGGTTGGTGACCTGGGTCAGGCGTAGTTCGGTGTCGTGGGTGAAGGTGTGACGGGTGCCGTCCGGGTCGGTGCGGGCCGCGAGCAGGTCGAAGTGGGTGTATGCGAAGCGGGTGACCTGGCCGATGGCGTCGGTGTGGGAGGTGCGGTTGCCCTCGCCGTCGTACGTCCAGTGTTCGGCGGCGCCGGTGGGGTCGATGCGGGTGGCGAGCTGCCCCTCGACGGTCCAGATGAGGTGGGTGGTCTCGCCGAGCGGGTCCGTGACGGAGGTGATGCGGCCGAAGGCGTCGCGCCGGTAATGGGTGCGGGCGCCGAGGGGGTCAGTGGTGGAGAGCGGCAGGCCCGCTTCGTTGCAGTAGAGGCGGGTGGTGTTGCCGAGGGCGTCGGTGACGGAGGAGAGGTGACCTCGGGCGTCGTACGCGTAGTGCGTGGTCGCGCCTGCGGGGTCCGTGGAGGAGGTGCGGTTGCCGCCGAGGTCGTAGGTGTGGGACCAGGTGGTTCCGTCCGGCCCCGTGGTGGTGAGCGGCTGGCCGAGGCCGTTGTACGTGGAGGTGGTGCGGCTGCCGTCGGGGAGGGTGACCTCCGTGGGGCGGCCGTCGTCGTACGTGAAGCGGGTCGTGCGGCCCAGCGGGTCGGTCACGGACAGCACGCGGTGCAGGGCGTCGCGGACCGTACGGGTCGTGGCACCGGTGGGGTCGGTGGAGGCGACGATCTGATGGTGGTCGTTCATCAGGTGCCGGGTCACCTGGTCGTGGGAGTTGTGGTGGAGGTTGGTGCGCAGACCCGTGTCGGGGTCGGTGTCGCCCCAGGTGAAGTGCGCCCGCAGGTGGCCTTCGGTGCCGCTCTGCCAGATGCAGCGGTGCCGGTCGTCGTAGGCGTAGCTGTACGAGCTGTTGTTGGTGTCCGTCCACGAGGTGATGCGGTCGGCGGTGTCGTAGGTGAAGCGCAGCGGCCGGCCGGAGGAGTTGGTGACGGTGGTGAGGTTGCCGGTTTCGTCGTAGCCGTAGCGGCGGATGAGCTGATCGCCGCCGCCGGGGGCCGCTCCTGCCAGGTGGAGGGCGGTGATGCGGCCCGCCTCGGTCGTGAACACCAGGCGGTAGCCGGCGCTGTGGGTGATGGCGGTCGGTGTACCGGTCTCGTCGTAGTCGAAGGTGTGACGGTTGCCGCGGCGGTCGGAGATCTCGTCGAGGACGGCGGTGTCGTCGGTGTACGTGGTGAAGTACCAGCGGGTCCCGCCGACCGGATCGGTGAGGAAGTAGTCGCCGTCCGGGGTGCGCTCCAGCGGGTGGCCTTCGCCCTCGACGGGGAGGGAGGGGACGCCGACGGCCGGATGCGGGTAGGCGAGCAGGTTGCCTTCCTCACCGATGAGGACGACGCCCTCGGCGTCGATCTCCAGACGCTGGTCGACGGTGCTCATCCAGGTGGGGCCGAACCAGCGGCCGGTCCGGTAGGACGACTCGAAGGTGCGGCTGAAGGCGAGCGGGAGGCTGCCGGGCAGGGTGATGTCGGTCTGCGGCAGGATCATGCGGCCGGTGGCCATGTCGATCGGGTCGCTGCCGAAGACCTTGCACCAGGAGCGGCGGGCGCGGTCGCGAAGGGCGGTCTTGCCGCCTTCCTTGACCGCGGCGCGCGCGGAGTCCTTGGCGGCCCCCTTCGCGCCGGCTTTGGCGGCGCCCTTGACCAGGCCACCGGCCCCTTTGCCGCCCACGAGGTTGCCGATCAGAGCCCCTGTCGCGTCCCCCGGGTCGCTGCCCCACCCCGTACCCAGCAGGGCCTTGGGCAGCCGCTCGGGGTGGGCCGCCGTGGTGGTGAGTCCCATCAGCGTGGTGGAGAGGTTGGACATGTACTGGAAGGGGTGGGTGAGGTTGTAGATGTCCAGCGGGTTGACCGTACGGACCAGTTTCACCGTTTCCGCCCCGGTCCTGAGGACACCCCCTGCCAGGTGCATGAGCTGGATGCCGCCGGACACCGCCCCGTCCGACACGTCGGAGAGGAACTGTTGGCCGAACTTCGGCTCCCGGGGCGCGTGGGCCAGCGCTTGGCTGATGGCGTGCTGAGCGCGCTCGGCAGCCTCGTCCCGCTGGTGGCGGGCGTTCTTGAGCAGTTCCTGGGCGGCCTTGCGCCCTTCCGCGCCGGGGTCGGAGAAGGCGCCCGGCTTCTGGGGCTTCTGCCCCGGGTCGGCGTTCTTCTCCAAGGCGGCGTTGTACGCGTCCGCCTTGGCGTTGTACGAGTCGACCTCGGCCTGGTGGGCGTCCATGGCCTTCTTGGTGGCGTCCTGCGCGGCCTGGTACTTGTGGATGGCCGTCTCGGCCTTGCTCTGGGCCCAGGAGACCGTCTCCCCGTACGCGTGCAGGGCCTTGCCTGCTGCTTCGCAGGCGTCCGCTGCCTGCATCCACTGCTTCGGGTGGGCGTCGAACTCCTCGTGGAAGCTGTCCGCCGCCTTGCCCTCCCAGCCGCCGGAGTCCAGCTTGCGCAGGCCTTGGCCGACCCGTTCGAAGGCGGCGTAGAAGTCCTTCAGGTGCGCAGCGGATTCGTTGATCGCGGAGGCGTCGCCGTGGACCAGGTCCTTGGGGTCGTCGGTCTCGCCCAGGTTCCGCTCGTCGACGTGGGCGCCGAGGTTGTCGGCAACGTCCTCGCCCGCGGAGCGGACCTTGTCGGCCACTCCTTCCGCGCCGACCGAGTCCAGGGCGCCCGCGGCCTTGTCGGTGACGAACTCGACCCCTTCGCCCAGCTTTTCCTTGGCGCCGTCGACGACGTCACCGGCCTTGTCGGCCACCGTGTCGACGACATTGCCCAGTCCGTCGAGGATGCCCATCAGCCCTCACCCCCGGCGTGCTGCGTGTTCTCGGTCTTGTCCTGGCCGGCGCCCATGGCCTTGAGGGCCAGGTTGTGATCGGCATCCCCCGCCCACTTGGACGTGGACCAGTCCTGCTTCGTCTGCTCCCACGACGAGCGAACCCGCTCGAAGGACTCTCTCGTGGCGCCTGAGTTGATGTCGTAGTCGGTGTCCCCGATGTGACTGATCGGGTTGTCGTCGCGGATCTGCTTCCAGGACTTTTTCTTGATCTCCTCCGAGGAGAGTGACGGGTCGCCGATCGCCGCATTCGCCGTGATCTTCAGCTGGTCGGAGACGTACTGTTCCTGCTCGTGGTAAAGACCGGCCGACAGGTCGAGGCGGCGGGCGAAGGAATTGGCTTCGTGCACCAGGGCACGCACTCCCCAGGACCAGCGTTCGCAGAACGACTCGAAAGTCGACGCCAGTTCGGCATGTCCGGCTTCCATTCCGGTCAACTGGATCTTCTCGAAGCCGTGGCCGAGCTGTGCCTGGCTGTCGAATCCCAGCTCTTTGAGTTCCGAGATGGCGTCGTTGATGCCTTTGCTGACCTGCTGGAGGGCCTGCTGGTCGAGCTGGTAACCGTCCCCCGCGCTCATGCCCGCTCACCGCCCTGGCCGGGCGTGGTGGAGGACGGCGACACCTGAACGTCGGCATCAGTACGGACGGCGACGGAGTCCGGCACGATTCCGGGCGCGGGCGGGAACAGCATCCCCTGCTCGCTGCCGGCGTTCAGGGCCACACCGGCCGGCCCTTCCACCGCGGGTATGACGACGTCGAGCAGGCGGGCGCCGAGCGCGGAGACATAATGCCAACGGGTGCCCGGTGTGCTTCCCCTGGCGAGGGCGAAGCGGCTGAGCGCGTCCTCGTCCGTGAATGCGTAGAGCCAGCGTATTCCGCCCCATTCAGCGGACATGAGCCCGTCGTCGGTTACGGGCACCAAGACGCTCGTGCGGCGGAATTCCCCGATCAGTGCCGGTGGGTCGCCGTCGTGCGCGTACATGTCGGCGATTTCTTCGGTCAATGACATAGCGACCCCCCTACCCCCGTGTGGTCAACGCCGTAACACTCTTACACATGGCACTGACGGTGGAGCTGGGAGTTGTGGGAACCGGCTGGGCCGCGGTTGCCGTGAAGGGTTCAACCAAGGGGTGGTGGCGGAAATGCCGTCGGCCGCGGCGGGCGGGTGGCCCGGCCGCGGCCGACGGGTGGTGCAGGGGAGTGCAGGGGTGGTGCGTCAGGCGGGGAGGATGCCGGCGGAGCGGGCTTCCTGGAGCCAGGCGGGGAACTCGACCATGAGCTGCTGGTAGAGGTCGGCGTCGGCGAGGGCGCGCGGGTCGCGGCCGGCGTGGAAGAAGCCCGCGTTGTCGACCACGCGCTTCTCCGGCACGGCCAGGTCGTCCAGCTTGCGGAGGAAGTCGAAGCCCTTGGCGTCCGGGTCGCCGAAGCCGACGAACTGCCAGAAGATGGGGAGCTTCGCGGCCTCGCAGAGCGCCTTCTCGGCGGCCGGCTTGGACGTGGGGGCGCCGTCCGTCTGGAAGATGACGAAGGCGGGGTCGCTGGCGCCGGACTTCTCGTAGTGCTCGATCACGGCGTTGATCGCCCAGTGGTAGTTCGTACGGCCCATGTGGCCGAGGTCCGCGTGCAACTCTTCGATGCGGCCCGCGTAGTTGGTCAGGTCGAGGTCGGCGGTTCCGTCGACATCGGTGGAGAAGAAGACCACCGGGACGGTGCCGTCGTCGTCGAGGTTGGCGGACAGGCCGAGGGCCTGCTCGGCCAGGTGCTGGACGGTGCCGTCCTTGTAGTAGTTGCGCATCGAACCCGAGCGGTCGAGGACGAGGTAGACCGCGGCGCGCTGGGTGGCCAGACCCTGCTTCTCCAGGGAGACCCGGGCCGCCTTGTAGAGACTGACGAGGGCGGGGGCCTGGGCTTCGACCTTGGTCAGGGAGGTGGGGGCGGAGGGGGAGGTGGGGGTGGGTTCTGTCTCGGTTACGGGTTCGGGTTCGGGTTCGACGGTCGGCTCGGGGGCCGTGTCGGTTACGGGTTCGGGCTCGACGGTCGGCTCGGGGGCCGTCTTGGCTACGGGCGCGGGTTCGGGCGTGGCCTCGGGTTCGGGCGTGGTCTCGGGCTCGGTCTTGGCTACGGGCTGGGGTTCCGCCGCGGCTTCGGGCTCTGCCTTCGCTTCGGGCTCCGGCTCGGCCAGGGCCTCCGGCTCGGTGTCAGGTTCCGGCTTGGCCGCGGCCACCGGTTTGGTCTCAGGCGCAGCCTCGGCCACGGTCTCCGGTTTGGCCGCGGCCTCCGGCTTGGTGTCAGGCGCCGTCTTGGCCACGGCTTCCGGCTTTGCCTCGACGACGGCCTCGACCACGGCCTCCGGCTCCGCCTTCGCCGCCTCCGGTCCGTGCTTCGCCTCGCCTTCGGCCTTGGCCTCGGTCTCCGCCTTCGCCTTCGCCTCGGTCTCCGCCTTGGCTGCCGTCTCCGCCTCCGCCCCCCGCGTCGGCTTCGGTGCGTCGAATGCCTGGGAGACGAGGTCGGAGGCCGAGTCCTCGGCGGGGGACGTGGTGTCCGTGCGGGTGGTCTGGGCGGGGAGGGCGGCGGCCGGGGGGTCGGCGGGGGCGGTGCGGGCCGTGGGGACGGCGGGGTCGCGGGGCGTGGCGGGTTCCGGGGTGGCCTCTTCGCGGGCCTCCGGGATCGTCGCCGTTTCCGGCGCCTTGGTGCCGCTCGCCGCGGTGTTCGATTCCTCGCGGGCCGCCTTGGAGCGACCGAAAGCGTTGCGCAGCAGACTCCGAATGCCCATCGGCGAACCTCTCTAGCGTGTGTGGGGTGCGGCGAATGTCCGAGAAGCGCGGACATGTCCCTGACCAGGCCGGACACGTAAGGGTAGCCGCCTGGGCCGGTCCCATCGTGGGAGCCCGCGCGTCTCGCGGCACGCCCCGTTTGGGTGTTTTGTGTAGCGGGGTGGTGTGGAGGTGTGGGGGGTGTGCGGGTGGGACGTGTGTGGGGAGAGCGTATGTGCGGCGGGCGGATGTGCGAAGGGGCGGGAGCGAGGGGGCGGAGGGGAGCGGAAGGGGACGGAAGGGCGCGGAGGACGCGGAGGGGAACGGTAGGGAGGAGGCGTGACGACTGGGCGAGGCGGATGTTTGTGCGGTGAGGGGTGGTGAGGAGGGGGTGGAGGTTGCGGAAAGACCGCGTGCGGGGCTGGTGACGTAGGCGTCTGCGCACGTCACATGGGGGTGTCGTGGGAGGGACGGGCAGTTCGGCGCCCGGCGGCGGAGGCGGCGGGACCGTGGTGGGCGCGGCCCGTGTGGTGACCCATCGACCGGACGCCCGTTGACCCTGGCGGCGGTCCGGAGGACCGGGCAACCCTCGTACGGGTGACGGGAGATGTGGGCGCATGGGGCTGACCAGTCAGTCGCTCGAAATCGCGGTGATCACGCTGGCCGTGGCCTGTGTGGCCCTGACGGTGTGGCTGTGGCCGCGGCTGTCCCTGCGCGGTGTGCTCCCCGTACTGGGCAGGATCGGGTCCATTCTCGTCACCCAGGTGGCGGTCCTGTGCTCGCTCGCGCTGGCCGTGAACTCCAGCTTCGAGTTCTACAGCAGTTGGGACGAGCTGCTGGGCACCGCCGACGAGGGGCCGGTGGCGGTGAGCGGGGGCGGCGGCCCGCGGTACGCCGATGCCCGCAGCCTCCGGGGCGGACTGGTCCAGCCGGCCGGGCCGCAGGGTCTGGACCGGGTGACCGGGCTGCCGGAGGGCCCGCCCCACGAGGTCGGCAAGGTGGAGTCCGTACGGCTCGTCGGGCGCCGTACCCGCGTCGTCAATCCGGCCTTCGTCTACCTGCCGCCGCAGTACTTCCAGCACCAGTACCGCCGCCAGCGCTTCCCCGTCTCCGTCGTCATCAGCGGCTACCCGGGCGGCATCATGAACCTCGCGCAGCATCTCCGCATCCCGCAGACCGCGGGCAGGCTGATCGAGGAGGGCCGGATGCAGCCGACCGTGCTGGTGATGGTCCGGCCGACGATCGCGCCGCCGCGGGACACCGAGTGTGTGGACGTGCCGGGCGGGCCGCAGGCCGAGACGTTCTTCACCCAGGATCTGCCGGAGGCCGTCAAGGCGGCCTACCGGGTCGGACACGACCCCAGCGCGTGGGGCGCGTTCGGCTACTCCTCCGGCGGTACGTGTTCGATGCTGCTGGCCCTGCGCAGCCCCGGCACCTACACCTCGGCGGTCTCGCTCTCCGGTGACTACGCCGTCAAGGACGACCTGACGACCGGGAGCCTGTTCGGTAGCGGTGCGGCCGCCGCGCGCCGGGAGCGCGAGCACGACCTGCTGTGGCGGCTGGCGCACCGGCCCGTACCGCGGGTCTCGGTACTGGTGGCCAGCAGCCGCCTGGGTGAGCCGAACTACCGGGACACCCTGCGGTTCGTCGAGGCGGCGAAGCCCCCGATGACCGTCGACTCGATCATCCTGCCGCGGGGCAGCCATCAGTTCGCGACATGGCGGCGGGAGGTGGCGCCGGCCCTGGAGTGGCAGGGGCGTCAGCTCACGTTCCCGCAGGACGTGGAGGCCGCGCACGCGCCGCCGAAGCGGCCGGGGGCGGGGGCGACGCCGTCGCCATCCCGGCCGTCCCGGTCTCCGTCTCCGTCTCCGACGCCGTAGGGACAAGGCAGGGGAAAGGTGCGGACAAGGAGGGTGCGGAAAAGGAAGGCACGGACAAGGTAGGCGCGGAAAAGGAAGGCACGGACAAGGTAGGCGCGGAAAAGGAAGGAGCGGACAAGGTAGGGGTCAGCGCAGGTGCGGGCGCCCTCACCCGTCCGGCTCACCCGGCAGGACACCCGCCCCGCACCGCGGTGGACTGCTGTCGTGACCGCCCCTCCGGACGACTGCCTGGCCCGCAACGACTGGATCTGCGGCGATTACCTCGCCACCCGCCGCCACATCCTCCTCGACGCGGCGCTCCAGCACCTCCACCTGACCGTGGTGTCCGTGCTGCTCGGCCTGGTGATCGCGCTGCCGCTGGCGTTGATCGCGCGCCGGTGGCGCTGGGCGGTGGGGCCGGTGCTGGGCGTCACCACCGTGCTCTACACCATCCCGTCGCTGGCGATGTTCTCGCTGCTGCTGCCGCTGTACGGGCTGTCGTCCACCCTGGTGATCGTGGGTCTGGCGCTGTACTCCCTGACCCTGCTCGTACGGAACATCCTGGCGGGCCTGGCCGGCGTACCGGAGGAGGCGAAGGAGGCGGCCCGCGGCATGGGGTACGGGCCGCTGCGGCAACTGCTCGCCGTCGAACTGCCGCTGGCGGTGCCCGCCGCGATGGCGGGGCTGCGCATCGCGACCGTCTCCGCCGTCGCACTGACGACGATCGGGGCGATCGTCGGCCACGGCGGGCTGGGCAACCTGATCTACGCGGGGATGAACTCGTTCTTCAAGGCGCAGGTGCTGACGGCGTCCGTCCTGTGCGTCGTCATCGCCGTCGCGTTCGACCTGCTGCTGCTCGGCCTGGAACGGCTGCTGACGCCGTGGCGGCGAGCATGAACACGATGTGGCGGCGCGCATGAGCTCGATGTGGCGGTACGTATGAGCACGCTCGGAGACGTCTGGACCTGGCTCGCCACGGGCGCGAACTGGGCGGGGGAGAACGGTGTCTGGCACCGCCTCACGGAACATCTGCTGCTGACCGTCGGCTGCCTGCTCGCCGCCTGCCTGATCGCGCTGCCCGTCGCCGTCACCCTCGGGCACCTCGGCCGCGGCGGCGCGCTGGCCGTCAACCTCGCCAACGTCGGGCGCGCCGTGCCCACCTTCGCGGTGCTGGTGCTGCTCCTGCTGACCCCGCTCGGCCGGCACGGGGACTGGCCGACGTTCATCGCGCTGGTGCTGTTCGCGCTGCCACCGCTGCTGACCAACGCGTACGTCGGGATGCGGGAGGTGGACCGGGACGTGGTGGAGGCGGCGCGCGGGATGGGGATGTCCGGCGGGCAGTTGGTGCGGCGGGTTGAGGTGCCGCTGGCGCTGCCGCTGGTGCTGACCGGGGTGCGGATCGCGGCGGTGCAACTGGTGGCCACGGCGACGCTGGCCGCGCTGGTCGGCGGTGGCGGGCTCGGGCGGATCATCACGGCGGGGTTCAACCTGGCGAGTACGCCGCAGGTGGTGGCGGGGGCGGTGATCGTGGCGGTGTTCGCGCTGGTGATGGAGGTGCTGTTCGAGGTGGTGCAGCGGCTGGGGCCGGCCTGGGCACGGGGGAGGGCACGGTGAGCGGACGACGCGGAACCGCGGCCGGAGGAGCCGCGATCAGGCGACGAGGCACAGCGACCAGAGGAGCCGCGGCCGGGCTACGAGGTTCCGCGGCCTGGCTACGAGGTTCCGCCGTCGGTCTACGCGGCTCCGCCGCCGGTCTACCAGGCTCCGCGACCGGGCCACGAGACCCCGCGGCCGGTCGTCTCCGTACGCCCGGCAGCGCCCGCCGCTTCGTCGTCGCCGTGGCGCTGGTGGCGTCGGCCCTCTCCGGGTGCGCCACCGGCCCGTCCCTGGAGAACCGCGGGCAGGTCACCGCCGCGCCCGGCGACAGCCACCGTCTCTCGATCGGCTCGGCCGGCTTCACCGAGAGTGAGCTGCTGGCCCAGTTGTACGCGGTGCTGCTCGACAAGGCCGGGTACGAGACCGAGATCCTCACCGTCGGCAACCGGGAGCTGTACGAGCCGTCTCTGGAGAGCGGCCAGATCGACGTCGTACCCGAGTACGCGGCGACCTTCGCCGACTGGCTGAACGCCAAGACCAAGGGGGCCGACGCCGACCCGGTCGCCTCACCGGACCTCGGCACGACGATGAAGGCGCTGCGCGACCTCGCCACGCCCCGCGGCCTGACCGTGCTGCCGCCAGGCCGGGCCGTCGACCAGAACGCGTTCGCCGTGGCCGCCTCGTACGCGAAGCAGCACCGCCTGAAAACCCTCAGCGACCTGGGGCGCGCCAAGCTGCCGGTGCGGCTGGCGGCGGGCGACGAGTGCGTGCGGCGGCCGTTCTGCGCGCCCGGTCTGAAGCGTACGTACGGGATCGACATCACGGCCGTCGACCCGAAGGGGGTGGGCACCACGCCCGCCAAGCAGGCCGTGCAGAACGGACAGGACCAGATGGTGCTGACGACCAGTACGGACGCGACGGTCGAGCAGTTCGGGCTGGTCTTCCTGGCGGACGACAAGAAGCTGCAGAACGCGGACTACGTCGTTCCGGTGGTCAACCGGGCCCGCGCGGGCAGCGCCCGGGTCGCCGCTGCCCTCGGCAAGCTCAACTCCGTACTGACGACGGAGGACCTGGCCGACCTCAACCAGCGGGTGGACAGTTGGCGGCGGCTTCCGGAGGACGTGGCACGGGACTACCTGCGGAAGAAGGGATTGCTGTAGGGACGGTGGCCGGTCCCCTCAGCGGGATTGCTGTAGGGCCGGTGACCGGACCCTCAGTCGCGGCGCCCGCTCACTCCGTGGGTACGGAATCCACCTCCGCCTCCTCCCGCGGCACCCCCTGCTCGTCGGACCCGATCGTGCGCCGCAGCGCCTCGTGCAGCCTGGCCGGGGTCAGGACGCCCAGGAAGCGGGTGCCGTCCACGACGGCGATCCAGCCCGCGTCGTACTTGAGCATCTCGCTGAAGGCGTCTTTGAGCGAGCCGCTCACCGGGACCCAGGCCTCCATCCGGCGCGCGTGCGCCGAAACGTTCCCCCGCGCTTCGGTCACCTCCTCCGTCCCCACCCACCCGTGCAGCCCGCCCTCCTCGTCCAGGACGACGGCCCAGCGCGCGCCCTCCGCGCGCAGCCGCTCCGCCGCCCGGCCGGCCGGTTCGCCGAGCCGGGCGAAGGGCGGGTGCTCCAGGTCGCCGGGGTCGATGCCGGTGACCGCGAGCTGCTTCAGTGCCCGGTCGCTGCCGACGAACTCGGCGACGTACGGGGAGGCCGGCGCGCCCAGCACGCTCGCCGGAGTGTCGTACTGCTCGATCCGGCCCTGCCCGTAGACCGCGATCCGGTCGCCCAGCCGGATGGCCTCCTCGATGTCGTGCGTGACCAGCAGCACCGTCTTGTGCAGGGTGGCCTGGAGCCGCAGGAACTCCCGCTGGAGCCGGTCGCGGACGACCGGGTCGACCGCGCCGAACGGTTCGTCCATCAGCAGGACGGGCGGGTCGGCGGCCAGCGCGCGGGCCACGCCGACGCGCTGCCGCTCGCCGCCGGAGAGCTGGTCCGGGTAGCGCGGCCCGTGCAGGCCGGGGTCCAGGCCCACCAGGTCCAGGAGTTCGGCGGCGCGGGCGCGGGCTTTCTTGCGCGGCCAGCCGAGCAGGTGCGGCACGGTGGCCGTGTTGTCGAGGACGGTGCGGTGGGGGAAGAGGCCGGTCTGCTGGATGACGTAGCCGATGCGGCGGCGCAGGCGTACGGGATCGGCCGTCGCGATGTCCTCGTCCTCGACGAGGATGCGGCCGCCGGTCGGGTCGATGAGCCGGTTGACCATCTTCATCGTCGTGGTCTTGCCGCAGCCGGACGGTCCGACCAGCGTCACCAGCTCGCCCTCGGCGACCTCGAAGGACAGGTCGTCCACGGCGGTGGTGCCGTCCGGATAGCGCTTGGTGACGGACTCGAACCGGATCATTGGTCCATTGAAGCCCGCGGTCCGGAGGCGGTCGCCTTATGCGGGCAAACGGGCGGGGCCGTGCGGAAGCGTGCGCGGTGGCCCTGTGAACGGGCGGGACTGTGCGGAAGTGTGCGTGCTGGCCCTGCGAACGGGCGGAACCGCGCGCGAGGGGCAGTCACGCCCGCCGCCCGCCCCGCAGGCGGGCCGCGCGAGCGCAGTCGCCCCCCGCCCTACTCCTCCAACGCCTCCAGCCGCTCCCGCGCCGCCCGGACCGACCGGCCGCGCCAGGACAGTCCGGCCCACGGGTCGTCCTCGGCGAGACGGTCGGGGAGGGTGGCGACCGTCCACCGCTGGGCCGTCAGGCCGGGGTCGTCCAGCTCGTCGCGGGAGATCGGTGTCGCCACCGGCGCGCCCGGCTTCGCCCGTACGGAATAGGGCGCGACCGCGGTCTGCGCGTACGCGTTGCGCTGCACGTCCAGGTAGATGCGGCCCTTGCGGTCGGCCTTGCGCTGCTCGGTGGTGAGCCGGTCCGGGTACTGGCGGGCGAGCCGTTCGGCGGCCAGGTGCGCGAAGTCGCGCACCGCGTCGAAGGCGGAGCCGCCGTCCAGCGGCGCGATGACGTGCAGGCCGCGCGAGCCGGTGGTCATCAGGCGGGCGGGCAGCTTCAGTTCGTCCCACAGTTCGCAGACCCGGTGGGCGGCCCACCGTACGTCCTCGAAGTCCGCGCCCTCGGCCGGGTCGAGATCGAAAATGATCAGGTCGGGGTGGTCGGGGCGGTGCTCACGGGAGAGCCAGCGGTGGACGGTGACGGTGGCCTGGTCCGCGAGGTAGACGAGGGTCGCCGGGTCGTCGCACACGACGTGGGTGACGGTGCCACCCTCCTTGGACTGCTCGGAACGCCGTACCCAGTCGGGGAAGTGGTCGGGGGCGTTCTTCTGCATCAGGGGCTTGCCGCCGATGCCGTCGGGGTGCCGCTCCATCATCAGCGGCCGGTCGCGCAGCTGCGGTACGGCGCGCCGGGCGACCGCCTTGTAGTGGTCGGCCAGGTCGGCCTTGGTGATCCCGTCGTCCGGGAAGAGCACCTTGCCGGGCCGGCTGATCCTGACCGTGCGCCGCCCCGCCTTGATGGTGTGTGCGTCGTCCGCGCCGCCGCTGCTGCCGCTCATACCGAGGACGGGTAACCGGCCGGGCCGCGGGGCAAACGCGGCGCGGCGCGGAGCCGGGCGGCACCGGTTCGGAAGGGGGCCGTACGAGTTGCTTCCGGGGCACCGCCCCTCGTCCTGCCGGATACGCCCGGTTCGCGTGCTTACGATCCTGTGGGCTGTCGTCACCTGGCGTCGTTTCACCCGAAGGCGGGCCGCGACGGGCGCCATGTTGACGGCGGCCCTTGCCCTGCCACCGGTCGGGAGGGTGGATCGAGGATCGTTCGGGCGGAAGGGAACGCGACGATGAAGGCCGTAGCAGTCACCGCATTCGGCGAACAGCCCCAGCTCATGGAACTGTCGGAGCCCGATCCCGGACCGGGCGAGGTCCTGGTGCGGATGTCCGCCGCCGGGGTCAACCCCCTTGACTGGAAGATCGCCGACGGTCTTCTCAAGGACGCGGCACCGCACACCTTCCCGCTCGTCCTGGGGTCGGACGGCGCGGGCGAGGTGGTCGCCGTGGGCCCCGGAGTGCGCCGCTTCACGGTGGGCGACTCGGTGTTCGGCCAGTTCCAGCGGCCGGAGCGGGGCGGCGGCTCGTACGGCGAGTTCGCGGTGGCCGAGGAGAAGGCCCTGGCCGGCGCGGCCCGCAACGTCACGTACGCGACCTCGGCGGCCGTCCCCACCGCCGGGACGTCGGCCTACAACCTGGTGGAGGAGACCCGGATCAGCGAGGGCAAACGGGTCCTGATCGTCGGTGGGACCGGCGGTGTCGGCACCTTCGCCACCCAGCTCGCGGCCGGCCGGGGCGCCGAGGTGATCGTCACCGCGCGGCCGGGCCTGACGGACCTGGTGGCCGGCCTGGGCGCCGCCGAGACGGTGGACCACACGCTGGGCCCGGTGGCCGACCAGGTGCTGGCCGCCCACCCGGACGGTGTGGACGTGCTGCTCGACCTGGTCAGCGGTCCGGCCGCGTTCGGCGAGATGACCCGGACCGTACGGGACGGCGGTACGGCCGTCTCCACGGTCGGGTCCGCCGACGCGGACGTGCTGACCGACCACAACCTGCGCGGCTTCAACTTCCAGAACCGGCCGTCGCCGCAGCTCCTGGAGATCCTCGCCGGTCAGCTCGACGCGGGCCGGCTGACCGTGATCCTCGGCGACGAGATCACGCTGGGGGAGGCCCCGGAGGCGCTGGAGACCAGCCGGGCGGGGCATACGCAGGGCAAGACGGTCATCACCTTCTGACGGTCGTCACCTTTCGACAGTCAGCACCTTCTGACAGTCATCGCCTTCTGATGGACGGCACTTTCTGACGGACTCGCCTCAGTGGTCGTGCGGGCCCGGCCGGTGCACCGGCCCGTGCGTGCCCTCGCAGTGCGGGGGCGCCAGCGCCGCGTCGTCCGGCCCCGCCGCTATGTGCAGCACCTCGCCGGGCCGGGGCAGCTCGCCCACGTGGTCGACCTGGAGGGTGGCATGGGTGATGCCGTACTTCAGGCTCAGCAGCTCGTGCAGGCCGCGCCGTACGGCGTGGCAATCGCCGCCGTCCGCGACCAGGATGTGCGCGGACAGGGCCGGTTCGCCGGACGTGATCTCCCAGATGTGCAGGTCGTGGACCTCCACGACCTGGTCCACCTCGACCAGGTGGTCCCCCAGCGCGTCCGGGTCCACACCGCTCGGCGCGGCCTCCATGAAGATCCGCCCGGACTCGCGGACCAGGCCGGTGCCCGCCCGCAGCATCAGGACGACCACGACGAGCGAGGCGATGGCGTCGGCCCGCGCGAAGCCGGTGGTCAGGACGACCGCGCCGGCGACGGCGGTGGCGATGAACCCGAACAGGTCGGTGAGGATGTGCTGGTAGGCGCCCTCGACGTTCAGGCTGCTGCGGTTGGCCCGGGAGATGCACCAGGCGGCCGCGATGTTGACGACGACCCCGGCCAGCGCGGTGACCAGGACCAGGCCGCCGGTCACCTCGGGCGGTGACACCAGGCGGGTGATCGCCTCGTATCCGAGCCAGAGGGACAGCACGAGCAGAGTGATGCCGTTGGCCTGCGCGGACAGGATCTCGGCGCGCTTGAGTCCGTACGTGTAACCACCGCGCGCGGGCCGCGCGGCCAGCCGCATCGCGACCAGGGCGAGCACGATCGAGGCGGCGTCGGTGAGCATGTGGGCCGCGTCGGAGATCAGCGCCAGGGAGCGCGCCAGGAACCCGATCACCACCTCCACGGCCATGAACGCGGTGATCAGCACCAGCGCGGCCCGCAGCCAGCGGCGATCGGCGTCGGGGGAGAGGGTGTGCGAGTGCGCATGTGAATGCGCATGTCCGTGGCTGTGGCTGTGGGCGTGCTCGGTCATGGGGCGCGCTCCTCCCTGGGGCGTCCAACAGGACGTGCGCCACGAAGCAAACCGCACTTCTCCGCTAGATCCAAAGGCTGCACCGGTGACCGTTGTCATTACCGTCGGATGGCGCATCGGTGCAGGTCAGGGGGGTGCGGGGCGGAGGCGGCCGAGGGGGCCGACGCAGGTCTTGCGTCGGCCCCCTCGGCGCGACTGACGACGGACGTGAGCGTCTACGTCGGTATACATATCCTCGCGATCGCGCGCATGGTGGGTGTCGCGGTGGCGGACACCATGCTGTGGGCGGCTTTTTGATCTTCCACAGCCGCGGGCGAGGCGGTCGCTACGGTCAGCGCCAGAAGGGCTGCGGCGCCGGCCAGTGCTAAGGCGACGAGACGCCTAGTTACGCAATTGTGCACTTTGCATGGTCCTCGGTCGAAAGCTTGACTGATCTTGAGGGCGCATTGGACCATGCGTGTCGCCAGGAAGACAACACTTGCTCATCAGTAACTTACTTCCGACGCACGTTGGTTGACAATACTGTCAACTCTTGGCGTCTTTTGTATCAAGGCGTCGAGCCACCCGAGACGCCTCCGCCTTGTCCAGACCATTGAACAATTCGAACGCCTGTCGCCACAGCTCCTGGGCCGCTTCGCGGCTCCCCTCCCGGAGCCGTACCTCCGCCAGGGCATCCGTCGCCCGCGCCTCTTCCTCCGGGAAGTGAATTCGGTGGGCGAGCGAAATCGCCGCGCAAAGGTGTTCCGCCGCGACGGCGAGGTGGCCGAGTGCCGCCTCCGCGCTTCCCAGGCACCGCAGAGCGCGCGCCTCTTCCTGGGCGGCGCCGATGCTCCGGGCGAGCGTCAGGGCCTGCTGATGGTGGGTGGCCGCCTCGGTGAACTGTCCTAGGCCGAAGTGGGCCGTGCCCAGGCCGATCAGAGCATTTCCCTCGTTCTTTCGGTCACCGAGCCGCCGGAAGGTGAACAGGCACTCCCTAAACATGTCCATGCCAGAAGCGACGTCGTGCCGGTCGGCCGAGGCGGAGAGCAGTCCGGCGAGATTGGCCTGCATCGTCGCCACGTCGGAGAGGCTTCCGACGTCCATGGTGAGGGCGAGGGAGGTTTCGTACGTCCGGCGTGCCAGCTCCACATCGCCCACTTGCAGGTGCAGATCACCGAGGTTGTTGATGCATTTGGCGGAATTCCGCCGGTCGCCGGCCTGCTGGAACGTGTCGATCGCCCGGGTGAAATACTCCAGAGCTTCCTGGTGCTTTCCCAGATGTAATAGGGAAATGGCATAGTTGTTTTCGCAGCGGGCCTGGCCCCAGGTATTGCCCGAGCGGACATGTACGGCGATGGCTTCCCGGTGCGCGGCGAGTGCCTCGTGATTCCGGCCGTGATTCCAGTGCAGGATGCCCAGTTTGCGCAGCGCGTCGGCTTCCGCGTCCGGGGCATGTGTGGCGCGTGCCAGTTCGAGCGCGTGGCGGGCGGCCGCCATGGCCTCGGGGTAGTGCCCGGTGTTCGTGCGGGTGGCGCTCAGGTCGAGCAGGGCCAGGCAGAGTGCGCGCTGGTCACCCGCCTGTTTCCAGTGATCGACGGCGTGCCGCTGCATCCGGTCGGTGTCCACCCAATGGCATTCGGCGTCCAGGAACTCCGCCAGCGCGTGGCTGAGCAGTGCGGCCTGGCGGGGAATGCCGTGGGTGCGCGCATGGCGCTCCACAGTGAGGAGGTTGGAGCGTTCCGTGACGAGCCATTCCTTCGCCGCCTCGGCGTCGCGCCAGGGCAGACGGGTGCCGACGGTGCCGGTGGTGCTGTCGGCGCGCTGGCGGGCCATCCGGGGCCGCTGCGGATAGACGAGAGCGTCAGCGGTCTCGGTGGCGGACAAGTAATAGTCGATCAGGCGCTGCACGGCCTGGTCGCGGGTTTCCTCGTCGTCCTCGGAATGCGCCAGTGCCCGTGCGTACTCCCCGAGCAGGTCGTGGAACCGGTACCGGTCGGGGCGGGGCTCCTGGAGCAAATGGCAGTACAGCAGGCTTTCGAGAAGCCTTTCCGTTTGCTGCGGGGGCAGGCCCATCAGAGCGGACGCCGCGTGCGGGCCGAACTCGGCGCCCAGATGGAGGGCGAGGCGGCGGAACGCGGACTGCTGAGCGGGAGTCAGCGTCAGGTAGGACATCTCGAAGGCGCGGGCCACCTCCGAGTATCCGTCGTGCAGTTCCGCGAGCCGGCCGGGGCCCCGGGTGAGTCGTTCGCGGAGGTCGGCCAGGGACCAGGCGGGGCGGGCGTTGAACCGGTTGGCGGCGATCTCGATGGCGAGCGGCAGATGTCCGCAGAGGCTCACGATCCGGGATATGCCGGTGGTGTCCTGGGTGCGTTCCTGACCGGAGAACGTACGGAAGAGGGCCACGGCGTCCTGCGGGGGGAGTACATCGAGAGCGAGGGAGTGGGCACCGGGTAATCCCGCCAAATGGCGGCGGCTGGTGATGATGATGAGCGAGGGTGACAGGCCGGGAAGAAGCGGGCGTACCTGGTCGGTGTCGGCGGCGTCGTCGAGGATGATGACGGCTCTTTTGTGCGAAAGCATCGTCCGCCACAGGTCCGTGCGTTCTTCGAGCGCGGCAGGAATGGCGGTCGCCGGAACTCCCAGGAGGCGGAGCAGGGTTGCCAGCGCGGTGGCGGCGCTCATCGGTTCCTGGACGCGGGCATGGGTGCGCAGGTCGATGTAGAGCTGCCCGTCGGGGAAGTGGCGGCCCAGCGCACTGGCGGCGTTCACGGCCAGGGCCGTCTTGCCCACGCCGGCCATACCGGAAATCGCTTCCAGGGCCACGATGGAGGCGTAACCGTCCCCTTCCGTCCGGCTCGCGGCGGCGATGACGGCGTGGAACCGCCGCATTTCCGGCCGGCGGCCGACGAGAGCGACCTGACGTGGCAGGTTGTGCGGGGCGTAATCCGTACGGAATGTGTCAGGGGCATGTTGCGGGCCGTCGAAAAGGACCTCGCGGGCCGGCACGCGCCGCAGAATTCTCTGGTGGATGCGCGCGAGTTCTTCGCTGGGGTCGGAGCCCAGTTCCGTACGGAGTTTCCGGCGGGCTTCCTGGTAGATCCGTAAGGCGTCCGCGTGCCGGCCGCAGCCGTAACAGGCCAGCATGTAGTAGCCGAGGAGGGTTTCGTCGTCGGGGAACTGGTCGACCAGGGAGCAGAGCACACCGACCACCTCGCTGAAGCGCCCCAGACGCAACTGCATGGCGATACGCGAGGTCGTGGCGCTGAGGCGCTGTTCGGCCAGACTCGTCCGCGTCCGCTCGGCCCACGATCCCGGCAGGCCCGCGAGGGGATCGCCGCGCCACAGGTCGTCCGCCTGGTGAAGCAGCGCGACCGCCCGGTCGTCACCCCCGTCGTCCGACAGGCGCCGGGCCCTGGAGACGAGAGCCCGGAAACGGTGCCAGTCAATGCGTTCGGGCAGAATTTCGAGGGTATAAGTGTGCGCATGATGGGTGATCGCCGCAGCCTCGGGAAGACCGGTTCCGGCGGCGGCCACGCGTATGGATTTGCGAATGCGTGACACATACGTGTGAACCGACTCACGGGCTTTGCCCGGCGGTGCGCCGTCCCAAAGGCGGTCGATCAATGCGTCCAGGGCGACGGGCCGGCCCACGGACAAGGCCAGCGACGCGAGAACGCCACGCTCTTTGTCGGAGCCGAGGCCGACCCGGTGCGTGTCCGAGCCGAGGCAAATGGGGCCGAGGACGAAAATCTCCATCAGCGCCTCCCCTCATCGGCGCCCCATACCGGTTCGGTGAGCATGGCACTCAATGGTTGAAGTGGCCAGTAGGCACCGGGGGTGGCCGGTTCGGGTCCGTGGCCGGGCTTCGCGGCATCCGCCGTCCTTCCGGAGGTCTCCCGTCACTGTTCCGTGGGTAGAGCTGAAGTGATCCATGACGTACCGGACGGGGGTGGGGGATGCGCCGGGATGTGAACGCCATTGGCGGTTCGGCCAGGATTCACGGTACGAGTATCCAGACGGGAGATGTCAGCGGCGGCATACACGTGCACGGGGACCCCGCCGCGCGGCTTCCCGTTCCGCGCCAGCTTCTGTCCGTGACGCCGCATTTCACCGACCGGGAAAATGATCTGTCGGCACTGGCGGATCTCCACGGACGATTTCCCGAGCTGTCCACCCCGTTGATCGTCGTCAGCGGGCCCGCCGGAATCGGCAAGACGGCCCTGGTGTCCCGATGGCTGCGCGGGATGACCGAGCGATTTCCCGACGGCCAGTTGTACGCCGATCTCCGCGGCCACTCGGACACCGGGCCGGCCGCTCCGGGCGACGTCATGAGCCAGTTCCTGCGCGCGCTGGGCGTCGGGGAGGTGCCGCGCGGCCTGGGCGAGCGAGCCGCGCTGTGGCGCTCGGTCACCGCCGGCCTGCACATATCGATCATGCTCGACAACGTCCTGTCCGCCGCCCAGGCACGGGCCCTGCTGCCCGGCGGCCGGCCCAGTCTGACCGTCGTGACCAGCAGATACCGCTTGACCGGGCTGCGCGCCGACGGAGCGCTGTACCACGAACTGGGCCTGCTGGAGCAGGATGCCGCCGTCGAGATTCTTGCCCGGGGGATCGGCGCGGAGCGCGTACGGCGTGAGGGCGGCGCGGTGCACCAGGTCGTGTCCCTGTGCGCCGGTCTGCCCTTGGCGGTGTGCCTGGCGTCCGCCCGGCTCGCCTCCCGCCCCCGGCAGCCGGTGCGCACCATGGTGGAAGCGTTGGAACAGGACCGAGGACGGTTGGCGGCGCTGGCCGTGGAGGGGGAATTGTCGGTGTACGCGGCGCTGGACGAGTCGTATGCGGTACTGACGCCCGAGGCGGCCCGGCTGTACCGGCGCCTCGCGCTGCTCCCGGCCCGGGAACTGGACGCGCGCCTCGCGGCGGTGGCTCTCGACGTGCCCCTCGGCGAGGCGGAGCGGCTGCTGGACGTGCTGGTCGAGGCCAACCTGGTGGAGGACACGGGCCCGGACGCCTACCGCTTCCACGACCTCGTCCGCCTGCACGCCGAGGAACGCGGCCGGGCGGAAGAGAGCCCGGCAGCCCGGGAAGAAACGCTTCGGCGCGTGGGTGACTGGCACCTGCGCACCGCGTCAGCAGCACAGGCGCTGCTCTCTCCCATACAGTTCACCCTCGGTCGCACGTACGCCTACGAACCGGCCCTTTCCTGCCCCTTCACGGACGAGAGCGGCGCCCTCACCTGGCTGGAGACCCGGCGCGCGGACCTGATGGCGACCGTGCGCACCGCTGACGAGAAGCGGTGGGACAAGCTGGCCTGGCAACTCGTGGACGCGTTATGGCCCTTGTTCCACCGGCTGCGCTACTACGACCTCTGGATCGAAGCACACGAGATCGGCCGCCGGGCGGCGCGCCGCGACGGAGACCGTGCGGCGGAACGCCAGATGCTGAACTCCGGTGCCATAGGCCTGAACGCGGCCGGGCGCACCGACGACGCGATCGACTGGTTCACGCAGTCACTGCGGGCCGCCCGCGAGGCGGGCGACACCCGTGACGAGGGGCAGGCGCTGCTCGGCCTCGGCGCCGCGCACCGGGAGGCGGGACGTTTCCGGGAAGCGGCGGACCACCTCCACCGGTCCATCTCGACCTGGCAGGCCGCGGGGTACGAGCGGGGAGTGGCACTGGCGCGGATCATACTGGGCGAGATCGCGCTGGAGGACGCGGAGAGAGAACGTTCCGGCGGCGCGGGCGGCCCGGCCGAGCGAGCGGCGGAACTCTTCTCGCAGGCGTACGAAGCGCTGGTGGCGCTGGACGACCCGTACGACGCCGCGCGGGCGCTCGCCTTCTCCGGACGGGCGAGTGCGCTGACCGGGACGTACGACACGGCGGCGGAGCGTCTCGGCGAGGCGCTGCGGTTCTTCGCCTCCGCGGGGTCCGCCCACTGGCAGGCGCGGGTGTCGGAGATGCTGGGAACGTGTGCGCGCGAGCACTCCCTCCCGGACACGGCACGTGAACACTGGGAGCGCGCCAGGAATCTGTACGCGTCACAGAGCCCTTCGAACGCCCGGCGCGTAGGGGACCTGCTGGCCGGCCTGGGTGATACGAGCAGGCCGGTGGATCCGGCAGGCCCCCGGGAGGAGCGCCCTACGGACCCGTCAGAAAGCTGACGTGACGCAGCCCGTCCAGGGTGTGCCCCGTGGAGACCAGGCCGTGGAGGCACGACGCGGCCTGCGACCATCTCTCCGGCCCCGCCGCACCCGACCCTTCGGTGAGGCGCAGCAGGCATCGGGTGCCGTCGCGGACCGCCACGGCACAGGTGCCGTCCAGAAGGGGCGAGGCCGCGAGCCGGCAGCCGACATGGCGAGCGAGTACGCGGTCGAGCCGAAGCCACGCTTCGCGCCGCTGCCGTGGCCGGCTGTGGACCAGGACGTCCGCGCAGTCGAGCCAGGGCTCTTCGGCGCAGGTGTCGGCGTCGACGGTGAAGTGGTCGTCGGTGCCGAGGAGTGCCTGGTGCGTGGCCGGTGCGGCCGGTGCGGCCGGTGCGGCCGGTCTGGCCGGTACGTCCGGCTGCCCGGTGCGGACGAGCACGGTGCGTACTCCGGTTCGCGTGGTGAGGGTGATGCCGGGTACCGGGGCGGCTCCCGTACGGAAAGCACCGGCGGTCGGCGGCCCGGAGAGCACCCGTACTGAACGGTGCCACCCCCACCGGCCGCCGGATGCCGGTAGCGCGGTGGTACCGGCGGTACCGGCGGTACCGGCCGTGCCCCACGTACCGGCTGTGCCCGGCGTACCGGCCGTGCCCGACGTGCCGGCCGTGCCCGACGTGCCCCACGTACCGATCATGCCGTCGCCTCCGTATCCGCACCGGCGTCCGAGGCGCACCAGGAGTCCAGGCGCGGCGGCAGCGGCAGTTGCCGGGTGACCGCCGGGTGCGCGGGCTGCCCCAGGCCCAGGACCCGGTACATCAGCCGCCGCATGTTTCTCGTGAACCGCCCCGGTTCCGAGGTGATCCGGGACGCGATGGCCGCGTACTCCTCGCCCTGGTGCTCCGCGTACTCGGCGGCGGCGTACGCCAGTTGGCTGGTGAGCGAATGGCCAGGAGACAGGGCAGGAGCGGTCCGCGCCAGGGTCGCGGCGGGCGACATGGGGTTGATCTCCCGCTCCGGCGACGAGGCGAGCAGGATCGGGGCGCGGGTCAGTGTTCCGTACAGCGTCACCGACCCGTGGTCCCCGATGATCCAGTCCGCCGCCACCAGGACGGATCGCCAGTCCGCCTCGGGCGGTACGACGGCGATGCCGTGCCGCCGGCACTGCGCCAGCCAGGCCCGTACCTGCCAGGCGCCGTGCCCCGACCAGACGTTGGGATGGATCAGCAGCGCCACCCGCCGGTCCTTGCCGGACAACTCGTTGATGAGGCGGGGGAGCAGCGCTTCGATCGCCCCGAAGGACGACAGCGCGCCCCAGGTGGACACCACGGCGACGAGCTTCTGCCCCTTGCGCAGTCCGAGCGCCCGCCGGTAGGCGGGGCGCCGGGGCAGGCTGGCCACGATGCGGTCGTGCACCGGGTCCCCGACCACGGAGGCCACGGGGAGGGCTTCCGGGCACAACTGCGCCAGGCCGTGCAGGTCGTCCCGGTGGGGCAGGACCACGGCGGCGGGCAGGCACCGGCCGTCCGGAACGATGTCCGGGCGCCCCAGGCCGGCCACCCGGGCGTCCGTGCCCTCGATGATGAGCTTGAGGTAGTTGGCCCCGTGCGGCAACGTGATCAGCGGCGCGCTGATCTCACCCAGCCCGCGCGGCCCCGCGGCGAGCGCGAGGTCGTATTCGAGCCGGGCCGCCTTCTCCCAGGGCAGCACCGCGCTGCCGAGCCGGTGGAGGAACGCGGCCACCCCGTCCCCGAACGGGTGCGGAGGGGCGGTGAACAGGACCTGGACCCGCAGGTCGGACTCCAGGAGCGAGAACACTTCCTGGAGGCGTTTGATGTACGTCACCGTGTGGGCGACGACGAGGACGCGTTTGCGGCCGGTGAGGGTCAGCCACTCACGTAACTGGTGTGGTGAATTCTTGTCGAAAGCGCTCAATGCCCCCATGGCATCCCCCTGTCGGATCAAGCCGGCGTGTTCCGGACCGGACACGTCGGCCGGTTGAGGTGGGGATGCCCGCGGCGCGGGACGGAAGCCTTGACCGGTCCTTGAGGAAACCTTGCCCCGGTGGCCGGCCGCGATGGCGGGCCCGCGCAGGGGGCTCACGGGGCTGGTGGGGCGTTGCGGCAGGTGTACTCCTTCATGTCCGCGCGGGGGCGTCGCCACACCTGCACCACCACTGCGCAGACTCCTCGAACAGGAGGGGCCTGTATTGCCGAGAGGGCGGGGCGCAGACGTCCGCCGCCGACGTGGCCCACGCGTCCGTGGCACGCCGCCGCAACGCGGGTCGGCGGTCTCCGCCCCAGCCGATTCCTCGGTTCGGGTCCTATCCGGGTTCGGGCCGGGCCAGGTCCTGTCCGGGGCCGGTCCGGGCCGGGTCCGGTCCTGCCCGGGGCCGGGCCGGGCTCAGCAGGTTCTACGGGCCCGGAAGCCGCAGCCCGCCGCACCCTTCTTCTCCGGGCCACCCGCCGCTCACCGCTCGCCGCACCGTCGCCGTCCGCCGCACCGTCGCCGTTCGCCGCGCTCTCACGGCTTGCCGCGCCCTCTCCGGTCGCCGCGCCCTCACCGTTCCCGGCCCGTGCACCGCAGCGCGGCCGCCAGCCGCCGTGCCACGTCGGGCGCGCAGCGGCCCAGTTCCACCAGCGGCCGTGGTGCGTCGGCCGCCAGCGACGGGCCGTCCAGGCCCAGTGACGGCAGGGTGATGCCCACTCCGGCCAGCGCGGCCTGGAGTTCGTCCAGCGCCGCCTCCGCGTCCGTGATCTTTTCGCCCGCCGTTGCGCGTTCCACTGTGTCCATGATCGCAGCGCCTTCCCTCGGAGCCCGGTTCGCGCGTCACCGAACAGCATCGCTCGGTGAAGCCACGATTACTAGGAGTAGCCAATTATGCGCCCGTGAAACGAATTCGGCGGCGGTTCCGCGGGCATCGCGCGCAGCGGCGGCCGGAGCCCGCCGGTGAGGGCCGTGAGCACCGCCTCTTACTCTGGAAACGCACCGACCGGGTTGTCTGCTCCCGGTTGACTTTCCGCGTCCACCGGACCCCGTCGTGCCGCCCCGTACGGCGGCCGACCCGAAGCCATGAGGTAACCGGCAGTGAGCCCCGCCCCGCCGCCCGCAGCGCCCGCGCCGGGTACGCCCGAACCGTCGTCGGCGGCCCCCGTACCGCGCGTCCCCGGCCCCGCCCGTGTCACCGTCGTCGGAATCGGCGCGGACGGCTGGGACGGGCTGCCGGCCGCCTCACAAGAGGTGCTGCGGGGCGCGGGGGCGCTCGTCGGGGGCGCACGGCAGCTCGCCCTGTTGCCCGCGGAGTGCGCGGGCGAGCGGGTTCCGTGGCCGTCGCCGCTGCGGCCCGCCGTACCGGGGTTGCTCGCCGCGCACGCCGGGCGCGAGGTGTGCGTCCTGGCCAGCGGCGACCCGATGTTCCACGGCATCGGGCGGACGCTCACCGAAGTGCTCGCCGAGGCGGGTGCCGCGCCGCCGCGTGTGCTGCCGCACCCGTCCTCCGTCTCGTACGCGTGCGCCCGGCTCGGCTGGCCCGTCGAGGACACCGAGGTCGTCACCCTCGTCGGCCGCCCCCTCGCGGGCCTGGCGGCCGCCCTGCACGACGGTCGCCGGCTGCTCGTCCTCTCCGCGGGCGCCGAGACTCCCGCGCAGGTCGCCGGGCTGCTGCGGGAGCACGGTTTCGGGCCGACCCGGATGCGCGTACTGGAACAGCTCGGTGGCCCGCGCGAACGGCAGGCCGAGGTCACGGCCGCGGACTGGCCGCCCCCGCCCGCCACCGACGCCACCGACCCGACCCCCACGGGCCATCCGCTCCACGCGATCGACCCGCTCAACGTCATCGCCCTGGACTGCTCCCGCGCCCCCGAAGCCCTCCGCCTCTCCGCCGCCCCCGGTCTGCCGGACGACGCGTACGAGCACGACGGCCAGCTGACCAAGCGCCATGTACGCGCCGCCACCCTCGCCGCGCTGGCCCCCGCCCCCGGCGAACTGCTGTGGGACGTCGGCGGCGGTTCCGGCTCCATCGGCATCGAGTGGATGCGTACGCACCGCACCTGCCGCGCCGTCGCCGTCGAGCGGGACGCCGTACGGGCCGGACGCATCGCCCGCAACGCGGACGCGCTCGGCGTACCGGCACTGCGCGTGGTCACCGGCCCCGCGCCCGAAGCGCTCGCCGGACTCCCGGCCCCGCACGCCGTGTTCATCGGCGGCGGCCTCACCGCGCCCGGCCTCCTGGAGGCATGCTGGGCGGCGCTGCCGCCGGGCGGCCGGCTGGTGGCCAACACCGTCACGCTGGAGTCCGAGGCGCTGCTCGCCGACTGGTACCGGCGGCACGGCGGCGACCTCGTACGGCTCGCGGTCGCGCACGCCGTACCGGTGGGCGGCTTCACCGGCTGGCGGCAGGCGATGCCGGTCACGCAGTGGTCGGTGACGAAGCCCGCGACGCCCTCACCTACCGCACCTTCCGTCCCCTCCGCCGCGACGGCCCCCTCCGGCACCACAGCCCCCTTTGCCACCACCGACCCCATCGCCCCCTCCGACCCCACCGCCTCAGGAGACGCACAGTGACCGTCCACTTCATCGGCGCCGGACCGGGCGCGGCCGACCTGATCACGCTGCGGGGCGCTCGCATCCTGGCGCGCTGCGAGGTCTGCCTGTACGCGGGCAGCCTGGTGCCGCGCGAACTGCTGGACGAGTGCCCGCCCGGCGCCCGCCTGGTCGACACCGCGAACCTGGACCTCGACCAGATCACCGCCGAACTGGTCAGCGCCCACGAGGCCGGCCAGGACGTCGCCCGGCTGCACTCCGGCGACCCGTCGGTCTTCAGCGCCGTGGCCGAGCAGATGCGCCGACTGGACACGGCGGGCGTGCCGTACGAGGTCGTCCCCGGCGTTCCGGCGTTCGCCGCCGCGGCGGCCGCCCTCAAGCGCGAACTGACCGTCCCCACCGTCGGCCAGACCGTCATCCTCACCCGTATCGCCCAGCAGGCCACGCCCATGCCCGAGGGCGAGGATCTGGCGACCCTGGGCCGCAGCGGCGCCCTCCTGGTCCTGCACCTCGCGGCCCGTTACGCGGACCGGGTCGTCGGCGAACTCCTGCCGCACTACGGCGCCGACTGCCCCGCCGCGGTCGTCGCGATGGCCTCCCGCCCCGACGAACTGGTGCTGCGCGGCACGCTCGCCGACATCGCGGACCAGGTGAAGGCGGCGGGTGTGGTCCGTACGGCGGTCATCATGGTCGGCCGCACGCTGGGCGCCTCGCAGTTCCGCGACAGCCACCTGTACTCGACGGAGCGGGAACGGGGATGCGCGGCGGAGTCCGGCCAACTCCGCGACGCACAGGCCGGATAACCGGTTGATCGGGTACGGCGGCCTCAGCAGAATCGACCGGATGAACGCGATGCCGCAGCCCGAGCCCGTCGAAGCCCTGGCCGAGTCCGACAAGACCCCGCACGAGTCCGACAAGCCCCTGCCCGAGCCTGTCGAAGCGCTGATCGTCGTCGACATGCAGTCGGCCTTCTTCGCCGGCGAGGGCGCGGCACCGCACGCGGCGGCCGTCCAGGCGCGCGCCGAGGACCTGGTCGACCGGGCGCGGGCGGCCGGCGCGCTCATCGTCCACCTCCAGAACGACGGTGCGCCCGGTATGTCCGACGAGACGGGCACCCGGGGCTGGGAGCTGCACCTGAACGTCGAGCCCGGCCCGCGCGAGGTCGTGCTCCGCAAGACGCAGGACGACGGTTTCGCCGGGACGCCGCTGGGCGAGCTGCTCACCGAGTCCGGCGTACGGTCCCTCGTCGTCTGCGGCGTGATGTCCGAGATGTGCGTGCTGGCGACCTCGCGGTCCGCCCTGGAGCGCGAGTACCGCGTCGTCCTGCCGCACGACGCGCACGGCACGTACGACGTACCGCCCGCGCCGGGCGAGACGGAGGGAGTCCCGGCGGCGATGGCCTCGCGGGTCGCGGAGTGGGCCCTCGGTGACGAGGTCGAAATCATCGCGTACGCGAAGGATGTGCCGTTCCAAGCGCCGCCCGCGCCGCCCGCACCGCCGGGCCCGGCCGCCGCATAACGGAACGCGGGCGTACGCCAGGCCCGCGCCTGTCACTCCCCGTCCCGCGGCCCCCGGGGTCCGGCCCGTCCCACCACGTTCCCCGCCCGGTCGATGCAGATCACATCCACCGCGACCGGCGCGCCCCGCAGGACCGCCAGCGCCTCGTCGCGGGCCGTCCTGGCGACCAGGTCACCGAGCGGTACGCCGCGCGCCGCGCACAACTGGAGCGCGGCCAGCCCCGTATTGGCCACGGCGACCTCGCCCGTCAGCTCCGCGTCCGCACCGCCCTGCCGCGCCAGCTCGGCGAGAAACCCCTTGTCCACCTGCGACCGCGCCGAGTGCAGGTCCAGGTGCCCCGCCGCCAGCTTCGACAGCTTCGCGAACCCGCCGCACACGGTCAGCCTGGGCACGGGATGCCGCCGTACGTACTTCAGCACCGCGCCCGCGAAGTCGCCCATGTCCAGCAGCGCGTCCTCGGGCAGGCCGTGCTCGGCGACGACGACCTTCTCCGAGGTCGAACCGGTGCACCCGGCCACATGCGTACGCCCCGCCGCACGCGCCACATCCACACCCCGCCGGATCGAGTCGATCCACGCCGAGCACGAGTACGGCACCACGATCCCGGTAGTTCCCAGAATCGACAGTCCACCCAAGATCCCCAGCCGCGGGTTCCACGTACTGCGCGCGATCTCCTCACCATGATCGACCGACAGCTCGACCTCGACGTCCGCACTGCCCCCGTACCGCCGCGCGACCTCCGCGACGTGCTCCCGCATCATCTGCCGCGGCACGGGATTGACCGCCGGTTCGCCCACGTCCAGCGGCAGCCCGGGGCGGGTGACCGTACCCACCCCCGGCCCGGCCTTGAACACCACGCCGCTGCCCGCCGGAAGCCGGCGCACAGTGGCCCGGATCAGCGCCCCGTGCGTCACGTCGGGATCGTCTCCCGCGTCCTTGACCACGGCCGCCATGGCCGTGGCGCGGTCCGCGGGCAGCTCCTCGGCGGCCAGCGCGAACGCGGGTGTCTGCCCCTTCGGCAGGGTGATCGTCACCGGGTCCGGGAAGTCCCCGGTCAGCAGCGCCGTGTACGCGGCGGTCGTCGCCGCGGTCGCACAGGCCCCGGTCGTCCAGCCGTGCCGCAGCCCGGTGTGCGCGAGCTGCGCCGTACGGCCGCCGGCACCGCTTCCCGCGTCTCCCGTACTGTTCCCCTCCGAACCCGGAACCGCACCCGTCTCAGCCATGGAGAATGCCGCCCGCCATGACCGGTCCCGCCGCACCTGCGCGTGTTCCCCACGTCCTGATCCTCGGCGGCACGACCGAGGCCCGCCGGCTGGCCGCCGAACTGGCGGACGGGCACCCCGGCCTGCGCGTCACCACATCCCTGGCCGGCCGGGTGGCCGCGCCCCGGCTCCCGGCCGGAGAGGTGCGCATCGGCGGTTTCGGAGGCCCGGACGGCCTCGCACACTGGCTGCGCGAGCACGCGGTGGACGCGCTCATCGACGCCACCCATCCCTTCGCCGGCACGATCAGTTTCAACGCGGCGCAGGCGGCCGCCTCCGCCCATGTTCCCCTGCTCGCCCTCCGCAGGCCCGGCTGGGTCCCCGGCCCGGGCGACGACTGGCACCCGGCCGCCTCCCTCGAAGAGGCCGCCGCCACTCTCCCCGCCCTCGGCCACCGCGTCTTCCTCACCACCGGCCGCATGGGCCTCGCCACCTTCGCCCACCTCACCGACCTCTGGTTCCTCGTCCGCTCCGTGGACGCCCCCGAGCCCCCGTTCCCGCCCCGGATGGAGACCCTCCTCGACCGCGGCCCCTTCACCCTCGAAGGCGAACGCGCCCTGCTCCGCGAGCACCGCATCGACGTCCTGGTGACGAAGGACAGCGGCGCGACAGCCACCGCCCCGAAGCTGGCGGCGGCGCGGGAGGCGGGGGTACCGGTGGTGGTCGTACAGAGGCCGGCGGTCCCGCCCGGTGTACCGGTCGTCGAGGCTCCGGGGCAGGCGGTCGACTGGCTGCTGGCGCTGTGACCGCGAGGTGTTGCGCCACGGGTGATTCACGTAGTGCGCACCCGGTAGCGCGGCCAGCACTCCGCCAAGGCCGTACCGGGCCTGTTCCACGCACCACCGAGCATCCTGCTCCGCGAGGAGCGGCGGAGGCGGGCAGGAGGTGGGCCGCCGCCAGGAGACGGCCCGTACCTCAGAGAGGGACACGTTCCTGGTCGCTGTACGGATGGTCCCCGTGAGGCCGTCCTCGCCGAGGTGGGCATTGAGGGCGACCTCGGTGGGGAAATCGCCCGGGTCCAGGCGGACGACCGGGACCGCGCGCCGGTACAGCTCGGTCGTCACCACGTCTGCCGTCGCGTCGTCCGGCCTGGTGACCACCAGGACGGGTGGCTGACCGGTCAATCGGTGTCGCCTTCCTGGTCACTGCCCTGGTCGGCGTTGCCGTCCGGGCTGGTCAGCACCGTCGTCCCGGAAGATGTTTCCGATCGCTTGTGCCGCTCCAGCGTGGACAGTTCGCTCCCGTCCGGGTGCTGCCACCGGGCGGTTCGGCTCTCGGGGGCGAGTACGGCCCGGGCGGGGGCAAGGGTGGAAGCCTTGGGGTAGGGCCGCATCCGTGTCGAACCCCAGGGCTTCGGTGCGGGGACTGCCGTCGCTTCGCGCATTCTTGTCCGAGGGGCAATGTTCAGGCTTCTGGCTGGATTATGGCGCGCGGAGCCGCGTTTCACCGGGCCATGACGCACTCCAACGGTTGGCTTCCCGGACACGTGCCTCCAGGGCCTCGCGGCGGATGGGCAGGCCCGGGGGCGGAGGCGGCTCTGACGGCCGCTCCGGAGGTCGCGGCTGTTCGGCGGTCACGTGGAGCACGTCCGGAGTACGGCGGCGAGGCGGCGGGCCACCTCGGGGGTGCAGCGGCCGAGGGTGACGAGCGGGCGGGCGATGTCGCCGGTGAGGGAGGCGGCGTCCAGGCTCAGGGTGGGCAGTTTGACGCCGACTGCGGTGAGGGCGGTACGGAGTTCGTCGCGCGCTTCCTCGGCGTTTTTGATCGGGTTCGTGGTTCGGGTGGGCGTATTCGTAGCCACGTGTTTCTGCCTTTGAGTGGACGATGGAGTTCGTGGGCACCTTGTGTCCATCCATGGTTACCCTCCGGACAAGCCGCAGGTAGGGGGGCGCTGTTGTCACCCCTGAAGGGGCAACAGAGGAGGCCGCATGGCTACGGAGGGTGCCGGAGCAGAGGAGTCGGCGCGTGAGGTGCTCGCGCGTGAGTCGAGCCGTTTGCGGGACGCATCCGGGATGTCGCTGGCTCAGCTCGCTGAGGAAACCAGGTACGACCGTACGTACTTGAACCGCCTGGAAAACGGCGAGCGCCTGTCGCGGCGGGAGGTCATGGAGGCGCTGGACCGGGTCTACGGAACGGGCAAATTGCTTGTTGGGCTGTGGAGGCTCGCACGTCAGGACGCTTTCAAAGACCGCTACAAGTCGTTCATGTGGTACGAGGCGAGGGCCACTGTCATGCACAAGTACATGATGGTGCTGCCTGGCCTGTTGCAGACAGAGGACTACGCCAAGGCGGTTCTCCCGTCGGCCCCGACGCCTCTCTGCGAAGAGGAATTGGAGGAGGCGGTCGCGACCCGCATCGGCAGGCAGGAAATCCTGTGCCGAGCGACGCCTCCCCATATCCGCGTGATCATCGACGAGTCGGTACTCATGCGGCCGTTGGAAGACGCGGGGATCTGGCAGGCCCAGCTTGCGCATCTCATGGCGTCCGCCGACGTGCCGAACATCGTCTTGCAGGTACTTCCGCTCAGTGCGGGAGTACACGACCTGCTCGGTGGCTCGCCTTCCCTCTTGTGGATGGCGGACGGAAGTGCCGTTGCCTACCTTGAAGGCAACAAGTCGGGGGAACTCATCGAGGACGCGGCAGAGGTGGCGCAGTACCGCCTGTCCTATGAACGGTTGTGGGACTTGGCGCTGGCGCCGTGTGACTCGGTCGCGTACATCAAGCACCTGTTGGAGGGCAGTACGGCATGAGTCGAGGCAACGGCCCGGCGGCGGGGAGGTGGCGTAAGAGCAGCCACAGCAACGGCGGCGACGGCAACTGTGTCGAGGTAGCCGACGCGGTCACCGGTTCGCTGCGCGTACGCGACAGCAAGGACGCAGACGGCCCAACGCTGATATTCACCCACGCCGCGTGGGTTGCCTTCGTAGGCGAACTGAAGGGGCGCGACCACCGCTCCTGACTCAGCCCCTCCCCGTCGAGCGCGGACACACCGTCTTCCTTCGAGCCCCTGCCCGTGCCGAAGCTGACAGCGGTGCATGCGGGGGCGCCGGCGTTGGACGCCCGAAAGCCGGCCATATCGGAGGGCGTACCGGTTGTCGGGGCGTCCGAACAGGCGGAGGAGCGGTCGCGCACTACCGCCAAGCGCCCTTGTCGCGGTACGGGCGGGGCTCTCATTGCCGGCCCCGGCCCATCACCGGCCCCCTGCTCAGTCCCCCTGCCGCGTCAGCGTGAGCACGTGGCACTCCTTCGGGTCTCCGACCCTGGTGTAGAGCACCGGGTGGTTCTTCTCCTCGCCGGTCCGCAGGGTGTGGATGGTGCTGCGTTCCAGGTCGGCGTCCAGGCGGTCGAAGGTGAGGGTGAGGGTGGTGTGGTCGGTGGAGAGGGACCAGTTGCCCTTGCCGGAGAGGCCGCCTTCGAGGGGGGCGTCGTTGACGGTCTGGTCGAGGGTGGTGTTTTTCGGCCAGTCGAGGGTGACGAAGGTCTGGCCCAGCTTGCCGCCGAGGTCGCTGAGCTTGAGGCGGCCGCCCTTCAGGGAGGTCCAGGCGCCGTGGAGATCGGCGGCACGGTAGCGCGACGAGGGGGCCGGACCGCAGCGTTCGTCCTCGGTGGCGCAGCCGGTGGCTGAGGTTGTCAGCAGGAGTGCCGTGGCGGTGGCTGCGGCGGTGCGTAAGTGCGTGTGCCTGGTTCTGGATGTGCCGGTCATGTGGTGCCGCCCCCGCCTGCGTGTTCCGGTGTGTCGTCCGCCGGGTGGGCGGGACCGCGCCGAGGGTAGGTGATCGGGGGCGGCACGGCCCGGTGGTGGCTGAATTCGCCTGCTGAGTGGGGACCTTGTGGCGGGTATTCGACCGGGAGAAGGGATACGGGGCGGTACGGCCGGGCCGGGGTGTGCGCCCGGTCCGGCCGTCGCGCGGCTACTTCTCCGGGTAGCGCCGTGGCGTCCAGACCGTGTCCCGGTCGGTGTTGTCCCGCCGTACCGATTCCGTCTGGGAGGAGCCGATGAGGAGGATGGTGCGCATGTCGACCTCCTCCGGGGCGAGGTCGGCCAGGGGGACCACACGGACGGATTCGGTCGGGCCGCCGACGTCGCGGGCCATGACCACCGGGGTGTCGGGGGCGCGGTGTTCCAGGAGGAGTTCGCGGGCCTTGGCGACCTGCCAGGTGCGGGTGCGGGAGCCGGGGTTGTACAGGGCCAGTGCCAGGTCGGCGGAGGCGGCCGCGTGGAGGCGGTCGGCGATGACCTCCCAGGGCTTGAGGCGGTCGGAGAGGGAGATGACCGCGTAGTCGTGGCCGAGGGGCGCGCCGGCGCGGGCGGCGGCAGCGTTGGCTGCGGTGACGCCGGGGAGGACGTGTACGGGGATGGCGCGGTAAGGCTCCTGGGCGGCTACTTCGAGGACGGCGGTGGCCATCGCGAAGATGCCGGGATCACCGCCGGAGACGACCGCGACCCGGCGGCCGCGGCGGGCCAGGTCCAAGGCGAGTTCGGCGCGTTCGGACTCGACCTTGTTGTCGGAGGCGTGGCGCTCCTGCCCGGGGCGTACGGGGACGCGGTCCAGGTAGGTGGTGTAGCCGACGAGGTCGGTGGCGGAGGCGAGGGCGCCGCGCGATTCGGGGGTGAGCCAGCGGGGGCCTGCCGGGCCGGTGCCGACGACCACGACCGAGCCGGAGACGGGGGCGGGGGGCGGGGTGGCGATGCGGCTGGGGACGACGGCGACGGAGAAGTAGGGGACGGTGGACGGGTCCACGTCCGAGAGGGGCGCCGTGCGTTCGCCGGGCATCGTGGCGCGTTCGACGTAGTCGGCCTCCGGGAGGCGGCCGGAGTCGGTCAGGGCCTGGTGCACGGAGGGGAAGGTGCGGCCGAGCTTCATGACGACGGCGGCGTCGGTGGCGGCGAGACGGGCGGTCAGTTCCTCGGCGGGCAGGGTGCCGGGGAGGATGGTGAGGACCTCGTCCGCCTCGCACAGGGGCTTGCCGAGGCGGGCCGCGGCGGCGCTCACGGAGGTGACGCCGGGGATGACCTCGGTCTCGTACCGGTCGGCCAGACGCTGGTGCATGTGCTGGTACGAGCCGTAGAAGAGGGGGTCGCCCTCGGCGAGTACGGCGACCGTGCGGCCCGCGTCGAGGTGGGCGGCGAGGCGGGCGGCGGCCTCGGTGTAGAAGTCGTTGAGGGCGCCCCGGTAGCCGTCGGGGTGGTCCGTGGACTCGGTGGTGACCGGGTAGACCAGGGGTTCTTCGTGGTGGTCCGGGCGGATGTGGCGCTCGGCGATGGAACGGGCGATCGAGCGGCCGTGCCGGGCGCTGTGGTACGCGATCACGTCGGCGGAGGAGATGACCTCGACGGCGCGCAGCGTCATGAGGGAAGGGTCGCCGGGGCCGAGGCCGACTCCGTACAGGCGGCCCGGGGCGGGGGCGGACGGCTCGGCCGTGTGGCCTGCGGTGTGCTGCTCGGTCACTCTTCCACGCTCGCTATCGCGTTGATCGCTGCCGCGGCCATGGCGCTGCCGCCGCGCCGGCCGCGTACCACCAGGTGTTCCAGGCCCGCGGGGTGCTGGGCCAGCGCGTCCTTGGACTCGGCCGCGCCGATGAAGCCGACCGGGATGCCGATGACGGCGGCCGGGCGGGGCGCGCCCTCCTCGATCATCTCCAGGAGGCGGAAGAGGGCGGTGGGGGCGTTGCCGACGGCGACCACCGCGCCGTCCAGGCGGTCGCGCCACAGTTCGAGGGCGGCGGCGCTGCGGGTGGTGCCCATGCGCTTGGCCAGGTCCGGTACGGACGGGTCGGCGAGGGTGCAGAGCACCTCGTTGTCCGCGGGCAGCCGCTTGCGGGTGACGCCGCTGGCGACCATGTTGGCGTCGCAGAGGACGGGGGCGCCGCCGCGCAGGGCCTCGCTCGCGTGGGCGACGACCTTCGGGGAGTACACCAGGTCGCGTACGAGGTCGGTCATGCCGCAGGCGTGGATCATGCGGACGGCGACCCGGCTGACGTCGTCGGGCAGGTCCGCGAGGTCCGCCTCGGCGCGGATGGTGGCGAAGGACTGGCGGTAGATCTCCGCGCCGTCCTTCTCGTAGTCGAACTCGCTCACTGTGTTTCGTTGCCCTCGGTCATGTCATCGGTCAGGTCAGGTGTGCGGGGGGCCGTCATGGCGTGGTGCGGCCGGCCGCGCGGGCCGACGCGACGGCGTCGGCGAGGCGGCCGGGTTCGGTCAGGGGGACGGTGGCCGTGGCGGGCGCCGCGTGCCGGGTGCCCCGTACGGACACCTCGTAGGCGTCGCCGGTGGCGACGACATCGACCCACGCGCCGTGCGGGTGGCCGCAGCGGCGTGCGCAGCCCGACCAGTGGACGGGCAGGAGGCCGGTGCCGCCTGTCCGGTGCGGGGCGGTGCCGTCCTCGCGCGGGCCGGTGTCTTCCCGGCGTGCGCCGGTGCCGTCCCCGGGCGGGCCGCCGGTGCCGTCCGTACGCAGGCCGGTCACGGCGTCCGTCCGTACGTCGGACAGGGACTTGGCGCAGCCGGGGCGGCCGGTGCAGGCGCCGAGTCCGTACCAGGGGGAGGCCGGGTCGGTGACCAGGCCGGCCGTGGCCAGTGCGCGCAGCCGGGGGCCGGCCGCCTCGGGGGAGAGGCCGGGCAGGACCACGCCGCGCCAGGGTGTCATACGGAGTTCGCCGTGGCCGTCCTGGGCCGCCACGTCCGCCAGCCGCCGTAGCTGGGCGGTGGTGAGGCGGCCGAGGGGGGCGAGGAGGGAGAGGGCGGCCCGGGTGCCGTCGGGGGCGGTGAAGATGCCGGGACGGGGCGGGCGGGGCGCGGTGGGCGCGGGGGCCGCGGTCGTCTCGTACGGCTGCGGGAGGCGGGTACGGAGCAGGGCGCGTACGGCGGCGGCGTCGTGCCCCGGCGGGAGTTCGCGGACCCGCCAGGAGCCGTTGCCGGCCTCGTGGGCCACGGAGAGAAAGACTTCTGCGGCGGTGCGGGCCGCGCGGGTGGCCTCACTGCCGGGGAGGCGCAGGGCCGCGGAGTCGTCGCCGACGCGCAGCAGCGCCGTGCCACCGGGTTCTGCGACCAACGTCACATCGCCGCCGAGCGCGGCCACGTCGCCGCGGCCGTCGTCCAGCGCGAAGAGGAAGCGGCCGGAGAGGGCGGGGGCCGTGTCGCTCGCGCACAGCAGGCGGTCCAGCTCACGGGCCCACTCCTGGACGGCGGCGCCGCCGTCGGCGCCCTGCCCGTCCAGGCCCGCGAGCGGCGAGGCGACGATGTTGCGGATGCGTTCGTGCTGGTCGGAGGGGAGGAGGCCGGCAGTGCGCAGCAGGTCAGCGAGCGGCGCGGCGCAGCCGTCGCCCAGGCCGCGCAGCTCCACGTTGCCGCGGGAGGTGAGGGAGAGGTGGCCGTCGCCGAGGCGGTCGGCGGCGTCGGCGAGGGCGCGTGCCTGAGCGGGGGTCAGGAGCCCGGCAGGGAGCCGGAGTCGGGCCAGGGAGCCGTCGGCGGCGGAGTGCAGCCGCAGCGCTCCGGGGCAGGCGTCCCCGCGGTCCCGTACGAGGGGGTCTTCACGGCCCCGTACGCGGGCGGTGCCCCGGTCCTGGGTGCGGGCGGGTCCGCTGTCCTGCGCGAGGGCGTCTTCACGGGCCGGTACGCGGGCGTCCGCGTGCTCCGGTCCCCGGGTGTCCGCACGGCCCCGTACGGCGTCCCCGCGGGGCGGTACGGCGTCGCCACGGTCCTGTGCGCAGGCGGCACCGCTGTCCCGTACGAGGGATTCGTCCCGGTGCGGGGGTATCGCGGGGGTGGGCGGCATGGCGGCGAGCATACCGACGATGGTCTGTACGGTCTGCTGCCCGCCGTTCGATCACAGCCTCTACTATGCAGGTCGGTGGGTCAGCTGGCCCATCGGACGCCAGCGACGGCGCCAAGGGAGGAAGCCCGGTGGAAACCCGGCGCGGTCCCGCCACTGTGAGCCCGGCCACCGCGGGGCGAGCCAGGAACTCCCGCCGTCCGTGACACCGCCCGGGGCGCGGACCCCGAGGAAGGCCAGACGCCGCAATGATCCTGCTGCTGTCGACGTCCGACACCGACCTGCTCAGCGCCCGTGCGGCCGCCGGTCCCGTGCCGTACCGGCTCGCCAACCCCGCCCGTCTCGACCTCGCCGAGCTGCCCGCGCTCCTGGACGGCGCCGACCTGGTCGTCGTCCGCCTCCTCGGCGGTCTGCGCGCCTGGCAGGAGGGCCTGGACCAGCTCCTCGCCGCCGGCCGGACCCGGCCCGTCGTGGTGCTCACCGGCGAACAGGCGCCGGACGCGCAGCTCATGGAGGCGTCCACCGTCCCCATCGGCATCGCGGCCGAGGCGCACGCCTACCTGGCGCACGGCGGCCCCGCCAACCTGGAGCAGCTCGCCCGCTTCCTGTCCGACACCGTGCTGCTGACCGGCCACGGCTTCGAGCCGCCGGCCGCCGCGCCCTCCTGGGGCCACCTGGAGCGCTCGAAGCACCTGGCGGCCGAGGCGCGTACCGGCGCGGAGGTCGTGGCCCGTACGGACGACACGGGCGCCGCGACCGGCCCGCTGGTCGCCGTGCTCTACTACCGCGCGCACCACATGAGCGGCAACACCGGCTTCATAGAGTCGCTGTGCGAGCGGATCGAGGAGGCCGGCGGCCGCCCGATGCCGCTGTTCGTCGCCTCGCTGCGGGCGCCCGAGCCGGAGCTGATCGAGGAGCTGCGGGCCGCCGACGCCATCGTGACGACCGTGCTGGCGGCGGGCGGCACCAAGCCCGCCGAGGCGTCGGCCGGCGGTGACGACGAGTCCTGGGACGCGGGCGCGCTGGCCGCGCTGGACGTGCCGATCCTCCAGGCCCTGTGCCTGACCGGGCCGCGCAGCGCCTGGGAGGAGAACGACGAGGGTCTGTCGCCGCTGGACGCCGCCAGCCAGATCGCGGTGCCGGAGTTCGACGGCCGGCTGATCACCGTCCCGTTCTCCTTCAAGGAGACCGACGAGGACGGCCTGCCGGTGTACGTCGCCGACCCCGAGCGCGCCGCCCGGGTCGCCGGCATCGCCGTACGCCACGCCCGGCTGCGCCACGTCGCCCCGGCCGACAAGCGCCTGGCGCTGGTGCTGTCCGCGTACCCGACCAAGCACTCCCGCATCGGCAACGCGGTCGGCCTGGACACCCCGGCGAGCGCGGTGGCGCTGCTGCGGCGCCTCCGCGAAGAGGGCTACGACTACGGGGACGAGCCCGTGCCCGGCCTGGAGTCCGGTGACGGCGACGAGCTGATCTACGCGCTGATCGAGGCCGGCGGCCACGACCAGGAATGGCTCACCGAGGAGCAGCTCGCCCGCAACCCCGTCCGCATCCCCGCCGCCGACTACAAGCGCTGGTACGGCACGCTGCCGAAGGAACTGCGCGAGCAGGTCGAGGAGCACTGGGGCCCGCCGCCCGGCGAGATGTTCGTGGACCGGAGCCGGAACCCGGACGGCGACATCGTGCTGGCGGCGCTGCGCCGCGGCAATCTGCTCATCCTCATCCAGCCGCCGCGCGGCTTCGGCGAGAACCCGATCGCGATCTACCACGACCCCGATCTGCCGCCCTCGCACCACTACCTGGCCGCGTACCGCTGGATCGCCGCCTCCCAGGAGGACGGCGGCTTCGGCGCCGACGCCATGGTCCACCTCGGCAAGCACGGCAACCTGGAGTGGCTGCCCGGCAAGAACGCCGGCCTGTCCGCCGCCTGCGGCCCGGACGCGGCCCTCGGCGACCTGCCGCTGATCTACCCGTTCCTGGTCAACGACCCGGGCGAGGGCACCCAGGCCAAGCGCCGGGTGCACGCCACCCTCGTCGACCACCTGGTGCCGCCGATGGCCCGCGCCGAGTCGTACGGCGACATCGCGCGCCTGGAGCAGTTGCTGGACGAGTACGCGGCGATCTCCGCCATGGACCCGGCCAAGCTGCCCGCCATCCGCGCCCAGATCTGGACGCTGATCCAGGCCGCCAAGCTCCACCACGACCTCGGCCTGGAGGAGCGCCCGGACGACGAGGGCTTCGACGACTTCCTGCTGCACGTCGACGGCTGGCTGTGCGAGGTCAAGGACGCGCAGATCCGCGACGGGCTGCACGTCCTCGGCGGCGCGCCGGCGGGCGAGGCACGCGTCAACCTCGTCCTCGCCATCCTGCGCGCCCGCCAGATCTGGGGCGGCACGTCCTCGCTGCCTGGCCTGCGCGAGGCGCTGGGCCTGGACGAGTCGGCGGCGACCCGGACGACCGCCGACGCGGTCGAGGAGCAGGCCCGCGGCCTGGTGCAGGCCATGGACGACGCGGACTGGGACCCGGCGGCCGTCGAGCGGGTCACCGCCGAGCTGCCCGGTGACCAGCGCGAGCCGGTGGCGGCGATCCTCGCCTTCGCCGCCCGCGAGGTCGTGCCGCGTCTGGCCGCGACCACCGACGAGATCGACCACGCCGTGCACGCGCTGGCCGGCGGCTTCGTCCCGGCGGGCCCGTCCGGCTCGCCGCTGCGCGGCCTGGTCAACGTGCTGCCGACCGGCCGCAACTTCTACTCGGTCGACCCCAAGGCGGTACCCAGCAAGCTGGCCTGGGAGACCGGCCAGGCCCTCGCCGACAGCCTCCTGGAGCGTTACCGCACCGACCACGGCGACTGGCCGACCTCGGTGGGTCTGTCCCTGTGGGGTACGAGCGCGATGCGCACCTCCGGTGACGACGTCGCCGAAGCGCTCGCCCTGCTCGGCATCCGGCCCGTGTGGGACGACGCCTCGCGCCGGGTGACCGGCCTGGAGCCGATCCCGGCGGACGAACTGGGCCGCCCGCGCGTCGATGTGACGCTGCGCATCTCCGGCTTCTTCCGCGACGCGTTCCCGCACGTCATCGGCCTGCTGGACGACGCCGTACGGCTCGCCGCGTCCCTGGACGAGCCCGCCGACGTCAACTACGTGCGCGCGCACGCCCAGGCCGACCTGGCCGCGCACGGCGACGAGCGCCGCGCCACCACCCGCATCTTCGGCTCCCGCCCCGGCACGTACGGCGCGGGTCTGCTCCAGCTCATCGACTCCCGCGACTGGCGCACCGACGCGGACCTCGCCGAGGTCTACACGGTGTGGGGCGGTTACGCGTACGGGCGCGGCCTGGAGGGCTGCCCGGCGCGCGAGGAGATGGAGACCGCGTACAAGCGGATCGCGGTGGCGGCGAAGAACACCGACACCCGCGAGCACGACATCGCCGACTCGGACGACTACTTCCAGTACCACGGCGGCATGGTCGCGACGGTGCGCGCGCTCAAGGGCACCGCGCCCGAGGCGTACATCGGCGACTCGACGCGCCCGGAGACGGTCCGCACCCGCACGCTGGTCGAGGAGACCTCCCGGGTCTTTCGCGCCCGCGTGGTCAACCCGCGCTGGATCGAGGCGATGCGCCGCCACGGCTACAAGGGCGCCTTCGAGCTGGCCGCGACCGTCGACTACCTGTTCGGGTACGACGCCACGACCGGCGTCGTCGCCGACTGGATGTACGACAAGCTCGCCCAGACGTACGTCCTGGACCCGGAGAACCGCGCGTTCCTCCAGGAGGCCAACCCCTGGGCCCTGCACGGCATCGCGGAACGCCTCCTGGAGGCGGAGTCGCGCGGCATGTGGGCCGAGCCGGACAAGGAGACGCTGACGGCGCTCCGGGAGGCGTTCCTGGAGACCGAGGGCGACCTGGAGGAGAAGAGCTGACGGGTTCCCGGACACGGACTGACGCCGGAGCGCCGGGGGGGGGGGGGGGGTGAGACCGCCCCCCGCGCGGGGCCGGGGGGCGGGGGCCGGGGGAGGCCGGGGGCGGGGGGGCGGGCGGGGGGGCGCCCCGCC
>NZ_JBEZAN010000030.1:51648-68404 GCF_040646595.1 Streptomyces sp. NPDC045470
CCCGGTCGGCGCCGCGGGGCGGGGCCCGGGGGGCCCCGTCCCCGCGGCCCGGCGGCCCGGCGCTCCGGCGTCTGCGCGACGCTGACGTACGCCGCAGAGGGGCCGGCCCGTCGTGCCGCCCCCCGGAGCCGTCAGCCCGTCGTGCTGAACCCTTCCCCGACCGTCAGCGTCACCACGCCAGGACCGGCGGCCGTCGCGTCCGCCGACTTCTCCGTCTTGACGCCCGCGAGCCGGGCGGAGAGGACCTTGGCCTGCGCGTCCAGCGACGCGGGGTAGGTGATGGCCGTCTCGCTGGTGCCGGGGGGCGCGTTGTCGGTGGAGACGACCGTGAAGCCCATCTTGCGCAGGGCCGCCGCCACCTCGGCCGCGTAGCCGGTCCTCCCCGTGCCGTTGAGGACCCGTACCTTCACCGAGCGCGCCGTGACGAGCTTCTTGCCTTCGGCGGCCAGCTTGTCCTTGTCGACCTCCTTGTCGTGCGCCAGGTCGCTGAAGAGGCCGCCGGCCTGCGGGTACTGCCACACCACGTTCGCCTTGTCGGTGGGCACGTCCGCCTCGCGCGGATAGTTCGGCACGGTCAGGAACGTGAGCCGGTCGCTGGGGATGTCCTTGACCGTGGAGGCCAGCTCGGACAGCGGTTTGACGCCCGCCAGCTCGTTGTCGGTGGTGATCGACTTGGTGGCCGAGTCGAGGAAGTCGTACAGCGCGCCGGGGCTGGTCAGCTTGGACTGCGCCTTCTCGCCGAGCGCCTTCATGAATTCCTGCTGGCGGCCGATCCGGCCGAGGTCGGAGCCGTCGCCGACGCTGTAGCGGGTACGGACGTAACCGAGCGCCTTCTCGTCCTGGACGTTCTGGCAGCCCGCCTCCATGTCCAGGTGGGCCTTCTTGTCGTGGATCGCGGTCTTCGGGCAGACCTTTATGCCCCCCAGGGCGTTGACCATGCCCTTGAAGCCCTGGAAGTCGACCGAGACGAAGTGGTCGATGCGCAGCCCGGTGTTCTTCTCGACGGTCTTGATGGTGCAGGCCGCCGCGTTGGCGACGTCACCGCTCTCGCCGCCGATGGTGAACGCTTCGTTGATCTTGAAGTGGTGGGGCTTGGACTTCCGGCCGTTGCCGCTGTCGCAGGACGGGATGGACACCCAGGAGTCCCGCGGGAAGGAGACGGCGGTGGCCCACTCCCGGTTGGCGGCGATGTGCAGCACCATCAGGGTGTCCGACTGCATCGTCTCCAGGTTCTTGCCGTACTTGGCGTTGGCGCCCGCACGGCTGTCCGACCCGACGACGAGGATGTTCTTGGAGCCGGGGCTGAGGTTGGCGGGGCGGTCGCCGCCGAGCCGGCTGCCGACGTCCGCGCCGTGGATGTTGCCGTCCAGCTTGAAGTAGACCCAGCCGCCCACCCCGGCCGTGATCAGCAGCAGGACGCCGATGATGCCACCGGTCCAGGCGAGGATGCGCCCGCGCCGGGTCATCCGGGCCTTGCCGGGCCTGCGCCCGCGGCCGGAGCCGGCGGCCCGGCGGGAGCCGCCGGAGCCCGCACGGGCGGCCCGGCGGGAGCCCCCGGCGGGGCCGGTGCGGCCCGCGGAGCCGCTGCGGCCCGAGGAGCCGCTCCGGCCCGCGGGGCCGGAGGTGACGGAAGTGCCGGTCTGGCCGGAGGGTGCGCCCCGCCGGGGCCGGTGCCTGTCTTGCACGCTCTATGGTCCTTCTGGTGCGTCAGATGCCCGCGCTCGGCAGAACGAGAATCCGGTCGGGGTCGTACGGAAACCACTGCGGGCAACTGCCGCCGCTGCCGCGCATCGTACGCAACCTGCACCACAGTTCGCCTGCCCCGTCCCGCCACCAGGCGGTGATGCGGCCCAATTCCCACCCGCCGTCGGGGTGTTGCAGCTCCACCGGCTGGTAGACCCACTGCACCTCCGCCTCCGGAGGGGGACCGCCTCCCGGCGAGGGCCCGGACCTCGTCGTCATCTCCCCCTGCCACCACGTCGGTTGCGCATGTTCCGGCGCACTCTACAGTCCGGCTCTACAGGACTGTAGAAGAGAGTGGGTGTGGGGCGAATCACACAGGGGTGGGGCGGAAAGGGGGGTGGGACGGGTCGGCGGAGGCCGGTGGACGGGGCGTCAGAGCGGGGTGGCCGCCTTGAGGACGAGGAAGAGGGCGACCGCCGCGTTCAGTGCGGAGAGCGCCGAAGCGGCGGTGCCGGCGGCCGCGACCAGGGCGGCGAGGCCCGCCGGGGTGAGAGCCGGCGGCCAACTGCGGGCCGGGGGCACCGGGCCCAGGAGGGCCGCCACCCGGCGCGGTACGGGGCCCGGTTCCGGGGTGGCGAAGCCCGCCAGCGCGGGCCCTGGCGTGGGCCGGGAGACGAGCGCGGCCTTGCCGACGGCCCGCGCGGTCAGCCGCCGGTCGCCCACGGCCCGCGCCGCTTCCTCGTCGGCCCAGCGCTCGGCGCTGAAGGCGACCGCCGTACGCAGCGGCCGCAGCAGCGGATTCGCACAGCCCGCCAGCCGTACGGCGAGCTGGAAGCGGTGGTGGCGCTCCGTCAGGTGGGCTCGCTCGTGGGCGAGGAGGGCGCGGCGCTCGTCGCTGTCCAGGCTGCGCAGCATGCCGCGGGAGACCGCGATCCGGCCGGCCCGCGCGGGTCTGCCCGGGCGCGCGGGCAGGCCGGGGACGGCGTAGGCGTACGGGGAGTCGTCGGGCAGGACCGCCAGTTCCGTGGCGGACGGCAGGCCGTCCAGCGCGCGGTGCGTACGGGAGCGGACGCGGTAGTGGCGGCGCAGTTCGGTACCGCCGGCCGTCAGGACGGCGGCGAGCGCGGCGATCGCCGCCGTACCGGCCACCTCGGCGAACGGCACCGCCGCGCGCACCTCCGGGTCGGACCATCCGTCGGGCAGCGGGTTGCCGGGGAGCTGGGCGGTGCCCACCACCATCAGCAGCCCCAGGCACAACGTGCTGCACACGCCGAGGACCACGGACAGGGCGGTCAGCAGGCGGGTGGTGCTGCGCGGGTGCAGATGCTGCCCGGCGAGGCGGGCGATCGGCAGCGCGGTCAGCGGCAGGACGAGCGGGAGGAAGACGAAGACGCCCATGGGTCAGTTCAGTCTCCGTGCGGGGGACGGTCCGGGCCGGGTCCGGGTCCGGGCCCGGTGGCGTCGTGGCCGGGGTCCTCGCCGGTGGCGCGCTCCAGCAGGGTGCGCAGCAACTGTTCGTCCTGGGCGGAGAGCGCCGAGACGAAGCTGGCCAGGACGGCGTCCCGGTCGGACTCGCTGTCCAGGACGCGGCGCATCCGCAGCGCGGCGAGCCCGGCCTCGTCGGCGGCCGGGGTCCACACGTAGGAGCGGCCGGCGCGTTCACGGGTGACGGCCTTCTTGGCGTGCAGACGGGAGAGGATCGTCATCACCGTCGTGTACGCGAGGTCGCCGCCGAGGTGGTCCTGCACCCAGGCGGCGGTGGCCGCGCCGGGCGCCTGGTGCAGCGCGGCGAGCACCTGCGCCTCCAGCTCGCCCTGGCCCCGGCGGCGCGCGCGGTCGCGGCCGTCCGGGTGGGCGTCGCATCCGTCCGTACGGCCGCCGGGTCCGCCCGTATGGCCGCCGAACCTGCCTGTACGGCCGTCGGAGGGGTCCCCGTTCATCGCCGTCGCCTCCCGTTCGTACCGCATGCCCCGCGCGGCGGGGGCGTCGCCGCATCCTACTGAGCAGCGCGGGAACGCGTCCCGCTCCCCGTTCGTCATCTTCTACAGCACTGTAGATTTTGTGGCCCGCCGCACAGGGGAGGCCACACCCCGACCCGGGAGGAACATCCATGGGAGTCTCGCTGGCCAAGGGCGGCAACGTCTCGCTGTCGAAGGAGGCGCCCGGCCTGACCGCCGTGACGGTGGGCCTCGGCTGGGACGTCCGTACGACCACCGGTGCCGACTACGACCTCGACGCGAGCGCCCTGCTGTGCAACGAGTCGGGCAAGGTCGTCTCGGACCGGCACTTCGTCTTCTACAACAACCTCACCAGCCCGGACGGCTCGGTCCAGCACACCGGCGACAACCTGACCGGTGAGGGCGAGGGCGACGACGAGTCCGTCAACGTGAACCTGGCGGGCGTGCCCGCCGAGGTCTCCAAGATCGTCTTCCCGGTGTCCATCCACGACGCGCAGTCCCGCGGCCAGAGCTTCGGCCAGGTCCGCAACGCGTTCATCCGCGTCGTCAACCAGGCGGACGGCGCCGAGCTGGCCCGCTACGACCTGACCGAGGACGCCTCCACCGAGACCGCCATGGTCTTCGGCGAGCTGTACCGGCACGGCACGGAGTGGAAGTTCCGCGCCGTCGGCCAGGGCTACGCGTCCGGACTGGCCGGCATCGCGGCGGACTTCGGCGTCAACGTCTGACCCGGGCCCGGACGGGAGCGGTACGACGGCGGGCCCGCGGCGCATGTGCCGCGGGCCCGCCCGTCGTACGACGCGGTCCGGTCAGAGGTCGAACTCGGCCGGCGGGATGTCCAGCGCGTAGCAGACCTCGCGCACGACGGCCTGCTCGGTCTTGTCGAAGTCGCCGTCGGCGCCGCCGATGACGATGCCGATCTGGATGACGGCGCGCGCCTCGACCGGCTTCTTCTTCACCTTGCCGATCTCCTGCATGAGGCCGACCTTGCCGAAGTCGAAGTCGGCGGTCAGCTTGTCCAGGTAGGTGTCGAAGCGGCGGCGCAGATCGTCGGCGGCGAAGTTCTGCAGCACCTCGTTGGTGGCGATGAGCTGGGCCACCCGCTGCCGTTCGGAGGGGTCGACGTGTCCGTCGGCGGCGGCGACGAGCGCGCACATCGCCATGCTCGCGTCCCGGAAGGCGCCGCTCTTCAGTTCGTTCTTCTTCGCGACGAGCTGGGTCTGCATCGTCTGGGCGGAATCCTTGATCCGGTCCCACAGAGCCATGTGGATCTCCTTGTCGTTCCCGCGTGGTGCCGCGCATCACTGCTGGTCGAGTAATGCGCAAGCAAAATCTACAGCCTTGTAGATTCTGGCGCGCCAGGGTGGGGGTGCGGACCGGTACGGCCCTGAACGTGCGGAGGGCCGGGGCATCGGCCCCGGCCCTGCGCATTCCCCCGCTCCCCCGTTCCCCGTGCAGCCCCCCGGGAGATTCAGGTGGCCTCGGCCCGCTGTCTGCCCGTCAGCGCAGCCGCAGCGCGGTGCGAAGGGTGCTGAAGAGCTGCGTCTGGTCGGTGACACCGAGGACGCGGTACGCCTGCGGGCCCTGCGCGGCGATCCGGACCTGCGTACCGGTGTGCTCCTGCGACTTGCCCGGCGTGTTCGTCGAGTAGTTGACCTTCAGCTTGCCGCCCTCGTCGGTGACGAGCGTCGAGGAGAGGCCGGGCGGGTTGGCGTCCAGCGGCACGATCTGGCTGGAGTGGCCGTGGTCGGCGGTGGTGACGACGAGGGTGTCGGGGTGCTTGGCGGCGTAGTCCCGCGCCACCTTCACCGCGCGGTCGAACGCCGCGGTCTCGCCGATCTGCCCGCAGGGGTCGGCCGCGTGGTCCTGCTTGTCGATCGAGGCACCCTCGACCTGGAGGAAGAAGCCCTTGTCCCGGCCGTGGCCGCGCTGCGCCCGCTGCTTCTTCTCCAGCAACTGGATCGCCTTGGCCGCCTGCTCGTCCAGGGCGGGCGTGCCCTTGGACCGCTGCGGGTTGCCGGTGGTGCAGCGCTGCGGGTCGGTGCCGCCGACGGCGGCGGGCTTGCCGGTCCACTCCACGGGCACGTTGCCCGGCGCGAAGAGGCCGAGCACCGGCTTGCCGTGCGCGACGCTCTCGACCCGCTTGAGCGCGTCGCGGTCGGTGACGACCTGGTAGCCCAGCTTGCGGGCCTGCTCGGCCACCGTCAGACCCTTGTACGGGCCTTCGGTGATCTTCTGGTCGAAGCGCTGCTTGCCGCCGCCGAGGAGCACGTCCACCTTGTGGTTGACGCTCTGCTCGGCGATCGAGCCGGGGCCGCCCTTGCTGATCCTGTCGGTGGGGCACTTGGCCATGTCGGCCGGGCCCTGGCAGCTACGGTCGGTGGCGTGCGAGGCGAGCACGGCCGGGGTGGCGTCGGTCAGCTCGGCGGTGGTGACGGAGCCGGTGGCGTAACCGTTCTTCTGCGCCAGCTCCAGGATCGTCGGCAGCGCCTTGTCGGTGTCCGGCGTCTTGGAGATCCGGCCGTTGACCGTCTTGTGGCCGGTGGCCCAGCCGCTGCCGCTGGCCGCGGAGTCGGTGACGTAGTCCGGCTTCTTCCGCTTGTCGACGGCGTACGTGGTGTACGTGCCGGTCATCGGGAACTTGTCCATGTTCAGCCGCCCCGCGGCCCCCACGGTGTAGTCCCGGGCGAGGGTGATCTCGCTGTCGCCCATCCCGTCGCCGATCAGCAGGATGACGTTCTTCGCCGCTCCGCCCCGGACCGCCCGCTCCGCCTGGTCCGCTGACCCGAACGCGACGGCTCCCGCGGGTACGGCCGCGGCGGTGGCGAGCACCACGGCGGCACCGGTGATGACGCTGCGGCGGGACAGGCGCAGTCTTCGCATGAGCTCTCCTCTTCGTACGCCGGCCGGATGCCGACGCTGCGAAGCCCACCAGCCCACGGTGAATGCCGGGTGACCACCACACGGCGCCTCGGCCGCTGCCACCCCAACGGAGGGCGCGGAGAGGGAAGCGGGCGCGGCGCGGTGGGCACGGGGCGATGGGGCGGCGCGAGCCGGGTTCGGCCGACCGGGTGGTGTTCATCCGAAGAACGGCGAATCGCGGCGGCCGGTGCTCGTGTTCCGGCGGCGTCTACACATCATGAGGAAAGTACGCAAATCGGTCATCGGGACAAGCGTCTCAGCGGCGCTGTGCCACCGCCGCACCGCGGCGCAGCCCGACGGCCCGGAACCACCGCAGGACCGAGCAGAGAAGAGAGGGATCATGGCCGCCACCAAGGTCACGAAACTCTGGACCGCCTTCCTCGTCGTCATCGTCAAGTTCCTCGCCGCACTGGGGTTCCGCACCCCCGCCGCGGCCTCCTCCGTGGCCTTCGCCACGATCCCCGCCCCCGCCGAGGGGGAGACGCGCGGCACGGCCGCCGCGCCCGCCGCCGACGGGGCCGGGCGCGCGCCCGGGGCGAGGGAGGCGACCGCGCCGCCCGGCAGCAGGACGCACGCGGCGTCGCGCCCGGCACCGGACGCGGCCCGAAGCCCGCACGCCGAGCCCGACTTCGGGTACCCGGGCACCGCGCCACTGTTCGCCACGCCCCGGACGATGTACGGGCGGACCCTGCCGCCGACGATGAAGCAGCGCATCCGTGCCGAGGCGCACGGCGCGGCACCCAGCTCCCGTTGCGTGCAGGCCGACGCCTTCGACGCCCCGTACGCGGCGTCGCACCCGGCCCCCTACAGCGCTCCCGTGGGCGCGCCGCCGGCCCGTGCCGCCGCGGTGCCGTCGCCCCGCGGCGCGGTGCCCGCCGCCCGTCGGCCCGAGCGCGTCCTCTGCCCGGCCTGAGCCGTACGGAGTACGCGCGGGCCGAGCCGGGCGTTCCGAGCCGGGCGTTCCGGGCCGTGCCGAGCGCGGGCCCGATCCGTACCGGGCGCGGGCCTGAGCCGCAACCGCGTGAGCCCGTGAGTCCTGGCGCCAGTGAGTCCTGGAGCCGCTGGGCCCCGGAGCCGTACGGCGCAGGTGACAACGGACGCACCGGATACCGGCAGCAGCCCCTCCGGCCCCGACCGGCTTACGGAAGCGGCCTCCTGGCAGCCTCGTGGGTGAGGTCGAGATCGAGGCGGCGTTCCCGGTCACCGGCGGCGAGCGTGACCCGCTGGGCGTGCGGCGGGCAGCCGGCGGCCGTCAGCGTGTAGGCGCCGCCAGCGAGACCGGTGAAGGCGAAGGTGCCGTCCGGACCGGTCACGGAGTGGACGGCGGGTGAACCGCCCTGATCCTGAAGAGTGACGGCGGCGTCCGGCAGCGGACGTCCGTGCGGGTCCCGTACGGTGCCGCGGACCGCGGCCGCCGGGTAGAGCCGGGCATCCTGACGTGCGGGTGTGCCGGGAGACATGAGCGAGCGTGCGAGCGGGCGGTGACCCGCGGCGCTCAGTACCAGGGTGACGTTCCCGGGCGGGAGCCCGGTCAGTTCCCAACCGCCCTGCGCATCGGCCGTCGTGGTGGCCACGACCGCGCCGTGCGCGTCGGTGAGGACGACGCGTCCGCCGTCGAGCGGGGTGCCGTCGGCGCCTCCGAGCAGGGTGCCGTGGATGCGGTGGGAGCCGGACCTGGGCGGGGTGACGAGGGTCGACGCGGGCGTGGTGGCGCCCGCGGGATCCGTCCGTCGCCCGCCGTCCGAGACGCCGCCCTCCCCGTAGCCCTTCCCGCCGCCCGGCGCGACCAGTTCGAAGTCCCCGCTCTCCTCCCCGCCGCGCGCCAGCAACTGCGGGCGGGACGCCGTGCGCTGGGACGGCAGGAACGCCGCCAGGACGAGCCCGACGGCGACCGCGCCGGTGGCGATGGCGAACGAGGTGCGGAACCCCACCAGGGTCGGCACCGAACCCGTCCCCGCCGGGGCGGACATGCGGGCCAGCACCATGCCGATGACGGCGCTCGACACGGACGTGCCGATCGAGCGCATCAGGGTGTTGAGGCCGTTGGCGGCGCTGGTCTCCGACGGGTCGACGGCACCCACGATCAGGGCGGGCAGTGAGGAGTACGCCAGGCCGATGCCCGCGCCGACGACCACCGAGATGATCACGGTCTGCCAGGCGGCGCTCATCAGGCCGAGCCCGGCGCCGTACCCGACGGCGATGACCAGCATGCCGAGCATGAGGGTGGCCTTGGGGCCGCGCCGGGCGGAGATCCGCGCGTACACGGGGGCGGTGAGCATCATCGTCAGGCCGAGCGGGGCCACGCACAGGCCCGCCACCACCATCGACTGGCCCAGGCCGTACCCGGTGGACGCCGGGAGCTGGAGGAGCTGCGGCAGGACGAGGGAGATCGCGTAGAAGGCGACACCGACCATGATGGACGTGAGGTTGGTGAGCAGGACCTCGCGGCGGGCGGTGGTGCGCAGGTCCACCAGCGGGGCGGCGACGCGGAGTTCGTAGAGGCCCCACAGGAGCAGGAGGGCGACCGCGCCGCCGAAGAGCCCGAGGGTGGTGGGCGAACCCCAGCCCCAGTCACTGCCCTTGGTGATCGGCAGCAGCAGGCAGACGAGGCCACCGGTCAGCCCGATGGCGCCGAGCACGTCGAACCGGCCGGTGGCCCGTACGGAGGTCTCGGGTACGAAGGCCACGCTGAGCAGCATGGCCAGCACGCCCAGTCCCGCGGCGCCGAAGAACAGCGCGTGCCAGTCGGTCTGCTGGGCGACCAGGGACGCGGCGGGCAGCGCGAGGCCGCCGCCGACGCCGATGGACGAACTCATCAGCGCCATGGCCGAGCCGAGGCGTTCCCGGGGCAGCGCGTCGCGCATGATGCCGATGCCGAGCGGGATGGCGCCCATGGCGAAGCCCTGGAGCGACCTGCCCACCAGCATCGTGGCCATGTCAACCGTAAAGCCGCAGATCAGCGAGCCGAGGACCATGAACGCCAAGCTCGTCAGCAGCATCCGCCGCTTGCCGTACAGGTCACCGAGCCGGCCCATGACGGGGGTGGCGACGGCGCCGGTGAGCAGCGTCGCCGTCATCACCCAGGTGGCGTTGCCCGGGGCGGTGGCCAGGAGGGCCGGCAGGTCCTTGATGACCGGTACGAGCATCGTCTGCATGACGGCGACGACGATGCCGGCGAAGGCGAGTACGGGGACGACGGCGCCGCTTCCGGTCCGCCGGGCCCCGTCGGGTGCGTCAAGGGCTGCTTCGGTGGGGTCGGGCAGGGGATGCGCGGCGGTGGGCGCCGGTTCCCCGGCGCGCTGTTCCGTCGTCTGCGGCATGCGTGCGGCCTCCGGTGGGTGCAAGTGGATGCCCCCTGAACGTTTTTGCCGCGACGGGCATTCCAACGCCCGCTGAAAAGCCGCCGCACAGCCGCGAGCGAGGGCGAACTCCCGGTCAGGCCACCGTCTTACGCGTCATCGCCCAGGCGCGAGGGCCGCCGTCGGGGAGCGAGCACTCGGCGGTGACCTCGAATCCGAGGTGTTCGTAGAAGCGCACGTTGCGTTCGTCGGAGGTCTCCAGGAAGGCGGGCACTCCCGCCGCCTCGGCGGCTTCGAGTCCCGGGCGGATCACCGCGCTGCCCAGACCACGGCCCTGGCACCCGGGGTGGACGCCCACCGAGCCGAGGAACCACACGGGTTCGCCGGGCCGGTGTCCGCTCATGGCGGCCTCGGCCCGCGCGGACGCTTCGGCACGGTCCCCGGCGATCTCCGCGAAGCGTGGGCCCAGCTCGGCGAAGACATCGCCCGCCGCCGAGGTCTCCGGGGTGGTCCACACGGCCACCGCGTCGCCGTCGTCGGCCACCCACACCCGGCCGTGGTCCAGCCCGATCCGGGTGACGAACAGTTCGTTGAAGCGGTGCAGGCGGGCGGCGTGGTGGTCGGCCGCGATGGTGTGCCGGGTGAAGGGGTAGTCGGCGAACGCGCGGTCCAGCGTGCGCAGGACGCGGGGTACATCGGCGCGGGTGCCGGGCCGGACTGCGGGGCGGTGCGTGGTCACAAGGGTCTCCTGTTCGGTCACGTCTCAGGTAAGGACAAGGAGCTGTGGCGTCGCAAGTGCCCGGAATCCGACGGCCGGTTACGTGCGCCGAGGCGCGTGACGTACGGCTGTTCCCTCCGCCTCGGCACACCGGCGGGGCACAGGCTCAGGACATGACCGTCAACGCGCAGGGCACCTGGAAGCTGACGATCGTCGGGCCGCCCGCCGGACTGCTGATGCCGAGGGTGCCGTCGAAGGCGGCCAGCCGCCGCTGGATGCCCTGGAGGCCGCTGCCGTGCTCCGGACCCGCGCCGCCGTTGCCGTCGTCGGTGACGCCTACGGCGAGCGCGCCGGAGCGGTACTGGATGTCGATCAGCACCCGCTGCGCGCCGGAGTGCTTGGTGGCGTTGGTCAGCAGCTCGCAGACGGCGAAGTAGGCGGCGGACTCCACAGCAGGCTCCGGACGGGACGGCAGGTCCGCGGTCACCCGGACCTGGAGGCGGCTCTCCAGGGCGAGTGAGCGGACGGCGTCCACCAGGCCGCGGTCGGCCAGTACCGGAGGGTGGATGCCGCGGACGAGGTCGCGCAGTTCCTCCAGCGCGCGTATGGAGGCGTCGCGGGTCTCGGCCAGCAGCGTACGGACGGCCTCGGGGTTCTCGTCCAGGAGCGATTCGGCGGCGCTCAGCTTCATGCCCATGGCCAGCAGCCGGGCCTGCGCCCCGTCGTGCAGGTCGCGCTCGATGCGGCGGATCTCGGCCGCGGACGAGTCGACGGCATCGGTGCGGGTGCGGGCCAGATGCTCCACCCGCAGGCCCATCTCGGCCTTGGCGGTCGGCGCCAGCAGGGAGCGCGTGATGCGGGCGTGCAGGCGCAGCACGTACGGGGCGATCAGCAGGCCGACGGGGATCTCGGCCAGGCCGAGGCCGGCGGCGATCCAGGCGCTCTCCTGGCCGCGTACGGGCACGAACAGGTACCAGGTGCCGTCCCAGGCCCCGGTCACCGGCTCCCAGACGAACGGCAGCGCCATCCCGAACAGGCCGTGCGCGAGCATTCCGAACGGGACGATCGCGAGGAGGCCCGTCACGGTGACGGCACACTGCGCCCACAGCACGTCGCGCCAGGTGGCGCTGTCGGTGAAGACCGCTTCGCAGCGGCGCCGAGCACCCTTCCAGCCGCTCTCCGCACGGGGCGCGGGCCGGTACGGCTCGGCGATCGGCACCCCCGTCTTCCCGGTCAGGCGCCGCTGCGCGCCCGCGGCCCGGCGCAGGGCCGCGACCAGGCCCGGCACGAGGAACAGGCCGAACCCGAGCAGCACCAGGGACATCCCGGCGAGGGCGACCCAGGCGAGGACGACGGCGAGCACACCGAGGAAGAACATGCTCAGGCCGCGCCCCATGGCCGACCAGCCGGCGGTGAACCAGTTGCGTCCCTGGCGCACATCCTGAACGTCGCTGCCCGGACCTGGACCTTCGGCCATCTCACTCGTCTCCGTGTCGGTGCGCGTGCCCGGCCCGGGGCCCGGGGTCGGGCGCCCGGTGCGGGGCGTGCGCGGCGTCGTACGCATACGGATTCGCATCCGCACCCGCATCCCTTACTCGTCCCTCACGCGTCCATCGTCCGACGCGCGGCGCAGGTAGTCAGTGGTGCTGGCCCTACTTCCGCGCGGTGACCGCGGCGGCGGCCACCGCCGGCCGGGCCGGGGCGTGGTGGTCGTCATGGTCGTGATGCACGTAGGTCAGATACGCCAGGACCGCCTGCACCCGGCGGTTGTCGTCCTTGGACGGCAGCAGCTGAAGCTTGGTGAAGATGCTGTTGATGTGTTTGTCGATGGCCTTGCCCGTGACGAACAGCGCATCGGCGATGGCGGCGTTCGACCTGCCTTCGGCCATCAGACCCAGTACCTCCAGCTCGCGCCGGGTGAGGAGGTCCAGCGGCTCGCGGCGCGGCCCGTTGCGCAGCAGCCGCTCGACGACCGCGGGGTCCATGGCCGTACCGCCGCCCGCGACGCGGCGCACCGCGTCGAGGAACTGGCGGCTGTCGAGCACCCGGTCCTTGAGGAGGTAGCCGACCGCTCCCGCGCCGTCCGCGAGCAGTTCACGGGCGTACAACTGCTCCACGTACTGCGAGAGGACCAGGACGGGCAGGCCGGGGACGCGGCGGCGGGCCTCCAGTGCGACCTGGATGCCCTCGTCCGAGAAGGCCGGCGGTAGCCGTACGTCCACGACGGCCACGTCGGGCCGCTCGTCGAGCAGGGCGCGCAACAGCTCCGGGGCGCTGCCGACGGAGGCGACGACCGTGCAGCCGTGGGCGGTCAGCAGGTGTTCCATGCCCTCCCGCAGGAGGAACAGGTCTTCCCCGAGGACGACGCGCATCATGGACCTCCCCCCTCGCGACGCCCCCTTCGCGGACACCGCCCCCGACCTACGCAGCGCCCCCCACGACGCCACTCCTACGCCTTGCCTACGCCTTCCTACGCCTCCCCGGATTCGGACCCAACCCCAATCCTCCGACACCTCAGGGGCAATCCGGCACAGACCGGCGGTATCCGGCAAACCGCCGTCTTACTTCCGCAAGTCGCGCGCCCGGCGCGGTGGCAGGGACCGGCCCGGCGATGACGTAACCCCGGTCATGGAGTTGGATGTAGAGGGCATCCTCTGCAGGCTCGTCCCGCACGGGAACACAGTTCGACCAGCAGCACGACAGTTATGGAGCGTTCCAACTTGACTGCCCGAGTCCTGACTTCGCGAGTGGCGGCCGTCGCAGGCGGCGCCCTGCTCGCCCTCTCCCCCCTGACCGCGCAGGCCGCTCAGGTCACACCCCCCACGCAGAACGCACCCGCCGCCCACACCTTCCAGACCCCGCGGCCCACTCAGACCGCACCCGTCATCGCGGCCAAGGGTGCGAGCCTGGTCGACGGCGCGTCCGGCAGGTCCCTCTTCGGCAAGGAGGCGGACACGGTCCGCCCCATCGCCAGTACGGCGAAGATCATGGCCGCCTCCGTGGTGCTCGACACCAAGGGCGTCGACCTGGAGCGGCGGGTCCCCGTCAAGCAGGAGTACCGGGACTTCGTCACCCAGCACGGCTCCAGCACCGCGGACCTCCAGACCGGCGACAAGCTCACCGTCCGCCAGTTGCTCTACGCCGCCCTGCTGCCCTCCGGCGCGGACGCCGCCTACGCCCTCGCCGACACCTTCGGCACCGGCAGCACCAACGACGAGCGCACCGCCTCCTTCATCGCCCAGATGAACCAGAAGGCCGGCGAACTCGGACTCGACCACACCAAGTTCACCTCCTTCGACGGGGCGGGCACCGACGCCAGCACCCCCAGGGAGCTGGTCGAGCTCGCCCGCCACGCCATGCGGAACGAGACCTTCCGCACGGTCGTCAAGACCAAGCAGTACAAGGGTGAGGCACCCGCGGCCAACGGCCGCACCCGCTACTACACCTGGAACAACACCAACCAGCTGCTCGGCTCCTACGACGGCGTCATCGGCATCAAGACCGGCACCACCACCCCGGCCGGCGACTGCCTGGTCTTCGCCGCCACCCGCGGCGACAAGACCCTCTACGGCACCGTCCTCAACAGCAAGGACCGCTACGCCGACGCCGCCAAGCTGCTCGACCACGGCTTCGGCACCCCCAAGTCCAAGACGATGAAGCTGCGCGCCCTCCCGGCGAACACCCAGCGCGACTGACCGGCCTACCGGTTCCGGTACGAGGGGGCGCGGCTGCTGACTCGGCCGCGCCCTTACTCGTTGCAACAAGCTGCTGGTGGCCTGTGGTTTGTTCCAGTTCTTGCCGCCCTTACCGCTGTGAGCGGTTGGGCCCGTGCCGGCGGCGCAGTGCCCGCGCGTCACAAGGGCTTCGTGGCCGTCGAGGCCGGAGTGGTGGGGTGTGGGACGGTGACTGCGGTGAGGATGAGGTTGTGGTGTGCCAGCCAGCTGCCGGTGAAGAGACGGGGTGGGGCCGGGGCGTCGGGTACCGGGTCCGTCGTGGGCAGGGGGCGGGCGTGGAAGGTGCCTGTGTGGGGTGGGATGCCGGTGGACGAGGCGGTCCTTGCGGAAGGGCAGTGGAGGCGGACCTGGAGGTGCTGGGGCCGTAGCGGGCGGTGGGTCAGGGGGAACCACGCCTTGTAGACCGACTCCTTCGCGCTGAAGAGGAGACGGTCGTGGTGCACACCGGGGTGGTGGGGGCAGGGGCGGAGGCTGTCGCGTTCCTCGGGCAGGGCGAAGGCGCGCAGGACAGCGGGGGACAGGGGCTCGTTGGGCTCGGCGTCGATGCCCAGGGACAGGAGGTCGGCGCTGTGCGCCAGGGCGGCTGCGCAGTAGCCCTGGCGGTGGGTCATGCTGCCCACGATGCCTGCGGGCCACTGGGGGGCTCCGTGCGGCCCGGGCAGTACCGGGGCCGGTGGGGCGCCGAGCGCGTGCAGGGCACGGCGGGCGCAGGCCCGGACCAGGGCGAATTCGCGGCGGCGTTTGGCGACGGCGTGCTGGAGGTGCGCGAGTTCCTCGGGGTGCAGGACGGCGCTGGGGTCTTCCTGCTCGGCACCGAGGGCAGAGCCCGGGAGGCCAGAGGCGTGGCCGGGGGCGGCGAGGACTTCGGCGGCGCGGACCGTGGGAGGAAGCAGGGACGCGATCACGGGTACGGGACGGGCTGCGGGGCGTTCGGTACGCCGTGTGCGGTGCGCGGGGAGTGCTGTGCCAGGTGCGTGGCGAAACCGTCGAGGGCCCGCAGGTGGTACGTGCGGGCGGCCCACCCGAGGCTGAGGTTGTGGCCGGCGTCGGGCTGACGCTCCACCTGGACGGGCGCGCCGGCCAGTGCGCCGCGTATCTCGTCCACCGCCCGTGCGTCGTGGCACCACCAGCGTTCGTGCTCGGCGAAGGTGAGACGGACCGGGACGCGGATGCGCGGGGCGAGCCGCAGGAAGGCTTCGGGCCAGCTCAGGGCGTCCGCCGTCTCCCGTGCGGGCATCGGCGTCACCAGGTCGCGGCTGGTGGTGTGGGTGCGGGCGGGATAGAGGCGGAGCGGACCCCAGTGGAACTGCCAGGCCGCGCGGCCGTCGCGGCCACGGAGGGCCTTCTCGGCGCCGGGGGCGTAGCGGTGGCCGCAACCCGAGACGTCCACGCCGAGGAGGCCGTCGGCGGGGTGTTCCGCGGCGTGGGTGAGGGCCAGTTTGCCGCCGAAGGAGTGCGCGAGCAGGAACACGCCGGCCCCGGTCGTGTACCGGCGGCGGATGGCGTCGAGCGCGCTGCGGAGGACGGCGGACTGTTCGGGCAGGGACAGCCCGTCGGGGAAGGCGGCGGCGGACAGGCCGTAGCCGGGGCGGTCCAGCGCCAGGACGGAGAAGCCGAGCTCGGCGCCCAGGGTGAGCAGGGAGAGGCCGGGGTGGGCGGGGCCGTGGAAGTACCCGGCGCGCATTCCGGCGCCGTGCAGCGCCACGACCATGGCGCGGGGCGGCCCGGAGACGGGAGCGCAGTGCAGTCCGGAGAGCCGGACGCCGTCGGCCTGCACGACGACCTGGCGTACGGGGGCGAAGGGCGGGGCGCCTAGGGGCGGGACCGGAGGGAAGCCCGACGGCGGGCAGACGAGGTCGGTCACGGTCTACTCCTTGACGTCGCAGATCGGGGACCCGGCGGTGACGGACGCGCCGGCTCCGGCGGTCAGGCCCACGATCGTGCCGGCCTTGTGGGCGGTGATGGGCTGTTCCATCTTCATCGCTTCGAGGACGACGACGAGGTCGCCTTCGGCGACCTGCTGGCCTTCCTCGACGGCGACCTTGACGATGGTGCCCTGCATGGGGGAGGCGAGGGTGTCGCCGGAGGCGGCGGAGCCGGACTTCTTGGCGGCCGTGCGCTTGGGCTTGGCGCCGCCGGCGACCGCGGCGCGGGCCAGGGGCATGCTCAGGGAGGACGGCAGCGAGACTTCCAGGCGCTTGCCGCCGACCTCGACGACGACCGTCTCGCGGGTGTCGGGCTCGGTCTCGTCGGTGCCGGGTGCGGCGAACGGCTTGATGTCGTTGACGAACTCGGTCTCGATCCAGCGGGTGTGGACCTGGAACGGTGCGGTGGAGCCGGTCAGCTCGGGTGCGAACGCGGGGTCTTTGACGACCGTGCGGTGGAAGGGGAGGGCGGTGGCCATGCCCTCGACGGTGAATTCTTCCAGTGCGCGGGCGACGC
>NZ_JBEZAN010000030.1:68497-69700 GCF_040646595.1 Streptomyces sp. NPDC045470
CGGCGCGTTGCAGGGCCTGCTGACGGGTGGCGCCGGTGATGATGAGCTTGGCGAGCAGGGAGTCCCAGGCCGGGCCGATGACGGAGCCGGACTCCACGCCCGCGTCCAGGCGCACGCCGGGGCCGGCGGGGGCCTGGAAGGTGGTGACGGTGCCGGGGGCCGGGAGGAAGTTGCGGCCGGGGTCCTCGCCGTTGATGCGGAACTCGAAGGAGTGGCCGCGTACCGGCGGGTCGTCGTAGCCGAGTTCTTCGCCGTCGGCGATGCGGAACATCTCGCGGACCAGGTCCAGGCCGGTGACCTCTTCGGTGACCGGGTGCTCGACCTGGAGGCGGGTGTTGACCTCCAGGAAGGAGATGGTGCCGTCCTGGCCGACGAGGAATTCGCAGGTGCCCGCGCCCTGGTAGCCGGCTTCCTTGAGGATGGCCTTGGAGGCGCGGTAGAGCTCGGCGTTCTGCTCGTCGCTCAGGAACGGTGCGGGGGCTTCTTCGACGAGCTTTTGGTGGCGGCGCTGGAGGGAGCAGTCACGGGTGGAGACGACGACGACGTTGCCGTGCTGGTCGGCCAGGCACTGGGTCTCCACGTGCCGGGGGCGGTCGAGGTAGCGCTCGACGAAGCACTCGCCGCGGCCGAAGGCGGCGACGGCCTCGCGGACGGCGGAGTCGTACAGCTCGGGGACTTCTTCGAGGGTGCGGGCGACCTTCAGGCCGCGGCCGCCGCCGCCGAAGGCGGCCTTGATGGCGATGGGCAGGCCGTGCTGTTCGGCGAAGGCCACGACTTCGTCGGCGCCGGAGACCGGGTCGGGGGTGCCGGCGACCAGGGGGGCGCCGGCGCGCTGGGCGATGTGGCGGGCCGCGACTTTGTCGCCGAGGTCGCGGATGGCCTGGGGCGGGGGGCCGATCCAGGTCAGTCCGGCGTCCAGGACGGCCTGGGCGAATTCGGCGTTCTCGGACAGGAAGCCGTAGCCGGGGTGGATGGCGTCGGCACCTGAATCGGCGGCCGCGGCCAGGACCTTGGTGATGTCGAGGTAGCTGGTGGCCGGGGTGTCACCGCCCAGTGCGTAGGCCTCGTCCGCCGCGCGCACGTGCAGGGCGTCCCGGTCGGGGTCGGCGTAGACGGCCACACTCCCGATTCCGGCGTCCCGGCACGCCCGGGCAACGCGGACAGCGATTTCGCCTCGGTTGGCGATGAGCACCTTGCGCACGA
>NZ_JBEZAN010000031.1:0-61794 GCF_040646595.1 Streptomyces sp. NPDC045470
GGCCGGACAAACTCCCACTCGGCATCCGACAGCTCATGTCGACGTATCACCCGACCATGATCCAACACGCAAGATCATTTGAAGACACCGCCTAGTGGCCGGGGGCCGCCGCACAGCGGCCCCCGGCCGTCAGGATTCCCCGGCACGCACCGCCCGTACGGCGTCGGTGTACAGCTCCGCGGTCAGGTCGCCTTCTCCGATCCCCAACCCGGCAAGCACCGCCCGCACATCCTCCAGGGCGTCACGCAATTCTCCTCGACCCGCCACCTGCGTTTCCAACTCGACCCAAGTGCCACCGATTTCCGGGACTCGGACGAGGGTGGCAAGCATCGACCGCCCGTGTGCGATGAATTCGTAATTCCGGCAGTGCTTCGCAAAGGCGATCGCCTCGATGTATCCGAGACCGTTGAGCATGTCCCGGAGGGCTGCCGGGTCGCCGATACCCGTCTCGTACTCCGGCTTCGATCCCGACGCTTCGTCGACCCGTGGCTCTTCGTACGTCAACAGAGCCCGCGTTCCGCCCGGACCGTCCACGGTGCGCAGCCGCAGTTCCCGGTCGCCTGCCCCCAAGCTCCCGCCCGGGGTGTCGAAATACGTGTCCCGGTACACCTCGTCACGCCCGTCGGTCCACCGCTCCAAACGCCCCCGCACCAGCGCAGGTTCGCGCACACGCGCTTTCAGCTCGGCTTCGATCACGCCCCTGCTCCCCGTCGTCATACCGTACGTTCGCTGTCGGCCACGGTCGTTTCCACCATGCGCCGGAAGCCGTGGAACAACGGACCGTGCGGCGTCTCCATCACCTTGTATGTCGCGGACTCGTGTCCTTCCCATCCGGAGTCGAAAGCAGACACGAACATGGTGGAGTCCAGTCGGATGATCCGCCACGTGGGCAAGGTCCTGTACCGGTACACCGCCACGTCACGGCCGTCGGCAAGTTCTCGGAGTCGCGCCTCGGCGAGCCGCACCCCGCCGGCCAATGATTCCGCCGACTCACCGATTTCGGCCGCCCGGCGTGCCGGCGCAGGAGCCGCGGGGTCCAGGAGGAGAACCCGCACGCGCGGCGACGCTTCCTGCGGCCAGGTCAGGCAAGGGCGCAGCAGCGAGTCCTTCGAACCGATGAGGCCGAGTCCGCGTACGGCCAGTACGTCCCACTCCGACGCAGTACGCGCCTGCCCACGGATGTCCTGGGCTGCTGCCGACTGCGTCTGGTAGACGCGGACCACTTCGGGGTACGACGCCAGGTCGAAGGCCGGACCACCAGTACGGCGTTCCCGGCCTGCCGCCAGACCAAGCAGGTGGCGTGCGTCGTCCGGCAAGCTCAGCCCATCGGCGATCCGCTCGAACACGTCGAGACGTACGACTTCACGGCGCCTGTTGATGACCTCGTTGACGCGTGCCTTGCGTCATGCCCACCGCCATGGCGATACGGGCCTGGCTGGCGCCGCCGTACTGCTGCACATGCCGGAACACGGCACCGATGTCGCGTGATCTCAACGCCTGGCGTACATACGCGTGCTGCCAGGCACAGTCCGGCAATTCGACCGGCATCATCACCGTCGAAATCGGCGCCCCTCGTGCTCACGGCGGGACGGAAAGTCATCGCACCGTGAGATTACCGGCCGGGTATCGAGATCCTAGTCGCAAAGCACGAATCTGACGGGGTGAACACAGTTACCCCGTCACCGCTCGTCTTCATCTACGACCGTAATGCGACGCGGTCCAGCGCCATCCTCGACCTACGTCTCTCCGGCTGCGTCAACTACGCCGACCGCCACGGCTGGCAGATCGCGGGCCTGTGGGTGGATCGGGGAGACGATGCGCTGAGCAGCACGCGACCGCAGTTCTCGGCGCTCGTTGACACGATGCGCGACCCAGCACGGCGCCGGACCGCGATCTGCCTCGTACACCACTGGTGCAGGCTCGCTCATGACGACGCGCTGCGCCACACGCTTCAGCAGCGGGTCTCCCGAGCCCGCGGCTGTACGGCCACGACCTTCGGTGACGCCGACGAGCGGGCGGACGCCGTACTCGCGGGGCTCGGGCGCGGAAAGGGCTGACCTACACCACCAGACTCACCACCGCCGCCACCGCGAACCCCACCACCGACAGCACCGTCTCCAGCACCGTCCACGACTTCAGTGTGTCGCGTTCGGAGATGCCGAAGTACTTGGCGACCATCCAGAAGCCGCCGTCGTTGACGTGGGAGGCGAAGATCGAACCGGCCGAGATGGCCATGATGATCAGGGCGAGGTGGGGCTGGGAGAGGTGCTGGCCGTCGACCAGGGGGAGGACGATGCCGGCGGTCGTCACGATGGCGACCGTCGCCGAGCCCTGGGCCACGCGGAGGACGACGGAGACCAGCCAGGCGAGCAGGATGACGGGCAGGCCGACGTTGTGGAAGGTGTCGGAGAGGGCGTCGGCCACGCCGCTGCCCTTGAGGACGGCGCCGAAGATGCCGCCCGCGCCGACCACCAGCAGGATGTTGCCCACCGGCTTGAGGGAGGCGGTGGAGACGGTTTCCAGGGACTTGCGGGACCAGCCGCGGCGGATGCCGAGGAGGTAGTACGCGAGGAGCAGGGCGATCGTCAGGGCCACGAAGGGGTTGCCGAAGAATTCGACGACCGAGCGGAGGGTGGAGGGGGAAAGGGCGATCGAGGAGAAGGTGGCGAGGAGGATGAGGACGAGGGGGGTGCCGATGATGGTGAGGACGGTGCCGAGGGCCACCGGCTTCTCGTGGGGCTGGACGCCTGCCGCGGACTGCTCGGCGATCACCGCTGCGCGGGCCTCCTCCGCGGCCTCGACCATGTCCTGCGGTACGGGGACGAAGAGGCGCTTGCCGATCCACGCGGCGTAGGCCCAGGCGGCCAGGACGGCGGGAATGCCGCAGACGATGCCCATGAGGATGATCCAGCCGAGGTCCACCTTGAACAGGCCGGCGGCGGCTACCGGGCCGGGGTGCGGAGGCAGGAAGGCGTGGGTCATGGAGAGGCCGGCGAGGAGGGGCATGCAGTAGAGGAGGATGCTTTTGCCGCTTCGCTTGGCTGCCGCGTAGACGATGGGGGCGAGGACGAAGATGCCCACGTCGAAGAAGACCGGGATGCCGAAGATCAGGCCGGTCAGGCCCATCGCCAGGGGGGCTCGGCGTTCGCCGAAGAGGCCGAGCAGGCGCGCGCTCAGGACTTCCGCGCCGCCGGAGACTTCGAGGATCGCGCCGAGCATGGTGCCCAGGCCGATGATGATGGCGACGTGGCCCAGGATGCCGCCCATGCCGCTCTCGATGAGGGAGGGGAGGGACGACTTCTGGACGGTGCCGAAGAGTTCGGTGACCGAGAGGCCGGCTGCCAGACCTACGGCTATGGAGACGCCCAGCAGCGCCACGAAGGGCTGGAGGCGGACTTTGATGATGAGGAAGAGGAGCAGGAGGATTCCGAGGGCGGCGACCGTGAGGAGGCCGGGGGTACCCGGTATGAGGGCCAGCAGACCGCCGGTGTGGGGTGGGGCCGGTGGTGCGGCGGGGGCCGCGGCAGCGGCGAGGGAAGCGTGGACCATGTGACGACTCCGTTGTCAGACAGGGTGGTTCCAGGCAGGGGGGACCGCGGCACGGCGCCCCGGGCGGGTGGGGCGCCGTGCCGTGCGGCGGGTTCAGCGGCGGTAACGGCAAGGGGAGGCCCCGGTCAGCCCAGTACCGCGAGGGCGTCGATCTCGATGAGGAGGCCCTTGGGGAGGCCGACGTACACCGTCGTACGGGCGGCCGGCGCCTCCTTGAGGCCCTCGGCCTCGAAGTAGGCGTTGTAGATCTCGTTCATCTCGGCGAAGTGGTCGACGTCGGTGAGGTAGACGCGCATCATCATGACGTCGTCCCAGCTCGCGCCGCCCTCTTCGAGGATCGCCTTGACGTTGGCGAAGGTCTGGAGGGTCTGCTCGCGCAGGGTGGGGCCGGCCGGGGTGGGGGCCTGGCCCTCGACGGCGGGCAGGAAGCCGACCTGGCCGGCGACCTGGAGGATGTTGCCCTTCTTGACGCCGTGGGAGAACTTGGCGGGCGGGGTGGTGTGGGTGGCCGGGGTGAGGGCGGTCTTCTCGGTCATGGTCGGGCTTCCTTCTGGTCTTGCGTGTCGGGTACGCGGGTGTTTCCGGAGTACTCCCGGCTGATGGCGTCCGCGGTGCGGCGTACCAGCGGGAGCAGGGTGAGGAGTTCCTCGGCCGTGACGACGACATTCGGCGCGGAGACCGACATGGCGGCGACGAGCCGGCCGTCCGCGCCGCGGATGGGGGCCCCGACGCAGTTGATGGACTCCTCGTGGCCGCCGAGGTCGGTGGCCCAGCCCTGTTCGCGCACCTTGGCCAGCTCGGCCAGGAATGCCTGAGCGTGGGGTGTCGAACGGGACGTGTAGAGGGGGTAGTCGAGCTTTTCGGCGAGCGCGCGGCGCTCGGGCTCGGGCAGGTCGGCCAGCAGCAGCTTGGCGACGGCCGCGACGGTGATGGCGACCGGCTTGCCGATGCGCGAGTACATCCGTACGGGATAGCGGCTCTCGACCTTGTCGATGTAGAGGACCTCGTTCTCCTCGTACACGGCGAGGTGCACCGTGTGCCCGCACTGCTCGTTCAGTTCGACGAGGTGCGGGTGGGCGATCTCGCGGACGTCGAGGTTCTCCACGGCCTGCTGGGCGAGGGCGAAGAGCCGGGCGCCGAGGCGGTAGCGCTGGTCGCTCTGGCGGTAGACCATGCCGTGTTCATGGAGTGTGCGCAGCAGGCGCAGGGCGGTGGACTTGTGCACGCCGAGACGGCCCGCCACCTGTTCGAGGTTGGCCGGGCCTTCCGCCAGCAGGGGCAGGATGCTCAGTGCGCGGTCGACTGTCTGACTCATGGGGTACGGACCTCCACCCGTGGGTTGTGCACCCCGTGGCTGGTGGTGTCGCTGCTGCGGTCAGTGGGTGCGTCACCGTCGGTGGTCCAGCCGGGGCCGAGTCGCAGTCTCCCCCAGGCGGCGGGGTCGAGGCCCGCAAGGTGGTCGGCGAGGTCGCGGGACGGGGGCGGGCCGACGTCTCCGGGGACGGTGAGGGAGGCCGCGGCCATCAGGTGGCCGTGCCGGAGGCGGGCGAAGAGGGGCAGGTCGCGGAGGGTGGCGGAGAGGAATCCGGCGGCGAAGGCGTCTCCGGCGCCGACGGGGGCGACGACGTCGACGGTGAGGGCGGGGGCGTGGGTGACCGTGTCGGTGCCGTCGGTCCGGCGGGCGTACGCGGTGGCCCCGTCGGCGCCCTGCTTGACGACGAGGACGGCGGGCTCGGGCAGGGCGTCGCGTACGGCGTCGGGTCCGCGCAGGTCCCAGGCGGCCGCGGCCTCGTCCTCGCCGACGAAGACCAGGTCGCAGCGGCGGGCGAGGTCGAGGAGGAGTTCGGGGCCGCGTACGGTGCGGTCGCGCCAGAGGCCGACGCGGTAGTTCACGTCGAAGGAGACGAGCGGGCGGCCGGGAGCCGGCGCGGTGAGGGCGCGCAGCACGTCGAGGCAACTGTCGGAGAGGGCTGCCGTGATGCCGGTGAGGTGCAGGACGCGGGTGTCGCGCAGGGCGTCGGCGTCGAGCAGCTCGGGGGACATGGCGGAGGCGGCGGATCCGGCGCGGTAGTACGCCACCTCGGCCTCGCCCGCTCCGGTCTCCGTACCGGTGGCGCGTTCTCCGGCGGTGCGGAAGTAGACGCCGGTGGGGCGGACCGGGTCGCGCTGGACGTGGGAGACGTCCACGCCGCAGGCGGCGACGGCGTCGCGGACGTGGTCGCCGAAGCCGTCGGTGCCGAGGCGGGAGATCCAGCGGGTGCGGTGGCCGGTGCGGGCGAGGGCGCAGGCGACGTTGGACTCGGCGCCGCCGACGCCGCGCTCGAAGGAGGGCACGTCGGCGAGTCGCCCGGGCCGGGTGGGCATGAAGGTGACCATGGTTTCGCCGAGGCAGACGACATCGGCGCCCGGCCGGGCGGGCGCGGTCGCGTCCGCCGCGTCGTTCCGGGCGGGTGCGGTACCGCCTGGCGCGTCGTCGCGGGCGGGCGCGGTGCCGTCCGTCGCGTCGTTGCCGTCGGCGCTGACGTTGCTGGACGTGGTCACGATTTCCTGCACTCCTTTGCGTACGGGCCGTGTTGAGCCGTTCCGCGACGTGTTACGCACCATTGACCCGGCGATGGCTCGGATGTTAGACAGCAGTAAGCGATATGCGCAATGGGTGTTGCATATAGTGCAACAAGAACTTGAGGAGGCCCCCATGGCCGCCGCGCCCCACGCCGACCGCAGCGCCACCGGCGCCGCACCCGGCGCCGACGCAGCCACCGCCGAGCGGCACGCGAGGACCCTCGCGGACGAACGGGTCGACCACCGTTTCAAGGGGCTTCCCCCGGATGCCGCGGGCCGTACCGTCGGCGAGCTGGCGGCCGACCGCCGGAACCTGTTCACCGGCGGCTTCACCACCCCCGTCCTCGCCCTGTCCGCCGAGTCGCTGGAACACAACCTGGCGCTGATGGAGACCTACGCCGACCGGCACGGCCTGGCCTTCGCCCCGCACGGCAAGACCTCCATGGCCCCGCAGCTCTTCGCCCGCCAGCTCGCGCACGGCGCCTGGGGCATCACCGCCGCCGTCCCCCACCAGGCCCGCGTCTACCGCGCCTACGGCATCCAGCGGATCTTCCTCGCCAACGAGGTGGTCGACGCCGCCGCGCTGCGCTGGCTCGCCGCCGAACTGGACGCCGACCCCGGCTTCCACTGCGTCTGCTACGTCGACTCGCTGCGCGGCATCGAGCTGATGGACGCCGCCCTGCGCGAGGCGGGCGCGACCCGTCCGGTGGACGTGGTCGTCGAGCTGGCCGCGGGCGAGGGCGCCCGTACCGGCGTGCGGACCGACGAGGAGTGCGTCGAACTGGCCGACGCCGTGGCGGGCGTGGACACCCTGCGCCTGGTCGGCATCGCCGGGTACGAGGGCGAGGTGCCCGACGCCACGCACGAGCGGGTGACGGCCTGGCTGCGCCGCCTCCTCGCGCTCACCGTCGCCTTCGACCGCTCCGGACGCTTCGCCGACCTGGACGAGATCGTGCTCAGCGCGGGCGGCAGCGCCTGGTTCGACGCGGTCGCCGAGGTGTTCGACGAGGCACCCGAGCTGTCCCGGCCGCTGCTGAAGCTGCTGCGCTCCGGCGCGTACGTCTCGCACGACGACGGCCACTACCGCCGCCTGACGCCCTTCAACCGGGTCCCGGACGAGGGCGCCCTGCAGCCCGCCTTCCGGCTCTGGTCCCAGGTCGTCTCCCGCCCGACGCCGGAGCAGGCGTTCCTGAACGCGGGCAAGCGCGACGCGGCGTACGACCTCGACCTGCCGCAGGCCCAGGTCGTACGGTCCGGCCGGGACGGCACCGTACGGCCCGCGGACGGCGTCACCGTCACCCAACTGTCCGATCAGCACGCCTGGGTCAGCACGGAGCGGGCCGGTGACCTGGAGGTCGGCGACTGGGTCGGGCTGGGTCTGTCGCACCCGTGCACGTCCTTCGACAAGTGGCAGCTGATCCCGGTGGCCGAGGCGGACGGCACGGTCGTGGACTACGTCCGTACGTTCTTCTGACGGAACCCGTACGACGGCCCTCCCCTTGAGGGCCGCGAGACTTCGGCGCGGGGCACCACCCCCGAGTCCCGTGCCGAACGCCGGGGGCACCCCCCGCCCCCGGCCGGCGCGCCCACCCCCGGGCGCGCCCGGGTCCCGCTCCGGCTCATCCCCCCGATGCCGGAGCGGGGCCCGTACGCCATGGCCGCGCGGCGCGGCCCGGCTCGAGGCCTTTGTTCGACAGGAAAGGCAGTTCGGTCATGGACACCGTGGTCCGCGACGTACGCGTCATCGACGGCACCGGCACCCCCTCCTACCGGGCGGACGTCGCCCTCGCCGACGGCCGGATCGCCGAGATACGCCGGGAGACGGACTCCGGGCCGCGCCCCGGCGCCGCCCGCGTGCTGGACGGCGCGGGCCTGGCCCTCTCCCCCGGCTTCATCGACATGCACGCGCACAGCGACCTCGCGCTGCTGCGCGACCCGGCGCACGAGGCGAAGGCGGCGCAGGGCGTCACCCTCGAAGTGATCGGCCAGGACGGCCTGTCGTACGCACCGGTCGACGACCGTACGCTCGCCGAGGTCCGCGCGCAGATCACCGGCTGGAACGGGGACGGCTCGGACATCGACTTCAGTTGGCGCACGGTCGGCGAGTACCTGGACCGCCTCGACCACGGCTTCGACGGCCAGGGCATCGCCGTCAACGCCGCGTACCTGATCCCGCAGGGCACGGTCCGGATGCTCGCCCTCGGCTGGGACGACCGCGCGGCCACGCCCGGCGAGACCGCCCGGATGCAGCAGCTCGTCGCCGAGGGCCTGGAGCAGGGCGCCGTCGGCCTGTCCTCCGGCCTCACCTACACCCCCGGCATGTACGCGGACGACGCCGAACTCACCGAACTCTGCCGGGTCGTGGCCCGCTACGGCGGCTACTACTGCCCGCACCACCGCTCGTACGGCGCGGGCGCGCTGGGCGCGTACGAGGAGATGGTCGGCCTGACCCGCCAGGCGGGCTGCGCCCTGCACCTCGCCCACGCCACCATGAACTTCGGCGTGAACAAGGGCCGCGCCCCCGAACTCCTCGCCCTCCTGGACCGCGCCCTGGAGTCCGGCGCGGACATCACCCTCGACACGTATCCGTACACGCCTGGCTGTACGACGCTGGTCGCCATGCTGCCGAGCTGGGCGAGCGAGGGCGGGCCCGACGCGATCCTGGACCGGCTGCGGGACGACGCGGCCGCCGAGCGCATCCGGCACGTCATGGAGGTGGAGGGCGCGGACGGCTGCCACGGCGTGCCGATCGAGTGGGACACCATCGAGATCTCCGGCGTCTCCCACCCGGCGCTGGCGGGGTACGTCGGCCGGACGGTGGCCGAGTCGGCGCGGGAGCGCGGCGAGGAGCCGTGGACGACGGCCCGGCGGCTGCTGGTCGAGGACCGGCTCGGCTCGACGATCCTCCAGCACGTCGGCCACGAGGAGAACGTCCGCGCGATCATGCGCCACCGGGTGCACACCGGCGGCAGCGACGGCATCCTCCAGGGCCACAAGCCGCACCCGCGGGCGTACGGCACGTTCCCGAAGTACCTGGGTACGTACGTACGGGAGCTGGGTGTGCTGTCGCTGGAGGAGTGCGTCGCGCATCTGACCTCGCGCGCCGCCGCCCGGCTGCGGCTGCCCGACCGCGGCCTGGTCCGCGAGGGCTACCGCGCCGACCTGGTCCTCTTCGACCCGGAGACGGTCGGCGCCGGGTCCACCTTCGAGACGCCGCGGGTGCTGCCGGCCGGCATCCCGCACGTCCTGATCGACGGGCGGTTCGTCATCGAGGACGGGCGGCGGACGGATGTGCTGGCGGGGCGGTCGGTGCGGCGAACGCGCTCCTGACCAGCCGTAACAGCTCGTCGCCGTCGGCCGCGACGCCCAGTGCGCCCAGCGCGCGGGCGGTGTCCTGGCGGGCGGGTGTGACCCGTCCTGCGTAGAAGACGACCGGGCCGGTGTAGCGCTGTTCCCGGCGCAGCGCCTCCACGTGGGTGAATCCGGCCCGGCCGTCCGAGCCCCGGGCGATGTCGGAGATGATCAATGACGGTGTCCGGGCGGCGATGGCGGCGTCGGCGGACCGGGAGTCGACGGCGGTCTCCACGGTCGCCCCTTCCCCCCGGAACCAGGCGGCCAGGGTGACGTTGTTCTCGGGATGGTCGTCGACCCAGAGGATCGTGCGGCTGGTGAAGGGCTCAACGGCGGCCGCGGGCCGGGGCGACCCGTAGTCGATCGCGCCGGGGTCCGGCCCGTACACACCACCCCGTACGGACGGCACGTCGGTCACCGGGCCCGGCCCTCGCCGCGGCAGCGTCACCATCGACGGCGCGCCCTCGCGCAGCCTGCGCACCAGCTCCTCGGCACGCGGCAGGCCGAGCAGGCCGTCGAGCAGGGAGTTGAAGCCGGGATCGGCGACCATGTCGGGGAAGACCGTGGGCAGTTCGCGCTCCAGGCGTTGCAGCGCCGCACGGGGATTCCCCGGGTCGCGCGCCACATCACGCTGCTCCAGGAAGGCGTTCACCATCGGGCGTTCCTGCTCGGGGACGGCCCCCGGAGCCCGCAGCAGCGTCCGCACCCGCCGGTACGTACAGAAGTCCGCGATCACATCCCCGCCGTCGGCCCCCGGCGGGCTGGTCATCATCCGGTAGAAGTCGGCGTAGAAGTACTGGATCAGCAACGTGCGGAGGACGGCCTCCGGCGGGTGGTCCGCCCACATCGGGTTGAGGGTGGCCTCCAGGACGAAGCCGTTGACCAGCCGTTTGATGCGGCGCGGGTTACGGGCCGAGCGTTCGGCGAGCAGTTCGACCAGCGGCTCGTCCAGCAGCCGCTCGATACCGGCGGTGCGCGCGCACCACCCGATGTACTCCTGCACGCCCTGACCGCCGGCCACCGGGATGCGGTAAGTGGTCTGGAAGATCTTCTCCATGAAGGCGGCCCCGGCCGGCGACAGGTCGCGCAGCAGGCCGCTCGGGCCCAGCGCCGAACGGTCGCAGCCGATGACGAACGCCAGCCCCGGTACGTCCAGGTAGACCTTGACCGCCTCGCACACCGCGAGCACCGTCTCCTCGGAGCAGCGGTCCAGGTCGTCGATGAAGACGACCAGCATCCGTCGCGGTGAATACTCCGCGTTCTCGGCCCACTCCTGGGCCAGGTCGCGGATCGCGTCGCGCATCTCGTTGCGGGCCTGGGAGTTGACGGACAGGTTGCTCCACAGCTCGTCGACCAGCCCGGCGGCGCCCAGCGGACCGGCCACGAGGGCCGCCAGCGCCCGTAGGACGCGCAGTAGCGCCCGCTGTTCGGAGGCCCGGTGCAGCGCGCGCCGCAGCAGTCTGCGGTCGAAGCGCATCAGCACCGACTTGATGAGCCCTTCCAGGGCGTCGGCGCCGGTCGAGGTCCAGGCGTTGTACCAGACGGTGTGCACCTCGGGCACCGACGACAGCTCCGCGTCCACCAAGCGCATCAGGCTGCTCTTGCCCATCCCCCACCCGGCGTCGACGGCGAGGGTGAACGGGGTGGAGGCGCGGGAGGCGACCAGCAGGCCGGCGAGCTGCCGGGCGGCCTGCCCCGAGCCGAGCAGGTCGGTGCCGGCGGTGTCCACCGGCTCGTCGTTGAGCAGCGCGAGCCGTTGTTCCGATGCCACCATGCCGCCCCCGTGGTCGTCCGCTCACCGCGCCGGAGCGTACCGCTGATGCGCCGGGCGCGGGGGCCGTTCGCGCACGCCCCTCGGCGGCGCGTGGGGCGCCCGCTCCGTCACGGCGGGTGAGCAACCCCACACCACCAGGTGTCCAGGGTGAACTAAAACACCAGGCGGGGCGTGTTACGCGCCCGTATGGTGGCTGGCATGCAGGTGATCCAGTCAACGAAGCTCGCCAACGTCTGCTACGAGATCCGGGGCCCGGTCCTTGAGGAGGCGATGCGGCTCGAAGCAGCGGGACACCGCATCCTCAAGCTCAACACCGGCAATCCGGCGGCGTTCGGATTCGAGTGCCCGCCGGAAATCCTGGAGGACATCCTCCGTACGGTCGGCACCGCCCACGGCTACGGCGACGCGAAGGGGCTGCTCTCCGCCCGCCGCGCGGTGATGCAGCACTACCAGACCAAGGGCATCGAGCTGTCGGTCGACGACGTCTACCTCGGCAACGGCGTCTCCGAGCTGATCCAGATGTCCATGCAGGCGCTGCTGGACGACGGCGACGAGGTGCTCGTACCGGCTCCGGACTACCCGCTGTGGACCGCCTCGGTCTCGCTGTCCGGCGGTACGGCGGTGCACTACCGCTGCGACGAGCAGGCGGACTGGATGCCGGACCTGGCCGACATCGAGCGCAAGGTCACCGACCGCACCAAGGCCATCGTCGTCATCAACCCGAACAACCCGACGGGTGCCGTGTACGACGACGAGCTGCTGCGCGGCATCGCCGAGATCGCCCGCCGGCACAACCTGATCGTCTGTGCCGACGAGATCTACGACAAGATCCTCTACGACGGCGTCACCCACACCCCGTTCGCCGCGCTCGCCCCCGACCTGCTGACCCTGACCTTCAACGGGCTCTCCAAGTCCTACCGGGTGGCGGGCTACCGCAGCGGCTGGATGGCGGTCTGCGGCCCGAAGGCGCACGCGGCCTCGTACATCGAGGGGCTGACGATCCTCGCCAACATGCGACTCTGCGCCAACATGCCCGCGCAGCACGCCGTGGCCACCGCCCTCGGCGGACACCAGTCGATCAACGACCTGGTGCTGCCGGGCGGGCGCCTGGTGGAGCAGCGGGACACCGCGTACGACCTGCTCACCCAGATCCCGGGCGTCACCTGCACCCGGCCCAAGGGCGCGCTGTACGCCTTCCCGCGGCTGGACCCGAAGGTCTACAAGATCAAGGACGACCGGCAGATGGTGCTGGACCTGCTGCGCGCCGAGAAGATCATGATTGTGCACGGTACGGGCTTCAACTGGCCGGAGCCGGACCACTTCCGCCTGGTCACACTGCCGAACAAGGACGATCTGACGGACGCGGTGACCCGCATCGGCAGGTTCCTGGACGGCTACGGGCAGTACTGAGCTCGGGCCGGTAGCGCGCCCCGGGGAATGTCACCCGTACGCGGACTGTACGGATCACAACTTTAGACACTGTCTAAGCTAGGATGGTCTCCTAGCCGTTGAGCGTTGCCAGGAGGCCGTCCCATGTACGAACCGATCCGCACCAAGTCGGTCCACTCCATGGCCGTCGACCAGGAGGTCCCGCACCGTTCCCGCACGGAGGAACTGGACATCCGGCTCGCCGGTCATCTGACCGCGCTGCTCACCGTCACCGACGAGCTGCGCGCCACCGTTGCCGACCCCGCCCTGGACGACGCCGCCGAGCGCATCGCCGAGCAGGTGACGCGGCTGCGCGGCGGGGTCCACCCGCTGCGTGCCGCGCCGACCGGCGGCGGCGACCCGGCCCGCGCGCCCCGGCTGCACCGGCGGGCCCGGATGCTGGCCGGGAGCGCCCTGGCCGTCGCCACCTCGCGGGCCGACGCCGCTGCCGCCGCGCTCGCGGCGGAGCGTATGGAGATCCATGAGGCCCGTGAGGCCGATGGGGCGGTGCCGGAGCTGGCCACGGCCTGAGCCGGCCCGATCCCAGCCGGCCCGAGCCGGGTACGGGCCCGAGCCGGGTACGGGTACGGGCCCGAGCCGGGTACGGGCGTGACGGCGGCGGGCCGCCAGCCGCCGAAACGAGACGGCCGGGGTCACGTGTTCGTGCACGTGACCCCGGCCGTCGACCGTGGGGCCCGGTCCGTACCGGGCCGTTCCCGTACTAGCCCAGTCGGCGTACGAGCGCGTGGTACTCGTCCCACAGCTCCTTCGGCGTGTGGTCGCCGAAGGTGTTCAGGTGGTCGGGGATGAGTGCCGCCTCCTCGCGCCACACGTCCTTGTCGACGGAGAGCAGGAAGTCCAGTCCGGCGTCGTCCAGGCCGAGGCCGTCGGTGTCCAGCGACTCCTTCGTCGGCAGCACACCGATGGGCGTCTCGACGCCCCCGGCCTTGCCGTCCAGGCGCTCGACGATCCACTTGAGCACCCGGCTGTTCTCGCCGAAGCCCGGCCACACGAAGCGGCCCGACTCGTCCTTGCGGAACCAGTTGACGTAGTAGATCTTCGGCAGCTTGGCCTGGTCCTTGTCGGCGCCGACCTTGATCCAGTGGCCCATGTAGTCGCCCATGTTGTAGCCGCAGAACGGCAGCATGGCGAACGGGTCGCGGCGCAGCTCGCCGACCTTGCCCTCGGCGGCGGCGGTCTTCTCGCTCGCCACGTTCGCGCCGAGGAAGACACCGTGCTGCCAGGTCAGCGACTCGGTCACCAGCGGTACGGCGCTGGCGCGGCGGCCGCCGAAGAGGATCGCCGAGATCGGCACGCCCTTGGGGTCCTCCCACTCGGGCGCGATGATCGGGCACTGGCCGGCCGGAACGGTGAAGCGGGCGTTGGGGTGGGCCGCCGGGGTGCCGGACTCCGGCGTCCAGTCGTTGCCCTTCCAGTCGGTCAGGTGGGCGGGCAGCTCCTCGGTCATGCCCTCCCACCACACGTCGCCGTCGTCGGTCAGTGCGACGTTGGTGAAGACCGAGTTGCCCCACATGGTCTTCATGGCGTTGGCGTTGGTGTGCTCACCGGTGCCGGGCGCGACGCCGAAGAAGCCGGCCTCGGGGTTGATCGCGTACAGCCGGCCGTCCTCACCGAACCGCATCCAGGCGATGTCGTCGCCGATGGTCTCGACCGTCCAGCCGGAGATCGTGGGCTCCAGCATCGCGAGGTTGGTCTTGCCGCAGGCGCTCGGGAAGGCCGCGGCGACGTACTTGGCCTCACCCTGCGGCGGGGTGAGCTTGAGGATGAGCATGTGCTCGGCCAGCCAGCCCTCGTCGCGCGCCATGACGGAGGCGATGCGCAGCGCGTAACACTTCTTGCCCAGCAGGGCGTTGCCGCCGTAGCCGGAGCCGAACGACCAGATCTCGCGGTCCTCGGGGAAGTGCGAGATGTACTTCGTGGAGTTGCACGGCCACGGCACGTCGGCCTCGCCTTCGGCGAGCGGGGCGCCGAGGGTGTGCACGGCCTTGACGAAGAAGCCGTCCTCGCCCAGCTCGTCCAGGACGGCCTGGCCCATCCGGGTCATGGTGCGCATCGAGACGGCGACGTACGCCGAGTCGGTGATCTCCACGCCGAGCGCGGAGAGCGGCGAGCCGAGCGGGCCCATGCAGAACGGGACGACGTACATCGTCCGGCCGCGCATCGCGCCACGGAAGACGCCCTGCTCACCGGTGAAGATGTCGCGCATCTCCGCCGGGGCCTTCCAGTGGTTGGTCGGACCGGCGTCCTCCTCCTTCTCGGAGCAGATGAAGGTGCGGTCCTCGACCCGGGCGACGTCCGAGGGGTCGGAAGCGGCGTAGTAGGAGTTGGGGCGCTTGACCGGGTCCAGCTTCGTGAAGGTGCCCTTCGCGACGAGCTCCTCGCACAGGCGCTCGTACTCCGCCTCCGAGCCGTCGCACCACACGACGCGGTCCGGCTCGGTGACGGCTGCGATCTCGTCGACCCAGGAGATCAGTTCCTGGTGGTTGGTCGGTACGGGGGAGGGAGCCGCGTTGTCGCGCGCCACGATCGCTCCTAGATGAGGGTTTTGGACGGACCACTGTCCGCGTACACGCCGGCAGAGCCCGCTTCTGAAGATGCCTGCCCCTTGGGGGCTGCGACCCGGATGCTTCGCGACCGCTCATCCGGTGCCGACCGCACTCATTTGATCATCCGATCCTCATGGGCATCTGTCCAGAGGGGGTTCTCGTGACCGTCACCACTTCCGGACCGATCTGTAACCTACGGTTGCGTAGGTAGCATTGCGGCCATGACTTCCGCGCCCGACGCCGCCGAAAGCCGCTCTTCCTCCGTCACCAGCGCGGCCGCCGACGCAGTATCCGCGGTCGCCGCGAAGGCCGCGCCGCTCAAGCCCAAGCTGCGGGGCTGGCTGCACGCGGGGATGTTTCCCGCCGCCCTCGTCTCCGGTGTGGTGCTCACGGCCCTGGCCGACAGCACCCGCGGCCGGATCGCCTGCGCCGTCTACACCCTCTCCGCGTGCCTGCTCTTCGGGATCAGCGCCCTGTACCACCGTGGAAATTGGGGTCCGCGCACCGAAGCCGTGCTACGGCGACTGGATCACGCCAATATTTTCCTGATCATCGCGGGCACCTACACCCCGCTGACCATGCTGCTCGTCCCCGGCGGCCGGGGCCAGGCGCTCCTGTGGGCCGTCTGGGCGGCCGCCCTCGCCGGCATCGCCTTCCGCGTCTTCTGGGTGGGCGCGCCGCGCTGGCTCTACACCCCCTGCTACATCGCTATGGGCTGGGCGGCCGTCTTCTTCCTGCCCGACTTCCTGCACAAGGGCGGCGTCGCCGTCCTCGTCCTCGTCATCGTCGGCGGCGTCCTCTACAGCGCGGGCGGCATCATCTACGGCATCAAGCGCCCCAACCCCTCACCGCGGTGGTTCGGTTTCCACGAGGTCTTCCACTCCCTCACGCTGGCGGCGTTCGCGGTGCACTACGTCGGCATCTCATTGGTGGCCTATTCGCACGCCTGAGGTGCCCGGCGCGGCACCCGCGCCACCGGGAACACCGGGAACACCCGCACCGCCGTCCTTCGCGCCGGCCTCCCCGCTCCGCCGGCGCGCGCCCCCCGCGCCCGTACGTGGCCGCGGCCTCGACGCCGCGGCCACCTGCCACGTCAGGGCCGCCACTCCGGCCAGCACCAGCGCGACCACCGCGGTCGTGCCGCCGACGAGGAACCCTCCGACGCACAGCGCTGCCGCGAACACGGCGAACACATCAATCGCAGTACGCATACCCGCCACACCCCCTCCAAGCATCACTGACGGTGACCTTGCCCTCGCTGAAGCGTTACACACACCACTGACAGACAAGGGCATATCAAGGAACACCGACGACCGACACCCTCCTGCGTGCGGAAGCGGCCCGCACCGCCGGACAATGGCGCTCATGGCCTCCGCACAGAAGACCGCCGCTCAGCCCGGCACTCCCAAGATCGGGCTGCGGGAACGGAAGAAGATCCAGACCCGGCAGGCGATCCGCCGGGCCGCCTACCGGCTCTTCGCGGAGCAGGGGTACGAGGCGGCCTCCGTCGACCGGATCGCCGAGGCCGCCGACGTCTCCCCCAGCACGGTCTTCCGCTACTTCCCCACCCGGGAGGACATCGTCCTCACCGACGAGTACCTCCCGCTCCTGGAGGCGGAGCTGCGGGCCAGGCCCGCCGACGAGCCGATGGCCGAGTCGATGCGGCACGTGGCCGTCGAGGCACTGCGGCGGCTCCCGGCCGAGGAGCACGCCGAACTGGTCCAGCGCGCCCGGCTCATCCGCGAGGTGCCCGCGATCCGCGGCCGTACGGCGGAGAACGCCGTACGGGACAGCGCCATGATCAGCGCGGTACTGGCGGAGCGGACCGGTCGCTCCGCCGACGACCTGGAGGTCCGGGTGATCTCCACGGCGATTCTGGCCGGGCTCCAGGAGGCGCTGCTGCTCTGGGTGGCGGACGGGCAGCAGGACGATCTCGGCACCCTCATCGGCCGGTCGATGGACGTACTCGGCCGGGGCCTCACGTTGTGAACACGCGCCCCGCCCGCCCCTCGACGGAAAGACACGCCCCGGTCCCCGCCCGCCCCCGACGGCACCACGCACCCCGACCTCCGCCCCCCGACAGAAGCGCCCGCCCCAGCCTCCGTCCGGCCCGCCTCACTCCCGTAAGGCTCTCCCGTACGGCGCCACCCGCCCCGGCTCCCTGGCCGGCTCCCCCAGCCGCCGGGCCAGCCGCCCGCGCAACCGCGTCAGCCGCTCGATCCGGGCGTCCAGGTCGGCCAGCCGACGGCGGGCCACCTCCGTCGCCGTACGGCAGTGCTGCTCCGGCCCGGGATCCGCCGCGCCGCCCGCCGCGCTTCCCCCGTCACCGTCCCGTGCCCCCTCCTGTACGAAGAACAGCTCCGGAATGCCGTCGGGCGGCAACGCGTCGAGGAGCGGCGCGAAGGACTGGATGTCGCCCACCGTCAGCCCGGCGTCGAGCAGTTCCCGCACCGTGCGGAGCTTGCGTACGTCCTCCGGCTCGTACACCCGGTGCCCCGACGGCGTACGCCGGGCGATCACCAGCCCGTGCTCCTCGTAGTAGCGCAGTGCCCTGGCCGTCATGCCCGCCGCGGCCGCGGCGTCCCCGATGCGCATCCGGTCCTCCCCCGCCGGGGCCCGGTCGGTGTGCCCCGCTGCGTACGTCGACTCACTCAGACCGTACGTCGTCGGCCGGGAGCACACCGACGGGCCCGCGCCACGGGAAGACCGCTCGCGGCTCCCCTCACAACTCCACGAGCACCGCCCCCAGGTGCCGCCCCTCGATCAGCTCCCGCAGGGCTCGCGGCGCCTCCTGGATGCCCTGCAACCGCGCGTGCGGGAAGGTGAGGGTGCCGTCCCGGAGGCCGCGCCCGAACTGCTCGTTCCACTCGCCGATCAGGTCGGGGTGGTCGTAGAGCGCGACGCCGCGCAGGGTGATGCCGCGCGCCACCAGGGACAGCGTGTCGACCTCGGTGGTGGACGTGCCGGAACCGGAGAGCTGGTTGGAGAGCGCGCCGACGAGCGCGATACGGGCACCGCGGTTGGCGAGCGCGATGGCGGCCTGCAACTGCTCGCCGCCCACGTTGTCGAAGACCGCGTCGACGCCCTCCGGAGCGGCCTTGCGCAACTGCTCCTCGAACGGCCCGGCGCCGCGGATCACCGCCGCGTCGTACCCCAACTCGTCGACCAGGTGATCGGCCTTGCGCTGCGATCCCGTACTGCCGATGACCCGCCCGGCGCCGCGCAGCCGGGCGATCTGGCCGGCCAGCGACCCGACCCCGCCGGCCGCGCCGGACACGAACACCGTGTCCCCCGGCCGCACCTCGGCGCCCCGGACGACACCCATGTAGGCGGTCGGGCCCTGCGACAGGTAGGCGGCCGGGTCGGGCATCAGGTCACGGTCCCTGCGGTGCACCTCGGCGGCGTCCACCAGGGCGTACTCCCGCCAGCCGAAGTTGTGCTCCACCAGGTCACCGGGGGCGAAGTCGGTGCCGGGCGCGTCCACCACCTCGCCGACGGCCGCCCCGTACAGCGCCTCGCCCGGCACGAAGGACGGCATCGGGACCGTGGTGTCCTCGTCCATGAGCGTCCGCATGACGGCGGCGACGGCCATGGTGGTGTTGCGTACGAGCACCTGCCCGGACTTCGGCTCGGGCACCGGCACCTCGACGACCTCGAACAGGTCGTCGGTGAGCGGGCCCCGCGGGCGGCCGGTGAGGCGGACTTCGTGGTGGGTGGCGGGCAGGCCGCCACCGGTGCGGTTCGTGCGGTTCGTCATGCCGTCACGCTAAAAGTTGACGCCCGCGTGAAGTTCAAGCCCGCTTTGCGGCCTAGGACTTCGGACGGAGCGGGGCGGGACCAGGGGACCGGCCCCTGCCCGCCCTCCCTCACCCGCCGCTGAGCTTCTCCCCCAGCTCCTCGGGGTCGGTCGTCGGGCGCTCGCACGTGAAGTGGCGGCAGACGTACGCGGCGGCCCGGCCGTCGGCCAGCGGACGGTCCTTCAGCAGCGGCACCTCCTCCGACCCCGGCTCCCCGAGGGCGACCACCGCGCCGGGCGCGGTGCCCAGCAGGGCGGCGCGGTGCAGCGCACGGGTGGCCGGGTCGCCGTCCGGACCGACCACCGCGACCTCGCGCGGCCCGTCCAGCGCGGCCTCGGCGACGGCCAGCCCCCACCCGATGAAGCGCGGTGCCCGGCCGCTCAGCGCCTTGACGACGCCGAGGGCGCGCTCGGCGGCGTCCCGGTGCGGTGCGCTGCCGGTCAGCGCCGCGTACGCCAGGAGCGCGCCGGCGGCCGCGGTCCATCCGGAGGGCGTGGCGTTGTCCGTGGGGTCCTGCGGGCGGCGGATCAACTGCTCGGCGTCGTCGGCGGTGTCGTAGAGCGTGCCGTTCTCGGCGGTGAAGTGCACGAGCACGGTGTCCAGGAAGAGGCCGGCGAACTCCACCCAGACGCCCTCCCCGGTGACCGAGGAGAGTGCGACGAAGCCCTCGGCGACGTCCGCGTAGTCCTCCAGGACACCGGCGTTGGCGCCCGCGACGCCGTCCCGCGAGGTGCGGTGCAGCCGCGCCTGCCAGTCCATGTGGACGCGGACGAGCAGGTCGGCGGCGTCCGTGGCGGCCTGCACCAGGTCCGGGCGGTCGAAGTAGGCGCCGGTCTCGGCGAGGGCAGCGACGGCCAGGCCGTTCCAGGCGGCGACGACCTTGTCGTCCCGCCCGGGGCGCGGCCGGGCGTCCCGGGCCGCGCGCAGCCGCTCCTTGATGCCCGCGATCCGCGCCGCGTCCACCAGGTCGTCGGTGTCGGGCAGTTGCAGGACGGAGGCGCCCTCCTCGAAGGTTCCCTCCTGCGTCACACCGAAGTAGTGCGCGGCGATCCCGGCGTCCTTCTCCCCCAGGACGTCGCGCAACTGCTCCGGCGTCCACACGTAGTACGCGCCTTCGACGTGCCGGCCGCTGCCGTCGTCGGAGTCGGCGTCCAGCGCGGAGGCGAACCCGCCCTGCTCCGTACGGAGTTCCCGCACCATGAACTCGGCGGTCTCGACGGCGACACGGCGGGCCAGGTCCGACCCGGTGGCGCGCCACAGGTGCGCGTACGTACGGCACAGCAGCGCGTTGTCGTACAGCATCTTCTCGAAGTGCGGCACGGTCCAGGTCTCGTCCACCGCGTAGCGCGCGAAGCCGCCGCCGAGCTGGTCGTAGATCCCGCCGCGGGCCATCGCCTCCGCCGTCGCCTGCACCATCTGCAAGGCTGCCTCGGACCGCGTACGGGCGTGGTGGCGCAGCAGGAATTCCAGCGCCATGGACGGCGGGAACTTGGGCGCGCCGCCGAAACCGCCGTGCACGGCGTCGAAGTCGCGGGTCAGCGTGAGCAGCGCGGAGGCCAGGTCCTCCGGGCCCGGCGGCACCGGCTCCCCCTTGGCCAGCGACGCGGAGAGCGACCGGGCGGACAGGTCGGCGACGATCCGCCCGGCGACCTCGCCCACCTCGTCCCGGCGGTCCGTCCAGGCGCTCCGCACACCCTGGAGAACCTGCGTGAAGGAGGGCATACCGTGGCGCGGCGCGGGCGGAAAATACGTACCGAAGTAGAACGGCTCACCCTCGGGCGTCAGGAAGACGGTCATCGGCCAGCCGCCCTGCCCGGTGGCGGCCTGCACGGCCTCCATGTAGACGGCGTCCACATCGGGCCGCTCCTCGCGGTCCACCTTCACCGGTACGAAGTGCTCGTTGACCACGGCGGCGACCGCCGCGTCCTCGAAACTCTCGTGCGCCATCACGTGGCACCAGTGGCACGCGGAGTAGCCGACCGACAGCAGCACGGGCACATCACGCCGCTTCGCTTCCTCGAAAGCCTCCGGCGTCCAGGGCCACCAGTCGACCGGATTGTCCGCGTGCTGAAGCAGATAAGGCGAGGTCACGCCAGCCAACCGGTTCATGCGGACCAGCCTCTCACAGCGCCCGCCCCATCTGGCGGAGCCGGAAGCACGGCCGTCGGCGACGGTATCCACGGCAAGCGGAACAGTAGGCTGAACCCAGCAGCGCGTGAACTGTCGAGGCTCCTCGAAGGAGGCACCATGACCGCCGAGATGGTGGTGCCCACGTGGATGCACACCCAGATCAGCGCGGAGCAGTACGACTCGTGGTCCGAGGAACAGTGTGCGGGCATCGAGATCGTGGACGGAATGGTCGTCGTGAGCCCGAGCGCCTCCAAGCGCCATAACAGGCTGGCCCGGCTCCTGGCCAATGCCCTGGACGCCGCCGCGGGCTCCGAGTGGAACGCCGACACGGACTTCGATGTCCGCTTGCAGGACGTTCCCCTCACCAACCGCCGTCCGGACGTCATCGTCTGCCGGGCGGAGACCATCGACCTCACGCCCACCCGCCCCGAACACGTACTCCTGGTGGTCGAGGTCGTGTCGCCCGGTTCGGAGACCACGGACCTGATCGTGAAGGTGGACCAGTACGCCAAGGCCGGCATCCCCTTCTACTGGCGTGTCGAACAGGCCGCCACCGGTGTCCCCATCACCTACACCTACGTTCTCGACCCCGCCACCAAGGTTTACAGGGACGGTGAGATGTTCACTGGCGCGATCGAGACTGCCGTTCCCTTCTCCGTGGCCATTGACCTGGGATCCGCCTGAAGCGCTGGAAACCCTTCCCTCATGCCTGGATGCGGGGTCAGCGAGTGCGCCGGCGCCAGTGACACGACGCCGCATCCGGCTGCCCCGGACGGGCGTGTCGCGCAAGGCTTTCATGGCGTCTCCCACGAGGCCGGGACGGCGTGCTCACCGGCTCAGGCGATCACCGCGATGTCCCCGTCGTCGAAGTAGGTGGCCTGGTGCAGCCGGCCGCCGAGCGCGACGGCGAAGCGGGCGTGGACGTCCTGGCCGGAGATGTGTCCGCGCTCGATCTGTGACACCCGCCGCTTGGTGACGCCCGTACGGTCGGCCACCTCCTGCTGGTCAGCCCACGGGCCCGCCGCAGTTCCGCCAGTCGGCGCCCCGTCGTCTCCGCCAGCGGCTCCTCTTTGCCCGCCCGCACGGCGTCCTCGCCACCGGCGCGCGCGACGTGCCCGGCGCGGATGTCCTGCCAACGCGTGTATCCACTCACGGTCGTCCGCCTTCTTCCCCCGGTCGCTCACGTAGGTCTTGCAGCGCTGCTCGGCCAGGGGGATCGCTTCGTCGTACCACTCGGACCATCGGCCCGACTTGTCGCCCGTGATCAGCAAGAGGTTGCTGCGCCACGAATTGAGGTGAAGACGAGGAAGACCTCCCACCCGCACTCGCTGAACACGTATAGCTGTCCCTATACCTCTGCGCCACTGGCCTGCCCACGCAGACGAAATGCCCCGCGGTGGATAGCCCAGGGCCCGCGGGGGGAGTTATCCACAGGCCTGCCGGATTTCGCGCGGAAGCGGAACACTGTGGGTACGGAAACCGATCACCGCGGGCCGGGGCGGGTGTGCTGCACCGGCTGTCGGGGAGCGGTGGGAGGCCGGGGGTGGCCGGGAGCACCGGGACCTGCCGGGACGCTGGGAACTGCAGGAGGGGGAAGGCATGGCGGGCTCACCGGCTGTGCTGCGCGACCGTCACCGGGCGGAAGCGGACGGGCTGTTGGCGCGGGCCGTCGAGGAGGAGGTCCGGCGTTCGGGCGGGACGCTGGACCGGGGCGTGCTGCTGGCCCGGGCGCGTGCGGTGCTGGACGACATGGCCGGTGCGGCGTCCGAGGAGTACGGCGCGTACGTACACGCGCTGGACGAGTCCGCGGCCGGGCAGCGCCCGCTGTCCGCGCGGCTGTCGCGCAAGGAGCTGAGCACCCCCGCGGTGGCCACGGCGGTCGCGGCGGTCGCCGCCTTCGGCACGGACCTCGCGTTCGGGACGGGTCCTGGTACGGCCCTCGGCGTCGGTGTCTCGGTGGCGGCGGCGGGCGCCGCGGCGACGGTCGTGAAGCTGACGGCGGGGCACTGGCCGGCGGCCCACCGGCAGGCGGGGATGCGCGGCCAGCCGGGCGGGCCCGAGCAACTGCGGTTGCAGTGGCTGACCGCGCTGGAGGTGCGCGGTATCCGGCCGTTCCTGGACCAGCAGCGGATGCTGACGGCGGCGACGCGCGGCAGCTCCTCCGGCACGCCCGCCGCCTCCCGCGGCAGCCGGGTGCCGCAGTTGCGCGGCGCGGACCGCAGCGCGGCGGCCCGCCAGCGGTCCGTGCTGGAGCAGTCGTTCGCGCACTTGCCGCAGCCGGAGCAGTTGTTCGCGGGGCGGCGGGCGCATCTGGCGCAGATCGCGCAGTGGGTGCACGCGGCCCGGGCGAGCACGGAGACCCGGCCGACGGTCGTGGTGCTGCACGGCGAGCCCGGCTCGGGACGTACGGCACTGGCGGTGCGGGCCGCACACCAGCTTCGGGACCAGTTCCGCGGCGCGTGCGTGGTGGATCTGCGCGGGGACACCCCGGGCGAGACGCCGCTGCCGACACGGGACGCGCTGCTGCACCTGCTCAACCGGCTCGGCGCGCCGCGCGAGCAGCTTCTCTTCCGTGAGCGGCCCTCCCAGGAGCAGCACGTCAAGCGGCTCACGGAGCTGTACCACAAGCATCTGACGGGCCTGCCCGTCACGGTCCTGCTGGACGACGCCTCTGACCCGGAGCAGGTGCGCCTGCTGGTGCCGGACCGCTCCGACAGCCTGGTGCTGGTGACGACCCGCGAGCCGATGGACCTGCCCGGCGATCTCCAGGCGTGGGTGCACCAGCTACCGGTGGGCGCGCTGGACTCGGCGGGCACCGAGGAGCTGCTGCGGGCCGCGGCCGACGAGTCCGAGGGCGAGACCGGACCGTACGACCACCAGTCCGTGGAGCGGATCGCGCAGCTTTGCGCAGGGCTGCCGCTGGCGCTGCGGGTGGCCGGTTCGTCGCTGGGGCCCAGGTCGCCCGCCACGCTGGCGGCGGACCTGGCGGAGAGCGCCGCGCGGTGCCCGGCCGCCGGGCCCGGGGTGTCCCCGGCCGAGGCGGCGCTGTGGCTGCGCTACGGCGACCAGTCGGAGACGGCCCGCCGACTGCTGCGCCGGCTGGCGCTGGTGGGGCGCGCCAGTCTGGGGGCGGCCGCCGCGGCGGCACTGCTGGGCGTGGACGTGCCGGAGGCCGAGCGGCAACTGTCGGCCCTGGCCGCCACGGGCCTGATCGAGCACGTGCGCGGCGACCGCTACCGCCTGCACGCCCTCGTCCACCACTTCGCGCACGCCCGCCTGGTGGACGAGGAGGACCCGGCCGGGCGCAGTACGGCCCAGGAGCGGCTGATCCGCAGCTACGCGGAGCTGGCGGACTCGGTGATCCGCCTGGTGGACGGCCGGACGTCCACCCGCGCCGACCGCTTCGGCTCGCACGGCTTCACTTCGCTGGACGCCGCGCTCCAGTGGCTGGACGACGAGACCAGCTTCATCACCGCCGCGCTGCGCCACGCCGACCAGGACGTGGACCAGGCGACCGTCTCGCACCTGCTGGGCGCACTGGCCGACTACTGCCTGCTGCGCGGTGACCTGTACCGCCTCGGCGAGCTGAGCGAGCTGACCAAGGCCGCCGACCGGGGGCTGCTCGTACGGTCCGTGCAGTGGCGCACCGGCATCGCGGCCCGGCAGCTCGGTGAGCTGGACAAGGCCCGTACGACCCTGACCTCGGTGGTCGACCTGTATTTCGAGGCGCAGCACCCGGTCGGCGCCGCGCGCGCCCTGCGTGACCTGGGCATCACGCTCCAGCAGCAGGGCAATCTGACGGAGGCCGCGGCCAAGCTGCGCGAGGCCATGGAGATGCAGTCCGGCCCGGACGTGCGCGGCGACCGGGCATGGACGCTGCACGCGCTGGCGGCCGTGGAACGGGACCGCGCGCAGGTGGCGGAGGCGCTGGCGCTGCTGCGCGAGTCCCTGGAGCTGCACCGGGAGAGCGAGAGCCTGCACGGCCAGGCGTGGGCGCACTTCCAGCTCGGCCAGGTGTATCTGCGGATGGGCGAGGTCCCGGAGGGGGAGCGCGAGTTCCACGCGGCGATGGAGCTGTACGGCCGTACGCACGACGACCGCGGCGAGGCGTGGGCGATGACCCAGCTCGCGCGGGCCCGGCTGGTGGACGCCGACCCGGACCCGGCGGTGGACCGGCTGCGCCAGGCCCTGCCCCTGCACCGCCGCTACGAGGACGCCCGCGGCGAGGCGTGGACGCTGTACTACCTGGGCCAGGCGTTGGAGGAGCAGGGCGACCTGGACGCGGCGCTGCGGCACCTGGAGCGGTCCCGGACGATGTTCAGCCGGATGCAGGACGGCTACGGCCTCGCCTGCGCCCGGCACCACTCGGGGCGCGTCACCCGGGACCTGCGGGCCGCGCAGACCGGCTCGCTGCGCAACAGCGGTTTCGCACGGCAGCTCCTCCAGGACGCCCGCAAGGACTTCCAGCGGATCGGCGTCCCGCACGGGGAGGCGTGGTCCTGCCTGGAGTTGGTGATCATCGACGCGGGCAACGGGCGGGCGGCGCAGGCGCTGGAGCTGGCCGACGAGGCGGCGCGGACGTTCGCCGGTTACGGGGACCGGCGCGGCGAGGACTGGGCCCGTTTCCTGCGCTGCACGCTGCTGCCGTTCGCCTCACCGGGCGGCTCGGTGGTCGGCGCGGCGGTCGCGCAGGAGGAGCTGGCCCGGCTGGCGCAGGAAGGGCACCCGACCCGGGACTCGAAGCTGGAGGACTGCGCGGAGACGTTCGCGCTGCTGCTGGAGCGCGGCGTCGAGCCGGAAACGGGGTGGGAGGCATGGCGGCTCGGCATGGTTCCGAACCGCCACGCGCGCGAGGTCATGGGGGTGACCGTTCCCTCGGCGCAGTGAACAGGTGACCGGAGGCGTTCCCTCGGCGCGGTGACCGGAGGCGTCACCTCGGCACGGTGACGGGGGTGCCTTCGCTCGCGGAGACGGAGGAGGCGCCCCCGCTCGCGATGACGCCGGACGGGCCGGCGGACGATGTCCCGCCCCGCCCGGCGTCCGGGGACGTGCTCAGCCCGCCTCGGGCCGTGCCTTCCCCGAGGGCTGCCCCTTCACCTGGCTCTTCTTCGCCTGGCTGTTCGCGGTGCCCTTGGCCGGGGCCTCCGTGCCGGAGGCGCCGGGCGCCTCCGGGGTCTCCTCGAAGTCGACCTTCTTCATCCGCTTGTTCATGGACTTCATCAGCAGCCATACGGCGCCGCCGATGACCGCGAACACGATGAAGCCGAGGACGCCCGGGGTCACCTTGTCCTTGTCGAAGCTGTCGGCAAGGGTGACGAAGTGCGTCACGGCGAGGGTGCTAGTCGCGCTCATCATGGAGTCAATTGTTGCGGATGCCCGCGAAGAGGTCGTCCTCGGGGAGGGACGTGTCGACGAGCGACTTGGCGAGCTCGTACTCCTCCGTGGGCCAGACCTCCTTCTGGATGTCCATCGGCACCCGGAACCAGCCGCCGTCGGGGTCGATCTGCGTCGCGTGCGCGATCAGCGCCTTGTCGCGGATCTCGAAGAAGTCGGCGCAGGGCACGTACGTGGTCAGCGTGCGCTCGCGGCGCTCGAACTCCTTCCAGCGCTCCAGCCACTCCCCGTACGGGGAGTCCAGGCCGCGCTCCAGCAGCGCCTCGTGCAGCGCGACGGTGCGCGGCCGGTTGAAGCCCTGGTTGTAGTAGAGCTTCTGCGGCTGCCAGGGCTCGCCGGCCTCCGGGTACTTCTCCGGGTCGCCGGCCGCCTCGAAGGCCACCATCGTGATCTTGTGGGTCATGATGTGGTCGGGGTGCGGGTAGCCGCCGTTCTCGTCGTAGGTCGTGATGACCTGCGGCTTGAACTCGCGGATCAGCTTCACCAGCGGCTCGGCCGCCGCCTCCACGTCCTGGAGGGCGAAGCAGCCGTCGGGCAGCGGCGGCAGCGGGTCGCCCTCGGGCAGCCCGGAGTCGACGAATCCCAGCCACTCCTGCTTGACGCCCAGGATCTCCCGGGCCTCGTCCATCTCCTTCTTGCGCACCTCGTGGATGTGCTCCTCGATGTACGGGTCGCCCTGGAGCTTGGGGTTGAGGATGGAGCCGCGCTCCCCGCCCGTGCAGGTGGCGACCAGCACGTCCACCCCCTCGGACACGTACTTGGCCATGGTGGCCGCGCCCTTGCTCGACTCGTCGTCGGGATGGGCGTGGACTGCCATCAGTCGCAGCTGCTCAGTCAAGACTCGATCCTCAGTGAAAGGCCGGAGAAGATGTTTCCTATAGTGACCGAAGCGCGGGGCGATTAATTCCGAAGCCCCCGGCAGGAGGAGCGATCATGAGCGCGGTGCGCGAAGGGCTGCCCGACGGACGCTACGGCCGCTCCGCCGACCAGCGCGCCGACCGCAAGCTGAAGATCGTCGGTGCCGTGCTGGGCGTGGCGCTGCTCGGTGTGGTCGGCTGGTCCGGTTTCTCCTACATCTCCGGGCAGGACCTCAGCGGCCGGGTGATCACCTGGGACCGTGTCTCGGACAGCGCCGTCAAGGTGCATCTGGAGGTCGTCAAGGGCAAGGACGACACCGGTACGTGCACACTGCGCTCGCAGGCCGACAGCGGCGCCGAGGTGGGGCGCAAGGACGTCACCGTCGACGCTCCGAAGGAGCAGGTGGACGTCGAGGTCACGATCCGTACGACGGCGCGGGCGACCAACGCCGTCCTGGTCGGCTGCACGTCCTCCGGCGGCTGACCCGGCGCTCGCCCCGCGGCCCTCGACCCGACGCCCGGCCCCGGCGCACCCCGACGGCCGCCCCGCCCTCCGCCCGACACCCGGCTCCAGCGCCTCCGGCGGCCGCCCCGCAAGCCCCCCGGCGGCAGGCCCGCACCGCGCACCGCCCGGTGTGTCGCCGGGCCCGTCCGGGCCGGCGCGCTGACCGGGCACGATCCGGCCGGATGACGTTCCCGGCGAAATTCCCCTTCCCCGTTTTGTGCCGGAATTGTTAGGCTCGTGGTTTCGCCCACCCGTGGAGGCGCAGCCTGCGGCCTTCCTGGTAGGGCGTTTGATTTATCCCCAGCACCGACGAGGAGCACCTGTGACCCAGACCAGCGACAACGTCACCTGGCTGACCCAGGAGGCGTATGACCAGCTCAAGGCCGAGCTGGAGCACCTGTCTGGTCCCGCACGCGCCGAGATCACCGAGAAGATCGCGGCGGCCCGCGAGGAAGGTGACCTGAAGGAGAACGCCGGGTACCACGCGGCCAAGGAAGAGCAGGGCAAGCAGGACCTTCGGATGCGCCAGCTCAAGCAGTTGCTGGAGACGGCGAAGGTCGGCGAGGCGCCCGCCGCCACTGGTGTCGTGGCCCCCGGCACGGTCGTCACCATCGCGTTCGACGGAGACCCGGACGACACCCTGACGTTCCTGCTGGCCTCGCGGGAGTACGCGAGCTCGGAGATCGAGACCTACTCCCCGCAGTCCCCGCTGGGCTCCGGAGTGAACGGCAAGAAGATCGGCGAGACCGCCGAGTACGAGCTCCCCAACGGCAAGAAGGCCTCGGTGAAGATCCTCGAAGCCAAGCCGTACACGGGCTGAGCACCGGGCGGCACCCGCCCGTGGCCTGACGACGACCGGCCCGGAGCCCCAGCGGCTCCGGGCCGGTCGTTTCCGTGTTCCCCCGGTCCCGGCCCCGGCCTCCGGTCAGCCGGCCGCCTTGCGGTACTTGCGGACCGCGAGCGTGCGGAAGAAGACGAGGATCAGCACCGACCACAGCACCGAGGCGATGACCGGGTGCTGCATGGGCCAGGCATCCGGGGTCCTGAAGCCGGGCGGCAGGTTGCCGAACAGCTCACGGGCGGCCTGGACCGTGGTGCTGAACGGGTTCCACTCCGCGATGTGCCGGAAGACCGTCGGCAGCTTGTTGGAGTCCACGAAGGCGTTGGAGATGAACGTCAGCGGGAACAGCCAGATCAGCCCGCCCGAGGTGGCGGCCTCCGGCGTCCGTACGGTCAGGCCGATCAGCGCGCCGATCCAGGAGAACGCGTAGCCGAGCAGGAGCAGCAGGGCGAATCCGGCCACGACCTTGCCGATGTGCTCATGTGTGCGCCAGCCGAGGAGGAGCGCGACGAGGGCCAGCACGATCAGGGTGAGCGTCGTCTGGACGAGGTCGGCGAGGGTACGGCCGGTGAGGACGGCGCCGCGCGCCATGGGCAGCGAGCGGAACCGGTCGATCAGGCCCTTGTGCATGTCGTCGGCGATGCCCGCGCCCGCACCGGCGGTGGCGAAGGTGACGGTCTGCGCGAAGATGCCCGCCATCAGGAACTCGCGGTAGGTCTGCTGCGAGAGCGAGCCGCCGACCTGGATCGAGCCGCCGAACACGTACGTGAAGAGGACCACGAACATGATCGGCTGCACCAGGCCGAACAGGACCACCTCGGGAATCCGCTTCATGCGGATCAGGTTCCGCCGGGCGAGGACCAGGGAGTCGGTCGCGCTGCTCATGACGTCTGCTCCTTTCCGGCGGCGGACCGCCGTGCCGCGGGCGCGTCACCGACCGCGGTGGCCCCGCCCTCGCCTGCCCCGTTGCCGCCGTCCCCGGCCTCGCCGCCCCCGTTCTCGCCGTTGCCCTCCGCCACCTCGGCGGCGTGGCCGGTCAGCGAGATGAACACGTCGTCCAGGGTCGGCCGGCGCAGCCCGATGTCGTCGATCTCGACACCGCGTGCGTCGAGTTCGCGGATGACCTCGGCGAGCAGCTTGGCGCCGCCCGTCACCGGCACCGTGATCTTTCGCGTGTGCTGCTCGATCTTGCTCGCGCCCTTGCCGAAGCCGCGCAGCACCGCGTCGGCCGTGCCGATGTGCTCGGCGGCGTGCACGACGACCTCCACCCGCTCGCCGCCCGTACGCGCCTTGAGCTCGTCGGAGGTGCCGCGGGCGATGACCCTGCCGTGGTCGACCACGCAGATGTCGTGCGCGAGGTGGTCGGCCTCTTCCAGGTACTGGGTTGTGAGGAGCAAGGTCGTGCCGCCGGCGACCAGTTCCTGGATGACTTCCCAGAGCTGCTGGCGGTTGCGCGGGTCCAGGCCGGTGGTGGGCTCGTCCATGAACATCACGGGCGGGCTGACGACCAGCGCGGCCGCCAGGTCGAGCCGGCGCCGCATGCCGCCGGAGTAGGTCTTGGCCGGACGGTCGCCGGCGTCGGTGAGGTGGAAGCGCTCCAGGAGCTCGGTGGCCCTGGCCTTCGCCGCGCGCCCGCCCATCTGGTAGAGCCGGCCGACCATGGTCAGGTTCTCACGGCCCGTCAGATACTCGTCGACGGCGGCGAACTGGCCGGACACGCCGATGGAGCGGCGTACTTCGTCGGGGTGCTTGAGGACGTCGATACCGGCGACGACCGCGGTGCCGCGGTCCGGCTGGAGGAGGGTGGTCAGAACCCGTACGGCGGTGGTCTTGCCCGCACCGTTCGGGCCGAGCAGTCCGAGGACGGTTCCTTCGGGGACGTCGAGGTCGACGCCGTCCAGAGCCCTCACCTTGCCGAAGGTCTTCACCAGCCCCTCGGCGTAAATGGCGCCTGGCATTGGGTACTCCCAAGGTATGGGGTTAACTCCAGGAAGAATCTTACTTTCACCGGATATGGGCCGCTCTACGGGCATATACCCGGCACCGAGGGGGCCCCGAAACACGGCGCAGCTCCCCCGCGGACCCGGACCATAGCGCACTCGCGATACATCGCGACATACGTTGGACGGCGTGTGCGGCCGCGCGGCCGGTCAGCTCAGCCGCGCGCCACGGCACACATCCGCCCATGGCGCACCTCACGCACGTACGCCCGCGGCGCACGTCGTGCACGTCCGCCCGCGGCGCACCTCACCCCATGACGGTGTAACCCGCCGCCTCCAGGGCCGAACTGACCTCCGTGCAGTGCTCCGGACCCTTGGTCTCCAGATGCAGCTCCACCTCCGCTTCCGTGAGCCCGAGCCGCGGATCGGTCCGCACATGGCTCACGTCCAGGACGTTCGCGTCGACCTCCGACAGCACCGCGAGCAGCGTCGCCAGCGCCCCCGGCCGGTCCGTCAGCCGCAGGCGCAGCGACAGGTAACGCCCCGCCGCGGCCATGCCGTGCCGCAGGATGCGCTGCATCAGCAGCGGGTCGACATTTCCCCCGGACAGCACCGCGACCACCGGGCCTTCGAAGGACTCGGGCCTCGACAGCAGCGCCGCCACCGGACTCGCCCCCGCCGGCTCCACGACCAGCTTGGCCCGCTCCAGGCAGAGCAGCAGAGCGCTGGAGAGCTCGTCCTCGGACACGGTACGGACCTCGTCGACGAGATCGCCGACGATTTTGAACGGCACGTCGCCGGGGCGCCCGACCTTGATACCGTCCGCCATCGTCACCGGCGCCTCGATCGAGACCGGCCGCCCGGCCGCCAGCGAGGGCGGATAGGCGGCCGCGCCCGCCGCCTGCACCCCGACGATCCGCACGTCCGGCCGCAGCGCCTTGACCGCCAGGGCGATGCCCGCGACGAGCCCGCCGCCGCCGATGCCCACGACGATCGTGCGCACCTCCGGGCACTGTTCGAGGATCTCCAGGCCGACCGTGCCCTGGCCCGCGATGATGTCCCGGTGGTCGAAGGGGTGGATGAAGACCGCGCCCGTCGCGTCGGCGTACTCCCGCGCCGCCGCCAGCGTCTCGTCCACGACCTGGCCGTGCAGCCGCACCTCGGCGCCGTACTCACGGGTCGCGGCGACCTTCGGCAGCGGCGCGCCGACCGGCATGAACACCGTCGAGCGCACCCCGAGCAGCGAGGCCGCCAGCGCCACGCCCTGCGCGTGGTTGCCGGCGCTGGCGGCGACCACACCGGCCGCCCGCTCCCGCGGGGAGAGCGCCGCGATCCGCACGTACGCGCCACGTATTTTGAAGGAGCCGGTGCGTTGCAGGTTCTCGCACTTCAGATGCACCGGGGCCCCCACCAGACCGGACAGGTGCCGGCTCCCCTCCAAGGCGGTGGACCGCGAGACGCCGGACAGGATCTTCTGCGCCTCCCGTACGTCCTCGACGGTGAGCGCGGCGGAGGCGGCGGCCACCGGGCCCGCGCCCGGACCGGAAACGGAGGCGGAACCGGAATTCGACGCCGGTTCCGCACCGGTACCGGACGCCTCCGCACGCGCCGGGACCGATGCCGGACCGGGTCGCTGACCGGTGGCAGAAGCGGAAGCGGAATCCGAAGGGGAACCGGAGGCAGGAGCGTGCTCGTGCGGCGTGTGATCGGCCATGAAACCCAGTCTTACAGTTCGGTCCGCGGCGGATGCCCGGGGCCGCCGGACCGGTGCCACGTAGGCACGTCTTTGGACAGCGCCGGTACGGTCCGCGCCGGGGCCGCGTACTCTGTCCCCCAATCCGTACGCATCCCATGAAGCGAGCTCCCGGCCATGCCCACCTCTTCGGACATGACGACCCACACCGACCCCGCTCTTCTCGACGCGCTGCAACACCAAGTCGCCGTTTTCGCCCGCCGCGCCGAACAGAGCCGGCTCGGCGGCGTCGGCCAGGCACGCAATTCCATGGACCGTGCCGCCTACCTGCTCCTCAACCGCCTGGACAAAGAGGGCCCGATGGGTGTCAAGGCGCTGGCCGCCGGCATGGGCATCGACTCCTCGACCGTCACCCGGCAGGTCGCCCCGCTGGTCGACTCCGGCCTGGTCAACCGCGCCTCGCACCCCGAGGACGGCCGTGCGGTCGTGCTCCAGCTCTCCGAGCGCGGCCGGTCCCGGCTGGAAGAGGTACGGGCCTCCCGCCGCGCCCTGATGGCGCTGGTCACGGAGGAGTGGACGGAGGAGGAGCGGGACTCCTTCTGCAGCCTGCTGACGCGCTTCAACGCCTCCCTGTCCACGGTCACCGCGACGCTGCCGCCGGTGCCGTCCAGCTCCTGAGCGGCCGGACCCCGTCCCGTCGGTTCCTCGGCGGCCGGCGGCCCGGCCGCCGCGCGGCAGCGGCGTAGCGGCAGCCGGCCATGCTCGCCCCCCGGTTTTTTCCCTGCCGCCTCTTGACCGCGTGCCGGGCCTGCCGTGCCATGGAGCTGTGCGAGAGCGGCGGGCAGCCCAGGAACGCCGTCGTGCCCGGGAGTTCGAGGCGTTCGTCGCGGGCGCGGCCGGCCGTCTGCTGCGCGCCGCCACGCTGCTGACCGCCGAGCCGGAGGACCGGCGCGCGCCCGCCGCCGAGCGCCTGCTGATCCTGGCGCTGGCCCGTACGTACGCCGCCTGGGACCGGCTGCGCGGCGAGGACCCGTACGACCGCACGCGCCAGGAGATGGCCGCCTGCTTCGCGCACTCCGCCTGGCGGGAACGGCTCCCCCGCGCCCTGGCCCACGGCAGACGACCACCGCCCGGCGGCCTTCTGGGGCGACTGTCCCCGCAGGAGCGGCTGGTGCTCGTCCTGCGCCTCTACGAGGGCGTCGCCGAGGAGCAGACCGCCGCGCAGTTGGGCCTGCCCGCCGAACGCGTCCACACGCTGTGCCTGCGGGCCGTGGGGCACATGCGCAGCCGCCCTCCTGCCGGGCGCGGGGAGCCGCCGGTACGGGTCGGCGCACCGGCGGCGGAACCCTCCGGCGTGCCGGCACCGAGGCCCGCCGACGCGCCGGGCGCACCACCCGCACCACCCGCGCCGCCCGCCCCGGAGCCACTTCCACCGGCCCCGCACCCGGAAGCCGCCGCGCCATGAGCCTTCCGGACCGCAAGGAGGCCGAGGTACGGCGGATGCTGGACGGACCGCATCCGCCGGTCCCGCCCGACCTGGCGCTGCGCGCCGCCGCCAGCGGCCGGCGGCTGCTGGTCCACCGGCGGCTGGCGCGCCGGCTGCTGTGGCTGCTGACCGTTGCGGCGCTGGCGGCGCTCCTGGCCTGGGCGGCCGTCGACCAGCCGTGGCTGCCGCCGCCGGCGCACACCACCCCTCCACTGGAAGGGTGGTGAGCGGAGGGCCGGGCGCCTCAGGCGCCGCTGTCCCAGCGCCTGACGGTGCCCCTCAAGGTCGGCGCCCGACAGTGCCACTCAAGCCCGGCACCGGAGGTTCGCCCCTCAAGGCCGGCGTCTGGAGTACGCCCCTCAAGCCCGGCGCCAGGGCCGTTTCCCGGTTCGGCGCCAGGGCCGTTTCCCGGTTCGGCGCCAAGGCGTCTCCCGGTTCGGCGCCAGGGCCGTCTCCCGGCCCAGCGCCTGAGCGTTTCCTAGCCCAGCGCCTGGGTGAGGTCCGCGACCAGGTCGTCGACCGACTCGATGCCGACCGAGAGCCGCACGAGGTCGTTCGGGACCTCCAGCAGCGAACCCGCCGTCGAGGCGTGCGTCATCCGGCCCGGGTGCTCGATCAGCGACTCCACGCCGCCCAGCGACTCACCGAGGGTGAACAGCTTGGCACGGTTGCAGACCTCCACCGCGGCCTCCTCGCCGCCCGCGACACGGAACGAGACCATGCCGCCGAAGGAACGCATCTGCTTGGCGGCGACCTCGTGGCCGGGGTGGTCCTTCAGGCCCGGGTAGAGGACCTGCGACACCTTGTCGTGCGAGGCGAGCAGCTCGGCGATCCGGGTCGCGTTGGCGCTGTGCCGGTCCATCCGTACGGCCAGCGTCTTCAGACCGCGCATCACCAGCCACGCGTCGAACGGTCCGGCGACCGCGCCCATCGCGTTCTGGTGGTAGGCCAGTTCGTCGCCCAGCTCGGCGTCGTCGACCACGAGCGCGCCGCCGACCACGTCCGAGTGGCCGCCCATGTACTTGGTCGTGGAGTAGACCACCACGTCCGCGCCGAGGGCCAGCGGCTGCTGGAGGTAGGGGCTGGCGAAGGTGTTGTCCACGACCAGGCGGACCCCGGCGTCGCGCGCCACGGCCGCGAGCGCGGCGATGTCCGTGATGCCGAGGAGCGGGTTGCTGGGCGTCTCCACCCAGATCGCCTTGGTACGGGGGCGCAGCGCGTCCCGTACGGCCTGCGGGTCGGAGGTGTCGGCGACCGACCACTCCACACCCCACCGCTCGACGACCTTCGAAATGAGGCGGAACGTGCCGCCGTACGCGTCATTGGGGATGACCACGTGGTCGCCGGGGACCAGGAGGGTGCGCAGCAGGCAGTCCTCGGCCGCGAGCCCGGAGGCGAAGGCCAGGCCGCGGCGGCCGCCGTCGAGGGCGGCCAGGTTCTCCTCCAGGGCGGTACGGGTCGGGTTCGCGCTGCGGCTGTACTCGTAGCCGCCGCGCAGCCCGCCCACGCCGTCCTGCTTGTAGGTGGACACCTGATAGATGGGCGGTACCACCGCGCCGGTCGCCTCGTCGGGCTCCTGACCTGCGTGAATGGCAAGGGTCTCGAAATTCTGGGGGCGCTGCTCGCGCTGATCGCTCATGTCTGCCGAGGGTAGTCGTCCACACCCGCGAACTTTTCGGAACTTTCTGCTTCGCTGGATAGTGGATACATACAAGACACATACGCGCTCCACCCCGCTCCATCCTTGCCGCGACACCACCAAGCCACACTCCCCGCCCTCGTCTCCACCCTCACCCCCATCCGCACCCCAAGACCGGAATCCGAGACTGACCACATGGACGTTCTGCTGGTTCTCTTCGCCGCTGCCGCGCTCGGCGGTCTTGTCCTGCTGCCCTGGCTGCGGCGCCGGCAGGCCGCGCAGCAGGCCCAGCAGGGGCTGGCGGTGGCCGCCGACCCCATGGCGGGCTACGGATTCGTGCCGGCCCAGGAGCTCGACGTACGGCTGCCGGGCCCCGACCAGGAGTTGGAGGACACCCTCGACGAGATCCGGCGCGGCCACGACTGGCGTCCGGCCGCCCAACTGCTGAGCGCCACCGGCGAGGACTGGGAGCGCCGCTGGCAGCGGGTGCAGACGCTCGCCGGAGCCGCGGCGTTCGAGCTGGCGGAGCGGCCCGGGCAGGGCGGCATCTGGCTGCGTACGTGGCGCTCCGAGGCGCCCAAGGACCCGGGCGGCGCCCAGACCCACGCCCAGTTCCTCGTCATCCAGGCGCTGCGCGACCCCGGCTCGCAGGATTTCCGCATGATCCTGGAGGAGGCCCGGACGGTCTGCCACGAGGCGGCCCTGCTGGCCCCCGGCAGCCCCGTCCCGTACATCACCGAGCTGGCCGTCGCCCGCGGCCTCGGCGACCGCCGCGCGGACTACGACGCTCTGTGGTCGAAGGTCGCCCAGCGTGCCCCGCACCACATGGGCGCGCACCTCGCCGCCCTGCCCTACTGGTCGCAGAAGTGGCACGGCTCCAAGGAGGAGGCCGCCGCGTTCACCGAGAGCGCAGCCTCGGCCGCCCCCGCCAAGAGCCTGCTCCCCGCTCTCCCGCTCTTCGCCGTCTACGACCACCTGCCCGAGGCCAACATGGTCCGCGGCCTCTTCCAGAGCGCCGTCGTCGAACGCGCGATCGAAGGCGCGCACTTCGCCCTGCGCGAGGCCCCGGCGGACCACCCCATGGCCCCGCACGTCCGGCACCTGCTCATCTGGTTCCTCGTGCACGCCGAGCGCTACGCGGAAGCCGTGGAGCAGCTCCGTCTGGTCGACGGCCATGTCGGCGCCGTCCCGTGGTCGTACGGCAGCAGCCCCGCCGCCGAGTACGCCGCGTACCGCGCCCTGGCCGTGGCCGGCTGGGAACGCGGCGGCGGCACGTCGTCCGACTTCCGCCCGCACCCGTGACCACCGGCCGACCCGGCGACGCCTCCAACCCCGCTTCCGTCCCCGCCCCCCGGAATGCGGCTCCCGCGCCCGGCGTTGTCCCGGCAGCCGGTCACCGCCCTCTTCCCTCACCCCCGGAGCGAGACGCCATGCTCTTCAACCGCTTCAAGAACGCCCTGCCCTCCCCGGAGGAGGCCCTGAAGGGCCGCCCCGAACGCGACTTCACCGTCCCCGACCGGCACACGGTCCTCGGCACCCCGCTCCTCGGCCCCTACCCCGAGCACCTGCGGACCGCCGACTTCGGCCTGGGCTGCTTCTGGGGCGCCGAGCGCAAGTTCTGGCAGACCGAGGGCGTCTGGACGACGCTGGCCGGCTACCAGGGCGGCCACACCCCGAACCCCACCTACGAAGAGGTGTGCAGCGGCCTGACGGGCCACACCGAAGCGGTCCGCGTCGTCTACGACCCCGCCAAGGTCTCCTACGCCGCCCTCCTGAAGCTCTTCTGGGAGTCCCACGACCCCACCCAGGGCTTCCGCCAGGGCAACGACACCGGCACCCAGTACCGCTCCGCGATCTACACCCACTCCCCCGCCGACCACCAGGCAGCCGAAGCCTCCCGCACCGCCTACCAGTCCGTCCTCCACGCCGCCGGCCACGGCGACATCACCACCGAGATCCTCCCGGCCACCGACCGCCCCTTCTACCCGGCCGAGGGCTACCACCAGCAGTACCTGGACAAGAATCCGGCGGGATACTGCGGGATCGGGGGGACGGGGGTGAGCTGCCCGGTGGGGGTGGCCAAGGCGGAAGACTGAGCCCCTCACGGCAATCCGGCTGCGGACGCCTGGTACGTGCAACCGGAGAACGCCGGAGTGCTGGTCTTCACGAAGGACGGCTGTGTCTCGCTGCTGGAGATTTACTCTGCGTCCAGTGAGCCGATCACTACATGGCCAGAGTCCAGCTTCGTCGAACGCCGCTCAACAACTACCTGGTCTTGAATTCGACCTTTCCAGTACTCATCCGGAAGTTCCCGCTGGAGTACAGCACCGGCCGGGCCTCGACGTGGTTTCCGCTGTACTTCTCCACGTGCCGGATCTGCACACCGCTGGGGACGGTGAAGTCAAGCAGGGCGATAGCCACCCAATAGGACAGGTTGCGATTGTTGAAGAGTGGCACCGTCACGGTGGATCCTCGCCCATCAGTGACGACCACGCGGGCACCGTAGGACTTGAATGAACCCGTGCCGTTCTCTACGGCGCTGTAGGCACACAAGAGGACGTACCCCTGCAGGTCAGGGCGACGGATCGTGACCGTCTCACGACCGGGCACTCGGGAATCGCCGTCCAGAGCCATGTAGGGCGCTACGGAGAGCGATCCGAGTTGGCGGTAGTAGACCACGTCATCGGTCTTGTTCGGGCGCTTCCCTTGCGGCGTGACAAGACTTCCGGGGACGAAAAACGCGTACAGGTCGAGATCAGCTCCTGCTCTCCGTCGAGCAGCGCTGCCACCGTTCCATTCAAGGGTGGCGGTGACGACGAGGCCCGGGTCGTCCTTGCTCATGTCGATGGTGGCTCGACCGGCCTTGGAGAGGGCGACTTTGCCCAGCGGGACCACAGGCCGGGGCGTCACTGGGGCAGGTGGGGACGGGGCCTGGGACGGCGCGGGGTCGTCGACGACAATCCCGACGTCCGCAGCCAGCCCCGCCAATCCTGTGTCCCAACCCTGGCCTACTGCCCGCGCCTTCCATCCGTCGCCTCGTCTGTACAGTTCCACCAGGACGGCCACTGTCTCCGAATTCTTCAGAGGGGGTGGCACGAAACTGATCTTTGCACCCTCGCTGTGGATGACGACCTGCGGAGTGTTACTCGTATCGAAGTGGGCGACGGGGAGCTCCGGATCGATGCTGGCGACAACTGCTATGCGTTCCACCGTGGACGGGACCGCCGCCAGGTTCGCGACGATGGTCTGGCCTTTCACGGCGACGCCGTCTTGTGACAGATGGTGGTAAAACACGAGGTCGTCATCGCTTCGCACCTTGCCGTCCGGTCCAAGAAGGACGGCGGAGACATCGATGCCGGCGGACGATGTGAGGGAGACACGGCAGGTCCCGGTCGGCAGAGGTGCGTTGCCGCCCTTGGTGAGAGTGGTGGTCATGTGTGGCCTTTCACGATGGTGTGTGCATCGTGAGGGCCCAGACTGCTCTGTGTACGGCAAACACTGATGACGGGTACGTGACCGGGTTGTGAGCCGACCGCAGGACAAGGGGGGAGTGGCGCTTTGATCGCCTTTCCTTCTGGCGGGAGTACGGCGCAATCGGGGCGGACGGGAGTGAGCTGCCCGGTGAGGGGGGGGTGGCGCAGGCCGTGTGGGGTGAGTGAGGGGTTGATGGCTGTGCCGGGGACGGTGGGGCGGGCCGGGGCCGGTACTGCGTTCGGGTCCGGTGGACCAGTCGGATGCCCGTTGCGGAAGCCGCAGTCTCACTTTCAGACGAACAGCTCTTTCCGGGCGTCATCGCGCCCCTGAGCCGCCACCCTTTTCCCATGGCGACTTCGGGGGCACGGGGCGGGCATTTCGGTGGACTGAGGCAGTGGTGGGGCGTTCTGGCCGGCGTCTTGCTGATCGCGGCGTGGGCTCATGCCGCCGCGGGTCCGGCTGTGGTGATCACCTTGTCCGCAGCCGTGTTCCTGTGGAGCTTCTTCCAGGCGCCGGTGCCGTGCGGCGCCCCGGTGCGCGGACGCACGGACGGCTGCCGCAACAACGCCTATGGGCTACTGCTGGGGTGCCACATCCGCCAGCACCGCTGGCAGAAGCTGAAGATGCTGATCGTCCGGCGGCAGGTGCGCGCGTTCTGCGCGGGACTGTTCTCGGACGGCAAGGCCATCGTCATCACGCTGGCCGGGCTGGGGAGTTTCGTCTCCGGGCTCGTCGCCCTGGTCCCCGGGGTCGTCGTTCACTGAGGCGGCGTACGTGCTTCGGCCGCCTTCAGGGCTTCGGCGCGGGCGGTGGGGTCGTAGGCGGCGGGAAGGCCGGGGAAGAGGATGACGTCGCCCGCTATGTGGCGGGTGCGCAGGGGGAGGATTTCCTGGTAGGCGTCGGAGCCGTACCAGGCGCGGGCCTCGGCGAGCCCGGGGAACTCCAGCAGGACGAGGCTGCCCGGCCACTCCCCCTCCCGTACCTCCAGCTTGTCCCCGTGCGCGAGGAAGCGCCCGGAGTACGGCGCGAGCGTGGCCTGGATCAGCTCCAGGTACGCGTACACGTCGGGGTGGGGCTCGCGGTCGCGGAGGTGGGCGAAGGCGTAGGCGGGCACGGGTCCTCCGTAAGGCGCTTGTGGGGCTGGTTCGTTGTTCTCACTGTGTCGGCGGAGGACGGTCGGAGGCCATTACCCCGGGGGTAAGGCAGCGGCGGATGACGGAGTGGCGGCGGCCCGGGGGTGACGGTGGTGAGCGGGCTGGTGGGTCGGGAGGCCCGGAAGCTGGTGGGCGGGGCGGCGGAGGGCTTCCGGGCGCTCGCGGAGGGGGGAGTGGAGAGGTGCCGGGGGGTCAGTCGGGGCGGTGGGGCCGGGTCGGCTTCTTGAAGACTTCGTGCACGGCCAGGTAGTTCTTGCCGCCGTGGCCTTGGGCGATCGCCTGCTCGGCGATCGCCTTCATGAGCTGCGGCTGGTCGGTGTGGATGCCCTGTTCCCCGCAGGTGCGGGCGATGTGGTCGAGCGCGTGGAGGTTCATTTCCATGGTGCCCGCGTCGCCGGGGTAGTCGCCCTTGTCCAGGGCGGGGGCCTGGTCGGTGAGGGTTGCGTTCACCACTGTGGGCATGAACCAGTTGAGGGCGAGATCGGCGAACTCGACTGCCGGGACGTCCGCCGATCCGACCAGCGCCGTGGCGTGCAGGAAGCCGTTCATGGTCGCGTACATCAGGTCGAGCAGCGCGGTGTTGTACAGCACCGCCAGGCTGGGGTCGGGGCCGAGGTACCGGGGGTCGCCCATGCTCGCCAGCGTCGTCCGGTGCTCGTCGACGACATGCCGTGCACCGCTGTAGAGGAAGACGGACCCGGGATGCCCGACGAGCGGCGGTGGCACCATGATCGCGCCGTCCAGGTAGGCGATGTCTCGCCCGGCCGCCCAACTGGACGCCGCGCGGGCCTCGTTCGGCGTGCCGGAGTTGAGGTTCACCAGGGTGCGGCCCTTCAAGGCGTCGCCGGCGGAGTCGAGAACCGCGTACATGGACGCGTAGTCCTTGAGGCAGACGACCGTGACAGGGCTCTCGGAGATCGCTTCGGCGGCCGTCCCCGCGCGGCGGGCGCCCTTGGCGACGAGGGTGTCGGCTCTCTCCGGGGTGCGGTTCCAGACGGTCGTGGGGTGGCCGTTGCGCAGGAGCGTTTCGGCGAGCGCGAGGCCCATGGGGCCGAGGCCGATGATGGTAACGGGGTCGTGCTGAACGGGTCCTGATCGGTTGTCGGTCATGCGCAATAGACTGCTGTCTCACATCGGTGTGAGAGTCAACTGGACGTGGTGGTCGTCACATGCGTATGGGGGAGTTCTCCCGGCGGACCGGGGTCAGCCAACGCCTGCTGCGCTACTACGAGGAACAGGGGCTGCTCAAGCCGTCGCGCCGGGTGAGCGGATACCGCGAATTCACGGAAGCGGACATCGCCACCGTCCGGGGCATCCGCATGCTGCTCGGCGCCGGTCTCCGCACCGCCACGATCGCCGAACTGCTGCCCTGCATGGTCGACGACGGGCAGACCCTGGCGCCGGCCTGTTCCGGCATGCTGCCCGACCTGCAACGGGAACGGGAACGCATCGACGAGGCCGTGGCCGGCCTGCTGGCCGCACGGGAGACGCTGGACGCCGTCATCGCCGCCACGCCGACGGGCGGAGGGGAGGATCCGGAAGCCTGTTACGCGGCCGGCGCCGCGCAGCGGTCCGGATGACGCAGGGGGCGAGGGGGACGGGGAAGGTTCGGGGCCGCCGCCGGGGTCAGGGCTTTCGGTGGCCCAGGCGGGCGCGGTCGGCTGCCGCGGCGCCCTGTTCCCAGCCGTCGGCGTCGCGTACGCCCCGCATCCGGACGGCGGCGGTGTCGGGGAACAGTTCGCCGGTGGTTTCGGCGACGGCGACCTCGCGGGCGGCCAGGACCGGCAGGAGGTCCGGGGTGCCGGCCACGGCCTCGGTGGTCGCCTCCTGCGTGGCCGCGGTCAGACGGGTGCGGATGCGGTCGGCGTAGGCGACGAGGAAGGTCTGGCGGAAGTCGCGGGTGCGGCGGGAGCGGCCGCGGCTGTGGTGGGCGTCGCCCGCGCGGTGCATGGCGGTGGTGGCCTGGAGAAGCAGTGACGTGTAGAGGAGTTCGGCGGCCTCCAGGTCGGCTTCGAAGCCGATGAGGGTGGAGAAGGCCACGTCGCCGGACCAGACGGCCTGGCAGCGGTTGGCGGCGGCGACGGCGTCGAGCAGCAGGGCCTTCGCCTGCTCGTACGGGCCTTCGATGCCGATGCGGATGGCGGAGGGGACGGTGCGGATGGCCGAGGGGCCGGCGCCCCGGCCGCCGCCGGTGCCGGGGCCCGCGTCGGCGCCGACACCCGCACCCGCACCGCCATCGCCACCGGCGAGGTCGAGCAGCGCCTCGTCGATGCTGTGCCGCGCCATCAGCTCCTGGGCCTTGGCCGACAGCGCCTCCGCCTCCTCCGGGTAGTCCGTGGCCTCGGCCTTGGCCAGCAGCCCGCGGATACGGCCGAGGTGCCGCGACTCGGCGGGGGCACCCCCGCGTACGGGCCGAGCGGTCGGCAGAGGCGTGATGCGGGGCAGGCGCGCCAGGACGCGCAGCGCTGCCAGTACGTCGTACGTCGTCTCGAAGCGTGAGCTGCGGCGGCGGTGCGCCAGCTCCTGCAGGTAGCGGGAGTCCGACTGCCACCAGGTCTCGGCTTCGAGGTCGCGTAGCTGGGCCGCCCAGCGGGAGCCGCGGGCGCGTTCCGCCGCCCGGCCCGCGCGCTGCGCCTCGGCCGCCATCGCGTCCACGACGACGGCGGTACGCGGGCCGCCGCCCGTCTCACGCCGTACGATCCGCTCCAGGTCGGCGGGCTGCCAGCCGCCCTGCCAGCAACGCCGTACGGCGTCCTCCGCCGCGGCCAGCAGCGCGGCGCTGACGGCTTCCGGGCCCGCGGGCGCCGCCGCCAGCATCGAGGCGCCGGCCTCCAGGGCGTCCTCGGCGGATGTCCCGTCCTCGGCGTACCGGACGGTGCCGAGTACGGTGCCGACCAGGTCACCGGCCGCCGCCCGGCCGCCCTGCCGCCGCTGTCCGTCGTCGCGCTTGCTCACGTGGTCACGATACGGAGGGCGGGCCCCCGCCTGCGCACCGGCGGGGGCCCGCCCTCCGTGGGACGACCGTGCGCTACTTCACGGCGCTGCCCGCCACCCACTCGTTCCAGTCCATGTTCCAGCCGTTGAGGCCGTTGTCCGGCTTGATGGTCCGGTCCGGGGAGTTGACCATGTGGACGACATCGCCGACCAGCGAGTTCTGGTAGAACCAGGCGCCGTCCGTGCTGGGGTCGCCGGCGCCCTTCACGTCCTCCAGGCCGATGCAGCCGTGGCTGGTGTTGGCGTTGCCGAAGATGCCCTTGCCCCAGTAGTTGCCGTGCAGGAACGTGCCGGAGCTGGACAGCCGCATGGCGTGCGGGACGTCGGGGATGTCGTACTCGCCCTTGCCGTCGTTGTTGGTGAAGCCGACGGTGGAGCCGTCCATCCGGGTCTGCTGGTACTTCTCCGAGACGACCATCTTCCCGTTGTACGTCGGGTGGTCCTTGCTGCCCGCCGAGATCGGGATGGTCTTGATCGTCTTGCCGTCGCGGACCACGGTCATCCGGTGGGTCTTGGCGTCGACCGTGCTGATCTGCGAGCGGCCGATCCGGAAGTCGACCTTCTTGTTCTGGACGCCCTTGACGCCGGGCGCCGCCTCGACGCCGTCGAGCTTCAGGTCCACGCTGACCTTGGAATTCGGCTTCCAGTAGTCCTTGGGGCGGAAGTCCAGGCGCTGGTCACCGAACCAGTGGCCGACGATCTCCTGGTTGCTGCTGGACGCCACCTTGATCGCGGACTGGACGTCCTTCTTGTTCTTCACGGGCTTGTCGAAGTTGACCGACACCGGCATCCCGACGCCGACGGTCGAGCCGTCCTCCGGCGTGTAGTTGCCTATGAAGCTGTTCTTCGGGGAGACCGTGGTGAAGGTCGAATGCTCCACCGCCTTGCGGCCGTCGCCGTCGGCGGCGTGCGCGGTGATCGTGTACTTGGTCGAGCGCTCCAGCTGCTTCTTCGGCTGCCAGGAGCTGCCGTCGGCGGCGAGCGTGCCCTCGACCGGCTTCTTGTTCTCACCGGCGGTCATCGTGACGTCGGTGAGCTTGCCGCCGTCGACGGTGACCTTGGCGGCACTGTTGATGCCCGCGTCGGTGGAGCCGTTCTTCGGTTCGATCTTGATCTTGGCTTCCGAGGCGTCCTTGGCCGCCGCCTCGTCGACCTTCTTCGTGTTGTCCTGGCCGCCCCCGTCACCGCCGTCACCGCCACCGCACGCCCCGAGTGTCAGCACACCCCCGAGCAGCGCGGCAGTGGCTATCAGGCCCTTGCGACGCTTGCTGTCCGTCATCACACGATTCTCCATTGCCTTGCTGCCGAACCCGAAACCCCCGAGCCGGGCGTCGCGCCGCAGACCGCCGGCCGACACCATCAGGAACGCCTGTTCCGTTTCGTCCGTTCCATGCCTGCGGCGGCTGTGGGAAATGCCACGCGACCCCCGTACGGCGACGGCCGTCGTACGGAGATCGCGTGGCGGCCGTACGGAGATCGCGTGGCGTCGGCCGCGGACGGCTCCTCAGAAGCGGACGCGCACCCCGTCCGCCGACGTCCCGTCCGCCCCGGCCGTCCCGGGCTCCTCGTCCTCCGGGAAGTCGTCGTCCTCGGCGTCGTGCCCGAGGACCCACTCCGCGTCGGCGTCGTAGTCGATCTCCTCGCTGCTCCAGGACGCCTGCGTCAGCTCCACTCCGGGGACGCCCTCGACCAGGTCGAAGGGGTCCACGAGGTACGCCAGCGCCTCCGCCGGATCGGTCTGGACCGTTTCCCGCGCATGGCCACGCTCCTCCGCGGGTAGAGAAGGGTCACCGTTGATGTGGTCGAGTGCCGCGCCGGTCAGCCGGTCCGAGTCGGCGACCTCCATGACGAGTTCGACATGGAGCCGGACAAACCGTGATGTCTCGTCGTTGCTCATGTCAGGGAGCGTAAGCACCACCGGCTCCTGACTTCCCCACGACCCGCGGCTGTCACTAACATCTGTTGTCAACGGTCAATTTGCCGAGCCCACAAGGGGGATCGTTTCCGTGCCCGTGACCGCACGTCGACCACTGCTGACCGCCGCAGCCGCGGGATCGGTACTGCTCGCCCTGTGGTTCGTACCGTCCGCGAACGCCACCGTCGAACACGGCGAACGGACGCCGCACGACACCCCCCGGTCGGCCCAGCAGGCCCCGAGGACGCAGTCGCACGCCGCCGCGCAGACCGGCACGGACCAGCAGGGTTCCGCTGCCGCGCGGGGGGCGCTGCTCGCCGACACCGGCGCGTTCGACACCACGCCGTACGTCGTCGGAGGGGCCGCCTTCCTCGGCATCGGCGCCGGGCTGGTCGGCTTCTCCGTCCGCCGCACCCGCGGCGACGCGGCCTGACCGACCCGACCTGGCCCCGACCTGGCAAAGAAGCGCGGAGAACCGCGCGGATCTCCGGACGGCGGCCCGGCGGAGCGCAAGCACGTACCGGGCGGAGCGAGCCACGCCCGCCCCGCCCGGTCACCGGCTCGCCACCGCCCCGTCCGTCAGGCCAGCTCGCCCGTGACCTGCTCGACCGCCGCGACCAGCCGGCCGTCGCGGACGAAGTCGTACGCCGCCTCCAGGTCCGGCGCGAGGAAACGGTCCTCCCCCGGGCCCTGGACCCCCGCGGCCCGTACGGCGTCCAGCACCGCGCGGGTGGCCGGCGCCGGGGTCAGGCCCGCGCGCATCTCCACCGCCCGGGTCGCCGCGTACAGCTCGACGGCGAGCACCCGGGTCAGGTTGTCCACGGCGGTCCGCAGCTTGCGCGCCGCCGACCAGCCCATCGAGACGTGGTCCTCCTGCATCGCGGAAGACGGGATGGAGTCCACCGAGGCGGGCGCCGCCAGCCGCTTCAGCTCGCTGACCAGCGCCGCCTGCGTGTACTGGGCGATCATCAGGCCCGAGTCGACGCCCGGGTCGCCGGCCAGGAAGGCGGGCAGGCCGTGCGAGCGGTTCTTGTCCAGCAGGCGGTCCGTACGGCGCTCCGCGATGGAGCCGAGGTCGGCCGCGGCGACGGCGAGGAAGTCCAGTACGTACGCGACCGGCGCGCCGTGGAAGTTGCCGTTCGACTCGACCCGGCCGTCCTCCAGCACCACCGGATTGTCGACGGCGGCGGCCAGCTCACGGCTCGCGACCAGGCGGGCGTGGTCCAGCGTGTCCCGGCCCGCGCCCGCGACCTGCGGGGCGCAGCGGACGGAGTAGGCGTCCTGGACGCGCGGCGCGTCGTCCTGGTGGTGGCCGGTGAGTCCCGAACCGGCCAGGACCTTGAGCATGTTGGCGGCCGAGGCGGCCTGCCCGGGGTGCGGGCGGATGGCGTGCAGCTCGGGCGCGAGCACCTTGTCCGTGCCGAGCAGCGCCTCCAGGGAGAGCGCCGCGGTGATGTCCGCGGTGGTGAAGAGGCGGGCCAGGTCGGCGCAGGCCATGACCAGCATGCCGAGCATGCCGTCGGTGCCGTTCAGGAGGGCCAGCCCCTCCTTCTCGCGCAGTTCGACCGGCGCGATGCCGTGCTCGGCGAGCAGCTCGCCGGCCGGGCGTACGACGCCGTCGGGGCCCTCCGCCTCACCCTCGCCCATGAGCGTCAGCGCGCAGTGCGACAGCGGCGCGAGGTCGCCGGAGCAGCCGAGCGAACCGTACTCGTGGACGACCGGGGTGATCCCGGCGTTGAGGATCTCCGCCATCGTGCCGACGACGAGCGGCCGGACGCCGGTACGGCCGGAGGCCAGCGTCTTCAGGCGCAGGAACATCAGCGCGCGCACCACCTCGCGCTCCACCCGCGGGCCCATGCCGGCGGCGTGCGAGCGCACGATGTTGCGCTGGAGCTGGGCCCGCAGCTCCGGGCTGATGTGGCGTACGGCCAGGGCGCCGAAGCCCGTGGAGACGCCGTACACCGGGTCCGGCTTGGCGGCGAGGTCGTCGATGACCGCGCGGGCGGCGGCGACGGCCGCCATGGCCTCCTCGGACAGCTCGATACGGGCGGCGCCGCGGGCGACGGCGATGACGTCCTGTGCGGTCGTGCCGGACGTCCCCAGCACCACAGTGTGCATATCCATATTCAGGCACCCTAGAGATTGAATCCCTGGATGTCACCACTGGATCTCCACCTCGGTGGCCGTCGTGCGGTACGGCGCGCCGGACACCGTACGCGCGGGCCGCGCCTCGTACGCGGGCGGGCCGGACGCCGCGGGCGGGCCGGGCCCGGTCACCGCCGGAAGCGGCGGCGTTCCGTCGACGAGGTGCGTTTCGGGGCGTCGGCCAGGCGGATCACCGGGTCGTCCGTACCGCCGTCCCGGCCCGCCACCACCGGTCCGCGTGAGCCGGAGCCCTTCGCGCGGTACTGGGCCGCGTCCGCCAGCCGGAACAGCCGACGGGCCGAGCGCACCGGGCCGATCGGATCGCCGGTCGACGCGACGCCGACCGCCACCCCCTCGCCGAGTTCCAGCTCCGCCGCCCGGTCGCACAGCTCGGCGGCCACCTTGGCCACCTCGTCGGCCGACGGGCCCACCGTGAGGAGGCAGAACTCGTCGCCGCCGAGCCGGGCGGCGAGGGCGCCCGGCAGTATGGCGCCACACAGCGACAGCACCGAACCGAAACGTTCCAGCAGCCGGTCACCGACGGCGTGCCCGCACGAGTCGTTCACCCGCTTCAGCCCGTTCAGATCGCACACCACCAGGCTCACCACCGCGCCGTCCCGCCGGTGCCGCTCCAGGGCCTCGTCGAGCCGCATGTCCACCGCGCGCCGGTTGGCGAGGCCGGTCAGCGCGTCCGTGAACGCCAGCCGGCGCGCCTCCGCCAGTCGCTCGGTCTGTGCGATCCCGGCCGCCGCCACCGCGGCCAGTACGGTGGCGAAGTCCGCGTCCGCGCGCGTGAAGACCGGCTCCCCGGCCGAGCGGGCCACGTACAGCTCGCCCCACGCCCGCCCGTGCAGCACGATCGGCGCGACCACGCAGCAGCCACGCCCCCGGCGGCGCAGCGCGGCCACCCGCTGGTGGTTGTACCGGCCGTCCTGCGGCCCCTCCCCGGCGGTCTCCACCCAGGCGTTGGGCTGGCCGCCGCCGGCCCACTGCTCGTGCAGGAATCCGACGATCTCCGGGAACTCGTGCACCGGGTAGGACTCGTCCTCGGGGTACGGCACCTCCCCGTCGGCCAGCTCACCGACGTTGACCAGCACCTTCAGCCGGCCCAGCTCACGTTCCCAGGCCGAGACCGCCGCGAACGAGCCCCCCAGGGCCGCCCGCACCCCGTCCGCGGCGGCCCGCGCCGAAGCGCGCGGGGTGTGCGCCGCCGCCATCGCCTGCGCGAGTGCCACCACGGCCCGGAGCCTGTCATCGCCGTCGTCCGTCACCGGACCTCGCATTCCGTCACCGTGAGCACTACGTGTCACTACAGCGTAGGAATGTTCCACAGCGTTCGCCCTTTCCGACCGGTACCGACCTGTTCCGACCGGGCGGGGCCGGGTACCCCTTACTCCCCCGGCCACTCCGGGCTGCGCTTCTCGACGAAGGCGGCCACGCCCTCCGCCCGGTCCGCCGAGAAGGCGACGCTGCGCCAGGCGCCGTCCTCGAGGTCGAGGCCGGTGCGCAGGTCGAGGCCGTGGCCCAGGCGCAGCGCGCGCTTGGCGGCGCGGAGGCCGACCGGGGAGTTGCGGGCGATGCGTCCGGCGAGGTCCAGGGCTTCCGGCGTGTCCCGGGCCTCGTCCACCAGATGGTCGACCAGCCCCAGCTCCCGCGCCTCCGCCGCCTCCACCCGCCGCCCCGTGAAGATCAGCTCGGCCGCGCGGGCCGCGCCGACCCGCCGCGGCAGCAGCTGCGTACCGCCGCCCCCGGGGATGACGCCGACCGACACCTCGGGCAGCCCGACCACCGCCGTGCGGTCCGCCACGATCAGGTCGCAGGACAGCGCCAGCTCGAAGCCGCCGCCGAGCGCGAAGCCGTGCACGGCCGCGACGGTGGGCATCGGCAGCTCCAGGACACCGGTGTAGGCGGCCCGGGTGCGCGGGCGCTGCCGCATCAGGTCGGCGTCGCTGAAGGAGTTGCGTTCCTTCAGGTCGGCGCCCACGCAGAAGGCCCGCTCGTGGGTGGAGGTGAGGACGGTGACGCGGACGTCCCGGTCGGCGGCGAGCGCGGCGCAGGCGGCGCTGATGCCGTCCGCCATGGCCGTGGACACGGCGTTCATCGCCTTGGGCCGGTCGAGCCGCAGTTCGGCCACGTGCCCGTGCCGGTGTACGCCGACGAAGTCCCCGAAGCGTTGCGCGTCCATGCAGCACCCTCCCTGGTCAACGATCGTTCCGTCACTCTAGTCAGGGGCGCAACAGGCACTCGGGCAGCGGGCGGTGACGTACGGAGGTTCAGCCGCGGCGGCTGAGGAGCCAGGGCTCGACGACGCCCAGCCCCCGCACCGGCCGCTGCCACATCGGCTGGAGCGCGAAGCGGTACTCGGGCAGCGGCCCGGCCCCGTCCTCGGCCGCCGCGGCGGCGGCCTTCGCGTCGGCCTCGGAGACGGGCGCCTCTCCCGTGCGTCCCAGCTCCTCCGCGAACGCCTCGTCCACCAGCACCGTGTCCTTCGGCGCTATCGACGTGAGGCGGCTGGCCAGGTTCACGGTCGTACCGAAGACGTCGCCCATCCGCGTCGTGACCGTGCCGAACGCGATGCCGACGCGCAGCTCCGGCATGGTCTCGTCGTTGGCCATGGTCTCGATGAGGCGGAGCCCGATCTCGGCTGCCGTGCCCGCGTCGTCGGCGGCGAACAGGACCTCGTCGCCGAGCGTCTTGATGAGCCGGCCGCCGTGCGCGGCGACCAGGTCGGCGGCGGTGGTCTCGAACGCCTCGACCAGCTCGCCCAGTTCCTCCTCCTCCAGGCGGCGGGTCAGGCGGGTGAAGCCGACGAGGTCGGCGAAGCCCACCGCGAGGCGCCGGTCGACCATCTCCGCGTCGTCCTGGGCCTGCACGACGCGGCCGGTCGCGGCGGCGAGCTGGCGGCGCCAGACGTAGACGAGGAACTCCTCCAGTTCGGGCAGGAGCAGTTCGACGAGAGGGTAGGTGATCTCCGTACGGGTCAGGCCGGAGTCCTGCGGCTCGGTCAGCCCTTCCAGGAAGGAGTCGATCTGCCAGTCGGCGAGGCGGGCCGTGGTCTGCCCGGTCGAGCGCGCCACCTGCACCGCCATCGCCTCGCTGAGCAGGCCGGCCTCCACCAGGCCCGCCAGCCGGCGCAGCGCCAGCACGTCGGCCTCGGTGAGCGCCTTGACCTGGCCGATGTCCGCGAAGCCCATGGCGCGCCAGAAGCGGGACGCCAGTTCCATGGAGACGCCGGCGCTGCGGGCCGCCTGGAAGGGGGTGTAGCGGCGGTCGGAGCCGAGGATCAGTTGTTCCAGGCGGATGGCGATGGTGTCGTCGTCGGGACCGTCACCCGCGCTGTCGGCGCGCGCCGCGCCGTCGCCCGTACTGTCGGCGCCCGCCGTGCCGTCCGCAGGCGCCGAGTCCCCCTCACGTGGAGCGGCCCCCGTCTCACGAGGGGCGATGTCCGCTTCGCGCGGGCCGGCGCCCGAGTCGTCGGCGGTCACCGCTCGCTCCCTGTCCGTTCCCTGCGCACTGCCCTTCCGATCACTTCTCGCTCGTTCGCCCGCTCCACGGCGGACGGCCTCAACGATACGGCAGGTGTGCTCTGGCTCACTCTCACACCTCGTCGCTATCGCCCCGATCGGCACATAAGTGCGATTGCTCCCGAGGTTTCTTGACCAGGATCTGATCATTTTTGATCGCGATGCGGACGGGAAGCGGATCGGCCGCGCGTTCGGAGCCCTTGGCCCGGCCACCGTACGAAAGTCCCCGGCATTCCGCCCCGCCGGTTGGACGGCAGTTGGACGGAGACCGAGCGGGCCACGACACGAGCCGAAGGGCCGGTCAAGGCCGGGCCACGACACGAGCCGGGGCAGCATCCGGCCAGGGCGGCGCCACCCCGCTCAGCGCCGCCCCGCCGTCCGCCCCCTACTCCTGCGCCGCCGGCCGTAGGTGCACGATGTCCCCCGCGGCGACCGGCTGCTGCATGCCCTCCTCCGTGGCGAGCACCAGCCGCCCGTCACCGTCGATGGCCACCGCCTCACCGAGCAGGGCCCGGTCGCCGGGCAGTTCGGCGCGCACCGAGCGGCCGAGCGTGGCGCATCCGGCCGCGTACGCGTCCTGGAGGCGGCAGGCCGCCGCGTCGCCGTCCGCCGCGGTCCACTGCCCGTACCAGTCCTCGACCGACCGCAGTACGGCCCGCAGCACCGGGTCCCGGTCGGTCACCTTGGCGCCGGCCAGCGCGAGCGAGCCGGCACCGGGTACGGGCAGCTCCTCGGCGCGCAGCGTGACGTTGAGGCCGATGCCGATGACCACGCCGTCGCCGGCGCGTTCCGCGAGGATGCCGCCGGCCTTGCGCTCCTCGTCACCGACGGTCACCAGCAGGTCGTTGGGCCACTTCAGGGCGGTGTCCACGGCCGTGACGCGGGCCACCGCGCTGGCGGTCGCCACCCCGGCGAGCAGCGGCAGCCAGCCCCAGCGCTCCGGAGGGACCCGCGGGGTGAGGTAGAAGGAGAAGAAGAGGCCGGAGCGCGGCGGCGCCGACCACCTGCGGTCCAGTCGGCCGCGCGCGGCCGACTGCTCCTCGGCGACGAGGACGGCTCCCTCGGCCAGCCCTCCGGCGGCGCGCGCGGCGAGGTCGGTGTTGGTCGAGCCGGTCGCCGGCACGACGTCGAGGCCGGTCCAGAGCGCGCCGGGACGCAGCAGGGCGCGCCGTAGCGCCGTCCCGTTCAGCGGCGGCCGGTCCAGGTCGGACCAGCGCCCGCCGGAGCCCGCCTCCGGGCCCGAGCCGGTGCGCGCCGCGTCGCCGTCGCCGCCGCCCGAGCGGTCTTTGTCCTGGTTTTCCGGTGGTTGAGACGTCATGGCCCCAGCCTAGGTGTGGTCAACGACGCAGTGCCCCTGAGCAGTCCCGCCGATACGCTACGAAGCGGTAGCCCATCCCGTTCAACCCCCGTACCACCCTCGTACGAGCACCAGTCCAGGACGAGCAGGAGCCGCATCCCGATGTCCGAGCCGGAAGCACACATCACCACGACCGCGGGCAAACTGGCCGATCTCCAGCGCAGGATCGAGGAGGCCACCCACGCCGGGTCCGCGCGGGCGGTGGAAAAGCAGCACGCGAAGGGCAAGCTGACGGCGCGTGAGCGCGTGGAGCTGCTCCTCGACGAGGGCTCGTTCGTCGAGCTGGACGAGTTCGCGCGGCACCGTTCGACCAACTTCGGGCTGGAGAAGAACCGGCCGTACGGCGACGGCGTGGTGACCGGTTACGGCACCGTCGACGGGCGCACGGTCTGCGTGTACTCGCAGGACTTCACCATCTTCGGCGGTTCGCTGGGCGAGGTCTACGGCGAGAAGATCGTCAAGGTGATGGACTTCGCCCTGAAGAACGGCTGCCCGGTCGTCGGCATCAACGACGGCGGCGGCGCCCGTATCCAGGAGGGGGTCGCGGCCCTCGGCCTGTTCGCGGAGATCTTCCGCCGCAATGTGCACGCCTCCGGCGTGATCCCGCAGATCTCGCTGATCGTCGGCCCGTGCGCGGGCGGCGCGGTCTACTCCCCCGCCATCACCGACTTCACGGTCATGGTCGACCAGACCTCGCACATGTTCATCACCGGCCCCGACGTCATCAAGACCGTCACCGGCGAGGACGTGGGCTTCGAAGAGCTGGGCGGCGCGCGGACGCACAACAGCACCTCGGGCGTCGCGCACCACATGGCGGGCGACGAGAAGGACGCCATCGAGTACGTCAAGGCGCTGCTGTCCTACCTGCCGTCCAACAACCTCTCCGAGCCGCCCGCCTTCCCCGAGGAGGCGGACCTGGAGACCTCGGAGTACGACCGCGAGCTGGACACGCTGATCCCGGACTCGGCGAACCAGCCGTACGACATGCACACCGCCATCGAGCACGTCCTCGACGACGGCGAGTTCCTGGAGACGCAGGCGCTCTTCGCGCCGAACATGGTCACCGGCTTCGGCCGGGTGGAGGGCCACGCGGTCGGCATCGTCGCCAACCAGCCGATGCAGTTCGCGGGCACGCTGGACATCGACGCGAGCGAGAAGGCCGCGCGGTTCGTGCGCACCTGTGACGCGTTCAACGTGCCGGTGCTGACGTTCGTGGACGTACCGGGCTTCCTGCCGGGTACGGACCAGGAATGGGACGGCATCATCCGGCGCGGCGCCAAGCTGATCTACGCCTACGCGGAGGCGACGGTCCCGCTGATCACCGTGATCACCCGCAAGGCGTTCGGCGGCGCGTACGACGTCATGGGCTCCAAGCACCTGGGCGCGGACCTGAACCTGGCCTGGCCGACGGCGCAGATCGCGGTCATGGGCGCGCAGGGCGCGGTCAACATCCTGCACCGCCGCACGCTCGCCGCGATCGAGGACCAGGACGCGCAGGACGCCCGCCGCCAGGAGCTGATCCAGGAGTACGAGGACGCGCTGCTCAACCCGTACGTGGCGGCCGAGCGCGGCTACGTCGACGCGGTGATCATGCCCTCGGAGACCCGTCGGCACATCGTCCGCGGGCTGCGCACGCTGCGCAACAAGCGCGAGTCGCTGCCCCCGAAGAAGCACGGCAACATCCCGCTGTAGGGCCGCCGGTGCCCGTCGGCGGCCCTGACCGCCGTTCGCCGCAATTCCGCCAGAGCCAGGAGGTCGGTTGACCATGATCAAGGTCGTCCGGGGCAACCCCACACCCGAGGAGCTGGCCGCCGCACTGGCGGTGGTTCGCACCCGCGCGGCGGCGGCCGCTGCCGCCGCCTCCGCCGCGCCCGGCACGGAACGTACGGACGAATGGGCCGACCCGGCATCCACGGTCCCGCACCGCAGGCTGCCGCACCCGGGCCCGCGGGCCTGGCGTACGAGCTACTGGCCGCGCTGACGTCCGTGGCCCGGCCCCGCCGCCGGCCCCTCCTCCACTGGTCCCTCCGCTAGTCCTTCCGCCCGACGGCGCTTGAGTACGCGTACTCAGGCGCCGTCGGCGTTCCCGGCGGAGGATCGAAGGATGCTGTGGTCCGATCCGCCCGACGAGCCTCCCGAGGAGTTGCGCCAGGTGCAGGCGATGCTCCGCCGGATGGGCATCGTGCTGGCCGTCGCCGCGGTCGTGCTGATGGTGATGCTGGTCGGCGGGGCCTGAGAGATCCGGGGGCCGGGCCGCGGGCGGTCTTCGCGACGCGACGTCGGGGGACGGTGTCGGGCCCGGCATGGGCGGGGCACGGCGTCGGCGCGCGGCCCGCGGTCACCGGCGGTCTCCACGGCGACAGGTCCGGGCACCCGTCTCGCACATTCGGACGAAGAGGACCAGCTCACACACCCCGCCTGCAACCGCCACCCCCAGTTGGGACATCCTTTACCCCTGAAGGCCGCAATCCGGGCGCCCTTACGGCCTTGGTCCCGCGCGGCACCGCGCCGTACGGCATGGGGAGTGGAGAGCGATGAACAGGCCGCTGAGACACATAGCCGTCTTCTGCGGAGTGCTGGTGCTGGCGCTGCTGGTGCGTGTCACCTGGGTCCAGTTCGTCCAGGCGGATTCGCTGGCGAACGACGACAACAACCGCCGGGTGAAGATCGAGGCGTTCTCCTATCCGCGCGGCAACATCATCGTCGGCGGCAAGCCGATCACCGGCTCGGTCGAGACGACCGGCGACTTCAAGTACAAGCGGGTCTACAAGGAGGGCCCGATGTACGCGCCCATCACCGGCTACGCCTCGCAGTCGCAGGGCAGCACGTTCCTGGAGGGCGTCTACAAGGACATCCTCAGCGGCAAGGACGACAAGCTCTTCCTCAAGCGCGCCAAGGACATCCTGACCGGGGAGAAGCCGCGCGGCGGCGACGTGCTGACGACCATCAGCGAGAAGGCGCAGCGGGCCGCGTACAAGAGCCTGACCGACCTCAAGGCCAAGGGCGCCGTGGTCGCCCTCGAACCGGGCACCGGCAAGATCCTCGCCATGGCGAGCACGCCGTCGTACGACCCGTCCGTCTTCGCGGGCAGCTCCTTCAAGGAGGGCGACCGGTACACCGCCCTCATCAAGGACAAGTCCAAGCCGATGAACAACCGGGCGTCCCTGGAGATCTACCCGCCCGGCTCCACGTTCAAGATCCTCACCGCGGCCGCGGCCCTGGAGCACGGCGTGGTCCCGGACATCGACACCCCGGTGCAGGCCCCGGTGCCGTACACCCTGCCCAACACGGCCACCAAGGTCGGCAACGACATCGCCTCCGCGCCGTGCGCGAACGCGTCCCTCAAGGTCGGTATGCAGTGGTCCTGCAACAACACCTACCTGGAGGCGGCGAACCGGCTCGGCAAGGACAAGATGCGGGAGACGGCGGAGAAGTTCGGCTTCAACCAGAAGCTCTTCACCCCGGTCCGTACGGCCACCAGCGGCTACCCCGAGAAGCTGGACAAGCCGCAGACCGCGCTGACCGGCATGGGCCAGGGCAGCCTGACCAGCACCCCGCTGCAGATGGCCATGGTCGTCGCCGGGCTCGCCAACAACGGCAAGGTCATGCAGCCGTACCTGGTCGAGGAGACCCGCGGCCCCGACCTGTCGACGATCGAGAAGTTCGAGCCCAAGGAGCTGAACCAGGCCGTCTCCGAGGACACCGCCAAGAAGGTGCAGCAGATGATGGAGAACACCGCGGAGAACGGCACGGCGAAGAAGGCGCTGATCGACGGCGTCAAGGTCGGCGCCAAGACCGGTACCGCCCAGCACGGCGCGGACGTCCGCGACGAACGCCCGTACGCCTGGTTCGTCTCGTACGCCAAGCAGGGCAACGGCTCGCCGGTCGCCGTCGCGGTCTTCGTCGACCCCTCGGACATGGACATCCCGCGCAAGGAGATCGCCGGTGGCAAGCTGGGCGGTCCGATCGCCAAGAAGGTGATGGAGGCCGTGCTCGGCAAGTGAGCGGCGGCAGGTACGGAGCGGGGCGGGCGCCGAACGGTGCCCGCCCCGCTCCGTACGATGGCGGGCATGACCGTTCAGCCCGGCCCTGCCGCCCGCCGTCTCGTCCTCGCCTCCCAGTCCCCCGCCCGGCTCGGCCTGCTGCGCCAGGCCGGGCTCGCGCCAGAGGTCGTCGTCAGCGGCGTGGACGAGGACGCGATCACCGCGGACACCCCCGCCGAGCTGGCCCGGGTGCTCGCCGAGGCGAAGGCCGCCGCGGTGGCCGCGCGGCCCGAGACCGCCGGCGCCCTCGTCATCGGCTGCGACTCGGTGCTGGAGCTGGACGGCCGGGCGCTCGGCAAGCCCGCCGACGCGGAGGACGCGACCGCCCGCTGGAAGTCGATGCGTGGCCGCTCCGGGGCCCTGCGGACCGGCCACTGCGTGATCGACACGGCGGCCGGGGACCGTCAGGTGTCGGCCACCGCGTCCACCACCGTCCACTTCGGCGAGCCGAGCGACGCGGAGATCGCCGCGTACGTGGCCTCCGGCGAACCCCTGTACGTGGCGGGCGCCTTCACGCTCGACGGCCGGTCGGCGCCGTTCATCGACGGCATCGACGGTGACCCCGGCAACGTCATCGGCCTGTCCCTGCCGCTGCTGCGGCGCCTGCTGGCCGATCTGGATGTCGCGATCACCGATCTCTGGGCGTAAGGGCCCGCAGGGGCGGCCGCGGCCATTGCCGCGGCGTCGCAGGCGCACGTAACATACATACATGGACGTACGTAAGGGTGGAGCGGGGGCGGCGGACGGCCGGGAGCCCGCCGGACCGGCCTCGGCCAGGCCCTCCACCGGCCCGGCCGGCAAGCCGCCCCGCACCACCCAGGCCGACCGCAGGGCGCGCACCCGTGCCGCGCTCCTGGAATCGGCCGCCCGGGGACTGTCCCGCTACGGCTACGGCAACCTCCGGCTCGAACAGGTCGCCCAGGACGCCGGGTACACCCGCGGCGCGCTCTACCACCAGTTCACGGGCAAGCAGGACCTGGCGCTGGCGGTGACCGAGTGGGTCCTGGACACCTGGTGGCAGGAGGTCGGCCGGCTCGTCGAGCAGGAACGGGACCCGGTCGCGGCGCTGCTCACCCTGGCGCGCGGGCACGCCGTGTACTGCCGCCGGGACATCGCCCGGGTGGCGATGGCACTGCGGCTGGAGTTCGCCGGGCAGGACCACCCGGTGGGGCGCGCGGTCGAGAAGGGCTACCGGGCGCTCGTCGAGCGCTGCACCGGCCTGGTCACCGCCGCCCGCGAGGCGGGCTCGCTGCCGGACGGCCCGCCGCCCCGCACCCTCGCGCTGGCCTTCGTCGGCGCGGTCGAGGGCACGTCGATCGCCCTGTCCGGCCGGGCCCCGTACGACGAGTCGCTGGTGGCCGGGGCCGCGGCCGGCGCGCTCGGGCTCCCGTACGGGCCCGGCGACCGCGCGGGCGCGGCCCGCGCCCCTCGATCGGGGACAAGGTGAAGGAGAGCGTCATGAAGGTCGGCATGGTGGCACACCACTACCCGCACGCGGCGCACCGCGCGGAGTTCGTCACGCGCGTGCGCCGCGTCGCCGAGGAGTTCCGGCGCACCCCGGGGTGCCTGTCGGCGGACTGCTGGCTGGCCGCGGACGGGGACGCGGTGGTCTCGATCGTGGAGTGGGAGTCCGAGGAGGCGTCGGCCGCGTCCCTCGCCGCCGTGCAGGCGGCGCCCGGGATCGACCTCGCCTACGACGAGCGGGAGTCCCGGCCGCGCGAGATCGTACGGCTCGCGGCGCCCTGAGCGCCGGCCGGGCGGGTCACCGGCCCTCCCCGCCCGCGGCCGCCCGGCGTCAGGCCGCCGCTGTCGCGGCGTGCCGGCAGTGCGTGCACAGCAGGCGGCGGCCCGCCGAGTGGGCCGTGCTGCGGCCCAGGCCCGCCGTACGGTGGACCGTCCGCGGAACGGCGGCGGCGTGCGCGGCGCAGGCCGCCGCGCCGCAGTCCGCGCAGACGGCCAGCGCGGCGGTCTCGCTGCCGAGTTCCGCACAGTCGAAGCACTGCATTCAACAACTCCTGGTGAGCTTGGTTCCGTGATCGCCGGAAGGGCGACCGTTCTGACTGAACGGCATCCGGCCTCCGCGCATTCCGGGAATTCACGCGCGGTGACCACCGTCACGGTGCCGCGGAATTCGGCGGACGCCCAGGCCCCTTTTCTCCCGGGAACCGCATTCCTGGTAATGCCACGGCCACCCGGGAATCCGGACGGTCCGGCCGACCCGGCCCGCCCGACCCGCGACGCTCCGGCCCACCCGAACCGCCCGAACCACCCAGCCCGCCCGGACCGCCCGGACCGCCCGGACCGCCCGAACCGCCCGAACCGCCCGGTCAGCCTTCCGCCACCAGCCGGCGCAGCTCCCGGTCGGCCGCCGAATCCGGCTCGGCCAGGTACACCACCACGGCCTGGTCCGGCTCGTCCGGCAGCCGCAGCGTCTCGAAGGACAGGTCCAGGGCGCCCGCGCGCGGGTGGTGCAGCGGCTTGCTGCCGTACGTCTTGTCGCGGACGTTGTGGTCGGACCACAGGCGGCGGAAGTCCTCGCTGTGCTCGGTGAGTTCGGCGATCAGCGCGGCCAGCTTCGGGTCGTCCGGGTGCCGTCCGGTGTCCAGCCGCAGGAACGCCACCGTGTCGTCGGCCTTCTGCTGCCAGTGGACGTACCGCCGGCGCGCGGACCGGTCGAGGAACGTGAGGCGGGCGAGGTTGCGCTCCTCGGGCGGCAGGGCCGGGAAGTCGGCGATCAGGATGCGGGCCAGCTCGTTCCAGGCCAGCACCTCCTGGCGGCGGCCGACCACGTAGGCGGGCGAGTACGCGAACGTCCGCAGCAGCCGCAGCACGCCGGGCCGCACCTCCTGGCCCTGCCCGGCGGCCGGCTGCCGGGTGTCGTCGTGGCGGCCCTCCTCGCCCCGCACCAGCGCGTACAGGTGCGCCCGCTCGTGTGCGTCGAGCCGCAGGACGTGCGCGATGGCGTCCAGCACCTCGGCCGAGGCGTGGCCGCCGCGGCCCTGCTCCAGGCGTACGTAGTAGTCGACGCTGACCCCGGAGAGCTGGGCGAGTTCCTCGCGGCGCAGGCCCGGCACCCGGCGGCGCCCGCTGAAGCCGGTGCCCGGCCGCAGGCCCGCGTCCTCGGGGCGCACCCGGGCCCGCCGCGATCGGAGGAATTCCCGTAGTTCGGCCCGCCGGTCCATCGTTCTCACCTTCGATACCGCGGGCTGCGCACCCTTCGCCACGGAACCCGTACTTTCCTGCATCCCTGCTTCTTCGCCGCTTTCCCGCTCGCCCTGCCGCACCACCGCCCCACTTTCCGCATTCCTCATGGGGCTCATCGCTCATTCTCGCGCAATCGCTTTCCGGCCGCGGAGGAAGGGGAACCGCCCAGCGTACTTCCGTGCCCCCGGCAAAGCTGTGCGAGGCTGGTAAGCCCGTCCACACGCGCCACCCGCGCGCGCACCGCACACACCGCACCCCACGCCCGTCCCGGAGGGAGACCGCCATGCCGCAGTCCGTCGACCGTGCCCTGGACCTGCTCGACGCGGTCGCCGCGGCGGCGGAGCCGGTGACGGCGAAGGCGCTGGCCCGGCAACTGGACTGCGGACTGTCCACGGTCTACGACCTGCTGGGCTCACTGACCGAACGCGGCCACCTGGCCCGTACCGCCGCCGGCTACACCCTCGGTTACCGCGTCCCGGCCCTGCACCAGGCCTTCCAGCGGCAGTTGCGGATCGACGAGCGGGTGCACGAGGTGCTGCTGCGGCTGCGCCGCTCCTCCGGCGCCGATGTCTTCTTCAGCACGTACCGGGACGGCGAGATCGCCGTACTGGACGGCGCCGCCGGACCGGACTCGGCCTTCACGGTCGGCCAGGACACCGCCGCACACGCCACCGCACACGGCCGCGCCCTGCTCGCCTCCCTCCCCGCCGCCACCCGGCGCCAGTACCTGGCCACCGGCGGGATGCGGGCGCGGACCGCGCGCACCATCACCGCCCCCGAGCGACTGGAACGGGAACTGCGCCGGGTCCGCCGGAACGGGATCGCCGTGGAACGCGAGGAGGCCGCGTCCGGCATGGCCTGCGTCGCCGTACCCGTACCGCTACGCCCCGGCGGCCCCGGCACCCCCGCCACCCTGACCGCCGTCTCGGCCGCCCTCCCGGTGAAGGACTTCGCCCGCCTGCGCGCCCCACTGACCGAGGCACTGCGGCGGGAGGTGGCGGCGCTGGGGTGAGAGGCGGCACCAGCCCGGACCGGGCGATCGCCGACCGGGGGCCGAGGCGCTGGAGCTGCTGTGTGAGCGGCTGACGGGACAAGGTGCGGCGCCGCTGCCGGTGGACCGGTTCGGGCCCAACGTCGTGGTCGACGGTGGGGACGAGCCGCACACCGAGGGCCGGACGCGCCGGCTCGCCCTGAATGGCGCCGAGTTGGGGTACGCCGAACCCGCCGTGCGGTGTGCCGACACCACCGTCGATCAGGGGTCCGGGGCCCGGAGCGGTCCGGAGCCGCTGCGGGCGCTGGGCGGGCACCGGCGCACGGCCTCGGGCGGCGTCGTGTTCGGCGCGAAGTTCACCGTGCTGCGGCCGGGCAAGGTGGCGGTCGGGGACGCGGTGGCCGTCAGTTCGTGGGGCGGGCCGGAGTGGTAGCCGGGGTGGCAGGGCTGCCGGGGGCGGTGTCCTCGTCGTTCGAGATGTCAGTCGGGACGGTGTAGGACGTGCCGTACGCCGTCAGTGTCAGGACCAGCAGCGCCAGGACGGCCATCAGCACCGCGAACGCCGTCCAGCCGACCAGCCCGACCGCGAAGGCGCCCAGGACGGCGTGGACCACGGCGCAGCCGACGAGGGCGATGCGCCCGAGTGTGCCGGGCGGGCGGTCGCGCAGGCCGATGCGGGCCAGGAGGACGGCGCAGCACACCAGGTGGAGCGCGAAGACCGCGCCGAGCACCCAGGCGCCGGTGGACATCGCGCCGGGGTCGACGCCCGCCATGGACATCTGCTGCTTGTCCACCACGATGCTCAGGACCCAGTTCAGGAAGAGGACGCCGAGCGCCTCCAGGACGAGCACCACCGCCGCCACCCACGCCACCGGTCTGCGTGCCGCCACCCCGTCCACCCACTTCCCGGTCACGCGTTGCGCTGTTACCGCGAGTACGAAAGAACACCGGGCACGCTACTCCTGAGTACCCCCGGCTCTACAAGACCCCGGAGCCGGGTATGGGCTCGGAAGCGGAACGAACCGGAGGGGGGCGACGGCCGGTGTGGTCCTGGGGGCGCGAGCGGGCGCGCCCGGGGCGGCGCGGGCCGGACCCGGACACACCAGCGGGCAAAGATTCTTTCGCCCATTCGTAGGGACTCCACAAAGAAACGGGGTTCCGGTGAACGGACGGGAAGCGAGACCTTGCCCACATCTTGATCACCCCACCGCCCCCGGAATACGGGCCTACCCTGGGATACCGGGGGACTTCGGTCCCGTATCCGCACCGGGCACACGCTCCGTGTGGGCAAGCTCACTACCGGGAACGGGTCGGCACGCGGTGTCGCCAGTCCCTAAACTCGCGACGTCCTAATTTGTTGCGGCGAAGCGCCAAGGAGGAACCGATCGTGCGCAAGGTGCTCATCGCCAACCGAGGCGAAATCGCTGTCCGCGTTGCCCGGGCGTGCCGGGACGCCGGAATCGGGAGTGTGGCCGTCTAC
>NZ_JBEZAN010000032.1:0-55939 GCF_040646595.1 Streptomyces sp. NPDC045470
AGCCCGCACCGCCGCAACCGACTTACCCGAAACCACCAACGCCACCGGACCGCCCTCAGCGGACTCCGCCGCAGGCACCAACTCCTCTTCGGCGGACTGCTCCAGCACCACATGCGCATTCGTTCCGCTGATGCCGAACGAGGACACCGCCGCCCGGCGCGGACGCCCCTCAGGCTCCCAAGGACGCGCCTCGGCCAGCAGCTCCACCGCACCCGACGACCAGTCCACCTCACCGGTCGGACGGTCCGCGTACAGACTCTTCGGCATCACCCCGTGCCGCATCGCCTCCACCATCTTGATCACACCCGCCACACCCGCGGCGGCCTGCGCGTGACCGATGTTGGACTTCAGCGAACCGAGGCGGAGCGGTTCGCCGTCCCGGTCCCGGCCGTAGGTGGCGATCAGCGCCTGGGCCTCGATCGGGTCGCCGAGGCGCGTGCCGGTACCGTGCGCCTCCACCACGTCCACCTCACCGGGCCGCACACCGGCGTGGGCCAGCGCTTCGCGGATCACGCGCTGCTGGGACGGGCCGTTGGGCGCGGTCAGGCCGTTGGAGGCACCGTCCTGGTTGACGGCCGAACCCCGCACCACCGCCAGCACCTCGTGGCCCAGGCGGCGGGCGTCCGACAGACGCTCCACCACCAGGACACCCACGCCTTCGGCCATGCCGAAGCCGTCGGCGTCGGCGGAGAACGGCTTGGAGCGGCCGTCCGGGGACAGCGCCCGCTGCCGGCTGAACTCGATGAACATGCCCGGTTCGGCCATGACGGTGGCGCCGCCGGTGAAGGCCAGGTCACATTCGCCCTGGCGCAGCGACTGGCAGGCCAGGTGCAGCGCCACCAGCGACGACGAGCACGCCGTGTCCAGGGTCAGCGCCGGCCCCTCCAGGCCCAGGGCGTAGGACAGCCGGCCGGAGACGACGCTGGAGGCCGTGCCGGTCAGCACGTGGCCCTCCAGGTCGGGCCGGGCCTGGTGCAGCGGCCTGCCGTACGGCAGGTTCATGACCCCGGTGAACACGCCGGTGCGGCTGCCGCGTACGGCGGTGGCGTCGATGCCGGCGCGTTCCAGCGCCTCCCACGAGGTCTCCAGCAACATCCGCTGCTGGGGGTCCATCGCCAGCGCCTCGCGCGGCGAGATCCCGAAGAAGCCCGCGTCGAAGCGGTCCACGTCCGCCAGCAGCGCGGCCTCGCGCTGGTAGAAGGTGCCGGGACGGTCGGCGTCGGTGTGCTGGAGGGCGGCGAGGTCCCAGCCGCGGTCCGCGGGGAACTCCGTGACCGCGTCGCGGCCGTCGCGTACCAGCTCCCAGAGCTGCTCGGGGGAGGTGACGCCTCCGGGGAACCGGCAGGCCATGCCGACGATGGCGATCGGCTCGTCGGGGTCGGCCGGTACGGCGGGGGTGACGGCGGTGCGAGGATCGGTGGCGTCCGTGGTGTCGCCGAAGAGGAGCCGCAGCACCTCCCGGGCCAGGACGCGCGGGGTGGGGTGGTCGAACACGGAGGTGGCGGGCAGCCGCAGGCCCGTCGCGTCGTTGAGGCGGTTGCGCAGGGTGAGGGCGCCGAGGGAGTCCAGGCCCAGCGACCTGAAGTCGCGGTCCGCACCGGCGGGTTCGCCGTCGGGGGCGGCCAGCTCCCGGGTGATGAGGGTGGTGACGCGGGCCAGCCGCTGGGCTTCCGGCAGCGGGCGCAGTTCCTCGCGCAGGCCGGTGTCCCCGGTCTCCGCGGTGGCGGTGTCCCGGTCGTCGGTGTCCGCGACGTCCAACGGGTAGGCGGGCAGCGGCACGCGGTGGGCGCCGTCGAACACCCGGTTCCAGTCGGGGGTGACGCCGTGCAGGTGGGCGTGGGTGAGGGAGCGCACGACGCGGCCGTATCCGGCGGCGTCCCGGCGCATCGTGTCCAGCACGGCCGCGTCGTGCCCGTGCCGGGCGGCGGTGTCCTCGATCGCCATGGCGAGCACCGGGTGGGGGCTCATCTCGACGAACACCCGGTGGCCGTGGTTCAGGGCGGCCTCGGTGGCGCCCTGGAAGTCGGCGGTCCGGCGCAGGCTGCGGTACCAGTACGCGGCGTCGAGGTCCGCGGTGTCCACGCGGTCGGCGGTGGCGGAGGCGAACATCGGGACGGTGGCGGGGCGCGGCCGGATCGGTGCCAGTTCCCGCAGCAGGTAGGCGCGGATCTGTTCGATCTGCGGTGAGTGCGCGGCGATGCCGATGGGCAGGAGCCTGGCCCGGACGTCCGTGTCCTCCAGGCGCCGCACCAGGGCGGCGGCTTCCTCGGGGGCGCCCGCGACGACCGTGGCGCGCGGCCCGTTGACGACCGCGACCTCCAGGGAGAGTCCGCAGGCGTCGATGAGGTCCCGTGTCTCGGCCACGGACAGGTTCACCGCGACCATCTCGCCCTGGCCCTGGATCAGCGCCTGCGCCTTGCTGAAGGCGGCGGCCAGCCGGGCGCCGTCCGACAGGGACAGTCCGCCGGCCACGGTCGCCGCGGCGATCTCGCCCATGCTCACCCCGGCCACCGCCGCCGGCGCCACCCCGTGCGCGCGCCACAGTTCGGCCAGTGCGACCGTGACCGCGAACAACGCGGGCTGGGCGACGTCGATGCGTTCGAGGGGGACGCCGCCGCAGAGCGCGTCGTCCAGGGTGAAGTCCAGGAACGGGGCGAGCGCCCGGCCGCATTCGGCGAGCTTGGCGCGGAACAGCGGGGAGGTGTCGGCGAGTTCGCGGGCCATGCCGAGCCACTGGCCGCCCTGGCCGGGGAAGACGAACACGGCGGACGGGCCGGTGGCGCCGGTGCCGCGCGACACGGCGTCGTGGGAGCGCCCGGCCGCTAGGTCGCGCAGGGCGGCGACGGCGGTTGGGCGGTCGGTGGCGTGCACGGCGGCGCGGTGTTCCCAGACCGTGCGGGCGGTCGCCAGGGTGAAGGCGGCGTCGGTCAGGGAGGTTTCCGGCCGGGCGTCGAGGTGGCCGGCGAGGGCGTCGGCGTGTGCCCGCAGGGCGGTCTCGCTGCGGGCGGACAGCAGCAGCGGTGCCGCGAACGGCGCCTCCGGGGACGGGGTCGCGGTGTGCGGGCGCGGCGCCAGCCCCTGGAGCTGGGCGGTCCGCTTGGCGGCGCCGCGGGCGAGGACGCCGTAGTGGTCCAGGCCCGGCGCGTCGAGCGTCAGGGCCACGGCCGGGGTGCCGGGGCCTTCGTACACGACGACGACGCTGCGGTCCGTTCCCCGGCCGCTGTCCGTCTCCCCGGCCGACTCCCGGCCGCCGTCGCGGTCCGCCGTACGCAGGCGGGCGGTGGCGGCGGCGAACGGTTCCTGACGCCGTGGTGCGCGCACCTCGACGCCGGGGATGCCGTTCAGGCCCGCGGACAGGTCCTCGGCGTCCGCTCCGGCGAACACGATGACGGGACGCGCGGCCGAGGGCACCACCCCGGCGTCCTCGATCGCGGCCCATACGGTCCCGGCCGGCGAACCGGCGCCCGGGGGCGCGGAGTGCGCGACACCGGCGACGACGACGGGGCGGATGCCTTTTGCCATTTCCCGACCACTCCCGGGGGTCCAACGTTCAGCACGGACAGCTTTCCCGTGACGGGAAACGTTCCAGTAGCTGAACAAAGAGTGAACACCCGGCGACACCCCACCCTCCCCCCTAAACCACCCCTAAGCCCCGCACCCCCTAAGGGGATGACCCGCGCCCGCCCCATTTCCTTGCCCACCCCGTACCCGTTACGTCCGCCAAGCCCGCCTCGGGGCGCGGCGCGCGGGCTGTACACTCCGCCGAAACCGAAGGAACACCGGGCCGTCCGGCGGACCATCCGCCCCCACCGACGAGAACGGATAGACATGCCAGTTTTTGATCCCCTGCCCGACGCGCCGGGAGTCGGCGACCTGCCGCTGCATTTCTGGGACGGGGCGGATTTCACGGTGGTGCCGTGGCCGGCGGACACCTGGGAAATCGGCTACAACTCGCACACCTGGCTGCTGGAACGCGACGGGGACCGCGCGGTGCTGAAAGCCGTACCGAAGGCGTACGGCGTGAAGTTCGCCTCCGGGCTGCGGGCGGCGGAAATGGCGGAACGGGCGGGCATACCCTCCGGAGCGCCGCGTCGTACCCGGGACGGCGCGGTCGTCGCCGAGCACGGCGACTGGTGCTGGGGGCTGCTGGAACATCTCGACGGCCGGCCGACCGACACCGACAATCCGACGGAACTTGCCCTGGCCGGGCGGGCGTTGGGGAGCATTCACGCGAGTCTGCGCACGGTGCCGCCGCTGCCGGAGACCATGGTCTGGTCGCAGATGGACTGGCTGCTGGAACCGCAGCCGTTCCTGGCGGGCCTGGACTGGATCCAGCAGGCCATCCGTGAGGGATTCGCCGCGCTGCCCGCAAACCTGTCGGACGGCATCATCCACTGCGATCCCCGGCTCACCGAGTTCCGCTTCGACGGTGACAAGGTCGGACTGCTGGACTGGGGCGAGGTGATGCACGGCCCGCATATGCTGGACGTCGCGTCCACGCTGAGTTTCGCGGAAGAGGAAATCGACACGACGCCGTTCCTGACCGGTTATCTGGAGACGTCACCGGCTTCCCCCGAGGAATACGCGTACCTGCCGACGATGCTGAAGATGCGGGCCGCCATCGAAGGCTGGATCTATGCCCGGCGACGGCATTTCGACGTAGATCTCGGACAGACCGGCGAGCACACGAACGACACCCTGATCGAACGGGCCCGGGAAAACATCGCGGCGGCCGACGCGTTGCCGAAGGACCATTACCTGCTCTGAGCGGAAGGCTTCGGGCGGGCACCTGGAGCGTCCCGCCCGGCGGCCTTTCTCGCGCGGGAGACGTCACCCGTGAGGCCGGGGCCGCGCGCTCACATTTCCGCGACGGCTTCCCGGATCGGAACGTCCCCGGCACAGACGGCCAGCGTGCCGCGTACCGGTCGCGGGGCGGTGAGGATCGCGCAGAGGGTCGTGGCCAGGTCGGCCCGGCTGATGCGTCCCTCGGGGCGGGGGTCGGTTCCGGCCCGTACGCGGACGCGTCCGGTCGCGGCGGTGTCGTCGAGCCGCCCGGGGCGCAGCGCACACCAGTCCAGGTCCCGTTCGCGCAGGTCCCGCTCGGCGTTCTCCTTCTCCCGCAGGTACGCCGGGAGCAGGTCGCCCAGCTCGGCCCGGACGCCGTCGTCCGGCAGCAGCGCGCTCACCATCGCGTACCGGCGTACCCCGGCCCGCTCCGCGGCCTCCGCCAGCAGACCGGCCGGGGAGACGGAGCGGGTGGCCGCGCCCAGCGAGCCGGGTCCCGTGCCGGTGCCGGCGGCCAGGACCACCGCGCCGGCTCCGCCGACCGCCTCCCGCAGGCCGTCACGTACCCGGTCGCTCGCGGTGTCCAGCAGAACCGTCTCGACGCCCGCGGCCCGCAGCGGCTCCCGCTGTGCCGCCTTGCGGATCAGCCCGACCGGGGTGCAGCCGTACTCGGGCAGGGCCCGCGCCAGGCAGGTGCCGAGTCCCGTGGTGACGCCCAGGATGACCACACGCATCGTCAGCCCGCCTCCACCGTGGGCTCGGAGACGTTCTCGCCGGCCGCGTCGGGTTCCGCGGCTTCCTCCGTACGCCGGGGCAGGGTGACGGCCAGCACCGCGGCGAGCACCGCGGCCACCGCGCCGGATCCGATGGACGCGGCGGGCCCGGCCAGGTCCAGCAGCCGGCCGCTGAGCGGCAACATGACGGCGGCACCGCCGGTCATCGCGGTGGCCAGCCAGCCGAAGGCTTCGGCGCGCCGGTGCTCCGGCGTCAGGTCGCCGATCCGGGAATTGCACGCGCCCATGCTCGGCGAGACCACGCTGCCGGTGACGAGCATCGCCAGGGCCAGCAGCCATACGGGGGTGGAGTCGAACGCCGGTGACAGCAGGCAGGCGAAGACGCCGATGCCGATGGCCAGCCCGCCGATGCCCAGGGCGCTGTTGCGCTTTCCGCCGCGGCCCACGGACAGCAGGCCGCCGAGCGCGGACCCCAGGCCGAACAGGGCGATCAGCGCGCCCGCGATACCGGGCGTGCCGCGGTCCCGGCCCCAGGCGACCACCGAGAGGTCGATCGAGAACAGTGCCGCCATCAGGAAGAACGGGACGAGGACGGCTCGCACGAAGACCGGGTCGCGCAGCAGCGACCGCTGCCTGCCGGCCTTCCCGGTCTCCTCCTCGCCCTTGGCGGCCGGCTCGGACCGGTCCAGTCCGGCCGCCCGCAGCACCAGTCCGAGGAGCAGCGACCCGCCGACCGCGAGCACCGCGCAGACCACCACGGCGGCCGTGCCCCCGGAGAGGGTGACCACACCGGCCGCGAGCAGCGGACCGGCCATGGACACGATCTCGTACCCCGTGGCCTCCAGGGTGAACAGGGACTCCCGTACGTCGCCCTTCGCCAGCCGCGGCCACAGGGCCCGGGATATCTGGGAGATGGGGGGCAGCGTCAGGCCGGTGAAGAAGGCGATGACGACGGCCACGGGCCAGGCCCCGGCGGGCAGCAGCAGTGCCGCCAGGATCAGGGCGAGGAGCCCCACGGCGTAGCCGCCGCCGGTGACGAACAGCACCGCGCTGGCGGAACTGCGGTCGGCGACCCGGCCCCGGATCGGGCCGGCCACCGCCTGCCCGATCGCCATCGCCCCGGTCACCAGGCCGACGGTGGTGTACCCGCCGGTCCAGCCGGCGATGAGGAAGGACAGTGCGACCGGCAGGCCGCTCAGATGGATGCGGCTGATCAGTGACAGCGGTAGCAGCATGCCCAGTCTGGGGACCTCGGACAGCGCGCGCAGCGAACCGAACATTCCTGACTCTCCTAGGGGTGGTGCGCTCAGTGGGTGGGCGGGGCCGCGGCGTCCCGTCCGGGCCCCCGACGACGGGACGCCGCGCGGCCGCCCTCTTATGCGCGGACCGCGCGGCCGAGCATGCCGTCCAGCGCGTGGCCGATCAGGTCGAGGACGGTGCGGCGCTCGTTCTCGAAGAAGAAGTGGCCGCCCTCGACCTCGTGCACGGTGCAGGTGCCCGTGGTGTGCGTACGCCAGGCCGCGGCGTCCTCGGAGGAGACGCGCGGGTCGGTGGTGCCGGTCAGAACGGTCATCGGGCAGGAGACCGCCGCACCGGGCTCCGGGACGTAGGACTCGGCCAGCCGGTAGTCCGCGCGCAGCGCCGGAAGGATCAGTTCCAGGACGCCCGGGTCGTTCAGCAGGGCGGGGTCGATGCCGCCCAGGACGCGTGCCTCGGCAAGGACCTGCCGGGTGGTCATCTCGCGTGCGCGGCTCGGCGGCCGGACCGAGGGGGCGCGGCGGCCCGACACGATCAGTCCGCGCAGCGGCCCGGCGTCGTCCCCCAGCGCCAGCGCGGTCTCGTAAGCGATCAAGGAGCCGAGGCTGTGCCCGAACAGCACCAGCGGCAGGCGCGGGCGGGCGCGCAGCAGTTCCGTGACGGTCTCGACCATCGGGCCGAACCGTTCGACGGGGGCCTCCCGGTGGCGTTCCTGCCGCCCCGGATACTGCACGCACAGCAGTTCACCCGTCGGCGGTACCGCCGAGCGCAGCCACGGGTAGTACGAGGCGGAGCCGCCGGCGTGCGGGAAGCACACCACGCGGAACTCCGGCTCGGGGCAGGTCCCGTAGGGGACGAGCCAGCGGTCGGCCTGCGGGGCGCTGTGTGGCGTCACCGGTTTCCTTCCTTACGGTCCGCACGGCCGGTCACCGGCTGCTCACCTGAGCTCCCAGTTCGGAACGGCGGCGGATCTTGAGCTTGCGGTAGATGCGCGTCAGATGTTGTTCGACGGTGCTCGCGGTGACGTACAGCGCGTCCGCGATCTCCCGGTTGGTGTATCCCTCGGCCGCCAGGTCGGCGACCTTCCGCTCCGCGAGGGTCAGCAGCGTCCGCCCGGCGTCCCACGTGGGCCGGGTGGCGGCGCTCTTGCCCTCGGCCGGGGCGGGTGCTCCCGGCGCCGGAGCGGCGGTTGTCCGCGCGGCGGCGGGCGGTCCCGAGGGGGCGGCGGGCGGCGGGCCGCCGGCGGTCCGGGTGGGAGCGGCCGTCCTGATCTCCTCCAGGGCCCGGACGCCGCCGCATTCCCGGGCGAGCCGCTCCGCCCTGCGCAGCGTCCGGCGCCCGTAGGCGAGCTCACCGGCGTGCTGGTAGGTCTGCGCCAGGACGCCGAGCGTACGGGCCAGTTCGAGCAGGTCGCCGCAGCGTTCCAGCATCGTCGCCGATTCCCGCAGGCCCGCGGCCCGCCGTGCCGGTGGTCCGGCCATGGCGCGCAGCCGCAGTGCGATCCCGCGGGTGCGCGAGGGGGTGTCCGGGACGTCGGGGAACAGGTCGAGGTGCTCGTCGGCCAGCGCCCTCGCCTCCTCGCGCTCCCCCAGGCGCAGTAACGTTTCCGCAAGGTCCAGGCGCCAGGGCACCAGCCCCGGCAGCTCCGTCCTCCACGACCGCAGGATGTCCCCGCAGCTGCGGAAGTCGGTGACCGCGGCGCGCAGTCCGCCGGTGGCCAGGTGGTGACGGCCGCGGGCCCGCAGGTGAACCAGTCCGTACGGGCTGCGCGCGAAGAACGCCGGCATCGGCCGCGCCAGTTCCTTCGCGGCCTCCTGATGCCGCCCCTGCTCCGTCATGGCGAGGAGCTGAAGGCCACGGGGCAGCCCGAGCAGGATGCCCCACTTCGGGGCGTCGAGCTGGTCCAATGCCCTCTCCACGCAGTCCACCGCGCCGGCCGGGTCGCCCCGCCACCAGGCGGCGACCCCCTGGGCCACGGACAGCATCGCCGTCCACTGCACCGGTACCGCCGCCTCGCCGTCCTCGGTGACGGCCCGCACGGACCGGAGCCCGTCGCCGGGCAGCCGTTCCGCCGCCAGCAGGGAGAACAAGGCGGCCTGTGCCGCCTCCAGGTCCGAGTGGCCGGGCCCCACCCGTTCCAGGATTTCCTCCGCGTGACGTACCACGGTGTCCTGCCGGCCACCGGTGAGCAGCCCGGGCAGCTCGCTGGCGCTGGTCAGCCACGGAAATCCGCCGCTGACCAGTTCCGGACTCAGTTCGCATCCGTCGCAGGCCGTGGCGTGCGGCATCCCGGGGAAGAGGTGGCGGATCCAGAAGTCGCTGATGGCGAGTTCGATGGGCGTCTCGGGGTCGTCCCGGCCGACCGCCCTGGCCAGCCCGAACACCTCGTCCGCCTCGTCGGCCCGCCCCTGCCAGGCCAGGCGCCGGGACAGCCGGGACATCCACCACGCGGACAGGCAGCCCGCACGGGCACTGTCCACCAGGGAACTCAGGCGCCGGGACACCGTGGCCGGATCGACCCACCAGGTGATGTCCAGCAGCTTGGCCTCGACCTCCACCCGCGTCATGTAGTCCGTGCACCGGTCCGAGGCGAGTTTGAGGAGCGCTACGGCGTCCCGGTATCGGTAGCGCCGCGCCGCCTGCTCCGCCGCCTCGCACAGGATGCCCACCGCCCAGGGCCACGGGGCATCCCCGGCGGCGAGCAGGTGCCCGGCGACCTCGTCGGCCGGCGCGTCGTCCTCGTAGAGCACCTCGGCGGCGCGCAGCCGCAGCCGGCGCAGCGCCTCCTGGTCCATGGCCCCCGTCAGCACGGCCCGGACGTGCGGGTGCAGCACCCGGTCCCGCGACAGCACCCCGCTCGCGGTCAGCCCGTCCAGGACGCGGTGCAGGTCGCGCGCGTCCGCGCCGACGGTGCGGGCCAAACGGTCCTGGTCACAGGACGCGCCGAGGACCGACGCCGCCTCCATCACCGCGGACGTCATCGCGCAGGCGGACATGCGCACCTGCGCCAGTACGGCCTCCGCGAACGTGGGACCGAAGACCGGTTCGAGGCCGCCTCCGTCCGCGGCCGCGACGTCGTCGAAGGCGGCCTGGAGAAGCAGCGGGTTCCCGCCCGTCACGGCGAACAGTTCGTCGACCAGCCGGGGTGGGGGATTGCGGCCGAGCCGGCCGCGGGCCAGTTCGGCGACCCCCGTACGGGACAGCGGTTCCACGACGAACCGGCGCCTGCGGGAACGGGGGAAGAGGGGGACGGTGGGCGGAGCGTCGTGGGAGCCGTCCGTCCGCCGGAAATCGGAGACCAGGACGTTCACCGGCACGTTGCCGAGCCGCCGGGCCAATTCCCGGAGCAACTTCGCGGAGTCCGCGTCCACCCGGTGGACATCGTCCACCACCAGCAGCAACGGTTCCGACAAGGCGAGCGCCACCAGGTGTTCCGCCAGTTCACGGGGCTCCCGCGGCGGTGCGGCCTCCGGGACGCGGGGCAGCAGGTCACGGACCGCGCCCACCACATCGACCTCGGGTGTCCCGTCGAGTCCGGGGCCGGTCACGGACAGGACCCGCACGCCCTGCGCCCGGGCGAGCGCCGACACCGAGTCCAGCAGCGCGGTCTTGCCGCACCCCGCCGGACCGCTGACGACGAAGAACTCTCCCCGTCCCGACGCGCTCGTCCTGATCCGGTCGGCGAGCTCCAGGAGCTGCGCTTCCCGCTCGACTAAGTTCATGCCACCTCCTGCGATGAGTGTCGCCCAGGGCCCGTCACGCTCGGGCACACCCCGCAGGGAGGACGCGTCCGGAAGAACGCGGTACCGATACCGTCAAGCCCCCCCACCCGTCGATCGACGACAGACGCGGTGCCGATAGGCGAAGCAGCGACACCCGGGCCAACTCCCGCTGGGGGTCGGACAACTCTCACGCCATATGATCACAGCGTGATCGCCACGCTCAACATTGCTCAGGCAAAACCTTCTCACCAGTCGGCCACCCCGCGCCCACCGCCCCACGCGATCGGCCGACCTGCCCAAATGGCGGACACTTTTCCCCGGGCGGGAACCCCGCAAACACCGTTCACCGATTACCGCAAGGCGCCACGCCGCAGCGCACCGGGCCCCCGCCCCCACCACCACGAAGCCGACGGCACGATAAGTGGTCACGATTTACCGGAAGTTGATTTCCACCCCATTGCCGTGACCGTGCAATTCGCGCGCTTTCTTGCCGCGTTCGGAATCTCACGCGACCATTGCGTTCGCAAGCCGATGCCCACACACATCCCGATCCGGCACACCGGCGGGACCCGGCGCCGGGGGCGGTATCGACAGCCGGATGACCGCGCCTCGCGCCGCCCGGCACCACCTTCGACGCGCCCGACCGCCCCCCGCGGACACCTCCGCGCGGCCGTGCGAGGACCTGATCCGCATCGTGCACGGCCCCGGCTCGGACCATGGAATTCCCCGACCTGACCGGCACCTGCCAGGGTTCGCCACCGAGGCCGGCCGCCCGGCCCCCGCCCTGCGCTGACGGGAACTCTCCCCCTCGCCAACTGAGCTGTTGGCACGTCAGCCGGAGCAGGTCCGCGTCGTCCGTAACTCTCGCCTTCGCGGCGGGCGGATTTCGACCGCACACCTCGGACCCCCTCCGCTGCCTGCCCGGGAGGGTGGGGCATCCTGCGGAAGGGCAGCGGACGTGCCGGCCAGGGCCGCCCGGTAAGGTCAGCCGGATTCCGCCGGACGGCCGGCGCCGCCCTGCCGACGCGAGACACCCCAGGAGGAGCCGTGGACGAGAACGAGCTCCACAGGTGGGACGCGACCGGGCTGGCCGAGCTGATCGGCAGCCGGCAGGTGTCCGCCACCGAGGTGGCCGAGGCGCACCTGCGCCGGATCGAGGCCGTCAACCCGAAGATCAACGCCATGGTGACGGTACTCGCCGACCAGGCGCTCGCCGCGGCGGCAGCAGCGGACGCGGCAGTGGCCGCCGGTCAGGACCTCGGGCCGTTCCACGGCGTGCCGTTCACCGTCAAGGACTCGCTGGACGTGGCCGGTGCGGTGAGCGCCCGCGGCTCCGCCCTGTTCAAGGATCATGTCGCGGACGTGGACGCGACCGCGGTGGCGCGGCTGCGGGCGGCCGGGGCATCCCGTTGGCCAAGACCAACCTGCCCCGGCCGTGGCCGGCGTCGTCGGCCGCCCCGGACGTCGGCCGGACACACTCCTCGCCGGCCGCGGCTACGGCCACGACAAGTACCGCCGCGAAGCCTTCCTCGGCCTCGCCACCTGCCTGATCACCCACCGCCACGTCCAACGCCTGCGGTAGAACCTCAGACTTGCCTGGTTGCCGTGGTCAGCAGGGTGTGAAATCGGGGTAGTAGGCTGCGGCGGCGGTTGCGGTCTCGATGTTCCGTGGGAAGAGCGCGGCTTCGTAGGCGCGGATGGCCGCGTCGATGTCCTTGGGCTGTTCGGCGATGGCGTTGCCGAGCTGGCCTGCGTCGAAGAGGGCCCAGTTCGCTCCTTCGCCGTCCGGCGGTGCCAGGTGCGCGGCGTCTCCGATGAGCGTGACCCCGGGTACATGTTCCCAGCGGTGCCCGATCGGCAGCCCGTACAAGGGGCGAAAGATCGGCGGGATGTCGCTGTCCGCGACCAGGGCGACGAGCTCCGGCGCCCACCCCTCGAACATCGCGGCGATCGTGCGGGCGGCCGCAGGGCCGTCATTGAAGTCGATGCCGTCGAACCAGTCGAGCGGCTGGTCGAACATGGCGTAGGCGTGCAGGGTGTCCGCGCGCTCGCGCTGCACGCCGAGACCTATGCGGTTGGCTTCGTCGTAGGCGGTCATCGACCCGCCGCCGACCAGCGCCAGGGTGGCAGGGTGCCGGGTGTCGCTCTCATACAGGTACGTCTCGACCATCGAGCGTCCGGCATAGGCGGGCGTGGCATCGGAGAGCAGCGGCCGGACCTTCGACCAGGCGCCGTCGGCACCGACGAGGATGTCGGTGACGAGCGTCGATCCGTTGGTGAAGGTCACTTCGTGACGACCGTCAGCGAGGGTCCGCACGCTCCGGGTCCTGTGGCCCCAGACGACACTGTCGGCAGGCAGGGATTCCAGCAGCAACTGTCGCAGCTCGCCGCGCTGCACCTCGGGGCGGCCTCCGGCGGGGTCGTCGGGCCGGTCCGCCAAGATGGTGCCGTCGGGTGCCACGTCGCGGGATGCCTGGCGGCCTTCGAGGACGAGGGACCGGAAGCCGTCCATCAGGCCGGTGGCACGGATCCCGTGCTGGCCGTTGAAGTCGTGGATGTCGAGCATGCCGCCTTGGCCCCGGGCCTGGGCAGACGCCTCCGCTTCGTACACCGTGGCCGGTATTCCATGAACCGCCAGGGTGCGTGCCAGTGTCAGTCCCGCAAGACCGGCACCGATGATCGTGATCTGAGTCATGCATGCGTTCCTTGCTGCTGGTGGGTGAACCGGTGGCTTTGCCCGCTGGGGCTCCCGGCCGCCGTGCGGGTAGTAGAGCCGGGTCAGGGAGAGCGGGGTGGCTCGATCCGGGACGCGAGCTGCTCCAGCAATTCATGGAGCCGCGCCTGCCCTGCGGCGCCCAGCGGCGCGAGGATCGACTCCTCGACATGGTCCATGGCCTCTTCGAAACCCTGGATCAGTTCGGAGCCCGCTGGAGTGACAAGCACCCGACGGCTGCGCGTGTCATCCTCCTGGGTCTGGCGCTCCACGAGTCCGCGCCGCTCAAGTCCGGCCAGGAGCCGGGAAATGCTCGGCGCACTGGTGCGCATGGCCCGCGCGACGTCACGCTGAATGGCATCCGGGTTCTTCGTCAGGTACGCCAGCACGGCACTCTGCTCGTGCGTGAGGCCGCGTTCCCGTATCCATTCATCAGCGATGCGTCGCTGCCCCCACACCACCCACCGCATCAGCTCCAGCGTGCTCTCGCGCTTCACTCTCTCCATAGTTAACACACTAACTGTTGTCAGGTTAAGGAACAAGCCTTCGCGGACTTCGGCCACATCCGCGCGGGGACACGTTCTGCCCCTGTCAGCAGTAGGTGTGCTCCGCGTACCCGGCGCCGGCCCGGCTTCCGTCAGGGCCTCTCGGGTCCCGGGGCCGGGGCTTCGCCCCCTCGCGCTCGTGTCAGTGGTCGCGGACCGGTTCAAGGAATTCGAGCCGATTGCCCAGCTTGTCGGACGTGTGGAAGCGGTCGTGGCCCGGGAAGTCGTCGTCCCAGGTCACGCTTGCTCCGCTGGTTTCCAGCCGCTGGGCGAGTGCGTGGAGCGAGGTCACCAGGATGCCCGGGTGGGCCTTCCGGTTCGGGCGGAAATCCTCTTCGACACCCAGGTGGACCTCCAGTCCACCACCTCGGAACCAGCACCCGCCGCGAGCGGCCAGCGCCGGTGGCTTCTCAAGCTCCGTCATGCCGAGCACGTCTCGCCAGAACTCACGGCAGAGTTCTTCGGCGCCCGGAGGAATGGCGAGCGGCGGATACGGCCGAAGGCTCGGCCGCGCAGACGCGACAGCGGAAAACTGTGCGCGGTACCGCCAGTAGTGGTCCCTGTCGTGGAGTGCTGGAGCCGGCGGCTACGGTCAGGGCGCCTGGCTATGCCGTTGCGCGACTCGGGCACCTCCCGGTTACATCATCCAGTGGAAGTGCCGACGACCAGGGCCTGCGGGCCGTGGTCGCCAGACATGTGCTGTCTGATGCGTCGCTAGAGCGCGGTGAAGCCGCCGTCAGCGGCGACCACGGCTCCCGTGACGAAGCTGGAGCGGGGCGAGACGAGGAAGCACAGGACTTCGGCGATCTCCTCGGGCTGCGCCACACGTCCCAGTGGCTGCGCCGCGGCGAAGGACGCCAGGTAGGCGCGGCTGTCGGAGCGGATCGTGTCGAGGAAGTCCGTCTCGATGACGCCCGCGGCTACGAGGTTGGCGCGGATGCCCAGCGGGCCGCCCTCGACGGCGAGCACCTTGGTCAGTTGGGCCAGAGCACCTTTCGACGCACTGTAGGCGACGCCTTCGGGCAGGGCGACGGTGGAGGCGTACGAGCCGGTGCTGACGATGGCGCCGCCGCCACTGCTCTTCATGGCCCGGAATGCCTCGCGGGCGCAGAAGAAGGAGCCGCGGGCGTTGACCGCCATCACGGTGTCCCAGTCCTCGGCCGTGGTTTCGGTGACGGGTTTGTTCTGGGTGCGCCCGGCATTGTTCACGAGGATGTCCAGCCCGCCGAAGACGTCCAGGGCCGTTGCCACCGCGCGGTGGGCGGTCTCCTCCTGGGTGATGTCACCGTTTGTCGCGACGACGCCTGGAAACTCCCCCGCCAGGTTCGTGACGTCGGGACGGAGGTCGAGGGCGACGACCCGGGCACCGCGGGCGTGGAGGAGCGCCACGGTCTCCCGGCCCACCCCTCGCGCGGCTCCAGTGACGAGGGCGATCTTCCCAGCGAACTCGGTGGATTCGGACCTTGCGGCGGATGCGGTTGCAGGTGTCATGATGCGGTCCCTGGAGAAGGCGAGTGTGAGTGCGGGCGCCGGTGCAGGGCACCTGAAGTGCTGTGCAGTGGTGCGGTGCGCGGACCGGGTGGGCCGCGCCGTTGACGCATTCACAGCAGGCCCACGTGAACGTCATACGGCTGGGTTGTTCAGTGCGCGGTGAGCCCGCCGTCGACCACCAGCTCCGCGCCGGTGACGAACGAGGAGTCGTCGCAGGCCAGGAAGAGGATCGCGGGTGCGATCTCGTCGGCGCGGCCGGCTCGGCGCATGGGGGTGCGTTGGATGTCCGGCTGCTGGTCGCCCTGGTCGTCCAGGAGTTCCTGGATCATCGGCGTGGCGATCACGCCGGGATGCACCGTGTTGATCCGTACTCCCTGCCGGGCGTACTCGACCGCGGCGGTCTTGCTCAACAGGCGCACGGCCCCCTTGGACGCCTGGTAGGCCGCAGCGGCACCGCTTCCTACCAGGCCGAGTACTGACGACGTATTGATCACAGAAGCGTTGCCGTTCGCACGCAGGAGCGGCATCGCCGCCTTCATGCCGAGCCATGTGCCTTTCTGGTTCACGTCGATGACGCGGTCCCAAGCCTCTTCCCGCGTGTCCTCGATACCTGGCCAGTCCAGGATGCCGGCGAGGTTCACGAGCACGTCCAGCGTTCCGAACCGGTCGCGTACGACGGTGATCACTTCGTCCCACTCCCGCGCGGAGGAGACATCGAGGCGAGCAGCGACGACCTCCGCGCCTTGTGCTCCGATCCGGTGGGACAGGTCCCGCAGGGGGCCTTCGGCGAGATCGGTGATCACTAGTCTGGCGCCTTCTCGGGCGAAGAGTTCGGCGGTCGCTGTGCCGAGGCCGCCGGTCGCGCCCGTGATCAGCGCGATCTTGCCGGCAAGTCGTTGTCCTGTCATGGATACGGTCCTTGATTCTCGTTGCTGACTGACTGGCTGACTGCTGTGCCGGGACTTCTGGTCCGCCGACGGCGGATTCGCCCCGGTGCCCAGGGCAGCCGTGGCCGGGCCTCCCTACGACGACTTCTGCTCCCGGTAGAGCACGAGGTGCTCGTGATAGAGCACCCCGTCCCGGATGTCGCCCGTGGCGGTGAACCCGGTGTCGTCGACGTAGTCCAGGTGGCTGCCGGTCACCGTGTACCGGCCGGTGTACGCGCTGTGCCGCTCGCCTCGGGCTTCGTCGTAGCGGCCGTCCGGCAGCAGCTCCTGACGGATGTGACCATCCGCGGTCACCCACATCCCGACCACGTCGACGTGGTTGCCCTCAACAGTTCCGGCCATGGCGGATTCCTCTCCTCAAATGGTGTCGTCCTTCCTGCTCCACCGAGTCTGGGCAGGTCAGCGTCTCTCAACCAGGACGCGCGCTGCCTGGGTGTGGCACACCCAGGCTGCGCACCGGGCCGCCGCCTAGCCTGAACACATGGACGACAACCACCTGGGAGATTTCCTGCGCGCACGCCGCGACGGCCTGCGGCCGGAGGACGTCGGCATGGCGAGCTACGGGGCCCGCAGAGTCGCCGGACTGCGCCGCGAGGAGGTCGCTGTCCTGGCCGGAGTGAACGCCGACTACTACACCCGCCTGGAACAAGGCCGCGAGCGCAACCCCTCACCCCAGGTGGTCGACGCGCTCAGCCGCGCGCTGCGCCTCGACGCGTACGCACGCGCACACTTGTACCGGCTGGCCGGGGCCGCGCCGAACGACCAGCCCTCCGTCCACGCCGCCGAGCGGGTCAGCCCTTCGCTGCGACAGCTCATGGACGGTTACCCGAACACTCCAGCGTTCGTCATGAGCCGGACCCTGGACCTCCTCGCCGTCAACGCCCTGGCAGATGCCCTCTATGCACCGTTCGAGCCGGCGGACAACTTGGCCCGCATGACCTTCCTCGACCCCGCGGGCCGAAACTTCTACACGGACTGGGGCCGGGCAGCACAGGCCACCGTCGCCAACCTTCGCGAGGCAACCGGATTCGCCCCGGACAACCCACGGTTACGCGAACTCGTCCGCACCCTCACTGAGCACAGCGCGGACTTCACCCGCCTCTGGAACGCCCACACCGTGCGCGGCAAGACCCAGGACGCCAAACACTTCCTCCACCCGGACGTCGGCCCCCTCACCCTCACTTACCAGGCTTTCGACGTACGCGACGCCCCCGGCCAGCAGCTCGTCATCTACCACGCCGAACCAGGCAGCCCTAGTGACCAGTCCCTCAATCTGCTCGGTTCCATCCACGCTACCCGGCGTCGGCCCGGTCCCCGGCCCCACCACTCATCAGCCGACGGAACATGGAGGTAGGTCGGCAACAGTGCCCGGACGATTTCGCCCCGCGTGTTTCATAGGTGGTCGCTCATGAAACACCCAGCCGGGCGGTCGCCACCTGCGGCGATCATATTTCATGAGCTGTTGCAAACGACTGGGCATCTGAAACGCCTCATGAAACAGTCCGGGGTCATGAGCGACGACTTCAAGTGTCAGCTTCCGGAGTGGGCTGCACGGATGACCGGAGTCGGCTGCACTTGAAGAGTGATCTTCGTGATCTCCATGGCGGGTGTCAGAATGGCGGCTCATCGGGCCAGGTTGACGGCGGTAGCGCCGCTGGCGGCAAGGGCAGGTTGGTCACCACGAACAGGTCCAGGATGTCGTGGGCCTCGGGCGTACGCATATGTCGGGCCGTGTGGCGCAGCGAGCGCGAGAAGCGCGGGACACGGGACATGGGCCACAAAACCGCAGATCGCTTTGGAGCGAGTCGGCAACCGCGTCCCACTCGTACTCGGCGCAGCGGCCTCGAATCTCCGAACATCCAGCCAGAGCACAGCGATCTCCAGATCACCATGCGGCCGCGGCCGCCCTCCGCGGAACAGATCCAGCCCACCCCGCCGCGTTGCACCAGGGCGTATCCACCTCATCCAACCGCTCCGCGACCTGTTTCGGCCGCCAGGCATCCACCCACCGGGCATCCAGCTCATTCGTATCGAGCTCAGCACCACCGGCCGGCAGGACGTCGGTCATCGGCACAACTGCCACGACCCGGACCCGAGTGCCGCTCTTCTGCAGGGGCCGACGCCAGGCCCTACCGGGACGGATACGACCTCATTGCCTGATCGCTCGGCATTTCGGAAGAGCCGCACCGTTTCACGACAGCACGCCTGAGCCACCCTCTGCCGCTCCGCTCTGCGGCGAGCATGACGGTCGCCCCAGAGGCACAGTGGCTCCCCCGATTCCTGAACCATTAGGGCTCAACGCGCCTTAACCCGATCACGATAGGGCAACGCGGTGCGAGCGTGCGCAGATCCTTGATGTCGGTGCACAAGTCTTCGTGAAGACCGATCCAGCCGGGGTCCTGTGAGTCATCTTCGGCGGTGCGTATCTGGCCCTGGAGGTCGGCCAACTCGCAGAGCAGGTCCCGCAGCCGAGGTCACGCCGCCATGCACGCTACACCACCAGCAGACGAAGAATCAGCTGGGTTTGCACACATGGACGAACTTGACCGCTGGGCGGACAAATGTCTCGGCGCCACTGCTCGAATGGAGAGCACAGCAGGACACCTGGCCGGCCATGTTCTCCCCGCTTTCTCACCGCCTGGAAGCAACCAAAGCGAAAGGCGCCTATAACAGGAATGTCCAGCCCGAGCAAAGAAACGGACTACGGCCGGTGCAACCCCGAGCTCATCAGCGCCACCTGGCGCGGGACAGCGAGCGCCGAGGAGATCGCCCCGACGTTCGGCTTATCGAGCTCGAAGGGCTGCGACCTTGTGCGCGTGTGGAATTTCTCTGCCGCGTGCGTCCGATAGGCCGCACCGCCCGCACCCTCGCAGTCCCGCTCCTCCGGGTTCTCGGGAGCGGCGAGCCCGGGTACGTACGACAGAGCCTCCAGCGCAAGCCACAATCCATCTTGACCAGCTTGCCGAACTGCCGCTGCATGCGAGCCCTCGCCGCGGCCCGGACCCCCCACCAGCGCTCGGACGGCGCCCGCAAGACGTACGCCCAGCACCTGGACGCCGACGCGGTACGGGCCCGGACGGCCGGGCAGCCGACGGGAGCAGCCCCGGGCATGCCCGGCCATGAAGGCGTCCGCGCTTGTCAGTTGGTGCGGTCGGCCCAGCCGTCGGGGAGGTCGCCGGGCGCGGTGGAGACCACCGAGTCGTCGTCCGTACCGACATGTTCGAACAGTGTGATCTTCGCGAATTCGGGGACGACGTAGATGGGGTAGGCCGGGCCTTGGTCGCGGTAGGCGCGCATCTGCTCCAGGTGGTCGTTCTGGAAGCAGACGGTGCGCTCGCCGTGCCGGCGGATCCAGTCGGGGAAGAAGATGACGCCGTGCAGGCGGCGCTTGCCGGGCATGACGTTGACGGCGACGGAGGTGCCGGTGGGCTCGGTCCACGACACCTTGTAGCTGTCGTCGTCGAGCTGGACGAGGTCGACTTCCTGGTCCTTGACCCAGCGCCCGCCGACGTGGCCGCTGTGTATGCGGTAGTCGATGGTGTGGTCGTTCTTCACGTACATCTCGTACTGCCAGCCGTTGGCGTACGTGTAGATGAAGCGGTGGCCGACGATCCCGGAGAGGTCCTGGGCGGGGGCGGGGTCGGCGACAGTGGTCATGGGTTCCTCCTTGGACGAGGGGTTCGGACGCGAGGCGTCACGGGTGTGCCGAGGGCGACGGGTCCGCGAGTGCGGGATCCTCACCACCCCGCTTCATTTTGCAACAAAACTGTTTTGTTGCAAAATTTTAGATGAGGCACAATGGGGCCATGGACACCGCGACCGAATTCGGCCGACTCCTCGGCCCGTTGCGCCGGGCCGTACTGCGCACCCGTCGCTCCGAGGGCCTGCCCGACCTCCCCGAGGCCCAGATCGAACTGCTGCGGGTCCTGGCCGAAGCCGGCACCGTCACCCCACGCGAGGCCGCCTCCCAGCTCAAGGCAGCCCCGTCCACGGTCAGCAACCTCATCCGCACCATGACCGCGTCGGGCCTGGTAGAGCGCACCCCCTCTCCCACCAACCTGCGCACCGCCCACCTCACCGCCTCCCCCAAGGCCCTCGACATGCTCGACCGGTACGACCGCACCAGCACGGCCGCCCTGCGCCGCGCCCTGGACGGCCTGCACCCGGAAAGCCGCGAGGCGCTGGAACGGTCGCTCCCCGCGCTCACCGAACTGCTCACCGCCCTGGAGGCACAGGCCCCCGCCGGCCAGGGATGAGGGCGTCGGTGTCGCAGACCTCGGTCAAGTGGGCCCTATAGCCGCCCCAGGACAGATCCCGCTTCGATCCGGGACGGGCTTCAAGGCCGCAGGGCGAGCGCAGGCGAAGGCTGCCGGGCGGCACGTCCTTCATGTCCCGCCAACGCTCTGCGTCGTCGCGGGCCTGAAGCTGCCGGATCCACACCTGTCGCAGGACTTCCCCTGCCCTGAGGTCTCTTACCTGCGGTGGCGCCTGCTCGGACCACATCGCGCGCAGCAGTTCCATGCCGTCCGCACCGACCTGGTCCGCCATGCCGGTTCGGACAGTGTGCCGCTTGGGATAGCGGGACTCCTCGGCCGGGTCGCGTAACGGTCGGACCACTCCGGCCGGGCCAGTGCCGCACAGGGGCGGAGCAAGCCAGCCGGGCTTTCACATGTCACGAGCGATCTCACCGGATGCGGGCCGGGGCCGTCCGGGAGGAACAGCCGGCCGCGCAGCGTGACGCCGCCTTCTGCCGGGAAGGACATCGAGCAGCGCAGCGACCGCAGCGGACCGCTCGACGTGCACCCAGTGCCCGGCGCCGTCGACCGTGGCTGCCTCGATGGAGCCGCAGCGCCTCAGCACTCCCCCGGTGACCAGCCCTTCGGTGATGAAGCCGTCGTCCGCGCCCCGGATCGCCAGCACGGGATACTGGTAGCGGCTCGGCCGCCGTCCGTTCGGGTGGCCGACGTTCCAGCAGCCCGCCAGCGCGCGCACCACCTCGTGCCGAACCCGGGCGCCGACCGCGGTGAGCCGGTCCAGCATGCACGGGCCGTCGGCGTCCGTGCGCTCGCCCAGTCCGGTCAGGTCCAGCCGTACGGTCCGGACACCCTGGGTCTTCAGCTCCCGGATCACGTCGTCCCAGAGGCGCTTGCCGTCGAGGAAGCCGTGGACGAAGACCAGCGTCCGACCGTCCCTGCCGGTGCGCTGGAGGCGGGTGCGCCTGCCCGCGCCGCCTTCGGCTCTCATACGGTTCCTCCTCTCCGGGGAGTCGTGGCGCTCCGGACGGAGACCACTCGGGCGTGTCGATCGGTGGCCATCGTGCCGAGCGGCCGTCCAGGCGCGTCGTCCGCCTGCCGTGGTGAGTGTCGAGCGCGCTGCCGTCGAGCTGAGCCGGTGAGCCCCGCAGGGACCTGGTCGCAGCCCGCTGAGCGAAAGAGCCATAGACCATACGGCCATGTCCGGCGAGAAGTGGGTTTACCGAAGACACCCAGGTGTCCTCGTGGTGTACATATTGGCGATCGGATCATTCGCACCAGTTGCCGACATACTCAAAAGTGCTACGGTTATTACATGCCTTTGAGGCAGTCCCCGTCACCTCCCCCGAGTGCCGGAGCGACCGCCCGCACCACAGAGCAGGAGTGATCCCCATGAATGGCACCACCAAGACGAACACCACCGACGAGGTCGAGGCCCAGCCCTGGACCAAAGCGTTCGCGGCCAAGTCCGCCGAGGCCTTCGCCGCCGCGTTCGCCGAGGACGTGGTTCTCGAAGCCAGCGCGCTGCGCAGCCCGGTCGAAGGGCGTGACAACGTCAAGCAGGTCATGGGTGCCGCCAGCGGCATCTACGAGGCCCTCGTCTTCACGTACGAGATCACCGACGGGACCCGCACCTGTATCGAGTGGGAGGCCAAGGCGTTCGGCGGCAAGGAGCTGCGGGGCTCCACCATCCTGACCGTCGACGAGGACGGCAAGATCGCCCGGGCCGTCATCCAGCACCGCCCCCTGGACAACCTGCTGGCCTTCTCCAACGAGCTCGGCAACCGCGTCGGCGGTGTCGTCGGGCGCGACCACTTCTACCGGGCCTGACCCGCAGGCCCGCACCCGTCGCCGTTCCGGCGGCGTCCGGGCGGGCAAAACCTCTCGCCCCCCGCACGATCGATCGGGGGCGCCCCACGGCTGGGTGCCGCCGAGGAGGTGAACAACCATGCAGGGCAACGGAGCGGTGGCCCTCGTCACCGGCGCCAACCGCGGCCTGGGGAGAACAGTTCGCCACGGCACTGCTGGAGCTCGCCACGGCACTGCCGGAGCGCGGCGCGGCCAAGGTCCATGCAGGTGCCCGGGGTCCTGAGTCCGTCCGTATCCCCGAAGTCGTGCCGATCCGGCTCGACATCACCGACCCGCGGCAGGTCCACGTCGGCCGCCCAGGCCACGCCTGACGTGATCCTGCCGAGCAACAACGCCGGACCGACCACCGGTTCGAACGTGCCGGCAAGCAGACTGGACGGCTGGCAGCTCGAATTCGACACGCACGTCCTCGGCACGCTCCGCATGAGCCGCGCCTTCGCGCCCGCCCTCGCCCGGAACGGCGGCGGCGCGCTGTTCAACGTGCTGTCCATGCTCTCCGTCCCGTCCTGGCTCGCCGTCCCCGCACCGCGGCCTGCACGACGGCCAAGTCCGCCGAATGGCCCCTCACCAACTCCCTACGCGTCGCCCTCGCCGAACGGGAACCCTGGTCACCGGCCTGCACGTGGGCCGCATGGACACCCGGACCGCCGCCGGCCAGGACGCGCCCAAGGCCGACCCCGCCAAGGTCACCGCCCTCGCACTGGACGGCTTCGAGGCGGGAGCCCACGAGGTCCTGGCCGACCACATGAACCGCCAGGTCAGGCCGCCCTGTCCGGCGAACTCGACGAGTTCTACCCACAACTGCGCTAACACGCCTGACCCCACCCACTCTGACGCACCGAGAGGAGATGGCCGCCATGGCCACCCCAACCCCCCTGTCCTACGAGGTCTTCGTCTCGCCCGGCGCCCCCCGCGCAGGCGACCAGCGCATGCCCGACGGCGAGGCCATCGTCTCCTCCCCGATCACGTCCACCCTGATCCACGGCGAGCGGGACGCCGTACTGGTCGACCCGCCCTTCACCCACGACCAGATCCGGCAGGTCGGCGACTGGGTGGAACGGTCCGGCAAACGGCTCACGGTCATCTACGCCACGCACGGGCACGGCGACCACTGGTTCGGCACGGCACAGCTCGTCGAACGCTTCCCCGGCGCCGTCGCGTACGCAACCGAGGGCACGATCCGCATGATGCACCAGCAGGCCACGACCGGCCGTGAGCAGATGTGGGACAAGGTCTTCCCCGGCCGGATCCCGGCCACGCCCGTCCTGGCCCGTCCCGTCCCCGCCGACGGCTTCCTGCTGGAGGGCAACGTCGTCCGGGCGTACGAGGCCGGGCACACCGACACTGACGACACCACCTTCCTCCACGTGCCGTCGATCGGCCTCGTGGTGGCCGGAGACATCGCCTACAACGACGTGCACCCCTACATCCTCGAAGGCGGCGGTGGCGGCCTGACGGCCTGGCTGGGCGCCCTCGGCCGGATCGCCGAGCTGCAACCGCGCGCCGTCGTCGCCGGGCACAAGAACAAGGACCGCCCCGACGACCCGGCCATCATCGAGGAGACGCGGCAGTACCTGCGGGACGCCCAGCGGCTGCTGGACGACAAGCCCACCGCGCGCGAGTTCTTCGACCGGATGATGCGGCTGCACGGCGACCGTCTCAACCCCGGACCGCTGTGGTACGGCGCGGTCGGCCTGCTCGGGGCCTGAACCGCCCCGAGTCCCCCGCACACGGGGAAGGAGGTGCCCATCATGACCCGGACGGCCACGGCCCGGCACGGCCTGGAACCCGCCGTGGCCATCATCGCAAGTGCCACGCTCGGCCTGCTCACCCAGTTGGGGGTGGGCCGGGCTGCGGCGGTCGCCCACACCACGACGCTCTCTCCGGGGGCTCTTCGCAGTCCGCGCATGCGGCCGAGGGCGCCCCGGAGGCTCACCCGCGCCGTGAAAGGATGAGAAGGCTCGCCAGTCCCCGTCGTCCAGGAGGTGTCATCCGCAATGCCGTGGCCCGCTACCGCACGGTACGACCTGGAGGCTGCCCCGGGCAGCCTCGGCCTGGTGCAGGACCTGCTCAACACCATCTCGGCCGGCTCGCCTCAGGAGCCCGATCTCCTGCAGGGCATCGAATCCGCCCAGAAGTGGGTGAACGAGGCCATGGCGCGATGGTCCGAAGGCGTCGGGCAGGCCGTTCCCGACATCATCCTGGACGCCGAGAGCCTCACCGAGTTGCGGTCCTTCCGCGACGACCTGCAGGCACTCGTCGCACTGGGACCCGAGGCCGCCCAGGACGCCCAGGAGGCCGTGCCGGTCCTGCACACCGCCACCGCAGCGCTCCAACTCGGCCAGGACGGCCTCGTCCGTCTCGAACCGCGTGGCTCCGGGTGGCGACGCCTGGCCGCGCTGGTCATCGCGGCGGCGTTCGAGGGTCAGCGGGCCGACACCCGCCGCCGCCTGAAGACCTGCCGCAACCCGCGGTGCAAGGTGGCCTTCTTCGACCGCTCCCGCAACAACAGCGGCGTCTGGCACGACGTCAAGACCTGCGGGAACACCGTTAACCTGCGTGCCTACCGCGCCCGTCGACGCGCCACCGGACAGGCGTAGCCCACACCCGGAGGCCGCTGGTGCCAGACAGCTGACCATTCCTCGACTGGCCCAGCCGTGGACGGTGTCGGCTGAGGGACGACGTTTTCCGGCACGGGGCGGGGAAGCGTGCGCCGGGTGTGGGTGCCCGGTACGGGATGGTTGGACCGGTCGATGGCCACATTGTTCCCTCTGCGGCACGCTCTGCCGCATGCGGTCTTGGGTGTCTGTTCGGTGTCGACCGCTCGACGGTCAGCCGGGCTGTCGGTGAGGTCCGTCGGCTGCCAACCGCGCGGGGTACGCGAGTGACGAGCGTCCGGGCCTGCGGCTCCGGACGCTGGAGGGCGTCTTCGCCTACGCCCAGGCCGAGGGTGTTGCACTGAGGCTGGACGCCACCGAGGTGCAGGTCCGCCGGCCCGCTGCCGGCCGAGGGGGCAGGCGGGCGTTCGTGTCGGGCAAGAAGAAACGGAACACGGGGAAGGCCACCACGACCGGCTGCCCGACACCTGCCGCGCCGTCGCCGGCCTGGCCCCTGATCGCAGCATCACCGTCTGAGACCAGTACACGCCCGGCCAAGCACGTCCCGCTCCCTCTCACGCACCAACTCGTCAGCCGCTGTCCGTGCTGCGTATATGCCGCATAGGTCGTCAGTTCCCGTCACCGGTCGGAGGTCCCCGGCCCCCGTCCGGCCGTGGCACGGACGCCCGCCGGTCGGAGCGCTCGGGCCGTCGGCACAGCCGTCCGCAGCAGGCCATATGAGGTACCCGCACGCTCTGTCCCCCGAAGAGACCATGGCGGCTTCCGAGAGGCCCCCCGCACAAACCCGCGGTACCTTTTTCCCTGATTGCCCTATCTGTCTGCCGTGAGGCGGCAGACCAAGCATGCGGGGACCGTCCCATGTCCACGACGCAGCACAGCTTCCGCCGGCGCTCACAGCGCCGCCGTCCAGCCCTTCCGGCTCCGGCCGCGGCGCCCGCGGGTCCGGGCGAGCCCGCGGAGGGACCGTACGACTACCCGCGCTTCAGCCGACTGGCCGGGCCGCTGACCGACCCGGAGCCCGGTGCGGACGGCGACGTCTACCGGGTGCGCTACCGCAGCCTGCTGGGTTCGGGGCGGCATCGGATCGGCACCGCGCTGCTGCTGGCTGGCGCGCCACTGGTCTCTTTGGGGCTGCTCGTGTGGCTGATGCAACCGCAGCACTGGGTGCACCGGCCTGGCGTGAGCGCCTGGGAGCGCGGCGCCGACCTGGTCATGCTCATATCCCTGGGGCTGTTGGAGACCTTCCGACTGGTCAACGTGGCGTCCAACGCGCACGCCACCTTGATGGCCCGTGACCCGGTCCCGGTGGCGCCCCGCCCCGGCAGCCGGGTGGCCCTGCTGACCAGCTTCGTACCCGGAAAAGAACCTCTGGCCATGGTGCGGGCCACGCTGCGGGGAGCGCGGGCGGTACGCCACGAGGGGCGGGTGGACGTATGGCTGCTGGACGAGGGCAACTCGCGCGAGGCGCGGAAGCTGTGCCGCGAACTGGGGGTGCGGCACTTCTCCCGGAAGAACGTCAGGAACTGGAACCAGCCGTCGGGACCGTTCCGCGCCCGCACCAAGCACGGCAATTACAACGCCTGGCTGGACCAGCACGGTCACGCCTACGAATTCATGGCCGGAGTCGACACCGACCACGTACCGCTGCCCGAGTTCCTGGAGCGCATGCTCGGCTACTTCCGTGATCCGGATGTCGCTTTCGTCGTCGGCCCCCAGGTCTACGGCAACTGCGAAAGCGCCCTCGCCCGCGCCTGCGAAAGCCAGCAGTTCCTTTTCCACGCCCTGATCCAACGGGCGGGCAACGCCTACCGCGCCCCCATGTTCGTCGGCACCAACAACTGCATACGCATCAGCGCACTCAAGCAGGTCGGCGGCCTGTACGACTCGATAACCGAGGACATGGCCACCGGAATGGAGATACACCGGCACCGCAACCCGGCCACCGGGCACCGCTGGCGTTCGGTCTACACCCCGGACGTCCTGGCGGTCGGCGAGGGCCCCGCGGCCTGGAGCGACTTCTTCAACCAGCAGCTGCGCTGGAGCCGGGGCACCTACGAGACCCTGGGCCGCCAGTTCCCGCGCGCCGTGTTCAGCCTCCCGCCCGGGCGGATCCTCAACTACGCCCTCATGATCGCCTACTACCCGCTGACGGCCGTCAACTGGATGCTGGGCGGCCTGTCCTGCCTGCTGTTCCTGGGGCTGGGCGCCTCGGGCATCCACATCGAGTCGCAGGTGTGGCTCATGCTCTACAGCGACGCGGCCGCCTTGCAGATCGGCCTGTATCTGTGGAACCGCCGCCACAATGTCAGCCCGCACGAGCCCCAGGGCTCCTCCGGCGCGGTCGGCATGGCGCTCTCGGCGCTGTCCGCTCCTCTGTACGCGCGGTCGCTGGCCGCGGCGGTGCTGCGCCGCAAGGCCGGGTTCGTGGTCACCGCCAAGGGGGACACCGCGAGCCCCGACACGTGGCGCACCTTCGCCACCCACCTGGCGTGGGCCGCCCTGTTCGCCGGCTGCCTGCTGGCCGCTCCGCTGCTCGGCCACACCCAGGTGGCCATGTGTGTCTGGGCCCTGATGGCGCTGGCCATCGCCCTGGCCCCGCCGGTGCTGTGGCGCTGGAGCCGGCGCACCCGACCCGCCCGCGTCCGCTTCGCCCGCCCCCGGCTCACGGCCGCGCAGGGCCCGGACACAGCCGTCGCCGTCGGCCCTGGCACACCCGTCATCACCGGCCCGGGCACACCCGTGACCACCGGTTCAGACGAACCCGTCACCACCGGCGCGGGAACCCCCGTCACCACCGGCCGGGGCCTGCCAACCGCGTCGTAACTCCGCGCAGCCGAGAAAGGGACCTTCGTGCCGTACCGCCCCAGCGCCCGCACCCGTAAAACGGTCATCGGGGCGGCCGCCCTGCTGACCCTGGCGGGACTGAACGCCCCGGCCGTCCACGGCATCGCCACCCGGGCCTACCACCAGTACGCGATCAGCCGGCCGGAGTATCTGGCCGACCACGGGCGCTGGGAGACCGTGGAGGTCCCCGAGCGGTGGCGCGTCAACGCCATCCACGCCGCGCTGCTGCACACCGGCAAGGTGCTGCTGATCGCCGGTTCCGGCAACGACGAGAAGCAGTTCGCCGCCGGCACCTTCCGCAGCGTGCTGTGGGATCCGGCCGGGAACACCTTCGCGGAGGTGCCCACCCCCAAGGACCTGTTCTGCGGCGGGCACGCCCAGCTGCCCGGCGGACGGCTGCTGGTGGCCGGGGGCACCGCCCGTTACGAGAAGCTCGAAGGCGACGTTCACCGCGCCGGCGGCACCATGATCGTCACCAATGAGTACCCCGACGCCCCGAAAACGCTCCCCAAAGGCACCGTCTTCCGCTCCCCGGCCGGCAAGACCTACCGCTCCCAGAGCGCCGTCCTGGTGCCCCGGGCGCGGAAGGTCACCCTCGACGGGGGCCGGCGGGTCCGGGTCACCGCCAGCCGGGTCCGGGTGTACGTGGAAGCCGACCGCCCCGGCCCCGAGGGCGCCACGCACACCGCGGCCCGGTACACCATCGACGGGCTCAGCGGTGCCGACGCCCGTAACCACTACGGCACGGCCAGCAAACTCGCTCTGGACAAGAAAGACTTCCAGGGCATCCGGGAAGCCTACGAATTCGACCCGGTCGCCGAGCGTTACGTACCGACCGCCCCCATGGCCGAAGCCCGCTGGTACCCGAGTCTGGCCACCTTGGCGGACGGCACGGTACTGGCCGCCTCCGGCCTGGACGACATGGGCCAGATCATCCCCGGCAGGAACGAGATCTACCGCCCCGCCACCCGCACCTGGTCGCCCGGGCCCAACCGCTACTTCCCCACCTACCCGGCCCTGTTCCTGACGGCCGACGGCAAGCTGTTCTACTCCGGCTCCAGCTCCGGCTACGGCCCCGCCGACCGCGGCCGCAGGCCGGGCCTGTGGGACGTACGCAGCAACACCTTCCAGCCCGTGCCCGGACTGGACGAGGCCGACCTGACCGAGACCTCTGCCTCCGTACTCCTGCCGCCCGCCCAGCAGCAGCGGGTCATGATCCTGGGCGGAGGCGGCGTCGGCGAGTCGCCGCGGGCGACCGGGCGTACCGCCATCGCCGACCTGACGCGGCCCTCGCCCCACTACCGCCGGGGTCCGGATCTGGGCCGCGGCACCCGCTACCTGAACGCGGTCCTCACCCCCGACGACCGTGTCTTCACCACCGGCGGGTCGAGCGACTACCGCGGCAAGGGGACCAGCGACCATCTGGTCGCCCAGTTCTACGACCCGGTGCACGACGTCTTCCGTCCTGCCGCCGAGCCCGGCGTGGGCCGCAACTACCACGCCGAGGCCCTGCTGCTGCCCGACGGGCGGATCGCCACCTTCGGCTCCGACCCCCTCTTCGCCGACGAGGCCAACACCCAGGACGGCTCCTTCGAACAACGCATCGAGGTCTATTCGCCGCCCTACCTCTACCGCCCTTCCCGGCCCCGTGTGCTGGCCGGCCCGTCCCGCATCGCGCGCGGTGCCGCCGCCACGTTCACGCTGGAGGCGGCCGGCACCGTGCGCGGGGCCCGGCTGATGCGTCCCAGCGTGGTCACCCACACCACGGACATCGAACAGCGCTCCATCGCCCTGGACATCGCCCAGCACGGCACCCGGCTGCGCGTCACGGTGCCCAAGTCCCCGGGCCTGGTGCCACGCGGCTGGTACATGCTCACCGTCAGCGACGCCCGCGGCACCCCGTCGCCGGCCCGGTGGGTGCAGGTGACATGAGGGACGTACGGGCTACCGCCGCTCCCGCCCCAGCTCGTCCCGGGCCAGCCCCACGGCGTAGGCCGTCCACCACTGCCCCGCCGGCGGCCCGCCCCGGCAGGTGCCGTCCGACTCGCCCGGAACCTTGATCCACAGGTACGCGTCCAGCCGGGGGTGCCCGGTGGAGGCGGTGGGCAGGCGCCCCAGCGCCCGCCCCGGCGGATTGCACCACTCCTCGCCGCCGGCCGGCTCCGCGCCGGGCACCGCGGGCGGCGGGCCGTTGCCGTTACGGCTGGTGTCGATCACGAAGTGCGCTCCGCCCAGCGCCTCGGAGATCTGTTCGCCGTACGCGAGGGTGGCCTCCGTGGTGTGGAAGCTGGCGACGTTGAGGGCGAATCCATCGGCCCGCACCCCGCCCGCGGCGGCGAGAGCGGAAGCCAACCGCCCCGTGTCGGGGACCCAACCAGGGTTCCCCGCGTCCAGATAGACCCGCGCCCCGGGCCGGCGTTTGAGCGTGCGCACCGCCTCGGCGAGCAGGCGCTGCCGCAGCTCCGTACGCGGGCAGCCGGTCAGGGCCTGCGCCACGGCGTCGGGCTCCAGGATCACGACGGCCCGCCGGTCCTCCAGGCCCTCCGCCAGGCGGGCGACCCACTGGCGGTAGCCGTCCGCGTCCGAGGCACCGCCGGCGGAGTACTGGCCGCAGTCCCTGCCCGGGATGTGATAGGCCACCAGCACCGGCACCCGTCCGACGGCCTCCGCCGCCACGGTGACCTCCCGGGCCCGTGGCAACGGATCACTCTGCGTCAGCCAGACCGCGGTCGGCTGCGCGGCGAGCCGGCGCAGTACGGCCCGCTCCTCCTCGTCACCGCCCGAGTGGCCGTCCAGCGCCCGGTGCGCGGAGCTGTCCGGATCCACCCACAGGCCCCCCTGCCAAGGCGCCGGTGGCAGGCCGGGGGCGCTGCTCCACCCGACGCACGTCAACAACACCATCACGGCCGGCAACCAGACCGCGCCCCGCCACTGCCTCCTGCTCCACCTGCCCATATCGCCGCCGTGCCTCCGTCCGGAACTGCCCTCGTCCTTTCAGACACACCTTCGCGGAGACCACTGCACACGGCAGTCCCGCCTAGACCGAACGGCCGGGCACACGGGACGGGCGCACTGCGTAGAGTCTCCGCAGCGGGGGCAATCACACGGACAAATGGCTATCGGCCCAGGCGCCTACGACGGCAGCAGCCCCGCCGTACGCGTCGTCGGCGAGGCAATACGCTGTGACGCCTCACCGGAGCAGCGCGAGAACTTCAGTACGGCTTCGATCTCCGCACCGTACGCTCCCAAGGTCTCGCCGACGGGGACGGATGTCAGCCGCCGGGTAGAACGGTTCCGGGCCGGCGGGCCCTGACGGCAACTGATGGACAGCTCGGTCGTGCCCTGGCCCCGGTGAGGATGTGCCGGAGTGAAAGGGCGGACCAAGGGGGCGCGCAGCGGCGGGCTCGCTCCCGTAGCCGCGGGTAGGCGGCCGGTTTTGGGGCACCCGTGACGGGTTCGTGCCCGTCGGCTGCGGCCCCCGGGTCGCTGAAATGGGTGTGTTACGCCATGTCCGAGACCGGATCAGATTCTGCACCTTCCGGCGACTTGCCGGAGCCCGGCGCCGCCTGCCACCACCCGCACCAGACTGTCGCGCCGGCACGGCGGCTGGCCGAGTACTGCCTGCACCTGCCCGGCGTCCAGGCCAGCGGCCTCCTGCTGGCCGACGGGCCGCGGCTGCGCCAGGAGGTTATCGCCACCGGCCCGGCCGCCGCCCGCCTTGAGCGGCTCCAGGTCGACCTGGCCGAAGGCCCGTGCCGGGACGTGTGCCGCACCGGCGCCCTGCTGGCCGACGTGCGACTGGCCGACCCGCGCAGCCAGGCACGCTGGCCGCGCTTCGCCCCGCAGGCGCTGGCGGAAGGCTTCACCGCCGCCACTGCCGTCCCGTTGCAGCACCCCGACCGGCTGCTGGGAGCCCTCAACCTCTTCCACCAGCACCGCCGCCTGGAAGCGGCCTACATCGGCGCGTGCCAGTTACTGGCCGAGACCACCGCCTGGGCCCTGGCCCGCGAACAGGAACTCGCCCGGGTACGGGAACACAACGCCCAGCTTCAAACGGCCCTGGACTCCCGCGTCATCATCGAACAGGCCAAGGGCCTGCTGGCCGAGCGCCTGCGCCTACCCCCGCAGGAGGCATTCGCCCGGCTGCGCGCCTATGCCCGAGCCCACCGGCGGAAGCTCAACGCGGTGGCGTACCAGGTCGTCTTCGGGCCCGCCGACCGCGGCCCCTTCCCCCGGCCCGAACCGGACTCCTGACCCGCAACCGAGCACGCGTCCCGGCCGGTGCCCTCTACCCGGGGGCGGGGAGGGCGCGCGTCCGGTAGGAGGGTAGGCCACCGACACGGCCAGCGGCGATACTCGCATCAGCCGCTCCCCCAGCCCCCGGAAGCGGTCGGTACGCCGGGGACCGGCGACCATGGCGCCGGCCCCCTACCCAACTGTCGTGCCGACGCGGTGAGCGACGCGCGACCGTTACCGGCGCCTGAAACCCGGCCACCGGGCGGTGACCGGGTGCCGGGCGGGTCCGCCATGGCATGCGCCGAGGGCCCCGCCGCACTGTGGCTCGACGCGGAGGCTGACCGGAACGCGCGCGCCGCGAACCTCGCGGGCCGTGCCGCGCGGTTCGTTCCGTGGGCACGGCCGGTCGGCATGCGGCCGGGAGGCGATCAACGGGTACGCCGGGCTCGCGGCGGACCTGGCGGCCGTGGCGGACCACACCGATGCGTGCCAGGTGTTCGGGCTGTCCATGGGCGCCGGTGTGGCCGTACGGCTGGTGGCCGAGCGCTCAGGCCGGTTCCGGCGTGCCGTCCTGCTGCGTCCGACGGCGCTGGATGTCCCGCCGGTCGACAGCGTTCAGCAGTTGGTGCTCGCCGTGGCGGCTGCCGCGGAGCGCGGTGACCGGGCGACGCTTCGGTGCTTCGTACAGCGGCGGTTCCCCGCTTCCCGGAGAGTCAGCCGATCCGTCGCCGAACTCGTCGAACTGCGGGTGGAGGTGCTGGCAAGTCGCGGCGGGCAACGCCGGCGGCCGTCGCCACCGACGGGGCACAGGCAGTATCGACGCAGTGGGCGCGGCAGCCGTGACCGGACCGGGACAGCGCCGTACCGCTTGCCTCGGACAGTAGGAGTCACCTGTCTGTCCGTATGGCCGGCACCGCGATGTGCCAGTCGTTGTACGTGTTGGGGACCGGAATGACTCGCCAGTTCCGTCGCGGAGGGGGCGGGATGGTGGTACCGCGGAGTACGAGGGCGTCCGGGGCGCGGTGCGGGTCTGGGGTGGCGGGGTGGCAGCGGGCCGTGTACGCGATGGGGACGACCGAACTGTTGCCGCCGAGAACGCAGTCGGGCCCGACGCCCTCCGCACGCAACACCGCCGTGATACGGGTCCAGTCCTGGCGCGCCGCGGACTGGATGACCGCGTTACGGTGCACGAGGACGAGCTGGGTGGCCAAGTGGGCACACAGCGCGGCACCGAGTGCGACGACGCCGAGACGGCTGTGCGCACGGGCCGCCTGCCACAGCGCACGCAACGCCACCGCCGCGGGGAGCATCAGCAGGGCGTACGAGATGAGCAGGAACCGGGGCGCCGCGTAGTCGATCAATAAGACATAGGTGAGTGCCGAGGACGTCGCGACCGCTGTCGCGAGCCGGAGTCCGGCGCGCTGAGCGGGCAGTGAGCGGCCGGCGAGCAGCAGACCCGCGCCGGACAGGAACGGCAGCGCCCACCACCACAGGGAGGTGGGCAGGGAGAGGTTGCCGCCCGCGCAAGGGCGGCACAGCAGTGGGCCGTCCAAGGAGGCGACCACGGCCGGAAGGTTGAACTGCGGTCGTACGCCGCCCTGCTGGTCGGTGGCCAGGGCGAGACGCTCGCCGATGCCGCCGAAGCGCGTGACCGACTCGACCACCCAGGGAAGTATCGCCGCGGACACGCCCACGGCCATCGCTGCGAGAGGCGCGACGCATGCGCGCCCAAGGCGGTGCACGAGCAAGGCGAGCAGCATCGGGCCCACGATCCACACCGTGTCATTGGGGCGCATCAGCGTGACCGAAGCCAGACCGAGGGCGAGGCCGTACAGCAACCTGTTTGCGCGCTCGCCGCCCGCATAGCGGGTGAAGCAGCCCACCGCCGCCGTGGCGCCCATCGCCGTGTAGTGGTTCGGCATCGCCGACGGGGTGTAGAACAGCGCGAACCAGAGGCTGCCGTACGCGGCGGCAGCCAACGGCACGACGGCCGGGGCGGCGGTGAACCCTCCCAGCCATGGCCGGAACCCCGCGTACAGCGCGATACCCGCGAGCACGCTCAGCCAGCCCCGCAACAGCGGCAGGGAGTCCGACCACACGGCCACCGGGGCGATCAGGACGGGGACGCCACGGGTGCGCGGCGCTTCGAAAGGGACATCGAGGCCGTGGGCGTACGGTGCGAAGCGGCTCGCGTAGACGATCTCGTCCCAGCCGAGCGGCAGCGTCAGAGGGAGGAAAGCCAAGGGGAGGACGACGAACGCGGCGCACACGGCAAGCAGGGCGTGGTGCGCGCGCCGATGGAGCCGCGAAAGGCCGGGGGGTTCTGTGGTGTCCGGCCGGTGCGGGACGGCTGCGGCGCCGGGGCGTCTGGTCGTCATCGTCTACAAGGGCTGAGCGAGGCGCGGCGCATCCACCACGCACGTGTGGCGGCCCCCCGGGGCGGGCAGGGCACTTCGATTCCCGGTATGGGCAACCGTTTCGCCTGGTTCCGGAAGCCGCAAACGTAGGCGCACGTCGTGCCACCCGGAGGAGGACGGAACCAGGTCGACTGCCTTCCTCGTTGTCTCGCGCCCCGGCAGGAGGAAGGGAAGCTCTTCCGGAGCCGGACGGAAATCGAGCGCGACAGGAAAACGGGAACAGCTCACAGGGGAACGTTAAAGGCAACGAACAGCCGTGGCATCAGCAGAAAGCCGTCGGCATGTACTTTCAGACGAGCTGTGGGCGGTGTTTCGACGCGTGGCGCGGTCACGGAGAGCAAGCGTCTGCACGGTGGCGACCGACGCCGGGCGCGTGACCGTGAGCCGCTCCTGCCCGCGATTGTCTTTGCAGCCGGTTCTCAGGCCGCACCGGTCCTTCTCGACGCGTTCGGCGCCCCGGAGAGCTGTCACCGGTGGCGCTTCCGACGTGTCCCAGTGTTCGCCGCGTGGCTCGGTACGGAGAACCAGCGCTCCTGCATCGTCACGGTGAGCGACCGACTGGATCCCGACCCGGCGGCGTCCCCGTACTCAGGCACCGCAGCGCCACAAGAGCATCACTCGCCGCGGGCGCCGTGGGTGACGACGGGGCGCGCCGGTGTCACTCCTCTACCACGCCGATCGCGTCGATTCCGGCGTGGCGCAGGGTCCGCGCCACGGTGCGGCGCGCGCCACGGAGAGTGAGCGAGGCGCCGTCGGGGCGCCGGGAGAGGGCGCGCAGAAGGGCGTACGCACAGGCCAGGTCGATGTGCGCCAGCTCATGCATCTCCAGCACCCAGGCATCGGCTTCGCTCAGACGCGGATCGGCGAACCGGGTTTCGAGCGCGCGGAGGGTACCGGCGTGCAGCTCGCCACGGAAGGTGAGCACGACTCGGCGATCATCGACGCTGGTCACGGTCACTGGTGGCGTGGGCATCGGGATGGAGCTGGCCCCGGTTGTCATGGCGACCTCCTGGTGCGTGCGCTCGCGCGGCGGGTAACGCGGTGACCTGGCCGCACCGCGTCCGACGGGCACCGCTTCCGGCACGGCCGTACCGACCGCGCGGCCGGTTTCCGCCAGGAGCCATGGCTTGCCGTGCGTCATGGCCCCGGTCGGCACGCGTCCGCGGAGGCGCTACGCAGTCGCCCCGCCGGGCGCCGGGCGCTGTGCCCGTTGCGTGCGCTCCGGGCAGTCCGGGTTGCGGCAGGGGCCCGGCTTCCAGACGGGGACGCAAATGCCCATCGTCTTGTATCGCGTGAGCACCGCGGGCACGGAGTGATGACAGACATGACAGATGTATCCGGCCTGCGGTCTCGTCGCACGCTCGTCTCTGTTCATAGGACAACGGTAGCCCTCTTTGCCCTTACTTGGTAGAGATTTTCCAAAAAGAGGGAAATGGGGCGCTTGGGACAAACCCCGCATCTGACTCGGTGGGGACACCACCTGGCGCGGCAGGCTTCGGAAACCGCACGCCGGACGTCGGTGGGTCAGCCACCCCGTGGCGGGTCTCCTGGTTTCCGTATCCCCTGCCCCTGCCCCTGCCCCTGCCCCGAGGAGCTTCCCTCCGCCGCCCCTGCGGCGGCACCGTGCCGGTCGGCCGGGTCCGGGAGTCTCACGCTCAAGACGACGGCCACCGCCAGGACGACGACGATGACCACCAGGCTGACCGAAGACGGGATCTCCGGAATGCTGAGGCTGAACAGCTTGTGGGACGCCTGGAGGACCAGCTTCACTCCGATGAAGGCGAGAATGAGCGCCAGCCCCTTGCTGAGGTAACGGAACCGGTCCAGCAGCCCCGCGAGCAGGAAGTACAAGGCGCGCAGGCCGAGGATGGCGAACGCGTTGCTGGTGTAGACGATGAAGGCGTCATCGCTGACCGCGAGGACGGCGGGCACGCTGTCCACGGCGAAGACCAGGTCGGCCGCCTCGATCGCGGCGACGACCGCGAGCAACGGGGTGGCGATCCGCTTGCCGGCCTCCTTGACGAAGAACTTCATCCCGGCGTACTCGTCCCGAACCGGAACAACCTTGCGCAGCAGCCGCACGGCAACGCTCCGGCCCGGGTCGAAGCTCTCCTCCTCCCCCTTGAGAATCTTGTAGGTGCTGTAGAAGAGGATGGCCGCGAAGGCGAACAGCACCGCGGTGAACCGGCTGACCACAGCCACGCCGGCGGCCAGGAAGACACCTCGGAACACCAGCGCGCCCATGACACCGAAGAACAGCACACGGTGCTGATAAGCACGCGGCACCCGGAAATACGCAAAGATCAGCGCGAAGACGAACAGATTGTCGACCGAGAGGCTCTTCTCCAGCAGCCACGCGGTCGTGTACTCCACACCCGGCGCCGCACCGAGCACCAGGAAGACGACGGCGCCGAAGACGACGGCGAGACCGACCCACACCCCGCTCCAGGCAGCGGCCTCCCGAAACCCGATGACATGCGCCTCCCGGTGCGCCAGCAGGTCCACGGCCAGCGACACGATCACGGTGACGACGAACGCCACCCACAGCCAGATCGGCACATCGAGCACGGGGAACCCCTCACGCAACAGGTTGAAAACCTGGCTCTACAAGAAAAGTCTGGCCCACCGACCCCAGCTTGTCGCCCGCACATGGTCGGCACACCCCGCTCTTCCCACCGTCCGCTGGCGCCGGGAGGTGGATTCCGGCAACGCCTGCTGGTGCGCGGTCTCCCGCCCATCCGCTTCCGTCCGTCCCGCCCCGGCGCCGACTGCCCGCGAAACTCCACGGCGTCAACTGCTACTCACCCGGCGACGGCGTGGTTCGGCGGCGATAGTAGGCGACGCCGAGAGCGATGGTGATGGGTCCCCACGCGGCGATCGGGGTGACGCAGACCGTCGCAAGCGCATGCCAGGTGCCGTTGGCGTATCCGACGGACTCCACGATGCCGTACAGGGTGAGCCAGCGACCGTCGCCGATCGGGACGTCGGTGAACAGCACGGTGAGGATCAGGCCGCCGAGGACGGCGGGCACGGCGGCGGCCATCGGCCGGATGCGTCTGCCACCGATGACCGGAATCCAGGCGGGTGCCACCTCTCCCCAGCCCCGGACCAGGCCGGTGGTCAAGAGCGCGATCGCTTCCGACAACACGCTGAGCGTGAGGACGTACGGGATGCTCACCCAGTAGGGCGGCATGGCGAGATCCTGGACCTGCCCCATGTCGAAGTGCAGGGCGAAGGGCAGCCGCCACAGGCACGACGGCAGCAGGAGCAGCGGAAGCGCGTAGGCCAGCCGCACGGCCCAGCGTGGGGCAGGCCGCTCGGTGTCACTGACGGGCGGGGGCGCGTGAACGATCTTCAGCTTCATGGCTCGATTTTCATGAAGCAGGCACCACCAGGAATCAGCCTCGGGGGCCGGACTGCTCCCCCGAGCGACGGACGCCGTACCGAGCAGTGTCAGCCGCAGGAAGGACGCTCGCCGCGTCAGCCTCACGATGATGCGTGAGCGGATACCGGGGTGCTCGCCGACGCCGCGGGATGCGGGAATGGCTGGAAGTCCGAGAACTCCCTTTACGCATAAGGGCTTTTGCCGCTTGATGCCTGTGGTCGCCGGCCGTCCGGCCGGCCCATCGGTCACTGCAGGCACCGACCGGAAGGAGCGCTCATACCGTTGACCGATGTGCTCGCCGCCGTGCTGCGGAGACGGCGTTGACAGCGCTCCAGGCCGCTTGGCACGGGGCCGACGGGAGAGGACAGAGCACTGACGAGACACCTCCGTCTGATGACGCGGGCCCCGTTACGGCGATGTGCCGTCGCCGTCCTGGCCGTGCTGGCGGCACTGGCCAGGAACGTGACGGTGGCCGCCCCTGCGGCGCAGGCCGTGAACAACGACGGCACCTCGTCGTTCGCCACGTACAACATGCACGTCTCCGACAACGGCCAGACCTGACGGTCGGAGATCGAGCCGCTGGCCGCGAACCACGCGGTGGTGGCGTTGCAGGAGGTCGGCGCCGGGCCACCCATGCCGGTGAAGGAAAACCGGGACAATGGACGCGGTCCCTTCTTCGGTTCCGACCACTGCTACATTTCGTGCTCCCACCAGCCGCGCGTGTCGATGTCTGCGGCATCCGCCAGCGCCTCCAATTCCGCGATCTCCTCGCCCGCGATCTGCGGGGTGAACTTCGTCGACAGTTGGTACTCGCTGCGGTGATGGCCCGTCAGTGCCTGGGCGAGGACGGTCTCCGAGCGGCCCATGCCGTACGCCACGGCGGTGTCCCACAAGGTGAGCCCGTTCGACCGGGCCTTCTCGACGACCTCTCGCAGGCCGGACTCGCTCAGCGGACTGCCGAAGTAGCCGTCGCCTGCCTCGCTGTCTCCCCAGTCCCATGTGCCCAACGCCACCGCCGGCACAGTCAGCGCCTTGTTCGTCATGTCGCATCTCCGTTGTCCGTTCTCGGGATCGTGTCGGAACGAGCGAGCCCCAGGAGACCGCGATCGCCACGACCGGAGAAGGTCGTGCCTGTGGGGGGTATAACCTCACCCCCCTCGCGCCGTGACCAGCGGCTACCCTCAATGACATGGACCAGCAGCCCGGAAACCGCGGCGAGATCCGGGACTTCCTTGCCAGCCGACGCGCCAGGATCACCCCGGCGCAGGCCGGACTGCCGACCAGCGCCCGACGCCGGGTCGCCGGGCTGCGGCGCGAGGAGGTCGCCGTCCTGGCCGGCGTGAGCAGGGAGTGGTACACGCGGTCGGAGAAGGGCCACATCGGTGGCGTGTCCGAAGACGTCCTTGACGCGGTCGCTCGTGCCCTGCGACTGGACGGCGACGAGCGTACCTACCTGTTCGACCTGGCCCGGTCATCGCGGCACGGGAGTCGCACGCCCTCGCGTCGCAGGGACGTCGAGGTCCCGCTCCGGGTCCAGTGGCTGCTCGACTCCATGACGATGTCCTCGGCGTTCGTACGCAACGGCCGTACGGACATCGTCGCCAGCAACCCCTTGGCCCGGGCCTTGCTCGCGCCGATGTTCGACAGCGTCACCATCGACGAGCGCGGCCGCCCCAACATCGCCCGCTACGTCTTCCTCGACCGTGGTGCACATGACTTCTTCGTCGACTGGGACGCCGCCGGTGTCGCCACCGCCGCCCTGCTGCGCGCCGAGGTCGGGCGCGAGCCCCGTGACCGGGCACTGCGCGATCTTGTCGGCGAGCTGTCCACCCTCAGCCCGGAGTTTCGCAGCCAATGGGCCGCGCACGACGTCCTGATGCGCCACGACGGCGTCAAACGGCTCCAGCACCCCAGCGTCGGCCACCTGGAACTGACCTTCCAGTCCCTCGACCTGCCCCTGCCGGGCCGAGCCGTGCACGACCTGATCATCTACACTGCCGAACCCGGCACCGCGTCCGAGGACCGGCTCAAACTCCTCGCCAGTTGGGCAGCTACGCACTCTCGGGCGGTACAGCCCACCCGCCATTCTCCTCAGCCCGGGCCGCTCTGATCCGTCGCGGTTCCCGCGAGGGTCTGACGGCGTTGCTTGCCTTGGTCGGGCCAGGCGACTCGATCACCGTGTCCACCCCCGACCGGCTTGGGTGCCTGCTCCTCGTCGCCGTAGCCCTGCGGCTCCTCGGCCATCCATTCACACCGACATGGACCGCGCTTCTGTACGTGGAGCCGACACCACTTTCTCCCATGGCCTTATCCTTGGGCCAGTAGGCACGTTCCGCTCGGCACGAGCCTGAGCAGGTCAGCCGGGCCTGTCCGGTAGCACCCCAAGTGCGTGGCGTTCCACAGACGACGCAGCAGTCCGGTTGAAGGCCCCGAGGGATGTCCGCGACCGGCTCATCGGGCGGGGGCCAGGTACGTAAGGGATGTTCACGAGGGCCTCCTGGTCGATGTCGTCCACCTCTGAGGACGGCCGTCGCCGGGCCGGAGTGTGGATCGGTCCGGTTCCCTCCGCCGTACGGGGTGGCTTCACGGTCGGAGCAGGACAGACATGGCGGGACGAAGCCATCGCGTGTCTCCTCGCCGGACAAGCTTTCGCGCTCGGGAGTTTGCGCGGTGGGCTTCCGTGGCCAGGCCCGTATGGGCAGCGCCGCTGCCCCGCCGGGCTCCGCCCTTCGCGTGCTGCGTGAACGGGCAAGTCGTGACCTATCGGTGCGGGGTCTGCGCGGTCCGTACAAGACGGTCGGCGGCGTCGCACTTCGGTCGCGGGCGCACACTCGCCGCGGAAGACTTGATTTGCCGCAAGGCGCCGTATTCAGGATCCCTTCCCGCCCCGCGCTGGAAGTACTCGCCGGCTCGCGTAAGATATCAATCCTTTGGCGTGATTCTTTCGGTGAGCGAATATCTGGCCTATGGGACCGGCAATTGAGTGTGGCTGGCCCCACCGGGTACGGGGCATAGTGGGATAGCGGACGCGAGTAGACGCACCGTACGTTTCCCGTGCCCGGCCGACACCGCCCCACCGCAGGCCGGGCGATTGCACGAGCCGCACGAGCCGCACGAGCCATGCGACATTCCATGAGGGCCGCGAAGGGATACGTCATGTCCGCAGTCATTGAGGTGCAGCATCTCCGCAAGTCCTACGGCGACCTCGTAGCGGTCGACGATGTGTCCTTCAGCGTCGAGGAAGGCGAGGTCTTCGGGATTCTCGGCCCGAGCGGTTCGGGGAAGAGCACGATCGTGGAATGCGTCAAGGGGCTGCGGGACCGGGACGGCGGCGACATCAACGTGCTCGGCCTCGACCCCCACCAGGACCGGGCCGAGGTGACGCGGAAGCTGGACGCCCAACTGCGGGCCGGGTGCTCGCCGGAGCGGATGCGCCTCGGCGAGGCGCTGTCGCTCTACAGCTCCTTCTACCGCGATCCGGCGGACTGGGGGCGCCTGCTGGCCGCGCTGGACCTGGCCCCGGAGGCCGGGCCGGACGAGGCGGCCGGCGGGGTGGCGGAGCTCTCCACCGTGCTGCCCCTGATCGGCAACCCGCAGGTGGCCGTCTTCGACGAGCTGACCACCGAACTGGACCCGCGGTCCCGGCAGGACACCTGGGAGCTGATCGAGAGCGTGCGGGCCAGCGGGCTCACCATCCTGATGGTCACCCGTTTCCTGGAGGAGGCCGTGCGGCTGTGCGACCGGATCGCACTGATCGACCAGGGCCGCATCAAGGCTTCCGGCACCCCGGCCGGGGTGGCCGACCGCATCAGGGCCGAGCGTTCGGCCGGGCCGGACCTGCGCCTTTCTCCGCGATGAGCCGGGTGTCGCGAAAAGGCGGGCCGAGAGTGGTCAACCGCGCCGGCGAAGCGTCCAGCCGGAACATTCCGCCGTCGGCGGGGGCGCGGCCGGGCAGCCGCGGGTGTGACCGGCCGCGGGACGCCTGCCTCGTACCCGGCGACGAGCATCCGTGCGGCGGCCCGCAGCGGCGGTACGTGACCGGCGAGAGGCGCACGGCCGACGAGAGATACGCGACCTGCGCTGGCCTTGCCGGTCGGCACCCGCCTGTCCGCTGCGCCGCGGCGGTGCCGAAACGCCGGAGGGCGGGACCGGCCGCACGGTGACGGTGCGGCCGGTCCCGCCCTCCGGCCGGCGCCTGTCGGGCCCTCGGCAAGGCGGCCCGGTCGGGCCCGGTCAGTCCGGATTCACGATGCGGGCGCGCCTGTTCAGCTCCTGGGCGAACCCGTCCCAGATCTGCGAGTTGCGCCGGGACAGCTCCACGATCAGCTCGATACAGTGCGAAGGCACCGAGGCACAGATGTCGTTCATCTCGCTGGCCCCCAGCACGTTCTCCCGGAACATCCGCAGCAGCCGCCGGCCCAGCTCGCTCTGACGCAGCGACGGGTCGCGCATGAGCTTGTCGAGTGTGACGGCGGTCGGCGGGGCGGCCGGTACGGGGGGCGGGTCCACCGGCTCGGGCTTGGCAGGTCCCGCCTCGCCCCTGCTGCGGCTCCGCTGGCTGGGGACGGGCTGGTCACCACGTTCCAGCCGGCGCCGTACGTCCAGCGCGGTGGCCGGTGAAACCCCTGCCGACCGGGCCACTTGGCGCAGCGAGGCGTCAGGGTTGTCCCGCATCAGCTCCGCCACCCGCAACCGGCCCTGCGCACCGTCCAGCGGGCGGACCTTGCCGTCCCGTCCGACGCGGAAGTCCGACTGCGGTACGGAGTCGGAGGAACGCCGCAGCTGTGCGACCGTCCGGGCACCCAGACCGGTCGACTTGGCGATGGCCCGGTCGGCCATGGTGGGGTGCGACTTGAGTATGCGCAGCGCTGCCGCCGTGCGATCGGCCTGCGACAGGGGGAGGCCGTGTTCGACGTTTGCCTCGACGCTTTTGAGGAAAGCCTCTTCGCGGTTTCCGTCGAAGAATCTGACATCGATGTCTTTCTGGCCCTTGAGGGAGGCGGCCATCAGGCGGTGCAGGCCGTCGATGACGCACATGGTGCTGCGGTCGACCAGTATGGGGGGCAGCGGGCCCTCTATCGCGGCCAGCCGCAGCACATGCCCTTTGTCCTCACCTGTCAGGCGGGGTGAGTCTCCGGGCAGGACCTGGATGATCGGGACCGAGACAATCTCCGGCTCGCCGCCTCCCCGGCCGGTGACTCCGGCCGCTGTTCCGACTGTCTGTGCGAGACTCACCACTGCTCCCCTGACAACTACGTATCATCATGTGCAGCCAAACGCCAACAGTGGCCTTGTGTACGGAACTTGAGGCGTACCCGGGTCAGTAGCGGTATACCTCGAGAGCCGTCCGGACCTCCCCCGAGTTCACGGTCGCTCACGCTGCTTTTTCAGGTCACCTGACACGGGGTTGAACGCCTTGCATGCCATCGAGGAAGTAAAACCGTCATCAACTCGATAACCCTTTCGCCGATTACCACCAGGTACTTGACGACAATGCGCGGTACGCGCGGGTTACGCCGTCGAAATGGTTCGTGACTCCACGATGAACACCGCACGACAGTCATCACCGCCGTGCGGCGAAAACGCCTGCACGTCCAACCGGATGCCGCGATCCTATCCCGTTCCCCCCGCGTAGTGGAGGTCCGGAGAAGCACCGCGGAGCCCGACGCGACGTGGAGCGCCCTGTCGTCCGCCCTGTTCCGACCCGGAAGACGGTTCCGGCCGCCACCTGGTTCCATGTACAGGGAATCCATCGCGTCACCGCACCACCGGCCCGGCGGGCGGGCATTGCGCCCGTGGCCGACGGCGGGGGCCACCGGCGCTCGGGGCCGAATGCGAATGACCGAATCCGGTGTTCAACTGCTCCCTCTGTTCAACCGAACTCCGTGAAACGGAGTGTGCGCGAAGGACGCTCAACCGTGCGGCGGGCATCGGTTGAACAGTCGGCCGAGGTCCGGCGAGCATCGATTCGCGACGGGCGCGGACCCGGCGGGCATGCAAAAACGCAGCGAGGCCAGGGCCAGGGCGGTACGGGAACTCGGCCTGGAATCCGGAGCTTCGCTGCGTTCGGGGCAGCCGCCTCGGCGGCTGCGGGCGTCCGGGGACGGGGCGGCGGCCCGTGCCCGCCCTCATGGGCGCCCTTGTCTCGTGCTGGGCCTTCTACTTGCCGACGGGCTCCTTGACCACCTCGCCGACCACCACGTCCCCGTCCTCGGCGGCGGGGGGCTGCGGAACGGCCGGCACGGTGAGGCCGGGCACGGTGAGGTCAGGGACCTTCTTCACCGCCTCCAGGGCGGATTCGATCGCCTCGGCCAGCGTGGGCGTGACCGTGTCGTCGAAGTCGACCTTCGTCACGGTGACCTCGGCGTCGGTGGGAAGCGTGTCGGTCGCGAAACTCGCGCCGGAGAAACCCGCTTCCTTCAGAAGTTCCCCCTCCTCGTCCGTGATCTCGCGACTCAGGACCAGGGAGAATTTGTGCCCCATGTACGTCACCTCTCAATGTCGCCACGTAATGCGGAACAGTAACCGGGGTCATCGGGACGACACAACAGGCGGCCACGTTCCCTCCTTTATACAAATACCATCGCGGTGCGGCCGTCTTCGCCGTTCAACCGTGCTTTTCCCACAGTTGACCGGGTACCTTCGGCGCCGGGTGCGTGTCCGTGATCGGACGCCTTGCAGGCGCTCCGGCAAGTGGCTACGTTTTCATCTCACTTGACGATTCGGCATGACTACCTTCAGGAGCGGCATGACCCAGCCTTCGCCCGGAGACGAACTGTGGTGCAGGCGTTTTCACCCTGCCGATAAGCCGACCGCCCGGCTGGTGTGCCTTCCGCACGCAGGTGGGTCCGCGCCTTTCTTCCTGCCGGTGGCGGCAGCGCTGAGCCCGGACGTCGACGTCGTCGCGATCCAGTACCCCGGTCGGCAGGACCGCCGCGCGGAGGCGCCCGTCGACGACCTGTCGGTGCTCGTCGACCGTATCCACCAGGTACTGCGGCGCCAGCCCGACCTCCCGCTCACCCTCTTCGGCCACAGCATGGGCGCCGTCATCGGCTTCGAACTGGCCCGCCGCCTGGAGGCCGACGGCCGGCCCCCGGTGCGGCTGCTCGCCTCCGGGCGGCGCGCGCCCGGCACGCACCGGGACGAGACCACGTTCACCAGCGACGAGGCGATCATGGCGGAGGTGCGCCGGCTCAGCGGCACCGCCGCCGCCCTGCTGGACGACGAGGAGATGATGCGGGCCGCGCTGCCCGCACTGCGCGCCGACTACCGGGCGATCGAGGTGTACCGGTGCGGGCCCGACGCCGTCGTGGACACCCCGATCACCGTGCTGACCGGGGACAACGATCCCAAGACCACGCTGGACGAGGCGAAGGCGTGGGACCGGCACACCCGGGGCGGCTGCGATCTGCGGGTGTTCGCCGGCGGCCACTTCTTCATCAGCGAGCGCAGTGCGGAGGTCATGCAGGTCCTGAAGGAGCACTTCCGGCAGGAAGGCGTACGCGGCGTCGGCTGACCGGCGTTCCGTGCCCGGTGCCGCAGCACGAAGGCCCCGCACCTCCCGTCGAAGCGGGTGGTCGCGGGGCCTTCGTGGTGCGGCGGTCCGCCGTCGCGGGCAACGGACAGGGCCGGATGCAACGGGGGATGCACCCGGCCCTGCCCGGTGTGCGGACGTGCTGCCGTCCGCGTGCCCGTCCGCTCCTGGTCCCGGCCGGGCCGGGACCGTCGCGGAGGGCCGGTCGTCAGGCCTTCTTCTTCTTGGCCAGCTTGGGGAAGACGCCGCGCACCGCGGCCCCGCGGGTGAGCACCGCGGCGCCGACCAGGGCCAGGGCGGAGACGCCCTGCATCGCGGCGTACCAGGCCGGGCAGAGCCCGGGGATCAGGTCGACGACGATGATCGCGATCGGCAGGATCACGGTCACCGTGGCCAGCCGGTCGTACTGGCGGGCGTCCCCCTGTGCCGAGCGGGTGGCCATCCGGTGGAAGAGCGGCCAGACGAGCAGCAGGATGGCCCCCCGGATCCACATGAAGGAGCTGGCCTCGTTCCCCGTGATGGCCATGGCGGCCACCGTACCGAGCACGATGACGCTGATCACGCCGTACAGCCCGATGAACTTGTGCACCGTCTTGAAGGTGTCCTGGACGCGGGGGTCCTCGTAAGTCTCAGGGGCCGTCGTGATCGCGGTGCTGTCCGCCATGTCGTTCTCCTCCGTCTCAAGGTGTTCTCCACGCTATGGAGTTGCCGGAAGAGGCGGTATGGGCCTGAGCGTACGGCTGGGTGGGGCCAGCCCCACCGTCGGGAGGGGCCCAGCCGTACGGCGCGTCCTCACCGTGCGCCACCGCGGACAGACATCGCCGCACCGTCCCCGGACTGCGGTGTTCAGCCGCTTCGGAAGGGCGGGCGGCGGCATCGGTGGCGGGCTGTGCGGGATGCTCGTGACACGGCTGCCGGGCGCGGTGGGGCTAGCCCCACCGGTGGCGGGGCGTAGCGGGATTCCGGCTCCGGTGTGCTCTGCGTACCGTCGGCGGTATCGGTCAGGGGTCCGCTCCCGGCTGACATTATGATCGCCGTGGTGAAGGGAACGAGACGATGAGGATACCTCCGGGAGGCGGCCCGCTGCGTTGGTGTGCCGAGGTCGGCCTCGGGCTGTACCGGTCCGTGGTGCTGGTCGGGCTCACCTGCGTGATGCCGCTCGTCGCGGTGCCCGTCGGGATCGGCGGCGCCCGGCTGGCCGGCTCCTGGACCGCCGGTCTGGAGGCGCCGCTCGCCGTGCGGGTGCTGGCCACCCTCGGGCAGGGGCTGGCGGTGGCCTTCTGGATCGCCGCGGCCCTGTTCGTCGTCTACCCGCTGACCAGCCGTGCCCTGGCCAGGGCCGCCCGCCGGTGCGCCGCGGACTGGCTGGAGGTACGGCACGAGGTGCGCTACCGCGCGGTCCCGCCGGTGACCCGTATGGCCACCGGATTCTGGTGGGACGGGGAGGAGTACCACAAGACCGAGCGGGAGGCCCGCCGACGGGCCGCGGTGCACGCCCGCTTCCACGACCCGCAACTGCACTGGGACGGGCTGTGGGCGGTGGTCGCCTCGGTGACCGTGCTGCCGGTCTCCGCCCTGCCGCTGCTCGCCCTCGGTTACGGCATCTACATGGCGGTGACCCCGGCCCTCGTCGGCTACGGCGTCGCCCTGATCGTGGCGGGCCTGGCCGCCGCCCCCTTCGCCTGGCGGATCCTGCGGCCGATGGCGACCCGCCTGCTGGGCCCGGTCCCCCGCACCCGGCTGAGCCGGCGGGTGGAGGAGCTGGAGGCCATCCGGGCTGATCTGACGCAGGCTCAGGCCGCGGAACTGGAGCGGATCGAGCGCGGCCTGCACGACGGGGCCCAGGCCCGGATGGTCGCGATGGGCATGTCGATGGGCGCCGCCGAGCAGTTGGTGGACTCCAACCCGGATGCCGCCAAGGCGGTGCTGGCCGAGGCCCGGGCCACCTCCGCCACCGCCCTGGCCGAACTGCGCACCTTGGTCCGCGGGATCAACCCCCCGGTGCTCGCCGAACGCGGTCTGGTGGACGCCGTCCAGGCGCTCGCGCTGGACGCCGCCGTCGCCGTGGACGTGCTCACCCGGGTGCCCTCCCGGCCGGAGCGCCCGGTGGAGTCGGCGGTCTACTTCGCCGTCGCGGAACTGCTGGCGAACGTGGCCAAGCACGCCGGGGCGGAGCGCGTCACGGTGGAACTCAGTTATGCCACGCGGACGCTGACCGCGACCGTGAAGGACGACGGGGTCGGTGGGGCCGATCCCGCCGGCGGCTCCGGGCTGAGCGGCATCGAACGCCGTATGCACGCGTTCGGCGGTCGTCTGGAGATCGACAGTCCGGCCGGAGGGCCTACCCGTATCACTGTGGCGGTGCCGTGCGAATTGTCGTAGCCGAGGATCTCTTCCTGCTCAGGAACGGGATGGTGCAGCTCGTCGAGGCGTACGGGCACACCGTGGTCGCCGCCGTCGAATCCGGGCCCGCCACCTTGGACGCACTGCTCGAACACCGGCCGGACGTCGCGATCGTGGACGTCCGGCTGCCGCCGACCTTCTCCGACGAGGGGCTGCAGGCCGCACTCGCCGCCCGCCGCGCCGTGCCCGGGTTGCCGGTGCTGATCCTCTCCCAGCACGTCGAGCAGTTGTACGCGCGGGAGTTGCTGGCCGACGGGTACGGCGGCATCGGCTACCAGCTCAAGGACCGGGTACTGGACGCAGACCAGTTCCTGGACGCCCTGACCCGGGTCGCGGGCGGCGGCACCGCGTTGGATCCCACGGTCGTCTCCAAGCTGCTGGCCCGGCCCACCCGGGCCGATCCGCTCGCCGCCCTCACCGAGCGCGAGCGCTCAGTGCTGGAGCTGATGGCCGAGGGGCTGTCCAACGCGGCCATCGCCGGGCGGCTGTTCTTGAGCGAGGGCGCCATCAGCAAGTACACCACCACGATCTTCGCCAAGCTGGGTCTGGTCAACGACGACGACACCAACCGCAGGGTCCGCGCCGTTCTGGCCTACCTGGAGGCGACCAGCCGCAGCGAGGAGTGATCTCGGCGGTGGGGCGGCCCGGGCGGGCGATGCGGCGCCGGCCGCACCGGCCGCCCGGGCTCGGTCATGTCTGCGGCGCGCCCTCGGCTGCCGTGTCCGTCGCGCGGATGCGGGCGGCCAACTGCCGCGGGGTGGACTGCTCGAAGATCTCGGAGAGGCCCAGCGAGCGGCCGCTGAGGTTCTGGAACTCCTGCATCGCCACGGCGGCCAGCATGGAGTGGCCGCCGGCGGCGAAGAAGTCGGTGTCCGCGTCGGCGTCCTCACGCCGCAGGACGGTGCGCCACACCTGCACCAACTGGTCCGTCAGGGCGTCCACGCCGGCCGCCGTCCCCGGCCGGTCGGCGGCGTCCGGAGCGCCGGTGCCGGAGGGGCTCGTTGCTGTGCGGTGCGTGCGGCGGGCGGTGACGATCCGCTCCAGTTCCCGGTGGTCCACCTTGCCGTTGCCGTTGACCGGCAGCGGATCGACGGTGACGAGGTCGCCGGGGAGCATCGAGCGGGACAGCCGGGCGCGGGCGTGCTCGTGGACGTCGGCGGTGTCCAGTGTGTCGCCGGACGGCTCCAGGCAGCCGATGAGTACGCCGTCGCCGCTCGGGTCGCCGACCATGATCACCGCGGCGGCGGCGACCTGCGGGTGGGCCGTCAGCGTCGCCTCGATCTCGCCCAGCTCGATGCGGTTGCCGCGGAGTTTGACCTGCCGGTCGCTCCGGCCGAACAGGTCGAGCAGACCGTCCGCCCGCCAGCAGGCCACATCGCCGGTGCGGTAGAAGCGGCCGTGCTCGGGGTGGACGCCGAAGCGCTCCGCGTCCAGCTCCGGCCGGCCGTGGTAGCCCAGTGCGACGCCCGTTCCGGAGATGCACAGCTCTCCCCGGACGCCCACCGGCAGGTCACGGCCGTGGGCGTCGCTCACGTGGACACGGGTGTTGCGGATCGGGCGGCCCACGTCCAGCCGGGCGCCGGGGTCCTGCGCGATCACGCGGGAGGTCGACCAGATGGTCGTCTCGGTGGGGCCGTAGGCGTGGTGCAGCTCGCACCTGGCCGCCAGCAGTCGCCGGGCCAGCGGGAGCGGCACCGGCTCCCCGCCGATCAGGACGCTGCGGCCGCGCAGGCAGTCCGCCGCCCGGTCGACGACCAGCCGCCAGGTCGTCGGGGTCGCCTGGACGAAGCGTACGTCGTGTCGCTCCAGCAGTTCGCGCAGTACCCGGCCGTCGCTCCTGGCCCGGTCCGGGGCCGCCACCACCCGGCCGCCGGAGACCAGCGGCACGAACAGTTCCACCCCGGACATGTCGAAGGCGAAGGTCGTCGTCCACAGCATGGTGTCGCCGGGCGCCGCGGCCAACTGGGCGGCGAAGTGCGCGGCCAGGTTGGCCAGGGCTGCGTGGCCGACCAGTGTCCCCTTCGGACGCCCGGTGGATCCTGAGGTGTACATCAGGTAGGCGCAGGCGGCGGGGTCCGCCACCGGAGCGTCGGGGGCCGGTGTCTGCGGGGCGTGGTCCGCCGGCGGCGCGTGCAGCACCGCGGGCCCGTCGGGGCCGGCCAGGGCGGCGGTGTGCTCGTCGGCCACCAGCACCGTGGCGGCGGAGTCGGAGAGCTGGTGGCGGATCCGCTCGCGCGGGTGGGCCGCGTCCACCGGCACGTACGCCGCGCCCGCCAGCCAGGTGCCCAGGACTGCCGCGACCAGTTCGGCGCCGCGTGGCAGGGCGATCGCCACCACGTCCCCCGGCCGTACCCCGGTGTCCTTCAGGCGGGTGGCCATGGCGTGTGCGGCGTTCCACAACTGCCGGTATTCGACGGTGCGTTCACCGTCCACGACGGCCGCCGCGGCGGGCGCGCGCCGGACCTGAAGGCGTACGGCGTCCAGGACGGTGGCCGGCTCGACGGGGCCCGCGGTGTCGTTGGCCGCGCCGATGATTTCGTGGTCCCGTCCGCTCCACCAGGACACGTCGCCGACGGCGCGGTCCGGGTCGGCGGTGAACGCGCGCAGCACCGTCTCGTAGCGGGCCAGCAGGAGTTCGGCCAGCGCGGGGTCGAACAGCTCGGTGCGGTAGCGCAGGCGCAGTGCGGTGGCGCCGTGCGTGTCCTGCGGGGCCGTCGCCGTCAGGTCCAGGTCGAAGCGGGCGGTGCCGCTGGTGGCGGGGAAGGGCCGGGCGGCCAGGCCGCCGAAGGTGAAGGCGACCGGGCTGGTGCCCGTACGGAACTCGAAGGTGTGCCGGAAGGGCAGCGGGAGGCGGCCGGGGGCGGCCGGGGGCAGCAGGCCGGACTGCGCCGCCTCGGCCGCCGCGGCGTGGGCGGTGGCGGCGGCCAGCCGTTCGGCGCTGCGCAGCACCAGGTCGCGGACGCTCTCCTTGTGCTCGGTCCGCAGCCGCAGCGGCACCTGGCCGGTGTGCCGGCCGAGCGCGTGGGCGGCGTGTACGGGGCGGAGGTCGATGGGGAGGCCGACCAGCAGGTCGGGGCCGGCGCCGTGGGCCTCCAGCAGCACGTAGTAGGCGGCCAGCAGGATCGCGGACTGTGGGACACCGAGGTCGTCGGCGAGCCGGCGGAGGCCGGCCGCGGCGGGCGGGGGGAGGGTGCGATCGAGCTGTGCGGCGGCCAGGGTCGGCCGGTCCGGGTCAGGGGCGGTGCAGGACAGCTCCAGGCTGTCGGTGCTCGCGCCGGCCAGCTCCGCCCGCCAGAAGGCCAGGCTCTGCGGGTTCGGCGCCGCGGCGTCCGGGGCGGGCACCGGGCCGGTCTGCGCGGTTCCCGCTGTTGCGGTGCCCTCCGTGGCGCGCTGCTCGTAGGCGGCGGCCAGGTGGTCGCGCAGCAGCGGGCCGGAGATCTCGTCCAGGATGAGCCGGTGCGCGGTGACGCAGACGACGTCGGTGTCCGGGGAGCGGAACAGCGCCGCCCGTACGGGTGGGGTGCCGTCCAGCGGGAAGGGGGCGGCGGTCACCGGTGCGAGGTCGGCGGGGGTGGGTTCGCCGGGCAGCTCCGTCTCCGCCACCGGCAGCGGGCACTCGGCCGCCGCCAGCACTCGTTTGACCAGCCGGGAGCCTGCGCCGCGGTAGGCGGTGCGCAGTGCCTGGTGGCGTTCCGCCACGGCGGCCAGCGCAGCGCGGAGCCGTTCGGCGTCGACGTGCCCGGCGACGGCGAAGGCCACCGAGACGTTGTTCACCGGGGTGTCCGGCGCCGACGACTCCAGCCGCCACAGCGTCTCCTCGGCCGGGGAGACGGCGGTCTCCGCCGTGCCGAAGGCGGGTGCCCCGCCGCCCGCCGCCCCGGGCGTGTGATCCTGCGCGAAGTTGTTCACGCCGCTCCTCCGTCGGTGCCCGGCACGATCCCCAGCTCCTTGTCGATGAGGTCGAACATCTCGTCGTCCGTCGCCTCGGTGATGTCCGTGTCGGAGGAGCCGTGGTCCGTCTCGGCGCCGCGGAACTCCTCCATGATGGTCTCGAAACGGCTCATGATCTCCGCCTTGCGGCCGCCCCGTCGGACGATCCCGGTGAGCAGCGACCTGAGCCGGTCCAGCTCGCCGAGCACCGGCCCGTAGTCGATCTCCTGCTCGGCGATCCGCTCCTGGAGGTACTCCGCCAGCTCCTGCGGCGTGGGGTAGTCGAAGACGACCGCGGCCGGCAGCCGCAGGCCGAGCGCGCCGCTGACGCGGTTACGGAATTCGACCGCGGTCAGCGAGTCGAAGCCGAGCTGGCGGAAGTACCGGGCGGGTTCGATGGACTGCGGTCCCGGCCGTCCGAGCACCAGCGCCGCCTGGGTACGCACCAGGTTCATGACGGCGTGGTGGAACTGCTCGGGCGGCAGCGCGGCCAGCTCGTTGGCCAGCTTCCGGCCGGCGTCCTGCCCCGGCCCTCCCGCGGTGCGCCGGCCGGGCCGGACCAGGCCGGTGACCAGGGCCGGTACGGCACTCGCGGTGCGGCGCAGCGCAGCCAGGTCCAGCCGGGTCGTGACCAGCAGCGCGTCCGACCTGCCGAGGGCGGCGTCGAACAGCGCGAGACCGTCGGCCGCGGGCAGTGGCCGCAGTCCCTGGCGGGACATCCGCTGTCGTCCGGCGTCGGTGAGCTGTCCGGCCATCCCGTCCTCCCACGGTCCCCACGCCAGCGATACGGCGGGCAGGCCGTGGTGGCGACGGTGGGCGGCCAGCGCGTCCAGGAAGGCGTTGCCGGCCGCGTAGTTGGCCTGGCCGGGGGTGCCCAGCACACCGGCCACGGAGGAGAACAGGACGAAGGTGTCCAGGTCGAGATGGCGGGTCAGGTCGTGCAGGTGCCAGGCGGCGTCCACCTTGGGCCGCATCACCTGCTCGACACGCTCCGGGGTGAGCGAGGCGAGCACACCGTCGTCCAGCACGCCCGCGGTGTGCACCACCCCGGTCAGCGGCGCCGCGGCCGGCACCCCGGCCAGCACGGCGGAGAGCTGTCGGCGGTCCGCGACGTCGCAGGCCAGGACCTGGACCGGGCGTCCGGCGGCGGCCAGTTCGGCGGCCAGGCGCGGCATTCCGGGGGCGCCCGCGCCCCGCCGTGAGGTAAGCAGCAGCCGCTCGGCCCGGCCGGTACGGGCCAGGTGCCGTGCCGTCAGGCCGCCGAGCGCCCCCGAGGCGCCGGTCACCAGCACCGTGCCAGGTCTGCCCGCCGCGGCGGGCGGCAGCGTCAGTACCGTCTTGGCCACCGTGGACGCCTCCGGGGCCTGCGTCCGGAAGACCTGTGCGGCCTGGCGAACGTCGCGGCAGGCCACCGGCAGGGGCCGCAGCGCTCCCTTCTCGAACAGCCCGGCCAGCTCAGCGAGGTGGAATTCGAGCTCCTCAGGGCACTGGCCGTCCGGTTCGGCGCCGTCTGCCGACAACGACCGGCCGCCGGAGCGCAGCAGTCGCAGCGCCGCGTCCGCCGCCGCTGTGTCCGGGTTCAGGGCCGGGGCGGGGCTCGGGGTCGGGTTCGGGCTCGGGGCCGCGGTTGTCGAGGGGAAGGTGAGCACGATGTCCATCCCGTGTCCGCCGGTCGCGGTGCGGAATGCCTCCTCGAAGCCTCCCGTCGCGGACGGCGCCAGGTGCTGTTCGTCCAGGCCGAGCCGGTGCAGCACCGGCGCGGCGGACGGCGGCGCCGTGGCGAACACCTCGGCGCCCAGGTGGCGTGCCAGCTGGACGGCGGCCAGGCCCTCGGGGCCGGCGGCGGGGTGGATCAGCACCCGCTCCCCGGGGCGCGGTGCGGCCTGCGTCAGCAGCCGGTACGCGATCAGGAACGCCACCGGCGCGGCGGCGGCCTGCGCCGCCGACCAGCCGTCCGGCACCGGCATCAGCAGCCGCGCATCGGCCACCGCGGTGGCCGCGAAGGCGCCCGGGAACAGGCCCGTCACCCGTTCTCCGACGGCCGGCCGGGTGACTCCTGGTCCGGTCTCCAGCACCACCCCGGCGCCCTCCCGTCCGAGCGGTCGCGACCATTCGGGGGAATCGCCCAGCACGTGCCGTACGTCCTGCCGGTTCACCGCGGCCGCGTGCACCGCCAACCGGACCTCACCGGCGGCCAGGGGCTGCCGCTCCACCTCGCAGCCCACCGGCCGCACCGGGTCGGCGGCGTCGGGTCCGCAGGCCGCCAGACGCCAGTCCCGGCCGTCCGGCACCGGCAGTTCCTCTCCGGCCGCCCGGACCAGTCGCGGCACCAGCAGCCGGCCGTCGCGCACCGCGAACTGTGGTTCGCCCAGGGCCACCCCGGCCATCACCAGAGGGCCGGAGCCGGCCGGTCGCGCCACGTCCGCCAGCACGATCCGCTCCGGATGCTCGGCAGCCGCCGTCCGCACCAGTCCGACGACTCCGGCGCCCGCCAACCGCAGGTCCGTGCCGGCGTCCGCGTCCAGCCCGCGCTCGACCACCACCACCAGTTGTGATCCGTCCAGCACACCTGCCGCCAGCCACGCGTGGACGGTCTCCAGCACGCGGACCGTGGCAGCGCGCGCCGTCTCGGGCACTGTCGCGTGGTCCGGGTTGGCGGCAGGGTTCGGGATGGCGGCGGGGCTCGGGGTGGCGGCGCGGTCCGGGTTGGCGGCGCGGTCCGGTTCCCCGGCAGGGGCGCTGTCGGACACGCAGCGCAGCACCACCGTGTCCGGCACCGGGGCTCCGTCCCGCACCGCGGCGACCAGCTCGGTGACGTCCGGGTACGCCGCCGCGCCGGGCACCTCCAGTCCGCCGTCGTCGCCGAGGACCGCCCACCGGCGCCCCGGCTCCCCGGTCTCCGGCACCTCGTCCACCGGGGACCACCGCACCCGGAAGAACCCGTCTCGGCCCGCCCCGGCGGCCTGTTCCAGCGCGCCGGGAGCCAGTGGTGCCGGGACCACCGCGCCCGCCGAGGCGATCGGCCGGCCGACCGGGTCGGCCAGCGTCACCGCCACGCCCTCGCCGGACGGGGACGGCACCACCCGTACCCGCGCCGTCGTGGCGCCGGACGCGTACAGCCGCACTCCGCTCCAGGCGAAGGGCAGCAACGGCCCCTCGGAATCCGTCCGGTGCTGCTCCGCCTGTTCCAGGCAGGTCAGGTGGAGGGCGGCGTCGAGCAGGGCCGGGTGCACGCCGAACCCGTCCACCGCCACGTCCTGCGGCAGGGCGATCTCGGCGAACAGTTCCTCGCCCCGGCGCCAGGCCGCCCGCACCCCCTGGAAGGCCGGACCGTAGCCGAGGCCGGTGGCCGCCAACCCGTCGTAGAGCCCCGGCACGTCGGCCGGTACGGCGCCGGACGGCGGCCAGTGCGCGCTCCACGCCGCGTCCGCGGCGGCCTCGTCGTCCGCCGCGGCCGGGGCCAGCGTGCCGCTGGCGTGGCGCGCCCACTCCCCCTCCGGCCGCCGCGCGAACACGGCGATCTCTCGGCGTCCCTCGGCGTCGGCCGTGCCGACGGTCACCTGTACCCGGACGCCGCCGCGCTGCGGGAGCACCAGCGGGGCGTCGACGAGCAGCTCTTCGATGCGGCCGCTGCCGGCCTCGTCGGCCGCGCGCACCACCATGTCCACCAGCGCCGAGGCGGCTACGACCGGACGCCCGGCCACCAGCAGTTGGCCCAGCCAGGGCTGCGTGGACCGGGTCAGCTGTCCGGTCAGCACCACCTCACCGGAGGCAGGCAGCTCGACGGTCGCACCCAGCAGGGGGTGCCCCGGGCGTTCCAGGCCCAGGTCCTCGGCGCGGCTTGTGGAGGCCGGGCTCAGCCAGTAACGCTGCCGCTGGAAGGCGTAAGTGGGCAGGTCCACGCGCTGGGCGCCGGTGCCGGTGTAGAGCGCGTCCCAGGCGACCGGGACGCCGCGGACGAATGCCTTCGCCAACGTGGTCAGCACGGCGCGCGGTTCGTCACGGCCACGGCGCAGCAGTGGCAGCCACACCTCGGAAGCCGAATCTATCTCGCTGTCGGTGTCGGTGCGGGTCTGCGGGCCCATGCCGGACAGCACGCCGTCCGGGCCGAGCTCGATGAAGGTGCGTACGCCAGCCTCCCGCATCGCCTCCGTGGCGTCTGCGAAGCGGACCGCCTCACGCACATGCCGCACCCAGTACGACGGATCGGTGACCTCCTCCGAGACGGGACCACCAGTGAGCGCAGAAACCAACGT
>NZ_JBEZAN010000033.1:0-50431 GCF_040646595.1 Streptomyces sp. NPDC045470
GTCGGATACGCCCGCCGACCGGTCATCCCCGCCTCCCCGAAGTGCAGGAACTACCAAGTCACCTGCCCTGAACGGGGCTTCTCAGACACCCTCTAACGGCATACCTGGACCAACGACCAACCGATCCAAACGAAACTGCCTAACCCCCGCCGTACAGCGCCCGGTGCCCGGCGTCAGCGTCTGCTGCTGCCGGGAGCCAGCAGGACACCGTCACTTCGCCAGCCGCCCACCAGCAGACTCCAGACATCGGCCAACCGAAGGCTACAGGTGGTAGCGCGGCCGACATACTGGGTAAGGGGTCATGCCTCGTCAACTCCTCGTTCACCGATCCCGGCCATGCCCGGCCATCCATGCTCATCGATGCCGTTGAACCAGGCGGTGTTGCGGGCCCACCCGCGGATCGGGTGCGCGCTCGCACTCAGCGGTGTCGGAGAGTTCTTCTCCACCGCGTGGACCATCGGCGTTCCGGTCTGGCTGACCAGCCAGTTGCACGCCGGGGCCGGGGCCGGGGCCGGGGCGTACGCGGTGGTGCTGTCCGCGATGGGGATCGGTGTGGTGGTCGGGAACTTGCTGACCGGGAACGTGACTTTCGTGGCTCTGCCGGGCCGGTTTCCGGCGGCGTACTGCCTGGTGTGGGTGGGTCGGGGGCTGCTGCTGGCTGCGTTCGCGCTGAGCAACAGTCTGCTGGAGGTGGCGGCCCTCGCCGCAGCGGCGAGCGCTCTGGTGCCGCTGGCCTCGATCAGCCTGAGTGCGGAGATCGGCTCGCTGCCGGGGCCGCAGCGGCTGCGGGTGTTCACCGCCGATTCCGTCAAGCTGCACGTGGCGAGCATGAGCAGCATGCTGGTGCTGCCCGCGCTGCTGGAGCGCGCGCCGAAGGCGTCCTTCGCGGCGGCGGGAGCGGCGACCGCCTGTGCCGGTGCGGTGGCCTGGCTGGCGGCCCGGGCCGTGGCCCGGCGGCCGGTCCGCATGGAAGAGGCCGACCCGGAACGCGCCCGGAGGTGAACGGCTCAGCCGTTGCGGTGGGCCCAGCCGGGTGCTGAGGGCGTCGCCCGGCAGCACCGTGCGTGCCGAAGTCCGCTGCAACACGGTGCCGGTGGCGTTGACCACGGCCGTCAACAGAGCGACCAGTGCGGAAGAGCGCAGCTGACACAGAACGCCCCTGCGGTCCGGCGCCGCGGACGCCGACCGCTACCCCTCCCACCGTGTCAGAGCCGGTCCAGCCGCTCGTACAGCGCCCGCGGCCTACGGGCCTGCTCCTTGACTCGGGCCGGGGCCCGGGGCGGCGCGTGAAATCCGCACCTGAACACTATTCCCGCGCTGACCGGGAACTCCGGTGCGTGCCTACCACCAGTCCATTCGGTTTTGCCATCGCGCCCCATCAGGCCGCTGCTGGCTCCGACTCCGGGCTGGTGGGGGAGGAGAGCTGAAGGCGGCTGGAACCGTAGCCTGGTGCTGGCCGAGGGAAAAGGTGTGCGGCAGGACCTGCACGGTGCGGGAGACGTTCTCGTTACGGCGTCGCTGCGGGGTGAACGACAACGCACTTGTCGACCCGGCGGCTCGACGAAATACGCGTCCTAATCGATCACCCGGAGCGCCTTGGCGAACAGTCGCTGATTCGCCCACGGCAGACGAGAAGCAGCCGCAAAGGACTGGAACTTTTCCCGGTGCTAAGTGAACGTATAACACCCCCGGAAAAACAGGGCTCGCCAGCAGCTCGCCGGGCGACATGAGGAGTCTGTTCTGTCGACTTGCGCTCTCCGAGCCGTTCAGGTGATTGCCGTCGTCCGATTCGGATACCTGACCGCGTACCGGCTGACGGAGAGAGGGGAACGTGTCCCGGGGGCGGGGAACGTAACATAACCGGTGATCACCGGTTAGTCAAACCGGTGATCGTGCGGAGTATTGATGCTGTCCGTGCTGGCACCTGGTGGCGCCTTCGGCGCGGGTAGGTCAGTGCGAGGTGTTGTCTAACTGGTCCCGGCGGGTGCGAGAGCATCGGCAAAGGTTAGGAGCGCGTTCTGCTGGGCGATGCACAACGGGTGCCCCTCAGTTAGCGAAACCGGGGGTCGTCCGGATCGCTGGTGTTGTTCGTCTTCGGCTGTGCTTGGCGGTGGAGCCGTAGCGGAGGAAGTAGCCCATTCACCTTTCCCCTCATTGGCAGAGGTGGTGAAGTGCAGTTGTTTTCATGTATTCGAGGAGAGTGAGCCCTCTGTCCGATCCCATCAAGAAACTTCCGCCGGACTCCAAAGGGAAGGTCAGGTATCGGTTTGTTATCGACGTAGGAGTTGACCCTGAAACCGGGAAGCGTAAGCAGTTGAGGCGCACCTTCGATTCATTGAAGGAGGCGAGGGCCGAGTACGCAAACATATCTAACCGACGGAACGAGGGATCGCTCGTGCCGCCAAACAAGATCACCGTGAACGAATGGCTCGATCGGTGGCTGGCTATGAAAGCCGATGACCTCGAAGAGACCACCATCTACAACTACACGATTACCGTGGATCGAGTACGGGGGAGACTTGGTAAGATCCGCCTCCAGGATCTCACTGAAGAGCACGTGGAGGAGTGGAGGGACTGGGCTCTGGCGCATGGTCGCGTGCGCGGCAAGAGGGCGGGCACGCCACTCGGTGTCACGAGTGTGGACATGAGCCTCGCTCGGCTGAAGGAAGCCCTGGGGAGAGCTGTTACCCGACGGCTGGTGTACGTGAATGTCGCTGCGCATGTCACCATTCCCCGCAGGGCGCGCAAAGAGGAGCGGAAGAACCAGGAGGAGGTACAGCCTTGGAATGTCCAGGAGGTGCAGAAGTTCATCCACGGCATTATGGGAGAGCGTCTCTACGCTGCGCTTCTCCTTTCGCTGATGGGCCTTCGTCCAGCTGAAGTCTGCGGACTTCGGTGGGAAGACGTTGACCTGGAGAACGCCACGATCATCATCGCCAACACGCGCACGATGATGGGCAACCGCTACGTGGTGGAGAAGGACACCAAGTCTCTTGCGGGTGAGCGGGCTCTGCCGCTGCCGGCTCCGGTGCTAGCTACCCTCAAGGCGTTCCGGGCTCTCCAGGCCGAGGAGAGGCTCGCCCTGGGGGAGGCGTACACGGCATCCGGCTACGTGCTGGTGCACGAGACGGGAGTTGCCTTCACGATCAAGCAGTTCCGTCGGCGCGCGTACCGGCTCATGCAGCTCCTCGGGCTCCGTCGCGTCAGGCTCTACCTGGCACGTGCGGCATGCTTCACCTACCTGGCCAACTGCGGTGTACCGGACCACATCCTCGCGCGATGGGCCGGGCACAAGAACATCAAGACGACCAAGCGGTGGTACGTCAAGCCGGACGTAGAGGATCTTCGCGGAGCCGCTACCACCTGGGAGGGTCTGCACGGGGGTGCGGCGGAGGGGCAAGCGTGAGCCACGCGGTTTTCCAGCTGGGCGACCTGCCGAGCCGTATGGCCGGCAGGGTTGAGGCGGACTCGGAGCCCGGCCACCGGTTGTGGTCCGGTAGCCATGATCAGGAGGACCAGTCCGGCTGCGGCCAAGTCTCCTACCAGGCGCGCGTTCCCGCTGCCGACGCGGTCACGAGTACGCCAGTGAACAGATACCTGGAGGTTACGGGATCCCGGCAGTGCCCCGACCCGCCGGTGCAAGGTAGCCAAGAGCCGCTAAATTCACCCTGGCGATATGACATCCCGCGACAGATGAGAGGGTCAGGCGGGTGAGTGAGACGACGGTGAAGACCCTGCAATACCGCTCTGACGGCCCGGAAGACGCGCCTTGTCTGGTTTTGGGGGCGGCGCTCGGGACGACCTGGCACATGTGGGACCGGCAGATACCCGAGCTGACCCGTCACTGGCGGGTCGTCCGGTTCGATCTGCCGGGGCACGGTGGGTCGCCCGCGTATCCGGCGGCCTCCGTCGCCGAGCTGGCCGACCGGCTGGTGGCGACGCTCGATGTGCTGGGTGTGGAGCGGTTCGGATATGCGGGGTGTTCCATCGGTGGGGCGATCGGTGCGCAGTTGGCGCTCACCCGGCCGCAGCGGGTCACCTCGCTCGCTCTGATCTCCTCGTCGCCCCGCTACGGCACCGCCGACTCCTGGCGGCAGCGCGGTGTGGTGATCCGTACGAACGGGCTGGACCCGATCGCCCGTACCTCGCCCGAGCGCTGGTTCACGCCCGGCTTCGCGGGGGCCCAGCCGGCGATCGTCGAGTGGGCCGTCCAGATGGTGCGCACCACCGACCCCGGCTGTTACATCGCCGCCTGTGAGGCGATGGCCTCCTTCGACGTCCGTTCCTCGCTCCAGCGGATCGGGGTGCCCACCCTCGTCGTCGCCGGTTCCGAGGACCAGGTCACCCCGACCACCGACGCCCGCACCCTGGTGGCGGGCATACCGGACGCGAGTCTCGCGCTGGTTCCCGGTACGTCCCACCTGGCGCCCGTCGAGCAGCCCGCCGCCGTCACCGAACTGCTCATCCGGCACTTCACGGCGGCCTGGCACGACAAGTCGGGCGGCACGACTCAGACGGCGATCGGCGCCGCCGCGCCCAAGCCGGTGCTCGGGCCCGCCACGCCGCCCCCGCCCGTGGTGCCCGCGGCCATCGAGTCCGGTCTCGCCCAGCCGGAAGCGGTCCGGGGCGGCGCGTACGAGCAGGGCGTCAAGGTCCGCCGTGAGGTGCTCGGTGATGCGCATGTGGACCGGGTGGAGGCCGACACGGACGACTTCACGGGGGACTTCCAGGAGTTCATCACCCGGTACGCCTGGGGCGAGATGTGGACCCGCGGCGGACTGGACCGGCGGACCCGCAGCATCATCACGATCACCGCGCTGGTCGCCCGCGGCCACCAGGACGAACTGGCGCTGCACACCCGCGCCGCGCTGCGCAACGGGCTCACCCCCACGGAGATCAAGGAAGTCCTGCTGCACACCGCGGTGTACTGCGGCGTGCCGGCGGCCAATGCCGCTTTCGCCGTGGCGCAGCGCGTCATACGGGAGGAGACGACGCCGGAGGGGTGAGGAGGGCGGGGCGAGGGCGATGGGGGCCTCCCCTGAGGGCCCGCCGGGCACCCGCGCGGCAAGATGGGGGTATGGAACTCACGAAGAAGACGCACGCCTGTGTCCGGCTGGAGAAGGACGGGCAGGTGCTCGTCATCGATCCCGGTGTCTTCAGCGAGCGGGACGCGGCGGTCGGCGCCGACGCCATCCTGATCACCCACGAGCACATGGACCACTTCGACGAGGAGCGGCTGCGCGCGGGCATGGAGGCCAACCGGGGCGCCGAGATCTGGACCCTGGCCAGTGTGGCCGAGCAGATTTCCGCGGCGTTCCCGGGGCGGGTGCACACGGTCGGTGAGGGGGACGCGTTCACCGCCGCCGGGTTCGACATCGAGGTGCACGGACAGCTGCACGCCGTCATCCACCCGGACATCCCGCGGGTCACCAACGTCGGCTATCTGATCACCACCGAGGACGACGGCGCGACCGTCTTCCACCCGGGTGACGCGCTCACCGTCCCCCAGGGCCGTACGGTGGACACCCTGCTGCTGCCCGTGCACGCGCCGTGGAACAAGGTCTCCGAGGTGATCGACTACGTCCGCGAGGTCCGGCCGCGCCGCGCCATCGACGTGCACGACAGCTTGCTCCAGGACCACGCCCGTCCCGTGTACGACGGCCTGATCGACAAGCTCGGCGGCACCGATCACGCCCGCCTCACCCCCGGTGACCACACCGGTTTGAACTGACTGTCGGACCCCCGCTGTAGGTTTACGGACATGCGCATCGCGACCTGGAACGTCAATTCGATCACCGCCCGCCTCCCGAGGCTGCTGGCCTGGCTGGAGAACACCGGCACGGACGTGCTGTGCGTCCAGGAGACCAAGTGCTCGGCCGAGCAGTTCCCGTACGACCAACTGCGCGAGCTGGGCTACGAGGCCGCCGTCAACGCCACCGGCCGGTGGAACGGCGTCGCCCTGCTGTCGAAGGTGGGCCTGGAGGACGTCACCAGCGGGCTGACCGGCGGTCCGGAGTACGAGGGGGTCCAGGAGCCCCGCGCCGTCTCCGCGACCTGCGGCCCGGCCCGTGTCTGGTCGGTGTACGTGCCCAACGGCCGCGAGATCGACCATGCGCACTTCGCGTACAAGCTCCAGTGGTTCGAAGCCCTGAAGGCGGCTGTCGCCGAGGACGCGGCGGGCCCCCGGCCCTTCGCGATCCTCGGCGACTTCAACGTCGCGCCGACCGACGACGACGTCTGGGACACCACCGTCTTCGAGGGCATGACGCATGTGACGCCCGCGGAGCGCGCCGCCCTGGCCGCTCTGCGGGAGGCCGGCCTGTCGGACGTCGTGCCGCGCCCCCTGAAGTACGACAAGCCGTTCACCTACTGGGACTACCGCCAGCTCTGCTTCCCGAAGAACAAGGGCATGCGCATCGACCTGGTGTACGGCAACGAACCGTTCGCCAAGGCCGTCTCGGACGCCTACGTCGACCGCGAGGAGCGCAAGGGCAAGGGCGCGTCGGACCACGCTCCGGTGGTGGTGGATCTGGACGTATGAGTCCGGCCTGACGCCCTTCCGGCGGTCCGGCTCAGGGCCTGGGCAGCAGCGCCCGCAGGTCCACCGACTCCCCGAGCGCCCGCAGTCCCGCGTCGCCGGGGTGCAGGTGGTCGCCGCTGTCGTACGCGGGCAGCAGCCGCTGCGGGCGCCGCGGGTCGCGGAGCACCGCGTCGAAGTCCAGTACGGCGTCGAAGTCCGCGCCGCGTGCCCGGAGGGCCGTGTTCACGGCGGTGCGTCGCGTCTCGACCGCCGCCGTGCAGCCCGGGAAGCCCTCGCACGGCGCGACGGTCGCGGCCACCACGCGCAGCCCGCGCTCGTGTGCGCGCCGGGCGAGGGCCCGCAGCCCCGCCACGACCTCGTGTGCCGGAGTGCCGGTGCGCAGGTCGTTGACGCCCTCGAAGATCACGACCGTACGGACCGAGGGCCGCGCCAGCACGTCCCGCTCCAGCCGGTGCTGTGCGCTGACCCCGCTGACGTCGGTGCTCACGCCGTCACCCGGATAGCGGTCGGTGACGACCCGGTTCCCCGCGATGCCGCTGTTGACCACGCCGTAGCGCGGGAGTGCGTGCTGGGTCCGGAAGCGGCGGGCCAGCACGTCCGGCCAGCGCCGGTTGGCGCCCGCCGTCGAACCCTGGCCGTCGGTGACGGAGTCCCCGAGCGTCACGACCGTGCCCGGACCGCCCGCCACTTCCACCCCGGTCAGGAACGGCCAGCCGGTCAGCGTGCCGGGGTACGCCGCGGCGCCGCTGTCGCCCGTTCGGTCGCCGGAGCCCGGTGCGCTCACGTACGAGACCTGCTCGGACCGCCCGTGCACCGGCGCGGCCGTCACCGTGCCCGGCAGATACAGACTGACCAGCAGGTTGCGGCCCGCGGGCACGGTGTACCGGAGGGGATCGCTGTACGCCTCGGCGCCGGCCGGGACCCGTACGCCGCGCTGCCCGCCGAACGTCAGCGGTACGGGTGCGCGGGCGGCTCCCGCGCCGCCGCCCGCGCCCTGTACGGCCACGCTCGCCGCCGCGAAGCCCACCGGCGCCGCCGCGAAGGTGTTCGCCAGCCGGACCCGTACCCGCGGCCCGCCCGTGCCGCTGTGCACGACCAGGCGCAGCGTCCGGCCGCCCCACGGACCGGCCTTCGCGTACCCGCCCGTGCTCGTTCCCCAACTGCCCGTCCACCCGGCACCGTTGTCGCGCACCGCCACCGCGAACACGTGCAGATCCGCGCCCGGCCCCGGGTCCCGGGGCAGTACGACGGCGGCCACCTCGCGCCCGCGCACCACCGGCACGCTCACCGCGTACAGCCGCGCCGGCTCCGCCCGTTGGCCGCCCGGCGTGTTGATGTGCGGCAGCGTCACCGCCTTGGTGGCCGGCGGGCCCGTACGCCAGTCCGGCGCGCTCAGCCGGTACGCGCTGCGCGACCCGTCCCGGTAGCGGACCGTGCCGGTGCCGGTCACCGCGCCGCCCGTCGCGGCCACCAGCAGCGACACCGCGTCGCCGCGCCCGTGCAGCCGTACGGTCTGGCCGTCGGCCCGTACGTTGTCGGGCCGGCCCGGCGCGGTGCGCGGCCACCGCAGCCGGGCCGCGTCGAGAGTCAGCACCCGGCCCGGCGTCCAGCCCGCCGCGGCCAGGTCCCGCGCGGACAGGGAATTGCCCGCGCCGTCGAAGTCCGCCGAGGTCGACGCGGACGGCTCGCTGATGGCCCTGTTGTCGAAGAGGCGCTCCAACGGCGCCGGACCGGCTGGCCGTTGGAGCGGCGCCGCCGGGGCGGCCGTGGCGCCCAGGGTGAGGGAGAGGGCCGGGGCGAGTGCCCCGCTCCACAGTCGTACGCGCATATGGGCGTCCTTCCGCGGGTACCGGTGACGAGTACGGGTCCGGCCGGAACCGGTCGCCGGGTCGTTGATCCGGTCACCGGCCTGCCGCGCGCCTGTGGCCACCGTCCCGGCCCGGGTGGGACGCTACGCCCATGAACATGTCTTTCCTGGACAAGTGGCGCAAGCGGCCGGAAGCGGTCCCTGCTGTCGTGGACGACCCCGAAGGCGCGGCGATGCTCCTGGCGGAGTGCGAGCTGCTGCGTGCCCAGGCCCAGACCGAGGGCGTGGAACTGGACGACTCGGTGCATTCGTTGGAGGCGCTGGACCAGTTGCGGCCCGCGTGGCGTGACGACCCCGAGGTGGTGACCTGGCTCGGCAACGACGCGGGCTGCTACCTGGGTACGGTGCTGGTACGGACGGTGCCGGGCGCGGCCTGGAAGGTGTGGCCCGGCGGTGAGCCGGTGGTACGGCTGGCCTCCGGCCGGGAGGTGGACGTGGTGACGGCGGGCCGGGACTGGGCGGCCACCGGCGCGCCCGAACTGTGCCAGCTCTACGCGGAGGCCGCCGAGAGCTGACCGCCGCGCGGCAGGCGGGAGTGCGACGACAGGCCCTGGACGGCCGGCGGCCCGGTCACACGAACCCGATGTCGTACGCGAGGCGCCACCGGTCGGCCCGTACGACGATGTCCGAGGTCTCGACGGCCCGCCCGTCCGCGTCGTAGTGGGTGCGTTCCACGGAGGTCACGCACTGCCCGGGGGAACAGCCCAGCGCCTCCGCCTCGGCGCTGGAAGCGGGCCGCGAACCCACGCGTTCCTCGGCGCGCACCACCCGGATCCCGATGGCGGCCATCCGCCCCCGCACCCCGCGCCGGGCGTAGGGTCCGCATTCCGGGAAGACGACGTCCGTGCCCTCGGTGATGGCGAGCGGCTCCCAGCTCGTGGCGAGTTGCACGGGCTGCCGGTTGGCCAGGTATTCGTACACCGACCGGACGACGCCGGTGCCCGGCACGATGCACAGCCGCCGCGCGACCCGGTCGGACGCCGCGTCCGTCGTCGAGGACACCTCCCAGGTCAGCGGCGTGCCCTCGGGTGACCCTTCCAGGGCGATCCGGGCGGCGAACGGGGAGTCCACGGCGCCCGTGGAGCGCAGCAGCGTCCCGATCGGCGCCCGGTCGGCGACGAACACCCCGCGCCCGAACTGGCCTTCCGCGTAGCCGGCGGCCTTCAGGACGCGGACCGCGCGGTCCACGGTCTGGTCGCTGGCCTCGTACGCCCGCTTGAGCTCGGACCGGGACGGAATCCGCGCGCCGACGGGCAGGGCTCCGTCGTCGATCTGGCGGCGGAGGTCGTCGGCGATGCGCTGGAAGACGGGTCGGTTGTCACCCATGCCCCACAGGCTAGGTACGCAGGCGGGCACTGTGTACCTAGGGGGAAGGCGCCGGGGCAGCCGCCCGCCGAGGGGGACGGGCCGGTGGTGCGGTGCGGCCCGGGCCGGTGGTGCGGTGCGGCCCGGGCCGGTGGTGCGGTGCGGCCCGGGCCGGTGGTGCGGTGCCGTCCGGCTGGCGGCGCGGGCCGGGGGCGCGGCGCCGGACGCGCGTGGGCACTTTCCCGAGTAATCAGGGGTTATCGTGGCATTCGTGCGTGTCAGGGGAAAAGTACTGCTTTCGGGCAGGTAGTTTGCGGTGTCCTGGCGGTACGGATGAGAGTGAGCAGGCTGCACATGGCCGGTGATGCGCTGATCGAGCTGCGCGGGGTCAACAAGCACTACGGAAAGCTGCACGTCCTCCAGGACATCGACCTCACCGTCGACCGCGGCGAGGTGGTGGTCGTCATCGGGCCCTCCGGGTCCGGCAAGTCCACCCTGTGCCGCACCATCAACCGCCTCGAACCGATCGAGTCCGGCACCATCACCCTGGACGGCCGCCCGCTCCCGGAGGAGGGCCGCGAACTGGCCGGACTGCGCGCCGAGGTCGGCATGGTCTTCCAGTCCTTCAACCTCTTCGCGCACAAGAGTGTGCTGGCCAACGTGATGCTCGCGCCGGTCAAGGTCCGCAAGCGCAAGAAGGAGGAGGCCGAGCGGCGGGCCCGCCAACTCCTGGACCGGGTGGGCCTGGCCACGCACGCCGACAAGTACCCGGCGCAGCTCTCCGGCGGCCAGCAGCAGCGCGTGGCCATCGCCCGCGCGCTGGCCATGGAGCCGAAGGCGCTGCTCTTCGACGAGCCGACCTCCGCCCTCGACCCGGAGATGATCAATGAGGTCTTGGAGGTCATGCAGCAGCTCGCGCAGGAGGGCATGACGATGGTCGTCGTCACCCATGAGATGGGTTTCGCGCGCTCCGCCGCCAATCGGGTGGTCTTCATGGCCGACGGCCGGATCGTCGAGGACCGCACGCCGGAGGAGTTCTTCACCGCGCCGGAGAGCGACCGCGCCAAGGACTTCCTGTCCAAGATCCTCAAGCACTGACCGGGGGCGCCGCCATGCACCAGACCCGAACCGCCCTCGTGGCGCTCGCGCTGACCGCGGCCGCCCTGCTGGCCGCCGGCTGCGGCAGGTCCGGCAGCCCGCCGGTCAAGGGCCCCAAGGGCAGCGAACTGCCCCGCTACGCGACCGCGGAGGGCTTCCGGCTGCCCGCCTCCGCGACCTGGCGCAAGGCCGAGAGCCGCGGCCGGCTGGTCGTCGGCGCCAAGGAGGACCAGCCGTACATGGGTGAGCGGGACCCGGCCTCCGGGACGTACACCGGCTTCGACGTCGAGATCGCGAAGATGATGTCCGCCTCCCTCGGGTTCGACCCGAAGACGATCCAGTTCAAGACCATCGCCTCCGCCAACCGCGAGACGGCCCTGCAGAACGGCCAGATCGACTTCTACGTCGGCACCTACACCATCAACGCCAAGCGCAAGCAGCAGGTGGGCTTCGCCGGGCCGTACTACATGGCGGGCCAGGGCCTGCTGGTGCGCAAGGACCAGAAGGGCATCGACGGGCCGCGGGACCTGGCGGGCCGGAAGGTCTGCTCGGCGGCCGGTTCCACGCCGTACCAGCGCATCCAGGCGGACTATCCCAAGGCCGACCTGGTCGCCTACGACACGTACTCGGTGTGTGTGGACAACCTGCTCACCTATCAGGTCGACGCCGTCACGACCGATGACGCGATCCTCATGGGCTACGCCGCCAAGGTGCCCGACGAGCTGAAGCTGGCCGGCAAGCCGTTCTCCGAGGAGCCGTACGGCATCGGCGTGCCGCGCGGGGACACCGCGCTGCGCCTCGCGCTGGACGACGCGCTCGCCGCCCACGAGAAGAACGGCGACTGGAAGAAGGCGTACGACGCGACGCTGGGCCTGTCCGGCGTCCCCGCCCCGCGGCCGCCCGCCATCGACCGCTACCCGGCGAGCTGAGGACGAGGACCGCCCATGAACGTGCTCACGGACAACTTCTCCCTCTACGGGGAAGGGCTGCTCGGCACCGTCGAACTGACCGTCTTCGCCTCGCTGCTCGCACTGGTCGTCGGGGTGCTGATGGCGGCCTTCCGGGTGGCACCGGTCGGTTCGCTGCGGGTGTTCGGCACCGTGTGGGTGGCGGTGCTGCGCAACACACCGCTGACGCTGCTGTTCTTCGCGGTGCTGCTCGGTCTGCCGCGCTTCGGCGTCGTCCTGCCCTTCAAGATTTTCGCCATCCTCGCGCTGGGCTGCTACACCTCCGCCTTCATCTGCGAGGCGGTGCGCTCCGGCATCAACACCGTGCCGGTCGGGCAGGGGGAGGCCGCCCGCAGCCTCGGTATGACCTTCTCGCAGGTCCTGGGCGACGTGGTGCTGCCGCAGGCGTTCCGTACCGTCATCCCGCCCGTCGGCTCCACGCTCATCGCCCTCGCGAAGAACTCGGCGATCGCCGGTTCGTTCAGCGTCGTCGAACTCCTCGGCACCTACAAGACGCTCAACGAGCTGGGCTACAGCATCATCTGGACCTTCGTCTGGATCGCCGTCGGCTATCTGATCGTGACCCTGACCATCAGCGCGCTGTTCAACGTGCTGGAAAAGCGCTGGGGGGTTCCCCGATGACCGCCACCACCGCCCTTTACGACGTCCCCGGACCGCACACCAGGCGCCGGCACCGGCTCTACGGGGCGGCGGCGACGGTGGTGATCCTCGCCGTCCTCGCCTGGGCCGGGTACCTGCTGATCGACACCGGCCAGTTCAGCGCCCGCAAGTGGACCCCGTTCGCGTACGTGGGCATTCAGAAGCTGCTGCTCGAAGGGCTGGGCAACACGCTCAAGGCGTTCGCGTGCGCGGCCGTGCTGTCGCTGGTGCTGGGCGCGGTGCTCGCCGCGGGCCGGCTCTCCGACCACGCACCGGTCCGGTGGGTGAGCACGCTGCTGGTCGAGTTCTTCCGGGCGATGCCCGTCCTGGTCATGATCTTCTTCGTGTACGTGGCGCTGAAGGCGGAGCCGCTGTACGCGCTGATCGCGGGACTGACGCTGTACAACGGCTCGGTGCTGGCCGAGGTGTTCCGGGCCGGTGTGCACTCCGTCGACCGGGGGCAGCGGGAGGCCGCGTACGCGCTGGGCATGCGCAAGACGCAGGTCATGACGTACGTCCTGGTGCCGCAGGCGGTCCGGGCCATGCTGCCCACGATCATCAGCCAGCTCGTCGTCGCCCTGAAGGACACCTCGCTCGGCTTCCTGATCACCTACGAGGAGTTCCTGCACGCCGGCAAGCTGATCGCCTCCAACCTCGACTACGACCTGCCCTTCATCCCGGTCGTCATGATCGTCTCGCCGATCTACATCGGCCTGTGCATGCTGCTGTCGTGGTGCGCGTACCGGGTCGCGAAGCGGCAGCGCAAGAGCCCGAAGACGGACGCGGTGGACGTCAACGCGCCGGAACCGGGGACGCTGCTGCCGGGGGCACAGCAGCAGCGATGACGCCCGGGCCCGGTCCTCGGTCAGGCAGCAGCAGCGTGGCCCCCGGCCCGGACCTCAGTCGCGTACCGGCACCGACACCCACGACGGATCGTTCGCGGGGGAGGAGAAGGTGAGCTCGGCACCGGACGGGTTGTGCTCGATGTAGAGCGGGTCGACGGAGTCCACGACCACGGCCAGCCGGTGGCCCGCCGGGACGTCGTACGCCGTCGAGAACAGCTCCAGGTCGACGCCGAACGGCTTGCCCGGAGCCTTGTCGTGGAAGGTGAACGGCGCGTGCGAGACCAGCTTGCCGACGCCGAGCGGCCCCACGTCGTACAGGTAGGCGATGCCGGTGCCGCTCTCGGCGGTGCCGGTGACGGTGGTGTGCAGCTTCGCCGTGCCGCGTACGTGCTGCGCGGAGGTGTACCGCTCGGACTGCCACACGGCGGCGGCCGAGCGCGGCAGCAGCGGGATCGAGGCCATCGGCGGCAGCCGGAGGAACTGGTCCAGCAGGCTGGAGAGGAAGATCGTGCCGCCGTTGGCGCCGGAGTCGCGGTGGGTGCCGATCCGCTGCGTGCCGTTCAGCGCGATCCTCCGGTTCCCGGAGGGCACGTCCTGCCAGCTCTTGTACCCCTCGTAGGCGCCGGTGGAACGGGACTTCAGTTGTACGGGCGCCTCGCGGTCGACTCCGTTGTCGGCGCCCTTGAGGTAGCGGTCGAACCAGCGCTTGGTGTGGTCCCAGGTGTCGTTCGGCAGTCCGAGCAGGCCCAGGCCCTCGGCGGTGGCGTGGTCGCCGGGCCGGAACTCCAGCCGCTTGGGTCCCTTGAGCTTCTCGTAGAAGTCGGCGTACTGGTTGGGCGGGAAGAGCGAGTCGCCCCAGGCGTTGCCCAGCATGATCGCCGCGCCATTGGCGTTGATCTTGTCGAGGTAGGTGACCGGGGACCGCTTCGCGCCCCACTTGATCATGTCGCCTTCCTTGGCCAGGTCGGAGGCGAGGAAGTCCTTGAGGATGATCTTCAGCTCCGGGCTGGGACGCCCGGTGACCGCCCCGAGGCCGCCCAGCAAGGCGGCCGCCTGCTGATGCTGGGTGCGGCCGCTGTAGATCGAGTCGATCAGGTCGGCCCAGCCGCTGAGCGCCGCGACCACCTTGACGCGCTTGTCGAACGCGGAGGTCAGCAGGCTGATCCCGGCGCCGTACGACACCCCGCCCATGCCCACCTTCGCCGGGTCGGCCGCGGTGTGGGCCAGCGCCCAGTCGATGACCTTGGAGGCGTCGGCGATGTCCGGGGGGCCGGCCGTCTCGATCTGCCCGCCGGACTGCCAGAAGCCGCGCGAGTTGTAGCCCACCACCACGTACCCGGCGTCGGCGAGCTTCTTGGCCTGCACGACGTACTCGATCTGCGGCATGCCCCAACTGGTGGGCAGCACGATCAGCGGGTAGCGGCGGCCGGGCACGGCGTCGCCCGGGGTGAAGACGTTGGCCTTCAGAGTGATGCCGCCGTCGCCCACGATGTCGACGAACTTCACGTCGGGGAACTTCGCCGCGAGGTGCTGCTGCGTGGCGGCGCCGGTCGCCTGGGCGCCCGTGGCAGGGGCGCTCGCGGCGGGGGCGGGCGGTGCGGTGGTGGCGGAGTGCGCCAGGGGGGCGCCCGCGAGGGTGGTGGTGGCGAGCACGGCGGCCGAGACGGTGCCGACGGTGGTGCGCAGCGTGGTGCGGGAGGGCGACATCTACTGCTCCTAGTGCTTCAAGACTGAAGTGACTGGAGAGTAAGGTGCGCTTCTTACCGCTGGTAACCCGTCGGTAGGTTACGGATGGGTAACGTCCGGCTGTGCCGGGCCGGACGGTGCGCCCGGCCGACAGGCCGGGCGCACTTCCTGGTCAGAGGCCCAGGTCCGGACCGAACACCTCGTAGTGGATGTCCGCCGCGGCCACCCCCGCGGCGAGCAACTGGCCGCGGGCCTCCTTCATGAAGGGCACCGGGCCGCAGAGGTAGGCGACGGCGCCTTCCGGGACGTCGATCCGGCTCAGGTCGATCCGCCCCTCGTGCCGGGTGACGACGCCCTCGCCGTCGCCCGCCCCGGCAGCGGCCTCCGGCTGCTCGTACCAGACCTCGGCCGTGGCGTGCGGCAGCTTCCCGGTGAGCTGCCGCAGTTCGGCGCGGAAGGCGTGGGTGGCCGGGGTGCGGTCGGCGTGGACGGAGACGACGCGGCGGTCGCAGCCGTCGGCGGCGAGCCGGGACAGGATGCCGATCATGGGGGTGCAGCCGATGCCGGCCGAGACGAGCAGCATCGGGCGGTCGCTCTCCTCCGGCACCACGTCGCCGAACGGGGCGCTGACGCGCAGGACGTCGCCGCTGTGCAGCGCCGTGTGCAGATGGTTGGAGACCTCGCCCGCCGGGGAGCCGGAGGCGTCACCGGTCACCCGCTTCACCGAAAACTGAAGGCCGCCGTCCGGCTGTCCGGACAGGCTGTACTGCCGTATCTGCCGGGCCCCGTCGGCGAGCCGCACCTGTACGGAGACGTACTGGCCGGGCCGGGAGGCCGGGACCGGGGCGCCGTCCACCGGCTGGACGACGAAGGTCACCACGTCCTCGGTCTCCTGGAGGCGGCCGACGACACGGTACTCCCGCCAGACGTCACCGTCCGGCGTGCCCGCCGCTTCGTACAGGCGCTTCTCGGCGGCGATGAGGGCGTTCGCCATCAGCCAGTACACCTCGTCCCAGGCCGCCGCGACCTCCTCGGTGACGGCCTCGCCCAGGACCTCCACGATGGCCGCGAACAGGTGCTCGTGCACGATCGGGTACTGGTCGGCGCGGACGCCGAGCGAGGCGTGCTTGTGCGCGATGCGCTCCAGCATCGCGTCGGGGCGCTCGTCCGGGTGCTCCACCAGGTACGTGGCGAAGGTGGCGATGGAGCCGGCGAGCGCCTGACGCTGGCTGCCGTTGGCCTGGTTGCCGCGGTTGAACAGGTCGCGCAGCAGCTCGGGGTGGGCGGCGAACATCTTGTCGTAGAAGAGCGGGGTGATCTCACCGATGGCCGCTCCGACCGCGGGAAGGGTGGCGCGGACGGTTTCGGCGGACGTGGACGACAGCATCGGGTGCTCCGGTTCTCGGGAAGTGCTGAGGGGTCGGTGGTGGTCGGTGGGCACGCGGTGGCGCAAATAACTTGCATCTGAGATTCGTATTTCGCCGCCAGCGTACGAGCCGGGGTGGCGGTGTGCGTAGGGCCGTTCAGCCCTCCGGCCGGGGAGTCAGGCCGAGCAGCACAGGGCCGGTCGGGGAACCCACCAGGTCCTCGATGGACAGCGGATCGAGCGCGGCGAAGAACGCCTCCTGCGCGGCACGCAGGGCGCCGCGCAGGCGGCAGGCCGCGCGCAGCGGGCACGGCGGATCGTCCTCGCACCCCACCACGTCGCCGACGCCCTCCAGTTCGCGCACCAGGCGGCCCAGGGAGCCGGTACGGCCCTTCCGGGTCAGGGACAGGCCCCCGTTGCGTCCGCGCCGGGCCTCCACGACGCCGAGGTGCTGGAGTCTGCTCACCACCTTGGCGGCGTGCGTGTACGGGACCTGGACGGCGCCCGCCACCTCGCGGGTGGTCGGCGCGTCACCCCGGTCGTCGAGGACCGCCAGCCGCATGGCGATGCGGAGCGCGATGTCGGTGCTCTTCGTCAGTCGCACGAGCACACCGTACTGAATTGGATTTTTGGATGCCAATTTGGGGTGCGGCGGACGGGGCGGGCGGGACCGGGCATGTCGCGCGGGACCGGACGAGCCGGTCGGACCGGACCGGCCGCGCGCGCCGGGGGAGCGGCCGCCAAGACGGGCGGCCGCGTGCCTGTCCCCCCGCGCCGGGCAGCAGTACGGTCGGCCCGAAGGGCATCCACGGGCCACCCTCCGGCCACCGGGATGCGGTGCCGGAACCGGCCCCGAACCACCGCGCCTGGAGGCCGCCATGCTCCCGACCCGCACCCTCCTCGACAGCATCACCACGAAGGCCCGGCTCGGCACCGACGTGCTGGCCCCGGCCACCGACGCCCTCGCCGAGTGCGAGAAGGCCGTCCTCGTCTGCGCGACGGGCATGCTCGCCTCCGACGAGCCCGACCGGATGCGGGAAGCGGCCCGCGCCGACCTGGACTGCCACGACGTCGTCGGAGCCACCCTGCGACTGCTGCTCAGGGAAGGCGGCGGCGAGACCCGGCTGCTGGCCGCGCAGCTCGACGCGTGCGCGATCGCCTGCGAACGCAGCAACGAACTGTGCCGGGCACACGCCGGCCGTCACGAGCACTGCCGCCTGTGCACCCAGGCCACGACCCGCGCGATAGACGCCTGCCACGGTGTACGGGAGGCACTGCGGCCGTAACTCAGCCGACCGGGCCGGGGGCGGGGAAGGACGCTGCGCCCCCGGCGCGGGCTGCCCGGCCCGCTACGTCCCGCGCCGTTCGCGCCACTCCCGTACGACGCTCTCCACGTCGTACGGCTCCAGGTTGAGCGGCGGGCCGGGCGGCGGCTGCCGGACCGCCTCCTGGATCTTGGCGTTGATCTCGCCGATGATGCGCCGCACCGCCCGCTCGGAGGGGGCCCGCGCCGCGGCCTCCCGGGCGTCCTCGGCCTCCTTGCGCAGCGCGAGGGTGGGCGGCAGGAAGGAGAGGTTCTCCCGGCTCATCTTCTCCTTGACCCACCACATGGCGTCGTACGGTTCGTCGAGGCCGGTCAGCGGCTTGCCGAAGCCGGGCAGGCCGGTGAACTCACCGCGCTCGGCGGCCTCGCGGATCTGCCGGTCGGCCCAGGTCTCGAAGCTGACGCCGGGGGGCTTGCGCTCGGTCATCACGGGGCTCCCTGGGGTGGGAATGCGGCCGGTCACCCTCGGCCCCGGGGTGCGGGGGCCGTCCGTACACAAGTACCACAGGGGGATGTCGCGGGCGTGGCCGACTGCGGGTGTCCGGGGCGGGCGGTGGCGCCGTGTACGCGGGTGGCCGTCGGCGGCGCCGTGTACTCGGGCGGACGTCGGTGGCGTAGAACGGTCTGTGCGGGGGCGATCCGGAGGAAAGGGCGTGACCGATGGCCGCAGTCGGCGAGTGGTGGCGGGCCGTGGAGACGGAGCGGGGGCGCGTGCGCGGCGTGCCGGCGCCGGTGGCGGAGGGCGGAGCGGCCCCGGGGCGGCGGACCGGGGGCGCCGCGGCCGGGAGTGCGGCGGACCTGCCGTCGGTGGCCGCCTTCCGCGGCGTTCCGTACGCGGCGTCGCCGGTCGGCGGACTGCGCTTCGCGCCGCCGCGCCCGCACGAGGGCTGGACCGGCGTGCGGGACGCGGTACGCCCCGGGCCCGCCGTGCCGCAGGGCCCGTCCCGGCTGGAGCGGGTCATGGGGCCCCGTACACCCGACTGGAGCGAGGACGGCTGCCTGACCCTCAACGTCTGGAGCCCCGCCGAGCCGTCGGGCGCGGGACGGCCCGTACTGGTGTGGTTCCACGGCGGCGGGTTCACCAGCGGGTCCGGTGGCTGGGACTGGTACGACGGTGCCCGGCTCGCGGCGCTCGGCGACCTCGTGGTGGTCACGGCCAACTACCGTCTCGGGCCGCTCGGCTGGCTCTTCCTGCCCGAGGCGGGCGTGGCCGGCCTCGGGCTCCAGGACCAGGCGGCGGCACTGCGCTGGGTGCACGAGAACATCGCGGCCTTCGGCGGCGATCCCGGCCGTGTCACCGTCGGCGGCCAGTCGGCGGGCGCGTACACGGCCCTGTCCCTCGCGGTCGCCCCGGAGACCCGCGGGCTGATGCGCCGGGTCGTCGCGCAGAGCGGCCCGTGGGGCCTGGAGCCTCAGGACCCGGCCGAGGCGGCCGGGATCACGGCCGACTACCTCCGTCTGCTGGGGCTGCCGGACAAGGCCGCCGTACCCGGCAACGAGGCCGCGGCCCTGCGGGAGTTGCGCGCCCTGCCGGTGGAGCGGCTGCTCGCCGCGTACGCCCGGCTGGCAGCGGACCGCGCCCGCCCGGGCCGCCTCACACCGCTCATGTACCCGGTGCTCGGCGGCACCGGCCTGCCGGTACCGCCCGTGCAGGCCGTGGCCGAAGGTGGCCTGGGCAGCACCGGGTTGCTGATCGGTACGGTACGGGACGAGATGACCGCGTTCCTGGCCTTCGACGCCGAGGCCCGGGCGTTCACCCGGGCCGACGTCCTGCGGATCATGCGCGAGGACGCCTGCGGCGACTCCGACGCGGCGGCCGTCGCGTACGACGACCTGGCGCGGCTGCGGCCGGACGCGTCCCCCGTGGACCTCCTGGCCGAGGCGGCCACCGGCTGGATGTTCCGGGACGGCGCGACCGCCATCGCGGAGCAGCGCGCCGCGCAGGGGACGCCCGCGTACGTCTACCGCTTCGACCGGGCCCCGGACGGTGACGACGGCACGCTCGGCGCCACCCACTGCGCGGAACTGCCGTTCCTCTTCGGGACGTTCGACGCCTACCCCGAAAGCCCGATGCTGGGGCACACCGGCGCGGAGGACCGCCGTCTGGCGCACGCGTTCGGCGGCGCGCTGGCCGCCTTCGCGGCCACCGGCACGCCCGACGGGCCGGGGCTCGCGGACTGGCAGCCCTACCTCGGCGGGCCGGCGCCCGAGGTGATGTACTTCGGCTGACCCCGAGGGCCCGTGCGGCACAGCGGCGGTCGTCACACCCCCGCCCGGTGCCCCTTCGGCTCGGCCGGCGCCAGCGCGGCCTTCGTCACGTCCGCGACCAGCTCCACCACGTCGGGGCCGTACGCCTGCGAGTTGACGACCTTGAGCAGCAGGCAGAACTGCCCTTCGGCGCCGTACTTGCGGGCCAGCCGCGCCCGGTTACGCACCAGGTGCCGTACGGCGGCCCGGTGGGTCACCGGGCGCTGCCCGGCCGCGAGGAAGACCGGGCGGCCGCTCTCGACGGCGGTGAGCCGGGCCAGCAGCACGTACTCCACCGCGCCCGGCTCCATCCGGTACGTCGAGCCGCCGACGGCGAAGGTGCCGCGCCCGATGCCGTGTTCGTCGCCGGGGTGGACGGCGACGCCCGGCAGCAGGCTCGCCAGGTGCGCCGCGAGCCGCCGGTGCGCGGTCGGGTCGCCCACGCAGAACTCGGTGCGCGCGCCGAAGCCCTGGAGCCCGGTGTCGTGCGGCGCGACCTCCGCGTGCGCGCCGCAGGTCTCCACCACCGAGGCCAGGCCGAGCAGCGCGAGTGCGTCGTGCCGCGGGATGCTCCAGTGGGCCGAGGTGCTGTCCCGGTGGGTGACCAGCACGCATTCCGATCCGTCGGGCAGCCCGAAGAAGCTCTGCTCGCGGTCCAGCTTGCGGCGCGCCACGGCGGCGTGCGCGGCCCAGCCGGCCGCGGCACCCACGACGAGCGCGGCCGCCGCCACGGTCACGAGGAGCAGGGAGTCGTCCATGGCGGGGGAGCGTAGCGGCTGACCGGGAGTGTGTTCGAACGCGGGGCGGGCGGCTGGGCGGCCTTGCCCGGGTCCGTACGGGCATGCGGGACAGCGTCCGCTATACGGCGCCCCGTACCGTTGCGCCCCGGCGAGCCGATCGGCCGTTCGCGCCCCTTTCGCGCCCCGCGCTCGCGCCCTCTGTCGCCCCCGTGATCACGCGGGTAGGCTCCGGCCCCTGCCGCCCGAACAGGCCAGGAGGGAACGCCGCATGACACCTGCCCGACGTCTTTCCGCGCTGGGAGTGGTCGTCGCGCTCGCCGGCTCGCTGACCGCCGTCCCGGCCTCGGCCGCGTCACCGGCCGCCACCGCGCGGCCGCCTGCCGCCGACCCGTCGACGGCCGCCCCGGCCAAGACCCCGCCGAAGGTCCCCGTGGCGGCCGGCTACGGCGGCGCGGTCTCCAGCGTGGACGCCGACGCCTCCGCCGCCGGTATCGAGGTGCTGCGCAAGGGCGGCAACGCCGTGGACGCCGCGGTCGCCACCGCGGCGGCTCTCGGCGTCACCGAGCCCTACTCCGCCGGGGTCGGCGGTGGCGGCTACTTCGTCTCGTACGACGCCAAGTCCCGCACCATACGGACCCTCGACGGCCGGGAGACCGCGCCGCGCAGCGCGGACAGCGGCCTCTTCCTGGAGAACGGCAAGCCGATCCCGTTCGATCAGGCGGTCACCAGCGGCCTGTCCGTCGGCACCCCCGGCACGCCCGCGACCTGGGACACCGCGCTGGAACGCTGGGGCACCCGCCCGCTGCGCGAACTCCTGAAGCCCGCCGAGAAGCTCGCCCGCGACGGCTTCACGGTCGACGAGACGTTCCGCTCGCAGACCGCCGCCAACGAGGCGCGCTTCCGCGACTTCCCCGCCACCGCCCGCCTCTTCCTGCCCGGCGGCAAGCTGCCGGTCGTCGGCTCCACCCTCAAGAACCCCGATCTGGCCCGTACGTACAAGGAACTGGGCGACAAGGGCGTCGACGCGCTGTACGACGGGCGGCTCGGCAAGGACGTCGTACGGACCGTCCGGAAGCCGCCGGTGCGTCCCGGCGCCGAGCGCAAGGTGCGGCCCGGGGACCTGACGGCGAAGGACCTGCGGGAGTACGAGGTGCGCCGCCAGGCGCCGACCAAGGCCCGCTACCGGGGCCTGGACGTGTACGGCATGGCGCCCGGCTCCTCCGGCGGCACCACCATCGCCGAGGCGCTCAACATCCTGGAGCACAGCGACCTGTCGAAGCTGAGCCAGAAGGAATACCTGCACCGCTACATCGAGGCCAGCCGCATCGCCTTCGCCGACCGCGGGCGCTGGGTCGGCGACCCGGAGTTCGAGGACGTGCCGACGCGCGGCCTGACCTCGCAGCGCTTCGCCGACTCCCGGGCCTGCCTGATCAAGGACGACGCGGTGCTCACCAGCCCGCTGGCGCCCGGCGACCCGCGCGACCCGCGGCCCTGCGAGGCCGGCGGACGGGCCGCTCCGACGACGTACGAGGGGGAGAACACCACCCACCTGACCGTCGCCGACAAGTGGGGCAACGTCGTCGCCTACACCCTGACCATCGAGCAGACCGGCGGCAGCGGCATCGTCGTACCGGGCCGCGGCTTCCTGCTCAACAACGAGCTGACGGACTTCTCCTTCGCCCCGGCGAACCCGGCCGTGCACGACCCGAACCTGCCGGGCCCCGGCAAGCGCCCGCGGTCCTCGATGTCCCCGACGATCGTGCTGCGGGACGGCCGTCCGGTGGTGGCCCTGGGCTCGCCCGGTGGCGCGACGATCATCACGACCGTCCTGCAGAGCCTGCTGAACCACCTGGAGCGCGGCATGCCGCTGGTCGACGCCATCGCCGCGCCCCGCGCCAGCCAGCGCAACGCGGCAGCGACCGAGCTGGAACCCGGCCTGTGGGACAGCCCGGTCCGCGCGCAACTGGAGGCCATCGGCCACCGGTTCACCCGCAACCCGGAGATCGGCGCCGCGACCGGCGTGCAACGCCTGCCGGACGGCCGCTGGCTGGCGGCGGCGGAGAAGCAGCGGCGCGGTGGCGGGGCGGCGATGGTGGTACGCCCCAAGGGGTGAGGCCGCTGCCGTGAGCGGAGGTGCCGGGTCCGGTGGGTGACGCGTGGTCGCGTGTCGCTCACCGGACGCGTCGCGTCCGCCCGAATCCGGGCACAGCGGGAGCATAAGCGCGTTAAATAACCGTACGATATGTTTTGCGGGTGAACGACGACCTGAACGACCACCCGCCTCCCTCCCCGGACGGCGACCTGGACGTGGACGCCTTCGCCACCGCGGTCGAGTACTTCAACCGCTTCTACGTACGGCTGCCCACGCCGGAGAAACTGTCCCTCACGACCCTGTCGGTGCTGGACACCCTCGCGTACGCCGAAGGGCCCATGCGGCTCACCGAACTGACCAGGACCGAGCAGGTCAGCCAGCCCGGCATCACCCAACTGGTCACCCGGCTGGAGCGCGACGGACTCGTCGAACGCCGCCCCGACCCCAGCGACGGGCGCGCCGTCCTGGTCCGCATCACCGAGGCGGGACGGCGGATCGGCCGCTCCCGGCACACGCACCGGACGCGCCACCTGGAACCGCTGGTGGCGCAGTTGACCTCCGGGCAGCGGCAGGCGCTCGCCGAAGCGCTGCCCGCCCTGACCCGCCTCGCGGAACTCGGCCGGCACCGGCCGTGACGCCGCGGGTGCGCCCTTGAAGCGGGCGTGCCGTTGAAGCGGGCGCGGCCCCCGGTTACCGTCGAAGCTGTTCGTTCGAACGAACAGTGCCGCCGAGGGGGAGCCATGGGCATACGGGACACCGGCACCAGGGAGTACGAAGGACTGGCCGAGCAGGCCGCGGCGCTGGCGGCGGGACAGGTGTCCTCGGCCGAGCTGGTACGCCGGTCGCTGGCCCGCATCGACGCCACCCAGGACACGGTCAACGCCTTCCGCCGGGTGCGCGCCGAGGCAGCCCTCGCCGAGGCCGCCGCGGCCGACCGGCGGCTGGCCGCGGGCGAGCGGCTGCCGCTGCTCGGCGTGCCGGTCGCGGTCAAGGACGACACCGATGTGGCGGGCGAGCCCACCGCGTTCGGGTGCGCCGGGGAGTTCCCGCCCAAGCGGGCGGACGCCGAAGTCGTACGGCGGCTCCGCGCGGCCGGCGCGGTCGTCGTCGGCAAGACCAACGCGTGCGAGCTGGGGCAGTGGCCGTTCACCGAAGGACCCGCCTTCGGCGACACCCGCAACCCCTGGAACCCGGGCCACACGCCCGGCGGTTCGTCGGGCGGCTCGGCGGCCGCCGTCGCCGCGGGCCTGGTCCCGGCCGCCCTCGGCACGGACGGCGCGGGCTCGGTCCGTATCCCCGCCGCCTGGACCCACCTCGTCGGCATCAAGCCCCAGCGCGGCCGCATCTCCACCTGGCCCGACCCGGAATCCTTCCAGGGCATCACGGTGCTGGGCCCGCTGGCCCGTACGGTCCGGGACGCGGCCCTCCTGCTCGACGCCGCCGCCGGCCACCACGACGGCGACCTGCACCGGCCCCGCCCGGTCGCGGCCCGCGCGGCGGCCGACCGCGACCCGGGACGGCTGCGGATCGCGCTCTCCTGGAAACCGGCCTTCACCGGTACGCCCAAACCGCTCCATCCGGAGGTGCGGTCCGCCGTCACCGCCCTCGCCCGCACCCTCGCGGGCCTAGGCCACCACGTCGAGGAGGCCGAACCGGACTACGGGCTGATCGGCCTCGCCTTCGTGCCGCGGGCGACGGCGGGCGTACGGGAATGGGTGGCGCGGGCGCCCGACCGCGCGCTGCTGGACCGCCGGACGCGTGAGGCGGCCCGGCTGGGGCGGTTGCTCGGCGGGCCCGTGCTGCGCCGGGCCCGGGTGGCGGAACGGAGGCAACACGGGCGCGTGGGAGCCCTGTTCGGCCCGTACGACCTCGTCCTGACACCGACCACGGCCGCGCCGCCGCCGCGCATCGGCACGCTCGCGCGGATGAACGGCTGGCAGACCGACCGGGCCATGATCGCCGCGTGCCCGTACGCCTGGCCGTGGAACGTCCTCGGCTGGCCGGGCGTCAGCGTCCCCGCCGGATTCACCGTCGGCGGGCTCCCGCTGGGCGCCCAACTCCTCGGCCCCGCCCACTCGGAGCCCCTGCTGATCTCGGTGGCGGCCCAACTGGAGGCGGAGTTGCGCTGGTACGAACGGTGGCCCGAAGCGGCGGCGGTGGAGGGCGCGGCGGAGGGCGCGGTGCCGGTGCCCGCGACGGACGGCGGCTCGGGGGTGCGGGGGCGGGCGCGGCCGCGCGGTCCGAAGGTGGTGGTGGACCGGTTCCGGACGGTGGGCGGGCCCGGGCCGGCGGACACGGTGGGCGGATCCGGTCCTGCGGACGCGGTGGGCCGGTGACGGCGCGCGAGGCCGGGCCGAGACGTACGGAAGCCGAACCGAGACGTACGGAAGCCGGGCCGGTGCGGGAGCCGGGCCCCTCCGGCGCGCCGAAGCGGGCGGGAGACACCCGGCATCGCATCATCGGCGCCGTCCTGCGCATCATCGGCCGCGACGGTGTCGCTGCCGTCACCAACCGGCGCATCGCCAGGGAGGCCGGTGTCTCGCCGGGGTCGGTGACGTACCACTTCGCGACCCAGCACGACCTGCTGCGGGAGAGCCTGCTGCGGTTCGTCGCCGAGGAGACCCGGCGGTTCACCGAACTGGCGGCGGACAGCCGCCTCGACCGGATCGGGCTGCCCGAGGCCGCCGCGCTGGTCGGGCAGGTCGCGGGCGGCACGGAGTTCGACAGCGAGCACATCGCGCCGTTCGAACTGTACGTCCAGGCGGGCCGCGACGAGCGGCTGCGGGCCGCGGCCGCCGAGTGCTTCGCCGCGTACGACCGGCTCGCCGCCCGCATCCTGACGGCGCTGGGCGTCGCCGGCGCCGAGCGCCTGGCGGGCACCGTGGTCGCCCTGGTCACGGGGCAGCAACTGCGGCATCTGGCCACCGGCTCGACCGCCGAGGACCTGGTCGACGCGTTGCTGCTGCTGGCCAGGGGCGCGGCACCGGCGGCCCCCGCCTCCGTCCCCGCGTCGCGGGACCGCGGCGTCTGAGTACGCGTACTCATGACCGTTACGGCGCGTACGGGCACAATCTGCCCTTGTCCGCAGTGCCCCAGCCCTATCGGAGTGATCTGTGAAACGCCTGGCCGCAGCGGGAGCGGCCGCAGCCGCTGCCGCGCTGCTGACGCTGACCGGTTGCGGCACCGAGCGCGCCACCGGGGCTGAGGGCACGACCGGTTCGAAGCCTGCCACCGGCCCGGAGCACGCCACCGGCTCCCGTCTCTTCCAGGACATCGCCGCCCGCTGTGCGGGCGCTTCCACGCGTCTCCCGAGCCCTCCGGCGAGTGATCCGCCGGGCGGCGTCGCCCAGGACCCCGAGAACTCGCGCTACGCGGAGAACCACGGCTACAAGCAGGCGGTGCAGCTCACGCCGAACGCCCGCTGCCGGGGCGCCGCGCACGCCGAACGCATCACCGCCGAGCTGCGGAAGGCCGGTCCGGGCGGAGTACGCGACGAGGGGGACCTCGCGGCGCTGCTCGAACGGCTCGCCTACCCGGAGGACGGCACCGGCGTCCACCGCTCGGGCGGCTCCCTCGGCTTCACGCTGTCCCTCCCGGACGGCCCGTGCCTCACCGGCCGTCTGGGCCCGCCGCTCGACATCGAGCCGCACGGCGCCTACATGGAGGGCGGCTGCGAGGAGCCCCGGGGCGGCCACTGAGCCCGCCCGTCGGACGAGTCGGCGTACCGCGCCGGGGCGGCGGCCGGTCGCGGCCGTCCGTGCTGTGCCTGTGAGACGCCGGCGACCGGCGTCTCACAGGCTCCCCGCCGTCCCCCGGTGCGTGAGCGCCTGACCCCCGTCCAAGCACTCACGGCACCGCCCCTCGTGGGGACAGGTCTGTCCGCCCGCGCCGGAGAGGGCGCGGGGATGTGGTGAAAGTGTGCGGCTGCGCGCGGGGCTCAGTGGCCCATGCCGGCGCCGCCGTCCACCGGGACGACGGCCCCGGTGATGTACGACGCCTCGTCGCCGGCCAGCCAGCGCACCGCCGCGGCGATGTCCTCGGGGCGGGCCATTCTGCCCAGGGGGATCTGTTCGACCATGGCGTCCAGGCGTTCCTGGGGGAGCGCCGCGGCCATGTCGGTCCGGGTGAGGCCGGGGGCGACCACGTTGGCGGTGATGTTGCGCGAGCCCAGTTCGCGGGCGAGGGAGCGGGCCAGGCCGACGAGTCCGGCCTTGGCCGCCGCGTAGTTCGCCTGGCCGGCCTCGCCGCGCAGGCCGACGGTCGAGCCGACGAAGACCATCCGGCCCTTGCGGGCCCGCAGCATGCCGCGGGTGGCGCGCTTGGCCAGCCGGTACGCGGCCGTGAGGTTGGTCGCCACGACGGCCTCGAAGTCGTCCTCCGACATCCGCATCAGCAGGGCGTCGCGGGTGATGCCGGCGTTGGCCACCAGGACCTCGACCGGGCCGTGCGCCTCCTCGATCTGGCGGAAGGCCGCCTCGACCTGCTCCGGGTCGGTGATGTCGCAGGGGACGCCCAGGACACCGGCCGGCGGCTCGCCCGAGCGGTACGTGACGGCGACCTTGTCCCCGTCGGCGGCCATGGCTTCCGCGATCGCCAGCCCGATACCCCGGTTGCCACCGGTGATGAAGACGCTGCGGCTCATGGATGCCTCTCGGTTGCTGCTGGGACGCCCGGCTCCCGCCGGCGGCGCGGTGGCGGTGCGGCCGCGGGGATGCCGCGGCGCGGGTGCCCTCGCGCGGTCAGTCACTCTGGCACAAACCGATTGATCGTTCTCGTCCGGCGCCGGTCACCTGCGGTGACCGGCACCAGGAGTTCCGGTAGGCACGGTGCCGGTCCGGAGAGTGGGATGGGGTGATTTGCTGGATTTACTGCACATTGCGGGGCGGGCGGGCCGGGGAGGGACGGGTCCGGCGCGTAGCGACGCCGGGTTAAAGTCGGCCGTAACTTTTCGATCCCTTTACCGAATCCCGCGGGGAGTTTGGCAATATATGTCCAGTAAGCACCTGCTCGGTGACTTCCTGCGCAACTGGCGCAGCCGCCGGGACCCCACCCAGGTGCCCGGTTTCACCGCCACATTCGGCCACCGGGACCGGCGCGGCGTCACCCAGGCCGAGACGGCGGCGCTCACCGGGGTCACCGAGGGCTGGTACCGCAGGCTGGAGTCGGGAAGGATCGAGCGGCCGAAGGCCGAATGGCTGGAGCGCATCGTGCGCATCCTCGACCTCGACGAGGCCCAGCGGCACACCCTCTTCGTCTACGCGCGGGGCCAGGTACCGCCGCCCCTGTACCGCCCCGACGGCTTCGTCGACCCGTCCACGTCCGCGCTCATCCAGGTGCAGCCCTGGCCGGCGTACCTGTCCGACGCGGCGTGGGACGTGCTCCTGTACAACACGGCGTGCGAGCAGGACTGGCCGTGGATGAAGCACGGCGTCAACGTCATGATCTGGGCGCTGACCTACCCCGAGGCCCGCCTCCAACTGATCGACTGGGAGGAGTCCTGGGCCAAGCCGATGGCGTCGCAGCTCCGGCTGGCCGCCGCGGAACAGCCGGACAACCGGAGGCTGGCGGAGGTCGTCGCCGAGATCAAGGAACGCGACAAGGTCGCGGCCCGGCTGCTCACCGACGACCTCACGACCGTCACCCACCCCGACGGTGACCGGCGCTGGCTGTACCTGCCCGGCCACGGGGACGAGGAGTTCGAGGTCACCTTCCGCTGCTTCGCGCCGCTCAGCGACCGTACGCAGCGGTTCATGCTGGTGGTGCCGTGCGACTATCCGGCGGCGAGCTGAGCCATCCCCTCGACCAGCTCGAACGTGGTGGACGGGACGTTCTCCGCGCCCGCCTCCCGGTAGGCCGCGGCGACCGCGGTGAACAGCCGCTCGGGGTGCGCCAGGCCGCCGGCGTACTCCTGCTGGACCAGCCGGGCCGCCTCGGCCAGCTCCGTACCCCTGCGGGCGTGGGCGGTGGCCGTGTCCATGATCCGGGACAGCCGGTCGCGGAAGGCCGTGACGCCCGCCCGGTCGGTGATCCGGCCGTGGCCGGGCACGAAGGTCGTGGCGCCGGTGGCCAGCAGGGTGTCGCAGGCGGTGACGCAGGACGTGAGCGAGCCCGACCAGACGATCATGTGGCCGCCGTCGAACAGCGCGTCACCGGTGAACACCACCCCGTCCTCGGGGACGTGCAGCGCGACGTCGCCCGCGCTGTGCCCGGGGCCGAGGTCGAGCAGCCGTACCGCGGTGCGGCCGACGGTGAGGTCCAGGCTGCCGGTGAAGGTACGGGTCGGCGGGGTGACGGTGATGCCGCCGAAGTCGAACACGCCGAAGTGCTCGACGGCGTAGGCGGTGACCGCGGTGGTCGGCTCGCTGCGGCTGAGGGCCGCCAGCATGTCCGGGGTCATCTCCTGGCACAGGTGCGCCGCGGACGCCTCGGACGTGATGATCTCCGCGTCCGCGACCAGCTCGTTGCCCCAGGTGTGGTCGCCGTTCTGATGGCTGTTGACCACGGTGGTCACCGTCGCGTCCGGTACGGCGCCGGCGATCGCGTCCAGCAGCTCCCGGGTGGCCCGCAGCGTGAACTGCGTGTCCATCAGGAGCGCTTCGCCGTCGGACGCCACGAGCCCGCAGTTGCTGAATCCCCAGGCGGTGCTGTCGTGCGTCCACGCCCAGGTGGTCGGGGACAGCGGGACGAGGCGGGGCGTGCTCAAGGAAGGTCCATTCTCTCGTGGGCGGGCCGGCCGCTGCCGCCGTCGGCGCGGCGTACGGGCCCGGCGGTGCACCCCGACGGACGAGGACACCCCGGCCGGCAAGGGGCCAATGTACTCACCACCTGGGGGAAACACCCACTCAAGATGGCTGATTCCTCGCGTTGCGGCTGATAGTGCGGCCTGTGCCGGGGGCGGCGCGGGCGGCACGGTGATCAGTCTCACCCGCGGCGCCGTCCGGGAGGCGGCGTCAGATCACCCGGAAAAGATCGGCGGCGGTGTGCACATCGGTGAAATCCTCGACGGAGCGGAGGTTGTCGCACAGGGCCTCCAGAACCGAACCGGTCTCGGCGGCGCCCGGCGCGCCGATGGCCACCCCGAAGACCCGGAAGCCCAGCCGGCGCTTGGCGTCGTTCCAGTCGCGCGTCCATTCCTCGGTGACGTCGCACTCGTCGTCGGTGAGCAGCACGATGTCGCCGCGCTTGCGGGCGGCGTCGCCGAACTCCTCCTCCAGCAGCTCCCGGGCGGCCGACAGGGGCGTCTGGTAACTGGTGCCGCCGCCCAGGAAGGATTCCGCGAACGCGAGCATCCGGTCGATGCCGGGCGGTTCGCCGGCCGGGAAGCGGAAGACCCGGAGCCTGTCGGCGGCGGAGAACAGGATGCCGACGAAGTCACGCCCGGCGTGCCGGGCCTGGTCCAGCAGCGCCAGGGCACATGCCTTGGCCCACGCCTCCCGGGTGCCGCCGCCGGGCCCTTCCGTGTACATGGAGTGCGACGTGTCGACGCACGCGATGATCGCGCCCTGTCCGGCGGTCTGCTCTCCCTGACTGTCGTAGAGCATCAGCTCCCCGGCGGCGTAGCGTGCGGCGAACACCGCGCGCAGCGCGGGCAGGCCGAGGCTGGCCAGCTCGGAGGGGACGATGCGGGACAGATCGTCGCCGAGTGTGATGCCGACCAGCTCCCCGGCGGTGTTCTCGACCTTGCGGGCGCGCTCACCGCTCGCCATCTGCCGGAAGCGGCCGATCAGGTCGGCCCACCGGGCGAGGCGGCTGGTGCGCAGCCGCTCGGCGAGCCGGGCGCGCTCGTCGAACGGCAGCCGTTCCAGTTCGCCGGCCCCGACTCCCCAGGCCCGCATCAGCGCGGCTTCCTCCTGCACGGTCTCGGCCGCCTCCGCCACCGCGTTCCCGGCGGCGGCACGGATGCCGGGGGCCGCCGCCGTGCGGGCCTGCGCGGCGCCCTGGGCGGCCCGCCGCCCGGCGGCCTCGGCGGCTTCCGCGGCCTCGACCGCCTGTAGTACGGCGTCGGCGGCCGGGCCCGGTACGGTGCCGTCCTCGGCGGCCCCTTCGGCGGCCTGCCGAAGTGCCTCGCCCACGGCGGCCACCGCGCCGTCGGCGGCCTGCCGGGCCCGCTGCGCCCGCTCGGCCCGTGTCTGGGCGCCCCGGGCGTGCTCCAGCATCCGGCGGAGCGCGGTTGCCTGGGCGAGTACGGCCATGGCGGCGGCGTAGGGGTCGCCGGCCGTCTCCCGGTGCAGCTCGGCGAATTCCGGCGACTCCACCAGTGAGCTGACGACCTGGTGGTTGACCAGCCGGGACGGAGCCATCTCCGCGGGCCCCCGCAGCCGCGGGCCGGTCTTGTAGGCGGCCAGGAACACGTCGGTCAGCAGGTCGGCGCTGCCGTCGTGGTGCCCGCCCAGCTCCTCGGCCAGCTCACGCAGCCCGGCCGCCTGCGCGTAGGTGTCGCGCCAGGTGAACCGGTCGAACCGGTCCGCGACCACGGCCGTGGTGTGCTGCCCGGACACCGCGCCGGACCGGCCCAGCCACGCCCCGGCCCGGCTCACCAGCGCGTCGAGCCGGCCCGGTGTCCCACCCATGATCCGCAACCCCTCAGCGCCTGACCTGCACCATGCTCGCGTCCACGCCGAGGGCCTCGGTCAGGACGCGGGCGCGGACGGCGCGCTGGCGGCCGGCCACCCGGTCGATCGCGGCGGTGGAACGCCCGGCGCCCGCCGCCTCCTCGCGCAGCTTCTCCAGCCGCTGGCCCGCCCTGGCGAGCTTGTGGTGGGCGTTCTTGATGACCCAGTCGCTCAGCGCCTCGCGGGACTGCCCGGCCATCGCGTCGAGTTCGGTCTCCAGCTCCTCGATGGTGTCGGCCAGGTCGAGCGCCTCCTTGGCGTCCGGGTTGACCAGGTGCAGCACTTCCCGCTCGACGATCGGGCGTTGGGCGGGGGAGTCCCACAGTACGTGCGTCAGTACCGACAGGTCGTTCTCGGCGACCGCCGCGCGGCCGTCGAGGTAGGCGGACGCCTGGAGCAGGCCCACCGCCTGCCGCCAGCGACGGTCGGAGGCGACGAGTTCCTTGCGGCGCAGGGCGGCCCGCAGTGTGCACACCGCGTCCACGATCGCGTCGGGGACGTCCACGGCCGGGACCGCGGCGGTCACGGCGTGCTGCAACGCGGCCAAGGCGACGGTGGTCCGCTGCGGTGCCGCGGGGCGGCGGACGGCGGAGCGGACCAGCGCGGCGAAGTTCGCGGGGTCTTCCAGGTACCCGACCTCGATCCGCACCAGCAGCCGGTCGTAGATCGCTGCCGTGTCCTCGCCCGACGGCAGTTCGTTGCTCGCCGTGATGGCCCCGATCAAGGGGCAGTGGATCGGTGCACCGCCGCTCTCGGGATGGTAGATCCGCTCGTTGAGATAGCCCAGCGTCTCGTTCAGCGCCGCCGTGGAGCACTTGAAGATCTCGTCGATGAACGCGACGTGCGCGGTCGTGGCCCGGCCCTCGTACACCTGGCGGTACTCGCCCCGCGCCAGCGCGGCGACGTCGACGGGGCCGAACATCCGCGTCGGCGCGGTGAACTTCGACAGCAGGATCTCCCAGTAGGCCGCTCCCTCGATCCGGCCCGTGAGTTCCCTGGCCAGCTCGGACTTGGCCGTGCCGGGCGGCCCGAGCACCAGCGAGTGCTGCCCGGCCAGCAGCGCCACCACCAGCGTCCGCACCACGTCGGCCCGCTCGTAGAAGCGGTCGGACAGCTCCTCGCTGATCGCCCGCAGTCTCCCGGCCGTGGCCGGCGCGCCCTCCGCGACCATCCTCAACTCCCTGCCTGCGACACCCTGCCGGGCTGACGAGACGGCCCTTATATCCGGGTTCCCCCGGTTTCCCCGGGGGCCCGGGAGCCACGGCGAAGTGACGCGTGGCCGAGGGGACGGCGGTGGCGCCGGGCTGATCTCGGAAGCGGACCTTTGTCCGAGCAAGATAGCGCGAAATCCGGAGGGCGCTTCCGGGACCACGTCCCGCCTACTCCACCTCCCGCGCCTCCAACGCCTCGGTGGCCGGGCCCTGGAGGACCGAGCCGTCCGGTGCGAAGCGCGAGCCGTGGCAGGGGCACTCCCACGCCTTCTCCGTCGCGTTGAAGGCGACCAGGCAGCCCAGGTGGGTGCAGCGCGCCGACACGGCGCGGGCCGTTCCGTCCTCGTCGCGGTAGACCGCGCAGCGGCGGCCCCGCACCCGTACGACCGCGCCGGTGCCGGGCGCGACGTCCGCCGCCGAGTCGACGTGCGTGGAGCGCAGCCGGTCGCCGACGAAGTGCAGGCCGGTTTCGGCCTGGTGCTTGAGGAAGGCGGGGGCCTCCCGTACGGCGCTCCACAGCCGGCGGGGGTCGTACAGGCCGGCCCACGGCGGCGGGTCCCCGGCGATCAGTCCGGCCAGCAGGCGGCCGGCGGCCACGCCGCCGCTCAGGCCCCAGCCGCCGAACCCGGTGGCGACGTAGGTGTGCCGCGCACCCGGGTGGAACGGGCCGATCAGCGGAACGGTGTCGGTGGCGTCGTTGTCCTGGGTGGCCCACCGGTACGCCACCTCGGTACCGGGGAAGTGCCGGTGCGTCCAGGCGGTCAGCGCCGCGAACTTCTCGCCGGCGTCGGCCGTGCCCGGCTTGAAGGTCTCGCCCGTGACGATGAGCAGCCGCTGTCCGTCGCCGTACGGCGCGGTACGGACGGACCGTTTGCCCTCCTCCTGTGTGATGTACATGCCCGCCGGGTCGCGGCCGGCGTCGATCGGGGCGGCCACCACCACCTCCCGCCGCGGCGACAGACGGGTGAACAGCAGGGCACGGTCGAAGACCGGGTAGTGGGTGGCGACCACGACGTCCCGCGAGGTCACGGTGGCGCCCGTCTCCGTCGTCACCCGGCAGGGCGACCCCTCGTGCAGGCCGGTGGCCCGGGTGCGCTCGTGGATGACGCCGCCCCGGGAGCGGAAGTCCTCCGCCAGCGCGAGCAGGTACTTGCGCGGATGGAACTGGGCCTGGTCCTCGACCCGCACCGCGCCCGCCACGGGGAACGGCAGCCCGGTCTCGGTGACGAAGGAGGCCGGCAGCCCGGCCGCGCGGGCGGCATCCGCCTCGGCGCGCAGTTGTCCGGTGCCCTCCGGGTCCCGTACGTACGTGAAGGCGGGCCCGCGCTCCAGGTCGCAGTCGACACCGAGGAGCCGGGCGGTCTCGACGACGTGCTCGACCGCGCCCTGCTGGGACCGCGCGTAGTGGCGGGCTCCCTCGGGGCCGCGGGTGCGGCGCAGCCGGTCGTAGACCAGGGTGTGCAGCGCGGAGAGCTTCGCGGTCGTGCAGCCCGTGACCCCGGCGGCGATCCGGTCCGCCTCCAGCAGGACGACACGGCGGCCGATCCTGGCCAGCTCCCAGGCCGTGCTCAGCCCGGCGATCCCCGCGCCGATCACCGTGACGTCGGCCTCGGCGTCCTCGGTGAGCGGCGGGTGGGACGTGCCGGGTGTGGTGGCGATCCAGTACGACTCGCCCAGGCCGGACGGTCCACCGTGGTCGGTCGTGCGACTGCCGTTGTCGGTCATACGACAGCGGGTGCCCCGCCGGACCCGCCCGAAGCACGGCCGCGCCCCGGCTCCCCCGGACGGACCTGCGGCCGCTCGCGCCGGCGGACCGGTGCGTATCGGCCAGGTCCGCGGACCGGGCCCCACCACCGAGAACGGCGGACCTCCGCGCCACCCGTGCGGGAGGCCCGCGCAAACCGGCCGCGGCCCGACCGCGATCCAGGCCGAAACCCGGCTGGTGCCGAGTGCGGTGCGGGCGTGGGGTGGGGACGGGCGGGTGTACGGGGGCCGGGGGGAGGGAGAGCGGACCGTGGCAGGGGAACAACCGGGGACGCCGGTGGAGGAGTTCGCGCGGTTCCTGCGCGGGCTGACCCGGCTGCTCGACGAGACGGCCGGGTGGTACGGGGTCTTCACGCTCCGCGACCCCGAAGGGGTACGGGCCTGCCTGGACGGGAGGGACGTACCGCCCTGGGACGTCGTGGAATCGCTGCTGCACGATCTCGCCGAACGGCGTGGCGCACACACCGTACGTACCGCCGGGCCACGGGCACGCAGGCTCCACCACGAGGCGGTCGCGGCGTACGACGCCCGGCCGGACGCCTTTGCCCGGCTGGAGGACCGGCTGGACGTGATGCTGCGCGAACGGCAGTACGCGGCGCTCCGCGGCCGGGAACTGCTCGCCGAACTCCGGGTGGCGGCCGGGGGCCCCGGGACGGAGCGGCTCACCGGCGAACTGGCCTGGGCCCGCGACGACCACGCGCGGTCCGGGGCCCGGGCCCGCGAACTCCAGGCCCGTATCGACGCATTGGCCGAACAGGCGGCGGCACCCCGCCCGTCCCCGCACCCCACCCCGCCCCCTGCCCCCGCCGCCCCTCGCACCTCCACCAGCGCCGCCCGGCTCGCGCGGCTGCGGGCGGCCGGGCGCGGCGGGGAGGCGCACGCCCTGCTGTGCGCCGCCGCGCACGCGCCCCCCGCCGAGCTGCCGCTGCTCATCGCGGAGCTGGAGCACGCCGGGCTGGTGACGGAAGTGCCGACGCTGCTCTGGGAGGCGGCCTGTCTGCCGCCCGCCCGGCTCGCCGCTGCCGCCGACGCGCTCGCCGCCGCCGGGCGTACGGCCGAGAGCGCACGCCTGCTGCGCCAAGGCGTCACCCGCCCCGTCGAGGAAGTGGCGCACACGGCGCTGGCGCTGCTCGGCGCGGGCCGCCCGGTCCAGGCCAGGGAACTGTTCGCGGCGCTCGTCCGGGCCCGTACCCCCGAGGAGGCGGTGGAGGCGACCGCGAGCGCGCCGGGCGAGCTGACCCCGCTGCTCCTGGACGCCGCCGCCGGAGTCTCGCCGCACCGGCACCGCGACATCAGCCACGCCCTGCGCGCCGGCGGCCCGAGAAGCTGACGCCGGCCCGGCGGCCGGTCCGGCCCCGCGTCCCGCCCTCGGGGGAGATGGTCTTGCCTCGCCGCTGCACGGGGCCTACGGTCGCCTCCACACGCGTAGATCCGCATGGCCCGTGGCCGACGGCTCGACGAAGGAGCAGCTCATGGCCGATGTTGTCCGTAACGTCGTACGCGCCGCACTGGTTCAGGCGTCCTGGACCGGCGACACCGATTCGATGATCGCGAAGCACGAGGAGCACGCCAGGGCGGCGGCCGCGCAGGGCGCGCAGGTGATCGGCTTCCAAGAGGTCTTCAACGCCCCGTACTTCTGCCAGGTGCAGGAGCCGGAGCACTACCGCTGGGCCGAGCCGGTGCCGGACGGCCCCACCACCCGCCGGATGCAGGAGCTGGCCCGCGAGACCGGCATGGTGATCGTGGTGCCGGTCTTCGAGGTCGAGCAGTCCGGCTTCTACTACAACACCGCCGCCGTCATCGACGCCGACGGCACCGTGCTCGGCACCTACCGCAAGCACCACATCCCGCAGGTCAAGGGCTTCTGGGAGAAGTACTACTTCAAGCCGGGCAACCTCGGCTGGCCGGTCTTCGACACCGCCGTGGGCCGGATCGGCGTCTACATCTGCTACGACCGCCACTTCCCCGAGGGATGGCGCCAGCTGGGCCTGAACGGCGCGCAGCTCGTCTACAACCCCTCCGCCACCTCCCGTGGCCTGTCCGCCTACCTCTGGCAGCTCGAACAGCCCGCCGCCGCGGTGGCGAACGAGTACTTCGTCGCGGCGATCAACCGGGTCGGCGTGGAGGAGTACGGCGACAACGACTTCTACGGGACGAGCTACTTCGTCGACCCGCGCGGGCAGTTCGTCGGCGGGGTCGCCAGCGACACCAAGGAGGAACTGGTCGTCCGCGACCTGGACTTCGGCCTGATCGACGAGGTGCGGCAGCAGTGGGCCTTCTACCGCGACCGCCGCCCCGACGCGTACGAGGGCCTGGTCCGGCCATGACGGCCCAGCGCGCGCCCCGGAACGGCTCCGGGACCCCCGGCCCGGCCGCCGACCTGCGCTCCCGGCACCGCGCCGTCCTGCCGGACTGGCTCACGCTGCTGTACGAGCGGCCCATCGAGCTGACGCACGGCGAGGGCCGCCACGTCTGGGACGCGGACGGCAACCGCTACCTGGACTTCTTCGGCGGCATCCTGACCACGATGACCGCCCACGCGCTGCCCGAGGTGACCAAGGCGGTCGCCGACCAGGCGGGCCGCATCCTGCACACCTCGACGCTCTACCTCTCCCGCCCCATGGTGGACCTGGCGGAGCGGATCGCTGCGCTCTCCGGCATCCCCGACGCCCGGGTCTTCTTCACCACCTCCGGTACGGAGGCGAACGACACCGCGCTCCTGCTGGCGACGGCGTACCGGGGCTCGAACCAGATCCTGGCGATGCGCAACAGCTACCACGGCCGGTCCTTCTCGACCGTCGGCATCACCGGCAACGGCGCCTGGTCACCGACCGGCCTCTCGCCGCTCCAGACGCTGTACGTGCACGGTGGCGTGCGCACCCGCGGCCCGTACGCCGGGCTGTCCGACGCCGCGTACATCGATGCCTGCGTCGCCGACCTGGAGGACCTGCTCGGCCAGACGGCAGGTGTCGCCGCGCTGATCGCCGAGCCGGTGCAGGGCGTCGGCGGCTTCACCTCGCCGCCCGACGGGCTCTACGCGGCCTTCCGCGAGGTGCTGGACCGGCACGGCATCCTGTGGATCTCCGACGAGGTGCAGACCGGCTGGGGCCGGACCGGCGACCACTTCTGGGGCTGGCAGGCGCATGCCGGCAACGGCCCGCCGGACCTGCTGACCTTCGCCAAGGGCATCGGCAACGGCATGTCCGTCGGCGGTGTCGTCGCCCGCGCCGAGGTGATGAACTGCCTCGGCGCGAACTCCATCTCCACCTTCGGCGGCAGCCCGGTCACGATGGCGGCGGCCCTGGCCAATCTCGACCACCTCCTCGAACACGATCTCCAGGGCAACGCCCGGCGGGTCGGCGGCCCGCTCATCGAGCGGCTGCGGGCGGCCGGCGCCGGGCTCGGGATCGTACGGGAGGTGCGCGGGCGCGGCCTGATGATCGGTGTCGAACTGGTGGCGCCGGACACCGGTGAACCGTCGCCGCGGGCGGCCGACCTCGTCGTGGAGGCCGCCAGGGAGCGCGGGCTGCTCATCGGCAAGGGCGGCCTGGCGGGCGCCGCGCTGCGCATCGCGCCCCCGCTGTCGCTGACCGCCGAGGAGGCGGCGGAAGGCGCCGAGATCTTGACGGAATCCTTGCGGGCGGCCGAACGCGGACTGTCGTCCGCCTGAATGTTCCGGCCGGTTCCGATCGGTTCCGGAGGGATTCCCGGGCCGCGCACCAAAAGACGCGAGCCGGAGACCTACCCTTTCGGGTGAAGCTCCGGCTCGCGTCTACGCAGTCCTACCGTCGCGGCGGCGGTCCGCTGGGACCGGCCGGCCTGCGCGTCGGTCAGGCGAGGACGATGTTCTCCGCCTGCGGGCCCTTCTGGCCCTGCGTGACGTCGAAGGAGACCTTCTGGCCCTCGACGAGCTCACGGAAACCCTGGGCCTGGATGTTCGAGTAGTGGGCGAAGACGTCGGCGCCGCCGCCGTCCTGCTCGATGAAGCCGAAGCCCTTTTCGGAGTTGAACCACTTCACGGTGCCGGTTGCCATGTCTTTATCCTTCGATCGAGGCAGTTGAGGATTCCGCACTGCGCGGTTTCCAGGGTCGCCGCAATTGAGCCCATCCGGATGTGACCGGCAGAAACAAAATGCGCCCGACGGTCACATACCGTCAGGCGCACATAACGTTTATGGGTACCAAAACTGCAACTGATTCGAAGGTAGCACGGAACCAGTCGCCGGAACAGTACCCACGGTGATTTCCGGGTGTCGCCCGGGTCGCGTCGGCGGTGTCCCGGGGTGCCGCCGCGGCGGCACCCCGGGGAGCGGGGCCGGGCCCCGCGGCCGTCAGATCGTCGCGGTGTCGATCACGAAGCGGTAGCGGACGTCGCTGGCGAGCACCCGCTCGTACGCCTCGTTGATCCGGTCCGCGCTGATCACCTCGATCTCCGAGGTGATGCCGTGCTCGCCGCAGAAGTCCAGCATCTCCTGGGTCTCCTGCAGGCCGCCGATCAGCGAGCCGGCGAAGGACCGGCGGTTGCCGATCAGGGCGAACGGCTCGACGGACAGCGGGTGCTCCGGCACGCCGAGCTGGACGAGGGTGCCGTCGGTGCGCAGCAGGCCCAGATAGGCGTTGAGGTCGAGCTGCGCGGAGACGGTGTTGACGACCAGGTCGAAGCTGTTCGCCAGCTCCTTGAAGGTCTCCGGGTCGGACGTGGCGTAGTAGTGGTCGGCGCCGAGCCGCAGGCCGTCCTCCTGCTTGCGCAGCGACTGGCTCAGTACGGTGACCTCGGCACCCATCGCGTGGGCGATCTTGACGCCCATGTGACCGAGACCGCCGAGACCGACGACGGCGACCTTCTTGCCGGGGCCGGCCTTCCAGTGCGCCAGCGGCGAGTACAGGGTGATGCCGGCGCACAGCAGCGGCGCGGCGGCGTCCAGCGGCAGGCTGTCCGGGATGCTCAGCGCGTAGTTCTCGTCGATGACGAGGTGGGTGGAGTAGCCGCCCTGGGTGGCCACGCCGTCCCGGCCGACGGCGTTGTACGTGCCGACCTGGCCCAGCTCGCCGGTGCAGTACTGCTGGAGGCCGGCCAGACAGTTCTCGCACTCCCGGCAGGAGTCGACGAAGCAGCCGACGCCGACCCGGTCGCCGACCGCGTACCGGGTCACCTCGGAGCCGACCTCGCTGACCACGCCCGCGATCTCGTGGCCGGGGACGATCGGGAAGTGCCCGCCGTCGCCCCACTCCGCCCGCACGGTGTGGATGTCGGAGTGGCAGATGCCCGCGAACTTGATGTCGATGAGGATGTCGTGCGCGCCCAGCTCACGGCGCTCGATGGTGGTGCGCTCCAGCGGAGCCTTCGGGGCGGGAGCTGCGTATGCGGGAACAGAGGTGCGGTTCATGTACTCCACGGTGGACTTGCATGCCCGGAGCAACCAGTACCCCGTTGAACCTACGCTCGGCGTTCCTACTACTGCGAGGACCACCCTGGCGGCACGGGGGTGACGCCCCCTGACCCCAGGGCGTCCGGCGCCCCGACCGGACGGCGCCCGGTGCCCGTCGGCCGTCGATACCGCTCCCCGGGCGACGCCCGTCATAATTCAGGGATGGACCAGCGCACCGAACTGAGCGAATTCCTCCGCTCCCGCCGCGCCAGGCTCCGGCCGGAGGACGTCGGGCTGGCTCACCACGGCGGGCGCCGCAGGGTGCCCGGCCTGCGACGGGAGGAGCTGGCGCAGCTGGCCGGGGTCAGCGTGGCGTACTACATACGGCTCGAACAGGGGCGGGGACAGAACGTCTCCACGGCGGTGCTGGACGCGATCGCGGACGTGCTGCGGCTGACCCGGGCCGAGCGCTCCCACCTGACCCACCTGGCCGGACCGGCCCCCCGGCGCCTGCGCCCCGCTCCCGGGCCGCAGCGGATCCGTCCCGCCTTCCAGGACCTGATCGACGCGATGGACGGCGTCCCCGCGTACGTGGTCGGCCGGCGGCTGGACATCCTCGGCTGGAACCGGCTCGCCCGCGCCCTTCTCGGTGACTTCGCCGCGATGCCGGCCGAGGAGCGCAATCTGGCCTGGCAGCTCTTCCTCGCCCCCGCGGCGCGCGAGCTGTACGCCGACTGGGCGGAGAAGGCGGCGCATGTCGTCGCCCACCTGCGGCGGGACGTCGGCCGGTTCCCGGAGGACCCGGAGCTGTGCGCGCTGATCGACGAGCTGTCCGCGCGGAGCGCCGACTTCCGGCGGATCTGGGCGGCACACGACGTCCAGGACAAGGGCTTCGGCAGGAAGCGGCTGACGCACCCGTCGGTGGGGCCGCTGTCGCTCGCGTACGAGACGCTCGCCCTGCCGGCCGATCCGGACCAGCAGCTCATCACGTACCACGCCGAGCCCGGATCGCCGTCGGCGCGGGCGCTGCGCAGGCTGGCGGAAGGGGCGGCGGAGTCGGACGCACGCCTCGCGGAAGAGCCGGGCCGCCGCCTCCCGCAGCCGCCGGCGGAGCGGGTGTCCTCGGTGCCGTGAAACGGCGACGCGCCCTGTTGCCCGGGCGCCCGGCTGGGTACCGTACGACTGGGCCCCGCTGTGAGCATTCCGGCGGGGCCCGCCAAGTGCGGAACGCCCGGTGCCCGCGGCCCGTACCGGCTGCCGGGCGTCTGTGTTCACCCGCTCCACCGTGCGCGTCTTTACTTCTCCATTACCTCTACAGTGCTGTAGATTTTTGATCCCCGGCCGGTGGCGACGGCCGCCGCCTGCCCAAGGCACGCCATCCCGACGCAGGAGTGACAGCACATGACCGTGAACCTGGACAAGGGTCAGAAGATCAGTCTGAGCAAGTCCGGCGGAGGCGAGCTCAGCGTCGTACGGATGGGACTCGGCTGGCAGGCCGCCGCCCGCAAGGGCTTCCTCGCCAAGCTGATGGCCCGCGAGATCGACCTGGACGCCTCGGCCGTCCTCTTCGCCGGGCAGGAGCCCGTCGACGTCGTCTTCTTCCAGCACCTGGTCAGCGACGACGGCTCCGTGCGCCACACCGGCGACAACCTGGTGGGCGGCGCGGGGCAGGGCGGCGACGACGAGGTGATCCTCGTCGACCTCCAGCGGGTGCCCGCTCGGGTCGACCAGATCGTCTTCACGGTGAACTCCTTCACCGGGCAGACCTTCGCCGAGGTGCAGAACGCGTTCTGCCGCCTGGTCGACGAGACCAACGGCCAGGAGCTGGCCCGCTACACCCTGACCGGTGGCGGCCCGTACACCGCGCAGATCATGGCGAAGGTGCGCCGGGCCGGCGGCGGCTGGGAGATGGCTGCCATCGGCGAGCCCGCCAACGGCCGTACCTTCCAGGACCTGATGCCGGCCATCGCCTCGCACCTGTAGGCACGACGCGGGGCGCGCCCGTCCGGGCGCGCCCTTCCGTGTGCCGCTTCCGTGTGTCGTTCGGTGTGCCGCTTCCGTGTCTCGCGGGTCAGCCGACGTTGACGCCGTAGTCGGTGGCGATACCGGCCAGCCCCGACGCGTAGCCCTGGCCGATGGCCCGGAACTTCCACTCGCCGCCGCGCCGGTAGAGGGCGCCGAAGACCATCGCCGTCTCGCCCGCCGCGTCGTACGACAGCTCGTAGCGGCACATCTCGCGGCCCGTCAGGTTGTCCACGACGCGGATGTACGCGTCCTCGACCTGGCCGAAGCTCTGGCCGCGCCGCTCGGCGTCGTGGATGGAGACGGTGAAGACGACCTGGCCGGTCTCCTCGCCGAGCCGGTCCAGGTCGATGAGGATCTGCTCGTCGTCGCCGTCGCCCGCGCCGGTGAGGTTGTCGCCGGTGTGCCGGACCGCGCCGTCCGGGCTGGTCAGGTTGTTGTAGAAGACGAAGTGCGCGTCGGACAGGACGCGTTGGTCGGTGCCGCAGACGACCGCCGAGGCGTCGAGGTCGAAGTCCGCGCCGGCGGTGGGCCGGGCGTCCCAGCCCAGGCCGACGGTGACGTCCGCGAGGGGAGCGCCGTCCTGGTTGAGGACGACGTTCTGGCCCTTGCTGAGGCTGACGCCCATGGTGCTGTGTCTCCTGTTGCGTGTGCGTGCGGTCCGGTGTGTCGTGCTGTCCCCCCATCGGGCAACGCGGCGGGAGAAGGCAGGGTTCCCGAGTTGCGCAATCAATGAAGTAAGAGCGCCCGGCCGTCGGTCGGCTCCCCTGAACTGCGGTCATGGTGTTGCCACGGTGGGTGACATGCTTCTACGGTCGGCTGCACGGCCGCGCTCTACGGGTGTAGACCGGTCATGACGCGGCGTCACCTGGGGCGGTCCGCCCGGACGGCAGAGCACGCCGGGCCGTGTCCCTTCCGGCGCCGCCGAGCACCACTGGTGTGTGGAAGGGAGAACCGGAAGCATGACCCGTACAGTCGTCCGCGGCGGCCTGGTCGTCACGGCCGCCGAAGAAGTGCACGCCGATGTGCTGGTCGAGAACGGCCGTGTCGAGGCACTGGCCACCCCGGGCAGTCAGCAGTGGGCCGCCGAGCGCGTCATCGACGCCACCGGGAAGTACGTCGTCCCCGGCGGCGTCGACGCCCACACCCACATGGAGTTCCCGTTCGGCGGAACCGCTTCCTCCGACACCTTCGAGACCGGCACGAAGGCGGCGGCGTGGGGCGGCACCACCACGATCATCGATTTCGCGGTGCAGTCGAAGGGCGCCGCGCTGCGCGCCGGGCTGGACGCCTGGCACGCGAAGGCCGACGGAAAATGCGCGATCGACTACGCCTTCCACATGATCGTGTCGGATGTGAACGAGTCCACGCTCAAGGAGATGGACGGGCTCGTCGGCGAAGGCGTGACGTCGTTCAAACTGTTCATGGCGTATCCGGGCGTCTTCTACTCCGACGACGGACAGATCCTGCGCGCCATGCAGCGGGCCGGTGACAACGGCGGCCTGATCATGATGCACGCCGAGAACGGCATCGCGATCGACGTGCTCGTGCAGCAGGCGCTGGAGCGCGGTCAGGCCGATCCGCGGTACCACGGCGAGGTCAGGAAGGCGCTCCTGGAGGCGGAGGCGACCCATCGCGCGATCAAGCTGGCCCAGGTCGCCGGAGCGCCGCTGTACGTCGTCCACGTGTCGGCGCGGGAGGCGGTCGCCGAACTGACGCGCGCGCGGCACGAGGGCCTGCCGGTCTTCGGCGAGACCTGTCCGCAGTACCTGTTCCTGTCGACGGACAACCTCGCCGAACCCGGCTTCGAAGGCGCGAAGTACGTCTGCAGCACACCGCTGCGGCCGAAGGAGCACCAGGCGGCACTCTGGCACGGTCTGCGCGCGAACGACCTCCAGGTGGTGTCCACGGACCACTGCCCGTTCTGCTTCTCCGGGCAGAAGGAGCTCGGCCGCGGGGACTTCTCCAAGATCCCGAACGGGATGCCGGGCGTCGAGAACCGGATGGACCTGCTGCACCAGGCCGTCGTCGACGGACATCTCTCCCGGCGGCGCTGGATCGAGATCGCCTGCGCGACCCCGGCCAGGATGTTCGGCCTCTACCCGAAGAAGGGCACCATCGCGCCGGGCAGCGACGCCGACCTCGTCATCTACGACCCGCACGCCGAGCAGACCGTCTCGGCGGCCACCCACCACATGAACGTCGACTACTCGGCCTACGAGGGCAGGCGCCTGACCGGGCGGGTCGAGACGGTCCTGTCGCGCGGCGAACCCGTCATCACCGCGCGCGAGTTCACCGGCCGGGACGGGCACGGCGCGTACACCCCGCGCGGCACCTGCCAGTACCTGAACTGAACAGCGGAAGGGGCTATCACCATGGACTTCGGACTCGTTCTGCAGACCGACCCGCCGGCCTCCCAGGTCGTCAGCCTCATGCGGCGCGCCGAGGCAGGCGGCTTCACCCACGGCTGGACCTTCGACTCGTGTGTGCTGTGGCAGGAGCCGTTCGTCATCTACAGCCGCATCCTGGAACACACCGAACGCCTGACCGTCGGCCCGATGGTCACCAACCCCTCCACCCGCACCCCGGAGGTCACCGCCTCCACCTTCGCCACCCTCAACGACATGTACGGCAACCGCACCGTCTGCGGCATCGGACGCGGCGACTCGGCGATGCGGGTGGCCGGCCGCGCCCCCAACACCCTCGCGCGGATCAGCGCGACCATGAAAATCGTCCGTGCTCTCGGGCGCGGCGAGGAGGCCGACCTGGGCGGCGGCATGGTCGTCAAGTTCCCCTGGGTACGCGAAGGGGCGCGGCTTCCCGTCTGGATGGCCGCGTACGGCCCCAAGGCGCTCAAGATGACCGGCGAGGAGGCCGACGGCTTCATCCTCCAGCTCGCCGACCCGTTCCTCACGGAGTGGATGGTGAAGGCGGTACGCGCGGCCGCCTCGGGGGCGGGCCGCGACCCGTCCGACGTCAAGATCTGTGTCGCGGCCCCCGCCTACGTCACGGAAGACGACTCGCCCGAGGCGCTCGCCCACGCCAGGGAACAGTGCCGGTGGTTCGGCGGCATGGTCGGCAACCACGTGGCCGACCTGGTGTCCAAGTACGGCACGGACTCGGGCGCGGTGCCGCAGGAGCTGACCGACTACATCAAGTCCCGCGAAGGCTACGACTACGCCCACCACGGCCGTTCGGGCAACCCGGACACCGCCTTCGTCCCCGACGAGATCGTCGACCGCTTCTGCCTCATCGGCACGGCGGACGCGCAGGTCGAGAAGTTGCACAGGCTGCGTGAGCTGGGCGTCGACCAGTTCGCGCTGTACGCGATGCACGACGCGAAGGAAGCGGTGATCGACGCGTACGCCAGGGACGTCATCCCGAAGGTCAACGCCTGAACGGAGCGCCGCCGGGCCGTGCGCCGGTGAGACGGAGGGCCCGGGACACACCGGTGGGTGTGTCCCGGGCCCTCGTCGTGCGACGGCTCGCTACGCGAACGTCACCGAGAAGCGTTTCGCCGGCCCGTAGGCGAGATCCTGCTCCTGGACGCGGAGCAGCAGGCTCCGGAACTTCGCGAACTCCGTCTCACCCAAGGCGGCTCTGCTGCGCTCCGAGTCCGACCAGACCAGCTCGACCGGACGCTCGACATCCGTCGTGAGCCGGTCCCACAGGGCAGCCGGATTCCCGCCGTAGTAGGGGCCGAAATCCAGGGCCCGGGACAAGGCGGAATGCAGATCTGCCGCGGTGCGGACCGTCGCACCGTCGATTTCTGCTCGCATGTGCATCACTTCCATTCGGGCAGCGGGTGGAAAGGCCGGTAGTGGTCGCTGGTCACGAACGCGAGCCCGTCGTCCGGGTAGAGCAGTCGGGTTCCCGGCTGCCTCGGCCGGTTCATCATGTCGTTCAGGCCGACATCCGCTTCGTGCCACACCCGCCCCGGGGCGGAGGGGAGCAAGTTGTCGCTGTTCTCGAACACGTCCCCACCGAGCTGTCCGCCCGGGACGCTGTTGCCCAGCGCCTTGCCCTTCTTCCAGCCGGCCTTTTCGGCTTCTTTCTTCGTCAGGTAATTGCCGGGCAGCTTCCCTGTCGCACGGAGGCTTTCCACCAGCGGATTGGCCGCCTCGGCAGCCGAGAGGGACGTACCGTAACGGATGCAGGTCGAGTTGTGCACCAGGACGGGGGCGCCGCCGGCCAGCACGGAATACGTGTGCAGGCCGGTGACGACCAGGTTGTACGTCCGGGCCCGTTCGGTGGAGGGCCGGTGGCTGGGGGGATGGGGCGGGAGCAGGTGGCGCGTTCGGCGCTGCCCGAGCTGCGGCAGGCCGGGGGCCTGGTGGACCGTGTGGTGCTGGACGGGTCGGGGCGTCCGGCGCCGGAGTGCGCGGTGGTGCCGCTGGTGCGGGCGCAGGCGGCGGGGGAGCGGCGGGATCCGCTGGCGTTGTCGCGTTCGGAGCTCGCGGTGCTGCTGGCGTTGTGCGAGGAGCTGTTCGCCCCGGCCTGGGGCGGTCAGGGCCGGGGGCTGCTGGCGGGGCGGTGCGGCAAGGGTGCGGCGATGGACCGGCTCGGGCTGCTGCTGATCGTGCTGTCGACGGCTCCGTCGGGGCGGCTGCGGCTGTGTCCGGGCACGGTGTCCGGCGACCGGGGCGTCCGGCGGCCACCGTGGCGCGGCTGCTGAGGTGTTCCGCGGATGCCGCGGCCCGGATGCCGGGCCGGTTCGACCGTGCTGGGCTGGCTCGGGTGTCGCGGGGGAGACGGCGGCGCGGATGCGGGGCCGTGGCCGGGTGCGTGGTGCCGGAGGCGAAGGCGCGGGGCCGCCGTACGGACGCCGACCGGCCGTACGGCGCGGGAAACGCCGGGTTTCGGGACCGCGCGGATACCGCACACCTTCACACTGGTCACCCTTCTGTGGCAGTTGAGGTGGGGGATGGTGCGGGTGCTTGTGGGTGCTCCGGCGAAGGCCGTGGTGGGTCCGGTGGACGGCCGGAGCGCGCGTGCAGGCGTGAGGACCAGTCCGCGGACGGCCAGGATGAGGCTCAGCCGCAGACGGCAGAGGGTGCGGGTGGCCCGCTGCGCGGCGACAAGCCGAACAGTCTTCCCGTCCCCACCCCTCAGCGGAACGGACAGCCCCAGGCGGCCGTTACAGGCAAGGCCTCGGTCGAGGCCCCCTCGGAACAGGAGCATGCGCGCATGCTCCGCACCAGGCCCGGCCTGGGGTACGCCAAGGGGGCGCGGGGGGTGGTTCCGCGGCCGCGCGGCGACCTGGAAGCCGTTCTGTCACCGGTGCGGGTGCTCTGGGACCGGCTGGAAACGTCCGGGGCCCGCCGAGTGGTGGAGCAGGCGGTCCGCCGTGAACTGCACTACGCGGCCGGTGTCGTCGGCCCTGACCGCGCCGTGGAGATCCTGGCCGGGCGGCTGACGCGGCGTCTGGCGGCCCAGGCGGGCGGGCCGGACGCGGTGACCGACCCGGTCGGCTGGCTGCTCGGCCGCGGCCTGCCCAGGTCCAGCCCGTGTACGGACGCCCACTGCGACGAAGGCGTCCTGATGCCCACCGGCGCCGCGTGTGAACGGTGCGTCGACCTGCTCACCGACCGGCGCCGGCGCCGCGCCCGCGTCACCGGTCAGGTCCGCACCGAGCTGCCCGACGCCGACTCCGAGATCCGCCGGCAGGCCGTGGAAGGTCGGCTGCGTGACGTGGTGACCGCGGACCTGGCCCGTGACGAGCAGCGCCGTCGACAGGCTGCCGAGGCCGAGGCCGCCCGCGCGGCGGCCGCGCAGCGGGCCCGGGACGAGGCGAAGGCCGCCCGTGCGTGTAGTTCAGCCCATCGCAGGACCAGCAGTTCCACTCGTCCGGGACCCGGTACAGCTCCCGCCAGAAACCGGTGGCTCGCCGTAAACGACGCAGTCCTCGCCACACCGCCCACACTCGAACACGAAGTTCACAAGCTTGCCCTCCCCGGCCCGTACGGGCCACAGGTCTCCCCTTGTCAGCAGTAGGGGCCCTGGGGAAGGCACCGGAAACCGGTCAAGGCGGACGGTCTCTGCTCCTGCCGGTGCGCTGCTGCGAGGAATCCGCCACCACCACTCCCACGCGCTCCGCTGCCCCGGATCAAATGGGCAGTTGCTCGCGACGGGACGGAAACGTACCGTGCGGCCGACAAGCCCTGCCGTCCCGCGAGGTCTGCGCCCGCCATCGCTCTCAGGAGCTGGCCGGAGAGGTGGCGTAATGAACCAGATTCCCCAGGAACCTTCCGAGCTGGGCGCCTGGTGGCGTGAGGCGGTCGGCGAAGACCTGGCCTACTGGGTGCAGCCCGTCCGGCTCGACGCCGGCAGGCGGCTGCATGTGCGGTGCCTGACACGGGCCTGGTCGATCCAGATGAAGCTGCTCGGCCAGCCGGTGACGGCGCGCCTGAACGCGGCGTATCCCGAGCTGGCCGTAGCGGGGCTCGTCGCGGCCGCCGCGTCCCTTCGCCTTCTGGTTCTCGGGCCGGCGCACTGGCCGCACCACGAACTGCTGACCGCGTCGTTGGAGAGCGCCTGGTCCTGACCTGGTTCCAGGACTACCAGGTCTGGGCGATGGCCGCCTTCACCCAGTTCGGCCGCAACCTCACCTCAACCGTCAGCCTCGGCGGAAACGGTCAGTTCACCCGCCTTTCGGCGCTGGACGCGCTGGGCGAACGGCCCTGGTCCCAGTCACTGACCGAGGACCTGGACCTGGCCATCAGTCTGGCCGTACGGGGATGGCGCCTGCGCACCACCGCCCACGCCTGCGTCGACCAACAGGGGGTGAGCGACCTGCGGCGCCTCATCCGCCAGCGCACCCGCTGGTACCAGGGCCACATGACGTCCATCGTGCGGATGGGCGAAAACTGGCGGGCACCCCGCATGCGGCACCTGACCGCCCTGGTGATGTTCGCCTACCTCCTCGTCCCCTGGGTCCTCGACCTGCCCTGGTCCCTGCTCTTCCAGTACTGCCTGATCTGGTTCCTGCGCAGCCCCAACGTCCTGGTCCTTCGGAGCAAAAGGACCTCGGCCCTCAACGCCACCTGGCTGAAGTGGCCGGCCAACCTCACCGCCTGGTACCTCCTCGCCTTCGCCCCCGCCCTGGCCACCTCCTTCACCCACCTTCGCCGCGACAGGCAGGTCGGCCCCGGCCGGGCCCTCCTCCTGGGCCACTCCTTCGTCGTCATGAACTACCTGTCGTTCCTGTGCGCCTGGCGCGCCCTCTTCCGCATGCTCCGCGGCCACACCGGCTGGCCCAAGACCACCCGCGAGACCGAGCCCGGGGCGGGCAGTCCGGCGGATCACGGGACCCGGAGCGCTCGCCGGTAGGCGCCCGGGGTCGTGCCCGTTGCGGAGCGGAAGCGGCGGCGCAGGTTGACCGCGGAGGAGAGGCCGACGCGGGCTGCGATCGCCTCGACCGGCAGTTCCGTCTCCTCCAGCAGGGCGCGTGCCGCGGCCACCCGACGGGAGAGCAACCACGCACCCGGGCTCGTGTCGAGCTGGTCGGCGAAGCGCCGGGCCAGGGTGCGGGACGAGACACCGAGGTACGCGGCCAGGTCGGCTACCGACAGCGGTGTGCCGAGGCGCTCGTCGACCCACTCGAGCAGGCCGTCGAACGCGTTCCCGGGCGGTGGGGGCGGCGCGTACGGCGCTCGGCCGGCCTCGCGGCGGGGCGGCAGCACCATGTGCCGCTTGAGCACAGCGGCGTACGCGGCCCCGTGATCCTTCCGGACGAGGTGCAGGCACAGGTCGAACCCGGCGCCCGCGCCGGCGCTGGTGGCGACGTCACCGTGATCCACGTAGAGCCTGTCCGGTTCCACGCGCACCCGGGGGAACTCACGCCGCAGTTGCTCGGCACGCGCCCAGTGCGTGGTGGCCGAGCGGCCGTCCAGTAGTCCGGTGCGGGCCAGTGCGAACACCCCGGAGCAGATCGTGACCAGCCGTGCCCCACGCGCATGCGCCCGCAGCAGTGCCCGGCCCACCGGGTCGGAGAGCGGCTCCTCCACCGGAAGCCAGCCCGGGACGATCACGGTGTCCGCGGTCTCCAGCGCCGAGAGGCCCTGCGACACGGTCATCGCGTACCCGCCCGTGGTCGGCACGGGACCGGGCGTCTCCGCGCACGTTTCGAATGCGTAGTACTGCGGCACCCCCGGCCGCTTCGTGCCGAAGACCTCGACGGCGCAGCCGAGCTCGAAGACCGACTGCACCGGCCGTACCAGAGCCACCACACGATGCATGGCAGGAAAGTACCCCATGGCGTCATCACAGTCTCTGTCTGCCCCGGCCCGCGCACGGCACTGTTGCAGGCATGCACCCTGAAATTCTCACGCAGGAGGGTTACACCTCCGTCTCTGTCGACGAATCCCCGGTCCGTGAGCTGTTCCCCGGGATCCGGCTGCGCCCCTTGTGGCGGGGGCCGACCGGCGCACACGCCAACGTGCTGGAGATGGAGGCGGGTACCTCCTGGCCGCACCGCGATGTCCACGAGCCGGGCCCGGAGGAGGTCTACGTGGTCGCCGGCACCTTCAACGACGGAGCACGCGACTACCCAGCCGGCACGTTCCTGCACGCCCCGGCCGGGTCGTGGCACGTACCCTCGACCGCCACCGGCTGCACGCTGTTCCTCTTCTACCCAGAGGGCTAGGCCGTTTCCTTCAGATCATCGGATCGTTGGTTGATGTGTGTCGTTGACTGACGCCCAATGGGCACGCATCGAGCCGTTGCTGCCGGATCGG
>NZ_JBEZAN010000034.1:0-47828 GCF_040646595.1 Streptomyces sp. NPDC045470
GCCCGCCACCTCGACACCCTCATCAGCGACCAGACCCTGCGCGACCGCATGGGCGAAACCGCCCGCACCAACATCCAGCGCTACGCCACCGACGAAATCGTCCAGCGCTGGGAGGACCTCTTCACCTTCCTCCAACGCTGAACCGAAGCCCCGGCGACAGAGCCTCCGCGGCAGATCGTGCGGCCAGTGGTCGCCGGGCCGTCCTGTCGCCGGGCCGTCCGGTCGTCCGGCCACGGGGGTCGTCCGATCGCTCGGTGGCTCAGTCGCCGGGCAGCAGCCGTGTCTCGGCGGCCGGGAGGCCCTTGGCCCACCAGTGGTCGTAGCGGCGGTAGGGCGCGGGGTCCCGGTCGGCCAGGAAGGCCATGAGCGACCGGGCCTCCGCGGCCAGTTCCTCCCAGACCTCGTTCGGTAGGGGATGGAAGGCGGTGGCTTCGATGCCGGCGTCGGCGGGACGCCGGACCCCGGCGACGTAGCCGTCCACCAGGAGGGTGGGCAGCACGTCGCCGTTCACGCGGATCACGAGTTTGCGGTACGCGGGCGGGATGACGCGGCCGCGGTCGGCGTAGGCGAGCAGGATGCTGTCCCACATCGCCATCAGCCTGGGAGGGGCCGGGGTGTCCTCGGCGGGCCGGGGCGCGTCGGGGACGTCGTACAGCACCGTGCCGTCGGGGCCCGCCAGTTGTACGAGGTCGTCGGCGAGCGCCTGCAACGCGGCTTTGACACGGTCCCGCCGTACCAGCGAGAACTGGGCCACGTCCGCCACCGACGCCGGACCGAACCCGGCCAGGTAGCGGCGTACCAGAACCTGGAGGCCCGCCGCGGCAGCGCCGGGTTCGGTCAGCGCCGGTCGTCCGCTTGCCGCGACGTAGGACTGCCGGGTGTGGAACAGCCACGGCGCTTCGGCGGGCGCGTTACCGCGTGGGCATCGACCCCGACGGCAGCCGGGCGCTGAAGTACCTGCTGCTGCCAGAACTGTTCGACACCTTCCTCGCCACCTGCGCCCGGGCACCGAAGTACTTCAGCTTCCTCAAGGAGGACCTGAGGCCCAGCCTCCCCCTCGACCTCGTCGGCAGTGACGCCCCCGTCAACAGCGAGAAGTCCGTGAGCCGGATGACTCTCCGGCAGGTGCTCACCGGCATCGAGGACGACGTCCACTTCGGCAAGACCTTCACGCACTACGAGAAGGACGCCGATGGCCGTGTCACCGCGTACTTCGACGACGGGACCGACGCCACCGGCGACCTGCTCGTCGCCGCCGCCGGCTCCAACTCCCGTGTGCGTCGGCAGTACCTGCCGCACGCGCAGGTCAAGGACGCCGGCATCGTCTCCGTCACCGCCAAGGTCCCGATCATCCCGGAGACCGAGGCGCTGCTCCTGCCCGAGGTCTTCCAGGGCATCGGCCTCGTCGTCGCCCCCAGGGGGTACAGCTGCATCCTGCACACCATGGAGTTCCGCTGGGACCGTGCAGGCCGCATCAAGAGCGGCATCGGCGGCAACGACGCCGAACTCCTCAAGCGGTGGCCCGGGCTACTCTTCGACAACACCCGCGACTACATCAACTGGGGCTTCCGGGCCTCGACCGGCAAGTTCCCGCCGGACGTCCTGAAGAAGTCCCCGGACGAGCTGATCGAAACCGTCCTGGACATGACGCCCGACTGGAGCCCCGACCTCAGCAAACTCTTCAGCATGGGCGACCGGCAGACCACCTTCCCGATCAACATCCGGACCTCGGTCCCGATCCCGCGCTGGAACGCCGACACCGTCACCCTCCTCGGCGACGCCGTCCACACCATGACCCCCGGCCAGGGCGTCGGCGCCAACACCTCCCTGCGCGACCATCCACAAGCCGGTCATCGGCCGGGCCGCCCTCGCCTCCATGCGCGGCTACTTCTGGGTCGCCCGCCACCTCCCCTCCGTGCGGAAGAAGATGGCGCAAGACCTCTACCCGGACCGCGGCGGCGACCGCGAGGAGTACGGCCGGCTCGTCTCCCCGGACAAGAACTGATCACCCGGCTCCGAGGAAAACAGTGAAGATCTCAGTGAAGAAGAGCGGCATGGTCAGTGCTGTGGTCGCCGCGGCCCGGCTGACCGTCGTGGCCGCGCAGTCCCGGCAGCCGCAACGACCTCGGGTGTCCGAGCGGCAGTGTGTACGCCACCGCCTGCGACTCGGAAGGCATTCGGCAGCAGTGGAATCCCCTACATGCGGTGGAATATATACATCCGACACCCGGCTCGGGTTCCAGGTGCGACCGTGGGGGAAAGTCGATGGCTGCGCCGTGGGTGCGCCGTAGCTGTTCGCGGAATGTCGAATCGAGCATTCCGGATGGGGTGGGAGTCGGGGCCGGGGCGATTCCGGTGGGGTGCGTGGAGATGTCGGTCACGTTGGATCGAAAGAATTGGTCAAAAGCCTGTGCAGGCAGCGTCGTTGTGTGTTTGGTTGCTGCCATGAATGCTACTCAGGCCATCGATCTGCGATCCGACACGGTCACCAAGCCCGACGCCGAAATGCGTGCCGCAATGGCCGCCGCGGAAGTGGGTGACGATGTTCTCGACGGGGATCCCACGATGCGGGAGCTGGAGGAACGGGCGGCTCAGCTTCTCGGTGCGGAAGCGGCTCTGTGGGTGCCGACCGGATGTATGGGCAACACCATCGCGCTGATGCTGCATCTGCAGCGGGGTGACCGTTTTCTGGTGCCTCGCGCGGCGCATGTGCTGGACAACGAACTGGGCACCGCCGCGTGGCTCGCCGGTGGGATGCCGGAGCCGTTGGCGTGGGACGCGGGGCCGGGGCGTCCGTCGCCGGAGGCCGTGACGGCGGCGGCGGGTTCCCAGGGGCCGTACTACCGGCTGCGTACGCCGCTGCTGTGTCTGGAGAACACGCACAACGCGGCGGGGGGTGCCGTCACGGCGCCGGCCGAGCATGCGCGGCTCGTCGAGGCGGCCCACGCCGCCGGGCTGAAGGTGCATCTGGACGGTGCGCGCATCTGGAACGCCGCGGCGGCCCTCGGCGTGAAACCGGCGGAGCTGACGGCCGGTGTGGACAGCGTCCAGGCGTGCCTGAGCAAGGGGCTCGGCGCTCCGGTCGGCTCGCTGGTCGCGGGCCCGCGTGACTTCGTCGACGAGGCGCGGCGGGTGCGCAAGATGCTCGGCGGCGGGGTGCGCCAGGGGGGCGTCCTGGCGGCGGCGGGGCTGGTGGCGCTGGACCGGCTGGAGCGGCTGCACGAGGATCACGAGGCCGCCCGGGAGCTGGCCGACGGCCTGGCGGAGCTCGGTCTGCGGGTGCGGGGGCCGCAGACCAACATCGTGCTGGCCGAGGTGGACGATCTCCAGAAGTGGCTGACGCGGCTGCGGGCGGCGGGGGTGCTGGCGTCGTCGATGGACGGCTGCGTACGTTTCGTGACGCACCGGGACGTGTCCCGCGCGGACATCGGCGAGGCGCTGCGGCGGACGGCCGAGGTCGCCGCCCAGGGCTGATCGGGTCGCCCGGGGTTGATCGGGGTTGATCGGGGTCGGCCGGGGTTGCTCGGGTCGCCCGGGGTTGATCGGGGTCGGCCGGGGTTGCTCGGGGTGCCCAGGGCTGACCGGGTCGCCCGGGGTTGATCGGGTCGCCCAGGGCTGATCAGGTCCCGGGGCCGGCCGGTGCCGCCCCGGGGCGATCACCGCACCGGACGCCCGCTGGATTTCTCCGGTTCGGCGGATTCACCGGACGCGGTGTGCCGGTGTATTGGCCTTTCCCGGCGAAAGGCCAATATGCCGCGGCGGTCACTTCTCCAGGTCGTTGCTGATTCCCGCCAGCAGCCGGTCCAGCCCGAATGCGAAGCTCTCCTCGTCGTTGGCCGTGACGAGCAGGCCGCTGAGCCGGACGAAGTGGGGGAATTTCTCGCTCGGCAGTGATTCCACGAACGAGCGCATGGTGTCGGCGTCCTCGGAGGATTCCCCGGAAGGGGCGTCGGGTCCGGTGAGCCGCTTCCGTGAGAGTTCCACCAGGACGCCGCCGATGGTGTAGTCGGCGATCAGGTTGTAGGCGTGGGCGATGGATTCCTCGGGATATCCCGTCCGCAGCAGTGCGCCGAGGGTGTATTCGACCACGCGGAGCGCGCGGGGGCCCAGCGTCGGGCGGCTCGCGGCCAGGCGCGCGGCCTCCGGGTAGCGGCTCAGCACCCGCCGCACCTCGTGCATGACCCGGCGGAGATCCTCCAGCGGCTCGCCGTCCTCCTCGGGAAGGCGCACCTCGCCGAAGATCTCGTCGAGGACGAGGTCGAACAACTGGTCCTTGGTGACCACGTGCCAGTACAGCGACGTCGCCGCGGTGCCGAGGTGGGCGGCGAGCTTGCGCATGCTCAGCTCTTCCAGCCCGTGCTGCTCCAGGTATTCCACCGCGCCGCGGACGATCTGCTCCCGGGAGAGCGGCTGCTGTCTGCGGGGCGGCTTGTCCTCCAGCCAGGCCGCGCTCACCTTGTGCTTGCCGTCCGTCACTGCGCCTCCATGGGGCCGGGGTGTGCCTTGCGTGTGCTGGTGGTGCCGGCGTGCGATCTAGAGTACAGTGCCCGAGAGTCGTACGCTGTACTAGCGCTCGAACGTCGTACTGGAGGGGATATGGAACAGGGACATCCACGCCGCTGGGCGATACTGGCGGTGCTGTGCCTGGCCGTGTTCGTGGTCTCGATCGACACCACGGTGCTCAACGTCGCGCTGCCGACGATGAGCCGTGAGCTGGGGGCCGGGACCGAGGAACTCCAGTGGTTCGTGGACGCGTACACCCTGGTGCTGGCCGGCGTCCTGCTCACCGCGGGCAGCTTCTCGGACCGCTTCGGGCGCAAGAAGATGCTCGTCGTGGGCCTGGTAGTCTTCGGCATCGCCTCCGGACTGGGCGCCTTCGCGCAGGAACCGTGGCAGGTCGTCGCGGCCCGCGGACTGATGGGCGTCGGCGGGTCGTTCTTCATGCCGGGCACCCTGTCGATCCTGGTCCACGTCTTCTCCGCCGAGGAGCGCGCTTCCGCCATCGGACGCTGGGGCGCGGTCACCGCGCTCGGCATGGTGCTCGGCCCGCTGCTGGGCGGCGTGCTGCTGGAACACTTCTGGTGGGGCGCCGTCTTCGTCCTCAACGTCCCCGTCGTCGTCCTGGCGCTCATCGGTGTCGCCTGGATCGTGCCGGAGTCCAAGGATCCCGTCGCGCGCCGGGCCGACCTCCCGGGCACCGTGCTGTCCACGGTCGGCATGGGCGGCGTCCTCTTCGGGGTCATCTCCGCGCCGACGCGCGGGTGGGGTTCGGGCGTCGTGCTCACCCCGCTCCTCGGCGGACTGGTGGTGCTGGCGCTCTTCTTCCTGCGCCAGGCGACCGCCAAGGAGCCCATGCTCGACCTGCGGCTGATGTTCTCCCGGCAGTTCCTCGGGGCCAGCGGCACCATGGCCTTCCTGATGTTCTCCCTGCTGGGCGGGGCCTTCGTGGTCACCCAGCAGCTCCAACTGGTGCTGAACTTCTCGCCGATGTCCGCGGGACTGGCCACCGTGCCGCTCGCCGCCGCCATCGTCGTCTCCTCTCCGCTGTCCCCGGCCGTCGCCAAGGCGATCGGCGCCCGGGTCACCATCGCGCTCGGCCTGGCCACCATGGCCGCGGGCCTGGGCGTGCTGGCCTTCTTCGCGCCCGGGGCCGGGTATCCGCCCACCGCCGTGGGGCTGGTACTGCTCGGCGCCGGTATGGGCCTGGCCGTGGCCCCGGTCAACGACGTCCTCATGAGCGCCGGCCCCCCGGAGAGTTCGGGACGGCTGTCCGCCATGAACGACACGGTGCAGGAACTCGGTTCGGCGTTCGGCGTCGCCGTCATCGGCAGCGTGCTGGCCCTCGCGTACGGGAACGCGCTGCCGGGTACGGTCCCGGCCGGGATGCGCCACTCCCTCGGGGAGGCGGCCGACGCGGTGCACGGCATGCCCGCCGAGCAGGGCGGCTCGCTCCTCGACGCGGCCCACCGCGCCTTCGCCCACGGCATGACCCTGTCCATGGCCGTGTGCGCGGCGACCGCCCTGCTGGGTGCCGTCATCGCCTTCCTCCTCATCCCCGGTGCCAAGAAGGCGCAGCCCGGCCACCGGACCGTCGCGGAGCCGCAAGGGGAGAGCGTGCCCGCGTGACCCACCGCCCGCCGTACGGCGGGCCCGGACACCGGCCGGTGTGCCACCCCCGTAAATCACCGCACACCGGGCCGGTACAGCCGGGTGGTGGCGTCGTAGCCCGCGCGACGACCGTGGAGGCCGCCACGGTGTCGTACCGCTCCGCCACCGCCCGGCGCTCTTCGTCCGCAGGACGGGAGCACGGCGAACGGCCGGTGGGGACGCGTCCCCACCGGCCGGACCACGCCGCCGGACGAGCGGCCCGGCTACTGCGCCGGCGCGGTCTCCGTGAGGACCGTGCCCTCGGCTTCGGCCAGTTCACGGATCGTGGCGCAGCCGAAGATGTCCCGAAGCTGGACCTCCAGCCCCCGGCTGCCGGCCGCCACCTGCACCTGGATCGCCCGGATCGAGTCCCCGCCGAGGCGGAAGAAGTCGTCCTCCACACTCACCCGGTCCAGCCGCAGCGCCTCCTGCCAGACCTCGGCCAGCACCTCCTCCGTACGGTTGCGGGGCGGCACCAGCTCCGCGGACGTCCGGTCCCGCTCGGCGGGCTCCGGCAGCGCCGCACGGTCGATCTTCCCGTTACGGGTCAGCGGGAAGGCGTCGAGCGTGACCACCGCGCCCGGTACGAGGTGCGCGGGGAGCCGCTCGGCCAGCCAGTCCCGCAGCACCACGCCGTTCACGGGCGCCTGGGTGCGGGCGTCGGCGACGACGGGGCGCGGGTCGTCGGCGTACCCGGCGCGGACCGCGTACAGGGAGTGCCGGTCGGTGCCTTCGAGGAGGCTGTCCTGCTCCGCCGTGACCGTGAAGCCCTGCTCCTCCAGGAGGGCGACGATCTCCCCGAGGCGCCCCTCGGTGGCGGTGCCCGCGCCGTCGTGCACCTCCATCACGACCTGCTGCACCAGGCCCCAGTGGCGGGCGTCGATGCCCCGCAGCACGTCCAGTTCGGCCCGCTGGACATCGATTTTGAGGAGGTCGACACGGGTGAGGCGTTCCTCGTCGACGATGTCGGAGAACCGCCGTACCCGCGTGCGCAGTTCCTCGCCGCGGAACCGGTCCGCCAGCAGCTCGTCGGCCCGGTCGAGGAGCCGGCCGCTGTCCTCCAGGCCCTGCCCCCGCTCGTTGGCCAGGTAGCGCTTGATGACCTTGACCTCGGAGTCCGAGTCGGCGTACGCGCTGACGCCGGACATCATCGAATAGCCGGGGTAGTAGGTGAACGACAGCTCGGCGTCCGCGGCCCCCAGGCCGTACGGGAAGGTCTTCGCCCGCACCCCGAACCGGGCGGTGTTGGTCCGCAGGTGCTCGTACACCGGGGCCAGTGGCTCGTAGGCGTAGAGCGAGGCGCTCGGGCACAGCTGGTGGACGAAGAGCGAGAACATGCCGATGTTGGCGCCGACGTCGACGACGACGGCGTTCTCACGCAGGGTCACGTCCCCGCGCAGGTAGGTGCGCTGGAGGAAGATCTCGTCGTACAGGTAGCGGGTCTCGTGCGGGTTGACGCCCGCGACGCGGTCCGGGTCGAGGCCGGTCACGGCTTCGGCGACGGGCCGGGCGTAACCGGTCAGCGTGGTGCCGTCCGCGCTCTCGCGGGCCACCACCACCGCCTGCGCGACGCCCGGGTGGGTGCCGAGGACGGCCTGGATCTCGCCGGGCTCGACCCGGAAGCCGCGGACCTTCACCTGGTCGTCGGTACGGCCGAGGTAGGCGAGGGTGCCGTCGGCCAGGTACCGCACCCGGTCGCCGGTGCGGTAGACCCGCCGGGCGCCGTCCGGCAGCGCCTCGGCGGTCACGAAGCGGCGCGCGGTGGTCTCCGGGTCCCCGAGGTACCCGCGGGCCAGTTGCGGGCCCGCGACGCACAACTCGCCCGCCACACCCGGCGGTACGGGCCGCAGGTCCGCGTCGAGGACCAGGACGTCGGTGCCGGGCAGCGGCCGGCCGATGGTGGGCCGGGTGCCGCCGGTGATCTCGGCGAAGGTGGCGTCGACGGTGCACTCGGTCGGGCCGTAGACGTTGACGGCGCGCACCCCGTCGAGGCCGGCGAGGGTGTCCCACAGGGACTGGTCGACCGCCTCGCCACCGATCAGGACGGTGCCGGGCAGGGTGGCCCCGGTGCCTGCCGTGGCCGCCAGCACCGCGCGCAGGTGGGAGGGCGTGCAGTCGAACACGTCGACCCGCTGCTCGGCGAGGTGGGCCAGCAGCTCACCGCCGTGGTGGCGGATCTCGTCCGGTACGAGGCACAGCGTGTGCCCGGCGGCGAGCTGGATCAGCTGCTTGACGGAGGCGTCGAAGGTCAGCGGGGCGTTCACCGCGACCCGCAGCCCCGGACCGGCGTCGGCGTGCACCGTCGCCTTCAGCGCCCGCAACAGGTGCGCCACCGCGCGGTGTTCGACGACCACGGGGCGCGGCGCGCCGGTGGAGCCGGAGGTGAAGATGATGTACGCGGCATCGTCCGGCCGGACCTGCGGCAGCGCGGCGGGCGCCGGGGCCGCGGCGGAGGGCGGGGTGAGGATCTCGACCTCCCCGGCCAGCCCGGCCGGCACGCCGTGCCCGTCCGGGGCCACCAGCCGCCGCGCCTCGACCGCCCGCAGCAGCGACACCTGCCGTGCCGCGGGCGCCGCGATGTCCAGCGGTACGTAGACGGCCCCGGCCCGCAGCACACCGATCAGCGCGGCGACGGTGCGCCAGGAACGCTCGGCGGGCACGGCCACCGGCTCCTCGGCGGCGACGCCCGCCCCGACGAGGGCGGCGGCCACCGCGGAGGCGGCGCGGTCCAGCTCGGCGAAGGAGACCGTGCCGTCGGCGGACACCACGGCCGGTGCCGCGGCGTCGGCCGCCGCGAAGGCCGCGTCGAACGCCTCGACGAGGGTGCCGGGGGCGTCCTCCGCGAGCGTGCCGCCCCGGCTCCACCGCGCCAGGAGACCGGCCTCCTGCTCGCCGCAGACGCGCAGCGCGCGCTCGTCCTCGAACGCCGCGGGAAGGGTGGTCAGGACCGCGACGGTGCCGTCCAGCAGCCGCTGTACGGCCTCGCCGCCGTAGCGGGACGTGTCGTGGTGCAGTGCGAGGCGGATGGCCTCCGGCGCGATCTCGACACTCAGGTGGAGCGGGGACACCGGCGCCGGACCGTCCACGGTCAGGCCCGCGACGGGCAGGCCCGCCCACTCCCGTACGGCCTCCGGCTCGGACGCGGCGAACCCGGCGGCGAACTCCTCGTCCCCGGCGGGCCCGGCGTACCCGTCCGCCCCGACGGCCCGGGTGACCTGCCGCTGGACGACGTCGAGCAGCTCCTTGGGCGCCACGGGAAGCGGCAGCGGGATGCCGACGGCGAGCCGGCCGTCCAAGGGACCCACGACGGTTTCGGTTCCGGGCGCCGAGCGGCCGTCGACGTGCAGGCCGAGCGGGAAGACGGCGTCGTCGGCCCCGGCGCCGTTACGGCCGGCCAGGGACAGCGCCCAGGCGGCCAGGGCCAGCGACCGTACCGGTACGCCCTGGATGCCGGCCCGACGGTGGAGTGCCTCGGTGGCGGCGCGGCTCAGCTCGGCACGGAGCACGTTCGGTGCCTGCGCCGGTCCGCCGTCGGAGAACGGCAGCGACAGCCGCTCGATCACCGTGCCCTGCGCGGCCTGCGCGGCCTTCGCGGTCGGCGCGCCGGCCTCGTCGGCCTGCTCCAGCAGCCACTCCGAGACATCGAGGAACTGGAGCCGGTCCGGGTCGTCGCCGAGGGTGCCGCCCTGGTAGGCGGTGGCCAGTTCGCCGAGCAGGACGCGCAGTCCGGCGGAGTCGCTGAGCAGGGCGGACGCCCGCAGTACGAGTTCCTGTCCGCCGCCGGGCAGGTCGACCAGCGCGGCGTGGAACAGCGGGCCGCCGAAGAGGTCGCAGGGGCCGGCCGGTTCGGCGTCCTCCAGCGGGACGGCGGCGTCCTCGTCGATGCCTTGCAGCGGAACCCGTACGCCGGGGTACTGGAGGAGCCGCAGGCGCAGCACTTCGTGCCGTGCGGCGACCGTCTCCAGCGCCGACCGCAGCCGGTCGCGGTCCGCCGGGGTGGTCAGGCGCAGCCGCGCGGTCAGCCGGCGGTCGCCGCCGCGCTGCCACTCCCGGAGCTGGGCGGGCGAGAGACGGTAGCCCTCGACGCTGGTCATCGGTTACCTCGATTCACATGAAGGTCGGACATGGCGACGAGAATCCGGCGGTCGCCGGTGAAGGGCTCCCGCGCGTGGGTGGCCAGGAAGTTGTCGACGACGAGGACGTCCCCCCGTTCCCACGGGAAGGACACCGCGGCCTCGCGGTAGAGGCCGCGGATCATTTCCGCGACGTCGTCCTCGATGGCGGCGCCGTCGCCGTAGTAGGCGTTGCGCGGCAGCCCTTCCGTGCCGAACTCCCCGGTGAGCGCCGCGGACACCTCAGGGGGGAGGTTGGAGACGTGGAAGAGATGGGCGTGGTTGAACCAGGCGGTCTCGCCCGTTCGCGGGTGCCGGGCCGTGGCCTGGCGGACGGACCGGGTGCGCAGCCCGTCCCGGCCGGTCCAGGCGAACTCGGTACGGGAGGAACGGCAGTACGCCTCGACCTCGGCCCGGTCGGTGGTCTGGAAGACCTCCTGCCAGGGCAGGTCGAGGTCCGGGCCGTAGTTGCGGACGTAGAGGACGCCGTGCCGCTCGAACCGTTCGCGGACCTCGGCGGGAATCCTGGGCAGGACGGCCCGTTCACTGGCCACGGGTGTGGCGCCCCGGTCGGTACTGGGCAGGTCGCAGTAGAAGTACAGCCTGCTCGGCCAGTTGTGGGAGTAGGACATCTCGTGGTGGAACGGGATCCACTGGTCCTCGTTGAACTCGGTCGAGGTGAAGACCTTGTCCGCGACCTCGGTGCGGGGCGCGGCCCGCTCCAGGTAGTCCAGCAGGTCGGGCGAGATGGCCCGGGCCGCCCGTCCGAAGGCTTCCGGCCCGTCGACGGCGAAACCCCGGAAGAGGACGGCGCCGTACCGGTCGAGGTCCGCCGTCACCCGGTCGTGGTGGCCGGCGATCCACTGGTCCAGCTCCAGACCCTGGACCGCGGCGTCCACCCGCAGCAGGAACGGTTCGTCGTGCAGCGGGCGGCTGCGGACCAGTTCGGTGGCCGACCCGGCGCCGGCCCGGCGGCGCCGGGGCCCGGGGCCGGCCGCGGTGGCGGGGGCGGTCGTCGCGGTCATGCGGTTCTCCCGTTCGTGTCGAAGTCGCTGATCGGGTCGGCCATGGCGGTGAGGATGCGGCGCGGGCCCTCGAAGGGCTCCCGCGCGTGCGCGCTGAGCATGTTCTCGACGAGCAGCACGTCACCGGGCTGCCAGGCGAAGGAACGGGTCTCCGCGTCCAGCGCGGCGCGGATCTCGGCGAGGGTGCGGTCCTCGATGGGCGTCCCGTCGCCGTAGTACGTGTGGTACGGCAGGTCCTCCAGGGGGAGCGAGTCGAGCAGCCCCCGTGTCACCTCCTCGGGCAGCGAGGTCACATGGAAGAAGACCGCGTGGTTGAACCACGTGCGCTCGCCGGTCACCGGATGGGTGCGTACGGCCGGCCGTACCTGGCGGGTCCGCAGGTGGGTGTCGCCGACCCATTCGACGGTGATGCCCGCCCGGGCGCAGTAGGCGTCGACATCCGCACGCCGCTCCGTCTGGAAGGCCTCCTGCCAGGAAAGGCTGATGCCGGGCAGGTAGTTGCGCACGTAGGCGACGCCCAGCTCCTCGAACCGAGCCACGGTTTCGGGGCGCAGCCTGGCCAGCACCTTGCGGGAGTCGGCCAGGGGGGTGCGCCCGCCGCTGGTGGCGGCCAGCTCGCAGCAGAAGACGATGCGGACCGGCCAGTTGTCGGTGTACGACTGCTCGTTGTGCAGCCGGATGTGCTGGTCGGCGGGGTGCTCGGTCGAGGTGTAGACGCCGGCGGTGACCTCGCTGCGCGGTGAGGAGCGCTCACCGTAGTCCAGGACGTGCGGGGACAGGGCGTTCATCGCGGTCCGGAACGCCGCGGCCCCCGGGACGTCGAATCCGCGGAAGAGCACGGCCGCCGCGCGGTGGGCCAGTTCGTCGACGGTGCTCTTGTGGGTGGTGATCCAGGCTGCGAGGTCCAGGCCCGGGACGTTGGCGCGGACCAGCGCGGGCAGGGTGGCGCCGTTCCACTCCTCGGACACCGAGAACAGGGAACGGCCGCCGGAACGGCGCCGGACGGCCGGGCCGGGGCGGGGTGAGGCGTGCAGGTGCGTCATGGGGATCCTCCGTCGTGCGGTGGCGTGGTCGAACGTGGCGCTGGGGAGCGGGGGCCGCTCGGGTCCGGGGGCCCAGGAGACCGGGTCCGGGAGACCGGGCTCAGGAAACCGGGAGCGCGCCGCCCGGCACCGGCTCCGGGGCGAACCGCGGCAGCAGCAGCTCGATCAGCTCCCGGGTCCGGGAGGCGAGGTAGAAGTGGTCGCCGGGCAGCGTGACGAGCCGGAAGTCGTCCCCCGCCACCTCGGCCCAGGCGCGCAGTTCGCCGGCCGGGTGGGAGTGGTCCTGGTCGCCGCGCACCGCCGTGACCGGGCACTCCAGCGCGGGGGTGGCCGTCGGCTGGTAGGTCTCGATGAGCCGGTAGTCGCTGCGCATCGGCCGCAGGACGAGGTCGCGCAGTTCGCGGTGGCGGAGCACCTCCTGGCTGATGCCGCCGAACGCGGCGAGTTCCCGCAGGAATGCCTCGTCGTCCAGGAGGTGGACGGTGCCGGGGCGTTCGCGGCTGGGGGACAGCCGGCTGGAGACGACCAGGTGGTGGGGGGTACGGCCGTGTTCCTGGAGCCGGCGGGCGACCTCGTAGGCGATCGAGGCGCCCATGCTGTGGCCGAACAGGATCAGCGGCCGGTCCGCCAGGGGCGTCAGCGCCTCGGCGATCCGGTCGGCGAGCGGTCCCATCGCGCCGGCGCTCTCCTCGCCGATGCGGTCCTCGCGGCCCGGGTACTGCACCGCGAGGTGGTCGTAGGTCTCGGGCAGGAGGGCCGCCCAGCGGCGGTAGAAGCTCGCGCCGCCGCCCGCGTGCGGGAAGCAGACCAGGCGCGCCGCGGCGCGGGGGCGCTCGGGCCCGTAGCGCCGCAGCCAGTCCCGGGAGGCGGGCGGCGCGTGGGTGGACGCGGGGGAAAGTGAAGTACTCAGTGAAGTACTCATGGAACGAATTCGCCCTCCTGCGGCGAGTCGGGTGGGGTGGAGGTGGGGCCTTCGGAACGGAGGCCACTGCGGGCGGGGGGCCGGCCCGGCCGCCGGGGGAACGGCCGGACCGGCGGTCATCGGGTGGCGTACGCGTCGGCGGTGTCCAGGGCGGCGTCGACGGCCTCCAGACCCCCGCGCAGCTCCTCCTCGGTGATCACCAGGGGCGGCGCGAGGTGGACGCGGTTCATCTGGCACATCGGCCAGACGCCCGCGGCGACACAGGCGGCCATCACCTCGGCCATCGGCGCGGCCTCGGCGCCGGTGGCGTTGAAGGGCACCAGCGGCTCCCGGCTCTCCCGGTCGCGGACCAGCTCGATCGCCCAGAACAGGCCGCGGCCGCGTACTTCGCCGACGCTCGGATGCCGAGCGGCCATCTTCTCCAGCGCGGGCGCCATCACCTCCCGGCCCATCCGCCGCACGTGCGCCAGCAGGTCGGTCTCCTCGAAGACCTCGATGGTGGCGATGCCCGGCGCGCAGGCCAGCGGGTGCCCGGAGTAGGTCAGGCCCCCGGGGTAGACCCGGTCCTCGAACGCCGCCGCCACCCGCTCGGAGACGATGACCCCGCCCAGCGGTACGTAGCCGGAGTTGACGCCCTTGGCGAAGGTGATCAGGTCGGGGGTGACCTGCCACGCGTCGACGGCGAACCACTCGCCGACACGCCCGAAGCCGACCATGACCTCGTCGCAGATGAGCAGGGCCCCGTAGCGGTCGCACAGCTCGCGTACGCCCTGGAGGTAGCCGTCCGGCGGGACGAGCACGCCGTTCGTGCCGACCACCGTCTCCAGGAGGACGGCGGCGACGGTGTGCGGGCCTTCCATGCGGAAGACCTCTTCGAGGTGGCCCAGCGCCCGCTCGCACTCCTGCTGTTCGTCCTGCGCGTGGAAGGCCGTGCGGTAGGCGTACGGCCCGAAGAAGTGCACGACGCCCGGCAGGCCCGGCTCGTTGGGCCAGCGGCGGGGGTCCCCGGTGAGGGTGATCGAGCCGCTGGTGGCCCCGTGGTAGGAGCGGTAGGCGGTGAGCACCTTGGACCGGCCGGTGGACAGCCTGGCCATGCGGACGGCGTGTTCGTTGGCCTCGGTGCCGCCGTTGGTGAAGAAGACCCGGTCCAGGTCGCCGGGGGCGCGCTCGGCGATCAGCCGCGCCAGCCGGTCGCGCGTGTCGTCGGAGAAGTGCGGCCCGACGGTGCACAGACGGCCGGCCTGCGCGGTGACGGCCGCCAGCAGACGCGGGTGCTGGTGCCCCAGGTTCACGTTGACCAGCTGGGACGCCAGGTCGAGGTAGCGGTTGCCGTCGTGGTCCCAGAACCAGCTTCCCTGGGCGCCGGCCACGGTCAGCGGCCGGTCGCCGCCCTGTGCGGACCAGCAGCGGAACACCTGTCCGCGGGCTTCGGAGGTGTCAGGCTCCACGGGCCTCGTCCTTTCCGTCCGGTGCGTGCTGCCCGGCGTACTGGAGCGTGCCGTCCAGGTAGCTCTGCTTGCAGGCGCGGCGCTGGATCTTCCCGCTGGTGGTCTTGAGCAGGCTGCGGCGGCGTACGAGGAGCACTTCGGCCGGCAGCACCTCGTGGTGCTGTCCGACGGCGGTGGCGACCCGGGCGGCGAGGTCGTCGCCGGAGGCGGTCACGCCCGGGTTGGTCTCGACGAGCACCACGAGCTGTTCGCGTCCGTCGCGCTCGACCGGGAAGGCGGCGGCGCAGGCGGGGTGCAGCGCGGGGTGGGACTTCTCCACGGTCAGTTCGATGTCCTGCGGGTACAGGTTGCGGCCGTCGACGATGATGAGGTCCTTCCAGCGGCCGGTCGGGTACAGCTCGCCCTCGTGGACGAATCCGAGGTCGCCGGTGCGCAGGAACGTGCCGGACTCCTCGTCCGCGATGCGGGCCCGGAAGGTCTCCCGGGTCTCCGCGGGCCGCCGCCAGTAGCCCTTGGCGACGCTGCCGCCCTGCACCCAGATCTCCCCGACCTCGCCGTCCGGGCGGGCCCGGCGGGTCACGGGGTCGACGATGCGTACGGTCGTGCCGGTCTGGTGGGGGCCGTTGCAGACGACCGGCACGGCTCCGGCGGTGTCCGCGGTGACCGGCTCGGCGCGGCCCGCGGCGAGCGCGGCGCCGGAGACCCACAGGGTGCGGTAGTCCTGGTCGGCCGGGGTCGCGGAGACCTTCAGGGTGTTCTCGGCCAGCCCGTAGCCGGGGGCCAGCGCGCGGTGGGCGAACCCGGCGGGCGCGTAGGCCGCGGCGAAGCGTTCCATGCTCGGCATGCGTACCGGCTCGGCGCCGCAGACCGCCATCCGCCAGGACGACAGGTCCAGCCCGTCGACGCCCTCCGTCTCGGCCACCCGGCTGCACATGTCGTAGGCGAAGTTGGGGCCCGCCGACAGGGTGCCGCGGTGGCGGCTGATCGCCTCCAGCCAGCGGCGGGGCCGCCGGACGAACGCCTGCGGCGCCATCAGGTAGACCCGCATGCCGCGCCACAGCGGCATGACCACGCCGTACATCAGGCCCATGTCGTGGAACGTGGGCAGCCACGAGACGCCGATGTCGTCGTCGCTGACGTGCCACACCTCCTGGTTCTCGGCGGCCTGCACGCAGAAGTTGCGGTGCGAGACCATCACGCCCTTGGGGCGGCCGGTGGAGCCGGAGGTGTACTGGAGCAGGGCGGTGTGTTCGGGGTCAGGTTCCGTCTCGGTCCACCGCTCGGCGGCGCCCGGGTCGACCGTGTCCGTGGTGAGCCAGGTCAGCTCCGCCACGCCCGGGGTGCCACCGAACCGGGCGAGGACGTCGTCACGGGTCTCGGTGTCGGTGAGGACGACCGGGGACCCGGTGTCCTCGACGACCCGCAGCAGCCGTTCCACGCCCGCGGCGTTGTGCGGTACCTGGAGCGGCGCCCCGGCCGTCCCGGCGTAGAGGCAGCCGGCGAACGCCTTGACGAACTCCAGTCCCGGCGCGTGCAGGAGCACGGCGTTGCGGCCGCCGAGGCCCGCGTCGTCCAGCGCCACCGCACGGGCCCGGGCGGCCACGTCGAGCTGCTGGTACGTCAGCTCCTCGCCGATCGTCTCGCCGTTGTGCAGGAAGGTGTACGCCACCCGGTCCGGCTGCTTGCCGCTGCGTGTGCGCAGCGCCCGCACCAGGGTGTCCGGGGCGAAGTCGCGCAGCTCGTCGGTGTCCTCCCCGACGGGCAGGGCATCGGTTCCGTACGTCATGCCGGCCTCTCCATCCGGTTCCGCAGGCTCAGCGGCCGCATGTCGGTCCACACCTGGGCGATGTGCTCCAGGCACTGCTCGCGGGTGGCGTGGCGGCTCTCCTCCCGCCAGCCCGGCGGGGCCGGGCGGTCACCGGGCCACACCGAGTACTGCTCCTCGTGGTTGACGACGACCGCCCAGGCGGTCGCGGGCGCGTCGCCGCTCACCGGCGCTCACCGCCCTGCTTGACGCCGCTGTAGAGGAACATCAGCAGCATGAAGGACGAGGCCGGGTCGGCCAGGAACTGCCGGACCTCCTCCTGGGTACGCTCCACCTGCTCCTCGGAGATCACGCCCTCCTTGACCATCAGGGCGGTGCGCGCCCGCACGTCGAGCTGGCCGGCGAGGGCGTCCATGCCCAGCTCGTCGCTGGTGACGGCCACGGCCTCGACGGTGATGTCGGTGAACCCGGCGGCGCGCATCATGGCGGGTACGGCGCGCCCGACGTAGCGGTTGCCGCCGCGCTGCGCCTGGTGCCGGCGCCGCAGCTCCATGACGTCGGCGAGACCGGGGATGCCGGGGTGGATGCTGCCCCACAGCGCGTCGTCGGCGTCGGCCACCACGAGGCGGCCACCGGGGCGCAGCAGGCGGCCCAGTTCGGTCAGGGCCCGGGCGGGCTCGGCGATGTGCTGGAGCACGAGCCGGGCCAGCGCCAGGTCGAACCCGGCGTCCGGCAGCGGGGCTTCGGTGATGGAGCCCTGGAGCAGGTTCAGCCGCCCGCCCTCCTCGGGGGCCAGCCGGCCGCGTGCCTGCGCGAGCAGGCCCGCGTCGAGTTCGAGTCCGGTGACGGTGCCCTGCGGCAGGCTCTCCAGCAGCGCCTCGGTGATGAAGCCGGGGCCGCATCCGGCGTCGAGCACGTCCATGTCGGGGCGCAGGCCGAGCTGCTGGAGGTGGCGCAGTTCCTTGGGCCAGAAGACCAGGGCCTGGGCGCGGAGCCGCTCCAGTTCGTACTCGGGGTGGGGGTGTTCACCGGAGCTGTAGTAGGAGGACCGGGTCGCTGTGGTCATGAGTGGTTCCTCGTGGTGTCGTCGGAGAGGTGGGTGCGGACCGGGGCCGGCAGGAACCCGGTGCTGACGAAGTGATCCAGGTAGCGGTGCAGGAGTTCCGCGTCGGTGGCGGGGCACCGGAGGGCGGCGGGTTCGAGCAGCGCGGCCGTGTCGTCCTGCGCGAAGCGCAGTTCGCCGGCGGCTTCGGCGCTCGACTCCAGGACGCCCAGCAGGGGGTAGGCCGCGTTGTCCGGGTCCGCGGCGACGGCGCCTGCCCAGTCGGTGAAGGGCAGGCCGGTCAGGTCGTAGCCGAAGGTGCGGACGTGTTCGAGTACGTCGCTCAGCGGCACCGGCCGGGGGTTGACCAGGTGGTGTGCCCGGCCCAGGGCTTCCGGCGTGCGGGACAGCGCGACGATGGCGGAGCTGACGTGGTCGACCGGCACCAGGTCGGTGAGCACCCGGACGTCGCGGGGGTAGCGGCCCGCCTGCACACACCCCTTGATCACCCGCCACAGGTAGTCGTCGGTCTGGCAGGCGCCGCTGCGGCTGTCGCCGGCGACACGGCTCGGCCGGTGCACGGTCACCGGCAGCCCGGCGGCCGCGGCCTGCCACACGATCCGCTCGGCGACCCACTTGCTCTGCGTGTAGCCCTGGCGCAGCGCACCGGCGGGGCCGGGCAGGTCGGTCTCCCGGACCGGTCCGCCGTGTCCGGGCACGGCGCCGAAGACGCCGATGGTCGAGACGTGGTGCAGCGGGGCGCGCCGGGTGCGGCCGGCCAGCCGCACCAGTTCCGCGGTGCCGTCCACGTTGGCGGCCTTGAGCTGTTCGTAGGGGTAGACGAGGTTGACGCCGGCACCGCAGTGGTAGATCGCGTCCACGGTGTCCGCGAGCCGGTCGCGTTGCCGCGCGGTGAGGCCCAGGCCCGGGGCGGCGAGGTCGCCGGCGAGCGGCACGACCCGGCTGTCCTGTCCCGGGTCGTCGAGGCCGTAGCGCAGGGCCGCCTCCGTCAGCCGCTGCCGGGCCCGGGCGTCGTCGTCGGCGCGTACCAGGCAGTGGACGGCGGCGTCCGTGGTGCGCAGCAGTTCGCGCAGGAGGAACGCGCCGAGGAATCCGGTGGCGCCGGTGAGCAGGATGTGGGTGGGCTTGGCGAGCAGGTGGGGCGCCGGGGCGGTGAAGCCGGCCAGGCCGGAGGGGAGTACGGCGTCCGCGGCCAGGTCCCGGGCCGCGGGCGCGGCGCCGCGCTGCTCCTGCGCGGCCCGGACGGCCGCGGCGATGCCCGCGGCCGTGGGCACCTCGAACAGGGCGCGCAGCGGCAGTTCGGTGCCCAGTTCGGCCCGGAGCCGGAAGACCAGCCGGGTGGCCAGCAGGGAGTGCCCGCCCAGCTCGAAGAAGTTGTCCGACCTGCCCACCCGGTCCAGTCCGAGCACCGCGGCGCAGGCGGCGGCCACGGCCCGCTCCACCGCGTCCCGCGGCTCCTCGTACGTGGTGGCCACGGCCGGGCGGACGCTGTCGGCGGCGGGCAGCGCGGCACGGTCCACCTTGCCGTTGACGGTCAGCGGCAGGGCGTCCAGCACCAGCACCCGCCACGGCACCATGTAGCCGGGCAGCCGCTCCGCCAGCAGGGCCCGCAGCTCGTCTTCGGACACCGGGCCGGCACCGCAGGTGACGTACGCGGTCAGCCGCACGTCGCCGCCCGGATCGGGCCGGGGCACCACGACCGCGGAGTCGACGGCGGGGTGGTCGAGCAACTGCGCCTCGATCTCGCCCGCTTCGACGCGGTAGCCGCGTACCTTGATCTGGTGGTCGGAGCGGCCCAGGTACTCGATCTCGCCGTCGGCGGTGATCCGCGCCAGGTCGCCGCTGCGGTACAGCCGCGCGCCGGGCGTGCGGCCGAACGGGTCCGGTACGAACCGGTCGGCGGTCAGGGCGGGCGCGCCGAAGTAGCACCTGGCCAGCCCGGGGCCGCCCACGTACAGCTCGCCCGTGGTGCCGGTGGGCACCGGCTGGCACCGCCCGTCCAGGACGTACAGGTCGAGGTCGGGCATGGGGCGCCCGATCGGGCTGCGCCGCGCCGTGGTGACGTCGGCCGACGTCATCTCCCGGAGGGTGACGTGGACGGTGGTCTCGGTGATCCCGTACATGTTGACCAGGCGCGGGGTGCGGTCGCCGTGCCGGGCGAACCAGCCCTTCAGGGTGCCCGGTTCCAGCGCCTCCCCGGCGAAGATGACCAGGCGCAGAGCCAGTTCGGCCGGGTCGTGCGGGGCGTCGGCGGCCGAGAAGTGCACGAAGGCCGACGGGGTCTGGTTGAGGACGGTGACACCTTCGGCGCGCACCAGCTCCCGGTACGCCTCGGCGTCGCGGGCGACGGCGTCCGGCACGACGACCAGCCGGCCGCCGTGCAGCAGCGCTCCCCACAGCTCCCACACGGACACGTCGAACGCGTAGGAGTGGAACAGCGGCCACACGTCGTGGTGGTCGAAGCGGTAGCGGGAGCGGGTCGCAGCGAAGAGCCGCAGCACGTTGGCGTGGGTGATCTGGACGCCCTTGGGGGTGCCGGTCGACCCGGAGGTGTAGATCACGTACGCGGCGTTGTCCGGGCCGGTGGGGACGGGCGCGGGAGCGGGCGCGGGCGTGGGGCGGGTGGCGGGCCGGTCGGTGCCGTCGAGCACCAGCAGGTGTCCGTCGTACTCCGGCAGCCGTCCGCGCAGCCGTTCGTGGACGACGAGGACGGGCGGCCGGGCGTCGCCGAGGATGCGGGCCACGCGGGGGCCGGGGTAGGCCGGGTCCATGGGGACGTACGCGGCTCCCGCCTTGAGCACGGCGAGGATGCTGATGACGGTGTCGAAGCCGCGGTCCAGGTAGAGGCCGACCAGGCTCTCGGCGCTGATCCCCAACGCACGGAGACGGGAGGCGAGTTCGTTCGCCGCCGTGTCGAGTTCCGCGTAACTGAGGTGACGGTCTCCGCAGGTGACGGCGGCGGCGTCGGGGCGGCGGCGGACCTGCTCCTCGAAGCCCTGGTGCAGGCTGCCGCCGACCGGGAAGTCCTCGCCGCCCCGGCCCAGCGCCAGCAGCCGCTCCGCCTCCCCGGCTTCGAGGAGCGGGAGCCGCGAGACCGGGGTGCCGGGGTCGGCCACCGCGCCCCGCAGCAGCGTCTCGTACTGTTCCAGCAGCCGGACGGCCGTGGCCTCGTCGAAGAGCGAGGTGTCGTACTCCAGGGTCACGGTCAGGCCCTGCGGCAGCCGGCTGACCGACATCAGCAGGTCGAAAGTGGCGGTGCCGTTGTGCACCTGGAGCGGCTCGACCGTCAGCCCCGGCAGGCGGAGTCCTTCCAGCGGGGCATTTTGCAGGACGAACAGGGTCTGGAAGACGGGTGCCCGGTTGCCGTTCCGGTCGGGGGCCAGTTCCTCGACGATCTTCTCGAAGGGCACGCCCTGGTGCGCGTAGGCACCCAGCGCCTTCTTGCGCACCCGGCGCAGCAGTACGTCGAAGCCCGGGTCGCCGGACAGGTCGACGCGCACCGCCATGGTGTTGACGAAGAAGCCGATCAGGTCGTCCAGGTCCTCGCTGGTACGGCCCGCGACGGGGCTGCCGACGACGACGGAGGACTGGCCGCTCCAACGGTTGAGCAGGGCGGCGTAACCGCCCAGCAGCACCATGTACGGCGTCACGCCCTGGGCGCGGGCCAGTTCCGCGAGCGCCTGGGCGTCGTCGTGGGGCAGGACCCGGCTGACGGTCGCGCCCCGGTAGGCAGGCGTTTCCGGGCGGGTGCGGTCGGTGGGCAGTTCCAGCACGGGCAATGGGCCGGACAGCTCGTCCCGCCAGTGGGCCAGGTCGTCGGCCATCTCGCCGGATGTGAACGCCGCACGCTGGCGTGCAGCGAAGTCGGCGTAACTCAGGGGGAGTTCGGGCAGCTCGGCCCCCTGGCCGGCGATGCCGGCGGCGTAGCGGGCGCCCAGCTCCCTCATCAGGACACCGACCGACCAGCCGTCGAAGGCGATGTGGTGCACCGTGACGGCGAGCAGGTGCTCGTCCTCGCCCACCCGCGCCAGTGCGGCCCGTATCAGGGGAGCCCGGTCCAGGGGGATGGGCGTCCGTGCCTGCCGGCGCAGCCAGTCGTGGGCCGCCGCCTCGGTGCCGGCGGTGTCACCGCTACGCAGGTCGGTGACCGGGACGGGCAGCGGCCCGGGGTCCTCGACGCGCTGGACCGGGACACCGTCCACGACGGTGACCGACGAGCGCAGCACGCCGTGCCGCCGCACGAGGCCGCGCAGCGCCTCGGTCAGGGCGGCCGTGTCCAGCCGGCCGGTGAGCCGTACGGCCAGCGGGATGTTCTGCAGCGCGGTGCCGGGGGTGAGCTGTTCCAGGAACCAGGCCCGCTCCTGGGAGAAGGAGAGAGGGCCGGCGGGGGACGGTGTCATCGCTTCTCCGTGTGGTCCGTCGAGGCGTGGTCGATGGCGCCGCCGTGGGCCGTGACGAGCTTGGCCATCCGCTCCAGGGACGGCTCGTCGAACAGCTCGTCCAGGGGCAGCCGGACGCCGAGGGCGCGGTGGATGCGCGAGGCGAGGCGGGTGGCGAGGAGGGAGTCGCCGCCGAGGACGAAGAAGTCGTCCCCGGGCGCGATGTCCTCGACGCCGAGCAGTTCGCTCCACAGCTGCCGGGTCCGGACGAGAACGGGGTCCTCCCGCGGGGCGTCGGCGTCCCGCGCCGGGGCGCTCGTCGCGGCCTGCCCAGGGGCCGTCGCGGTGTCCTTCGCCGGGTGGTCGTCCCCGGGAGCGTCGATCCAGTGCGTGCGGCGCTGGAAGGGGTAGGTGGGGAGCGGGACGGTGAGCCGCTCCTCAGGGGCGGAGAACGCCGCCCAGTCCACCTCCACGCCGTGTTCCCACAGCCGCGCCACGGCGTTCAGCAGCGTGCGCTCGTCCGGCCCGGCCTGCCGCTGCCCGCGCACGGTGGCGACCGCCGCCGTGCCGGGCCCGGTCACCTGGGCCGCGAACCGGCCCAGCGCCCGGCCGGGACCGACCTCCAGCAGCACCGGCCGTCCGCCGTCGGCGAGCGTCCGCAGCCCGTCGGCGCAGCGCACCGGGCGGCGCGCCTGCTCGGCCCAGTAGGCGGGATCGGTCGCCTGCGCCCCGGTGATCCAGGTGCCGGTCACCCCGGACACGAAGGGCAGCCGGGGAGCGTTGCGCGGCACCTCGGCGACGAGCGCCGCGAACGGGTCGAGCATCGGGTCGAGCGAGGGGGAGTGGAAGGCGTGCGAGGTCTCCAGCAGCCGGGTGGGCACGCCGCGCCGGGCCAGTTCGCCGGCCGCCTCCACCACTTCCTCCGGCGTGCCGGACAGCACGCACTGGCCCGGGGCGTTGACCGCCGCCAGCACCAGACCGGGCCGCTCCAGAGCGCGGGCCTCGTCCTCCGGCAGTTGCACCGCCAGCATGTCGCCCGGCGCCATCCGGGCCATCAGCCGGCCGCGCGCCGCCACCAGCCGCAGGGCGTCGGGCAGGGCGAAGACACCGGACAGGGTGGCCGCCACCCACTCGCCGAGACTGTGCCCGAGCATCCCGGCCGGCTCCACGCCGAGCGCCTGCACCGTACGGGCCAGCGCGTACTCGACCGCGAACAGCACCGGCTGCGCCAGCCCGGTGGAGGTCAGCGGGTCGGGCCCGTCCTCCGGCGCGGGCCGCGCCAGCAGCTCCCGCAGGTCACGCCCGATCTCCGGGCGCAGCAGCCGGGCGCACCGCTCGATCTCCGTGGCGAAGACCGGCTCGGTCTCCAGCAGACCGGCGGTCATGCCGCTGTACTGGCTGCCCTGCCCCGGGAAGAGGAAGGCGACCCGCGCCGTGTCGGCGGCCTGCCGCCCGGACGCTTCGGCCAGGGCCTCCGCCGCCCCGGGACCGGTCGTGTGGACGACGGCCGTCCGGTGCGCGAAATGCCGGCGGCCCCGCTGGAGCGTGTGGGCGACATCGGGCAGCGCGCCCCAGCCCCCGTCGCGCAGCCCCGCCACCAGCCGCTCCCTGGCCTGCTCCAGCGCCTCGGGAGTGCGGGCGGACAGCGGGACGATCTGGTGCGCGCGCACCCTGCGGGTGCCGTCCTCGGTACGGGCCGGGGGCTCCTCCAGGACGACGTGGACGTTGGTGCCGCCCACCCCGAAGGAACTGACGCCGGCCCGGCGCGGCGCGTCCCGCCGCGGCCAGGGCTGCGGGGCGCTGTTGACGGTGAACGGGCTGTCGGCCGCGGTCATCGGGTTGCGGGCCCGGTAGTGCACGGTGGGCGGCACCTGGCCGGTGCGGACCGCGAGCACCGCCTTGATCAGGCCGAGCACGCCGGAAGCCGCGTTGAGGTGGCCGAGGTTGGACTTCACCGACCCCACGTACACCGACGCCCCGGCGGCCCCGGCGGCGCGGAACACCTCGTCCAGCGCGGCCAGTTCGATGGGGTCGCCGACCGCCGTCCCGGTGCCGTGGGCCTCGACGAAGCCGACGGTGGCCGCGCTGATCCCGGCGGCCCGGTACGCCTCGGCGATCACCTCGGCCTGCCCGTCGACGCTCGGCGCCGCGTAGCCGACCCGGCGCGCCCCGTCGTTGTTGACCGCGGCGCCGAGGATGACGGCGTGCACCGTGTCCCCGTCCGCGAGCGCGTCCTCCAGCCGCTTGAGGGCCACGACACCGACACCGCTGCCGAACACCGTGCCGCCGGCGTCCGCGTCGAACGGCCGGCAGTGCCCGTCGGGCGACTGGATGCCGCCTTCCTCGTAGACGTAACCCCACTCCTGCGGGAGCTTCAGGGCCGCCCCGCCGGCCAGCGCCATGTCGCACTGGTAGTCCAGCAGCGACTGGCACGCCTGGGCGACCGCCACCAGCGAGGTGGAGCAGGCGGTCTGCACGGACAGCGCCGGGCCGGTCAGTCCGAGCCGGTATGCCGTACGGGTCGCCAGGTAGTCCTTGTCGTTGCCGTGCAGCAGCGCGGCCGGGTACTCCCGCAGGAGGTCCGCACGCCGGTAGTGCGGCAGTACGTTGAGGACGAGGTAGGTGTTGACGCCGCAGCCGCCCCAGACACCTACCCGGCCGTCGTAGCGGGCCGGGTCGCAGCCGGCGTGTTCCAGCGCCGTCCAGCAGTGTTCGAGGAACAGCCGGTGCTGCGGGTCGGTCAGCTCCGCCTCGCGCGGGGTCATCCCGAAGAACTCCGCGTCGAAGTCGCCGGGGCCGTCCAGGGGGGCCGCGGCGGGGACGTAGCCCTCGGGCTCGTCGCCGGTGACCGGGAGCCGGACCACCGACTCCCGCCCGGCCAGCAGGTTCTGCCACAGCCGCTCGGTGTCGTCGGCGCCGGGGACCCGGCAGGCCAGTCCGACCACCGCGATCCGGTCGAGGCCGTCGTCAGGCGTGGTGTCCACCGGTGTGCTCCTCTCTGAGCCGGCGCCTGCGCCGGGCCCGCCGGTCGTTTCTGAGTGCCGCGTCGGCCGCCGCGCGCTGTGCCGCCGCCGCGTCGTCCGGCGCCGGGTCACCGAGGGCCCGGGCGAGGGCGGCGACAGTGGGGTAGCGGAAGAGTTCGACGACGCTGAGCGTGCGGCCCAGCTCGCGTTCGATGAGTGCTTGCAGGCGGACGACGAGCAGGGAGTGGCCCCCGAGGTCGAAGAAGTTGTCCTCGCGGCCCACCTGCGGGGTGCGCAGCAGGTCACGCCACAGTTCGGTCAGCCGGTGCTCCAGGTCGGAGGCGGGCGCGGCGTCCGGTGTGCTGCCCGCCGTGTCCCGGTCGGCCGGCAGCCGGCGCAGGGCCCGCTCGTCCACCTTTCCGTTCGGGGTCAGCGGGAAGGCGGCGACGACGGTGACGGCCGCGGGGACGAGGTGGGCCGGGAGCCGTTCGGCGGCGTGGGCGCGCAGGGCGCGGGCCGCCGGGTCCTCGTCGCCGACGGCCGTGACGTAGCCGCGCAGCACGGTTTCCCCCGCGGCGTCGGTGTCCGCCAGGACCCGCGCGTCGGCGACGGCCGGGTGGGCGCGCAGCACGGTCTCGGTCTCGGCCGGGTCCACGCGGTGGCCGCGCACCTTGACCTGCCGGTCGGCGCGGCCCGCGAAGGCCACCGTGCCGTCCGGCCGCAGCCGGCCGAGGTCGCCGGTGCGGTAGAGGCGTTCACCGGGGCCGGTGTGCCGGCCGGTGGTGAAGCTGCGCGCGGTGGCCTCCCGGTCGTTCAGGTAGCCGTCGGCGAGGTGGGCGCTGCGTACGGCGATCTCGCCCAGCTCGCCGACGGCGGCGGGCTCGTCGCCGCGCAGCACCAGCAGCCGGCTGCCGTCGATGCCGCGGCCCAGCGGCTGGCTGCCCACCGGGTCGTCACCGACGACGTGCCAGGCGTGGGCCTGCGGGGTCTCGGTGGCGCCGTAGAAGTTGACGACCGTGACGCCGGGGGCGAGCCGCCGGATCACCTGGACCTCGTGGGCGCCCAGGACGTCGCCGCCGAAGAAGGCGTAGCGCAGCGACGGCAGGGAGCCCTTCGGCAGGACGGACAGGAAACGGGCGGTCGGCGGGGTCAGGTGCAGGACGGTCACTTCGTTGGCGGCCAGCCAGGCGGCGAGCGCCTCCGGCGCGGCCAGGTCCCCGGGGCCGGGCACGTGGACCGGGGCCCCGACGGCCAGCGGCACGAACAGGTCGCGGAGCAGGGGGTCGTGGCTCAGCCCGGAGGTGAGCGCGAACCGGTCCCTGGCCCCGATGCCGAAGGTGGTGGTGTACCAGTCCACGAAGTGCGCCAGCGGCCCGTGCGGGCCCACGACCGTCTTGGGGACGCCGGTGGACCCCGAGGTGAAGGCGAGGTAGGCGGTGTCCTCCGGCCGGGCGGGGGCGCCGGTGTGCCGGGTCACCGGCCCGGCCGGTCCGGAGACCGTCCCGTCCGCGCCGATCCGGCACGTGATCCCGGTGTGTACCCCGAGCGCGGCGGGCCCGTCCGCGGCGTCACCGACCTCGATCCAGGCGCGGGCCGCCACCGCTTCGGCGTTCGCCGTGCGACGGGCGGCGGGGTGCTCCCGGTCGAGGACCGCGAAGGCGGCCCCGGCCCGCAGCACACCCAGCAGCGCCACCACGAGCCCCGCGCAACGCGCGCTGTGCACCGCCACCCGGTCGCCGGGCCCGACGCCGGCGGCCCGCAGCAGGCCGGCGACCGTGGCCGACGCGTCCTCCAGGGCCGCGTAGTCGAGCCGCCCGGCGGGGTGGAGCAGCGCGGCGGCTTCCGGGCGGCGGCGTGCCGCCGCGGTGAACTTCTCGTGCACCGCGCCCGTCCAGGGCAGTGACGGCAACGCCGCGGGAGTGTCGTCGGCCGGTGCGGTTCCGTACGTGAGCGTGTCGACCGGCCGGTCCGGGTCGTCCCCGGCCGCCACCAGCAGACCGTGGAGCTGGTCGAGCAGCGCCTGCGCGGTCTCGGGCGCGAAGAGGTCGGCGGAGTAGACCAGTTCGAGGTCGATACGGTCCTCGCGGGGCTTGGCGTACAGGGTCAGGTCGAACTTGGACGTGGTGTCCCGCGCCTCGACGAGCCGGGTGGACACACCCGGCATGCCGATCTCGAACGCGTCCAGGTTGTGCATGTTGAACATGACCTGGAACACCGGGGTGCGCGACATGTCGCGCTGCGGGGCCAGCCGTTCCACCAGCTCCTCGAACGGCACGTCCTGGTAGGCGTCGGCGTCCAGTGCCGTACGCCGCACCCGGCCGAGGAGGTCCGTGAAGGTGGGGCTGCCGGAGGTGTCGCCGCGGATGACGACGGTGTTGACGAAGAGCCCGACGGTGTCCTCGACCTCACGCCGGACCCGCCCGGCGACGGGCATGCCCACCAGCACGTCGTGCTGTCCCGACCAGCGGGAGAGCACCGACTGGAACGCGCTGAGCAGCACCATCGACGGGCTGGCGGCGTGGCGTGCGGCCAGCTCGTGGATCTTCCCGGTCAGCGCCGCGTCGAGGGGCCGCGCGGTCCGGCCGGCGGTCCGGCCGGACAGTTCGCCGCGCGGGAAGTCCGTGGGCAGCTCCAGCGCGGGCGGGCTGCCGGCCAGCCGCTCCTGCCAGTGCGCCAGGGACCGTTCCCCTTCCGCCGTACGGTGCCGGGCACGCTGCCAGGCGGCGAAGTCGGCGTACTGCACGCCCGGCTCCGGCAGCGGCGACGGCCTGCCCGCGTGGAACGCCGCGTACAGCTCGGCCAGTTCGCGCAGCATGACGCGCAGCGACCAGCCGTCGGACGCGATGTGGTGCAGCGCCAGCAGAAGGACGTGACGGCGCGCACCGAGCCGCACCAGTTCCGCCCGCATGGGGGCGGCGGCCAGGTCGAACGGCCGGGCGGCGAAGGCCGCGGCGCGCTCGGCGAGCAGGCCGGGGGCGTCGAGCGTGGCCGTCGGCAGCACCTCGGCCGGGACCGGGGCCACCACTTGGCGCGGCTCACCGTCGACGGTGGTGTACACCGTGCGCAGCGCCTCGTGCCTGCGCACCACCTCGGTGAGGGCGGCGCGCAGTGCCGGTACGTCCAGCTCGCCGTCCAGGTGGAGTTCGCCCGCCACGTGATAGGCGGGGTTGCCCGGTTGGAGCTGTTCGAGGAACCACAGCCGGCGCTGGGCGAAGGAGAGCTCCGTCCCGCGCGGATCGCGCGCCACCGGCTCGATGGGCCCGGCCGACGTCCCGTCCCGCTCCGCACGGTGCTGCTCCACCCGCTCGGCCAGCGCCTCGACGGTGCGGGCGTCGAAGACGTCGCGGAGCGGGAGTTCGACCCCCAGCGTGTCGCGCAGCCGGGTCACCACCCGGGTCGCGAGCAGCGAGTGCCCGCCCAGTTCGAAGAAGTTGTCCCGGACGCCGATCCGCTCGACGCCCAGCACCTCGCGCCAGACGGCGGCGACGCTCAGCTCCAGCGGCGTGCGGGGCTCGCCGCCGGCCAGGTCCTCCCGGGCCCGTTCCAGGTCGGGCTCGGGGAGCCTGGCCCGGTCCAGCTTTCCGTTCGGGTTGAGGGGGAAGTGGTCCAGGACGACGAGGAAGGCGGGGACCAGGGCGGCCGGCAGCCGCTCGGCGAGGTGGGCGCGCAAGGCCGCGGCGTCCACCGGCCCGGAAACCGGTTCGCGCAGGGTCGCGTAGCCGACGAGATGGAGGTCCCCGGTCCGGGACGGACGGGCCAGGACCACGGCGCGGCGCACGTCCGGGTGGGCGGCCAGGACCGTTTCGATCTCGCTCGGCTCGATGCGCACACCGCGGATCTTGACCTGGTGGTCGGTGCGGCCGAGGTAGTGCAGGACACCGCGTTCATCCCAGCGAACGCGGTCGCCGGAGCGGTAGAGCCGGCCGCCCGGCTGGGTGCCGAACGGGTCGGGGACGAAGCGGTCGGCGGTGATGTCGGGACGGCTCTGGTAGCCGCGCCCGACGCCGAGGCCGCCGATGTACAGCTCGCCGACCGCGCCGACCGGCACCGGCTGCATCGCGGCGTCGAGGACGTGCAGTTCGGTGCCGGGCACGGTGCGGCCGATCGGCGGGGTGCTGCCGTCGGCGGTCAGCGGCGCCATGGTGGTGCAGAAGACCGAGATCTCGGTGGGCCCGTAGGCGTTGACCATGCGCCGGCCGTCGCGGGCCCAGCGCTCGACCAGTGCGGCCGAGCAGGGCTCGCTGGCCGAGGTCACCTCGGTGACGGAGGGCAGCTCGGCGGGGTCGAGGGTGGCCAGGACACCCGCGGTCAGGTTGAGCGTGGTGATCCGGTCCCGGGCCACCAGGTCGATCAGCGGGGGCCCGGGGCGCAGTTCCTCACGTGAGGCCACGTGCAGCGAGCCGCCGGTGGTCAGGGCGAGCATCCACTCCCAGGTGAAGTAGTCGAAGCTGATCGACGCGAACTGGAGCACCCGCCGGCCGGGCCGGGGCGGCAGCGCCTCGCGGTGGACGAGGTCGAGGTTGACCAGCCCCTGGTGGGTGATCATGGCGCCCTTGGGGCGGCCGGTGGTGCCGGAGGTGTAGATCACGTAGGCGAGGTCGTCCGGCGCGGGGGCCGGGCCGGTCAGCCGCCCGCCCGGCGCCGGGCGCAGCTCGTCCAGGAACAGGACCGGTACGCCGGCGGGCGGGAGCTGCCCGGCGTGGCGGCGCAGGGTGAGCAGCAGGGCCGCCCGGCAGTTCTCCAGCATGTACGTGAGCCGGTCGTGCGGATAGGCCGGGTCGAGCGGCACGTACGCGCCGCCCGCCATCAGCACCGCCAGCATGCCGACGACCAGTTCCAGCGACCCTTCGGCACTGAGACCGACGCGTACGTCCGGCCCGACACCCCGGGCCTGCAACTCCGCCGCGAGGTCCGTCGCCCGCTCGACGAGCTCACGGTAGGTGAGACGGGCGTCGCCGTGCACGACGGCGAGGGCGTCCGGGGTGCGTGCGGCCTGTTCCCGTACGAGGTCGTGGGCGCAGCGCCCGGTGCTGCGGGCGCCGTCCGCCAGGCGGTTCCATTCCCGCAGGAGCCGCCGGTCGGCCTCCGGGACGGCGTCCAGCAGGGCGTGATCGCGGTCCGGGGCGGCCAGACACTGGGCGGTGAGGGTGGCGAAGGAGTCCGCCAGCCGCCGTACCGTGCCGCGGTCGAAGAGGTCGGTGGCGTACCGCAGTGAGCAGCACAGCTCACCGCCGACCTCTTCGACGAACAGCGACAGGTCGTGCTCCGTGCCCTGTACGGCGAGAGGGTAGGGCCGCAGCGTGAGGTCGCCCAGCCGCAGGGAGGCGTCGGTGAATCCGGTGCCGAAGAGCGAAAGGCCGCTCTGCGCGGACCACGCCGCCGACTCGTAGTAGAAGGCCACGTTGAACAGCGGGGAGCCGCCGGACCGGCGCAGGCCGGCCAGCCGCTCGGCCAGCAGCGGGAAGGGGTGGTCCTGGTGCTCCAGCGCGCCGAGCGCGGTCTCCCGCACCGCGTCGACCAGCTCGCCGAAGCTCTGCCGCGGGCTGATGCGTGTACGCAGCACGGTGAGGTTGGAGAAGTACCCCAGGACCTCCTGGAACGCGGCACGGCTGCGCCCCGAGGACACCGACCCCACACAGATGTCGTCCTGCCCCGTCCAGCGGTGCATCAGTACGTTGAAGGCCGACAGGAGCACGACGTACGGGGTGGTGCGGTGCTCCTTCGCCAGCGCGGTGACCTGCTCGGTCACCGCGGAGTCCAGGCGGAAGGTGTGCACGGACCCCAGGTGGCCGGGTACGGCCGGGCGGGGACGGTCGGTCGGCAGGTCCAGTACCGGGACGGCGCCGTCGAGCTGCTCCTCCCAGTACGCCGCGTCGGCGGCGGCCCGGTCCCCTTCGAGCATCTCGGACTGCCAGCGTACGTAGTCGAGGTAGCCCTGGCCGGGATGTACGGGCTCGCCCTTGCGGCCCTCGGCCGCGGCCGGGTAGCAGCGCTGGAGGTCGTCCATGAACAGCCCGAAGGACCACAGGTCCATCGCGATGTGATGGGCCGACAGCAGCAGGAGCGGCCCGTCCGCGTGGCGGATCGTCCGTACGCGCAGGAGCGGGCCCTCGGACAGGTCGAAGGGCAGAGTGCAGAACTCCGTGACCGCGGCGTCGACCTCCTCGGCGGTCCGGCCTGTCAGGTCCGCCTCGGTGAACTCCAGCGTGCCGTGCCGGGCGATCCGCTGCCGCACCTCACCCTCGTACTCCGCCAGCGTGGTCCGCAGTCCCGCGTGGTGGTCGATGATCTGCTGAAGGGCGGTACGCAGCGCACCGGTGTCCAGCGGGCCCTCGACCCGCGCGGCGAAGCTGAGGTTGTAGGCAGGGCTGCCCGGGTGGATCCGGTCGAAGGTCCACAGAGCCCGCTGGCCCTGGGACACGGGCTGCGGCTCGGCTGAGCGGCGGGCCCGGTCGCGCAGCAGCGCACGCAGGGCCTCGCGGCGCTGGTCCTGTGAGAGCTCAGTCGTCATGACTGTTCCGCTGCCTGCGGCGCGAGCCGCTGAAGCAGCGAATCCACCTCCTCCTCGGGCAGGTCGTCCAGTTCGGCCAGGAGCCGTTCGATGTCCGCGGGGTCTTCCAGCTCCGCGTGGCGGGGAGTTCCGGCGCCGTCCGCCGGGCCCTGGGAGCCGTCGGCGAGCGACGCGGCCAGTTCGGCGGCGATGTCCGCCGTGGTGGCTCCGCGCAGGAACCGCACGACGGGGACCTCGATGCCCAGCGCCGCCTCCAGCCTGCGATGCAGCTCCAGGCTCATGATCGAGTCGAGCCCGAGGGCGTTCATGGGCGCCGCGGGGTCGATCGAGGCGGCAGGCATGCGCAGCACCCGGGCGGTCTCCTTGCGCAGGTAGTCGGTCAGCAGGCCGGGCCGCTCCGCGGGGCTCGCGGCCAGCAGCTCGCCGATCGGGGCGTCGGCGACGGCCAGCAGGGCCTCGTCCTGGTGGAGCAGTGCCGCCGCCGCGGCCGACTCGGCGTCACCCAGCGGGGTCAGGGTGATGCGCCCGATCCCGCCCAGTACCCACCCCTCGGCGTCGAGGAGCTGCACGCGGAGCGCCAACTCCTCGGACGCGTCGTCGGCTTGGCCGTCCAGGACCGTGACACGGGCCCATGAGGGCACCGCCTGGTCCGTGGCGCCGGGGTCCGTGGCCTTAGGGCCCGTGGCCTTGGGGACGGAGACGCCGGCCAACCGGTCGGGCACCCGGGCGGCCGCTCCCTGATCCGCCAGGTGTGCGGCCAGCACCGCGGCCAGCACCGCCGAGTCCAGCATCGCGCGCCGGTTCCACGCGGCGGCGGCGCGCAGTCGTACCAGCGCCCCCTCGGGCCCGTGCTGCACCTCCTCGGCCCGCTCGGGTTCGGGAAGGCTCCAGCCGGCCGCGACGAGGCCCGCGCGGAGCGCTTCGCCGTGCGTCCGCTCCGGGAGACGGCCGAGCAGCGCGGCGACGTCCACCGGCTCCTGCGGCGCCGGGTGCCCTTCGGCGAGGGTCGCCTCGGCGTACGGCAACCACTTCCCCTCGCCCTCCCCGCGGGTGTGCAGGGTGAGGCGCCCCCCGGCCCCGTCCGGTGTCAGCGCGAGCTGAGTCGCGGCATCCTGCGCCACCCGTACGGCCCTCGGGTCCGGCCGTACGTCGACCGTGAACCGCCGCTCGGGGAACAGCTCTTCGGCCGCGTCGAGGGCCGCGGCCGCCAGGCTGTCCGGCAGGTGCAGCGGAACCCCCGCAAGGCCGTAACGGCCCGCCTGGCAGGCGGGAAGCTGAGGAGTGTGGGGAGCCAGCGCGCCGTCCCAGTAGTGCGCGTCCCCCGCCGCCGCGCTGAACCGGCGGCCCAGCAGCCCGGCGGGCGCGGGGGAGACCACCCGGGACATCCGCGCCGCGAGACGCGCCCGGTCCCCGAACCGCTGTCTGTTCCACTGCCGCACCGGGAGCCGGAGCACGCCGGCCGAGGCGGGGTTGACGGCGGCGAAGTCGAGTTCGGCGCCCGCCTCGTACAGCGTGGCCGCGGTGTGCAGGAGCGCGGTACGGGCCGGCTCACCGCGTCGCAAGGTGGGAGCCACCACGACGTCGGCGCCCGCTGCCGCGGCCGTTTCCAGGATGGCGGGCGTGAGCGTGGGATGCGCGCCGATCTCGACGAACGTCCGGCAGCCCGCGTCGGTCACGTGGCGTACGGCCTGCGCGAACCGTACGGGCTCCCGCAGATTGCGGGCCCAGTAGGCGGCGCCCAGAGCGCTCCCGTCGACGGGGCCTCCGGTGACGGTGGAGACCAGGGTGGAGGCGACGTCCTGCGGTGCCAGGTCCCCCACCTCGGCGGCGAGCCGGTCGTGCAGCGGCTCGACGAAGCGGCTGTGGAACGCGGTGGTGCCCGGCAGGACACGGGCGAAGACACCGTCGGCCGCCGCCTGCCGCACCAGCCGCTCCACCGCCGGGCTGTCGCCCGCGACCAGGGTGGAGCGCGGGGCGTTCCACGCCGCCGTGTCGACCGCGCCGCCCGCCGCCGCGATCCTGGCGCCCACCTCGTCGGCGGGCAGCCCGAGCAGCGCCGTACTGCCGGTGCCCGTCGCCCCGCGCATCACCTCACCGCGGGTGACGGCGAGGAACAGCGCCTCCTCGGTGCTCAGCGCGCCGGCCGCGGCCGCCGCCGAGACCTCACCGAGGCTGTGGCCGACGTGGTACTCCGGGGCGATGCCCCAGCTCTCCAGGAGCCGGGCCACCGCCAGTTGGACGGAGACCAGGACCGGCTGGAGCACGGCCGGATCGTCGTACCCGGCGGCCGCCTCCTCGTCGGCGGCGAGCCGCTCCAGCAGCGACCATCCGGTCAGCTTCTCCAGGATGTCGTCGCACTCGCCGAGCACCGCGGCCGCCACCGGCTCGTCGCGCAGCAGCTCGCGGCCCATGCCCGGCCACTGGTTGCCCTGTCCGGAGAAGACGAAGGCGGTCGGGCCGGGGCCGCCCGGGGGCACCGGCCGGTCCGGCGGCTCCGCCGCGACGCCGGCCAGCAGGTCCCCGGCCTCCCGGGCACCGCCCGCCACCAGGGCCCGGCGGAAGCGGTGATGGGTACGCCGGGTACCGGCCGTATAGGCCAGCGCACCCGTGCGCGAGCGATCGGACGCCAGCAACTCCCGGTAGGCGACGGCCTGTTGCGCGGCCCCGGCCGGGTCGGTGCCCGAGACAGGCAGCAGCGTGGCGCCCGTCCGGCCCGTCTCCGTGTCGTCCCCGTCGTACGCCGTGGCGGTGGCGGGCGGCTCACCGAGCACGATGTGCGCGTTGGTACCGCCGAAGCCGAAGGAACTCACCCCGGCGACGGCCTCGTCCTGGCCCCCGGGCCAGGCCAGCGCCCTGTCCGGCACGCGCAGTCCGAGGCCGGCGAAGTCGATCCCGGGGTTGGGCGTCCGGTAGCCGGCGGTCGGCGGGATCGTCCGGTGGCGGACGCACAGGGCCGCCTTCACCAGCCCGGCGATGCCCGCGGCCGCCTCCAGGTGACCGAGGTTGCTCTTGACCGAGCCCACGTACAGGGGCTCCCCGGACTCCCGTGCACCGCCCAGCGCCCGGCCGATCGCCCGCGCCTCGACGGGATCGCCCAGCGGGGTGCCGGTGCCGTGCGCCTCGATGTAGCCGACGGCGCCGGGCGCCACACCGGCCCGGCGGTAGGCCGCGGCGAGCAGGCGCTCCTGCGCCGTGCCGCTGGGTGCGGTCAGGCCGTTGCTGTGCCCGTCCTGGTTGACCGCCGTGCTCTTGACGACCGCGTACACGGGGTCGCCGTCCGCGAGGGCGCGCGTCAGCGGTTTGAGGACGACCACGGCGCAGCCCTCGCCCCGGCCGTACCCGTCGGCGGCGGCGTCGAAGGTCTTGCACCGACCGTCGGGCGAGAGGAACCCGGCGCGCGCGAAGGCGTCACTGACCGCCCCGTCGAGGATGACGTTCACCCCCGCCGCCAGCGCCAGTTCCGATTCGCCCTCCCACAGGCTGCGGCAGGCGAGGTGGACGGCCACCAGCGACGACGAACAGGCGGTGTCCACCGCCAGACTCGGGCCGGTGAAGTGGAAGGCGTACGAGAGCCGGTTGGCGGCGATGCTCAGCGCGCTGCCGGTACCGATGTGCAGATCGGCGTCCGGGGTGCCGAAGTGCAGCCGCCCGTGGTCGTAACCGGAGATGCCGACGAAGACGCCGGTGGCACTGCCGGCGAGCGCCGCGGGGACCTGGCCCGCGTCCTCAAGGGCCTCCCAGGCCGTTTCGAGCAGCAGCCGCTGCTGCGGGTCCATGGTGGCGGCCTCACGCGGGGAGATCGCGAAGAAGGCCGCGTCGAAGGAGTCCACGTCGTCGAGGAAGGAGCCTTCGAGCCGGGCCCGCGCCCCTTCGCAGGTGTGCAGCTCCAGCCCGTCGGCGGTCGTCCGGCCGTCCAGCAGCAGCTCCCACAACTGCTCGGGCGTCGAGGCGCCGGGGAGGCGGCAGCCGATACCGACGATGGCCACCGGCTCCCGGTCCGCCGACGGGACGCTCCCCGACGGCTCCTGCCGCTCGCCGGGCCGGCCGTGGCCGAGGACCCGGTCCACGACTCCCGCCAGGGTGGGCGCCTCCCAGAACACGCTGGGCGGCACGGGGCGGCCGGACCACTCCGCGAGCGCCTCGCTCAAGGCGACCGCGTGCAACGAGGTGAGCCCCAGGGAGGAGAGGGCCGCGTCGGGGCCGACCGACGCGGCCGGGACGTCCAGCAGTTCGCCCGCCCGCCGCAGGAGACGGCCGGTCAGGTCGCTCGCCGAGAGCGGCCCGGAGGGTACGGGGGCATGACGGTCCGTAGGTCTGGCACACATGGATGCTCCGTCGGACAGGGTCCGGTCTGGTTGGGTCACGAAGGGGTCCGGAGCCACGTCCGTGGTTCCGGCCGGCGGCCGCGCGCACTACCTGCGGTACGGCCTGGTGCCGCCGCCCGCCCCGGCCGGGTTCCGGGCGTCAGACGGGCACGGGTGCCGCGGCAGCGGTCACGCGCCGAGGATGGCGGCGAGCTCCTTCTCGTCCCACTCGCTCTGCGCGGCGATGATCCGGCCGTCCTTGAACCGGGCCCAGTTGGGGTAGCTGAAGGTGAACCGCCGGCCGGTGGGCGGGAAGCCCATCAGCGTGCCGGTGTGGATCCCCCCGACGGTCCACCGCATGCGCAGGACGTCGCCGTCCCACCGCATCTCGGTGCAGGTGTAGCGGAGTTCGGCGACCTTCGACCGCAGCTCGACCATGAAGTCGCGGGCCGCTTCGATGTCGTCGCCCTGGGTCTCCATCTCCAGCGCCGACTCGTCCGTCTCGCCACGGAAGTCGGGGTGCAGGATCTCGGTCAGCAGGTCGTCCCGGTGGCCGTTCAGGACCTCGTCCTGGTAGCGGATAATCAAAGCTTCAAGGGATTTCTTGTCCGCGTTCGTGCTCATATCCATGTTTGCGTTCGTGTTCGTGTTCATGGAAAGTTCCACCTTTCGTGGCCGGCTACCGCCGAGCGGTTTGAATTCCGGGCAGCACGGCGTACCATGAAGGGCGGCGTGCGACGCCGAAAAGAAATCCAGGCAACGGTGAAGGCACGGCAGAGCAACCTGCGCGATCCGCGTCGACCTGCGAAAGGCCGACCGCACGCGCGGGTCTGAAAGATTCCGTAGCTGCCCGGATGAAAGGTAGCGACAAGCCGGCCCTACTGCGGGCCCGACGTCACAAAGAGAAGCGGCTCAACTCACCGCGGGAACAGGGGCGGCGCTGCTGGGCGCCCTTCTGGAAGTACCCCCGGCACTCCTCGCCCCCCGGCACGAGAAATCACTTTTTACCCCCAATTATGCAGCCCGATACGGACTGCCACCCGTGAAGTTGCTTTTCAGCCTAACAGTGAACCGGCGACGCGAAAGTGGTCGGTTCTCTTCTTTGCGAATGCTTGGTAATCCCGTGATATGCCGTCCGGCGGTGGAGTGCGTGGGTGAGCACCTCCGGTAGCGGGTGGAATGGTGAATGGCCCATTCCTCCACGAGACGAGGCCGCGCCTCGTGGAGCCCCCGACCCCCGGTTCGCCGGTCGACTGTACTGCTGCGGAACATTGTACGAGTCTCGTACAGCAACCTCAAGCCTTCCGCGCACAGCCGCCACCCGCCTCCCCGGACCCCACGAACAAGCCCCGGCCCAACAGGCACCGGGCGCGGCGGGCAGCGGACCGGCCGGCAAGCGGGTGGCCGAATTTTTTCCGTTGCGGGAGGGGGCGGCTCGTGCAGGCGACGGGGACGTACGGCCCGCTGTCCTCGCTCCCGTGCTCGGCTGCACGACAGCACCCGTCCGACAGGGCCGTCGCACGGAGCTCGCCGTGGCGCTGGGCGGGCACTGGGCGGCGTACCTGGATCCGCACCCGCTGCGCCAGCTCCGACAGCCGGAACTGCATGACCTCGCGTGGGTTCGGCACGAGGCGGGGGTCCAGGCGGCCGTCGATCGGCACGCAAGAAGCCGAGAGCCCGGGCTTGAAGCTGCCGCAGCGGAAACCCCTACCGTTCTGAGCAGGGCAGGAAACCTGCCCGGTGAAGCGCGTGGGAGGGAGGCGGCGATGGCCTGGCCGATCGCGGAGGTCGCCCGGATGTCGGGGGTGACGGCCCGGACGCTACGGCACTACGACGAGATCGGCCTGCTGTCGCCGGCCCGGGTCGGGGCCAACGGCCACCGCTACTACGAGGAGCGCCAACTGCTGCGGCTGCAGCAGGTTCTCGTACTGCGGGAGCTGGGCCTGGGACTGCCGGAGATCGGCCGGATCCTGGCCGCGCAGGTCGACGAGCTGGGGGCCCTACGGAGCCACCACCGTCGGCTGCTCGCCGAGCGCGACCGGCTGGACGCCCTGGCCGGCACCGTCGCCCGCACGATCGCCGAACTGGAACAGTCCAGGAAGGACGGCACAGACATGATCAGCATCAGCCGACCGGAGAACCTGTTCGAGGGCATCCGGTCCGCCCAGTGCATGAGGGCCCTGCACGATTTCCCGGAACTGGCCGGGGCCGTCGAGCGGCATGCCGCGGCGTTGAGCGAGGCCGAGCGCGAGGCCGACGAGCGCGAGCGCACGGCGCAGCTGATCCGGCTGGCCGACCTGCTGTCCGCCGGCCTGCCCGCTGACGCCGACGCGGTGCAGGCCGAGACCGACACCCAGTACCGGACGCTGGCCCGCATCCGGGCAGCCACCGCCGAGGAGTACCGCGCGATCGGGCGTACCTGCGTGGAGAACGAACACTGGCACGCGGTGTACGAGTCGATCGCACCAGGCTTGGCCACGTACCAGCGAGCCGCCATGGAGGCGTACGCCGCAACGCGACTGCGCTGACCCGGGACCGGGCCGCCGCCACGGGGGTGCGACGGCCCTACCGGACTCGACATGCGCCCTTCCGCGCCTCGGACCGGCGGGGATCGGTCTTTCGTTGCCTTCCTCGTGGTGTCGCGTTACGGGGCCGCTCCTCCCCAGCCGCTACTGTCACTGCGAACTGACACTCGCCCTCGCCATGAAGAGATGTGCTTGACCCGCCATGTGCTGGGCCGACACGCTCCGCGGGCGACGGTACTTCCAAGGTGAGAGGGGCCCGCATGGAGATGAGTGTCAGCTGGCCGGCTGTCCTGGTGGCGACTGCGGTCGGGATGGCCATCGCCGGAGTCTGGTACGGCAAGGCTTTCGTCGGCGTCTGGAGAGACCTGACGGGAGTGACTGAGGAGGATTCCAAGAGAGTCGGCAAGTCTCCGTTCGTGGTCCTCCTGGCATCGATTCTCCTCACGGCGCTGGTGCTCGCCGGCAGTCTCTCCCTGGCGACGGGCTTCTTCGAGAGCGACTCCCTTTGGATCGCTCCGGCCGTCGGCTTCGTGGTCTGGCTGGGGTTCTCGCTGACGACCTTGGCGCAGCACAACGCGTTCGAGCAGAAGCCCCTGCGGCTCACTGTGCTCAACAGCGCCTACCAACTGGTGCTGTTCTTGGGCATGGCCCTCGCCGTCGGGCTGCTCCAGTAGCGCCGCGTTCAGTGCACCGCACGGACCCTGCGGCCACCGCCGTACCGGGGTGCTCCGATGGTGGGCGCGCTTCCGGTGGCCGGTCTGTCGGCCTCCGCCGCACGTGCTGCCATCGGCCTCCGCGTCGGGGCGCCGACCGCGGACGGCAGGGGCAGGCCGCTGCCGCGCAGGGCGTCGTGCAGGTCGACGGTCTGCGTGCCGGCGCCGACCCGTACGAGCCCGTCCTCGACGAGGACGTGGTGGATCCCGGAGACGTCGATCACCATGCCGGTGCCGGTCGAGAACCCCGCCAGGCTGTGCCCACCGCCGCGCACGTGCACCTCAAGACCGTGGCGGCGGGCGAAGCCGACCGCCTGCCGCACATCGTCCTCGCTCGCGCAGTAGATGCGTGACGTCAGAGCGCCATTGCCGGGCGGGAGGTCGGGGAATGACGGGCGGGTCTGGTAGTGGAGGCCAGGTTTGAAGTCGGACCAGTGGAAGTCGCTGTCTGCGCGCAGGTGTTCGGCGTGCGGCCAGGCGTCGGCGGCCAGAGCGAACAGGCCGGTGAAGCAGGTCAGTTCGGCCTGGGGGCGCCGCCCGGAAAGGCACCTGGCGGAAGGCCATAGCGACGCCGGGGCCTTGGCCCAAGGTGAACTGCGCATCCTTCCAGCAGCTCTGGCAGGCCAACGTTGTCGGCCCCGTTGACCATGGCTGACCTACCGGCAACGATGCCCGCCGGGCCGGCCCGCCCGGCGCCATACGCCCGCTCACCCGCCGCGACGCCACCCCGGACCGAACCAGAGCAGCGGGCGATCGACGCCAGCGCCCCTCGGCGAACCGGGATCGCACACAGGAACTGGTGAACTCTGGCTTACGAGCGGCGCCCCGCCCAACACACAGCCCGGGTGAGCCGGTTGCGGCCACTGCGCGCCGTGGCAGGCCCGGCGGTTCAGACCTGCTGGTTGTCGGGGCTGACCGGCTCATGGACGGTTCGGGGTACCTCTTGCGGAGCTTCGCCGAAGAGCATGCGGTGTCCGCGGGCCGTGTCCGTGTACTCGCGGACCCGGTGGATCAACCCGTCCCGGAGTTCGAAGACGAAGCAGTAGTCGTTGCTGTATCGGTGTCCGTCGGCGAGCGTCGCCGTCATGGTGAACTCCGCCACCCCCCGTTCGTCATCGGCGTGCAGCCCCAGGACGGCGACGGTGACGTCACGCCCGAAGACACGGGGGAAGTCCTCGGCGAAGAAGCGCGCGATGGCATTCCTGCCGACCATGTGGTGGGTCGCCCCGAGCGCGACGGCGGTGGCGTTCCCCGGGGGCGACAGCCACTCGGCGTCCTCGGTGAGGACCGCGGAGATCCGGTCGTGGTCATTGCTGGCCAACGCCTGGAAGGCGTTGCGGATGATGATGTCGCTCATGGACCCACTGTCACCGCCCGCGCGTCCGGGCGTCTTGGACAAATGCTCCGATCGGTCTCCGCGTAGCATGGGACGATGCGACCCTCCGTGCGCGAGCGTGAGGCTGTCACCAGGTGGGAGGTCGCGAGGCCACCGTGGCGAGGTCGGACAGGCGGCATCAGCCTGGCCGGATTCCGCGACCGGGGCACGGGCCCCGTCGACCTGCCGGTGATCCCGCGCCCGGCCTTCACCCTGATCGTCGAGTTCGGTGAAGGCCCACTGATCGTGGGCGACGCCGTCGGCCGGCAACAACGCGGAAGTCTCGTCTCCGGGCTCGCCTCCGGGCCGGCGCGTATGCGAGGCGAGAACGTCGCATGCGTGGAGGTACACCTGTCCCCGGTGGTCACGCACACCGTGCTGGGGGTCGGCCCGGCGGAGCTGGACCGTGTTCCCCTCGACGACCTGTGGGGCCGGAGCGCGGCACGGCTGCGGGAACAACTCAATGAAGTCCCGTCCTGGGAGGGCCGTTTCGCGCTGACGGATGCCTTCCTCGCCCGTCGCCGCGGGGCGGGGCCACCGGCGGACCCGGAGGTGGTCCGGGCCTGGAACCGGATCGTCGCCAGTCGCGGCCAGGTCAGGGTCGAGGATCTGGCAGCCGAGGTCGGCTGGAGCCGCAGGCGCCTCTGGTCCCGGTTCCGGTCACAGATCGGTCTGCCCCCCAAGCGCGCCGGGACTCTCGTCCGCTTCCACCACGCGGCCCGCCACTTGACCGCAGGCGGCAGCGTGGCCCGCATCGCAACAGAGTGCGGTTACGCCGACCAGTCCCATCTCCACCGCGAGGTCATGGCATTCACCGCGATGACTCCTGGGACACTGGCCGGTGACGCGGGCCTGGCCGTGGACCACATCGCATGGACCGGACACGACACCGGCGAGACGCGCTGACTACCCGCCCCACGTGGCACGCACCTCACACCACAGGCGCAAGGCGACGTCCGCCCTGTGCAGCAACCCCACCGACCACCTTTCATGACTTCGAACTGGCAGTACGTGGGGAATCGGTGCCCGCCGCTGTCACTCCGTACCGCCCGGTTTCTCTCCACGGCCACGGGGCCGTGCCTGACCTGTTCCGGGGGAGTGGGTGCGGGTGCCCGCAGGTGAGAAGGCCGGGGCCGTCCCGCGCCAGCGGTACGACGGGCTGGTGACCGAGGGCCGGAAGCGCGTATTCAAGATCGGGGACGGCGCTCTGAAGATTCTGCCGCTCCGTACGCACGGCGGCCGCGACGCCGGCCGCGGCCCTTTTTGCGGGCCCCGGCGGCGTGTTGGTGGAGCCCGCACGATGGTGGAGCCCACCGACACGGCCCAGGCCAGGTCTCCTCGGTGTCACCCCGGCCCATCAGCGCGGTGAACACCCGTCCCCCGTTCCCAGTCGTCCGGAACGAAACTGCCCTGGAGCGCAACCACCTCCTGCTTGCCGGCCGGGCTCTTGAACAATCGGTACGGCATTCCATGAGTTCGCCCCGATCGGCGGAACCGCGTACCTGCACGCCATCGTCCAGTCCGTACCGACGGCCGACAACGCCGACCACTACGCCGAGATCGTCCCCGGGCGCGCCGTCGTCCTGCCCTGCGCTCGCTCCCACAGGCATTCCTGCACCTACGGGCTCGACCACTTCGTCGACATGGGCCACGATCCATGCCCTCAGCTCGCAGAGCACCTGCCTACGAGTAGAAGGCGCGCCCCGCCATCAGTCGGCGCGCGGTCCGGCTGATGCCGAGCGACCGGAAGGTCACCTCCGGGCCGCTGGTGTCGTCATCGACGGTGACCGAGACGCCGGTGATCGCGGAGGGGTGGCCGACCAGCACCGCACCGGGCCGGCGCGACTTCGCTGCGTCGTGGACGGTGGTGCCGCGGACGCGGGACGCGGCGGCGAGGCTGATCGAGGCGGTGACGGCGATGCTTTCGTGCAGACGGTTCATGAACATCAGGTGGAGCCGCAGGTCCATGTGCCCGGCCTCGGCTCGCTGTCCGTTCAAGGTACGGTACGAGAACGGCGGCGCGACGAGGCCGACGAAGGGCACCGCGGGGACGTCCGTGTCGCCGCGACGCCAATCGGAGCACAGGCCCATCAGGACGCAGGCCTTTCCGCGCGCCTCGCGTACGAGCGCGAGGAGGTCGCGGTCGTCGTTGATTTCGGTGCGTTCGTCTCCGGTCAGTGCGAAGTCCTCGGCGCGCAGCCAGACCACCGGGTTGCCCGCGTCGACGATCGAGGCGTCGATGACACGGCCGTCCTCCAGCGTGAGCTTGTCGACGGGGGCGCCGGTGGGGAGCAGGCGCCCGGTCATGGCGCCGATCGTGGCCGACCAGTCCATGACGATCTCGGCTCCGGTTCCTGGCACGCCCGGGATGGCCAGATCGCCCGTCACCTCGGCGAGGCCGTCGGAGACCGGCACCCGCGCGACGAGGATCTTGCCGGTGTTGGTGTTGTGGATGCGGACCTCGGTCACGCCCTCGTGTGCGGGGACGAGGCGCTCGTCGATCGCGAACGGGCCCACGCCGGAGGAGATGTTGCCGCAGTTGCCGTTGTAGCTGACACGGCCGCTTTCGATGTCGACCTGGGCGAAGGTGTAGTCGACATCGGCGTCGTCGCGGGCGGACGGCGCGACGACGGCCACTTTGGACGTGATCGGGCGCGAGCCGCCCAGTCCGTCGATCTGGAGGACGTCGGGAGAGCCCATGAGCCGGCGCAGCAGCGCGTCACGTGCCTGACCGGCTGGGGGGAGGTCGCGTTCGTGGAGGTAGAGGCCCTTGCTGGTGCCGCCCCGCATGAGGACCAGGGGAATCGATGCCTGTCCACCCATCAGGAGCCCTCCTCTGCCGTCGCCGGCCGGGCAGGAGACGGTGGTTGTGCGGTGACGAGCCGATCGGGCCACTGGAGCCAGTCGTCCAGGCCGACGGTGCCGAACAGCTCGGCCGGGCCGGCCGCGTCCCGGGGCGGCAGGCCGGTCTCGCGCAGTCGGGTCAGTGCCGAGTCGACGGCCGCGCTCGCGGCGGCGATGTTCACGAAGGGGTAGATGCCCAGCCGATAGCCCAGGCCGGCGTAGTCGGATGCCGTGAGCAGCGGGGTCCGGGAGTTGGCGATCACGTTGATCACCAGCGGGACGTCGATGCTGCGGGCGATCCGGTCGAGCTGGTGGGGATTCCCGGGAGCCTCGACGAAGACCATGTCGGCACCGGCGTCGGCGAACCGGCGACCGCGGTCGATCGCTTCGTCCAGGCCGAGCGGAGTGAGGGCGTCGGTACGGGCGATGATCACGAGATCGTGGCTCCCCCGGGCGGCGACGGCGGCGCGGACCTTCCGTACGGCCTCCTCCTTGCCGACGACGGTCTTGCCGTTGAGGTGCCCGCAGCGCTTGGGGAAGACCTGGTCCTCGATGTGGACGGCGGCGGCACCGAGCCGGACGTGGGTCTCCACCGCGTGGCGGACGTTGAGCTCGTTGCCGTAACCGGTGTCGATATCGACGATCAGCGGTAGCGAGGTGGCGCCTCGCAGGCGGACGACGTGTGCGGCGACCTCGCCGGCGGACATCAGTCCCAGATCGGGCCGGCCGAGCACGCTGACCGAAGCTGACGCTCCACTCACGTATGCGGCGGGAAACCCGGCGCGCTCCACCAGCGTGGCGGTCAAGCCGTCATAGACGCCTGGAGCGATGACCAACTCGTCGCCGTTGATCAGCTCACGCAGCAGGCGGGCGGGATGGGTGGTCAACTCCTCACTCCTTTCGTTACGAACGTGCCATTGAGCCCCGACGAGGCGCGGCCGGCTGCCGTACGGCGTGGGAAGCACGTCCTGCCGTACGGTGCGGGAAGCGTGTCCGACGGGCCCCACCAGCCTGCGGGCACGGTGGCCGGCAAGGGAAATGACGGACGTTGGGCCGGTCTATGCGTCAGGCGTATGAGGGGTACGGAGGGTTCGCGTAACGAACGCACAGAAGCGGCGGGCGGCTGGGGTGGCCGGCCCGTCGGTGGCGGTGACGATCCCGACCTCCCGCTTCGCGCCGTTCTCGTCCAACGGGACTTCCACGGTGCCGGGGTGGAGCGCGGTCTCTGACCGGGACTCCGGCACGATCGCGATACCGGCCTCGGCCGCGACCAGGGCCCGCAGGGTGCTGAGCTCCGTGCCCTCCACGGCGAGCTGGGGCGTGAACGCCGCCTCGGTGCAGACCTGGTCGAGGATCTGCCGCACCCCGAACGCCCGGGGGAACGTGACGAAGCGCTCGGCCGCGAGCTCGCCGGCCGTGACCGCTGCCCGGGCGGCCAGCGGGTGGTTCTCGGGGACGAGGAGGGTGAGCCGTTCCTCCAGCAGCGGAACCCAGCGGATGTCCTCCCCGGCCGGCCGGGGGCTGGTGAACCCGACGTCGAGGCGTCGGTGACGGACCTCGTCCACGACGATGTCGGCGGCGTTCCCCCGTAGCTGGAAGGCGGCCGACGGCGCGATCGTGCGGTACTCCCGCAGCAGTTCGGGGACGAGCCAGCCGCCCAGCGAGTGGAGAAATCCCAGGGCGATGGTGCCTGCGTCCGGGTCGAGGAGAGCCCGGATGCGCTGTTCGGCCGACGCGACCTCGCCGACCGCCCGTACGGCGTGCGCGTGGAACACCTCACCGTAGCGATTGAGGCGCAAGCGGTTCTGCTGCCGGTCGAAGAGCCGCACACCCAGCCGTCGCTCCAGCCGCGCCAGCGCGCGGGACAGCGTCGGCTGCGAGATGTTCAGCTTCTGCGCCGCCGCGGTGACGTGCTCACTTTCGGCGAGGGTGATGAACCAGCTCAGCTCGCGTAACTCCATCCAGCGACCATACGCCGCGCGCATGAGTCGGCTTCCCTATGGTCATTTCACCGCGGCGGCCCTGGGCCCCGATCCTCGAACGAGATGTCGGCACAGCGAGCAGAGGAGCCTTCGAAATGACCCTCGAAAGCCGGGACCAGCGGTATCTGGCCGAGCAGGTGGGCGAGTTCGTCGCACGGACCGAATTCGGTGACGTCCCCGACAAGGTGCTCCAGCGCGCCCGCCACCTCGTGCTCGACGCCGTCGGGATCGCCTTCGCCTCCACCGCGTTCCCCTTCGCCGGCGTGGCCCGCGACGCCTTGGCGGCATTCGGGGGCGGGGACCACGTCGTGTTCGGCATGGCGGACCGGCTCACCGCGCGCGACGCCGCCGTGCTCAACGGCATCCTGATCCACGGCCTGGATTTCGACGACACGCACCTGCCCGCCGTCGCTCATGTCACCTCCGTGGTCCTGCCCGCCGCGTTGTCCGCCGCGGTCGCCTCGAACGCCTCGACGCGCGACCTGCTGCTCGGCTACGTCCTCGGCGTCGAGGTCATGGCCCGGGTCGGCATGGGAGCCGCCGGTGGGCTGCACGACGTGGGCTTTCATCCGACGGCCGTGGCCGGAGGGTTCGGAGCCGCCGTCGCCGCCGGAAAGATCATGGGTCTGGACGCCGGCGGCCTGGCCACCGCGCAGGGCATCGTCGGGTCACAGGCGGCGGGCCTGATGGAGTTCCTGGAGGACGGGTCGTGGACCAAGCGCTTCCATCCCGGCTGGGCCGCCGCGAGCGGACTGACCGCCGCGAGCTTCGCCAGGGCCGGCTGGAGCGGTCCGCCCGGCGTTTACGAAGGCCGCTTCGGCCTCTACGCCACGCACGTGCCGAGCCGGGACGCACGCCCGGCCGCCGTCTCCGAGGACCTGGGCGTGAGCTGGGAACTGCTGCGCACCGCCGTGAAACCCTTCCCCGTCTGCCATTTCCTCCACGCCTTCGCCGACGCCGCGCTCATCCTCCGCAACGAGCACGCCCTGAGGGCGGAGGACATAGCGGGAATCCGCTGCGCGATCCACCCGGTTCCACGCAAGGTGGTGTGTGAGCCTGCCGGGGCCAAACAGGCGCCGCGCGACGAGTACGACGCCAAATTCAGCCTCCCCTTCGCCGTCGCCGCGTCCTTGGTCCGCGGTCGGTTGACCCTCGACGAACTCGAAGCCGACGCCCGCTCCGACACCCGGATCCGGGAACTGGCCCGCAAGGTACAGGTTGACGACGACCCCGACAGCGCTTTCCCGTCGGCCTATTCCGGTTTCGTGGAGATCGCACTCACCGACGGGCGAGTGGTGCGCCACCGTGAGCAGTACAACCGCGGCCACGAACAGCGACCGCTCACCGACGAAGAGATCGACCGCAAGTTCCGCGGCACGATCGGACGAGTCGCCGACCGCGAAACGGCCGATCGTGTGCGGCGTGCGGTACTGGCGCTGGGCGACAGCCGCCCTGCCTCCGGCTTCGCCGAGGCGTGCGGCGGGCCGGTAGTGACCGGTGGGGCGTGAGGGGTCGAGGCACAGACAGTACGGCCTGGGCGGCTCAGTCCTTGCCGTGACGGCTCCACACCCGCCCGGAGCCGGTGTGGACCGTGCAGCGCCACCTGCCGCCTCCGGACTCCGCCATGTCCGACGAGACACACCAGCCACTGTGCATGCCAGGGCATCCGTGCCCGGCTGATCACCGTTGCGTGAACACCGTGACCTTCCCCGGGGCCCCACACGGCAACAACCCTGGCCGCCCGCTGCGGCAAGACCGAGAGCGCCCTGAAGCGGGTCCACCAGACCACCACCCGGCTCCGAACAAGAGAAGGCCCAGACCAGCATCGCCGCCGTCGCCCGATGAGCGGGCGTCTCGCGCACCTTCCTCTACGACAACGCTGAGGCCCGAGCACGGACCCACACGGCGGGATCATGGGCACGGCGGATCGTAGCGAGGGATGTCGCCGTCCATGCTGCAAGCGGCCCGCGAGAAAGCTGCGGGGGTGCGAAGAACTGTCCAGGCAGTGAGGCACCCGCAAAGACGTGTCGTCTGTCCTGGCATGACGATCGTTTGGTGCGATACGGCGCGCTCGGCATCCCGGCCCGCTGTTGGGCAACTGGCGTAGGGCGATGGGTTCACGGCTTGGAGGAGGGTGACTCGGCCATGACCTTGATCGGTTTGCCGTAGGCCGGGGGATGTTCACCGCAGTCGGCCGGTAGGCCGCGGTGAGCGGTCGCTGCCGTCGGGGGGGAACGGCGGCGGCGATGAGCCGGTCCGCTTCCACCGGAGCACGGCTCGGCGCGGCAAGCCGGACACGATCTCTTCCGGCCAGGCTGACGGACTCTTTCCTGCGTGCCGCCGACGAACTCTTCGCGTGCCACCTTCGGGCAGCGGGCGCCCGGAGATGGCGAAGGCGAGACGTCGCAGGCGGCTATTGGAGTGGTGGGGCGGTGCGTTGTCCGGGGGTGGTGTCGTCGTGGGCAGGTGAGTTCGGTGGTCCGGGCGTGTTCGCCTTCACCGCGGCGATCGCGTCCGTCAGGTGCCGTCGTGCGGTGCCGGCCAGGGCGGTGCCCTGGTGGCTGTCGAGCAGGTCCTGGGCGAGGCGGTGCAGTTTGGTGTTGGTCTTCTGTGAGGTGGTGACCAGGACGGCCCAGGACGCTTCGGGGGTCAGATCGAAGGTGGCCATCAGGATGCCGCGGGCCAGGTCGATGACCGGTCGGGTCTG
>NZ_JBEZAN010000035.1:0-42811 GCF_040646595.1 Streptomyces sp. NPDC045470
GGCCGGACAAACTCCCACTCGGCATCCGACAGCTCATGTCGACGTATCACCCGACCATGATCCAACACGCAAGATCATTTGAAGACACCGCCTAGCGGGCCATCGCCTGGCTGCGTGCCATCGCCCGACATGTCGCAGAGGAAGAACAGCGGGCCCTCCTGGAGGAGGCCGCCTGCGGCATGTGCACCTGGGACGAGGCATCGAACAACTTCGACCAGCAGATCGCAACCCGCAACTGGCTGCGCCGCCTTCACGGCCAAGCAGCCCGGATCGTCGTCGGCGCACTGCGAGACCTCCCCGGCAGCGCCCGCTACTACTACGAACTCGAACTCGCGGATAAGCGCACCCTGGACATGGCCATCTGCAATGCCGTCAATCAGCCGACCGGCAACTGACCACGCACCCTACGCAGCCAAGGGGCACAGCGGCGACCTGTCGGCGGCCCCCGCCGCCCGCGGGCAGCGCTGGCTTACCGGCCGTGGTCGCTCCCAACATCGTGTTGCTGAAGTGGCGGGCGGCGGAGCTTGTAGTTGGTTGACCTGTTCCCATCTCTTCTTTTCGGGCCAACTCTTGTACATCCGTCCAGCGCGGATCACGGCTCGGATGTCGAGTAGGGCTTCTAAACGATCTTGAGTAATCGGGCTGTGGCTGGCGTCGTCGCAGCGGCCCGCCTGGTGAGGGCCTTGTCGACGATGGTGTGAAGCTCCTCGGCAGTGGTGTAGACGCGGACGGGCATGTCCCGGTACTTGACCGAGCGCCAGGCTCATTCGATGCGGTTCAGCTCCGGTGTTCGGGGAGGGAGAGATAACAGATGTGCTTTATTGGCGGCCATTTCCTCACGACACCCAGCGAGACGGTGAGCGGAACGCCCTGTCCGGCGACCCGGAAGTGGAACTTGCTGCCAGGCCGTGGCCGGCTGCCCCGTCACAGCGGGCTTTCAAGGCAAGGCGGGACCCTGCGCGGCGGTGCCCGGCTGTGGCATGGTGCTGCTCCTTCGCGGTGCTGGGGCGTGCTCTCATCTCGCGATGGGACAGGGCAGGCAGTTGATCACGGAGCGCTCGAGGTCCCGCAGGAACTTGACGATCTCGGCGGGCGCGAGTACCGCGGTGTCGGCCCGCAGAGTGAGGGAGAAGTCCGACGCATCGCCTTGCATGGCGAGGTAGAACCGCTCGTTCTCCACCGGCGTTCCCTCGAGGAATTCGCACCGGGACTGCCCTGTGAGACGTTCCGCCTCGGCCCGTGTGATCCGCGTGCCGCCCGCGGCCGTCGAGTCGTCGGCTGTGGGAAGATTGAGGTTCACCACGCAGGCCAGGGCGGCCTCGACCGCCTCCGCGCTGTAGCGCTCGCGCAGCATCGCAGCCAGATCGTCCGGGTGGCAGTGTCCGGCCAGCGCCGCGAGCATCTGCCCCCGGTGACAGCGGGAGATGAGCTTCTCCGTCGCGTCCTCGGAGACGTCGAGTGCGACCGGCACGCCCTGGACCAGGGTCCCCGGGTAACGCATGGACTCGGCTTCGTACCGGTGGCTCGCGGCCAGAACGATGCCGCACATCCCGCTTCCGCATCTCCTGCCGAGCAGTGACGCGGCCATCGCCAGGATGACGGACGTCATGCTGACGCCCAGTTCCTCGGCGAGTGCGAGGGACACGGCGCGCACGGCCTGGGAGCGCAGGGCGAAGGTCTGGTACCGCGGGCTTTCCGGGCCTCGCCCGGTGTACGGCAGCGGGTCCTCGGGAAATTTCGCCAGCTCCCGCTCCCAGAACTGAACTCCGCGTATCGAACGCTGCACACCCTGCGGAGATTGTTCCGCGAGCGCACGGTCGGCGGGGTGGGCAACCTCGGGCGGGCCCGAATTGATCGTCTTGCCGCCTAGCAGCACCCTGAAGTCGTCGAGGACCGCCACCATGCCGTGACAGTCCATGGCCATGTGGAAGGCGCACAGGACGACGAACCTAGGGACACCGTCCGTCACGATGACGGCGGCTCGGAGCGCCAGTTCGGGCAGTGTGAAGGGCAGGTTGTTGAACTCGTTCTCGGCGGCCGAAGCCGCCGACCGGGCATCAACGGCGTCGGCCTCGAGCACCTCGACGCGCAGGTGGCCGCGGGCCACGACCGTCTGCCGAATGCTCTCGTCGGCAGCGATAGAGTATCTGCTCCGGAAGGTCTCGTACCTGTTGAGTATCCCATTGATCGCGCCGGACACCGTCGTCAGGTCACATTCGTCCGGGACCGCGACGACGTAGCTGCCGCCCAGGTCCGCGTAGTACGGGGCCCGGGTTGAGACTGAGTTCCACACCCAGCGCTGCCCCCACGTGAGCGGGAACTCTCCGGATCGCGTTCCCTCGAAGGGAACCTTGAGGAAACCTCGTACCGAGGTGGAGTGCACTTCTGGTCCTTACTGAATCTGGAGGAAACGGATACGTGCCCGGCGGGTGCTCAATACGCCCGTGTCGCAGCGCCGTCGACCGGGATCACCGCGCCGCTGAGGTAGGACGCGGTCGGCGAGAGCACGAAGGCCGCGACGCGACCGAACTCGGCCGGTTCGCCGACGCGTCCCAGCGGGATGGTTGTCCCGCTCGAACCGGTGGTGCCCGCATCGACCAGGCCGGTCCGCTCCGTGCGGATGCGCCCGGGGAGCAGCGCGTTAACTCTGATGCCCTGTTCACCGAGCTGTGCCGAGAGGCTCTTCGTCAGCATGGCGAGACCCGGCCGCAGGCCGTTCGAGATGTCCAGCCCGGGAATCGGTACGCGCGCCGAGGTGGACAGGACGAAGGCCATCGAGCCGCCCTCTGAGAGATTCGCACTGATCGCCCGTGCGGTGCGGACGGCTCCCAGGAACACCGATTCGAACGAGTCCCGCCAGGCGTCGTCGGGGACGTCCAGCGCGTCACCGAGTGGTGGGCCGCCGCTGTTGACCAGAGCCCCGTCCAAGCGCCCCCAGCGATCGAGCGCGACGGCCACCAGGCGTTCTGGGGAGCCGGGATCGGCGCTGTCGGCCACGGCACCCGTCGCCCGGGGCTCGCCAAGTGCCTCGACCGCGGTGGCCAGCGACGCGGCGTCCCGCCCCGAGAGCACCACGCGTGCGCCCTCTTCCGTCAGCACCCGCGCGACGGCGAACCCCAAACCTCGGCTGCCGCCGCCGACGACGTAAACCCGGCCGGCCAGCCCCAAATCCATGATCAACCCCTCCCCGGGTCCGCCACCGCTTCGCTACTCCGCCTTGTGACGGTCGGATTCCTCGAAGATCTCGACGATGAAGGTGCCGGGATCTACGACCGCCGAGTGTTCCTGCTGGTCCGCTATGGCGAAGGTCTCGCCCGCCAGCCAGGCGCGCGTTTCGCCCCCGATCGTCATCACGGTCCGGCCACCGAGCACGAAGCCCAGCTGTGGGCCGTGCCGGTGCGGCTTGACCTCGGCGCCCTCGCGGAACTCCCAAAGCACGACCTGGCCATGCGGGCTGGACATCATCCAGCCGACGGCGCCCGGGAACGGCGTATTGACCTGCGGCAGCTTCCTGATCCAATCGGGATACATGCTCAATGCTCCTTGCGGTAGAGGGCCCACACCATCGTCGGGTGGAAGTAGTCGATCGGTTTCAGGTTCGAGTCCGCGACCACGTCGACCGAGCCGATGCAGGCGTCGACGCTGCCGTTCGCGGCGGCTTGCACGGCCAGCGGTTTCGAACTGACGAAGCGCGTCTCGGCTCCGGCGCAGGACTGCCGCGCGAAGACGGCCGTGGCCGGGTGCAGCGCGATGGACCGGATGGAGTCGCGGTGGGCGACCCGCTCCTGGTTGATCGCCAGGCACATCGTCTTGGTTCTGCTTTCCCAAACGTCGGCGATGCGCATCCTGCCGAGCAGCCGGAAGTGCATGTCCACCCAGGTATCGGCCAGCCGGCCGTTCTGGAAGTCGAGGTATCCGGTGGGCATCAGCACGTACCCGTCGGTCTGTTCGGCGTGCTCGACGGCGGCGGCGAACGAGGGGAACAAGACGACGTTCGAGCAGTGCTTCCTCGCCTCGTGGGCGGAGTCCGTTCCACTGGGCCCCAGCGTCGATATGACGCCGTCGAGCTTCGTCAAGCGATCGGATATAACCGACGACACCTTTTCTCCTGCATATAGCGTCCCGGTGAGGGGGACTTCGAACTGTTCGTGGTGGTGGGGATACCGGCAAGTCAGCCCATACGGCTCCCGGTCCAGGCCCGCCAAAGCTCGGCGTAGCGGCCGTTCAGGGCCAGCAACTCGTCATGGGTGCCCTCTTCGACCACCTCGCCTTCATGCATGACGAGGATGCGGTCTGCCAGCCGGGCCTGGGTCAGCCGGTGTGCCACGACGAAGGCGGTGCGGCCGCGCATCGCGGCCTCGGCGGCTCGCTCGAGGACGCGCGCGCCGGTCGAACCCGCTTCCGCCGTGGCCTCGTCCATCACGATGAACCACGGATCGCCGAGCATGATCCGGCACAGCGCGAGGTGCTGCAGCTGGTTGGGTGTCAGCTGGTGGCCCGCGTCCCCGATAACTGTGTCGAGACCGTCGGGCAGTGCAGCGACCCAGCGGTCCGCGAAGGTGTCGGCCAGCGCCTGACACACGTCCTCGTCGCTGGCCTCGGGCCTTGCCAGAGTCAGGAAGTCCCGCACGGTGCCGGCGAAGGCGTGCGCGTCCTGGTTGACCAGGAAGATCCGGGAGTGTGCCGCGGACACTTCCGGATCGAGCGGCCTGCTGTCGACCAACACCTTGCCCCCTGTCGGCTTGAGCATCCCGGCGGCGATCAGGCCGAGCGTCGTCTTTCCTGCTCCGGTGGCGCCGACCAGCGCGACCCGCTCGCCAGCATCGATCCGGAGATCGACGCCGTGCAGAATCGGCTTGCCCGGCACGTACTCGTGCTGGATTCCGACCAGTTCCATCGCGCCGGGACCGACAGCGGCATCCGCGGTCGGCTCGGCCGCCGATGGCATTTCCACGATGCCGACGAGCCTGGACAGTGCCGCGCCCATCGACTGGAAGCGGTCGAACGTGAACAGCAGCCCGCTGATCGGGCCGAACAGCCGCAGGAAGTACAGCGCGCCGGCGGTGACGGCCCCGACCGTGATGGCGTGATCGCGCATCAGGACGAAACCGACGCCCAGCACCAGGGCCAGACCGGTGAACTCGGCAAGGTTGTTGCGGTTCAGGAAGCGCAGCATGAGCGTATAGACGGACACGGACGTGTCCGCCGACTGCCGCGAGCTCTCCTCGACCCGCCGCAGAAGCGTCGGACCGATTCCGAAGGCCCGGGCCGTGGGTGCTCCGTTGATACCGGTGAGTAGAGCCTCGGCGCGCTCGCCCTGGAAGACGCGCTGTTTGCGGTAGAGCGGCCGTGAGCGCGGTAGATACCAGCGCAGGCTCAGGAGGTAAGCCGGTGCCGCGCACGCCATGGCCAGGCCGAGCCGCCAGTCGAGCGTCAGCACTCCGGTGAAGGTGAACACGATCGCGACGGCCGCGTTCGCGATCACCGGCACGACGCTCTTGAAGCCGTCGGATACGGTCCGCACGTCGTCGGAGAGCCGGGAGAGCAAGTCTCCGGTCGTGCTCCGCTCGATCCGGGCGGCGGGCAGGTGCAGGGCACGACTGAGCACCTGCTCCCGCAGTCCGGCAAGGGCGGGCTCGCCCACCCGCGCCAGCATCACCGTGGCGATCCCGCCGAACACGGCGCCAGCCACGGCCGCCGCCGCGATGAACAGGAAGGAGGACACGACGGTGTTCCGGCCGGCTCTGACGTCGTCCGCGATCGCGCCGAAGACCCACGGGGCGACCAGTCCGGCCGCGCCCGCCAGCAGGAACATGAGGGCCGTGATTGTGCTCGCAGAGCGGTCGGCGGCCAGCGCGTGGAGCACGAAGCGGAACGTCTGACGGGACGTTGCGATCGGTAGCAGCTCGGAATTCATGCTCATCGCAGGACCAACTCCTCATACTCGGGTCGACTGAGCAACTCCCGATGGGTTCCGCTGCCGGCCACCCGGCCGTTCGCCACATGAACCACCCGGTCGGCCTGGTCGAGCAGCGCCGGGCTGGTGGTGACGATCCACGTGGTACGTGCGTCCGCCTGGTGACGCAGCTCCCTGATGCCAGTTGCGATCCGCTGCTCGGTCACCGCGTCCACGGCGGTGGTGGGGTTGTCCAGCACGAGGATCACGGAGTCGGCGGCCAGTGCGCGGGCAAGCGCGATCCGCTGCCGTTGCCCGCCGGAGTAGTTGCCTCCCTTTGCGGCGACCGGCTGGTCAAGGCCGCTCGCGTCCAGCCGGACGATGTCGTGCGCCGCCGCGGCGGTGAGGAACCGTGCGAGATCGGCGTCCTCGTGCCGGCCGTCCGGGTCGAGGCTCGCGCGCAGCGTTCCGTGCAGCAAGTCGGTCTGGTGCGGATTGACCAGCAGTCGTTTCCGGCGCGCCGAGATGCTCAGGGAATCGAACGCGGCATCGCCCAGGCGCACTTCGCCGGAGACTTCGGCAGTGGAGATCTCGCCGGCCAGCAGTTGGACCAGGGTCCTGCTAACGGCCGGATCGTCGATCACCAAACAGAGCAGTTCCCCGGGCCGCGACGCCAGCGAAAACGTGCGCAGCGCGCCGACGGTCACCTTGTCCAGTACGAGTTCCGGGTGCGAACGCTCCGTCCCCAAGGAGCCGGCTTCCAACAGCGGCGGTGTGTGCAGGAACTCGACGATCCGGGTGGCTGAGGCATGGCCGTCCGCCACCAGGGCGCCGACCTGGCCGAGGGCCTGGATGGGCACGGCGAGGAACTGCGTGAGGCCGACGATCGCGATCAGCTGGCCGATCGTGATCTCGTGCTCGAGGGCCCGCGCCCCGGCGAGCAAGGTCACCGCGGCCAGGAAGAGTCCGCTCAGACCGGCGGACACGGCCTTCATCAGCGCCTGCGATACGGATACCCGGATGCTGGCGGTCTTGGCGACCTGGCTGCGCACCCGATAGCGCGCTGCGGCCTCGTCCTCGGCACCGATGCCCTTGACCACGCGCAGTCCGCGCACCAGGTCCGCGGCCTGCGCGGCGGTGGCGGCGACCTGGCCGCGATGCTCGCGGCTGCGGCGGGAGATCGCGGGCGCGACCAGTTGGGTGACGAAGAGCACGAGCGGCACGCCGAGGAGCACCGTCAAGCCGATGACGAGGTCGATTCTGAGCAATACGACGGCGCTGACCACCGCGGCGACCGCCGAGGCGAAGGTGTTGCCCGCCGACTGCGCGAGCGTGCCGACGCCATCCGCGTCATTCGTGGCCAGGGACAGGGTCGCGCCCGGGTGCCGGCCGGTACGCGCGCTGAGCGGACGCAGCACGTGCTCGGCGATCTCGACCCTGAGACGATGTGCCTCGAACTGGTCGACCTTGTACGCCATGAGCGCGCCGTAGCGGTAGAAGTACATCAGCGCGGCGAATATCAACGCCAGCAGCGCGCCCCAGCCGATCAGGGCGGGGACGTCACCGGAGACGACGGCGCGGTCGATGAACTCGCCGACCACGACCGGGACCATCGCCTCGGCCAGCTGCCAGACCGAGAGCAGCGCGAAGCAGGCTCCCACCGCGCGTGCGTTGCGCCGCAATACCCTCACGAGCAACTCTCGCGCCGAGCCAGGGGACACTACAGCCAGATCGCCGAACATATGGGTTCGACCCTGCCCTTCGGTCTCGCCGGCCCTCAACGTCGTGGGCCTGACTGCGCGTTGGGGTTCGTGTACAGCACGCCCTTGGACCAGATGTATCGCGTCCCACCCCAGCGGGCAGCGGAGCCGACGTCGGGAAAGAAGCCGCGCCCCTCGAGGTTCGCGCTGGTGTTGCAGAGCACGGGCACGCCGCTGATTTCGGCGTATGCGGCCAGCACCCGGGCGGCGGCAGAGTGGTTGTGCGCGCTGATCGTCTGCAGCCGGGCGGTGCCGTCGAGGTGGACGACCGCCGGGACGCGCTCGGCCCAGTCAGGCTGCAAGCGGTGTTCGAAGAGCATGTACGGGTCCGGTGTGCCGGGAGTGAACACTTCGGTCGCATGCTCCTCAAGGCAGAGCGGAGCCACCGGCCGGTAGTCGGCCCGATTCTTGATCGCATTCAGCCGGGCCTTCATGCCGGGGTCGGTGGCCGGGGCCAGAATGCTTCGATTACCCAGCGCCCGCGGGCCCAGCTCAGCGCGGCCGGAAAGCACGACCACGGGCTCGCCTTCGGTGTGCAGCAGCTGCGCCAGCTGACGCTCGTCACAGGGCGCCGTCCGCCATCCGTCCGGCGTGCGGCCGTCGACCAGCGCGGGACCGCTGTAGACGTCCCACTCCAATGCGAGGTTTCCGCGGTGGAAGGACTCGCATACGGCGGTACCGATGGCCGCTCCGGCGTCGTTCGGGAACGGCGGCGCGTACACGTCCTGGAATAGCCCGGAGGCGCGGATCAGCGAGTTCCACTTGATGTTCAGCGCGCAGCCGCCGCCGAGGACAAGGTTGAGCCGCTCTCCGGGGAAGCGCCGCCGGACCACCGCGCTGAGCCGTTCGAGCAACCGCTGTCCGAGGTAGTCCTGGAAGGTCGCGATGATGTCGGCGTCGGTCAGTCCCAGCAGCAGGTCGTCCCGGTTCGAGGCGATCTTCGCGCCCAGCGTCTTGGCGTTGTCCGGGTCGATCCCCGGAAAGCCGGAGATGAACTCGTCGAGCAGCGGGAACACGTTCGGCTGCGCCGTGCCGAGTGCGGCGTATGCCATGGCCTTGCCTGCGATGGACAGGTGATGCCGAATCACCTCATCGGGCGTCAGGTGACTGGTGTCGGACGCGTAGGGCCCGAACTGCGCGCAGAAGTCGGCGAAGGTGTTGCCGGTGATCGGCAGCAGGACGGATACCAGAGTCACCTCGCGGGTCGTGGCACGCACCAGGTAGAGGCGCGGCACGATGCCGCCGTCCCACACCAGCGCGAGTGCGTCCTCGCCACGAGCGGCGAAGGAACTGGAGCAGTAGGCGCCGAGCAGGTGGTTGGTCACGTGGTTGAAACTGACGTAGTCGGCGCCGTTGATGAAGTCCCGGCCGACGAATGAGTGCCGCTGCAACGGGCCCTCGTCGCCGGGGCTCTCCACGTAGGGCGCGGTGCCGAGCTCGACCTGGGTTCCGCCGTTGTTCAGGGTCACGGCGTGTCCGCCGTCCGTGCCGGTGGTGTACCAGCCGTCGATCACAAACTGGTCGACGTTCTCCGGGGACAGTCCCTCGCGGGCCAGGATCTCAGTGACGTACCGCAGGTCGTCGAGCGAACTATAACGGGCGCCGTTATCTATCTTCTCCGTTTCGACGCTGAACCGGAGGCGACCATCCTCGATGACCGCGACAGCGCCGTCGTGCGATGCCTTTATACCACAGATGATCATGCGAGCCCCTTTGTCTCCCCGGCAGCATATAGGCGCTTTCTGGTTCGCTGTAAAATCATGAAGGGAATGTTAAATCTCGGCGAAGTGAAGAGATTCCAGAACGCTGCTGTTAGGGTCAATGTCCGGTCGATCGGTGAGCGCATGCCTTTGCGGCGTGAGCCGGCCGCGCAATGGCATGCCGCGAGAGCCATGGACCGTGTGGACGCGGGGTGGGGTGGAGTGACATCCTGGTAATGGTAGTGCGAATGGGTGCCATCGCTGGCCGCTTCGGCATGCGTGCAGCGTACGGCTGGCTAGTCTGGAGAAATTCCCATGACCCATTCTTGTAGTCTTTTCTCATGAGCCTTTGCCGCTCCTGTGCTTCGCGTCCTGCGCTGATGCGGGCACTTGGAAAGGGCTTGACAGTCTTCTGAATGCCAACCTAGTGTGCTGATTGTTCGTTCGTCGGCTCACCTTGTCTGCAAGGTGGTTTGAATGGCCGAGCAAGGTTTTCGTGAATGAGGTATTCGATGATATCGAATTCTGTTCCGCTTGATGCTGTGCTGCGTTCGTCCGGAGATTCCCGTTATCCCGGCGTGACCGGCTGGGAGGGATCGACCGAGTACTTCCGCTTCGTCGAGTGCGACGAGGTGTCGCCGTCCCGGGTCGTGGACGTGCTCTGCGGACGGCGGCTTGGTGTGGTGTTCCGCGACGTCGTACCCGCCGCCACTCGCGAGGCTCTGATCACCAACTTCCAGAACAGTCCGGGGCGTCGGACGCGCGGAATGGACGCTCCGGGCGAGTACCTTGGCGCCTACCACTACAACAAGACCATCGACGCCTACCTCGACCAGGCGGATGCCGTGGCAGCTGACCTGCGGGCCGCTCTGAACGTGCCAGGGGAGCCGCTGAACGGTCTGTTCCAGCGGCTCGAGGAGGAACTCGCGCTCTCAGGAATGGAGTTCCGTCCCGCGCGCCACGATGGCCGCGAGGCGTGCCCGGGCGTCTTCCGGTCCTGGCACGGGCAGCGCGAATTCGCACTGGACCCGCACGAGGATCGCGGGCAGTGCGAGGATCCGAAGCAGATCGGTTTTGAGATTCAGCAAGTGACGGCCTATCCGATCGTCGGGCTCAACATTTGCCTGGACAACGGTTCCGACGGCCGGCTGGCGGTGTGGAACCTGTGTCCTGACGAGGCGACCCGGGATAGGCTCGGCGTCCGCTATACCGGCTCGCCCTACGCGCCCGAGTGGTTGAGCGGTTTCGACCGGGTGCGGCTCGACGTGCGGCCAGGTGACATCTACCTGTTCAACGCGGCGCATGTGCACGCCGTCGAGTCTGCGCGCGACCTGGACGCGCGGCGAGTGACTCTCTCAGGGATTCTCGGGTTCGCTGACGACAAGACGGTGATCTCGTGGACCTGATACGTGATCCGGCCGAGGCCTCGGGGCAGCTCTCCGTGGTCGTCGGCGACTACTACCGGTACATCGACCAGCGCGACATCGCGGCCGCGCTGGCCTGCTTCTCGGAGGACGCGGTCTATCGCCGCCCCGGCTACCGCGTGCTCGTGGGCCTGCCCGCGATCAACGAGTTCTACCGCGCTGAGCGGGTGATCTCGGCCGGTCGGCACTACCTGGAGTCGATCGTCGAGGACGCGGACACGGTCGCTGCGCGTGGCAGCTTCAGCGGCACCTCGCACGACGGGGACCCGCTCGAGGTGCGCTTCGCGGACTTCTGGCGCTTCTCGAGCCGTGTGGTGGTGGAGCGCAACACCTACTTCGACGTCGCAGCAGTCTGACGTCTGCCCCAAGTTCGAAAGGCTGGCTTGTACGTCGTGAACATGTCGACTGACGTCGTGTCCGTCGAATTCGCCGACCCGGACGGCCGCGGCCCCGTGGTCCTGCCGCGACCCTTCAAAAATGCCCAGGACCATACCTGTACGGCAACGGCTCGCCCATGGAGCCCGGAGTTCTCGAGCACGTCCGCGGCGCGTATGAGCAGGAGAAGACGCGGCTCGCCTGGCAACGAGGCGAGATCATGATCCTGCAGAACCTGCTGTTCGCGTACGGCCGCGGCACCTCCGGAGGGCTGCGCAAGATCGTCGTTGCAATGGACTGATTCCACCCGGCCGCATCGCAAGCCCTTTGCTCGCAAGCTATCGGAGGCACAGCCATGTCCAGCTCGTCCCCTGTCGTGAACTCCTACAACGGCTGGGACCCCCTCGAAGAGGTCATCGTCGGCAGCGTCACCAACGGCGCGCGACCGGGATTCGAGCCCGCCCTGCGCCCGTACTTCCCGGATGCCGCGGACCGCGGGTTCGAGGCCGGGCGCCGCGACGAGGGCGAACTCAAACTCGCACAGGAGCAGTTGGACACCTTGGCGGAGGTGCTCAGGCAGGAGGGTGTCGTCGTACGTCGGCCCGTGCCGATGGACTTTCTTACCGAGGTGCGCACCCCCACCTTCCAGGTGCGCGGCCAGAACTCCAGCACCTGTCCGCGGGACGTCCTGCTCGTGGTCGGCGACGAGATCATCGAGGCATCGATGGCGATGCGCAGCCGGTTCTTCGAGTACCTGCCGTACCGCCCACTGGTCACCGAGTACTTCAACGCGGGGGCCCGCTGGGCCGCAGCGCCCAAGCCCAGCATGTCCGATGCGATGTACGTCGGCGACTTCTCCGCAGAGTCGGGCGGCTTCGACGCCGACACGAATCCGGCGCTGAGCGACGCGGAACCCTGTTTCGACGCGGCGAGCTTCGCCCGCTGCGGTCGGGACATCTTCTACCAGCCCGACATCGTGACGAACGACTTCGGCGCGCGCTGGCTGGCCCGGCACCTCGGACCCGAGTACCGCCTGCACCGCGTCCGCTTCGCTGACGCGCATCCGCAGCACATCGACGCCACCATGGTGCCGCTGCGCCCCGGCCTGATGATGATGAACCCGGGCCGGCCGCCCATCGACGACACCATCGCCAGGCTCGAGGCGAACGGCTGGAAGGTAGTCATGGCACCGCCTTCGGTCCGGCGTGGCTACATGCGCTCGGTGGAGGTCAGCAAGTGGATCTCCATGAACGTCTTCAACGTGAACGAGGACACGATCATCTGTGAGGAGCGCGAACAGCCGATGATCGACTTCCTCAAGTCCTTCGGGTTCCGGGTGATCGCTATCCCGTTCGCCAACGTGTACCACTTCGGCGGGAGCTTCCACTGCTGCACGGTCGACATCCGGCGTGCTGGCGCTCTGCAGTCGTACTTCCCCAACCTGTAGGCCCGACCCACTGGTGCTCAGCGCCACCCTCACTCCGATAGAGGCCACTGACACATGACGCTGCCGCTGTCCCCCACCGGCGGGGTGGATCAGAAACCCCACATCGATCTCGCCGATCCGCAGCTGTACGCGACCGGCGATCCGCACTCCGTCTGGCGGTGGCTTCGCCGCAACGCCCCCGTGTACTGGCACGAGCCCTCCCGGGGGATGCCCGGGTTCTGGGCCCTCACCAAGTACAACGACATCGTATCGGTCCTGGGTAATCCGGAGGTGTACAGCTCCGCGGAGGGGATCCTGCTCCGGCCCGCCAACCACGGGCGAGACCCGGGCGGGGGCCGGACACTCGCCCTGACGGACCCGCCGCGGCACCGCCAGCTGAGGTCGATCATCAAGTCCTGGTTCTCCGAGCGAGCGGTCCGGCAACTGAGGCCCGTCATCTGTGAGATAGCGCAGACGCTGCTCGCCGAGGCTGCCGAGAGGGGGACGGTCGAGTTCGTCAACGACGTTGCCGCCCGGCTCCCGCTCTATGTGATCAGCCGACTGATGGGCATTCCAGACACCGACCGCGACTACCTGTTCGGGATCACCAGTCGGGCCTTCTGCTCGGATGACCCCGAGGAGCGGCGTTCGTCCCATGTCAAACTCATGGAGTACCTGCTCGACCTCGCCGACGAGAAGCGCCGATCGCCCGGGGACGACATCATCAGCGACCTGGCCGTCGCGGAGGTCGACGGTCATCGGCTGACCGAGAGCGAACTGCTGCTCAACTGCGACAACGTGTTCATCGGCGGTACCGAGAACGTGAGGATCGCGGCCTCTTCCGGCATCCATCAGTTGCTTCAAGAGCCGGCCCAGTGGCAGGCCCTGCGCGCTGATCCGGGCCTGCTGCCCGGCGCGATCGAAGAGGTGCTCCGGTGGACCACAACGCCGACCCACCTGCTGCGGACCACGCGTACCGCGGTCACGATCGGAGGGCGCACCATCGGCGAGGGCGAGCGGGTCACACTGTGGATGCCGTCCGCCAACCGGGACGAGGAGGTCTTCGCCGCCCCGGACACGTTCGACATCCGTCGGACGCCGAACCGCCATATTGCCCTGGGTACGGGCGAGCACTTCTGCATTGGCGGCATCCTTGCGCGGGCCGAGCTGCAGACGCTCTATGGCGAGATGGCCACGCTCTTCGACGTGATAGAGCCGGCCGGGGAGCCAGTTCTGCTCTCGTCCATCGTCGTGAACGGGCCGAGCACGCTGCCGGTCCGCCTTCTCCGAACAGCGCAACGCTGAGCCGTTGACGCTGGGGTCAACTCACGGCCGGGTCTCCGAATTCGTGGTGGAAAGGCCCACGGGCGCCCTTCCGAAGCCGTACGGACAGTAAGGATCACATTGTGTCTGACCAGGTCGCCGAGTTCGGCCGACAACTGGATTTCTGGCGTATGCAGTTGGGAGGGCTGGAGCCGTTGGAGCTGCCGACGGACCGTCCCCGCCCGGCGGTACGCACGGACGAAGTTGGGTCGGTGGCCTGCATCGTCGATGCCGGGACCGCTGCCAGGCTCCGCGAGGCATCCCGGAACGCGGGTGTTCCCCTGTTCGCAGCACTGGTCTCGGTGTTCCAGGTGCTCCTGGCCGAGTACAGCGGTCAGGACAACTTCACGGTGGGAACGGCCGGAGACGTCGCGGAAACCCTGGTCCTGCGCGGCGACGTGGCAGGTGACCCGACGGTCAGCGAGCTGTTCCAGCGGGTGCACCAGCGAGTACTGGCCATCCGCTCTCATCAGGACGTGCCGTTCGGGCGGTTGGTCGAAGAGCTGGCGCTGGAGCGGGACCTGTCGCTGACTACGCTGTTCCAGGCGTCGTTCGTGCTGCAAGAGATCGCCGTCGGCGACGAGGCGGCCTCGGCGGCGGCCAGGCCCGTGGAGGCTGCCCCGGGGGCCGGGCCGTGCGACCTGGCGATGACGGTCAAGGACACGGGGAATGAGCTGCTGGTCGGCCTGGACTACAGCAGCGACCTGTTCCACGGTGTCACAGCGGAGCGGATGGCGACGCACTTCCGCACTCTGTTGGCCGGCGCGGCGGCCGACCCCCAGGCGCCGTTGAGTCGGCTGGACATCCTGTCGGAGGCCGAGCGTCTGCAGATCTTGGAGGAATGGAACGACACCGCCGCGGACTACCCCCGGTTCCAATGCGTTCACCAGTTGGTCGAGCAGCAGGCCGCGGCGTCCCCGGAGGCCGTGGCCGTCGTGCTCGACGAGGCCAGCCTCTCGTACCGGGAGTTGAACAAGCAAGCCAACCAACTCGCTCATCATCTGCGCGGTCTGGGTGTAGGGCCGGAGACCTTGGTGGGTATCTGCCTGGAACGCGGTCCGCACATGATCGTCGCGATGCTGGGCATCCTCAAGGCCGGCGGAGCCTACGTGCCGATGGACCCGGCCTACCCGGCCGAGCGTCTGTCGTTCATGCAGGAGGATACTGCCGCTCCCGTCGTGGTCACCCAGGCAGGTTTGGAACACCGCTTCACTGTTGACGTGACCTGCACCTTGGTGCGCATGGATGCCGATCTGGATGCCATCAGCGCCGGCCCGAGCACCGATCCCGCCCCTGCGGCTGGCCCGGACAACCTGGCCTACATCGTCTACACGTCCGGCTCCACCGGAATCCCCAAGGGCGTCCAGATCCAGCACGACAACCTGATCTGCCGCATGTGGGAGATGAGGCAGCGGTACGGGCTGACCCCGAGTGATAGGGTCCTGCAGTTCGCGTCGATATCCTTCGACAGCTCGGTCGAGCAGATCTTTCCGGCTCTGATGGCTGGCGCGACGCTTGTCCTACGCGGGAAAGACTTCGACCCCGATGCCGTGGTGGCCGCCATCGAGCGCAGCGGCGTCACACTTATGCAGGCGCCGGCTTCTGTCTGGGCCCAGTTGCTGAGTTTCTCGCGCGTCCGCCGGCTGGCCCAGAGCACTCTGCGAAAGCTGGTCCTCGCGGGCGAAGCCGTGCCGCCCGGCCTGCTGGAGCGGTGGTTCGAGCACAGCAGTACGCCGGTCTTCAACGCCTATGGCCCCAGTGAGACCACGGTCACGGCGACCACGGCTGTTATCGAAGGACCCACCTCACGCGTCCCGATCGGGCGGCCGATCGCAAACACTCAGGTATTCGTGATGAACCGGTCCGGCCGTCCGGTGCCGGTGGGGGTGGCGGGCGAGCTGTGGATTGGCGGCGGGTCGGTTGCCAGGGGGTACCTGAACCGGCCGGAGCTGACCGCGGAACGGTTCGTGCCCCACCCGTTCTCCGACGACCCGAACGATCGGGTGTACCGGACCGGCGACGTGGTGCGTTGGTCGGCCGATGGCACCTTGGAGTTCGTCGGCCGGGTCGACGATCAGGTGAAGGTACGGGGCTTCCGGATCGAGCTGGGTGAGATCGAGGCTCTGCTCGGCGCCCATGACTCGATCGGCTCGTGCATCGTGGTAGCACGGGAAGACACCCCTGGCGACAAGCGCCTGGTGGCTTACGTGGTGCCGACCGGCACCCAGGCTCTGACGACGGCACAACTGCAGTCGTTCCTGAAGGGGCGGCTGCCCGACCACATGGTGCCTTCGGCGTTCGTAGTACTGGAGGCGCTGCCGCTCACACCCAACGGCAAGGTCGACCGCAAGTCGCTGCCGGCTCCGGACGGTCAGCGCCTAGCGGTGGGCGACGAGTACGCGGCCCCGCGCAATGAGCTTGAGCAGGCCACCGCCGACACCTGGACCCAAGTGTTGGGCATTGACAGGGTCGGCATTCACGACGACTTCTTCCGGTCGGGCGGGGACAGCATCGTGGCCATCCAGCTGCTCGGCCGACTCCGCCGACACTTCGGTGTCCACCTCCCGGTCGAGGAGCTGCTCGCCCGCCCGACCGTGGCACAGTTCTGCGAGTTCCTCGCCAAGCGACTCGGTGACCAGTTCGCCGAGCAGGTGGCTCTGGCCGCTGAGGGGGGCGGCCAGGTGAACCGGGACACCGGCGAAGTGCCGCTACTGCCGATCCAGGAGTGGTTCTACCGCAGCGGCTTCGCCCACCCGAACCACTGGAACCAGGCTTTCCTGATCGCTACTCCTCGGCTGGACGTGGACCGCCTCCGGGAAAGCGTGCGGGAGCTGAGTGAGAGGCACGGTGCCTTCCGTCTGCGCTACCGGCTCAACGCCGAGGGCGGTGTCGTCCAGTACTACGCGGACGACTTTCAGCCGACGGAGCTGGTAACGGCTACGGCCGCCGACCTCGACGACGCGCAGGAACAGTTCACCGCCTGGCAGGACGACTTCGACCTCGAAGTCGGACCGGTCTACCGGGTCGGCTACCTGGACGGGTTGGCTGACGGAAGCGCCCGCGTGTTCGTCGCCTGCCACCACCTGATCGTCGACGCGGTGAGTTGGCGTGTCCTGGCGGAGGACCTCGAGGCGATCTACCACCGGCGCAGCCTTCCACCCACCGGGAGCAGCTACCGGCAGTGGTCGACTGCCGTCCAGCAGTACGCTTCCGGACATCCGGAGGAGCACGGCTACTGGGCCCAGGTCCAGTCGGAGTACGAGCAGACCGGAGCTGCCGCGCTGGAGCGCCTCGTCGAGAGCGAGGACGTCATGACGGTGTCCCGGCTGACCCTCGACCGCGAGAGCACTCAGCGTTTGTTGCGCTGCCACCAGGTCTACGGCACGCAGATCAACGACGTTCTGCTGGCCGCTTTCTCCCACGCTTTGACGGACTTGACCGGAGAGTCGGTGAACTACGTGATCCTCGAGGGCCACGGCCGTGAGGGGATCGCGCGGGGGCTGGATGTCGGCCGCACCGTGGGCTGGTTCACCACGATGTTCCCGGTCCGCCTGCACACCGGCGTCGATCAGTTCAGCACCCTGCGCGCGATCAAGGAGGCACTGCGCAGGATTCCAGCGAAGGGCATCGGCTATGGCACCCTGCACGGTTACCACGACGACCGGTTGCCACGAATTAACTTCAACTATCTCGGCCGACTCGACGCAGAGAACGCTGCGTCTTCCGAGGGGCGTTGGCGGCTGACCCGCGAGCCGTTCGGCCAGCCGGAGCACCCGGCCAACCACGACACCCTCATCATGAGGATCAACGGCTGGATCACCGAAGGCCGGTTCGGCTTCACTGTCGCCCACAAGCTCGGCGAGGCGAACGGGGACCGTCTGGTCCAGCAGTACCAGGAGTGCCTGGTGAAGCTGGCAGATGAGCTGTCGGCGGCCTCGCGTACCTACCTCACCCCCTCGGACGTCGACTACGTCGTCTCGGCGGGATACCTCGACGAGCTCCAGTCCGAGCGGGAGATCCAGGGTGTCTTCCTGGCCAACAGTCTGCAGCAGGGCTTCGTCTACCAGAACGTCACGCATGGCCGGGACGACGACGCCTACATCGTGCAGATGACCTGGGAGTACGGCTCCACGATCGATGGCGAGGCCATGCGCGAGGCATGGGCCCGGGCGCAGCGCGTCTTCCCCGCGCTACGGCTCCGCTACGGCTGGAAGGAGGAGGTGGTCCAGGTCATCGACGCGGAGACGTCGGTGGACTGGCGCTACGTCGATGTCTCCGCCATGTCTGAGGGTGAGGCAGCGGATGCCTTGCTGCTGGTTCGACAGGCGGACCGGAGCGAGCCCTACGACCTCGCTTCGGGGCCGCTGTTCCGGATCTACCTGGTCAAGCGTGAGCCGGCTCGGTTCTCCTGCATCTTCAGCCACCACCACTCGATCCTCGACGGCTGGAGCAACACGCTGCTGCTGAGCCGGGTGCATGAGCTCTACGAGGCCCTGGTCACGGGTGCGTCACCGGACACTACCCCGGACCTCAGCTTTGCCGCCGGGCAGCGATACCTGCAGGAACACCGGGACGACCACATGGAGTTCTGGCGCGAACACCTGGCATCTTACGACGAGCGGATGAGCCTCGAGGGGCTACTCCGACCGGACCTGCGCGGGGGCGATCTGCGCATCGGCGCGACCCGCCGCGTCCAGGACATGCGCGAGCTGAGCTTCACTGTCTCCGGCGAGCAGTTCGCGTCCCTGCACCGGTTCACCCAGGACTCTTCCGTCACCCTCAACGCCCTGATGCAGTACGCCTGGCACAAGACGCTCGCCTGCTACACCGGGGCGCAGCAGACGATCACCGGCAGCGTGCTGTCCGGCCGGGCCATCCCGGTCGACGGCATCGAGACCAGCGTCGGCCTGTTCATCAACACCCTGCCCCTGATCGTGCCGCACGGCGCCGGGGACGAGTCCGTACTCGAGGGCGTCCAAGCCGTGCAGCGGCGGATCAACGAGCTGAACACGCACAGCACGGTGAACCTAACCGAGCTACACGTCGGCGCGGATCGCCTCTTCGATACGCTCTTCATCCACGAGAACTGGCCCAAGATCAGCACGGACGGCTGGCAGTCCCGGCTCGCGGTCCGCATGGGAGCGGACTACGAGAAGCTGGACTACTCGCTGTCCGTGATCGTGGTCGAGGAACCGGAGAACGTCCAGTTCCGTCTCGTGTACGCGGCCGAGCTGTTCGACGCTCAATGCATGGCCGACATGCTGCAGATGCAGCGGCACGTGCTCGACGAGGTGCTCGCCGACGGGCAGCGGCCGTGGCGCGGGGTCGACTTGGTTTCCGCGGACCGGCATCGCGAACTCGCCGCCGTGCTCAATCCCGCAACCGAGGAACTACCGCCGGCCCGAACGCTCGTGCAGGCATTCGATGAGCAGGTGCAAGACCACCCGGATCGCGCCGCCGTCAGCTTCGACGGCACCACGCTGACCTACGCCGCGCTGGACGAACGGGCGAATCGGCTCGCGCACCTGCTCACCGACGCGCACGCCGTCGCACCGCAGGAACTCGTCGTGCTCTGCCTCGACAAGGGGATCGACCTGATCGTCAGCGTGCTGGCCGTACTCAAGGCGCGGGGCGCCTTCGTGCTGACAGATCCGGCGTACCCTGACAGCCGCCTGTCGTACATCCTGGGAGACACGGCTGCCCGGCTGGTCATCACGAGCGCCCGGGACCGCGCCCGGCTCCGCGCGCTCGTCGAGCCGGACCGTGCCGGCTCCGTCCTCGGCCTTGATGCGCCCGAGATCCAGCACCTCCTAGACGCGGCCGATTCGGAAGCGCCTGGCGTGCACGCGCCCGTGGACGCACTGATGTACGTGCTCTACACCTCCGGAACGACCGGAGCCCCCAAGGGCGTCGTGATCGAGCACCGGGCGTACGCGCAGACGATCACCGCGGTGCAGGCCCGTCACTTCGCCCACCTTGACACCGTGAGCACGCACAGCCTGACCAACCACGTATTCGACATCTTCGGGCTGGAATACGGCCTGCCGCTCTGGACCGGCGGACGGGTCGAACTGTCCTCTGACCTTCCGGCGAGCCTGGACTGCGCCGGCCTCGACTTCGTGCAGATGACCCCGAGCGTCTGCGACGTGATGCTCGACCGGCTGGTCGACCCTCCGGACGGCCTGCTGCTGCTCGTCGGCGGCGAACGACTGCCGAGGGAAGTGCTCGAACGAGTGCTGGCGAAGTCGATTGACCTCGTCCATGTCTACGGGCCGACCGAGACGACGATCTGGTCCACGTCGAGGCACTACCGCCACACCGACGGGCCGGGCGGCCTGCCGGTGAGCATCGGTACGCCGTTCGCCGGAGAGTCGGTATACGTCCTCGACGCCGAGCTGCGACCTGTGCCACTGGGCGCCGTCGGTGAGCTCTGTATCGGCGGCGACGGGATGGCGCGCGGGTATCTGAACAGAGAGGAGCTGACCGCCGAGCGTTTCGTCGACGTCCCGGTCGGCCCGGGCAGCGACACGCGGCCGGTACGGCTCTACCGCACCGGCGACCTCGTCCGCCTGCTTCCGGCCGGCATCCTGGAATTCATCGGGCGCAACGACGCCCAGATAAAGGTCAGCGGACACCGGATCGAGCTGGGAGAAGTGGAGGGCGCGCTCGCTGTCCACCCCGCGGTGCGACACTGCGTGGTGCTCGTTGTCGAACTGGGCATGCCGACACTGATCGGTTACTACGTGGCCGACGAGGAGATCCCTGCTGCGGGGCTCGACAAGCACCTGCGGCGCTCGCTGCCCGGATACATGGTGCCCGCGCGGTGCGTCCACCTCGAGAGCATGCCGTTGACTATCAACGGCAAGATCGACCGTGCGGCGCTGCCCCGGCCGAGCGCCGTCGGCACCCGAGTGCACGTGCCGCCGCGCTCGCGCACCGAGGCCGACCTGTGTGCCCTTGTGGCGCGGCTCCTCGGTCTGGACCCGGTCGACGTGGGCATCGACGACGACTTCTTCCAACTCGGCGGGACCAGCCTGCTCAGCATCAAACTGGTCTCGGCTGCGGAGCGGGAGCTGGGCCTGACGACGACCGTCGGACACTGGCTCGAACACCGGACGGTCCGTGTCGTCGTCGCGCAACTCGACATGTCCAGCGGCGAGCGGCTCGCCATCCCGACGGCGAGCTTCTCCCGGGCCGAGGATCAGCGGCTGTCCTTCGCCCAGGAGCGGTTGTGGTTCATCGAGCGCTTCGAAGGCGGGACCAGCGCCTACAACCTTCCGCTCGTCCTCGAGGTGGCCGAAAGCGCGGACACCGAGCTCCTGCTGACGGCCGTCCGCTGCGTGATCGCCCGGCACGACATACTGCGCACCGTGCTGCGGCAGACGCCGGACGGCATCGGTTACCAGGAGGTCCTCGACACGGACGCACTGCCCGGCATCGAAGTGTTCAGGGTGGCGGGCCGGCAGGCGCTGCACGAGGAGATTCGCCGCGACCTGCAACGGGTCTTCGACCTCGCAGCCGAGGGACCGCTGCGTGTGCGCCTCTACGAAGTGCCGGACGTCGGCCGACGTCTCGTGTTCATCGTCCACCACGTCGCATTCGACGGCTGGTCCACCGACGTCCTTCTGGAAGACCTGCTCACGGCCTACGACCTCGTCGCCCAATCCGCTCCGGGAACCGCTCCGTTCGCCGGTCTACTCGCGCCGTCGCTGAGGTACCGGGACTTCGCCGTCTGGCAGCGCGACCGGATGACAGGCGAACCCCTCAAACGGTTGCGCCGGTTCTGGGAGCTGGAACTGGAGGGCCATCAGAACCTTGACCTCGTGCCGGACCGGCCGCGTCCGGACAATCTCGACTACCACGGCGCAAACATGCGCTTCGAAGTCGGGGTCGAGGTTTCGCTACGGCTCCGGCGGCTCGCCGAAGAACTCGGCGTCAGCCTGTTCAGTCTGCTGCTAAGCGCGCATTTCCTCACTCTGCGCTGTTTCAGCCACCAGGACGACATCGTGGTGGGTACGCCCGTCGCGAACCGTGACCATCCCCAACTGGCCGATCTCATCGGCTTTTTCGTCAACACCTTGCCGCTTCGCTCGCAGGTCGCCGGGCAAGCGCTGATCTCCGACTACGTGCGCGAGACCGCACGCGGGGTGCTCGATATGCTGCGCCACCAGGAACTCCCTTTCGATCAGCTGCTGGAGATCCTGGACATCGAGCGCGACATGAGCCGCCATCCGATCTTCCAGGTGACGTTCGGTGTGCAGAGCTTTGGTGCTCCGGCGCGCGGCGCGCACGGCACGTCGGAAGCGGTTTTGCGCACCGCGACGGAGACCAAGGACTTGTACACGGCGGCGAGGTTCGACCTGAGCACGTTCATCGACGACTCGCTCGAATCGCTCGAGATCGATATCAACTACGCCACGAGCCTGTTCGAGCCCGACACCGTCGAAAGCCTCGGGCGGACCTACGTCACGATCCTCCGCCAGGTCGCCGACTTGGCAGGGAGCGAGAGCAAGCAGCAGCGGGTCGCCGTCTGCGATCTGGCGTACCTCGAGGGAGACCGATACCGCGAGCTGGTGGAGGGCTGGAGCGCGCCCCTGCGGCAGTACCCGTCTGATGCGTTGCTGCACCGCTCGGTGGAGGAACACGCGAAGCGGTCGCCGGATCGTGTCGCGTTGGTTCAGCAGGAGCGCGAGCTCACGTACCGGGAGCTGAACGCCGAGGCGAACCGGCTCGCGCACCGGCTGCTGAAAGACGACAAGTTGACGCCTGACACCGTCGTCATGCTGTGCCTGGATCGCGGCGAGGACATCGTCATCTCCATCCTGGCCACCCTCAAGGCGGGTGGTGGCTACCTGCCGGTCGACCCCACGTATCCCGACGACCGGATCGGCTTCATGCTCGCCGACGCGGGCGCGCGCACGGTCGTGACCCAGCGCCGGTACGTCGAACGCTTCGTGGGGATCGTGGCCCGCGCCGCCCAGGTCGACAAGCGGTTCGCGGACGTCGAGGTCATCGCCGTCGACGATCAGCGTGCCCGGGAAGGGCTGCGCGCGCTGCCGGAGACCAATCCCGTCACACAGGCCGCCCCGGAGAATCTCGCCTACGTGCTCTACACCTCGGGTACCACGGGCCGGCCGAAGGGCGTGCCTCAGACGCACGCCAATGTAGCCCGGCTGTTCACCGCCCTGGAGGGGATCTACGAGATCTGCGAGGACGATGTGTGGCTGCTGTTCCACAACTACGTCTTCGACTTCACGGTGTGGGAGATGTGGGGTGCTTTCCTCTACGGCGGACGCCTCGTGGTGCCGACGTTCGAGGAGACGCGCGACCCCGAGCTGTACTACGCGCTGTGCCGTCGGGAACGCGTCACCATGCTGTGCCAGACGCCCACGGCGTTCTACCAGTTCGTCAACGTGGCGCTCAGTAAGGGCGAGCGGCATCGTGTGGACGACCTGCGCTACGTCTTCTTCGGCGGCGAGCCGCTGAACGTGTCGCTGCTCGAGGACTGGTTCGAGCGGTACAGCCATGAACGGATACGGCTCGCCATGGGGTATGGCACGACAGAGACCACCGTCTTCACCTGCTACAAGCTCTACGACGAGACGGACGAGGGTTCGACCGATATCGGCTCGCTGATCCCGGACGTCGCCGGCTACGTGCTCGACGCGCAGCAACGTTTGCTGCCGATGGGTGCGGTCGGTGAGCTGTATATCGGAGGGGCGGGCCTGGCCGCTGAGCTGCTCAACCAACCGGAACTGACAGCCCGCAAGTTCGTCGCCAACCCCTTCGTCACTGGGACCGACTTGGAGTGGAACGGCCGCCTGTACAAGAGCGGAGACCTGGTGCGCTGGGCACCGAACCGGACCCTGCGCTTCGTCGGCCGCAACGACCTCCAGGTCAAGATCCGTGGTCACCGGATCGAACTGGCGGAGATCGAGACCGTCTTGTCCGAGGTGCCGGGCGTGCTTCAGTGCGCCGTCGTGGTGCACAGGACCGGTGACAGCGGGGGACAGAGCCACTTGATCGGTTACTACGTGGCCGAGACCAGCATCGGTACCGAAGTGCTGTTCGAGCAGTTGCAGGCGAAGCTGCCATCCTACATGATCCCCGCGGCACTGGTCCACGTGGACGAACTGCCGCGCAAGATCAGTGGAAAGCTCGACACCAATGCGCTTCCCGCGCCGCAGCTGAGGCTGACCCGTGAACTGGTCGCGCCGCGCAACGGGCGTGAAACGCTGGCTCGCGGGGTGCTGGCGGAGGTGCTCGGCGCCGACCCCGAGGCGATCGGCGTGCACGACGACTTCTTCCAGCTCGGCGGCAACAGCATCCTGTCGATCAAGCTGGCGAGCCGGTTGAGCGCCGCACTCGACACGAACGTCAGCATCGCATCGGTCTTCCGGCACCGGTCCGTGGCGGGCCTGGTCGAAGCTCTGGAAACCTCGCCGAGGAAAGCCGCCACCAACCCACCGCTCGAGGCGTGTGCGGAGACTGACCCGGTGGCGTCGTTCGCGCAGGAGCGATTCTGGTTCATCAACCAGTACGAGAGCGGAAACCTCGGATACAACATCCACCTCTGCTACGAGGTCCTGCCCGGCGTCGACGCGGACGAGCTCGAGCGGTGCATCAGTGAAGTCAGCCGACGTCACGAGGTGCTGCGGACGGTCATCCGACAGGCGTCCGACGGCCGGCTCCACCAGGTGGTGCTGGGCCCCGAGACGGCGCCACTCGATGTCCGGCACGTTACGGTGACGGATGAGGCTGACCTGGCCACGCAGTTCGGCGTCGAGGGCACGCATAAGTTCGACCTCGCGGAAGAGGTGCCACTGCGAGTCACCTTCTACCGGCAGGAGACCGCTGAGGACTCGCAGAGCCGAATCTTCGTCGGCATCCACGTCCACCACATCGCGTTCGATGGCTGGTCGGCCGACGTACTGCTGGACGAGATCACCCGGCTATATCAGGCGGAGACCGACCTGCCCGAGCTCTCGATCCAGTACAAGGACTTCGCAGCCTGGGAACGCGAGCGCGTCTCCGGGCGGCGGCTGGCGGAGTTGCTCGGGTACTGGAAGGGCCGCGTGCACGGTCGACGACCGGTGGAATTGCCCTCCGACCGGCTCCGACCAGCGAAGATCGACTACAGCGGCGCCAGCATGTCGTTCGGGCTGAACCCCGAAACGTCAGCGGCGGCTCGACGGCTGGCCCACGAGAGCGGAGTCGGACTGTTCAGCGTGCTGCTCTCCGCCTTCTTCCTGACGATCCAGGCATACACAGGCCGTTCCGACCTGCTCGTCGGCATCCCGGTGGCCAATCGGACGCACGTGCAGACACACGAGCTCATCGGTTGCTTCATCAATTCGCTGGCGCTCGATTTCGACATCGCCGGTGACGACGACGTGGAGGAGATGATCAAGAAGGTTGGCGCGCGCGTGGTTGAGGCCCAGGAGCAGCAAGAGTTGCCCTTCGAACGCCTCGTCGCGGAGCTGGGCCTGCCACTCGATCCGGCGCGGCATCCACTGTTCCAGATCTGGTTTGACGTCAACTCCTTTGCTGACACGGACACGGAACGGACCTCCACCACTCTGCTGCGGCCGTACACGGTCGGAGCCCACACCCCAGGCGGCGGGTCGACCGTCGCCGCCAACCTCGACTTCGGCCTGGTCCTGAACGACGTGGGTGAGTCACTGGCCGGAACCATCACCTACGCCACTGCCCTGTTCGACCACGGCACCGTGGAGCGTTTCGCGTCCACCTACCGATCCATCCTGACGCAGTTTGTGAGGGCGAAATGAAGCTGGCCGATCTGAACCTGTTGCCGGACCATGAGCAGGAACGACTTCTGCAGGAGAGCAAGGGGCCTGAGCTGTCGTTCCCGGCGGAGGCCACCATTGTCCAGGTGTTCCGCGAGAGGGCGGCGGCGGCGCCTGACGTCCGCGCGGTGGTCTTCAGTGATTCCTCGCTGACCTACCAGGAACTGGACGACTGGTCAGACCGGTTGGCCGGCGAACTGATCACGTCCCACGGAGTGGCGCCCGGGCAGCTGGTGGCGCTCTGCCTCGAGCGTGGCATCGAGATGACGGTCGCCGTCCTCGCGGTCTGGAAGGCCGGTGCCGCCTACGTGCCGATTGACCCGGAGACGCCGGATGAGCGGGTGCGCTACCTCCTCGATGACACGGCCGCGCCGGTCGTGCTCTGCGGTGAAGTGCACCAGGGGCGGGTGGCGCGGATCGCCGTCGGCGCCGCGATCCGCGCGGTGGACGGCCCGTGGGGCCGGGCCGTGCGCGAGGGCGCCACCGCGGCGCCCACGAAGGCGGAGGCGCACGCCAAAGACCTCGCGTACGTCATCTACACCTCGGGCACGACGGGCAAGCCCAAAGGGGTGATGATCGAGAACCGCTCCGTGGTCAACCATGTGGCCGTCATCAGCGACCTCTACGGCTTTGCCGGAAAGCCGGGCCGGGAGGTAATGCTGCAGGCCCTCAACTACGCGTTCGACGGCGGCGTCGTTCCGATGGTGCTCGCCCTGCTGACCGGGAACACACTGCTGCACGTCCCCGACCGGCTGTGGCTCGAAGGAGAGAAGTTCACCGCGTGCCTGCGCGCCAACGGCGTCACCCATGTGAACGGCACGCCGACCTTCTACAAGCACCTCGGCCTCGGCGAGGTGCCCAGCCTCAAGCGCATGGTGGTTGGCGGCGAGGCGCTGGACGCCGCGTGCTTCCGGGAAATGACGCGGGCCAACAAGGTCCCGGTGTTCAACGAGTACGGGCCCACTGAGGCCACGATATCGACGACCTCCCACGCGGTCCGAGAGTACGACCTGGCGATCGGCCGACCGCAAAGCAACTCGTCCGTGCTGATCCTCGACGAAGCGTTGCGCATCGTTCCGGTAGGCGCCGTAGGAGAGATCTTCCTGGGCGGCCCCGGTCTTGCGCGAGGCTACCTGAACCTGCCCGAGGCAACCGCGGAGAAGTTCGTCCCGAACCCTTTCCAGAGCGAGGTGGAGAAGGCCGACGTCGCGGACAGCCCGGACGGGCGGAACGCACGGTTGTACCGGACCGGGGACCTCGCCCGTCGGCGCTCCGACGGCGCCCTTGAGTACATCGGCCGCAATGACTCGCAGATCAAGGTCCGCGGATTCCGGGTGGAACTCGCCGAGATCGAGGCCATCCTTAACGAGCACCCGGGGGTGAAGCAGAGTGCCGTGCTCCCGGCGGAGGTCGCGAGTCACCGGGGGGCCGCAGCCGAGGTGGCCTCTCTGGTCGGCTACTACGTTGCTGAAACGCCCGCCGATCCCGACGAGATACTTCGCCACCTGAAGCTCGCACTGCCGTCTTACATGGTGCCTACCGAACTCGTGCACGTGGATGCGCTGCCGATGACCGTCAACGGCAAACTGAACGTCAAGGCACTGCACGCGCTGCGCCCCGCCCCCGAGTCCGACGGCGCCGCGCCGCGCACCGAGCTTGAGGGCAAGATACAGGAGATCGTTGCCAGCATCATCGGTCTGGAGCCCGTCGACGTCGGCGTCGAGGACGATCTGTTCGGACTGGGGCTCAACAGCATTCTGGTCGTACAGTTGATCTCCGCGCTAAACGACGAACTCGGGATCGACCTCGCGATCCCGTCGCTTTTCATGTACCCCACGATCGCGGAACTCACGGAAACTCCTGAATTCGGCACCGCACGGGTCAGGGTCCGTAGTAGCGTCGACTGAGTGATGCTGTTTCGACGTTAGGAGTTAACCATGAGTCCTCGATATCCTGTGACCCGAATCCAGGCCCCCACGTCCGACGCGGATATCACCAAAATATTTGCCTCGCCGAAGTTCGGTCGACATTTCACCGACCACATGGCGTCGGCTACATGGATCGCCGATGATGGTTGGCACGAGCGCAAGGTCGGACCAGTGAAGCCGTTCAATCTGCACCCCGGTTCAGCCGTTCTGCATTATGGGCAGGAGATTTTCGAAGGTCTGAAGGCATACCGTCATGCCGATGGCGGAATTTTCCTCTTCCGGCCGGATCTCAACGCGGTGCGGTTCGCTCGCTCGGCCGAGCGTCTGGCTCTGCCCCGGCTACCGGAGGAGGAGTTCCTCGCGAGCGTGGAAGCACTCGTGAGGGTTGACGAGCGGTGGGTACCAAACCCCGGAATCGAGGCGAGCCTCTACTTGCGTCCCTTCATGTTCGCCATGGACGAGTGCTTGGAGGCGAAGCCGGCCGAGGTCGTGGCCTATTCGGTCATTGCGTGGCCGACCGGGCCTTTGTTCGCCGTGGGCCAGAGCGGGGTGACGCTCTGGGTGAGCAGCCGCTACACCCGCTCGGCGCCAGGTGGCACCGGCGAAGCGAAGTACGGCGGCAACTACGCCGCCGGCATGGCTCCTCAGATCGAGGCCAAGAAGCACGGCTGCGATCAGGTCATGTACCTGGACCGTACGGGCGGCGAGGGATATCTGGAGGAGTCGGGCACGATGAATTTGTGCCTGGTCACCTCGGACGGACATCTCATTACTCCGATGCTCGGAACCATCCTGCAGGGCGTCACTCGCGACACCGTCCTCACGCTGGCTTCTGATCTCGGGCTGACTGTGGAGGAGCGTGCCATTTCCCTGAGTGAATTGCGCCAAGGCTCGGCGGACGGTCGGATCACAGAGGTTTTCGCCGCTGGGACGGCTGCGGCGATCACGCCGATCGTCGGATTCAAGGGCGACGGCTACGAATTCACTGTGGGCTCGGGAAAGCCGGGTGAGCAGACCATGGCGCTGCGTGAGGAACTTCTGGGCATCCAGTGCGGGCAGGTGCCGGATCGGCATGGCTGGCTGCGGCGCGTGGTGTGAAACGACTAGCCGTTGCGCGCCAGTAGGGTAATTGGACGAGGAAAGTCAGGCACATGAAGACCGCAGGAAAGATTATCGGAGCGCTGATGAGCGCCGAGGGGAAAACGAACCCGTATCCGATCTACCGGGAAGCGCGAGAGCTGGGCCCCGTCACGCGGATAGCGCCGGACTGGTTCCTCGTCAGCACGTTCGCCGAGGTGCGTGAGGCCATGCGGTCCTCGGCGTACCTCAAGAACCGCTACTCGAACGTGGACGAGAATCAGCAAGCCGTGCGCCGTGCTCACCGGTCCATTCAGCTCTTCGACGAGTCGGTGCTGCTCAAGGATGCTCCGGAGCACGGCCGGATGCGCAAGGTACTGGGGGAAGCGTTCACCCCCGGGCGAATTGCCGCGATGGCGGGCAAGATCCAGCAGGTCGTGGATGAAGTGCTGGATTCATTGGCCGAGCGCGCCTCCGCGGGCGAGGTGGTGGACTTCATGGAGGAGTTCGCGATCCGCGTGCCATTGACGGTGATCTGCGATCTCATGGGGGTGCCCTGGAAGGACTGGAGCCGGTTCCGACCACTCGCCGTGGATCTGAACGCGACGCTCGAGATGCTCATTGACGACACGCAGTTGGCCACCGCCGACGCTGCCGCCGCCGAACTGGACGAGTACTTCAGCGCCTTGATCGAGTGCCGCCGGGCCGCCCCGCAGGACGACCTGGTCAGCGTTCTCCTGACTGCGGCCGATGGTGAGGACGGCCAATTGGATTCGCGTGAACTGCTGGCGAACCTGGAGCTCCTGCTGGTGGCTGGCTTTGAGACCACGACGAACCTGTTGGGCAACGCCTTGGCGGTTCTCTTCGACCACCCAGAGGTCCATGGAGGTCTGCTCGCAGGAAAGTACACGTACGCACAGTTCACCGAAGAGGTGTTGCGCTACGACGCTCCGGTGCAGCACATGATCCGCTCGGCCGGGGAACCGGGGATCGAGCTCGCCGGGGTCTCGATCCCGGTAGGCGCCGAGCTGGTCATGCTGATGGGTTCGGCGAACCGTGATCCGCTGCGCTTCTCCGATCCGGATGTCTTCAACCCGGCGCGCCCGAACAATCAGTCGTTGAGCTTCGGCGGGGGCGCGCATTACTGCATCGCCGCTGGATTGGCCCGGTTGGAGGGTGTCACCGCGGTGAGCCGACTGCTGGCTCGCTATCCACGCATCACGCTTGCCGGCACGCCGGTTCGAGCTGATCGCCACGGTCTGCGCGGATTCCGCGAGCTTCCAGTAACACTCGGCGTGTAGCTGCCGTCGTTGTGCTCTCTGCCCGTTGCTCGCAACCGCTGTCCGATGTGCTCCGCGCCGCCGCTGTGTGGCCGTTGTAGCTGAAAGGGGAATGATGATGGGACTCATGATGCCCGGAGAGTGGTCGATGTCCGCACCGGATGATCCGCTCCAGTCGCTGCGATCCTCCAGCGAACCGGTGCTGTGTGAGATGTTCGCGAGCCTGTTCGGGCTGGTAAGCGTCGACGTTGATGCGGACTTCTTCGACATGGGCGGCAATTCCGTGCTGGCCACTCGACTGGTCAGCCAAGTCCAAACGGTCTTTCCGGGGGACGTCACCTTCGGCGACCTCTTCGAGAATCCCACGCCCAGGAGTCTGGCGAAGGTGCTCGACCAGGCGGTCGCGGCGAGCCCGCGCCCCCGGTCGACCGACCGCCCGGCGATGATCCCGCTGTCCCCCGGCCAGTCGACGTTCTGGTTCTACCAACAGCTGCGTGGTCCCAGCGCGGATCACAACATCGTGCTGTCGCTGAAGCTGATCGGCCCACTGGACCGGGACGCGCTCGCCTGGGCGTTCGATCGGCTGATTGACAGGCATGAGATCCTGCGCACAGTCTTCCCCCGCGATCAAGGCGAGCCCCACCAGGTCGTGCTCGACCCGGCCGCCGCCCGGCCGGGACTTCGCTTCGTGGACGTCGCCGGCCACCAGATCTCCGCTGAGCTGACAAAGCGCGCCGCGCTGCCGTTCGACGTCACCACCGAGCCTGCACTGCGTGCCTGGCTCCTGGTGATCAGCCCGGACGAACACGTTCTGCTGATCTCCCTGCACCACATCGCCGGCGACGGATGGTCGACGGCCCCGCTCTGGCGTGACCTGTCCGCCGCATACCTTGCACGGCGCGACAGGCTGCCATGGCAGCCGCAGCCACTCGCGGTTCAGTACGCGGACTACAGCATCTGGAAGCAAGACCTGATGGACCGCGAGTCCGACGGCCAGAGCATTATCGCCCGCCAAGCTCGGTATTGGACGCAGACCCTCGCCGATCTCCCGGAAGAACTGCCGCTCCCGGTGGACCGACCGCGTCCGGCGCGGTTGACCGCACGCGCGGACGGCGTGCCGTTCACCATCTCGCCGGACGCGCATCGCAGGCTTCTCGCACAGGCGGCGGACGCACGGGTCACCCTACTGACGACCCTGCGCGCGGCGGTCGCGGTCCTGCTCGCCAAACTTGGCGGCGGCAGCGACATCCCGATCGGCGGCCTGGTGTCGGGGCGGACCGCTCCAGGCCTCGATGACGCCATCGGATTCTTCGTCAACACCCAGGTTTTGCGGTGCACGTGGGACGGAGACCCGACCTTCGAGACGCTGATCCCGCGCGTCCGCGAGGCCGAAATCGGGGCGTATGCCAACCAGGACATGCCGTTCGGCCGGATCGTCGACCTGCTGAACCCGGACCGGCTCGCGTCCAGGCACCCGCTGTTCCAGGTCATGGTCGTCCTCGAGGAACGACACGGCGTCGATCGCGACATCTTCGGTTGCGTCGCTGAGCGACAGGAAGTGGACCACCTCGGCCTCCCGATGTTCGACCTTTCCTTCAACTTCTTCCTGCCCGAGGCGCACGAAGACACTGATGCCGGGATGGCAGGCTGGCTCGGATACAGTCCCGACCTCTTCGACCGCTCGACGGTCGAGCACATCGCTGATTGCGCCGTATACATCATCGACGCGCTGACCGCGAAGCCGACTATGCCGCTCAGTGAGCTCGCCGTACCGCTGCCGGTCAACACCCGGCTGGCGCGCAGGGCCGCTGTCGACTTCACGGTCCCGGTGACCGCGAACACCGTCACTCGACCCCGCACACCGCGGCTGGACGCCCTCTGCGGCGCGTTCGCCCAGACCCTCGGAGCAGAGGAGGTCGGGGCCGACGACAACTTTTTCGGACTCGGCGGACACTCCCTGATGGCGGTGCGCCTAGTGAGCCGCATCCGCTCGACGCTAGGCACGGAACTGCCGGTACGCGTGGTGTTCGACCAGCCGACACCGGCGGGGATCGACCGGTGGCTGGAACAGGCAGATGCGGGCTCCGACACGTCGGGTCCTGCTGCCGACGGCCTGGAAGCAGTGCTGCGCATCCGCCCCGACGGCGACCGGACGCCAGTGTTCCTCATACCCCCTGCCATCGGACTGAGTTGGTGTTACACGCCGATGAGCCGCTGGCTGGCGGACGGATTTCCGATATACGGCCTCCAAGCACGGGGGATCTGCGGCGCTGAACCTGTCGGTCAGACGCTGACGGACATCGCGACGGGCTTCGTCGACGAGCTGCGTCGCATCCAGCAGAACGGCCCGTACCAGCTACTCGGATGGTCTTCCGGCGGCAACGTCGCACACGCCATGGCCGTGATGCTCGAAGCCGATGGAGAAGAGGTGTCCATGCTGGCGCTCCTCGACAGCTACCCCTGGGACGGCGAGCAGACCGACCCGGCGCTGGACGTCGATCCCGCCGAGGCCGACGTGCAGCTGACGACGGAGGAGCTGCGCCGAGTGCTTCAGGCGTCACCCGGCACGGCGGCGGCCATTCCCGGCGAACACCTACCGGCGCTTGCCCGGGTCTTCGCGAGCAACCGAAGCGCCCTGTTGCGACACCGGTCAGGCCGCTTCGGCGGAGACGTTCTCCTGTTCACGGCGGCGGAGAGCGTCGAACAGGGAATGGACCCGAGCTCGTGGCAGAAGTTCGTCGAGGGCCGCCTGAAGACATGGTCCGTGAGCGGCAACCACTACGAGGTCCTCGGTCCGGAGCCGTTGGAAACGATTATGACCGTCATCAATGCGGAACTCACCGCGGACCACGACCGGAATCGAGTACCTGCTATGCAGGAGAAAGGAGTGGCCGGATGAGCGACGACCAGTTGACGTCCACCATTGACACCACAGAAGTACTACTGGATGTCTGGCAGAAGCAGTTCCGCGACCAGGAGGTCGGTCTCGAGGACGACTTCTTCGAGCTCGGCGGGCATTCGCTGCTTGCCGCTCGCGTGATCTCCCAAGTGCGCGCGGCGCTCGGCAAGCGGGTCAGGTTCAAGGACATCACAGAGTGTCGCACCATCGCGCGCCTGGCGGCCCGGATCGACGAGGGCAGGTAACCGGACCGTGCCTCCGAAGAGAGAACAGCACATGCGTCGGGAAACCGTGGTCATCGTCGAGCCGTACTCGTCGGGAAACATGCTCGCGCCAGCCTTCCGGCAGGGCGGTTTCTCACCGTGCGCCGTAACGTTGTCCGGACTCTCGGTACCGAACTCCGCTACGCTTCGCCTGGCAGACTTCGACGAACACATCGCGTACGACGGCGGTGAACTCGGGCCTCTTGTCGACCGGTTGCAAGAACTCGAGCCGGTCGCGGTCGTGCCTGGGGCCCATACCGGCGTCAAACTGGGTGACGAGCTCGCCGCGGTGCTGACACCCAACCTGGCGAACGCGCCGGACGTCGGGGCGGCGCGGCACCACAAGGGCGACATGATCGCCGCCGTCGCGGCTGCGGGCCTGCCGACGATCAGGTCACTGTGTACGTCAGACGTCGACGACGCGCTCACCTGGGTCACCCGCGAGCGATTGTCCGGGCGTGACCTGGTGGTCAAACCTGTGGACTCAGCGGGCACGGACAGTGTCCGGTTCGTCCCCGGTGGGTATGACCTGCGTGCCGTCGTCACGGAGTTGCTCTGCTCGGAGAGCCGATACGGTTCGCCTCTTTCCGAGGTGCTCGTACAGGAGCACGTCAGGGGCGTCGAATACGCCGTGGACACCTTCAGTTACGAGGGCAGGCACACGATCAACGACATCGTGCAGTACCACAAGGTCTCCAGTCGGCGACACATCGCCCTCTACTCAAGCATGGAGATCCTGCCCATGGACGCACTGGGCAACGACGCGATCATCGACTATGTCAGAGGGGCACTCGACGCGCTCGGGATCACGTTCGGCGCGGCCCACACCGAGGTGATGGTCACCGAGACCGGGCCGCTGCTAATGGAGGTCAACGCCCGGCTCGCGGGTAACGGGCACCCATGGACCTGCGAGCTGGCGACCGGCGACAACAGCGTCGATCGCATGGTGCGGTACTTGACCGGCGACCGGACCATCCCGGACGACTACCCGTTCCAACTGACCACCCGCGTGATTTTCTTCACCGTCCGATCCGCCGGGGTCGTCAGCGGCCTTTCCCGCCTGGACGCCATCATGGACCTGCCCAGCTGCTACAACCTGCAGGTCAACGTCGAAGACGGAGACCACGTCCCGGAGACGGCCGACCTCTTCGACGCGCAACGCCTGGGCATGGTGGTCCTGGCGCACAGCGACCCTGCACAAGTCGCCGCCGATCATCGAGAAGTACGCAGAATCGCGGCCGAAGCTGGGCGACCGGGGGGCTTCACCATCGATCCGAACCAAGGCGACAGGGAGTGGTAATGGAGCAGACGACCCCGTTCGTCGTCCACACGGCAGCCGAAGCGTACACGCGTGACCTGCGCGATCCGACGCTTGTGCCGATGCTGGGCATCGACGACAATCGGCATGCCTCCCTGGCGAGCCTGATGGGAGCACCCGCCGAGCGCAAGGACCCGGACGTCTCGGGCACGCTGGTGGTGGCGCCGGCCGGCTCGACGACCACACCCGTGGGACGAGCGCTGGCAGATCGCGTCGACGGCTCGTTCGTGACGCTGTCCACCGGCGGACTGGGCCGGATGCTCGACGCACGCCTAGAAGCTACACAGGTCGTCGTCATGGCTCTGCACGACGAGATCGATCTCGACGTGGTCACCGATTTGCTGGAGGCCACTAACACATACCGGCACGATGGCGGCCACGCCACGATCGGATTCGTGATCGGCCCGAACCTTCCCGAGCTGAGCTGGCTGCTCGCCAAGGGACTCAGCTGTCACCTCCGTAAACTCCCGGACCGCAGCCAGCTGACCGTGGTCCCTTGGCTGCGTCAGCATGCGGCGGCGAGCCGAATCCCGGCCTCAGACGGTGTGGACGCCGCGCCGGAATGGGTCATCGGCGACCGGGCGAGCCGCGCGGTGCTCGAGCCGATGCTGTCCGAGCGGCACACCGGACTCGTGTCCTTCGCGTCGGCCGGCCGAGAACACGCACTGATCCTCAACGACACCGTGATCTGCGGCGACCACGCCGGACATCGGGGTCCGACCGCCCATGGTGCGGTAGCACCGAGCTGCGCCTTCACGAACCGCTGCTTCCGGGACGGCGTCCGGGCGCGGGACGTCATCAAGGCGGCCCACGTCCAGGCCGACGTCGTGTTCGCGAACTCGTGCATGACCTGGCGCCCCGGCACCGGACTGGTGGCGGCCGAGTACCAACTGACGGGCGCGTTCCAGTATGGGATTCCAGCGGCCTACATCGGTGCCGTTCATCAGATGCTGCCGAACCTCATGATTAACGACCTGGTCGGCACCGCGGCGGCGGCGGGCACGGACGCCGGGCGGACCTGCGCCGCGGTCAACGACCATCTCCGGGACACCGGCCGTGAGCTGCCCTACTTCGCGGTCCTCGGACTGCCCTGGGTGACTGCGGGCGGGGGAACCGAGCCCCCGTCCACCACCGACGCGCACGACGGCGTCCGCGACGTGAAACCGCAACTGCTGCAACTCGGCCGGGCTGTGCGGGCGCTCCACGAGTTCGGGCCGACCGGCTTCATGCCGCCGGAAGGGCTCGTCGCCATGGAAGCCGACATCCTGGAACTGGCCCGGACGCTGAAGAGGACGGCCCTCGGCGCAGATTCCGCCGAAAAGGTCCTCGGCCCGCTGCGCCGACTGGGCAGCCTGATCGCCGACGCCGAACTGAGCGCGGTCACCGACTTCCATGAGTTCGGCAAGATGAGCCACTCCGCCCTCAACGAGATGTGGGAGCCCATTCTCGACACGAGGGTCCGCCCGATCGACGATGCCTGCCCGTACTGCACGGGCCGGCTGGCGGAACTCGTCGGGCGACACCCGGTGTACGAGCAGGTCGGGCGCCGCGCACTGGTCTGCAACGTATGCGGGCCGATAGCCGACTCCCCACTCGACCCGGTCATCGACGAGGTGCGCATTGAATGCTCGAGTATCTGGGAGCGTCCGGGCACCATCACCGTCGACGTGCTGATGACACCCACCGCGAGCGCTTCAAAGGAGGTCATCGCGGCCGGTGCCGTCCACACTTCGGGGGCCGCGAACTTCGGCATCGAGTTCCCGGACGCGCAGTGGATCGCCATCCGGCCCGGCTCTCCCGCACGGACGCGCGTGAACGCCACGCTGAGCGCGGAGGCGTTCACCCACCACGAGCACTTCGTCAGGTTCGTGGCTGTAGCGGAAGGGCGCGTCCATTACGCCTCGCGGCCGGTGGCGGTCGCGCCGCACGGCATTCGTTCGCTTCCCGGCAGGGTCCGGCATCAGCCGCCGACTGCCCCTTCAGTCCCTTCCTCGTGACCTTGGGAGCGCCTTATGACCGCCGATCATCCAGCTCGACACCCGAGCCCAGTCGAACAGTGGAATGAGACCTGGTACAACTATTCCGCGACCAGCCGCATCATGGATCTCATCGATTCAGCCGCAGTCAAGTACACCGCCGATCCGGCCGTTCGAACGACATCCGGAGTCGCGCTCACGCATGGGGAACTCGCGGCCGAAAGCTCTCTGCTCGCCGAGCGTCTCACTGCGTATGGCGTTCTTCCGCGCACGCCGGTCGGCCTGCTGGTCGATCACGTCCCGGAGGCAGTCGTGGGGATCCATGCGATTCTGCGCGCGGACGCCTACTACGTCCCGCTGGACCCGCGATGGCCCGCGCGCCGCATTGCGAAGGTACTCAAGGCGAGCTACATCACTCATGTCCTCGTCACGGAACCGTACTGCGGCAGGGCGAACGACATCGGCGACGACATGACGATCATCGCGGTGCGCCACGGCAGTGAACCCGAGGTGCTATCGAGATCCGCCCCTCGGCCGTCGGTCCGGCAGCACGAGTCCGGGCCCGCAGGACCGGACGAGTTGGCGTACACGATATTCACGTCGGGCTCCACCGGGCGGCCGAAGGCGGTGGCGGTCCGGCACACCAGCGTCGTCAACCTGATCGAGTGGTTCAATCGGCGCAACTCCGTCGCCCCGAGCGACATCCTGCTGCAGGTAGCGTCGTTTAGCTTTGATCTTTCGGTGTACGATGTATTCGGGACCCTATCTGCCGGTGCGAGTGTTCTCCTGCTTCCTGACGCCGATCTGGAAGAGCTCGAGGAGATCGCGATCGCCCTCGTCGAGCACGGGGTGACGTTGTGGAACTCCGCGCCGGCCGTGTTCACCGCCGTGACGCTGCTGCTCGACGAATCGTCCCGCCAACAGCGGGATCGACTCCGTCGGGTCTTCCTCAGCGGTGACTGGATCCCGCTGAACACCCTCGAGGTTCTCCGCCGTGAGTTCCCGCGCGCGACTTTGGTGGCGCTCGGCGGTGCCACCGAGGCTTGCGTTTGGTCGAACGACTTCGTTGTGGACGAGGTGGACCCATCGTGGCGAAGCATCCCATACGGGCACCCGATGCAGAACAGCCGATACTATGTCCTTCACGAGGACCTCACGCCCTGCGGCATCGACGAACCTGGCGAGCTTTACATCGCCGGTGCCTGCGTAGCCGCGGGGTACCTCGGCGATCCGGCCCTGACAGCGGACCGATTTCTCCCGGATCCGTGGGACCAGGGCGATGGTTGCAAGATGTACCGGACCGGCGATCGTGCTCGCTGGACATCGAACGGATGGGTCGAATTCCTCGGCCGTATGGACTCGCAGGTGAAGATCCACGGGTTCCGGATCGAGCTCGGCGAGATCGAGCAGGTAGCCATGCAGGTCCTCGACGTCGACGAGGCGGTCGCCCTGAAGCTGGACGAGGGAGGCTCACCGTACCTGGCCCTCGCGCTCAGGGCCTCGGGAGAGCTGGACGTCAAGATGGTCACGGAGAAGCTGGGCGAATGGCTGCCCAGGTACATGGAACCCCGCCGCGTGGTCGTATGCCAGGCCTTTCCGGTGGGTCAGACGGGAAAGGTCGATCGCGCAGCACTGCAGTATCTCTTTCAGCCCGCAAAGTAAAGCGTGTTGCAGAAGGCCGTGAACTGGGCATCTCCGTCGTATGGCTGGGGTGTTGAGGGTCGAGCGGGTGTGGGTGGAGACGTTTACCGGGCTGCGGGTCGATCAGTTCGGCCGACTGCTGAAAGCGGTCCGGGAGCGCGGCGGTGAGGGCTGCGGGTGGGGCCGTCCGTGGCGGCTGCCGCTGGCCGAGCGGGTGCTGCTGGTGGCCGTGTACTACCGCACGAACCTGACCATGCGGCAGCTCGCCCCGCTGTTCGGGGTCTCGCCGGCGACCGTGTGCCGGGTGATCCAGCGGCTCGCACCGCTGCTCGCGCTGGAGCCGTGCCGGGCCTCCGCCGAGGCCGCCGACCGGTTGTGGATCGTGGACGGCACCCTCGTCCCGGTCCGCGACCGCACGGTGGGCACGTCCTCGCGCAACTACCGGTTTTCGGTGAACGTGCAGGTCATCGTGGACGCGGACACCAGGCTGGTGGTGGCCGCAGTCCATCCGGTGCCGGGCACCACCGCCGATGCCAGGGCCTGGCGCGACTCCGGCCTGGCCGAGCACTGCCAGGGAGCCACCGTGCTCGGCGACGGCGCCTACATCAACACGGGCCTGGTCGTCCCGCACCGCAAACGCCCCGGCCGACCGCTGCTGAAGGGCGAGGAGGAAGACAATGCCGAGCACGCAAAGTCCGCGCCCGAGCGGAACATGTCCTGGGCCGTATGAAGAACTACAAGGTCCTTCGCGACTGCCGACAGCGCGGCGACGGCCTCCACCACGCCGCCCAGGCCGTCGCCCACATGCACAACCTCGCTCTCGCAGCATGACCGCGTGCGTCAGCAGGCCACTACAGGCCGCCAGTTCACGGCCTTGTGCAACACGCTTTAGTGACCGTCTCGGAATGATCAAGGGGAGTCTCGATGTACGACGATCTCTATGACGTCATTGTGATCGGTGCGGGAGCCGCCGGCCTGACCGCGGCCACCATGCTCGGCCGCTCCATGCGGAACACGCTCGTCATCTCCAAGCCCCGACGACGTAATTCGCCGGCGAGCTCGGTCAGCAACGTCCCGTACGCCGACGGGGCCGCCCCGGTGGACATCTATCGGAAGATGGAAGAGGACGCCGGTCAATTCGGCGTGACCATACTGTGGGACGAGGTCACATTCGTTCGCGCGTACGAGAACCACGTCGTCGTCGAGGGCGCCGCAAATCCCGGTCTGCGCTGCAGAAGGCTGCTCCTCGCCACCGGTCGCGTCGACGTCCTGCCAGCCTGGCTGCCGGACGGTGTCTGGGGCAGATCGGCCTTCGACTGTCCCTATTGCCACACATACGAGCGTAACGGCAGTACGTTCGTCTGCGTGGGCAACGGAGACGAGACGCTCAAGATGGCGGCCTTGTCGAGGCAGTTCGCCAAGCGGATGACGGTTCTCGTCGGGGACCCGGCGGCGAGTCGGGGAAGGCTCGCCCGTCTGCTCTCCCGCCACGACGTCGAAGTGCTGTGCGATGAGGTGGTCCGTGCCTCCGCGGACCCGGCGGGCGGCGTCATCCTGGAGACGACCCACGGGCAGACCCTCAGCGCTGACACCCTGCTGCTCGGCGATGTGGTCCGACCCTATCGGAAACTCGCCGAAGATCTCGACTTGGAGCTATCGGCTGAGGGCTTCCCTGAGACGAGCCTGTATGGGATGACGTCGAATCCACTTGTCTACAGCGCCGGGAACGTCGAAGGTTCCTCGTACTTCATGTGGACCGGAGCGGCGAGCAGTGGGATCAATGCCGCCCGCGCGATCTGTGAGGATCTCGCCTTTGCCAGTGAACTGCTGGAGGACTGGGAGTGAGGCTACTTGACCGTCGCCTGGCCCGGCGACGGTACTTACGAGTTGGTGCGTGATAGCGGGTGGGACGTGTCTGCCTTGCTCAGGCAATATTGCGGTCGGAGACAAGGCTGGAGATGGTGCGGTAGGTGTCGGGCAGGCGGTCGCGGCGATGGGTCCAGCGCGTCAACTGTTTCCAGCGTTTGTGATCGGCGAGGGTGTGTTCAACGGTGATCCGTTGTGAGGAGTGGTCGTGCCGTTGGCGTGCTCGGGCTTCGACAAAGGGCGCTATGGCTCCCGGTCGCAGTTTGCGTGGCGGGGTGAGGGCTCGCCTCGGGTGGTTCCGTCCGAGGCCGAGGTAGCCGTCGTCGAGGAAGACCTGGACGAGGCTGAAGTGGTCCAAGCATCTACTGATCCCGGCCGTGCGGGCGGCGGTCACATCATGCATCCGCCCTGGCCTGAGGGCATCGGTCCATAGAGTTCGGCCCTGGTGGTCGGCGATGACGGTGGCCTTCATCGTGTTCTGCTTCTTCTTGCCCGACACGAACGCCTGCCGTCCGCCCCGACCCGCGGCAGGCCGGCGGACTTGCACCTCGGTGGCGTCCAAACGCAGCTGAACACCTTCCGCCTGGGCATAGGCGAACACGTCCTCCAGAGTGCGCAGCCGCAGTTCAGGCGGTCTGGTACGGCGAACCCACGCTCGGCGAGCAGACAGCGGACCTCACCGACAGCCCGAGTGACGGTCGAGCGGTCCACTCCGTAGAGCAGGGCCAAAACCGAGTGCGGCAGATCGTGGCGAAGATGAATCAGTGTGGCCACCAGCCGGTCCACAAAGACCATCCGGTGCCGGGCACCAGCACCCGGCGCACGCTTCCGCTCGCCACCCCTCACCCGGAACCGATGCCCTTCGACACCGGCCACCCAGGGCCCGGCCAACTCAGCTATCAACGACGCCAGATGCTCTGTCGGGATGCCAGTGAACAGCGGATGCGCCAACACCGAACGATCAGTCGAACCCCTCACCAACAGAGCATGCCCACCCACAATCACGCACCAACTCGTTAGAGGGTGTCCTACGTGGTGAGCTGGGCAAGGCGCTTGTGGCAGACGATGGCGGCGGCGAGGCCGAGAAAGGCCAGGTAGTTGTCGTGGTGGCGCTCGTATCGTGGGTTGAGCCGTCGGTAGCCGGACAGCCAGGCCAACGTTCGTTCAATTACCCACCTGTGACGGCCCAGGCGGTCGCTGGGTTCGACGCCGATGCGGGCGATACGGACCGCGATGCGTCGTCCGCGCAGCCATCGCCGCAGGTGCGGCCGGTCGTATGCCTTGTCGGCATGCACCTTGCCCACCGGGTAGTTCCGCCCGCGTTCGGGGTCGTGTTTCGTTTGGTAACCGCCGATCATCGGCTTGAGGCCGTCGCTGTCGGCGGTGTTGCCGCCAATGTGTCCTGGCTTCGCGGCCGGGAGGAACTGTCGGCAGACACCGGCAACCTGCCCGTGCCGGAAAGACTGGTGGAAACCTGCTGCTACGACCTTGTTGTGGTAGCGAGCGGCGGCCAGCCGCTGCTGCGAGTTTTCCCGGAATGTGTGGGGACGGGCCCGTGCTCGGAGGAGAGAGGTTCTGCTGGCTCTGACACTGCACACCCTGCCGCCTCGTCGTCAACCACCCCCAGGTCTGCCATTCATCTGAATCGGGGTGGGCACCGTACCTGTTGCAGTCACTAGCCTTCGACTCACCGGCGCTGAGCTGCACGAAATCACCTCTAACGGGCTCTCCCGCGATTGGTCGTGAGGCGTGTTGGCCTGGAGGTTCGGCTGGTGGTTGGTTCAGCAGGTCATCGGGCGGACGGGCACGAGTTCGGTGCTCGTCCGGCGCTGGGTGGTGCGCTTGGCGGCGCGGTCGGAGACCAGGCCGGCGATCGCTGCGTGGGTTTCGCCGTAGGTGTCACGTCGCCCGGTGTATCTCTGGAGCGGATGCCACTGGCGGTGTTCGGCGTTGGCGTGTTCGACGCAGATCCGGCGTGAGGACTGGCGGCGTTTGCGCTCGCGCCAGCCGTAGTACTCGGTGACCGGCAGGTCGTCCAGGTCCTTCGGTCGTCGTGGCGGGGCGGAGATCTGGTTGGGGAACTCATTCGCAAGGCTCCGGTAGCCGTCGTCCACCTCTGCCTTCACGCCGGGGTGGAGGCGGAACTGCTCGGCGATGCCCTCGGTGCGCACGCAGGTCTGGTCATGCATCCGGCCCGGACGCACCCCTCCGGACCACAGGGTCCGGCCCTGCCCATCGCTGATCGTGGTCGTCTTGACCGTGTTCTGCTTGCGCTTGCCCGACACAAACGCACGTCGCCCGGGCCGGTGTGCTTTGGGGCGCCTCACCTGGGTCTCCATCCCGTCGATCCGCAGGGTCACCCTCTCGGCCTCGGCATAGGCGAACACGTCCTCCAATGTGCGCAGACGCAGCCCGGGGCGCTGCGGCACCGCGAACCCGCGGGCCGCGAGTAGTGGCCTCACCTCTGCCACCGCCCGGCCGATCGTCGACTTGCCCACCTGGTAGATGACGCCCAGCGCCTCATAGGTGAGCCCGGTCCGCAGGTGCACCAGCGTGGCCAGTAGCCGGTCGGTGAACACCAGATCATACTTCGGCCCGGCCCCCGCCTCACGTCGGCGCGAACCGTGACGACGGTCATGGCGTTCGGACTCGCGGCGGGCCTCCCAGCGCGCAGCGAGCTCCGTGACCAGCTCGCCCAAGAGCCACTCCGGGATACCGCAGAACGCGGAATGCGCCATCACCGCACGGACCTGATGAGTCATCACAACCCGGATAACTCGCACGAACACCCCGATGTCCCCAACCGTGACGGAGATCATCAATCGTGGAAGAGCCCGTAAATCCAGGTGTCC
>NZ_JBEZAN010000036.1:0-42744 GCF_040646595.1 Streptomyces sp. NPDC045470
GCACCGCCCTGGCCGGCACCGCACGACGGCACCTGACGGACGCGATCGCCGCGGTGAAGGCGAACACGCCCGGACCACCGAACTCACCTGCCCACAACAACACCACCCCCGGACAACGCACCGCCCCACCACCCCCGTAGCCGCCAGGCCCTCTCGGCATCGCCGTCTGCGGCACCCACTGAAACCGGGCCCGGCACACAGAAGTTCGCCGACGGCACGCTGGAAAGAGTCCATCGGCCTGGCCGAGGGAGATCGCGGGGCCGATGCCCCGGGGACCTGGCACACCAGCTCGGGGACCGGGCGCAGCAGGGGACGGGCACATGGCATCAGCTGGTGCTGGGGGGCGCGGCCGAAGGGATCGTGGCGCGAAAGTCTACGGCTGCGGCCTGCTCACCCTCGTACCTGCCCGCGCCACCTGATACCCAGACCTCTCACTTCAACGGAGGGCGGCCCACCGCCCACCACAGTTGATCAAGCACGCCGCCCGTCACGGCAAGGGGACCCGACACGGTGCCCAGCTCACCCGGCCCGGAACCCGCCTTACCATCAGCTGGTGTCCCAGCGGGGCCACCGGCACGCTGCCCGGTCGTCGCATCGCGTTCGCGGCCGCGGGCGGCCGCGAACGCCAGGACGTGCAACCTCTGCGTCGTCCGGGTCGACAAGCTCGGCCAGGCCGTTTCAAGTCGGAAGTCTGCGAAGTGGGCGCGGATGCGGTCTTGGGCATTGATCAATCATGAGGGTCCTCTGGGTGGGAGGTAGGCGATGCCGTGGGCGCCCTGCACATGTGCGGGGTCGCCGGGGTCGATGTCCAGGCGCCGCGTGTGGGCGCCGGTGGTGAGGTCGACGATGTCGAGCGTTCCGGAGCGCAGGTTCGCGACGAACGCACGGGAGCTGTCGGGGGTGGTGCGGATGGTGAGCGGCACTTTGCCGACCTCGGTGGTAAAGCGGTGGCTGAGCACGCCGGGCTCGGTGCCTGGCTGGAAGGTCTTCAGCAGGCCGTCGGCGGGAACGCCGGGTGCGCTGAAGCGGACGAGGCCGGTCAGGACCTGGCCGTCGGCTGTGACGTGCACCGGTGAGGCGGGGTGGTCCAGGGGCACCGTGTGCACGATCAGGTCGCGCTCGGTGTCGATCGTCTTCAGACAGGCCGGGTGCTGGTCGTCGTCCCCGCCGGTGTAGTCGATCATCGCGGCGGCCACGTAGGCGAAGCGCCCGTCCGGGGAGAGGGCCAGTTCCTCCGTTCCGTATGGCATCGGGATCTGCCGGGTGAGCTGTCCGCGTTCCAGTTCGATGACGGAGATGAACGGGGCCTCCTTGCCGGCGGTGTACGCCTTGGTCCCGTCCGGGGTGACGACAACCCAGTGGGGGCCCCTGGTGCTGACCTCGATCCGGCGGACCGGCTTGCGGGTGGTGGTGTCGATCCCGACGAGCGCGCCGCCACCGGCCGGACCGGCCTCGACGGTGACGTACAGCAGGCCGCCCCGGTGGTCCAGGGCGAGGCCGTGCGGGGCCTGTTCGGGCTCCAGGGGGATGACGTCGACCAGGTCGCGGCGGTACGGGTCGATGACGGAGATCTCGTGAGCCTTGGCGCCGGGGGCGGTGTAGACGCCGGAGCGGTAGGTGTGCGAGACGTACAGCAGACCACGTTCGGGGTCGGCGGCGATCTCGTGCGGCTGCGCGGCCACGGGCAGGTCGCCGAGCGGCTCGTAGCTGTGGCCGTCGAAGAACCGCAGGGCCTGTCCGGTGGACGTCACCACCGCCAGCACCGGGCGCCGGGTCGTGGCGGCACTCACTGGTTCTCCCCGGGGAAGTCGGGGCGGCGGAGGAACTCGATGACCTCGCCGTCCGGGCCGTAGACAAAAGCCATGCGGATCGTGACGTCGGGGCTTTCGTTCAGGCCGGTCTGGGGCAGGTCGGCGGGTGCCTGCATCTCGCGGGCGCCGTGCTGGAGGGCGTGGGCGTATGCCTTGTCGACGTCATCGGTGCGCAGGCAGATGTGCAGCAGCGCGTTGTGCGCGGCCCGCTGCTCGTCCGTGGGTGCCGGGGCGGCGTGCGCGTGCCGGTCGGGGCCGCCGGGGACGGTGTCGCCCGGGTCGAACAGTTCCAGGAACGTGCCGTTGCCGCAGTCGAGGAACGCCGAGCGGGACACCACGCCGGGGGAGGTCCATTCGTAGGCGACGGTGAAGCCGAGCGCCTCACGGTAGAAGCGGACGGTGGCTTCGAAGTCGTGGGCGCGGATTGCGAAGTGGTCGAAGCCCGAGTGCAGGCGGGAGGTGCTCATGGCGGGGGTGGTTCCTTCCGGGGTTCGTTTCGGTGCGCCCTCCACGCTAGGAACACTCCGGACATAGGGCAAAGACGAAAACTCACACGGCCCCATAGGCTTGCCCTATGTCTGCGTCTCTTCGGCAACTCGAATACCTCCTGGCCGTCGTCGAGACCGGCTCCATCACTGAGGCCGCCGCCCACCTGCACATCAGCCAGCCCACCCTGTCCCAGCAGCTCAAGGCCCTGGAAAAAACCGTCGGGACCCCGCTGCTCGAGCGCACCCCGCGCGGCGCCCACCTCACCCCCGCAGGCCGCGCGTTCCTGCCCGGCGCCCGTCACGCCCTCGCGGGAGCCGACCGCGCCACGGGAGCCGCACGGGCCGTCGCCGGAATGGCCCACGGCCAGTTGCACCTGGCCACGGTCCTGTCCGTCGCGATCGGCGTGGTCCCCTCCGTCCTGGCCGCCTGGCACAGGACACACCCACACGTCGATGTCGTCCTGCACGAGTACGGCGACCTCGACTCGTTCACCACATCCATCACCGGCGCCACCGCCGACGTCGCCCTCGGCCCCCTGCCCGACGGCTGGGACGGACCCCGCTGCCCGCTGGGCGCCGAGGAGTTCGTGGCCATCGTCCCGCCCGGTGACCGGCTGGCCGGACGCCGCACCGTCCGCCTCACCGAGTTCGCCGACCGCCGCTGGGTGCTGTACCGACCGTCACACGGCCTGTCCGCAGTCGTCAGTCACCTGTGCGCCGAGGCCGCCTTCACGCCGAGCGCCGCGATCCGCACCACCCAGACCGCCGTCCTCCCCCGCCTCGTCGCCGCCGGCCTGGGCGTTGCCGTCGTCCCCGCCAACATCCTCACCCCCGACTTCCCCGGCACGGTGCTACGCCTGAACCCGCGCTACCGGCGCCCCTTGGATGTGTTCTGCCGCCCCGCACCGCACCCGCTCATCAGCGAGTTCCTGGCCATCGCCCAACACAGCGCGCGCCTGCACCCCGAGCACCTGGCAGAACCGCTCACCTGACGCAGCCGCCGGCATCCCCCGACACAGCGCCAGCGGCCAAGGTTCACCCGTTTATTCACCGATCGTTTCGGAGGAACCGCAGGAAAAGCCAAGGATGCCGCCTACGAGATGATGACCACCGAAGTAGACCTGATCTCAGCGGTACGGACAGGCATCATTCAGGACAAGGTGAAGGGCGCGGCATTCCCCTCCGCACTACCCTCGGACAAACTTGTTGAATACTGTCAAGGATTCACTGACACGCTACAGGAGAGAGTCGGAACGGAGCAGAAGAACCCAGACCCTGAGGCGCAGTAGTTGCAGGCACTGAAGGTAATTGACGCCCCGAGGAGGCCCCTATCCTTGAAACAATGACGACGATGACCGCGTTGCTCGCCATCCCTCTCATAGCGCTAATTGCCATCATGTGGGTGTTCCGGTTCCTGATGCGATCCTGGGTGAGCGCACAGGTGAGCCGCTGGATCGAAGGCGCCCTTTACGCTCTGCTCGGCACACTCATTACCTATACCTGGGGCCTCTTCACCGGTTTCCCTTGGGATATCGAGGAGGCGTGCAAGCTGGATCACCAGCAGCACTGGGACCGCAGTTCCGCGGGATCAGCAAGCTATTTCCCGCTCTCCAACAAGTGCAACGCCGCTTTCGACCTGGTTCCCGGTTATATCAACCCGCTGGTGATCGCAGGGGTGAGCGTCATGGTGTTCTGCAGCGGCATGGCCGCATACCAGGCATTGAAACGAAGAAATCGGGTAGTGAGATGAATGGCACCGAGGCATACTCACTCGGCAAGGCCCGCCCGAAGACCGCACGGACTACGGGCGGCGACAGCACGAGGCGCATGGGACATGTGGTCTGCCATGGCCAGGGGGTGCGGCAAGGCCCGACCGGGACCTGGGATGCAACACCCGGCTCGTACGGCGCACCGCGCCGCTCAGCGGCTTGACGCGGATGGCCGGTAAGGGCCTGTTCCTGTCATCCGGGCGTGGCAGGCTGCTGACCGTCCTGCCCCCTCTGGACCGCAGGCCGCCACCAGGCGAGGGTGACCCGGGCGTGAGGGCGACTCCCCCGGACGACCTCACGCCCGCCTTCGGGCGCTGCTGTCAGCCGCAGCGAGGCTGCCGGCCACCCCGGCCGGCTTTCGGTCGGTGCTCAGCTTCGCCCGGACGGTCTTGCCGCCGCCCGGATCGAAGCGGACATCCAGCGTCTGGGCTATGGCGCCGACCAGGGCCAGGCCACGGCCGTCTTCCGCTTCCCCGCCGGCTGGCCGGGGCCGGAGCCGGGCCGGGCTGTCATCGTGCACTTCGACGCTCAGGTGCCCGCTGTAAAGGCATAAGCGCAGGCGGCAGGCGCCATGCGTATGGCGGACGGCGTTGGTGACCAGTTCGGAGACCACCACCGCAGCGTCACAGGTGTCGACGGGGTGCTGGTGGCCCATGCGGCGCCGTGGGCGGACGGCATGTGCGGCAAGAGGGGCCGGTACTGGCCCGTCGAGCATCCAAGCACACTTCCTGCTGTGGTCCGTGCGGGGACATCAGGGACAGTTCTTGGGTGCTCGACGGGCCGTCGAGGGGCACGGTGTGCCTGGTGTCGGCGGGTACGGAGCCGCCCGGGCTGATGTCAGTGGACGGTCGTGAGGTGGAGGGCGTCTTCGCCGGTTGCCGGTGCCGGTGCGGCGGGGAGAGGGCGGTGGTTGAGAAGGAGGGCTGCGAGAGCGGCGGCGAGGGTGAGGAAGCCGGCCGCCCACCATATGGCGGTGGCGTAGCCATGGACCGTGGCCTGCAGGTACAGGTGTCCGGTCGCTGCGGGGTCCGTGGCAACGTGCTGGTGTGTGTAAGTGGCGGTGGCGCTGGCGGCGATGGTGTTGAGCAGGGCGGTGCCGATGGCACCGCCGATCTGCTGGGAGGTGTTGACCATGGCGGAGGCGACGCCGGAGTCCTGGGACACCACGCCGTGGGTGGCCAGGCTCATGGCGGGCATCATGGCGGTGCCCATGCCGAGTCCCATGACGACCATGCCGGGCAGGACGACGGTGGTGTAGGAGCTGTCGGGGGTGATCTGGGCGAGGATGACCAGGCCAGCGGCGGCGACGAGGTAGCCGGGGGCCATCAGCGCGCGGGCGGGCAGGCGGGGGGCCAGGCGGGAGCCGATCTGGGTGGCGCCGATCATCATGCCGGCCGTCATCGGCAGGAACGCCAGTCCGCACTTGAGAGGGCTGAAACCCTGGACGGCCTGGAGGTAGAAGGTCAGGAACAGCAGCAGGCCGAACATGCCGATGACGGCGGTGGCCAGGCAGGCGAAGGCGCCGCCGCGGTTGCGGTCGAGGATTACGCGCAGGGGCAGCAGCGGGGCCCGCACACCGGCCTCCAGGATGACGAAGCCGATCAGTAGGACCGCACCGGCGCCGGTGAGGCTGAGGGTGGTGGCTGCGCTCCAGCCGTCGCTCTCGGCCCGGGTGAAGCCGTAGACCAGGCAGGCCAGGCCGCCGGAGGCCAGGGCGACGCCGGGCAGATCCAGGCGGCGGCCGTGAGGATGGCCGGTGCGAGCGTCGTGGACGTAGACGAGGGCTCCGAGGGCTGCTGCGGCGGCGAAGAAGATGTTGACCAGGAGGGTCCAGCGCCAGGTGAGGTACTCGGTCAGCACGCCGCCCAGGATCAGGCCGAGGGCGGCACCACCGCCGGCGATGGCCCCGTAGATGCCGAAGGCTTTGGCGCGTTCCTTGGCCTCGGTGAAGGTGACCGTCAGCAGGGACAGGGCGGCGGGGGCGAGCAGGGCGCCGAAGACGCCCTGCAGGGCGCGGGCTCCCATGAGCATGCCGGTGTTGGCGGCGACGCCGCCCAGGGCGGAGGCGGCGGCGAAGCCGATCACGCCGGTGACGAAGGCGCGCTTGCGGCCCCACAGGTCGGCGATGCGGCCGCCGAACAGCAGCAGGCTGCCGAAGGCCAGCGCGTAGGCGGTGACCACCCACTGCCGGTTGGCGTCGGAAAAGCCCAGGTCGTGCTGGGCGGAGGGCAGGGCGATGTTCACGATCGTGCCGTCGAGCACGACCATCAGCTGGGCCAGGCAGATGAAGACCAGGGCTTTCCAGCGTCCCGGATCCCGGGGCAGGGGTGTGGATATGGACATGAAACGTGCTGCCTCTTGTCTGGAGGGGATGGCGGCGGCGGCCGTTGCGGAAGGCAGCGGCCGCCGTGGTGCCTCGGCAGTGGACTGCCAGGCCGCCGACAATGTACTTCCATTTTCGAATGATTCCAAAATGGAACGTTAGGATGGTGCGAGGATGGCGGAGCAGAGTGCGGCCATCGCGGTCGGATGAAGGGATCAGGCAGTGACAGACCGGAGCGAGCAGGGCCTGGGGGCCCAGCACGAGAGGCTGCTGGAGAGCCTGGGGGCCTACGCGGCCGATTACGCGGAGTTCGGGCGGCGTTTCGCTGGCTGGCTGGGCCTGCACACCACCGACGGCACTGCTCTGGTCGAGATCATCAACAATGAACACCGCGGCGCGCCCCTTACGCCCGCCCGGCTGAGTCAGCGCATCCAGCTCTCCCCGGCCGCCACGACGGCTCTGCTCAACCGTCTGGAGAAGGCCGGCCACATCGTGCGCAGCCGCGAGCACAGCGACCGGCGCGTGGTCACCCTGCGCACCGGCGGACAGGCCCAGGCCCTCGCCGACGAGTACTTCACCCCCGTCGGCGTCCGTCTGGGCGCCATGATGGCCGACTACCCTCCCGAACTGCTCCAGCAGTTCGAAAGCTTTCTCGGACACCTGCACGACACCTTGCGCACCCACCTCGTCGAGGAGGCCCACAGCCGGGGCGGTCGCACGAACGGCGACGCCCGCAGCCCTCACGGATGAAGCGGAGGACAGTCGGGGCCGGTGAAGGCGGCATCGGACTGGCCGGTGCCGGTGAGCTGCAGCGGACCGGCGAGCACCTCCCGCCTGCCGCCGCCCCCGCCCACTGGGCGTCTCGACCATGAACAGGCGCCTGAGTACATCCGGCGTGGGTGGGACAACGGCTGGAGCGTGCGCGCCACTGCCGTCGGCGCTACGCGCAGCTCAGGTTACGTCGGCCACGTCTCCAAGCGGCTCGCCGCGCTCTCGGAAGGCGACAATCCGGCTGTCAGGCCCCCCAAGCCGCGGGCAGGAATCACGCGCACCTCGGGCAGACCGTGACCGCCTTCCGCCCCTTGCCAGGAGGGCCCCGTGGTGAGCGCCTCACCCTGCACTACGGTCCCGGCCGTGCTGCTGATCGATGTGGAGAACGTGATCGGCGCGAACGCCCAGCCGGCAACCGCGACCCTCCGGGTGGACGCCCTGCTGCGGCACACCGGCCCTTTGGACCAGACGATCGCCGGATGCGCCCGGGACCGCATCCGTTCCGTCGTCGCGAGCGGTCTGCAACACCCGGTGTACACCTGCTGCTGGTCGATGCCGGCAAGAACGCTGCCGACCGCCTGCTGCTCGATCAGGCGCATGCCGCTGCGGCCGCCGGCACCCGGCGCTTAGTCATCGCCTCCGCCGACGCCGCCTTCGCTGCCCTGGCCCCACTCGGACACGTGGAGATTCTGGTCTGGGAAGGGCAGCCCGTCGCCAAGACCTTGTCGAAAGCCGGAACCGTACGACGCCTGCCGCGCATCCGGCACCTCTGCGTGCCTGGCCCTGCGGCACCCACTGAAACCGGGCCCGGCACACAGAAGTTCGCCGACGGGACGCTGGAAGGAGTCCGTGGACCTGGCCGAGGAAGGATCGCGTCCGGCCCGCTGCACCGCGCCGTGCCCTGCCGGGCGGGCCTATCGCCGCTGCCGTTTCCCCGACGGCAGCGACCGCTCACCGCGGCCTGCCTGCCGGCTGCGGTGAACATTCCCCGACCTGGCGAAACCGATCAAGGTCATGGCCGAGTGCCCCCTTCCCCCGGCCGTGTACCCGCCGCCCTACGCCAGTCGCCCAACCGCACCCGATGCGTAGGCGATTTCATGCAGGCGATCTGGGATGCTGCTGTGGTGCAGGGGTATGCCAGGGGCACGGTGAGTGCGTCGGACACCGTGGAGCCGCGACGCTCCCGGGTTCGATGCGCCCGGCCCTGCGCGCGGAAAGGTCTCGTACCTCTCGTCCCGACTCGCTCAGGACCTGCTGTCGCTGCCGGACGGATCGTGGGAGACGGTGAGCTGCCTGGCATCGGTCATCCGGTGCCGCGCCACCACCCCCACCGTGATCGTCGATGTGCCGGCGGTGGAGCGGCTGACCATCGACGCCCTGTCGGTCCTGGTCCGCAAAGCCATGCGTCTGCGTTCGGCCGCCGGTGAACTGCTGCTCGCCGGCCCCGGCCCGGCCCTGCGCAAGGTCAAAGAACGCACGGGAACCGGACCTCTGCTGTCCGCCTTCCCCGACAGCGCGGCCGCGCTCCGCGCGCTCGCCGGCGACGGCCGCACCTGGCAGCGGGTGGGCCTGGCCCCGGGCGCAGTGCCCTGTTCACCGAGCCCCCGCCACCGTGACGCCACCGACCGTAACCATCTGGTGAAGGAACTGCAACGGTACGTGACCGACTGGGGGGGGCGGTTCGTTACTCCGTCCAGAAGACCGAGCGGGCCACGAAGGGACAGCCGGTGAAGCACGACGCACTGTCGGGGAACGGAGGCGAGACACGCCCCCGTGTACCGGTCCGGTGCCGGCCGGCCCCCGCACCCGAGGAGGAAAGCCCGCTTGGCGGCCCTGGGCCGGGAACTGCCAGGCGCGGCTTCTCACGCCGTACCGAAGACACCCTCATCAGGCGCGAAGGCTCCGCCACCGGCGCACGAGCGCCACGCCGCCGAGCAGCAGCACACCGCTCGCGGCAGCCGCGGCACCAAGATGCTCGCTGCCGGTGTGGGCCAGCGCCGGAACAGGGGCGGCCTGCCCGACCACCCGGCCCTCGCCGCCGGCGGTAGACGCGGCCGGCGGGACACGGGAGTCCACCTCTCCGGCGACATCCGTCGGCGGACGATGCCCCGGCCCCGGAGAACTGGGGACCTCATGCCCCGTCGGACGGTGACCAGGAGGCTTCTGGCCGGGAGGCTGGTGGCTCCCAGGCGGCTTGTGCCCCGGAGACTGGTGGCCGGGTGGGTGGTTCCCGGGTGGCTTGTGACCGGGAGGCTGGTGGCCGGGTGGGTGGTGGTGACCGCCGAGATCGGCGCAGTGGTTGCCGAAGACGGGGTCGAGCAGGCCGATGACGTTGACGGTGTTGCCGCACAGGCTCACCGGCAGATGGACGGGGGCCTGAAGCAGGTTGCCCGCGAGGACGCCGGGGACGGCCGCGGTGCGTCCTGCGGCACCTGAGTCGGCGTGCGCGCCCGCCTCCGCGCCGGCCAGTATCCCGGGCGCCGTCGCGGCGACCAGCACGCTGTGTTTCACCAGATGCTGCACGTGTGGTCCTTCACCTTGTCGAAGATGACGAACCGGGCACGTGGTGGGGACCAGGTGCCCGCATCCCGAAGAGATATCACCCAGCCCCTGCGGCGGGCGCCACCGCTCAAGCGGCGAACACCCCTTCAAAGCCACTCCGGTTGGACAACCACGACGGCAGCGGACCCGGACGCTGAGCGCGTCGTATCGATCCAAACGATCGTCACGCCAGGAGGAAACGCGCGGCGTTTCGGGATCCCCGCTGTCTGAACGGTACTGCGCCCACCCGCGGAATTCTCAAAGGCCACTTTCGGCATGAACATGCGTTCCCAGCAACCCACGGCCTGCGCACACCCGTACGCAGCACCATCCTCACAAGCCCATACCCCGGAAAATCCGCACTTCAGCGCCGTGTTCGGTGTGCTGTGCCGGGGGCGCGTGACCGATGGCTAGGCGCGGGGGCGTACACGGCGGATCGAGAAGGGTTGTGCAAATGTCTGTGTTCTGTAATGGACCGTCGCATCTTCAACCACGGCCTGAGCGGCGGGCGCACAGTGAGGGCGCCCGGCAGTCGTCCGGGCATCTCGTCCTACTGGCCCCGCCGCTGGCGGGGCCGTCCGCAGGAGGTTGTTCATGTCCCGTTCCGCCCGTCTCGCGGCCGTCACCCTCAGCTCGGCCGCGGTGGTCACCGCCGCCGCCCTGCCCGCCTCCGCCACCGGCGCCCACACCCTGCCGGCCCACCACCGCTCCCCCGTGGTCATCGGCGCGGTCCAGGCCGACTCCCCCGGGCGCGACGACGGCTCCAACCGGTCCCTGAACGCCGGGTCACCGTCAAGAACACCGGACTGCGCCCGGTCAACCTCAAGGGCTGGACCCTGACCAGCGAGCGCACCCACAAGACCTACCGCTTCAACCACCTGCGCCTGGGCAGCCGCCAGGAAGTGCGCGTGCGCACCGGCAACGGACGTGACACCTGGCACGACGTGTTCCAGGACCGCCGCAACTACGTCTGGGACAACCGGCGCGACACCGCCACCCTGCGCAACGACCGCCGCCACGTCGTCGACACCAAGCACTGGGGCCGCCGCTGACCGGGCCGGGCCGCCTCCCAGCGGCCCCGCCACCAGGCGCGCCGCAGCCCCGGGGAGAGCTGCGGCGCGCCGCCCTGCCCGCCCTGCTGCACTGCACGACGGCCGGTTATCGACATTCTGGCCCGCCGCCCGGCACCGGCACCGTGCCCCTGCTAGCCTGCGCCCAGCACGGCCGCAGGCCAGCAGGAGGGAACAACACGCTTCCGACCATGACCCTGCACGGGTGTGCTGTGCAGCACCACCGCACCCGCCTGGAGAACGGGATCACAGTCCGCCAGAAGTGTGCACGGCGCGGGTACCGGATCACCTACGAGGCCACCGGACGCGACCGCCGAGTCCTTCCTCCCAACCCGACTTCACTGCCGCCGGCTGGCACCCCGCGAACCTGCTCACGCCGCAGCCGGGCAGCGGCAGGACGGCCGCAGGCGGCCCGGGTGCGGGACGGCGCCTGAGTGCGCCGCCCCGCACAGGCTATGCGCCTGGCACCGTGCGCATTCCCGAGCAACATGAGCATCGCCGACCGGTGCCCCGAACGGGTAACCGCAGACGCCTCGGCCAGGCTCGGCCGTCCGGTGCGTGTTCAGTTACGACCGCCTCCGGCCCGGCCTGCCGGGCCCTTTCTCGCCGGTGGCAAGCCGCTGCGGTACGAGCGGTCGAGCTGCCCGCGCACCGGATGGGACCATGGACGGATGCCCAAGATATCCACTTGCGTGACAGCGCGATGGCCGCTGGCCCGTCCTCTGCAACCGACTGGCTCCATGAGCTGTGCGGGGACGACATCACCGGATTCATGCCACCGGCGATGCCCGACGCGGCCTGGGTCCTCAATGCCATGGACGAGCACGAACAGGGCCCGGCGGCAATCTCGCATCACGAGCACCACCAGGCTCAGCTGACAGAGGGAAGCGTCGAACCACACGTCGTGGCGGGCATCGACCTCCACGCCATAGGGGTCGCCACCGGTGGTGACCTGGGCCGCGCCGAGCACCCGGGCCCCGGCTGGCAGCGCCTGCGCTGGGCGGACCTCGCCCACCGCATCGGCGACCCGGTCGTCCCGGAGGGGCTGCTGCCCTCCTACCACTGCTTCCCATCGGCGAAGAAGGGCGGAAGCTAGCCGCGGAGCATCGTCCCGCCGACCGAAGGCAGCATGGACCGAGATACCTGGAACCGGCTGATCGCCCTTCTCGTCGAGTACAGCCCGGACGGCACAGACACCGCGTGCTTCGCCTACTACAACCCGCTGATGACCGCGGGCTGCGACTTCGAGAACCTGCACGTGCGTGCCGGCCGCCTCGGCGACGCCAAGCTGCTCTACGACAACCCCGAGATCGACTTCAGCCCGTCCAACCTGTGGGCCGCCGACCGCTCCTGGGTGCTGTGCACCGACTACGACCTGTGGGCCACCAAGGTCTGCGGCCCCGCCCCTCATCGACACCCTGCTGCACGACACTGAGAACGAAGCCGTACAACTGCCCAATGACCCCACTGAACCGGCAGGTCAGACGTTGTCTCCACTCACCTGAGCCCCGACCCGTCAGCACGTCCGGTCATGACCACCGCGTCCGTACGTCCGCCGCACCCGAGCAGCCTGCCGTCCTCGAGGTCGACGGCCACGATGTCGCCTCGTCGGTGGAGGCGTACCGGATCACCCGGACCGTGGACGAGGGCCCCGAGGTCACGCTGTACATAGCCAAGGGCTGGAGCGGCATGCGGTTCGAGGGCTTGGCGGACGTAGTGGTCGAGCCAACGGATGTGCGGCACGTCGTGGCCGGGTTCCTGGACGCGGTGGACTGGCGCAAGCTCGACGAAGCCGTCCTCGGACGTGATGGTCCCGACGGCGGACCTGGGGAGTTGACGCGCGGGGTGCTGGCGCAGCTTCGGGAGTGGGCGCTGAGTGCTTGATCTGCACGGTCTCGCCCGGTTCGCTGAGCGGCACCTGGTGCTGGGGCGAGGGGTGCTGGTGCTCAGCCCGAGGGCAGTTGTCGGAAACCGCCGAATCGCCGTCGCCTCTTTAAGACAGCGTTTCCTTTGGTGCTGGTGAGTCGTTGAGCCGCTCATGGTGGGCTTGGTGGAACGGCTGGTACCCGATGAGTTGTGGGAGTTGTTCCGGCGGGTGGTGCCGCCCACGGAGGTCAAGCGTCCGCAGGGCGGTGGCCGGCGGCAGTCCGGGGACCGTGAGGTGCTGGCCGCGGTCATCTTCGTGGCGACCTCGGGCTGCACCTGGCGGCAGCTACCGCCGGTCTTCGGTCCGGCCTGGCCGACCGTCTACCGGCGCTTCGCCCACTGGAGCCGGGGCCGTGTCTGGGCAAAGCTCCACCGGGTGCTCCTCGACGAGCTGGGCGCCCGCGGCGAGCTGGACTGGTCGCGGTGCGCGATCGACTCCGTCAGCCTCAGGGCGGCAAAAGGGGGCCGCTGACCGGACCGAATCCGACCGACCGTGGCAAGAGCGGATCGAAAATCCACCTGATCACCGACCGCAACGGGCTGCCGCTGTCGCTGGGCATCTCCGCCGCCAACACGCACGACAGCCTGGGCCTGCAGCCGCTGGTGCGTGGCATTCCGCCCATCCGTTCCCGCCGCGGGCCTCGCCGCCGACGGCCGGCCAAGCTGCACGCCGACAAGGGCTACGACTACCCTCACCTGCGAAGGTGGCTTCGTGAGCGGGGCATCCGTCACCGCATCGCCCGTAAGGGTGCCGAGTCTTCACAGCGGCTGGGCCGCCACCGTTGGGTGGTTGAGAGAACCGTGTCCTGGCTGGCCGGCTGCCGCCGCCTGCACTGCCGTTACGAGCGCAAGGCCGAGCACTTCCTCGCCTTCGTCGGCATCGCCGCAGCACTCATCAGCTATCGCAAGCTCACCAACTGAAACAACGTCTAAGAGGTCGTTTTCTGCTGCTTTGTTCCTCATCATGCGTCTCAGTGTTCACGGGTGTCGCTGGCTTCCCGGATCTGCCGTGATGGAGGAGGACGGAACGGTGCGTACTGCGCCTCTTTGAATGAGACAGACTCTGCGTGGCGAGACAGGCAATACGGTCCTCCCACGAAGCTCAAGAGCCGCTTACGCTCCTGACAGCTCCATAGTGCCGCGCCGTCACAAGGGCATGTTGGGATAAAACAGACTCTGCCGATGAAAACGACCTCTTAGAGGTCGTTTTCTCCTGTTTCATTGCAATAGACACGTTTTTGTGAACTGCGAGAACGTGATGCTGAGGGGATCTGAGGCGCGGTTGGTTCCTGGGAGCCGGAGGGGGTGACGCCTGGGGGGCGAGGCGGCTTGCGCCTGTCTCATCCCAGGACGCCCGTTCCGCGGCCGCGCTGCCACAGGTGCGGACGCGCGCCTGGGCGCGCGCCCGCACCGGCGGTACGCCCCAGTCATGAGCGCACGACGCCCCTACCCGAGCGATCTGTCCGATGCCCGCTGGAAGCTGATCGAGCCTGTCCTGACAGCCTGGCGCTTCGAGCGCCGCGGCCGGGCCCTGGACATCGGGCGACCACCCGAACACGACCTGCGCGAGATCATGAACGCGATCCTGTACGTCGACCGCACCGGCGTGCAGTGGCGCTACCTGCCGCACGACTTCCCGCCCTGGGAAACGATCTACGGCTACTTCGCCAAGTGGCAGAAGGACGGCGTCTTCGCCCAGCTCAACGGCCTGCTGCGGGACCTGGTACGCCAGCAGCAGGGCCGGAACGCGGAACCATCGGCCGGCGTGATCGACGCGCAGAGCGTCAAGACCGCCACCAGCGTCCCCGCCAGGAGCCAGGGCATGGACGCGGGCAAGAAGATCGTGGGCCGCAAACGGAGCATCATCACCGACACGCTCGGCCTCCTGTTTGCGGTGCTGGTCACCGCGGCCGGCGTCCAGGACTCCACCGCCGGCACTCAGCTGCTCGACCAGGTCGCCGCCGACCACCCGCGCCTGCGCAAGGTCTGGGTCGACGGCGGCTACCGCAAGCACCTCGTCGAGCACGCCGCCGCCCTCGGCATCGATATGGAAATCGTCGAACGCGCCCCCGGGGCCAGGGGGTTCACCCCGTTCCCGAAGCGGTGGGCGGTCGAGCGCACCTACGGCTGGCTGATGCTGCACCGCCGCCTGGGCCGCGACTACGAAACCCTCCCGGCCCGCTCCGAAGCCCTGATCCACCTGGCCATGACCGACCTCATGGCCCGCCGCCTCACCGGCGAGAACACCATCTCCTGGCGCGACCCGACATCACCGGATCAAACACGCATGACGGGATGAAACAACGGGAGAAAACGACCTCTAAGAGACGGTCTGCAGGGGGCGACGAAGACCTCATCGTTCTTCTTTCCTTCGCGTGGGCAGGTTTTCGCGTCGTCTTTCGGCTTGGCGTACAAGGGTGCTGTGCAGGTCGTGCACGGCTGTGCGTGCCGTGTGTGCGTGGCGTTGTTGCAGCATGACGCGGAATTCGGTGTTGTCGTCGGCGAGGGGGCGGTAGGTGATGGTGCCGCTTCGCTCCAGTGGGTCGCCGTGCACGCTGTAGTCAGGTAGGACGGTGGCGCCGAGCCCTTCTGCGACCATGAGTTTGCCCATTTCGGCGCCCTCGGCCGAGTAAGAGAAGGGCGGTGTGCTGCCGCTGAGAAGGCAGTGGATGTAACGGTGCATGACGTAGCCGGCTCGCATCGTGATCAGCGGGTGGGCCAGCAGGTCGGCGACGGTGACTGCTTTGAGTGCGGCCAGAGGACTGTCCTGACGGATGCATACAACGGGTCGTCCACGCAGCAGCTCAGTAGTGTGCAGGTCAGGCGGGAGGTCGTCATCGAGTAGGTAGCTGACGATTCCAAGATCCAATCCGCCCTCGATGAGGTCTTGTTGGATGCCGTCGTGCCGGTCAGCGACAACTTCCACCTGGGTCGATGGGTGGGTGGTGCGGAACTCGCGGATGGCTGGTGTCAGGAGGGCGACGGTGGCCGCGTTGACCGTGCCCAGCCGTAGCCTGCGGTTGGTGTGGGGCTGTTCGTCGGCTGCTTGGCGCAGACGGTCGACTGCGCCAAGCACCGCGGTGATGTGCGGCAGCAGTTCCAGCCCTTCGCGACTGATTTCGGCTCCCGAGCGTTTGCGCTCCATGAGCTCCACTCCAAGTTCGCGCTCCAGTTTGCGCAGCGTCTGGCCCAACGCTGGCTGAGACATATATAGCGACTCTGCAGCACGGCGCAGCGACCCGAGTCGTTTGACTGCCATCAGATATTCCAATTGTTCTACACGCATGGCAAGATGCCTCCGGCCCACATCGTAAGCTGTTCGCAAGAGATGGCGAGGTGAGAGTTATTCCCTACCACCATATCTGAAGTTCGAGGTAGGTCTCGATTTGAATTCTCTCGCGTGCAGCTTGAGCGAGGCTCGTTTGAACTGGCGCAGCGCTGGCTGTCCGCGCGGATAGGGGCGAAGGCCCACTAGGCTCTGTCTGGAAGTCCCGTAGTTTCAGGCCCTTGGTCCTCACCATTGAAACGTCAAGCCTTGTGACGTCGGGGTGAGGTAGACCAAATCCCCAGTGGAAGGGTGCTGTGCCCAACGCGGCGCAGGCGTCGATTCCATGGCGTGTACTTCTACCTCATTCCCTGCCGCTGACTCGATCTCCCGAACGCTTGTTCGTGCAGTTTTGATCTGGTCTGCCGCAGTTGGGACTCAGGATCGCCAAACTCATCTGGAATGTACGCCAGCTGTCATGGACCATGACGGGGCTGCATTGCTCACTTTGGAATCGGTACGAATGCAGTCGAGTGCACCACGGCACGAGCTCCATCCCAATCGCTCTTGAGGTTCAGCATCAGGGATGCCGTGACGAAATTCGGGACCATGCTGCAGCGCTCTGAGAAGAGCTGACGACTGGTGGTAAACCCTGCCACGGGCCCGACCGGCTGATTGTTAGCGGCCTGGCCTCCTTCTTGTTCGCGAGCTCGGCTCATCAGCTAGGTGCAGCATCAGTGAAGGGGGCACAGTCGTGTGGATCATCTTTCATCCGGCCATGCCTAAGCGCATTGCCGCTGCGTTATCGGTGTCATCGGTGTCGAGTTCATGGTGCGTGGATGACGATGGCGTCGGTCGGGGGTCTGGTGGGCTGCAGCTAGATGTTGCGTTCTATCTATTTGGGCCGATAGTTGGACATCTGGCGTTTGACGACACGGGGCCGGCTGCGAATCCGTCGGGGCGGCAGGAGCCGGGCGAGAAGGTCGTCCCGGAGCTGCGCGAGGGCGGCGACCAGCAGCTCAGGGGGAAAGGATATCCGGTGTGGTGGTGGCCGCTGGCCGGGGCGGTAGCAGGCCGAAGCGGCGATCGAAAATCGGTGCTGGGAACGTCCCCGGAGCCGGATGAGCGGCATATGCCGCGCCGGGCCCAGATGCGGCGTGTGGGCGGCGTCACCGAGAAGCCGACCTCGTCGTCGAAGCGCAGCCAGGCCCCGCGCGCCGCCGCACCGCTTAGGCTGCGGGCCACGTGCCCTTCACCCAGCCAGCCAGCGCATCCGAATCGCGTCCGGCGGCCGGCGGGCCGGCACCTGGTGGGACCAGCCGGGCCGCCTGAGCATCTTCGTGATGCCCGAGAGGGCGAAGCTCTTGTGGAACCGGCGTCCGATGAGCGTGCGCATCCGTGCGTGCCAGGGTCCAGGTCTGGACCGGCCAGCCATGTGCCACCGGCCCCCAGACCAGTTCCTGCTCCAGCACCGCGAAGAGGACCCCGTTCAGCCCCGGCCGGGCTGGCTGGCCCCTGCGAGCACAGACCCCGTCGCCCCGTGGCTTCCCAGGCCTGGTGCCACCGCTGCACCGAGCAGACGCTGACCCGCAGCCGCTTCGAGATCACGTCATTGCCCTGCCCGGCGGCGAACACCCTGCCGCTTCCACCCGAATGCGCTCGCGAGAACGCCCGCCGCTCAGCGGTCAGGCCACCGCCTCGCGGATATCTCATGACTCCGGCGTACTGCGACGATCACCAGACGTCAGCCCTCACGACACCACCCGGACAACGTCAGTAACTGGCCCTCTCCCGCGACGCGACGGCCCGTGCCGGAGACTCAGCGAGGAGCGGTACCCCGACGACCTGGGGGCCGGTCGGCCCGGAGCCGCTCATCCCCGTCCCGCGAACGGGATCTGCACGTCAGTCTCCGTCTCCGTTTCCCCCGGCCGCCGCCACAACTTCTCCTTCGCCAAGCGAGGCAGCACACCCTCCCCGAACCAGTACGCCTCCTCGACGTGCGGGTGGCCGGACAGGACGAACTCTTCGATGCCGAGCTGCCGGTACTCGACGATCCGCTCTGCCACCTCAGCGTGGCTGCCCACCAGGGCGGTGCCCGCGCCGCCGCGGACCAGCCCGATGCCCGCCCAGAGGTTGGGCGCGACCTCCAGCCCGTCCGTGCTGCCGCCGTGCAGCGCCAGCATCCGCCGCTGGCCCTCGGACTCGCTGCGGGCCAGCCCTTCCTGCACGGCGCGGATCGCCTCCGGCGCGAAGCCGTCCAGCAGGCGGCGCGCCTCCGCCCATGCCTGGTCGGCGGTGTCCCGTGTGATCACGTGCAGCCGTATCCCGAAGCGCACCGTGCGCCCGGCGTCGGCGGCCAGCTTCCGTATCCAGGTGATCTTCTCGGCCACCTGCGCGGGCGGCTCGCCCCAGGTCAGGTACACGTCGCTGAAGCGGGCGGCGACTTCCCCCGCCGCTGCCGAGGACCCGCCGAAGTAGACGGGTGGTACGGGGTCGGGGACGCGGGCCAGCCGCGCCTGCTCAACCCGCAGGTGCTCCCCGGCGAAGTCGACGGTCCGCCCCTGCCACAGGTCCCGCACGATGCCGAGGAACTCGCCGGTGCGGGCGTAGCGGGCTTCCTTGTCGAGGAAGTCGCCGTACGCGCGCTGCTCGTGGCTCTCGCCGCCGGTGACGATGTTGAGGAGCAGCCGGCCGGGTGCGTGCCGCTGGAAGGTGGCCGCCATCTGGGCGGCGAGTGTGGGCGCGATGACGCCGGGCCGCAGGGCGATCAGGAATTTCAGGCGCTCGGTCTCCCGGGCGAGCATCGCCGTGGTCAGCCAGGCGTCCTCGCACCAGGCTCCGGTGGGGGTCAGCGCGCCTTCGAAGCCGAGCTGCTCGGCGGCGCGGGCGATCTGGGTGAGGTAGCCGAGGGTGGCGGGGCGCTGCCCGCCCGCGGCTCCGGCGGGCAGGCCGTGGCCGCCGCCGACGATGTGCCGGCTGTCGCCGTAGGTCGGCAGGAACCAGTGGAACGTGAGGCTCACGAGGTCTCCGGAAGCAGGGGGAAGAACGGTGGAAATGGGGTCAGACGAGGCCGTGCCGGGGCGGCCTGGTGCCGTCGAGGACGTACCGGCCGAGGTGCTGCACCTTCCAGCGCACCGGGTCGTGCAGCGTGTGGGTCCGCGCATCACGCCAGTACCGGTGCAAGTTGAGCTCGTCCAAGGCGGCCCGGGCGCCGGCCACCTCGAAGAGCGCGCTCCCCGTGTCCACGGCCGTCTCCGCCGCATACGCCTTCGCCGCGGCGACCGCGATCGACGCTTCGGCGGCCGTGTCGTCGGTCAGGCGGGCGGTGGCGGTGTCCACGGCCCGTGCTGCGGCCTCCAGGAGAGCCCGTGCCGCCCGGACCCGCAGTTCGAGCCCGCCGAAGCGCTGGACGAGCAACGGGTCCTCGGCGGCCGTCTCGGAGCCGCTTTCGAACCAGGGGCGGCTCTTGGTCCGGACGAACCTCGCCGCTTCGGCCAGTGCTGCCCGGGCGATGCCGCTGTCGATGGCCGCGTGCAGCAACTGGGCGAAGGCACCGTGCAGTTGCGGCCCCTCGAAGGTCAGGTGATGCGGCAGGACGTGATCGGCCGGTACGACGACGCCCTCCAGGCGCACCGTGCCGCTGGCGGTGGTGCGCTGCCCCATGCCGTCCCAGTCGTCCACGACCATCATGCCGGGCGCGCCACGCGGTACGTACGCGACGTACAGCTTGTCCTCGGCGCCACGGGCCAGCACCGGAATCCAGTGGGCGAACAGGGCGCCCGTGGAGTAGTGCTTGGTCCCGGTCAGTACATGTCCGCCGATGCCGTCCGGCTCCAGGCGGGTGCGGATGTCCTGGGCGTGCTGGGTGCCCGCCTCCGCCTGCGCGTTGCCGAAGCGGCGCCCGGCCAGCACCTCGCGGAAGAAGAACTCCTGCTGGCCGGCGCTCCCTCGGGCGCGCAGGACGTTCACGTACACGAAGTGGCTCTGCGGGATCTGGGCGATGCTGGGGTCGGCGGTGGCCAGCAGCCGGAAGACCTCGGCCAGTGTTCCGGCGGTGACGTCGGCGCCGCCGTGCGCGCGTGGCACGGTGATGCCGAGAAGGCCGCTCGCTGAGAGCCGGCCGAGTTCCTCGCGCGGCAGCCGTCGCCGGGCGTCCCGTTCCGCCGCGCCGGGGCGGAAGGCATCCGCCAGTCCGGCCGCGACGGCGAGCGCTTCGGCGTCGTCGGCGATGACGTGGGCGGAGTCGGGTGAGAGGTCGGGGGCGGTGCCGGGTGCGGGGTGGTCCGGATGCGCCGGTGGGGTGGGGGCGGAGCTGGTCACGGAGGTTCCTTACGGTGGTGGCTCAGCTCGCGGCGGCGAGCAGCGGGGTGCGGCCGAGGGCGCCGGAGAACTGGTCGAGTACCTGGTGGAGGGCTTCGGCGGTGCCGGTCTCGATACCGAGCGTGCCGTCCTCCTGTACGTCGAGGTGGCGGTCCAGGACGAACCAGCCCTGGACGATGTGCGCAGCGCCCATGGAAGAGAGCACCGGACGCAGCGCGTAGTCGATGGCCAGGACGTGGGCGGTGCTGCCGCCGGTGGCCAGCGGCAACACGGTCTTGCCCGCCAGCGCGTACTGGGGCAGCAGGTCGAGCAGCGACTTCAGGAGCCCGGAGTAGGCGGCCTTGTAGACGGGCGTACCGATGACCACCCCGTCGGCCTGCGCGAACAGCCGGACGGCACGGACGATGTCGGGGTGCTGGAAGTCGGCGCCGAGCAGCGCTTCGGCGGACAGGGTGCGGACGTCGAGCTCGATGACGCGGTGGCCTTCGGCGGTGAGCCTGCTGTCCAGGTGACGCAGCAGGTGGGCCGTACGGGAGGTGGCGGAGGGGCTTCCGGAGACGGACAGAACGGTGGACATGACGGTCACCTCGGGTCGAGGGGGGGGCAGCGGTACCAGGCGGGTCGGCCGACGCGGCGGGCGGGCCGGTCAGGGCACGGCCGGGGCCGGGGGCCGCGCCTGCTCGTCGGACGCTTGGGCCTCCAGCTCGCGTACGAGCGGCAGGACGCGCTTGCCGAAGTACTCGACCTCCTCCAGGTAGTGCAGGAAGCCGAGCAGGAAGAGGTCCACTCCGAGCCGCTTGTAGGCGACAATGCGTTCGGCGATCTGTTCCGGGGTGCCGATCAGCCCCGTACGGAATCCGTCGTTGTACTGGACGAGGTCCTCGAACGACGAGTCCTGCCACATGCCCTTGCCGTCGGCGGTGGAACGGCCCGCCTGCTTCACGGCCTTCCCGAAGCCGTGTACGGCCTCGGTGTCCGCCTTGGCGACGATCTCCCGCAGCACCTCGCGGGCCTCCGCCTCGGTGTCCCGCGCGATCAGAAAGCCGTTCAGCCCGAAGCGGGGCGCGGGTCGCCCGGCCGCCGCGGCCGAGGCCCGCACGTCGGTGAGCTGTTCGGTGACGCCGGCGAAGTCAATGCCGTTGCTGAAGTACCAGTCGGAGGCCCGTCCCGCCATGGCGCGCGCTGCGGTGGAGTTGCCGCCCTGGAAGATCTCCGGGTGCGGGCGTGACGGTGAGGCGACCGGCTTGGGCTTTAGCGAGAAGTCGCGGATTCGATAGAAGTCGCCGGCCAACCGCGCATGGTCCTCGGTCCAGATGCTACGCAGCGCGGTGATGAACTCCTCGGCCCGCCGGTAGCGTTCATCGTGCTCCAGCCAGGGCTCACCGAGTGCCGTGAATTCGCCCTTGAACCAGCCGCTGACCACGTTGACCGCGAACCGGCCGCCGGACAGCTGGTCCGCGGTGGCTCCGAGCTTGGCCAGCACGCCGGGGTTCCAGAGGCCGGGGAGGACGGCGGCGATGACCTTCAGCCGCTCGGTGGCGAGCAGCAGCGCGAGGCTGAAGGAGGTGGATTCGTGCTGGTACTCGGCTCCGTAACTGGCCATGTACCGGACCTGGGTGAGCGCGTAGTCAAAACCGTTGTTCTCGGCCAGGACAGCGAGTTCACGGTTGTAGTCGTAGCCCCAGTCGGTGCGCTGCTCGACGGTGCTGGTGACCAGGCCACCACTGACGTTGGGCACCCAGTAGGCGAAACGCAGCGGATCGGAGAGGGAAGAGTCGGGCATGAGGTACTCCCAGTGGGTCTGTGAGGGCGGAGCCAGCGCCCCTATGGGCACACGGCCGCTCCACGGAAAGATCAAGCGAATACGGCACCTGTCCACATAAGTCCCGCATGCCTCCGGGATCGGAGAATCGGCGCACGAAAGCAGTGGACGGGCCAAGCCTTGAGGCAACCCTTCCGAAGGTGAGGCAGAGGGATTGCGGCAGGCAATGGGCGAGCCAGGAAAAAATAAGCCAGGTGGCTCGGGAGAAGCAGGGCCAGAGACTTCGCTACCGGCCGACGCGCCGACACAGAGCGCTGGAGACGCGTACGAGGTCCACATGACGCCTTTGAGTGAGCCGTTCGGGCTTCTTCATCAACACGTCACCTCCTCGCAACATTTGGACAGCGCGGGCGCCTCTGGTCGGCTGTTGCCCGCTACGTCTAGGACGAGCTTACCGAGGTTGCCCCCCAGGTCGGCAACTTATCCGCGAGACAGCGATAGGGTTCACCTTTCACCGCGTGGGAGCCAGGAATGCACCGGGTCCCGTCCCCACGAGGATGCGAGGGTGTCCCCGCCACCACCACAGGTCGGGCCCGGACAGCCTTTGGAGCTGCTCGAGTGTCTGGCCGTCATCGTCGACGGTGGTGGCTCCGTAGTGGTCGTCCAGAGTTTTGACCCGCGGGGCCCAGAGCTGGACGCGATGTGCTCGTCCAGCAAAAGCCACGCATCATGCAACCCGTTTCGGCAGTAGAGGTCGTTGGTGTACTCGTAGATGTCGTTGCCGTAACCACGCTCGATGACACTCACCAGAGCGGCCCACGCAAGCACTCTTTCAACGACCGTGAATGCCGTCCGCCAGCCGCGCTGGCGCAACGGCTCTCCCATCTCAGTCTCCGTAGCCGGAGTAATTGTCGCATTCTGCGGACGGCTTGGGTAGGCGGACAGGGTTGGGTTCGCGGTGAGTGTGTGGCGTCGTAATGGCGGTGGCTGTGGTTGATCTCCTGTCGGTGTGTAGTGGCCCATTCACCGAGGCTCACCATGGAGTCCAGGAGTGTTGTCCGCGTACTCGTCTGAGTGGCTCCGGCAAGCATTTCGCAGACGGAGATCAGGGTGAGACTCTGGCTATCGGGATGCAAGTCAGCGGGCACCCTCCCCTTGCGTGACAACGAACTGCCCGAGCTGTTACCGCACTTGGCGTCGGTGGTCGTCGACTCGGTGGATGCCACGGGCCCCACCATGGTCATCCAGGCCCGCACTCACGGCGATGTGTCCGCGTGCTGTACGGGTTGTGGTGTCGTGAGCGACTGGGTCCACAGCCGCTATGTGCGCCACCTCGCCGATACCGCTCTTGGCGGCCGGCCTGTCCGCATCGACTTGAGCGTACGGCGCTTGTACTGCGAGAACCCGACCTGCGTGAAGGTCACCTTCGCCGAGCAGATCGACGGACTGACCGTGCGCTACCAGCGCCGCACGCCGGTTACTTCAGCACCTGGTGGAGATTCTCGGCATTGTCCTGGCCGGCCGCGGCGGTACGAGGTTGCTGTGCATCCTGAACACGACGCTGTCGCGCACGAGTGTGCTGTTCCATCTGATGAGAGTGCCACTCCCGACCGCGATCACACCGCGGGCGCTTGGCGTGGACGACTTCGCCCTATACGCGGGCACCTACGGGACCCTGCTGGTCAACGTCGGCACCCGGCTCCCGGTCACCCTGTGGAAGGGCCGCGACGCCCAGACCCTCAGCACCTGGCTCAGCGAGAACCCCGGCGTGGAGATCGTGTGCCGGGACGGCTCGCCCTCCTACCGGCAGGGCATCACCGCCGGCGCACCGGACGCGCTGCAGGTCAGCGACCGCTTTCATTTGTGGCAGGGACTGTCCAGGCGGGTACGGGAGATAGCCACCGCACACCGGAGCTGCTTGCCCGCCGCGACGCCCGATCCCGAACCTGTCAGCTCTGAGCCTGCGGAGGCCAGGAATCCAGAGGCGGCCGATACGCCCGCCAGACGACACGCGAAGCGACTGTTCGAAGCGGTGCACGCGGTGACCGACACCGCCCGCGGCCGCAGCTACCACTCCATCGCCCGCGAACTCGGATTTAACCGGCGCACCGTCCGCAAGTACGCGCGGGCCACCACCTGGCAGGAGTGCGTCCGGTGTCACTACCCGCACAGGCCCACACCGCTCGACCCGTATCTCGGCTATCTGCGCCAACGCTGGGAGGAGGGCGAGCACAATGCCTTCGTCCTCCACCAGGAGATCGCCGCCAAGGGCTACCGGGGCCACTACCAGCAGGTGAAGCTCGCTGTTCAGCCCCTGCGTCGTGGGCTCCCCTTGGAAGAAGTGCACGATCGGGCAGCCACACCGCGAGAAGTCGCCCGCTGGATCGCCACCGCCCCTGACCAGCGTGGCCTTCACGTCCGTGAGCGGCTCTGCCGCCTCCTGGAACACTGCCCGGAACTACAGCACACTCACGAGCTGGTCCGCGAGTTCGACACCATGCTCGACGCCCAGGATGCCGCCCTGCTGCCCGCCTGGCTCGACCGGCTCACCGCCTCCGGCCTCCCGGCCCTGGCCAGCCTGGCCAAGTCCATCCGCGAAGACGAGGCAGCAGTCGTGCAGGGGATCACCACATGCTTCAGCTCGGGAGTCAACGAAGGGCGCATCACCGACGTGAAGCTCCAGAAGTGAATCATGGGAGGGCGAGCCGGTATCCCCCTGCTCCGGCAACGAGTCGTTCTGATCGCCCACCTCCGCCGCCGCTGCCCACGCTCCAACCCACCTACCTCGCCCTGATCTCCGTCTACGCAATTCTTGCCGGAGCCACTCAGACGAGTACGCGGACAACTCGCTCCTTCCGTCCCCGCAACTTTCCCAGGTCCGGGCCGCGGGACGGCGGGCGGCCCTGTGCGCTCACTGGTTACCGCTGGGCCGGGCCAGTGAACTGGCGCCGCAGGCGGTTGCGGGCCAGGGCCTGGACAACGGGCCAGTTGGTCGCGGTGTTCTCCAGGCTCCCGTGGGCGATGTGCAGGGCGTGCCGCAGTCCCAGCAGGGTGTGGAGGCTGGCGTTATCGCACCAGGTGACGGTGGACAGGTCCAGTCGTAGATGGGTGCGGATCCTTTGAAGTGATGGTCGGGATCAAGCGGTGAGGCTGTACTTCTGCTGGTCAGGGTTGGGGTAGAAACGTTGCTGTTCGCGGGCTGCGTGGAAGATCCAGTAGTCGTCGAAGCCGCCGTTCGTGATCAGTGCGCGGAGTTGGAGGACGGCTTCGGCGCCGGTCAGGCCCCAGCGGGCGCCGGTGATGTCGAGGCGGTCGGCGATCAGGCGCCTGCAGGCGCCTTCGACGGCGCCGGTGGCGATCGGCCAGCCGTTGTTCAGGGCGGTGTCGTAGTGGAGCTGATCGAGATGGCCGGTGAGGTAGCGGGCGCAGGTGGCGACGGCGTCCCGCCGGGTGGCGGACAGCTGTTCGGCCTCGGCCTGGGCGGTCATCTCCTGGGCTGCGCGTCCGGCGTGTCCGGCGAGGATCGCGGTGAGTTTGTCCGCGGCCCAGGTCTCGGCCTCGCGGCTGCGGACCGGGTGGAAGGCGTGCGCGGCCGACCAAATGTACTCGGCGACGTGCACGAAGTCGAGCAGAATATGCAGGTGGGTGCCGCGACGGGCGGCTTCGCTCTGGATCAGGTCGAGCTGGTTGCGGGCGCCGTCGACGAGCACGCAGTTCGCCCGACACTTGGAACAGGCTGGCGTGCGCACCGACGAGGCCGCCGTCCCGCAGCCGCACGGTCACCGTAAAGCAGCTGGTCACACTCGGATACGTGATCACGCCGCCGGTGCCACCTCCCTGACCTGACCCTCCGTGACCGTCGCGCGGTCGGGTGCCATCACGCCGCTCACCGCCGCGACCCCGCGCCGACGGGCCCCTAAGCCTGGGCCACGGTGCCGAGGCCGAGTTGCAGGGCCAGTAGTGCTGTCGGCAGGCCCACGGCGCACACCACGGCGCCCCTGCCCCTTCGAGCCGTCATCCCGACGACTGGCTGTTCGTTCACCGTGCTCAGACGGATGATCACTCAAGGAAGGTCATTTTGTTGCGGCCGCATTGCGAGTCCTACAGCGATGTTGCTGGTTCAACGACAACGTTGCGAGCTCATGGCGGAACCGGTCACAACCTGGCGTGACCGCTTAGTACGGACCAAACTGACATTCGCCCCTTCGCGGCACCGTTCCGTACTCGTACGACCCCAGAAAGCTCCACCAGCCATGCACTCGACCTGTCTCTCCGACGCCGTCGTACCGGCGCCCCTCACACGTGTGGTGAGGGGGTGGACCACCCCATGCGCTACGTAGTGCGCAAGGCGGGCGGCTGGCTCTTGATGATCGTGGTCGCGACCAACGCGACCTACTTCCTGTCCAGTTGGTTTCTGGACCCCCGGTCGAACTTCAAAGAGCTGCGTCCCGCCCGCAGCGAGGCACAGATCTCGCGGGCCCTCGCCCCGTACAACCTCGACCCCGGCGTGCCACTGGTGCGACGATGGTGGCACTGGCTCACCTCCGTGACCCTCGACTTCGACTGGGGGAAGTCGCCCACCGGTGTCTCCGTCAACGGCGAGGTGGGTTACCGCGCGCTGGTCAGCGCCCAGTTGGTCGTCACGGCGACCATCCTGTCCGTCGTCATCGGTGTCGCGCTGGCCGTCTACACCGCCGCGCGCCAGTACGGTCTTGCCGACCGCGTCTCCCAGGCCATCTCCATCGCCGTGTTCAACGTCCCGACGTCCGTCGCCGCACTCGCCGTCGTGTTCGTCGCCATCTGGCTCAACCAGCACGCCGGCCTCGACTTCCTCTACGTCGCCGGGGAGAGCTCCCTCAACGTCGAGGGGCTGCTCCCGACGATCGGTGACCGTCTCCTCCATCTGATCCTGCCGACACTCACCCTGACTCTGATGGGCTACGTGGGCTATCACCTGACGCAGCGTTCGCTGCTGCTCGACACCATCAACGCCGACTTCGTGCGCACGGCCCAGGCCACCGGTCTGACCCGCGGCCAGGCCGTCCGCAGGCATGCGCTGCGCGCCGCGCTGATCCCGACGGCGGCCTCCGTGGCGTTCAGCGTGCCCGCCATCTTCACCGGAGCCATCATCACCGAGACGATCTTCGGCTGGAACGGCATGGGCCGCTACTTCATCCAGACCATCAGCAAGAACGACGTGCACGGCACGGTCGCGACTGCCGCCTTCGCCGCGGTGCTCACCGCGATCGGCGCGATCCTCGCGGACATCGCCACCGTCTTCCTCGACCCGAGAGTGCGGGTGAACTGACATGGCGACAGGGATTGACACAGTGACCGATGCCGTCCAGCCGCGGACCGACCAGGCCCGGCCGCACGCCGAGCTCGGGCGCGGCCGGCTCTATCTGAGGCGCTTCCTGCGCAACCGCCTCGCCGTCGCCGGCGTCGTGATCTTCGCGCTGCTCGTGCTGTTCAGCGCCTTCGGCGGCCTGTTCACGTCCTACACCCACACCGACGCCGACTTCACCGCCCTCACCCAGCCACCCAGCGACGTGCACTGGTTCGGCACCAACCAGGGCGGCAACGACATCTACGCCAGCGCGGTGCACGGACTGCGGCGCTCGCTGGTGATCGCCGTGAGCGTGTCTGTCCTGACGGTCGTCGTCGCTGCGGTCATCGGCTCCAGCGCCGCATACTTCGGCGGCCGCGTGGAAAGGCTGACGCTCGCCGTCATCCACTTCCTGCTGATCGTCCCCTCGTTCCTCATCCTCGCCTTGGTCTCCAGCCGGCTGGCCGGCGACTGGCGCGTCCTCATCGTCGTCCTCACCGTGTTCGGTTGGATGTCCACCGCCCGGGTCATCTGGTCCGTCTCGACCTCGCTGCGCGAACGGGACTACGTGACAGCGGCGGAGTTCATGGGCGTCAGCCCGCTGCGCATCATCCTGCGCCACATCATCCCCAACCTCGGCTCCCTGCTCATCGTCAACCTGACGCTGGGTGTCGTCGCGACCGTACTCAGCGAAACCGCGCTGTCGTTCCTCGGCTTCGGCGTCCAGACCCCGGACGTCTCCCTCGGCACGATGCTCGCCGACGGGGCGACCACCGCGACCAGTGCCCCGTGGCTCTTCGCCTTCCCCGCGGCCCTCGTCGTCCTGCTCACCGTGTCGATGACCTTCATCGGCGACGGGCTGCGCGACGCCCTCGACCCCACCTCTGTGACCGGCGCGGCGGGAGGCCGACGATGACACTCACCACCACCCCTGTACGCGACGGCAAGGCCTCGCCCACCGGCGCCACCCCCGTGCTCTCCGTACGCGACCTGCGCGTCTCCTTCCCCTCCGAGGCGGGGCCCGTCGAGGCGGTGCGCGGCGTCAGCTTCGATCTGCTGCCGGGCCGCACCCTCGGCATCGTCGGCGAGTCCGGCTCAGGCAAGTCGGCCACCGCGATGGGCGTCATGGGCCTGCTGCCGCCCACCGCCGAGCTGCACGGTCAGGTGCTGCTCGGCGGTCAGAACCTGATCGGCCTCGACGACCGCGCGCTGTCGCGGGTACGGGGCAGGTCCATCGGCATGGTCTTCCAGGACCCCCTGTCCGCGCTCACCCCCATCTTCTCCGTGGGCCGACTGCTCTCCGACGCACTGCGGGTCCACCAGGGCCTGTCCAAGAAGGCTGCCTGGGAGCAGGCCGTCGAACTGCTCGACCTCGTCGGCATCCCCGACCCCCGCCACCGGTCCTCGGCCTTCCCCCACGAGTTCTCCGGCGGCATGCGCCAGCGCGTGGTCATCGCCCTGGCGATCGCCAACCGGCCGAGCGTCCTCGTGGCCGACGAGCCCACCACCGCGCTCGACGTCACCGTGCAGGCGCAGATCCTCGACGTCCTGCGCCTCGCACAGCGGGAGACCGGCGCCGGGCTCGTCCTCATCACCCACGACCTCGGCGTCGTAGCGGGCCACGCGGACGACGTCGCCGTCATGTACGCGGGCCGCTTCGTGGAGAAGACGGACGTGCACTCCCTCTTCCGCCGGCCGACGATGCCGTACACCGTGCGGCTCCTCGCCGCGGTGCCTACCGTGGACGGCGGGGTGCGCCGCCCCCTCGTCTCCATCGGCGGCGAGCCACCCGCCCTCGCGGACCTGTCCGACGGCTGCCCCTTCGCGAGCCGTTGCGCACTCGCGCTCGACGCTTGCCGCACCGAGGAGCCGGAGCTGCGCCATGTCACGGGACATGGGGACGTGGCGTGCCTGCGCGCGGCCGAGGTGGCCGATGGGACCCTGGACCCGGCCGGAGATGCCGCACCCGTCGACCGGCAACCGGGCACGGTGAGTGCCGGGCTCGGCGATGGCGATGGCAACGGCGATGTGGTGCTGCGCGTCGAGGACCTCGTCAAGACCTTCCCCGTCACCAAGGGCGCGTTCCTAAAACGCCGGGTCGGCACTCTGCACGCGGTCAACGGCGTCAGCTTCGAACTGCGTGCCGGGGAGACGCTGGGCCTGGTCGGCGAGTCGGGCAGCGGCAAGACGACGACGTTGATGGAGGTCCTGCGGCTCAGACGGCCGGAGGGCGGCCGGATCGAGATCGCGGGAGGGGAGGTCGGCGCGACTACGGCCACGGACGCCGGCACCGGTTCCAACACTCGTACCGGTACAGGCGCCGACCCTCGTACCGGAACCCGTACCGGAACCCGTACCGGCCCCGCAGCTGGGCGCGCTCGCAACCTGCGCCACGACGTACAGATCGTCATGCAGGACCCACTGGGCGCGCTGGACCCGCGCCTGCCCGTCCACGAACTGCTCGCCGAACCCCTGCGGGCCGTCGGCCGCGACCGCGACGCGATCCGCTCCCGCGTCAACGAACTGCTGACGCTCGTCGGGCTCGACCCCGCGGTGAGCGACCGCTTCCCTGCCGCGCTCTCGGGGGGCCAGCGCCAACGCGTCGGCATCGCCCGCGCCTTGGCCACGGGCCCAAGACTGCTCGCCCTCGACGAACCGCTGTCCGCACTGGACGTGTCGGTCCAGGCCGGGGTGATCAACCTCCTCGGCAGGCTCAAGCGTGAGCTGGGCCTCGCCTACCTCATGGTCGCGCACGACCTCGCCGTGGTCCGCTACATCTGCGACCGCATCGCGGTGATGTACCTGGGACACATCGTCGAGACCGGCGACACGGAGACACTCTTCTCCTACCCGAAGCACCCCTACACACGGGCGCTGTTGTCCGCGATCCCCATCCCCGACCCTGAGCGCGAGCGCACCCGCGAACGGATCGTCCTGAAGGGCGAGCAGCCCAGCGCCACGGACCTGCCACGCGGCTGCGTGTTCATCGACCGCTGCCCGCTGTACCGCCTCGCCGACGACGACGTCCGGGAGCGCTGCCGCACGGAGCGCCCCGAGCCCACGCCGGTGCCGGGGCAGCCAGGCCACACGTACGCCTGCCACGCCGCGTGAGCGGCACCCACTCCCCCTCCATGTTCCACCCCACCTTCAACACAAGGATGCTCTCCCATGCGTGCAAGACTGGCCCTGCCCGTCGCCCTCATAGCAGCCATCTCAGTCACCGCCACCGCCTGCCGGTCCTCGTCCGGTGGCTCCGCCGGGAAGGGCACCCCGTCCGCCGCGTCGGGAGCCGCCGACTACAACCCGACGGCGTACGACAAGCTCAAGGACGGCGGGACCTACACGACGGCGGGGACGTTCGACGATCAGGGCAACCCGTTCAACGTCAACGGCGGTCTGACGGCGTCCCGGGTGTGGGCCTGGTACAACGCGAACGCGATCACCTTCTCGCCGACCGGTGAAGTCCAGTACAACCCGGACTACTTCAGCGATGTGAAGGTGTCCGTCAAGGGCGGCAAGCAGAAGGTCGTCCTGACGATCAACAAGAAGGCCACTTTCAACGACGGAACACCCATCGACTGGACCGCGATCAAGGCCACGTGGAAGGCCAACAACGGTTCCGACAAGGACTACGCGGCCTCGAACACGGACGGCTACGACCAGATCACCGAGGTCGCGCGGGGCAAGGACGACAAGCAGGCCGTCATCACCTTCAAGGGCGTCAACGCCTCCTGGCCGAGCCTGTTCTCCACGTTCCTGCATCCCCAGGCCGCGAAGGTCGACAACTTCAACAAGGCGTACGTGAAGAAGGCGCATCCCGAGTGGGGTGCGGGCCCGTACACGGTCGGCAAGTGGGACACCCACTCGGGCGACATCACCTTCGTCCGCAACCCGAAGTGGTGGGGCAGGAAGGGCAAGCTCGACAAACGTGTCTACGTGAACCTGGAGTCGACCGCGGCGGTCAACGCCTTCAAGAACGGTCAGCTCGACGACGTCCCCGCGGCCGACGCCGAGAGTCTGAAGCAGGTGAAGGGAATCAAGGGCACCGAGATCCGAAGCGGTGGCAGCCCGTTCGTGTATTCGCTCTACTTCAACACCAAGACGTCGGTTCTCGGGGACAAGGCGGTGCGCAAGGCGATCCAGGAGAGCGTCGACCGCAGCCAGATCGCGAAGATCCAGTTCCAGGGGCTCGACTACAAGGAGCCGCTGCCCGGCTCGGCGCTGCTCTACAGCTTCCAGAAGGGGTACGAGGACAATGTCTCGGCCGTCCTGAAGTACGGGCCCGACCAGGCGAAGAAGGACCTCGACGCGGCGGGCTGGAAGCTCGGGAGCGACGGGATCCGGGAGAAGGGCGGCAAGAAGCTGGAGGTCGGCTACACGCTGCCGGGCGACGACCCGCTGGGCAAGGCCACGGCCGGCGCCCTGACCGCGATGCTGAAGTCGGTCGGCGTACGCCTCACCGTCAAGAAGGTTGGCCAGGCGGACTTCGGCGGCATCCTCAACGAGCGGAAGTTCGACCTGATCCTCTCGGGCAACCGCTCCATGGACCCCTTCGGGGCCCGCTACTTGTGCGAGACGTACTGCTCGGACCGTGACTCCAACCGCACCGGGGCCGGGTCCCCGGCGCTGGACAAGGAGATGCGCGCCACGGCGGACATCGCCGACCCGGACAAGCAGGCAGCGGCGGCGAACAAGGTGGAGCAGAAGGCCCTGCAGGACTACGCCCGGCTCCCGATGTTCAGCGGCCCCTCGACGTACGGCGTGAAGAAGGGCCTGGCGAACGTGGGCGCGACCATCTTCCACAACCCGCTGCCGGAGACGGTGGGCTGGGAGAAGTAACCGAGGGACGTCGGCGGCGCCGCCATTCACCCGGTCTACGGCGCCACGGCCGCAGCCGACCTGTACCTCAAGAACGCCTGATCCCCGCAACCATGACCCGTTACCTCCTCAGGAGGGGCGCGCAGGCCGTGGCAGTGCTCATCGCCATCACCGCCCTGGCCTTCGCGCTCTTCTACGCCGCCCCCTCCGATCCGGCGCTGATCGCCTGCGGCCCCAAGTGCGACACCGCGCAGATCGAGGCGGTCCGCGTGAGCATGGGGCTCGACCGACCGCTCCTTACCCAGTTCCTCGACTACGTCGGCGGCATCGTGACCGGCCGCACCATCGCGGACGTCGACGGCACCCCGATCCCCTGCCCGGCCCCCTGCCTCGGCTACTCCTACCCCCTCCACCAGCCCGTGCTCGCCGCCATCGCCGACCGTCTGCCGGTGACCGCCTCCCTCGCGGCCGGCGCCCTGGCGGTGATCATCGTCCTCGGCGTCGGCTCGGGCCTGGCGGCGGCACTGCGCCGGGGCCGGACGACGGACCGTCTGCTGTCCGGCTTCAGCCTGCTGGGCGCGAGCGTCCAGATCTACTTCCTCGGCTACGTGCTCCAGTTCCTGCTCGTCTACACAACGGGCCTGTTCCCGCCGCCCCGCTACGTCCCCTTCGCCACCCACCCCGCCCAATGGGCCCTGGGCCTGCTCCTGCCGTGGCTGGTCCTCGGTTTCGTCAACGCGGCCATCTTCGCCCGCCTCACCCGCTCACAGCTGCTGGAGACCATGCACCACGGGTATGTGCGCACGGCCCGCGCGAAGGGCCTGGGCACCTGGCGCACCCATCTGAAGTACACCACGCGCGGAGCGGCCGGCCCGCTGGTGCAGCTGCTCGGCCTGGAGGTCGGGGCGCTGCTCGGTGGCGCGTTCATCACGGAGACCGTGTTCGGTCTGGGCGGCGTCGGCAAGCTGGCCGTCGACGCGGTGAACGGCAACGACCTGCCCACGGCCGTCGGCACCGTGCTCCTGGCCGCGTTCTTCGTCGTCGTGTTCGTCGCCGTCGCCGATGTGGTGGTGGCCTGGCTTGATCCCCGAGTGAGGCTCGCATGAGCAGACAACCCGCGCTGCGTATCACCAACTTGACGGTCACCTTCGGCACGGAACTCGCACCGGTGCCGGCGGTCCGGAACATCTCCTTCGACGTGGCACCGGGTGAGGTGCTGGGACTCGTCGGGGAGTCCGGCTCGGGCAAGTCGACGATCGGCCTGGCGGCACTGGGCCTGCACGATCCGGCGCGCACCCGTGTCGAGGGGAGCATCCGGCTGGGCTACGACGGAACGGAGTTGGTGGGTGCGCCGGAATCGGTCCTGAAGCGGATCCGGGGCGCCAAGGCCGCGATGGTCTTCCAGGACGCCCTGGACGCCCTGTCGCCATACCACACCATCGGTGCGCAGATCGCCGAGGCCTACCGCGTCCACCACCCGAAGGCGGGCCGCAAGGCGGCGCTGCGACGGGCGACGGCGATGCTGGAGCGGGTGGGCATCCCGGCCGCCCGGGCCTCGGACCACCCCCACCACCTCTCGGGCGGCATGCGCCAACGCGTGGTCATCGCCATGGCGTTGATCAACAACCCGGACGTGCTGATCGCCGACGAACCGACCACGGCGCTCGACGCCAGGGTCCAGCGCCAGGTCCTCGACCTGATCCGCGAACTCCAGGCGGAAACCGGTACCGCCATGGTTCTCATCACACATGACGTGGGCGTGGTGGCGGCGACGTGCCACCGCATGCTGGTGCTGCGCGCCGGCGAGGCCCTGGAGGAAGGCCCCACGACGCGCCTGCTGACCTCCGCCGCGCACCCCTACACCCGGGCCCTGGTACAGGCGGCCCCCACCCTGCGCACCCCGCCCGGCAGCCGACTGCCCACAGTCGACGATCCGGAGCCGAAGCCCCGTGCCGCGAAGGCCCGGCCTGGCACGGCCCCTGCCCCCGGTGTGCTGGCCGAGCTGCGCGACCTGTGCGTGGACTACCCGGGCCGTCGCCGCTCCCGCCCGCACACCGCGGTCGACGGCGTGAGCCTCCACGTCAGCCGCGGCGAGACCCTGGGCCTGGTCGGCGAGTCCGGCTCGGGCAAGTCCACGATCGCGAGGGTCCTGGCCGGCCTGCGCAGCCCCACGGCCGGGGAGGTCCTCTTCGACGGCCGGAACATCTCGCGCGCGTCGACGAACGCGCGGCTTCGCCGCGAGCTGAGCCGGGACGTCCAACTGGTCTTCCAGGACCCGTACGCGTCGCTGAACCCGCGCCAGACGGTGGAGCAGTTCGTCACGACACCACTGCGTATCCACACGGACCTGGACCCGGAACGGCGCAGGGTCAGGGCGGCGGAACTCCTGGAGCTGGTGGGCCTGACCACATCGCACCTCTCCCGCCACCCACACGAGTTCTCCGGCGGCCAGCGCCAGCGCATCGGCATCGCCCGCGCGCTGGCCGTCCGGCCGCGCCTGCTCATCGCCGACGAACCGGTCTCCGCGCTGGACGTCTCCGTGCAAGCGCAGGTCCTCAACCTCCTCATGGACCTGCGCGAGCAACTGGGCCTGTCACTGCTCTTCATCTCCCACGACCTCGCGGTGGTAAGGCACTTCTGCGACCGGGTCGCAGTGCTGAAAGCCGGCCGGCTGGTGGAAGCGGGGCCTCGGGACACGCTCTTCGACACACCGGGCGCGCCCTATACGAAGGAACTCTTGGCAGCCGTCCTGTAACTGGGCGGCGCCCTTGGCCGTCCCCTAGTACTGCAGTCGTGTTTCTCCATTTGGCCTGATCATAGGGCCTTTGGGGAGTCTATCGAGCTGACTTGCCGTCAGGGTGACGGTGGTTCGTGACTCACCCGTTCGAGGTGCGTTGAACTCGGTATGGAGACGAAGAGTGATGTCGAAGTTGGCCTTTGGGACACCGAGTTGGACGCGTTGCTGCTACGGGTGGGAGAGCGGTTCGGCCGGGTGGAGCCACGGCGACGGATGCGGGACTACGTGCGCGGTCTATTGGGTCCGGTGGGGCGCAAGAACAGCTGGCAGCTGGCCGAGCACGCCGGCCGCTGCACCCCGTACGGGCTGCAGCGGCTGCTGTCGTGGTGCCAGTGGGGTCCGGACGAGGTCCGCGAGGACCTGCAGGAATACGTGGCCGAGCGGCTCGGCCGACCGGACGGTGTGCTGATCGTCGACGACACAGGTTTCCTGAAGAAGGGCACGGTCTCTGCCGGGGTGGAACGGCAATATTCGGGCACCGCTGGACGGACGGAGAATTGCCAGATCGGGGTCTTCGCCGCCTACGCCTCCGCCAAGGGCCGGGCGCTGGTGGACCGCGAGCTGTATCTGCCCAGGTCCTGGACCGAGGATCCGGAACGCTGTCGTGCCGCACGCATCCCGTAGGACAGTTCCTTTGCGACCAAGCCAGAGCTTGCACGCGCCATGGTCCGACGGGCCCTGAACTCCGTGCTGCCGATCGCCTGGGTGACCGCCGATGCGGCCTACGGGCAGGAGTGGCACTTCCGGCGGATGCTGGAGGAGGCTGGTGTCGGTTACGTCCTGGCGGTGCCCAAGTCGCAGCAGGTCAAATCCCCCTTGGGCAGCTGGCGCATCGACCATGTCCTGACCGGCGCCCCGGCCGATGCCTGGGAGCGGATCTCTTGCGGGGACGGCGCGAAGGGGCCACGGGTCTACGACTGGGCAGCCGCCAAACTCCCCACCATCGACGGTACATCTCCCACCCACTACCGGTGGGTGCTGGCCCGCCGCAGCCTGGCACATCCCGACGAGATCGCCTACTACCTCGCCTTCGCCCCGACGCAGACCACCGTCGTCGAGCTGGTGAGGGTGGCCGGCACCCGGTGGGCCATCGAGGAGTGCTTCCAGGCCGCGAAGAACGAATGCGGCCTGGACCAATACGAAGTCCGCCGTTACGTCGGCTGGTACCGCCACATCACCCTGGCCATGCTCGCGCACGCCTTCCTCGCGGCGATGGCCGCCCACGCATTCGAAAGGGGGGACGCGGAAACGGTTCGAGCAGCCTCGCTCCCCTCACTGTGGCAGAAATCCGACGGCTCTTGGACCTTGCCCACCCGCCGGCATTCCGGCACCAGCCGCCCGCCCGTCGGCTCCGCTGGTCATGCTGGCGCCGCCGTCACCAGGCCGTCGCGCGCCACTGCCACTACCAGCGACGCACCAACCTCGAACGGGTGAGTCACGAACCACCGCCGCCCTGACGGCAAGTCAGCTCGATAGACTCCTCAAAGGCCCTATGACCAGGCCAAATGGAGAAACACGACTGCAGTACTAGAGACAATGCCGTTGCTTTATGGGCCTGCTGGTTGCGGTCGGTGGATGCGTACGGCTCTGACACCGGTGCGGGGGGGGCTGGGGCCAGGTATGGTGTCCGATCCGTTTGAGCCGGTAGTTGGTCTTCTTGCGTTTGACGACGCGGGGCTGGCTGCGCGGGCGTCTTGCGGGCAGAGTCGTTCCAGCAGATCGTGCTGCAACAGGTGGAGTGCTCTGACCAGCAGGTCAGGGGGAAAAGCCGCCCGGTGTGACGGTCACGCTGCGCCGGGCGGAGCGCAGGGTTTCGGTGAAGGAGATCCGGTCGGGATCAAGGCGGCGGGCAACGGCCGTTTCGAGCATCAGCTCGCGCAGGGCCCGGTGGACCAGCAGTTGTGCCAAGATCTGCTGGCACACACCATCTGGGGACTTGCTGGCGAGCACGACTCGGGCACCGCGCTGGCAGGTCTTGAGTTCGGCGAAGACCGCCTCGGCCTCCCAGCGCTCACGGTAGAGCACGGCCAGCTGGCGGGCGGGATGACGGCGGGCGTCGAGCAGGCTGGTCACCGGCCGGTAATCGACGGCCGCCCGGCCGGTGCCGGCGAGCTGGTAGGCCACCACCCGGACGGTGACCGGATCCTGGTGGCCGGGATCGGTGCAGGCATGGATACGGGACAGCCAGGACCCGTCCGTAAGGCGCTTGTCGACGGGCAGGACACGGTTGCCCGGCACCCGCCACAGCAGATCGGCGCCGGTGGCGGTGAAAGCCCGCCACAACGGCACCCCGAGGAACTCCCGGTCGGCCAGGACGAGCTGGCCCGGGCCGCAGGAACGGGGCAGGCGCCCGACCAAGGTGACTTCTCCGGTTCGGCAGCCGGCCAGCTCCGCGTCCAGCACCAGATGCGTGCCGGTCTCCACCAGGCAGGCCATCCGCACCTGCGGAAACGAGCTCTTCTCGGTGCCGCAGGCCTTGGCTTCTCCGGCCCTCGACCAAGTGCCGCATCACCTCCAGATACGGAGCCGGCGAGAACAGCGCCAGCCCCAACACGAAGTACATCACCAGCCGGGCCGGCAGAAGACGTCTGCGCTGTTCCACCCGCCCGCAGGCGGCCACCACCCGGTCCACCAGCCCCGGCGGATACATCCAGGTCACCAGCCCCAGACCCGATAACTCCGACACGCTCGCAGACACCCGAACCACTCACGGCGGCCATCAAGCAGCCTACCCCGTCAGCAAAGGCAACGGCATTGCATTTGGCGTTCGTACGGATGGTGCGCGCGTCACCCACGCGTGCCGGTCGGTCGACACCTGTACACCGTCCCACTCGACGTCGGTGTAGGCGGAGCAGGACGGCCGGGATCCCGCATCCGGGAACGCCACGTAGACGAGGTGGCAGGCGCCGACGAGCGTGAAGAAGTGGTAAGAACGCGTGACGACACCTCAACAAGGGTGACCGCGCCTCACCCTGATCGTGTTGCGACCGCTACGGGCGTCGCTGTGTGATGGCGCTTCCCCCACCTTGGGCTGATCGCCCTGCGCCGAGACTGGCTGGCTTTAGGCCAGCCCCGGCCATACGGCGGCCCCGCAGCCGAAGATGTCCGCGCGTAACGGGCTGACCACATACCTCGCACGCCGCTTCCGGGGAGGAGGAGTCCTCCTGCCGGACTTAGGGATACGTGTCATCCCCAAGTATGACAGGCCGACCTCAAGTCCGACTGGAGACGGCCCCGGGAACCGGAACAGCGGCTTACTACAGGGCGGTGATCGGCCAGGACGATGGAGCACGTCCCCACTCGTCGTCCGACAGGAGCACCGTCCCGTGACCACCATCCACTTCGCCGGCCGCGCCACCAGCGTGGCCGCGCGCGCCACAGATCTCTCGAAGGTGTACGGACAGGGCGAGACCCAGGTGGTCGCCCTGGACCACGTCTCCGTCGACTTCGGGCGGGGAAAGTTCACCGCGATCATGGGCCCCTCGGGCTCCGGCAAATCGACGCTGATGCACTGCGTCGCGGGCCTGGACAGCTTCAGCTCTGGCTCCGTGCGCATCGGCGAAATGGAACTGTCCTCGCTCAAGGACAAGCAGCTCACCAAGCTCCGCCGGGACAAGATCGGCTTCATCTTCCAGGCGTTCAACCTGCTGCCGACGCTGACGGCGCTGGAGAACATCACGCTGCCGATGGACATCGCGGGCCGCAAGCCGGACAAGCGGTGGCTGGAGCAGGTCATCGAGATGGTCGGGCTCTCCGGGCGGCTCAGCCACCGGCCGACCGAGCTCTCCGGCGGCCAGCAGCAGCGTGTGGCCGTGGCCCGCGCGCTCGCCTCCCAGCCAGAGATCATCTTCGGTGACGAGCCGACCGGAAACCTCGACTCGCGCTCAGGCGCGGAGGTCCTCGGCTTCCTCCGCAACTCCGTGCGGGAACTCGGGCAGACCATCGTGATGGTCACACACGACCCCGTGGCCGCGTCGTACGCGGACCGTGTGATCTTCCTCGCGGACGGGCGGGTCGTCGACGAGATGCACCAGCCGAGGCCGGACCAGGTGCTCGACCGGATGAAGCACCTCGACGCCAAGGGCCGGACGAGCTAGCCCTCCGGGCGACGTCCGCTGTTCTTCCCCGCGCGTACGCCGTGGCCTTCCGCGCAGTCCCCCGCACCCCTGAGAAGGCCCCTTCGGGGCACGTCTCCCGCCTTCACCTCACCCTGGATCCACACCCATGTTCCGTACCGCCCTGCGCAACGTGCTCGCGCACAAGGCCAGGCTGTTGATGACCGTGCTCGCCGTCATGCTCGGCGTCGCGTTCGTCTCCGGCACGCTGGTCTTCACCGACACCTTCGGCAACGCCTACAAGAACAAGTCGGCGAAGAGTTTCGACCACGTCTCCGTCGCCATCAAGTCCGACGGTTCCTCCTCCGAGGACGGCAAGTCCAAGCGGCCCGCACGCCTCACCGACGGCCTTCTGAAGAAGGCCGCGTCCCTGCCCGGCGCCGACTCCGCCATCGGCTCCGTCTCAGGCTTCACCGCGCTCGCCGACAAGGACGGCAAGCTGTTCGGCAGCAATCTGGGCACCACCGGCGCCAACTACTATCAGGGCAAGGGCGGCAAGGACCCCCGGTACGCCTTCACCAAGGGCGGCGCCCCGAAGTCCGCCGGTGACATCGCGCTGGACTCCCGCACGGCGGAGCGCACCGGCTACCAGGTCGGCGACACCGTCCGCTACTCCACCGACGGCCCCGTCCGCACCGCCAAGGTCTCCGGCGTCTTCGACACCGACAACGGGAGCGTCGTCGCGGGCGGCAGCCTCGTCGTCCTAGACAACAAGACCGCGCTGAAGGCGCTGAACAAGACCGAGTACGACGAGATCGACGTCAAGGCCGCCGCGGGCACCTCCGAGTCGGCGCTCAAGAGCTCGGTCGACAAGATCCTGCCGAAGGGCACGGACGCCGTCACCGGCGGTCAGCTCTCGGACGACCAGAAGCGGATGATCGAGCTGAATAACAGCTTGATGAGCCGGTTCCTGCTGATCTTCGCCGGCATCGCGCTCTTCGTCGGCATCTTCATCATCGCCAACACCTTCACCATGCTGGTCGCCCAGCGCACCAAGGACCTCGCGCTGATGCGGGCGGTCGGCGCCTCGCGCCGCCAAGTGACGCGGTCCGTGCTCATCGAGGCGTTCCTCGTCGGCCTGGTCGCCGCCGTGGCCGGCTTCGGGCTCGGCCTCGGTATCTCCGTCGGCCTGGAGTCCCTGATGAACTCCCGCGGCGCCTCCCTGCCCGACGGTCCCCTCGTCATCGCCCCGATCACGATCGTGGTGGCACTACTGATCGGCGTGGTCGTGACCATGCTGGCCGCCTGGCTGCCGGGCCGCCGGGCTGCGAAGATCCCGCCGGTCGCCGCGATGAACAGCGTCCACGCGACGCCCACCACGCGCGGCCTGGTCGTCCGCAACACCATCGGCTCGCTGATCGTCGCCCTCGGCACGGTCCTGCTGTTCGCGGACAACAACTACGCGATGGCGGGCGGCGCGGGCATCATCCTCGTCGGCGTCATCGTACTCACTCCGCTGCTGTCCCGGCCGTTCATCGCCGCCTCCGCGCCGCTCCTGAAGCCGTTCGGCGTCACCGGCAAGCTGTCCCGCCTCAACTCGGTGCGCAACCCGCGCCGCACGGCGGCGACCGCCGCGGCCCTGATGATCGGCCTCACCCTCATCACCGCGATGACGGTCATCGCGACCTCCATGAGCAGTGCCATCGACAAGATGGCCGCCGGCGCCATGAAGGCCGACTACAGCGTCTCCATGGCGAACTTCCAGGAGCTGGCCCCCGAGGTCCGCGAGAAGATCGACAAGCTGCCGGACGTCGAGGCGAGCAGCCCGATCCGCAGCGTCCACGGCGAGGCGGACGGTTCATTCACCACCATCTCTGGCGTCGACCCCAAGGCCATCGACAAGCTGATCGGGCTCGACTTCGACAACGGCTCGATCGAGGGCCTGGGCGGTGACTCGGTGCTCATCGACCGTGAGATGGCCAAGGGCAAGGGCCTGAAGACGGGTGACACCGTTCCGGTGCAGTTCAAGGACGACAACAAGACGGTCCGGCTGAAGGTCGGCGGCGTCTACGAGGCCAACATGATGTTCAAGGGCGTCTTCGCCGCCACCTCCGTCGTCGATCCGCACCTCTCCAAGCTCGTCGACACGCAGGTCCTGGTGAAGATGAAGGACGGCACGTCGGACCGCGCCGAGAAGGCCATCGTCGACGCCCTCGGCGAGAACCCGGCCATCACCGTCCAGGACAAGGACGCGATCAGCAAGCAGTACGGCGGCTTCATCTACACGATGCTGGACATGCTCTACGGCCTCCTCGCGATGGCCATCCTGATCGCGGTGCTCGGCGTCATCAACACGCTGGCCATGTCGGTCTTCGAGCGCAAGCACGAGATCGGCATGCTGCGGGCCATCGGCCTCGACCGCGCGAAGGTCAAGCAGATGGTGCGCCTGGAGTCGGTCGTGATCTCGCTGTTCGGCGCGGTGCTCGGCATCGGTCTCGGTCTCTTCATGGGCTGGGCCGTGGGCGGCAGCATCGCCGGGAAGGTCGCCACGTACTCGATGGAGATCCCGGTCGGCCGGATCGTGATCTTCCTGGCGACCGCCGCGGTGGTCGGCGTCATGGCGGCGGTCTGGCCGGCGCGGAGCGCAGCTCGCCTGAACCCGCTGCAGGCCATTAAGAGCGAGTAGCCGCGCAGGCTGGAGCGGTACGTAGGTGGGGCCCCGGACGCCGACGTGTCCGGGGCCCCACTCGTATCGTCCTCAAACGCCGGACGGCTTGGCCCTCACCGCCAGTCCCTCGCCCTCAGCGGCATCCCTGAAGCCTTGCCCTCCGGCGTTTTCACCGCGAGGACCTGGTTGACGCCGATGCGGTTGCGTTGCGTTCGAAGGCGAGTGCGGAGGCGGCCATGTAGAGCCGCCAGACGCGCGCCCGGCCGGGCGAGGTGGACACACTTCAGAGCCCGCCTCGCCAGCAGCCCCGTCACCCCGCGCCCCTCCGGCGCACACAGCAGCACCCGCTCGGTCTCCGCACCCGCCAGCACCGATACCGTCGCCTGCTCATAGATGGCGGCCAGAGCGTTGACCAGGCGCCGGTCCAGATCGGCCAAGGTCAGCGCCCACTCCTCACTGGGCGCCGGGCGGCCGGCCTCCTCCAGATAAGAAATCATCAGTGCGCCCCAGCCCGCGCAGTGCTCCCATGTCCACTCCGGCGCCCGCCCCGAGCCCCTGCTCCCCCGGCTGCTCCGGGTCCCGACCCGGCCCCCAGCCCTGCTCCCCACCTGTCATGCCACACACGGTAGACCGCACATTCACTGAACGCGTACGTACGGCTATGCCTGCTCGGCGGCGAGCAGAGAGCGGGCGGCGCCGGTACGATCCGCGGTGCGCGTCGCGTCGGCGGTCAGTGAAGAGGACGTCGCGCCGATGCGGCCGCTTCACACGACGGCGCGCAGGCCCACAGTTCGGCATCGATCTCCTGGCCGCAGGAGAGGATCCGGTGGATGCCCAGGGAGCGGTCGGCGTACAGCCGGGCACCGCACAGTGCGCAGTGTCAGCCCTCCTGCTGCGGGCCTGTCAGGCGTACTACTGGGGTTGTCTGCGCGTTGTCGTGAGTGCGAGTCTGGTTGCGGCGAGGCAGCTGTCGATGAGGTTGCTTCGGTACTGGAGTTGGCGGAGGCCGCGGCGGAGGGCTGCCAGTAGTTGGT
>NZ_JBEZAN010000037.1:0-39988 GCF_040646595.1 Streptomyces sp. NPDC045470
CCGATCCGGCAGCAACGGCTCGATGCGTGCCCATTGGGCGTCAGTCAACGACACACATCAACCAACGATCCGATGATCTGAAGGAAACGGCCTAGTCCGCGGCCTGTGCCACGTGGTGTTGGACGCCCCTGATTTTTCGTCAACCCGCCGAGCCCGACTAGGACCTAAAGTCCTGAATGGGGCGATTTGTGGACCGTGAAGCCTCGCCAGTCGCCCATCGAGGCGGAGGACCTCGCCTGGCGTCGGGAGCAGGCCCGTGCCGAGCAGGCCCGCCGCGACGCCGCCCGTGCGACTGCCCGGGAGTGGGAGGATCGCGAGCGCCAGGCCGCGCGCACCGCCGAAGCGGTGCGCCAAGCCCTGCCGTGCGAGGACTGCGGGCGCAGCCAGGCGGCGGAGCTGTGCGAGGCGTGCAACCACCGCCGTCAGGCCGAGACCCTGATCGGTGAGGCCGGTCTCCTCGCGGCGGCCGGGTCCGTCGGCCTGACCGACCCGGGCAGCGTCGCGGCCGCCACCGCCAGGGCCCGGGCGGCGATCGGTACCAGCACCGCCGCCGCATGGCAGGAGTTCCTGGAGATCACCGACGTCGCCACCCTGGAGGCCGATCGGGAGGCGGCTGCGGGCGCGTTACGCATTCACCGCGTTCCAGACCGCACAGCAGGCCGCCGACGAGTACCAGGGCAATGCCCTGGTGATGCTGGGCGGGACCGAGGAAGCCGAAGCTGAGGCGCGGCGGGCGTACAAGGCGGAGCAGGGCCGTCCCTGGTTCCAGTACAACCCGACCGGCGCGGACGCCGTCGCGGACGCGACGAAGGCCGCGGACGCGGCCCGGGAGCGCGTGGCCGAGTACCTGCTGGCGACACAGCTGGAGCAGCTGCGCGAGCAGGCCGCCGCCCGCACCGAGCAGGCCGGGTCCGTGCCGTGGACGGACCGCCAGCCCGAGCTCGCCGCGCGCCCGCTGGACAACGACGCCACCGGGACGGTGATCCCATGACCGAACCGAGCGGCGTCGACCTCGCGCGCCAGGCCCTGGTCGCGGCCCGGGAGGCGGCGAAGAAGAACAGTGCCACCACCAAGAAACCGAAGCGGCGCACCAAAGCGGTCGTACGGCACGACGGGCGCGAGCCGCTCGGGCTCGGCGCGGCGATCGGCATGAAGATGACCGAGCGCGCCATGGTCGCCCCGGCCGCCGGCGGCAGCGTCCTCGCCCGGTTCGACGACACCCTCGCCGCGGCCGCGCCCGAACTCGCCGGGCATGTCCAGACCGTGGGCTTCGAAGCGGACACCGGCCGCCTGGACGTCGCTCCCGACGCTCCCGCGTACGGCACGCAGCTGCGCTGGAACGCACCGAAGCTGATCGCGGCCGCCAACGAAAAGGCGTCCGGCGCGAACGTCCGCACCGTCCACGTCCTGGCGCCCACGCCCGTGAAGGCGACCCCGGCACGGCGGCCGCCGCCCCGGCCTCGCAGACGGCCGCGCCCGCCGTGCCGGTGAGCGCCGGACGCCGCCGGAGGGCTACCGCCGTGCGATCGAGGCGCACCGGCAGGCCGCCCGGCCGTCCCTGACGGCCCCGGCCATCGCGGAGGCGGTGGAGCGGCAGACCGCCGCGATGCGGGAACTGTCGCGCCGGGCGTTCCCCGAGCCCGACGTCGCCCCGGAGGACGCGACGGCCCCGATTGAGCAGGCCCGCGTCCAGCACCGCCGCCAGGCCCCGGCGACCGAGGCCGCCGCGCTGCGCCGGGCTCGTGCCGAACGGGCTGGGGTGACCGTGGCCTCGGCACCTCGCTCTCGGCAGGGGACGGGAGAGGCCGCGTGATCCAGCGCTCTGATCAACCCCGTTGGAGGCGTGCGCAGTTCGCGCCCTGCCGCTCGTCCGGACCGGTGGCTACGCTGCCGGGTATGTCGAAGCATCGTCAGTGGCCCGGCCCGAAGGGGCAGTCGTACGTTGCCGCGCCGGAGCTCCCGTCGTACGACGGCCACCGGCCTCGGACGTGACCATCGAGCGCCGCGACGGCACCCCCTGCACGAGAAGGTCGCCCGCCGGTTCTGGATCCGCCGCCGCTGCCCGGTCAACGATTCTTGGCCCAGGTGTCGGTGTACGCAACTGTGCCCAGTCGCCCACAGGCGGACGGGCCCAATCGTCAGGGCTGCTCTTGAGGGCTACGGCGTGTGGGGGGGGGCGATGGTCATCAGTGGAAGTTCCCTGCCAGGGATGGAGCCGGAAGGCACCGTTCCGATACGTGTGGCCCCCATGGCGCGGTAGAACGCCTCAGCGTGCGGCTCAGCCCCGACCTTCAGCTGTTTGAATCCAATGGCCTCCGCGACGGCAAGCGCATGCTCGAAGAGCAAGCGCCCGACGCCGCCAATGGCCGGCGGATCCACAGACAGCATGCCCAGTTCACCGTTCGGCGGGTCGTCCTGGACAGTGACGAACCCGAGGACGTGTCCCTGGTGCTCCGCCACGGCGGTGCGCCGCTGTTCGATGTCGCCTGGCTGAAGCGTCAGCTCCTCGCGGCTTTTTTCCAGGAACTCCTTGTCATATCCCCAGCGACCCTTCGAACGAAGGGCCAGCTCACTGAGTATGGCCGCTTCCTCGGGACGGGCCGCCCTGATCAGCATCGAATGCCTCCCTCCTCGTCCGGCAATCATCTGGTAGCGCTCTGGCGGGGTGCGGTGAGTGGCTGCGCTCCTCCAGAGCGGGTGATTAGTAGACCAGCTAAAACTGGATAAGCCGCAACGAGACAGGGTGAAACTCTCAGATGCTTAAGTGTTTTGCCTCGTCTCAGTACGAAACCTCCGGTATTCCGCCTTTGCCGTCCTGGGGGCAAGGACTGGCGATCCGACGCATCGGGGACGCCTCGGAGGGCCGCCGATGGCGCACCGCCGTGTGGTCGCGCCCCCGACATCGTTGTCAGAGGCGCGGCCTGTGCCGGGCGTATTGCTACTGGATGCGGTGAGGGCCAGAGGGGCGCCGCGTGCCGAGGCGTGTGGGCGTCTTATGGCGTGTATACGGCGTCACTGCCGTACAGCTCCCTGGTGAACGCGGAGACATCGGCGCTGCGGTCGGTGCCGTCGAGGTTGTAGGTGAGGTATACGCCGTATCCTTCGCGGACGGTGCGGCGGGCGAGGCTGGCGGCTGTGCGCTGCGAGGTGCGGCCGATTTGGACGGCCGCCGGGGAAAGCTTCGTCTTGGGCAGTGCGATGCCGGGGACCTGCCAGGTTCCGTAGTACGGGTTCCAGGCGTAGTCGAACTTGGAGGAGATGTCGACGCCGCCGTGGGAGAGGCGGGAGGCGGACGGGCCGATGTTGTAGAGGCTGATGATCTTGTCCGGCATGTTGGCGCGCAGTGCCGTCACCAAGTGCACGAACGAGCTGCTGTTGGGCCGGCCGGTGCCGTTGGTGCCGTACTTGGCGTACTCGTCGTCGAAGTCGATGCCGTCCAGGCCGTACTTGGCCACGGCGTCCGACAGCTGTTGGGCGAACGCCATGGCCGCCGGCTGTGACGGGAAGTTGGCGAAGCCCGCGCCCTGGTGGTTGCCGAGCACCGAGAGGATGACCTTGATGCCCTTGCGCTGCAGCGGCCGCACCTCGGTGGCAACGTTGTCAAGGACGCGTTGCACGTTCTCGTTGAAGTGCAGATACGCCGTCTTCGTGTCCGTGTTGTAGTTGATGTTCGCTGCGAAGATCACGGCGACGTCGAAGGCGTTGCCGCCGCCGTTGGCGAGGGTGTACTTGCCTACGTTGAGCATGCTGTGGTCGTTCACCTCGACGTAGGCCACCGAGGCCGGCCCCTGCTTCTTGGGAGCGGGGGCAGGGGCCGCTGCCGCGCCGGTCGGGGTGGCAGCACCGAAGGTGAGGGCCGCGATGGCCGAGAGCGCGAGCGCGGCCGTCCGCACTCTGCGCCGTATCAGATGCAGCATGGGTGATCGGTCTCCCGTCGTAGGGGCCGGCGCCCGACCTGTTCGACAGCGCCGGGTGAGCCCTGCGAGTTCTACACCCCGTCCCGTTGTCCCGGAAGAGGTCCGCAGTATGTGAACGCCGACGAGGTCACCGGCGGAGCGAAAAGTGCCGTACAGGGGCCGCCGGGGCCGACGCGCATTCGGCCGCGGACGGGGCGTCGACGGCCGCGCCGAGCCCGCCAGGTGTTTCGCTGCAACGCGGCCATTGCGTGGTCGCGCCGCAGAGAAGGAGGCAGTAGGCGCCTTCGAATCCCGCCCCCTTGCGGTAACCTTTACTTACCAGCCCTGGTAAGTAAAGGTTACCAAGGAAGTAGTGTCATGAATCCGGCCCCTCAGCAGGCCCTTGAAGCGGTCGGCCGGGCCCGCGACACCGAACTGGCGGTGCGCATCGCCAACAAGGCCCGCGCTGCGCTCGACCGCGACCCCGCGAAGCGGCTGACCAAGGCGGCGGCCCAGAAGTTGATTGGCGCCCTGGCCGGTACCTGACACCCGTCAGTCCTCCGTGCCGTCCTCGTCGTCATCGAGTTCGGTCGCGTCGGGGCCCCGCCGCGGGCGCAGGCTGCCGCCCGCCGACTGGGTGACGGTGAAACTGTAGCGACCCAGGACGTTGAGGTTCTTGTGCTTGAGCCACCTCCGAGGGGGCGCTGGCCACGCCGCGCGGATGCGGTGAGCGAACGCGCGCCCACCACCGCCACTTGGGCGGCCGCAGCGGTGTCCCTTCTCAGCCTCGGTGCAGCCGGGGCCGATCGATCGTCCGACACCAGGTTGCACGCCATGCTCAGGCGAAGTCGGAGTACGCGAGGTGCACCGAGCAGCTACGGCAGCGGAAGAGGTAGGCGGTGGCCCAGCCGTCCTTGTCCAGAGCGGTGAGGTAGCGCTCGACATCGTCGGCGCTGCCGCCCCAGCCGGCCGTCTCCTGGCGCAGGGCCTCGACGGCGTCGGGGTAGCCGGCCAGTTCCCGGGCGCCGACCGGCCCCAGGAAGGCGGCGCCGTCGCCGCAGTGGACCAACCAGTCACCGTCGCCCTGCCAGGTGCTGTAGCCCGGGGTCCGCGTCGAGAGTGCCTCCCAGGTGGCGTCCGGTATGTCGTCGCTGGGCCCGCCGGTGAATTGTGCGTCGTATTGCCGGGCGGCGCTGCCGTCGGCGATGCACCACGGGCACACCCCGTCGTCGACATCCGCCGCGGTGTAGATCGGACCGGTGTAGAGATAGCCCCGGTCCCGGTTGCATCTGATGCACACGGCGTCGGAAGCGATAACCGACCCGGTGGCCAGCGGATCAGGGTGGTACGGAAAGTCCGGAAGCTGTTCTGTCACGAAAGGCCATGTTATGTGCATGTCGCCAGCTCGTCGCCTCCCGGGCGGTCCCCATGGCCGATCACCGGCCACTCTTCACGGCCAGCCTTCTCCGTGGGCGACGTCGATGTGCGTCAGGGCGATGTGAGCACCGTGGTCCTTGACCATGACGACGGGCCTGCCGTGGTGCGGGTGCGGGTCACGATCCGCTCGCAGGCGAGGCCGGTCAGTTCCTCCTGGGGGCGGATGCCGGGGTAGGCGATGACGGGGGTGCCCACGGCGTACAGGGCGTTGAACTCATCAGCAGTCATGAGGTGGGGCTTCCTTGTTCTCGCAGGGCGGGGGCAGGATACGCAGGCGAACGCCGTACCGGCCGCCTCGGCGCAATGGTCCTTGCAGCGGTAGACGGCCCGGGGCATCGCGGTGCGGCCGACGGTGCCGTTGCCGCCGGAATTCACATGCAGCACTGCGAAGTTCGGCCGGTCCGGGTCGCGGTCGCCGGGCGTCGAGCAGTCCTCCCGGACCGGCCGGCGGACCGGCTTACTGAGTTCCGGCTTGGGACCACTGCCATGGTGGCGCTTGTCGCGGGCGTAGAGGACCGCCGCCTTGCCGTCACCGGGGGCACGGCGGTCCATGTCGAACAAAGTGGTGGCGGCGATGCTCTCTCCACGCCAGCCGATCGTAGTACCGGTCACCTCGCCATACCTACGGCATGGGAACACGTCCACCGTGGTGGTAAGACCGGACGGCCTCAACGGCTTCGGGGCAGGCCGGCGCCCTGCGCATGCTGCGCGACCCGAAGATGTCGGAGCTGGACGAGTACCGCCAGACCGGCTCGGCCGCCGGCCGCGCCTGGGCGTGCAAGCAGTAGACGTCAGCCGCCGAACTGATCCGGGGCGGGCGGACCAATCCGCGACGGGCCCGCCCCGGCTCTCCTCCGGCTCCGGGCCCTCTTCCTCGTAGGGCTGTTCACGAGCGTCTCTGACCAGTAGAGCCGCCACCGACTGCAAGATCGTTTCCCGTCGGTGGTGTGATCGTTTCCCGGCGGATCTGTGGAACGGGTACCGTCCACGGCATGGTGGGTGACTTCGATGCATCTATGGCCATACGTGACGGCATGTTGGACCGGTCGGAGGCGTGGGACTTCATCCGGACCTTTGCGGCTGGGTGGCATGCGCCCCTGACCGATGGGGACGGCTTCGGCGAGGAAGAGCTCCAGCATGCGGAAGGCCGGCTGGGTCTGTCGCTGCCTACCGCTCTGCGTGAGGCATACCTGCTCTTTGGCCGTCGTTCGGCGTTGTTCGAGCACCAGGACCCGATGCTGCCTCCCTCAGAACTCTTCGTACACGAGGACCTCGGTGGTGTGCTGTGTTTCCGCAGCGAAAACCAAGGGTGTGCCTTCTGGGGGGTGTCTGTGCGATCTGGGCAAGACTGACCCGCCGGTCGTCGTGCAGTCGCGTGACGGTTGGCGGTCCTTCATGGACAGGGTCTCGCTGGCGTGTGTGGAGCTGGTCCTGTCGGAGGCGCTGTTCAGCGAGGGGCGGTTCTACAACGCGTGTGAAATACCTCCCAATGTTGCGGAAATGCTTCCGCAGCTCTTTGAGCGAGTCGCTCTCCCGGATTACCCCATGTGGACGGGTGACGACGACTCTCCGGTCCGCTGGTACTCCGCTCCCGGGCTTCTTCTGCGTCAGGACGGATTGACGGCTTACAGCTGGCTGCACGTTCGGGGGAGAAGCCTGGCCCACCTCACTGCGGCCTGCTCCTCTGTCCCAGGCCGGTGGGCTCAGTGGCAGGGAACGGAGTCAGCCGTGGTCGACGAGCTGCCTTTCTAGCTCATCAGTACGGCCAGGACCTGCGGTCGTGTCGCCTCGTTGGCCGCCACCGCGCGGCGGACCTCGGCATGCGGGTGGCGCGCGAGACGGGCCGCCAGGTCCGCCGTGGTCCACAACGCGAGTTCCGCGACGACCTGTACGTCCGGGTCGCCGGCGAGCGTCTCCCTCACATCGGCCGGAAGTCCGGGACAGGCGGCCAGCTTCGCCCGGCGATTGGCGTCGGGGTCCTGGGCGAAGAGCAGCGCCCACTCCGGGTCGCCGGCCCCTTCAGTTTCCGTGAACTCGCGGGCTTCTCCGGACGTGATGTTCCGGTACAGAAAATGCCGGTGAGAACGATCATGTCCTTCTGGCCATGTGGTCGCTCAGTGAGCTGCTTTCGGTTCTTGTGGCCTTGTCTTGATTACGGCGAGCCGCGCCATAAGGGGCGCCCGCCCACGCATTGTTCCTGACCATTACAGTGAAGGCATGACGCGAGGAACTGTGACCAGGACGCCGACGACCAGCTTGATGGCTGTCGGCCTGTTGCTGTTGGCAACGGGATTCCTGATCCCGTCCGGGTTTTTCCAGGGCGTAGCGCAGGGCTCCGGTCTTGTGGCGGTTCTCGTCGCGGCCGTACGCACGGGGCGTGCCGGAAGCGCGCAAGGCGACCGGCAGACGGCCTCCTCGTAGCGTGCGCGGCAACGGCAAGGGGGGCCTACGAGGCGGTAGGAGAAGTCAGGGCGTGACCGGCCGTGAGGACCACCGCCTGGAGCCAGCACCCGGCCCTCCTGCTGGGTCTGGCTGCCTGAGCTTTGGAGGCGGGCGATGAGCGGCACCTGTCTGACGGTCATTGCGACCGATCCGTACTGGCAGCCAGGTAGGCAGGCGGCAGAGGGTGCTGCGGCCGCGCTGGCCCGGATGTTGCCAGACGACGCCCGCCGCGGCCTTCACACTCGGTGGCACGACAGCGTCGAAGTGGTCGACTGCGGCGTCAACCTGGAGAAGATCTCCTGCCCGCAGTGCGGTGCGCAACTCGCCTTTGACTGGTGGGGGGAGGCCGTCTCGCAGCGCTACGACGAGGGCTTCCGGACGCTCACGGTGACGGTCCCCTGCTGCGGCGTCGAGACGTCGCTCAACGAGCTGGCCTACGACTGGCCGATGGGGTTCGCGCGTTTCCGGCTCGAGGCCCGCCATCCGAACCGCGCACGGCTGACCGGCGAGGAACTGGCCGCGCTCACGGACGCCCTGGGGCACCCCCTCCGGCAGATCCTCGCGCGCATCTGAGGCCTGTCCGGTTGACCTTGGTACGGTTGTCCGTATTTGGGCGGCCCGGAGCAGGGCCTCAGTTGTCATGGAGGCCGGGCAGTGCGGTTCACCTGCCGAAACTTCGGACTGTCGGATCTGCCGCGGCGCGGCCTCACCCCGCAGGAGGCTCCCCTGGCTGTGCTCCTCCTCGACATCGAGGCAGATCTGTCCATCTGGGAAGACGGGCGGGTGGTGTGGTCCGAGGAGGCATTCCCCGTGGCCGAGCTGGCCTACCGCGTGGCGCTCTGGCTCCAGGGCCCGGACGCTGGCCGGGAGGACTTTGAGCTCGACTCGATGCAGGCGGACCCGGGGCTGATCCGCATCACGGGTTCCGACGAGGGCTGGCGGATCGGCTCCACCTACACGCCGGACTTCTGGACCTCACCTGTCACCTGGGATGTTCTGGCAGCCGCACTTGAGCAGTTCGTTCATTCGGTGCGTGACGGCGTCGCCGCGATGGGCATCGATCCCGCCTTCATCCCCTGAGGCCCACCATCACGGTTCCGCCGCTCACCACGGCCAATGAAACACCGAAGCGGGTGATCTTCTGTGACGACAAGACGCCCCCTATGACGACTGCCGCGGACGGAGACTGACGTGCCCACCACACGAGCGCGCACCTGTATCAGGGCCTGTACGGCGGTGTGGGCCGCGGCCGGGGTCGCCGCGATGCTGATCGGCGTCCCCGCCACCGCCTGGCTGTCAGGTTCGTACTGGACAGGGCTCATGCTGGGCGAGGCGTACTTCCTGGCCCAGGCACTGCTCGCCGCCCAGGCGTTTCGCACGGCCGGGCGCAGCACCGCCCAGGCACTGCGCTGGGTGGCGGGGTCGCTGGCCTGGGCCGGTCTGCCACTGTGGCTCCTCGCCGCGCTGGCATGGCTCAACGCCGACACCAGTGACACGTGGGCGGATCTCGTGCCGACGACGACCGCGGCAGGCGTGACCTTCCTGCTCCTCACCGGCGCCGCATGGCCCACCGCACACAGGCTCCGAACACCGCACCGCAGCTGAGCACCGGCATACGGACGCGTCGACGGGAAGGCCATGGGCTTTCCCGCCGACGCTTTGCTAGGTACCCCAGTTGCAGTTCCTCAATTCTGCTGGTCAGAGCCGTGTTTTCGAGCCTGGCGGGTTGTCGGGGCATCAGGTTGCGGTTCTTGTACCCCACCGTCCCGGACGACGCGGTGGCCTCCCAGGACACCATCCCCCAGCTCATCGCCGCGATCCGCCGGGCGCGGATGCGGGCTGGCTCCCGGGCAAAGACGGGGCCCTGTTCGGTGCAGGTCCACGCCGCACCTGGCGCTCGGGGCCGGAGGCGGGGCTGGGGCCGTGCGTGCCGTGGCCCTTGGGAGCCGGGAGTACCGGGCCCCGATCCCCGTGGGTTCAGGGAAACCGAGGACTCTTCAGCTCGAACCCACGGGTCCAACGGTGTGCTTCAGGTCTGTGCATCCGTGGGTTCGGTTGGAACACGAGGGTGCTGAGCGAGTCGGAGGGCTTCGGCCGTGACATCGGCGTCGACCTGCGCCGCTGGTAGCCCGCGCCGGTGGCGTACGAGGGCCCTGTGGCGGGCCCGGGGCCTCACGGCGGGGGAGCGGTCAGAAGTCGTCCCCGTAGCCCTCCCGCCCGGAGGGCGGCCCGAACCGCTTGATGGACCAGCAGGTGCAGTTCCTGCCCTCGTACAGCTCCTTGTCACACTCCTCGTGGTGCTCCCGCACCGGCCGCTTCTTCGGGACCGCTGCCGATTCGCGGCTCGGTGTCCGTGGGCCTTTCATCGCGGTGTCCTGACGGTGGGGCCTCTGACATGCGTATATGTCGGGCCGTGTGGCGCAGTGAGTGCGAGATGGCCGGGGCATGGTTTGCAAAATCGCAGGTTACTTTCATGCGAGTTGGCAATAGGCGAGGGCAGGGTGGCCGTGGAGGCGACCGTGGCGTACCGGCCGCGGGGGTCGCGGCCGATGGCGTCGTAGGCGCCCCTCTGCGCCAGATCGGTGGCCGGGACCGTGACGCCGGTCTCCTCCTGGAGTTCGCGGGTGGCGGCCGGACTCGTCTCCCCGCCATCCATGTGACCGCCCGGCGAAGCAGGAGGGTTCGCCGGTTTCCGGCCGGGGCGTTGCAGGAACTGGCGCGTGAGTGGTTCACCGGCAGCTATGAGTATGGCGGGTTCGCAGCCGAAGGGGTCCTGGACATTTGAGCCCACCGCCGTCGCCGACCGCGTTTCTGACCACCGGCGACCTGTCCGCATCCCTTGGCCGACAACACCCCGCGGAATGAAGCGTCCGGCACTGGCTGTCCGGCGGTTGAGGTCCCCGACGGCCACAGCCGGTATCGATGGGGCGTTACCAGCTGCGTGCGGTGCGGTGCAGATCCTCGAAGCTCGTGTGCAGGTGATGCCCGAGCGTGCCGTACTGCGGATCGGCCAGCCACCGGGCTGCGGCGAGCTGGTATGCGGTGACGGAGACCGCGGCGGTCAGCGTGGCCGCCGGGTCGGGGATGCCCCGTGTGCGCAGCGCGGCGGTGATCGCCTCACCAAGGGCTGCCAGTTTCGCCCATTCGCGTTCTCGCAGATCGGTATGTGCGTCGAGAATGTGCCTGCGGCGCTGTGCTGCCTCCCGGCGCTGGTCGAACCAGTCACTGCCGGCGATGAATGCCGCGCTGACCGCGTCGAGCGGGGACTGCTTGGCGGGTGCCGCGCCCACCGCTTCGCGGACCTCGGCGATGAACGAGTCCTGCTCAGGGAAGAGCACCTCGCGTTTGTCGGCGAAGTGGTTGTAGAAGGTGCGCTCGGTCAGGCCGGCTCGCGTCGCGATCTCGGCGACGGTCGTACGTTCGTAGCTGCGCTCGGTGAACAACTCGATCGCGGCTTCCTGCAGCCGTTCCTGCGTGCCGCCCGGCCATCGTCCCATGACACGCAGAGTAGTGACTACAGAAACTGCAATCAAACTGTACAGTGATTGCAGAGCCTGCAATCACCGTGGTGCTGCGGGCCGAGGGAGGTCGCGGTGGTGAAGACGACGTGAGTCATGGGAAGCGGATCACGAAGGAGCTCATGATGGACACTGCCGGAATGAGGGTCGGAGTGTTTCTGGGAGGCACGTTCGCGCAGGAACCTGGCATGACCAACCTTGTGGACCGGGCTGTGGAGTTCACGCACGAGGTGGCCGACGCCGGGGTGCGCACCGTGTGGTTCGGACAGGCGGCGGATTACGACGCACCCCAGCTCGCCGGGCTGGTGGGCCGGGCGGAACCCAGGGTCTGCGTAGGTACCTCTGTCGTGCCGATGTACCCTCGCCATCCGCTGCTGCTCGCGGCTGCGGCGAAGACGGCGCAGGCGGCTGCCGCAGGGCGCTTCCGGCTCGGCGTCGGACTCGGCGCGCGCACTGTTCTCGAGCCGCAGTTCGGCCTGCCGTATCCGCCGCAGATCCAGCACCTGCGCGAGTACCTCACCGCGCTGCGCCCGCTGCTGGACGGCGACGACGCCGCCTTCGTGGGGGAAACGCTGACATCGCGGCCAGTCGGCTCGACGGCCGTGGCCGGAGCTTCCCCGGCGGTCCCGGTCCTGGTGGCTGCGATGGGGCCGCAGGCCCTCGCGGCCGCAGGCGAGCTGGCCGAGGGAACGATTCCGTTCCTCGCCGGGCCTCGTACCCTCGCCGAACAGATCGTGCCGGCCATCACCGAAGCCGCCGCCGCGGCCGGGCGGCCGGCCCCGCAGATCGTGGCCGGGGTGCCCGCGGTGGTCACCGACGACGCCGCAGCCGCCCGCGACCGCGTCTCGGCCGCCCTCGACTTCTACGACAGCATCCCGTCCTACCAGAAGGTCATCGCGAACGAGGGGCTGTCGAGCGCGGCGGACCTGCTGATCGCCGGCGACGAGGGCACTGTCACTGCCGGTCTGCGCCGCTACTTCGACGCCGGGGCCACCGAAGTCATGATCACCCACACCGACCTCTTCGACGCGCAAGACCGCGCTCGGACCTGGACTGTCGCCCGGCTTCTGCGACTCGGGACCGAACCGGCCGCACCGCCCCTCCGGCTCCTCCCGCCGTGATCGCTGTGCGGTTCTCGACCGCCCGGTCTAATGCCCCTGCGGAAAGGCAGGACCACCGACCAAGCTGCGATCTTTCGGCTTCGTGTCGGTGGTGGTGAGAGTCGGTCGTGCTGGTCCAGGGGTTGGTGTTATGGGGCTGGTCAGTGGGTGTTTGCGGGTGGGTGGGTCGCTGTCATGAGGCGAGAGATTGAGAGGTGGGATTGCTGTCGTGGGGCTTTATCGCATGGCAGCTGATGTTGTCTCAGGTTCGTGAGTTCTGATGCGTTGAGGTTGGCCCCGCGGGTGTGATCGTGGGGTGGATCAAGACGTAAGAGCGGGTCGTGGGGCTGTGCTGCCCAGGGGGTTGGTGGTGCGTCGTCTGCTGGAGCGGCAACGGGCGGGGGAGCTGGCCACGCGGCATGTGCGTGCGGTCGCTGAGACGGTGGGTGTTTCGGAGCGTACGGTGTGGCGCTGGCTGGAGCAGGCGAAGGCGACCGGGCGGGTGGAGGCGCCGGTCCGGCAGGGGTATGCGGTGTCGGACGAGGTGTGGGAGCTGCTGGGTGAGGCAGGGGGCAATGTCTCGGAGCTGAGGCGTCGGCTTGTGGCCGCGGGCGGTGAGCCCCCGGTTCCGTCGATGTCGACGTTGAGCCGGGTGATCCGCAGGGACCGACGGGCGGGGCGGGCTTTGCTGACCGGGCGGGAGGCTGAGGTTGCTGGGTCGCGCCGGCCGGATCCGCTCAGCGAGCTGGGCCTGAACGTGGTGGCCGAGAAGGGTGGCGCTGGGCAGGTGTTTCTGCGGGAGCAGAAGCACTTGGCGCAGGTTCCGGTTCTGGTGCCGGGCGCGCAGGTGGTGCACACGTCCGCTGTGCGGTCGGTGCTGCGGACGGTCGCGCACGCGGCCGCGGTGGGGGCGGTGGTGTGCTTGTACGGCGATGCTGGCCAGGGCAAGACGGTCGCGTTGCAGTACGCCCTTTCCCAGTTGCCGCACCCGGCCCGGGTCCGCCGGGTCCATGTCGGTGTGCATCCGACGGTTCCCGAACTGCGCCGGGTGCTCGCGGACGCCCTGGAGCTGGGCAGGCGTCTGCCGCGTGGGGCGGGGGAGGCTGATCTGACGCTGGTGAACGCGCTGCGGCAGCCCCGCGTGCTGGTCTTGGACGAGGCACAGCGCCTTCCGGGACCGGCGCTGGAGTTTCTGCGCGAGCTGTGGGACCACCCGGACACGGATACGGCACTCGTGCTCGCGGGTGCGGGCAGCGAACGGGCGCTGCGCCGGGTACCTGCGCTGGCTTCTCGGGTGCTGACCTGGGAGCTGGTGCCGCGCCTCAGCCAGCGGGAGGTGGCCACCGTGATGGCTGCCTTCCACCCGCTGTGGGAGGACGTGACCGCGGACGATGTCGCGTGGGTGGACGAGCATGTGGGGCACGGCAACTTCCGGACCTGGGCGAAGCTGACCTCGCACCTGACTGCCGAGACCTACGCTAAGAGCCGGGCGGTGGTGGACCGCCGGATGCTGGAGCGGGCCTGCGCACGGCTCATGGGACCACTGTGACCGGCGCGGCCGAGCCGGCAGAGGACGCTTCCCGCTCCGGCGCGCACGGGGAGGGCCCGGGCGTGCGGGGAGGCCTGCCTTCCTCCTCCCTGTCGGCGCTGCGCGGCCCTGCCGTGCGCCGGCTGCTCGCCCTGCGGCAGGAACAGAAACTGACAACGCGGCATGTGCGGCTGATGGCTCAGTCGTTGGAAGTGACCGAGCGCACGGTGTGGCGGTGGCTGGCCGCTGCCGAGCGTGACGAGTCAGCGGCTGCAGAGCCCGGGGCACGGGCCCAGAGCAAAGACCGCTTCTCCGTCACCCCCGAAGTGCGCCGTCTGCTGGCCTTGTGGAAGGGAAACGTCGCAGCGGTGCATCGTGAGCTGACTGCTCGCGCGGCCAGGGGCGAGGGGGAGCCGCCTCCGTCGATTCCGACGCTGCACCGGGCGATCCACCGGGATCTGTCGCCGGGGGAGCGGGCGGGGCTCGCGGGTGGGGAGCGGGCGGCGCGTAAGCATGATGTGTTCCTGGCCCGGCCGCGGGGCTGGCGCAATCAGGTGTGGGAGACCGACCACGTCCAGGCCCCGGTGCTGGTCGATGTCGAGGGCAGGGCCCGCAGGCCGTGGATCACCTGGTTCACCGACTGCGCCACCAACGCGATCACCGGCGTCGCCGTGACGCCGGCGCATCCGTCGCGGGAGTCGGTGCTGGCCGCGCTGCGCTCCGCGGTCCTGCGCGAGGACCCCTACGGCCCGTTCGGCGGCCTGCCCGAGAAAGTGCGAGTCGACCGCGGCAAGGACTTCCTGTCCAGGACGGTGACCGCCGCGTTCGATCTCCTGGACGTGACGGTGGAGGACCTGCCCGCCTACACCCCGCACCTCAAGGGCACCGTGGAGGGCCTGAACCGGTCGGTGGAGAGCATGTTCCTGGCCGCGCTGCCCGGCTACGCCCGCCAGCCGCGCCCCGGCAAACGGCCTTCCCGCCCGAAGGACGAGGTACTGCTCGGCTTCGAGGACTTCACCGCCCGGCTGCTCGCCTGGGCGCTGTGGTGGAACACCGAACACCAGCCCGCGCCGTTGCGGGGCAGGACTCCGCTTGAGGCGTGGCAGGACGATCCCACCCCGCTACGGGACGTGGCCGCGGCGGATCTGTGGACGTTCACCCTGGAGGACGCCGGCACCCGCACGCTGACGACCCGCGGTATCCGCTTCAGGAAACGTGACTATGTGGGGCCGTGGATGACCGGTCAGTCCGGGATCCAGGTCCGGGTCCGCTTCATGCCCCACCACGACCACCGCATCGAGGTCTACCACGCGGCCACCGGCCGCTACCTCGGTCCTGCGGACCTGGCCGACCAGGCAACCGAGGAACAGGTCAGCGCTGTGCGGCGGGCACGGGCCGCCCGCGCCCGCCGCCTGAAGAAGGACCTGGAGGGCTCACAGCGCGAGCGCTACGCAGCCGTGAACCAGCCCGAGGCCCCCCAGCGGCTCGGCACCCTGACCACCGCGCAGGCCGAGGCCGAGCTCTCCCAGGCCGCTGGCGCCGACCTGTCCGATCTGGCGATGCCGGACCTCATCCCGCCCGCCGCGCCCCCAGCCGACTGGCGCACCCCGCCATCCCTCGTCACCCGGACCGCGCCCGGCCAGCCTGCTTCCGTCCCGTCCGAACCTCCCCCCGGGCGTGTGCCCGGATCGACTGCTCAGACCACTGAAGACGGAGACGCCTCGTGACCGCGGCCACCTACCAGTACGTCGACCTGCCCGACGCCTCCGTGGTCACCACCCGCGCCCTGCTCACCGCGCGGGAGAACATCGGCGATACGGTCGCTGCCCGCGCGATGATGTGTATCCACGGCGGCGCCGGCTTCGGCAAGACGCTCGCCGTCAACACCTGCTTGCGTAAACTTGAACCCGGCGAGGACGTCCGCAAGATCACCTTCCGGGCCCGTCCCACCGCCCGAGCGGTGCGCTACGAGCTGTTCACCGCGCTCGACCTGGCTGGCGAGCCGCCGCGCCACCCCAGCGAATTCGACCGTCTGCTCAAGACCGCCCTGGCCGAGCGCCCCCGCACCTTCCTCGTCGACGAGGCCCAGTGGCTCAACGGGGAGGCGTTCGAGTACTTCCGCTACCTGTGGGACGAGCCCTCCACCCAGCTCGCGATCATCTTCGTCGGCGGTGAGGGCTGCCACACCGTGCTGCGCCGCGAACCGATGCTCTCCTCCCGGATCTTCATCTGGCAGCACTTCACCCGCCTCACCCCCAGCGAGGTCCTCGACGTCATCCCGCTGTTCCACCCGATCTGGGCCGACGCCGACCCCGAGGGCATCACCTTCGCCGACAGCCACGCCGCGCACGGCAACTTCCGCGCCTGGGCCCAGTTGACCGCCCACACCCGCACCGCCCTGGCACGCACCGGCCGCCCCCGGGTGGACCAGGAACTGCTGCGCTGGGCCTTCAGCCGCCTTGGCTGACCACCACACCGCCACGCCTCCCGCCGCGCGGCCGCCGTCCCTCGTCGTGGTCATCGACCGCCATGACGACGTCATCCACACCCACACCGCCCTGGCCGCCCACCACCTGCCGTCCGGACGGATCACTCTGCACCCCGGCCCGGGCACCACCAGCGAGACGGGCCTCGCCCACGACCTTCTCGCCGCCCTGGGCAAACCGCCCCTGCTCACCGGCCGCTTTCCCGCCGGGCGTCAGCCCGCCTGGGAAGCCGCTGCCGCCTGGATGACCGCCCTGCCCGTCACCCGGCTGACCGTTCTGCGCGCCCACCGCCTCACCGCCCGCCGCATAATGCGCCTCCTGGAGCTGCGTGCCCTCACCGGGATCCACCTGACCCTGGTCTGCCACCGCCCCCACCTTCCCGCCGCCCTGCACTAGGCCCTGCAGACGGCCGACTACTCCCTCACCACCGACCTCGACGCAGCCCGCCGCCACTACTACGGCACACCAGTCACCGAACCCCCACTCGCAGACGAGCCCGCCGGGCCGACCGGTCCGTGGCTCACCCTGCCCGCACTGGAACGCCTCGTCTCCTACGACAGCCCCCGCCCCTGCACCGACCCGTGCACCCCGCCCCCGATCATCTGGCGGCACCGCCCACCGCCCGTGCCTCTCACCGCACACACCGCCCAGCGAGTCGCCCACCGCCTCCACGCAGCGACCGCACATCCTCGCCTGGCCGCGGCCATCGCCTCCGCGCTGTTCACCGGTGCCTCCCTCCAGCAACTCGCCGCCGCCCGCCCCCGCGACTACGACACCGCCGCGGCCACGCTCGCCCTCCACGACCGCGCCCGCTACACCGACGGCTGCGCCGCCCACCCCGTACCGCCCTGGGCCAGCGTCTTCCTGCAAGCGGCGGCCTGTTTCACCCGGCTCGTTTCCGGCGAGGACCAGGAACTGCTCGCCGCGCCGGGCGACCGTGCACATCTCCTGTGCGTAGCGGAGACGGCCAAGCTGCGCCCGCCCCAGCCGCCCGCAGCCTGCCGCAAAGCACCGGTCGGCCGTGTGGAGTGGGACTGGCGCGAGCGGCAGGAAGCCGAGCGGTACGAAGCGGTGCCGACCAGTCGCGTCAGGCCCTCACGACGCTGAACACCCTGACCTGGTGATGCGACGGGCCAGGCTCAGCCGATCGAGAAGTCGGCGAACTCGACGTCGCTGAAAGCGATGTTCAGACCGTGGGCCCGGCGGCCCCATTCGCGAAAGTAGGCGTGCCCCAACGCACGGGCCAGGATCACTGTCTGCTGCTGCTCGCCCGCGCCGGCATCCCGAGCGGCGAACAGCTCCCGAGCCACCTCGCCCGGCAGATCCTGGGTGATCCACCGCACCCGCGGATCGTCCGAGGAACCTGCCGCAGCAGCAAATCCGAACCGCGCCCTGGTATGGAAGACGAACCCCTCCGCCTCGGCCTGGGCACGCCGACGGGCCCGCACCCGGGGCTGCCACCGAGCCAGGACTGCTTCCTCGATCGCCCGAACCTGCGTCGGCCCCGGAGGGCGACGCGCTCCTGGCCTCTCCGTCACCCACCGCTGCATAGTGCGCTGCGAGACCCCCAGCACTGCGGCCACCTGCCGGGTGGAACCCCGGTGCGCTGCGAGCAGAAAACGCAGGCGGGCCCCGGTGCTTGAGGGAACGGGCCGGGTGTGCAACGCACGCTCCAAACCCTCCTCGATCTGTCCCATGCCCGCCTCTCGAAGCGGCCAGCCGGCAGGGCCGACACATGCAGTCCGTTGCGTCAGTTCTCCCACGTCGTCTGCCCCGGCCTGCCAGTTTCTGCAAACTCCAGACAGCGCTGGCTGACGCAGGCTACGAGCCGCCCCTGGTGAGTATCAGCGATAGGCCGAAGGAGCGGGTCACGACGGAACGCGACCGGCATCCTAGTGCTGTCATTCTGGTACCGAGCCCAGGGCGCGGCGGGTGAGCTAAGCTCCGCCGGCATCCGGGGCGATCTCCGCAGGGCAAGGCCTCGGGCGCTCGGGACGGACGGCCCTGCGGACGATCGGCCCGCGAGCGAGACCGGCATCCTGTCCGCCTTCGGCGGCGCCGGCTGGAGCGGCTACAGGGCCCCTGTGCGGGCCCGATGGCGGAGGGCACGTTCGGGGGCGGAGGAGGGGCCCCTGGGCCCCTCAGGGGGCCTTCGCGGGTTTCTGGCGAAGCGGGCGGCAGTTTCTGCCTCGGAGGATGGTTCCCGTGCCGGGGACCCACGGGTTCAGCGCTGCGCCTTCTGACCTCACCTACTAGTGTCATTGACATTGAGCTCGTCACTGTCATCGTCAGATGTCATCGTCACTCGTATCCTCCAGACACCCGCTACAGCGTCTGAACTACGGAAGTTGGATTGTTTGCCCTGCGGGGTGCCCGTCCGGCATGTTCTGTGGTGTGAAGCAGCAGACATCCCAGAAGCCGGTCGCCTCTCCCGCCCAGACGCGGGAAGCCCTCCTCGAGCGGGCCGCGCGCGACTTCGCGCCCATCCGGCGGGCGTTCGTGCAGAAGAAGCGAGACGAGGCGGACCGGTCCAGCCGACTGGCCGAGTTCGTCACCAACGGAGACGTGCGCGGCCTGCGCGCCTACCTGTTCATCGTCGCGATCACCAGCGCCGAGACCGCCGAGTCGGGGTGGAGCACCACCCTCCCCGGCATGGTGTGGGCCAGGGCCTTCGGCACCACGGAGGACGCGACGCCGGCCTCCGCCCGCACGGCGGTGACCAAAGTCCTCAAGCGTCTCGAGGAACGCCGCCTGATCACCTACGAGCGGCCCAAGGGAACCTGGGACATCCAGGTCACGCTGCTGCGCGAGGACGGCAGCCTCGATCCGTACACCCGGCCCGGCAACCAGAACCGCGACGCCTACCTGAAGATCCCGTTCGAGCTTTGGCGTACCGGCCTGATCGACCAGCTCGGCCTCCCGGCCCTGGCCATGCTGCTGACGGCCAGCTGCGAGCCGGCCTTCTTCGAGCTTCCGACTGAGCGGATGAAGGAGTGGTACGGGTGGTCGCCCGATACCGCCGAGCGCGGCTTCCGGCAGCTGGCGAAGGAGGGCGTGCTCCAGGTCCACAAGACCTACATCGCCGCCCCACTCAGCCCGACCGGGACGGCCGAGGTCAACCGCTACGTGCTGCTCCCCCCGTTCATCGCACGCTCCGCGCGGAAGAAGGCGCCCTCCACGGAGAACACCGTCGAGACCACAGGTGATGCCCAAGCCCTTGGGCATTGAGGAGAGGAGAAACCCGAAAGTGGGAGTTACCCACTTTCCCCAAATGCGGGTACCTTGGTGCTAGGCGCTGGAAGGCTTGCCTCCCGATCGGAGGAGGCATGAGCCGTGGAGAGCCTTCCGGGGAACCGAGGGAGCACGCACATGACCGCCATTCACGAGCGCGAGGAGTTCGAGATCGTCGCCGAGACTGAGGTCGACAGCCGCGGACGAGTTTCCCTCGGCCGTGCCGGAGCCCGTCCGGGCCGCCGGTACCGGGTCGAGAGCAACCCGGACGGCGTGCTGTTGCTGACCCCGGTCGTCTCCATCCCGGAGCGGGAGATGCAGGTGTGGAACGACCCGCACCTCGCCGAGCGCATCCGCACCGGGATCGAGCAGGCCAAGGCTGGCAAGACCATCGACCGCGGCGACTTCTCGCACTACCTCGACGAGGACGACGAGGACTAGAACCAGGTGCACAGCCTCCGCTTCACCGAAGACGCCGACGAGACCCTCAACCGCCTGACCGTCGGCTCGAAGGCCGACCCGGCCAAGCTCAAGAAGGTCAACAACGCACTCGCCCGCCTGCAGGCCAACCCGCGCCACCCCGGCCTGCACTCCCACCAGTACGAGAACTTCCCCGGGCACGCCTCGGAGAAGGTCTGGGACTCCTACGTGGAGAACCACAACCCGAGCGCCTGGCGCATCTACTGGATGTACGGGCCGGACGAGAGGAACGCGGCGGGGGAGACGATCTCGGTCATCACCGTCCTCGTCATCGGCCCCCACCCGTAGAACAGTGCTGAAGGGGGAGATCAGCAATTGCTGATCTCCCCCTTCAGCCTGTCCGGCACCCGAGCAGGTGGTGAGCGACGTCAGATCTCTCCGTCGGCGGCCCGGCCACAGCCGCAGACTGAGCAGCGTGGCCGGGCGCGCGTTATGGCAGTGGCTACGCCTTGCCTGCGGCTTTGAAGCGGAAGCCGAAGAGGCCGCCCTCTTCGTCGTCGGTGAGGCGGGGACTGCGGATGTGGGGTTCGGGGTTGAATCCGCGCTGGGCAGCGGTGCTGAGGGTGTCGGTGTTGAGGGTGACGATGTACTGCATGTGTTCCTCCTCCGTGACTTCGGCCGCGAGCGCGAGAGCTCGTGCGACCTGCCGTTCATCGACGCCGTCGTAGAGGTGGCTGTCGTGAACGAGGAAGTCAGGGCCGCGGCCGTGGCGGTGTGCGAGGACGGCCAGGGTGAGGTCGAAGCAGAAGATGACCATGTTGTTGATGCCGCGGCTGTCGTCGGCGTCGATGCGGGGCGTGATGCTGAGGCTGGTCCGGCCGGCCTCGATGGCGAGGTAGGCTTCGCGGCCCTCGCCATACAGGCGCTGGGCGTACCGGGAGAACAGCAAGATCGCTTCGTCTGTCTGCTGCCGGCGCTCTCGGAGGTCGAGGTCGACGGCCTGCTGCAGTTCAACGCTCTTGGCGGTGATCTGGCGGGCGCTGGCTTCAAGGGCTTGCGCTGCGTCGAAGCGGTGGCGAAGAGCACCGAGAGCGGCCTCCTCCCGACCAAGGGCTGTCTGCAGAGCGGTCAGCGCTTCCAGCGCTCCACCGTCCGCCAGCTCGCGCAGGAGGCGAGCCTGGTCCTCGCCCAGGTCGGCACGCTCCTGACGCCGGGCGGCCAAGCGGTCCGTGAGTTCCTGGATCTCCTCCTCCAGGAACCTGCGCCGATTGCGTACGACGGAGTGGTGGAACGCCTTGACGTCCTCGAAGCGACGCCGGACCTGGTCGTTGAGGATGACCCCGAGCTCGCGGTAGGCCGGCTCAAGGTAGGACACCTCGACATCGGTGGTCTCGGCGACGGCGCCCTGGAGTTCTTCAAGGTTGTGCTGGTCGATGACGTCGTCCTGGGCGAGCTGTTTGATCCGGCGGCTTACCTGGTCTGCACGCTCTTTGAGGCGCTCGTACTCAGGGACCACCTGGAAGGCGGCAACCTGCGCCCGCAGCCGTTCGACCTGTGCCTCAGCGAGAGTGATCTGGCCCCTCAGGTCGGCCGTGGACCCGACGATCCGTCCCCATACGGGATCGTTGACGGCCTTCCTCAGCTGATCTCTGGTTGCCTTGCGGGCATTGAGCTCGCGGTATCCGTTGACCAGCTGCCAGTCCAGCCCCAGGAGGTAGGCCAGGTTCGACGATGCCTCCGCAGCGGCCTGTCGGGAGAACGTCCGGGTCGGCTCGTTGAAGCCATGAGCCGAAACACGGCGGATGAGGAACGACAGGAGCGTGCGACCGCTCACTCCGGGATGGTCGCCCTCCAGCCCGAAGAGGTCCCGCTCGATGTTGCGATTCCACTGCTCAACGGACAGCTCGACGTCCGGGCCGTCCGTGAAGAGCGTGTCGGTCGGCACGCCGGATACGTCCCGGCTCAGCGACACGACCTTGGGACTGTCTCCGCGCCGTCGTACCTCAAGGGGACTGTCCTGCCCTGGCCAGTCCATAGCAAGGCTGAAGGCGATGTGGCGCAGGGCCTTGTTCGTTGCAAGCGACCCGGAGGATTTGGCTCCCAGAAGGAAGTGAACGAGTTCGATCACGCTCGACTTGCCGGCACTATTACGGCTGTCGGTCTCAGCCGACGACGAGGTGGTGTCAGCGACCAGCAGGTTCAGTCCCGGCGAGAACTCCACCGTATTGAACCGCGCGTCGTCAGCGCTCAGACGGCGCAGCATCCGTACTCCTTGCGACGAGAACGTCCTGGACCAGCTCCACCGCACCCATGGCGAAGAGGATGTCCAGGGCCAGAACGAACCACTCGAACGATACCGGCGAGGTATGGGCCTGATCAGCGCGCCAGCTCTTCAGCCTCGCCCACGTCTGACTGACGGTCCGCGGTTCATCGAGCTGGAGGAGAACCTGCGCGCCGACAGCGAGCAGGCAGCGGTCAGGAGCGAGTCCCTTCGTCGGAGTGATCACGCAGTCAGCCCGATGCCCGGCTGCCAGCCAGCGGGCGGCGTCTCAAAGATGTCGCATCGTTCGAAGAAGTGCGCCAAGACAACAAGGGCAGCGCGCAGCACCTTCGGTCGCGGCTGGGCGTTCCCCAGAAAGTACATCTTGAGCTGCCAAAGGATGTCGTCGGCGTCGCTGTAGTCGCGACGCACCTGCTGGTAGTACAGGCGGAAGCCCTCCGCGACCTCGTCGTGTTCCAGCTCGCTCCGGGTGCCAGCGTAGAACGCGTCTACCAGGTAGCTCTGTCGCATGCCTCGGAGGAGGTCCTCCCGATCCGCTCCTTCGATCCGGTTGAAGTCCAGCTTCTCCACCGGCACGTCGGGCAGGGACATCAGAGGGTTGGACGCGGCGCGGATGTCCTGCAGCTGCTTCAGCAACGGCGCCAGGTCCTCCATCCCGATGCCGAACGTCGTGTCCTTGATGGGGATCTCGCAGCGGAGGACGTCCTCGGCCGCCATCTGATCAAGCTGCATGCACTCGTGCCACAGCCGCCGGGTGCCCATCTGCTCGAATCGCAGCGAAGGCATGCTGTTCCGCGCGCTCGCCAGCAGAGACGTCACTTCCGGATGCACACCCCGCCTGTCGTTGTGCACGAAGACAAAGGTTTCGAATTCGCCGTAGCGCTTGGCGACCGCCCCTGAGAGGTCTCCGTCAAACTTCTTGCGGATCTTGTCCGGCTTCACGGTTTGCGGTGCGTAGCAGGCGTACAGCTTTCGCGAATGCAGGCTGAGGCCATCGGCCGACCTGTCACCCAGGCTGCCAGCCGTGCGCACGTCGAGGAAGTCTGGATAGCGCAAACACATCAGCCGATGGAAGAAGTCCTCGAACTCGTTCTCGTAGAGCTCCGCCATCAACTCGAGGAACTTGACATGTGCATACATCCGCTGCTCAAACCGCATGAACCCCCCTGGCGCACAGAGCTGCCAGCGTAGCTGTGTGTAACTAGACCCAACACCCTTTGATCAGATCCTGTGGTGGCTCATGCCCAGTCGACGCCCAGCTCCCGCAGCGCGCCCAGCTGCTCTGGGGTGAGCTTGTCGCGCCTGGACTTGGTGTTGGAGACCCATACGCCCAGTTTCACCACTACCGGCTCCTCCCCGTCCACGGCGGTCTCTTCGCTGTGGCCGCGCGGTACGGGCCGGTCGCCTTCTCGCTCGATCCACTGTGCGAGGGCCGTCAGGCCGCGCTGGAATGCCTGCTGTGCCTTGCTCGGGCCCTTCGTCGTGCGCGTGGCCGTCGGGGTGGGAGACGGGGCCTGATCGCCCTGTACGCCCAACGCGGTCAGCCGCTCCCGCTGCTCGGGCAGGAGCTGCGCCCAGGTGCCCGGCTCCTGCTGCCGCCACCGCCACGTTCCGATGTCATCGCCCTCGAAGGTGACGCCCGGCGCGATGTAGGGCAGAACGCCGTCGGCGTCGACGAGGTCGGCGAGGACGCGGTAGTGCCGTTGCCAGTCCAGCGGCCAGGAGCAGTCCCAGTCCGGGTCGATCGCGGTCAGCTGCTTCGCGCGCTCCGCCGCCCGCTCCGTGTCCTTGCCGAGGCCGCCCTTCCTGCGGAGGTTGGCCATGTGCTGCCCGACGGGCACCAGGCCCTCGGCGTCGCTCTCGCCCCACATGGTGTCCTGCCGGGGCGCGAGGTGTCCGGTGGCCCGCCGGTAGGACCGCAGCGCGGCGAGCTTGTTCTCCCAGGCTTCTTCGCCCGGCTCCCACACCATCCCGGCTTCCGGCGCGTCCAGCAGTTCCTTGCGCCGCTGTGACGGAGCGGTGATGTTTAGGGGGCGGGAGTGCTGTGGTCTGGTGTCCCGTATTTGATGTGGGACTTGGGGCGGCTGAAGCGGTTGCGTTCGGGTGTGATGGGGGTGGGCTGGGGGCGTGTTCGGTTTGGTTGTTCGGGTGGTTGGTCTGCGGCCCGGTAGTTGTGTGGGATTGATCTTGGTTTTCTCGTAGGTGTGGTGGCGCGTCTGTGGGCGGTTGCGCTCTGTGGGGTTGGGGTTGTGGATGCTGGACAGCGTGTGTGGGTGAGGAGGGCCCGGAGGGGATCGTTGGCGTTGCTGGCCAGGCGGGGCAGTCCGAGTCGGTGGGCGATGAGGCTGAGGGCGTTGTCGGTGGTGCGGTGTGGCTGTTTCGGCAGGGTGGCGAGTGTGCGGGCGAGGGCAACGGTTTCGGGGTAGGTGACCAGGTCGCGGGCTAGCAGGGCGGGGGAGGCGTTGCTGGTGGTGGTGAGGTGGGGGTTGGTCGCGCAGAGCTGGGTCAGGCGGGTGTGCCAGCGGTGGGTGAGGTGTTGCTGGTGGTCGTACCAGCGGGTGGTGATGGCGCGCGCTGCGGTCCAGGCGGTGGCGGCACGTGGGTGCCGTAGGAGGCGCTGGTGGGTGTGGTGCGCGGCGGAGAGTTCGGGCACGGCCCCTGTGCGAATGGGGGAGGTGAGCCGTGGGTCGGGGGCGGCTTGGTGGTGGCGCGGGCATACGACCCGGTGCGGCGGTGGATGAACCCAGGCGGTGTCGGTGGCGTTCTGGCTGTGGTGGCGGGTGCACAGGGTGCAGGCGCGGACGGGCTGCTGCCCGGCCTCGAGCCGTTTCCAGCGCGCGGTGGCAGCGGTGTGGTGGGCGTCGTCGTCGGGGACGAGCCGGGGCAGGGCGCGTGTCAGGTGGGGTAGTGGTGTGCGGGTCAGGCCGGCGAGGTGCTGGGCCGCGTTGTGGTTGAGGTGGAGTTCGGCCGCTGGCAGGGTGCCGTGGCGGTGGAGGGTGATGCCGGCGCCGTGGAGGAGATGGGGCAGCCTCAGCCGGTAGGCGGCGGCGAGGCGTTGCGCATAGGAGGCGGTCGCTTCGCCGGGCAGTGGCCGTAAGCGGAGCACGCCCGGTGCGGCTGACGGGACCTGCAGCCATGCCTGCGTGGTGAGGACGCCGCGCTGCTGCGCGGGGATGGCTGCGGCCGCGGCACGGTCCGTGACGTCTGTCCGGCTCACGGGGTGCTGGTATTCCGGCTCCGGGGCCGGGTGCGGGGTTGGTAGTGCTGTTCGGCGAGGTGGTCGAGGCGGATGGCGTCGAGGGTGGTTTTGGTGATGCGTTCGGTGCTGTCGACCAGGGCGGTGATGGCGGCCTGGCGGATGAGGCGGGCGAGGCTGCCGATGCGGCCGGCGGTGCGCTCGTGGAGGTAGGGGGCCAGCCGGGGGAGGGTTCCGGGCCGGTGGTGGCGCAGGTCGAGCGCGCCTTCCATGGCGGTGATGAGGTCGCGGAAGGGCTCTTGGTCGCCGAGGCGGGCGGGGAAGGCGGCGCAGTCGATGAGGGAGGCGCGGCCGGCGAGCTGCGCGCCGCGTACCCCGGTGAACAGGGGTGTGGTGGTGACGTCGATGCCGGCGTAGACGAAGGTGGCGCCGATGCGTTCGCTGAGGTCTTTGAGCAGGTCGGCGCTCTGGGCGCCGGTGGTGGTGCGGGGGTTGAGCCGGTGGATCTCGTCGATCATCACCAGCTGCACGCCCGCGGCGGTGTAGGTGTGGCAGACGGCGCCTGTGATCTGGGCCTGGGACATGCCGGCAGTGACGGGGATGCCGAGGTAGCGGGCGAACTCGATGGCCAGGGTCTTGGCGCTGGCGGCGGGCGGGACCAGGACGTAGGCGACCGGGGCCTGTCCGGCCGCCGCTGCAGCTCCGTGGCGGCGGGTGTGGGCGAGGTGGCAGGCGCGTCCGACCTGGAGCAGGGCGGTGGTTTTCCCGGCGCCGGCGGGGCCGGTGACGATCAGGGACGGTCGTGCGGTGACGGCCTGGTGGCGGCCGAGGATCATCAGGGTGCGCACGTTCTTGGCGAGTGCGTCGATGGCGGGGGTGCGCACGGTGACGAACCGTGAGTGGTAGGCCAGGCGTTCGGCGAGGCTGCGAGGCGGCGCGCCGGGTGGGGGAGGAGCGGCCACGGGAGTGGTGACGAAGGCCTGGAAGCCGTCCCAGGTGGTCACCGATCGCTGCTGCGGATCAGGGGTGTCATCGGTGGTGCTTGCCGCGCCCCCGGGAGACCGGTCCGCCGCCGGTGGGGCCCTGTGGGCCGGTGCATCGCTCGTGCCCGGCGAGGTGTTCACCACTGCTCGGCTTCTGCTTCGGCGTCCCACAGCCCGTAGCCGCCTGTCTCGGCCGGTGCCGCGCTTGTGCCTTCCGGATCGCCGGTGCCCGGCTCCGTGGCCGGGTCGGTGCTGGTGAGGTCGTCCAGGCTTTCGCTCCAGTCCGGTTCCGGGGCCGGTGCGGTCTCTGCTGCGAGGGGGCGCCGCTGCCCGGGCAGGTCGGGCAGCTGCACGGCCGTACCGCGGGCGCGAGATCGTTTGCGAGGGCTGGTTTCGTGTTCCGTACCGGCGGGGCTGCGGGTGCGGCGCAGGAGCTGGTCGAGGGCGTCGGCGAGGTCGGCTTCGTGCGTCTCGCGGTCTGCGCGTTGTTCGACCTCGGTCTGGATGTGGCGCCAGAGAGCGTCGTTGAAGGGCTGGTGGACGTGGTCGCGGTGGATCCAGGGGATTTCGTGGAGCTGGCCGTCGGTGAGGCGGACGAAGATCTGGCGGGCGTCGTGGGGGTTGTGGTGGACCTCCCACTTGCCGTCCCTGGCCGTGACGGGGGAGCGCTGGCTGCGGTGGGGGTCGAGGATGTCGTGGTTGTAGGTGCGGTAGTCGAGGCGGATGCCGCGTTCGGTGATGGGCTGCCAGCGAACGGGCAGCAGTTCGAGGTAGTCGGCCCCGGTCAGCGGGACGGGGACATAGCCGCTGATGGTGATCAGTGCGGCCCACATCTGGTTCGGGGTGAGGGCGGTTTTGGGCAGGACGGGGTGGCGCAGTCCGTCGTGGGGCCGGTTCTGCCAGCCGCAGGTGATCCATTCGTCGAGGAAGTCCTGCAGCTGAGGGATCGTCCACCGAGTCTCGGCCGCCGTCGCCAAGCCGCGGCGCTGGGGACTGGAGCCGGTGTGGCCGGCGACGTGCTGGCAGAACAGGTCGTTGATCGAGCCGAAGGTCCGCTCCACCACGGCCTTGGCCTGCGGCCGCCTCGGTGGAGCAGGCTGCACGCTCACCCCGAGCGTCTCGCAGGCGGCGACGAAGCCCTGCGAAAGGTAGATCTTGCCGCGGTCGACGACGATCGTCTCGGGCACGATCACCGGCCGTGCGGCCGCGCCTTCCAGGCGTTCGTCCAGCGACAGCATCCGCTCATAGGGCGCTTCGGCCCGAGACAGATGCAGCGCTGAGGGCCAGGTGGGGCGGGCGGGATGCGGAACAGCCATCTCGGCCAGGAGCAGGGCGGCGTCGACGGCTTTGGTGCTGTGCGGGCGCAGGACGGCGGCCAGGATGGAGCGGGTGGCGGCGTCGACGGCGATGGTCAGCTCCGGCCGGCCCAGGCTGCCGTCCTCGAGGACGGCCATGATGTCCAGACGGGTGGTGTCGATCTGCACCTGCTCCCCGGGCCGCAGCACCACCGGCGCCGACGAGGCGCGGGCGGGCGCGGTGGCGGTACGCGCCGGGCGTCCCGGACGGTCGGCCGGGTCGGCCAGCACGCTCACCAGCCGGTAGAACGTCGAGCGTGACGGCATCTCCACCACCCCGCGCCCGTGCGTATCCTCCAGGACCTGCCCGACCAGCACCTGCAGTCCCTTCACCGTCCCCTTCGACCGGCCACGCTGGCGCCGCAGCGCCTCCAGCACCGCGGCCACGACCCGCTCGTCGGCATACCCCGTCGGATGACGGCCGCGGGCCGGCACCGCACGCTTGTCGACCAGCCCCCACAAGCCCTGCTTGCGGTAGGCGTGCCGCATCCGCTCCACCGTCGTACGCGTCACCCGCGCGAAGCCGAGCGCCGCCAGCTCCTTCGCCTTGGCCGCATCCCGCTGCGCCAGCGTCCACCGCTCCGGGTCGTACTCCGGCCGCATCGCCTGCCCCTCGCGGCTGCCTTCAGGGTGCGGCCACCCGGTCTCCACCTCCCGGATGTGGGGCAGCCACGCCAAAGCCCGCTGCTGGGCCGCCAGCGGAACGGTCTCGAACAGCCCCCACTGCGGCACCGCGTCCGGCGCCCGCGCACCCACCACTTCGAAGCCCGGGTCGGCGAACAACCGCCCCAGCAGCAGGCTCGCTTCGGCACCGTCCTCCTGCAGCAGGTAGACCCGCTGGCCCTGCAGCGCGGCGACCTGCCAGGTCTGCCCCCGGTAGACGACGTGCGCGCCGACCTCCACCACCGGCCGCCGGCTCTTACCGTGTGTGCCGCCCACTGGGCTCAACCTCTCTCCGGATCGTTGCCGGCATTGCTCAGCCGTCCTTCGACGCCCTGTCCACGGTCTGCGTCAGCGCAGATCAGCGCCCGCTCGTGCAGCGGCTCATCGAGAGGCGCTGTCAGATACCCGCACCACAGCGCGTGATAGGCGGCTGGTAGGACCTGAAAGGAATCGCCCACCGCGGCTACGCCGTCGGTGAGCGGCCGGGGCCCGGCGAACGCTTCGGCCAGCGCGGCCCGCATCCCGGGCGGGCCCTGATAACGAGGATGGCGGTAGCCGGCCAGCCATCGCAGGTTCGCCGCCACCACCGCTGGAGGCGGCACGAGGCGCCGGTAGGACCAGCCCACGCGCGCGCACGCCGCCTCCAGGACCATCCGTGCCCGCTGCGCCCTGTCCCCGCCGGTGGTCGGGCTGGAGGGGCAGTCGGCGAGCAGGCCGGTGCCGTCGGCGTACCGGGCGAACAGCTGAGGCACCCATGAGCGCACCCGCCCGTCGGCCGTATCCCGCCACAGCAGCCGTACCGGGCGAGCGGCCAGGCCGGTCACGTCCGGATCCCGGTCCAGGACCATCAACTGGGTGCGCATCGCTGCCGAACCGTGCACCACATGCCGTCCGGTCGTCGCCGACCACCACCAGCCCGGCCCCCACCGGCGGCCTGGCATCACTGGAAACGCGGAGATCTGAGCCAGGTTCTCGAACCGTACTGATGTGACCGACTGCTCCCACGGCAGGTGCTCCACACGGCCGGATGGATCAGCAAATGCCGCATCGATGCCCGCTCCGCTATGCATGTTGACAGCCTGCTGCGAGCGCTCGCCGTCACCTTGTCGTTCCACGCCGGACAGCCAATTACGTGCCAGACGCGCTCAACCCACGAACTGGGCGCTCTCACTCGTAAGGATGACCTACCGGCCGTGACGCAGGCTTCCTGTGTGCTTCGGCGGGCTACTTCCTGCCTGCGGTTTTGAAGCGGAAGCCGAAGAGGCCGCCGGTTTCGTGTTCGTCGGTGAGGCGGGGGCTGCGGATGTAGGACTCGGGATCGAAGCCGCGCTGTGCGGCCATGCCCAGGCTGTCCGTGTTGATCGTGACGATGTACTGCAGGTTCTCCTCGGCAGTGACTTCGGCGGCGAGCTTCAGGGCAGCGGCGACTTGCCGGTCGTCGACACCGTCATAGAGGTGGCTGTCGTGGATGAGGAAGTCGGGTCCACGGCCGTGCCGGTGTGCCAGGACCGCGAGTGTCAGGTCGAAGCAGAAGATGACCATGTTGCTGATGCCGCGGCTGCCGTCGCTGTCGATGCGCGGAGTGATGGTCAGGCTGTTGCGGCCGGCCTCGATGGCGAGGTAGGCCTCACGCCCTTCCCCGTAGAGGCGCTGGGCGTAGTGGGAGAACAGCAGGATGGCTTCGTCGGTCTGCCGTCGGCGCTCCTGGAGATCGGTGTCGACGGCCTGTTGAAGTTCTACGCTTTTCGCGGTGATCTGCCGGGCACTGGCTTCGAGAGTCTGCGCCGCTTCGAAGCGGTGACGCAGTGCCTGGAGCGCTGCCTCTTCACGGCCGAGAGCCGTCTGCAGGGCCGTCAGTGCTTCCAGCGCTCCTCCCTCGGCAAGATCTCGTAGGAGGCGGGCCTGGTCCTCGCCCAAGCGTGCCCGCTCGGCGCGGCGTGATTGGAGCCGCTCGGTGAGTTCGGCGATCTCTTCTTCCAGGAACCGTCGGCGGTTGCGGACCACTGAGTGGTGGAACGTCTTCACATCCTCGAACCGCTGTCGGACTTGATCGTTGAGGATGACACCGAGCTCGCGGTAGACGGGTTCGAGGTAGTCGACCTCAACGTCGGTGGTCTCGGTGACGGCTGCCTGGAGTTCTTCGAGGTTGTGCTGGTCGATCACATCTTCCTGCGCCAGCTGCTTGATACGTCGGCTGACCTGGTCCGCTCTGTCCTTGAGACGTTCGTATTCGGGGACGACCTGGAAGGCTGCAACCTGTGCACGGAGCCGTTCCACCTGTGCCTCGGCCAGCGTGATCTGGCCCCTGAGGTCTGCGGTGGAGCCCACGATGCGCCCCCATACGGGGTCATCGACTGCTTTCTTCAGCTGAGCACGTGTCGCCTTTCGGGCGGCCAGCTGTCTGTACTCGTCGACGAGCTGCCAGTCCAGGCCCAGCAGGTAGGCGAGGTTGGAGGCGGCTTCCGGAGCGGACTGCCGGGAGAAGGTACGGGTCGGCTCGTTGAAGCCATGCGACGAAATACGCCGAGCCAGGAAGGAGAGCAGCACCCTTCCGCTCACGCCCGGATGGTCACCGCGCAGACCGAAGAGGTCCCGCTCGATCAGCTGTGTCCACCGCTCTACGGGCAGCTCCACGGATCCTGTGCGGGGGAAGATGGCACCGTCGTCCGTCCCGGTGACGTCCTCACTCAGCATCACGAATCCGGCACGCTGTCCGCCGCGGCGAACAGTGAGCGGACTGCTGAGGCCGGGCCAGTCCATCTCAAGAGTGAACGTCGTCTTCCGCAGTGCCTTGTTCATGGCGAGCGTGGTGCTTGTCGCTCGCGCTCCGAGCAAGAAATGGATCAGCTCGATCAGACTGGACTTGCCGGCGCTGTTGCGGCTGTCAGTGTCCGCGGATGAGGTGGTGGTGGACGCGACGATCAGGTTCAGGCCCCCGGTGAAGGACACCTCTTTGAAGCGCTCGTCGTCAGCGCTCAAGCGGCGCAGCATGCATGCTCCTTGCAACGAGGACGTCCTGGGCCAGCTCCACGGCACCCATGCTGTAGAGCACGTCCAGCGCCAGGACGAACCAGCCGAACGATACGGGTGAGGTGTGGCTGTGCTCGGCCCGCCAGGTCTTCAGCCGGGACCACGTCTGACTGACAGACCGCGGTTCGTCCAGCTGCAGCAGGATCTGGGCACCGACGGCGAGCAGGCACCGCTCTGGTGCAATGCCCTTGGTAGGGGTGATCACGCCGATATCCCGATCCCGGGCTGCCAGCCAGCCGGAGGCGCCTCAAAAATGTCGCACCGCCCGAAGAAGTGCGCGAGGACGACGAGGGCCGCACGCAGCACCTTCGGCCGCGGCTGTGCGTTGCCCAGCACGTACATCTGGAGCTGCCACAGCACGTCTTCCGGATCGTCCCAGTCCCTGCGCACCTGCTCGTAGTACACGCGGAAGCCCTGTGCGACCTCATCGTGTTCCAGTTCCCGCATGTTGCCGGCATAGAAGGCATCCACGAGGTGGGCTTGCCGCATCCCGCGGAGCAGATCCTCGCGCGCTTCGCCATCGAGCCGGTTGAAGTCCAGTTTCTCGACAGGCACATCTGGCAGAGGCATGAGCGGATCAGGGGAAGCGCGGAGCTCCTGAAGCTGTTTCAAGAGCGGTTCGAGATCATCCATCCCGATTCCGAAGGTCATCTCCTTGATCGGGATCTCGCATCGGAGGACGTCTTCAGCCGTCACTTGGTCCAGCTGCATGCACTCATGCCATAAGCGGCGGCTGCCCATCTGTTCAAAGCGCAGTGCCGATGTGCCCGCGGCCGCTTCGGACAGCATTGCTGTCACTTCGGGGTGAACGCCGCGACGGTCGTTGTGTACGAACACGAACGTGTCGAACTGTCCCCTGCGCTTGGCGAGCGCGCCGGCCAGGTCGCCGTCGAACTTCTCACGGATCTTGCTTGGCTTCACGGTCTGCGGGGCGTAGCAGGCATACAGCTTGCGGCTATGCAGCGTGAGACCGTCGGCTGACATGTCGCCCAGGCTGCCCGCCGTGCGCACATCCAGGAAGTCCGGGTATCTCGAACACATGAGCCGGTGGAAGAAGTCCTCAAACTCGTTCTCGTATAACTCCGCCATCAGCTCAAGGAACTTAACCCGCGCGTAGGCACGCTGCTCGTACCGCATACATCCCCCTCCTACAAGGAGCAAAGAGTAGCTCTATGTGATCACTCTCGGAAGTCTTACTGCCGAGGGGGGAGCAAGCTGCCTGTCAGCGCAGAGCCTCGGGACAGATGCCGATGCTGTTCAGCAGCCCTTGTTGGTGGGGGTGGAGCTGGTGCCACAGGTTGGTCTGTTCGCGGGCCCAGCGTTGAAGTTCGGGTGGGATGGGTCGCCCGGCGGCGCGGGTGGTGCGGTACTGGTGGTACGTGCGCTGCCAGGTGAAGGGCCAGGGCGGGTTCCACCACAGGTCGAGGATGGTGAGTTCTTGCAGGGCGTGGGCGGACAGCTGGCCTGAGCGGGCTTTGCGGCGTTGCTGCACGAGCCAGCGTCCCAGGGGAAAACCGTCCTGGTGGGTATGGATGGATACCGCGAGGTGCCCGTGCAGGGTGGCGTAGGCGCGGGCGTGGGGCAGCCCCTCACCCGTCGGGTAGCGGCGCGCAGTTGTACGGGCTTGCACAGGTATGGCGGCAGGCTCGGTGGTGCCGAGGTGGGCGAGGAGTTGCTGCTGGGCGGGGTGGAGGCTGTCCCATAGCTGTGCTTGTGTCCTGATCCAGCGGCGTTCGGTGCTGGTCAGGGTGGCGCTGTCGGTGGCGGCGCGGGCCCGGTGGTAGGCGCGTTGCCAGGCGAGGGGCCAGGGCGGGTTCCAGTAGGGGTCCAGGGCGTTGAGCGCGGTGATCCGGGCGGGTTCGATGCGCCCGGCGCGGGCGCGCTGGCGTTGGCGTAAAAGCCAGTTCCCCAGGGGGTGCCCGTTGTGGCGGGTGCGGTCGGTCACGGCCAGGTTCCCGTGCTCGGTTGCGTAGCTGCGGGCATGGGCCAGCCCGATCTCCCCCGGGGTGGCAGCAGTGAGGGACGCAGTGACGGTGCGGGCGGTGGCGGCGGTGATCCCGATGTCGGCGAGGAGGTTCTGCTGTTCTGGATGCAGGACATCGTGCCGGGCGCACTGCCGGCGCAGCCACACCGTCAGCGGATCTTCACCCTCGTCCCGGTCGCCGGGCGGGGCGTGCTGGCCGGGCAGGAGCAGCCTGCCTTCCCGCCATAGCGTGCGGGCCTGCTGGTAGTGGCGCTGCCACAGGAAGGGCCAGGGCGGATTCCACCAGGGGTCCAGCTCAGTCAGGTGCAGCCCGGGCGGCCAGGCGGCTCCCGTCGCCCGCAGGTGGCGGCGTTCCTTGCTGCGCTGTGCTACCAGCCAGCGGCCCAGCGGATGCTCCTCATGCACATAGTCGAAGGGCAGCGCCAGGTGCCCGCGTGCCGCGGCGAAGGACCGGGCGCTGGCCAAGCCGGGGGAGCCGCCCAGCCGTGCTGCGGCCTGGCTGGCAGCCCTGGCTTCCTCTGCCGTCATGGAGACTTTGCCGGCTTCCTCAGCCGTGATGCCGATACCGGCCAGCAGGCACTGCTGATCACGCTGCAGACTCCCGTACACGGCGCACTGGTGCGACAACCACACGGCGAGCTCCGCTTCGAGGCCCGGAAAGCCACGCCGCGCATCCAGTGCGTGTCCGTCCTGCACCAGCCGACGGACCTGCGCGAAGGATCTCTGCCATGACAGCGGCCAGGGCGGGTCCCACCACGGGTCCACGGCAGCAAGCGCGCGGGAGCGCTCGGTGGGCCGTGCGGCCCGGTGCGCCTTACTGCGCTGGGCCACCAGCCAGGCCCCCAGCGGATACCCCCCGTGCACCGCCCCCTTGCCGGAGACCGCCAAGTGGCCATGCTCGGCGGCATAGGCCCGGGCGTGCACCAGTCCTGTCTCGAAACGCGCCCGCATGCTGGCCCGCCGCGGCCGGGCGGTACGGGCTGCCTCGACCGTGACGCCGATGTCCGCCAGCAGCCGCTGCTGCTCAGGGTGAAGGGCGTCGTAGTGGATGCACTGCAGATACAGCCACTCACCGTTCAGCACGGCGGTCCCGGCAAACCCTGCGGCCGCAACCGGCGGACCGTACACGGCGGCGTGATCGCGCGCCCGGTAGTACGAGCGCTGCCACTGCACCGACCAGGGGACGTTCCACCACGGGTCCAAGGCCATCAGCGCCCGGACACGATCCGACGACAGCGCCCAGGCCCTGGTCTGCACATTGTGCAGCCATTCCCCAAAACGGAAGGACCCCACCATGGTGTCCTTCTGAACAGCAAGGTTCCCGTGGTCGCGCACGTACTGGCCCGCATGCGCCAGGCCGACCGTGAAGGACTCATCAGACTGGCGGTTAAGTCCCCGCCGTCTTTTGCCCTCCGCCTTCTGCCCGTCGGCCCCGACGGACACCCGCGCGGCGAGCTCGTCAACCAGCGGGCGCAAACGGTGCGCCGGAGCGACCGCCCACATCGCCTGCTCTCCGTACCCGGTGCGACGCGGCGGCCGCACGCACTGATACGCCCACGCGAACAAAGGTCCCGACACCTCGCTCGCCAGCTGTTCCCCGTACCAGGGGCGCCCCACGCAGCGCGCAACCGCCGAAAGCAGCACCGGCAGGTCGGCCAGCCGGTACGGAGCGTGCCCCCGGGCGTCGACGATCAAGCCCTGCCGGAACCCGCCATCGGCCAGCAGCGTGGCGAGCGCAACCGTCTCCGGGTACGTCACCAGCTCCCGCGCCAGGACCCGCCACACCTCCGGATCGATCCGTCCACTGCCAAGGCTCCGTAGTCGAGAGGGCCACACATGTTCCAACGGCCACTCCTGCCACCACCACGAGGCAGTCACCGCTGCAGCCACCTCGAACGCCTCCACAGCCACCGAGGAATGACGCAGCAACCTCGCATGACGACGCTGGGCCTGCACCCACTGCTCGCCCCCAGCCGGCAACCTCACCACCCGGCCGGCCGTGCCCGGCACCTGCATCAACCACCGACGGTGCAGCGCACACACCCGCTGCTGCGGCTCCAGGTACAAGCGCGCGCCCTCGGCGCGCCCGGCTGATCGCGCCGCGCACTCAGGACATGCCGGCCCCCAGGGCACAACCTTCTCCGCGGTGTGATGAAACTGCGCTGCTGGGCCTGCGATGAACCGCTTTCGAGGCTCTTCCTGTGCCCAGGCAGGCAGAGCCTGTCGCAAATGACCCTCCGGGACCCGGCACAGCTGGGACACCCGACCCCGAGCCTGCCGGTTCAGATACACCTCGCTGTCCACCCGCGTCTGACCCGTGACGTTCGACAGCCCGCCCACCTCAGCGATTGCCGCCAGCAGATCCCTGAGCCCTACGCCATAACGCGCAGCCACCCGGCTCAAGAACGACTGCGTCATCTCACCTTGCAGCGGTGCCACGCGCCACACCCCACCTGCCAGGGGCATCGATCCTGTCCCTAACGGAGCCAGCTTCCGATTCCTGCCGTCCATGCCTTGCCCGGTCCGTTGATCTGCAGCTCTCATAACCGCCAGTCGGCCTCACTCGTTATGGGTCACTCGCCACGGCTTGGCAGAGGGGCAACCTCTGGGGCTCCTACACCCACCCCACGCCCAGTTCCCGCAGCGCATCCAGCTGCTCCTGAGTAAGCCTGTCCCGCCTCGATTTGGTGTTCGAGAGCCACACTCCCAGCTTCACGGTCACCGGCGCCTCCGTGCCTTCGACGGTGAGCGCCTCTGTGTGGTTTCTGGGAACGCGGTGGTGGCCTTCGCGGGCGATGTACTGGGCGAGGGCCGCAGCACCGCGCTGGAAGGCCGCTGCCGCCTTCCCGGCCGCCTTCCCGGTGCCCTTGGCCGCCGGGGCCGCAGCGGGCCGCTCGGCGGGTTTGACGCCCAGCTCGGACAGCCGCCGCTGCTGTTCCTCCGACAGCTCCGCCCACGCGTTCGCCTGCCGCTCCAGCCACCGCCCGAGATCGTCACCGTCGAAGAGCACGCCGGGCTGGATCTCGGCCAGGACGGTGGGGCCGTCGGCGTCGACGAGGTCGGCGAGGACGCGGTAGTGCCGCTGCCAGTCCAGCGGCCAGGAGCAGTTCCAGTCCGGGTCGATCGTGGTCAGCTGCTTCGCGCGCTCCGCCGCCCGTTCCGCGTCCTTGCCCAGGCCGCCCTTCCTGCGGAGGTTGGCCATGTGTTGCCCGACGGGCATCAGGCCCTCAGCGTCGCTCTCGCCCCACATGGTGTCCTGCCGGGGGGCGAGGTGCCCGGTGGCCCGCCGGTAGGAGCGCAGCGCGGCGAGCTTGTTCTCCCAGGCTTCTTCGCCCGGCTCCCACACCATCCCGGCCTCCGGGGTGTCCAGGAGTTCCTTGCGCCGCGGCTCCAGCTCACCTGCCCGCAACGCCTTCCGCTGTTGGTGGACCCAGCGCCCAAGCGGAAAATCTTTCGTCACTCCCACTTCGACCTCAACGTCGTAGGGAACGGCGTAGAGCCCGGTGATCTCGTTCTCCGCCCGCCAATGGATGAGGGCCTGGTAGCCCTGCAGCCATACGAGGGGCTCCGGCCGGTACACCCGCGTGCGCAGGAATGCCGCGATGGTGGCAGCGTCGCGCGGGGTGGAGAAGTGCAGCAGCGCGGACTCGGCAGCGGCATCGGTGTCATCCTGCTCCTGGTCGTCGCCGTCGCTCTCGCCGCCGGCCCCGACGATCCGCCCGTCCTCGTCGCGCTGGATGTGGACCTTGCGCTTGCCGCTGGTGAGGGCACGGGAGGCGAGCTGTTCGACCATGCGCTCATCGTGCGAGCGCAGGCCCTGGAGGACCGCTACGAGCGGGCGGAAGCTGGCGCTGGCGACCATGTCCGTCGGGTCCTCGTCGGGCTCCAGGAAGACCGGCACGATGATCCTTGCGACCTTGGTGGAGCCGTCCTTGTTGAGCCGGAGCGCGCGGCCGATGTTCTGCACGATCTCCACCTGTGAGCCACGGGTGTCGGCGAAGCAGACGGCCTCCACGCCGCGCTCGCCGGTGATGTCGACGCCTTCACCGAGTACGCGTACGGAGGCGAGGAAGGCGCGGTGGACCCGGCGGCCGGCCGCGTCGATGCCGTTGGCGAACTGGCGGATCTTCTCGCGCCGTTCGGCGACGGTGTGGTCGCCGCACAGCCACGCCGCCCACACGCGGTCCGGCGGGACGTGTCGGCCTGCCTCCAGTTCGTAGAACTCCGCGTCGATGGAGGACGCGGGGAGCTTGTCGGCGGCGGCCAGGTCCTCATCGGTGGCGTCGTTGACGTACAGCTCGGCTGCGGTCTTCGGGAGCTTGTCCGCGAAGGCCTGGGCCTCTTCGACCTTCTGGTGGAAGGTCATGACGGTGCGGAGGTTGTGCGCGGCGGCGTGCTCCAGGAGCGCGGTCTGCAGGAGCGCCAGGCGCCGGCCCCGCCGGGCTTCCTCGGACTCCCCGAGGACGGGGGAGGGGTCGCGGATCTCCAGGACGTCGATCTCGAACCCGGCAAGGATTTCCCGCTCGATCGACTCGGAGAGCCCGAGCTCTGCGAGCCACGCGCCGTAGGTCCCGTTCGGATCGTCGGCCATGGACGCGATCTCCGCCTCCTGGCCGTCCGGGCCCCTCTGGGGCCGGGCCGCGGCGAGGATGCGCGGGGTGGCGGTCAGGTAGAGCCGGAAACCGGCGGGGATCCGCTGGTTGTCATGGATCGCTGCCCACGGACGGCCAAGATCACCGGCGGTTCCATGGGCCTCATCCACGATCGCGAGGTCGAAGCCGTCCATGCGCTGGCCGTACAGCCGCTCCCCGCCCGCCAGAGCGGCCTCCAGCGGCCCGCGCACCTTCCGCTGGCCCGTCGGGTCCTCTGGGGCATCCCGGTCCACCAGGGAGGCGTACGTGGCGAACACGACGACCGGCCCGTGCCCGGCCCACAGGGCGAGCTGGATCGGGTTGGTGGTGGTGCGCACCCCCAGCTCGTTCAGCACCGGGTCGTTCTCCAGCGAGCACACCGCGACCATCGGCGCGGTGTGTCCCACAGCCCGCCACGCCTGGGCGGTCTGCACGAGCAGGTCCAGGGTCGGGACCGTGACGAGGATCCGGCCGCCCGGGAAGCAGTCCAGGGCGCACGCGGCGGCCGTGATCGTCTTGCCCGACCCGGTCGCTGACACGATCGTGGCACGGGCACCCTGCGGGGGCACAGATGACCTTGCAGGAAATCCCACCCACCTGCGAAACGCGGCGCGCTGGTCTACCTGGTGTTCCTTGAGCGTAATATCTGACATTTCCTTGCCTCCCCTAATCCTGAATTCCCGTGGTTTTACAGATCGCCGCGTGCGGAAGGCAGGCCGCACCAAGGTCGTTCCAGATCGACGCATCCGCCTTGTGCCAGCCGCCCGGCTTTCCGTCCTTGAAGGGCGGCTTGTCGTCCGGGTCGTAGTGCCCGGCATCGAGCGTGCAGACGATGACGTCTCCGTCGCTGTTCACCGTTCGCGCGGTGCACAGACCGCCGGCCTCGCCCAGCGCCTCCAGCGCCCGGCGCCGCTCGGTGGTGTGCGGGTGGGTGCGCGGCAGGACGGTCTCCCGGACGAACGTCTCCAGGCGCACGAGGCCGGCCCCCTCCCGCTGGCGCACGTCCGCGATATGTACGGCCAGCTTGGCGGCCCGGGCCGACCGACCGCCGCGCCGTGACCAGTCTCGGTCCGCGATGCCCACCAGGGCCTCGCTCACGGCCGTCACGCCGTCATCCCAGCCGTCCGCGAACACCTCACCCCGGGAAGCCGGCGCCATGCCGCCCAACTCGACCACCTCGCACTGAGCTCCGGCCACAGCCCCGGCCTCCAGTGAGGCGACCAGGTCGTCCGCCTCGCTCGCAGGCACGCCCTGCGCCTCCAGGAGCGCGAACACCTTCAACCGGGCGTTCACGCCCGCCGTCTGGTACTGGCTCACTCGGCGTAAAGAATCACCGCTCAGCGCGGGATCGAGTCCGGTAGATTCATGGTGACCGGTCATCTGTAATCGTTCCTCTCGAAAATTCGGGAGGTCCCGGCGGCTCCGGTGGTGTCCCGTGTTTTCGCCAACGCTACATGCTGCATCACTCTGATGCACGCGCTACACTGAAACCCGACCCGAACGAGCAACCCCCACCCCCACAGTCAGCCGGACCCGCGGAGCGGGTCTTCGGGAAGTGAAGGCGCAGCCGTAACGGACCGTCAGGGCGGGGGAGCGCAGCGGACCCGCCCCGGAGTGCGCAGCACTCCGCAACACCCCCCCACAGGAGACCCCACAAGCCGCACCAGGCACACCCCACCCACCAGGCCGCGCACCGCGCGGCCGTGGGGGGGGGGCCGGGGCGGGGCGCCCCGCCCCCCCGCGCCCCGCCCGGGGGCGGCCCCCCCGCGCCAGGGGGGGGGGGGGGGGGGGCGCCGCCGGGGGTGGG
>NZ_JBEZAN010000038.1:0-31323 GCF_040646595.1 Streptomyces sp. NPDC045470
CGGACGCAGTCGGCCAGGGCGGCATGCAGGCCCGGTTCGATGTGCCGGCCGGCGGCCCAGTCGAGGTCACCCTTTATCGCCAGGTTGGTCCGGTCACCGTCGGCGGTGACCTCGATCACCAGCAGATGCGGCCCGGAGATCGCCGGGCCCGGCGGGGGCGCGCCGCTGGGGGCGGGGCCAGGGAAGGGGGGTGCGCCGGGTGCGGGCTCGGGCATGGCCGTCCTCTCCTTCGCTCACTCGCCTGCCGTGGTGTCCAGGTTCGTCCACCCGAGACACACACGTCAATCAATACGTGAAGAATGGTACGTGCTTTGTGGTGCGTGAAACGCAGGTCGCTATAGTCGGGGCATGTATGAGGTGCCCGAGCCCCACACCGGATGGACGTTCTTGACCAACCACGCCCGGGTGCTGGCGGTCATCGCCGACAACGATCACGCCCGCATCCGCGACATCGCCGCCCACTGCCGGCTGACCGAACGTGCCGTGCAGAAGATCATCGTCGACCTGGAAGGCGACGGGTACCTCTCCCGCACCCGCGAGGGGCGCTCCAACATCTACCGGATCGAGCCCGGAAAAACGTTGCGGCACCCGGCCGAAGCGGATCTCGGCCTGACCGTGGCCGCCCTGCTCTCCCTGCTCGTCCAGGACGAACACCAGCGCACCGCACCCGCCGACGACCGTCGCACCGGCACCGACTGATCCCCCCTCCGCGAGCTGCCCGGCCGCCCAACACTCAAGACCCCCGGCGTCGGCCTTGGGGAGCGTTTTGCCCCGGCAGGTTGTTCGGCAAGTCGGGATCTATCAACCGTGTGGGGATCGTGCTGTGTGCGCCCGCATCTTGCGCAGTGGCGCGCGTGACGGCGTAAGACCGAGTGGGGGCCTGGAGTGTTCGCGGGGAGAACGGCGCGGCTGGTGGTCAGCAACGATGGCGAGGAGCTGCTGGAGCTGACCGTGGAGCCCTGGGCGGACATCCACCGGATCCGGCCGAAGGAGACCTGCATCGTGGTCACCCACTCGCCCGCGGGAGACGGTACTTGGGGTGGGACGTTGTCTGGCGACGAGCCGTTCGAGGTCGGGCATCGGCCCGATTCGATCACGGTGTGGGCCTACGGCCACTGCTTCCACCTCAGCGACAGGGAGGGTAATCCGATCTACGCGAACGAGTACGGGGGCGGGTGTCGTGCCCAGAACCTGTCCACCTGAAGAAGTACGTCACCTGGTGGATTGCTGTTCATCGTGCTTCGGGAGTCGTTGGCGAACTCGCGGCGCTGCGTTGTCATGTGCTCAAGTGTCGCGCCGGTTCGGAGTCGACTCGTGTGCGCCTGCGGCTCATCAGGCCGGTCATCGCGAGGCGGCTCATCGCTTCGGAGCGGTGTGGGTGGGTTTCGTAGTCGCGGGCGAGGCAGCGGTGGGTCATCAGCCAGCCGAAGATCCGCTCGACACCCCGTCGCCTGGGGATGACCTTGAAGCCCTTCTGGCCCGGGAAGCCCTTCTGGCCTTGGCGATGTGCGAGAGCAGGTGGATGCCGCCAGCGTCCAGGGCTTTGTCGCCGGCACCCGGCTGGTCGACCGCATCGCGGCTGCCCACCCCCGCCTGCGCAAGGTCCGGGTCGACGGCAGCTACCGCCAGTACCTCGTCAAGCACGCCGCCCGACAAGGCATCGACATGGGAAATCGTCCAACGCGCCTTCGGGAGCGGGGGGCACCCCGGCCAGTGGCGCAGGTCGGCCACTCGCTGCGACCAGGCCCGCGAGTCCTGCAACGCTGCCGTCACCATCGCCCCGATCCTGCTCTGGTTCTGAGCTTTGAAGACGATCATCAGCAGGTCGGGCCCGTGGTCGGCCGGTCGGGCGGTCGTCGGCAGTCGAGGAGCCGCACACCCGCTTCGTGCAGGGGCGGCACGTTTCCGGGGTGCCTGCCCGGGCTTTCCGCCGGGCGGGATTTCTGCCGTGAGTTCGAGCCGGATACGCGCTGTGAAATGCCTAGGTGTCGTGGATACGCAGGGCTACCCACCCCTGGAATGCGGGGTTCCAGGGCGTGGCGTATTTGGCTGGTAAGCATCGCCGGAGCGGATACAGTTCAACGGGCAATTACCTTTCGCGGGAGTCGGTTTATCCGGAGGCAGGGCAAAGTTCCGGCAAGGTGCTGAGATAAACGGACCGCTGTCATCCAGCCATGCCAGCAACCGTGGGGGTCCGCCGGTCAGTGCCTCCGTCACCCCTAGAGTTGCAGGTCAGCGGCGTTATGGGAGGCCGGTGACCGGTGGCCTGAATCGTTGGCTCCCGGCCCTCGCAACCCGCCCTTTGATCGCCAAGGGCTTGCAAAGTCGCAATGACTTGTTATTACCTGAGACACGTTCAAGCCGGGGCGTCACTCCTGACACTCCGCGCTTCCTTCGCATCGGTGTGCAGGGGATCGCGTGCCCGCTGCCGCACCGAACCGGCCAGTGCTTCTCCCGTGCCACGCATCCGCCACGGGAAGCGCTTCGCACCCATCGCCCCGGTGGAACACACCCGGGACGGCACACAACAGGGGGAAAAGAAGTGGGTTTCCGTACGCCGACGACTGCTGCCGTGTCGGTCACCGCCCTGTCCGCGCTCCTGCTGACGCAGGTGCCGGCTCGGGCGGACACGGCGCCGGCGTCTCTCACGGACAGCGGGGTACGTGCCCATGTCGACGCGCTCCAGCGCATAGCCGACCGTAACGACGGCAACCGAGCCTCCGGGACCAGCGGTTACGCGGAGTCCCTCGACTATGTCGAACAGCGGCTGAAGAAGGCGGGTTACGAGGTCGAGCGGCAGCCCTTCGGCTTCCTCTTCACCCAGGTCCTCACGGAACGGCTCGTACTGCCCGGCGGGAAGCCGGTGCCCGTCACCCTGGCCAAGTACTCCCCCTCGACCCCCGCGAAGGGCCTGACCGCGCGGTTCGCGGAGCTGACGGGCCCCGAGGAGCGGCGGCAGGGCTGCGCGCCCGCCTCGTACGACGGCGCCACGGTCACCGGACGGATCGCGCTGGTCAGCAACGGCGGCTGCACGATGGACGACAAGGGCAAGGCCGCCGCCGCGGCCGGAGCCGCCGCGGTCGTGGTGATCAACGACCGGCCGGGCGAACTGTACGGCTGGCTCAAGGACGCCGCCGGGGCCCGCATCCCCGTCTCAGGGGTGTCACCTGAGACCGGTGAGGCCCTGACCCGCGCCGCCCGGCAGAACGCGCCCGGCACCCTCACCCTCCGCTCGCGCACCGAGAAGCGCACCACCGAGAACCTCATCGCCCGTACCAGGTCCGGCGATCCGGCACACCAGGTGATATCCGGCGCCCACCTCGACTCGGTGCCCGAGACCGCCGGGATCAACGACAACGGCGCCGCCGTCGCCGTCCTCCTGGAGAGCGCACTGCGTGGCGCCCAACGACCCGCTCCGAGAAACCAGTTGGTCTTCGCCTTCTGGGGAGCCGAGGAGTTCGACATGCTCGGCTCGCAGTACTTCGTTGACCGGCTCACCCCGGCGCAGCGCAAGCGCGTCGCCGCCTACCTCAACCTGGAGATGATCGGCGGCCCCAACTCCGGGCTGTTCACCATGGACGGGAAGAACGCCGACCCCGAGGGAGGCATCACGCCGCCGAACGGCTCGGCCGATATCGCGGACCGCTTCACCCGCGCCTTCGCCGAGGCCGGCGAGGTGGCGCAGACCTGGAAGCTGGACGGCCGGTCCGACTACGCCCCCTTCATGAAGGCCGGCATTCCGGCCGGCGGCCTCAACGGCGGTTCCTTCGAGCTGAAGACCGCCGAGCAGGCCCGCCTGTGGGGCGGCACGGCCGGCAAGCCGTTCGACCCCTGCTACCACCAGGTGTGCGACAACGCGGGCAGCTTCAACGCCACCGCGGCACGCAAGCACGGCGACGCCTTCGTCCGGACGCTGGACCACTTCGCCGGTACGGCGGTGGCGCGCACCGACCGTGCGGCGCACGGCCGTGACTGAGCGGGCGGTGGACGGCCGGCCGGCACCGGCCCCCGCCGGTCACCCGCGAGCCGCCGGAAAGCTGGTGGTCGGCGCTCTGATCGTCGACAGCCGGGACCGTGTCTTCCTCCAGCAGCGCTCCGCGGACCGCCGGCTCTTTCCCGGCTGCTGGGACCTGGTGGGCGGCCACGTCGAGCCGGACGAGAGCCCCCTGGAGGCGCTCGCCCGCGAGCTGACGGAGGAGACCGGATGGCGCCTCGGCCGGGTCCTGCACCAGGTGGCCGGGGGGCAGTGGGATGCCGACGACGGCACCCGCACCGAGACCGACTACCTGGTCGAGGCCGTCGGCGACCTCACCGCCCCGCGCCTGGAACGGGACAAGCACCCGCGCTGCGCCTGGGTGGGACCGCACGACCTCGCCCTCCTCGACGACAGCGTCCGGCGCAGCGGCAGCACCTTCGTCCGGGATGCGGTGACCGCGGCACACACCTGGCTCGCCCGGACACCGGCATCCCACCGGAAGGACATCAGCGACACGCTGTGACGGTCGCCGGTCCAGTGACGCACGTACGTCCGCAATCGGGTCAGAAAGGGAAGAGCGCGTGACACACGTGGTTGAACCGAGCAGTCGCCCCCGATGTCGTTCGTTGGTGATCGGATTCGCCGGGCACCAGGGGCAGGAGTACCTACCGATCGTCCGGCGGCACACCGACATCGCCGGCGGCGTCGACCCCTCGGGGGACGCCGCGGCGCTGGCCCGACAGTGGGACTTCCCGCTCTACGGCAGCCTCGACGAGGCCCTGCGGTCCGCCGACTTCGACACCGCCGTGGTGACCGTTCCGCACCACGCGCACTTCGCGATCTGCTGCGATCTGCTGCGCGCCGGCAAGCACGTCCTGAAGGAGAAACCTTTCGCCGTCACCGAGGCGCAGGCCCGGGAACTGGTCAAGCTGGTGGACGACGCGGACCGCAGCGCCTTCACCCTCGTCCAGCGTGGCTTCAACCCGGTCTTCGCGTTCGCCCGTGAGCAACTGGCGGAGATCGGCAGGCCGTACTGGTTCTCGTACGACTACCACCTGAACCTGCCCACCCCGACCAGCGGCTGGCGCGCCACCAGCGATCTCGCCCTGGGCGGCGTCCTGCTCGACATGGGCTACCACCTCCTCGACGTGCTCAGCGGCCTGTTCCCGGCCCCGGCCGAGGTGCGCTCCACCTTCCTGCACCGCTACGAGGAGATGCGCGAACGGCGCCTGGAGGACCTGGCCAGCGTGCAGTTCAGTTACCCGGGGCTGGACTTCGCGGGCTCGCTGCGGATCTCGCGGCACAACCTGGAGAAGGTCGAGAAACTGACGATCCTGGGCACCGAGGGCGCCCTGAACGTCACGCCCACAGAAGCGGCGCTGCACTCCCCGGACGGCGATGTCGCGTACCGCCTGGTGTCCGAGCAGCCCAAAGGCACCGCCGTGAACGCCATGTTCGCCCACTACTTCCGGCACCTGGACGACCGCGACTACCGCACCACGCACGTCCGGCGGCAGCTCTCCGCGGTACGGCTGCTCGACCGCATCTACCGCGACCGGCCCGCCGACACCCGCACCGCCGCGCAAGCCGGGCCACCGCTGACCGCACCCGGCCAGGCCGTACCCGCCTGACCCGCGGCCGCCGGGGCCGCTGCCCCGGCCGCCTTCGTCCACCGCCGGTACGCGCCTTCGCCGCCACCCCGCGACGCCCTGCCGGCCGCCCCTTTCTCCAGCCCCGGGCCCCGGCCCCCTGCCGTCTTGCGCCCGTACGACCGCTTCCCGACCGAGAGACAGAGGACCCCGTGACTTCCACCGGCGAACGCCTCGCCCTGCTGGGCGGCACCCCGGCCATCACCCGGCCGCTCCCGCACGAGATCTGGCCGCCCCGCGCCGAAGAGGCCGAACTCACCGCCCTGGCAGCGCAGCGCAACGACGACATCTCCATCAAGGGCAGCAGCGGCCCGGTCCGCGAGCTGGAGGACGCCTTCCGCGCCTTCCTCGACGACCAGGTCCGCTGGGCGGTCACCTTCAACTCCGGGACCAGCGCCCTGTTCGCCGCCTACTTCGCCCTCGGGGTGCGGGAAGACGTCGAGGTCGTCGGCCCGGCGCTCACGTACCACGCGGCGCTGAGCCCGGTCCACGCGCTGCGCGGCGAGGTCGTCCTCGCCGACATCGACCCGCTCACCCGGGGCATCGACCCGCAGGCCCTGGAAGCGGCGATCACCGAGCGGACGAAGGTCGTCACCGTCGTCCACCAGTGGGGTCACCCCTGCGACATGGACGCGGTCATGAGCATCGCCGAGCGGCACGGCCTGCGCGTCCTGGAGGACTGCTCGCACGCCCACGGCAGCCGCTACAAGGGCCGCCTGTGCGGCACCTTCGGCGACGCGGCGGTCTTCTCCCTGCAGGCGAACAAGGCCGTCTTCGCCGGCGAGGGCGGCATCCTCGTCACCAACGACGCGGGGGTGCACGACCGGGCCACCCTGCTCGGGCACTACCGTGACCGCTGCCGCGAGGAGATCACCGACGAGGCGCTGCGCGACCACTGGGTGACCGGGTTCGGGCTGAAACTGCGCATGTCGCCGTTCAACGCCATCGTCGCCCTGCACTCCCTCGCCGCGTTCCCCGAGCGCAAGGAGGCCCGGCACAGCGCGCTGCGCTACTTCGGTGAGCGGCTGGCCGAGGTCGACTACATCGAGCCCGTACACGTCGGCGAGGACGTCGACATGGGGGCCTGGTACGGCTACAAGCCGCTGTTCCTGCCCGAGGCGCTGCCCGGCGTCACCCGCAAGCAGCTCATCACCGCACTGCGGGCCGAGGGCATGGAGATCGGTGCGCCGTCCGGTCCCCGGCTGTCCACCCTGCCGTTGTACGCGTCGGCCGAGAGCCCGCTCTTCCCGGGTACCCCCAAGCACGCCAACGTGGCTGCCCCCGGCACCGCCGCCGAGCGTGTCGAGCAGCAGGCGCTGTCCCTGCCGACCTTCAACGACTGGCCCGCCGACAAGGAGCTGATCGACGCCTACATCGAGGCGTTCCAGAAGGTCGGCCGCCACCGCGCCGCGCTCGCCGGGCACGCGCGCGACGACGGCTGACGAGCGCCCGGCCCACCGTACGGACGCGGGGTGAATCCTGCCCCGCCCCCGGTCCACGGTACGAACCGGGGCACATCCTGCCCCTGATCACCGAACGGCCCCGGGGAGACCCCCGCCCCACCCGCATGACCGACATGAGGACTGGAGAGGAACCATGGCTGTCAAGGAATCCCCGGAAGCCGCCGAGGCCGTACTCAACCGGGCGATGGAGGGCGACGACCTGCCCGACTCGTTCACCCTGCTCGGCCGGGAGTGGGACCTGCACCGCGACGTGTTCCCCGGCACCATCACCGCGGCGACCGAGGTGATGGCCTCTGCCCTGCCGTACCCGAAGGGCGGCTCGTTCCTGGAGGTGGGCTGCGGCACGGGCGTCATCTCCGTCACCGCCGCGCTCTCCGGCTGCGCGCAGGTCACCGCGCTGGACATCAACGAGAAGGCGGTGGCCAACACCGAGGCCAACGCGCGCCGGCACCAGGTCGCCGACAAGGTACGCGCCCTGCACAGTGACCTGTACGACGCCCTGACCTCCGAGGACCGCTTCGACGCGATCTTCTGGAACGTACCGTGGACGTTCGTGGAGGACGACTTCAGCCTCAAGAGCCACCTGCATCACGCCGTGTTCGACCCGGGTTACAAGGGCCAGGCCCGCTACCTGGCCGGGGCGCGCGAGCATCTGGCCGACGGAGGGCGGCTGTTCATCGGCACCGCCGACCTCGGGGACCGCGAGATGCTCGACCGGTTCGCCGAGGACGCCGGCATGCGGGTGGAGCTGCTGCGCCGCATCCGTCGGATCGAGGTGGTGCGGGTCATGGAGTACCACCTTCTGGAGCTGCACCAGAAGTAGCCCCCGGTTCCCGGCCCGCGTGCCCGGCCGCCGCCCCGCGCGGCGGCCGGGTCCGGGCGCCCCACCGCCCACCCCAAGGAGACACCGATATGCCCAGCCCGGGCGACCTGGACGCCGCCCTCGATCTCGCGGACCTCGCCGACGCCATCACCGGTGCCCGCTTCCGCTCCCGCGACCTGCGCATCGACCAGAAGCCCGACCGTACCCCCGTCACCGACGCCGACCTCAGCGTCGAGGACGCCATCCGTACCGCCCTCAAGGAGCGGCTGCCCGCGGACGGTTTCTTCGGCGAGGAGCACGGCGGCACCCCGGACGGGCCGCGCGTGTGGATCGTCGACCCGATCGACGGCACGAAGAACTTCCTGCGCGGCGTACCGGTCTGGGCGACCTTGATCGCGCTGGTCGAGCACGGCCGCCCGACCGTGGGCGTGGTCAGCGCTCCCGCGCTGCGGCAGCGCTGGTGGGCCGCTGCGGACAGCGGCGCCTGGACACGGCGCGGCAACGAGCCGCCGGCGTCCCTTCATGTGTCCGGTGTGAACCGTCTCGGTGACGCCTACCTGTCCACCACCAACCTGGGCACGTGGCCGCAGTTCCACTCCAGGGCGGCCTACCTGCGGCTGGCCGACGCCTGCTGGGAGGACCGGGCGTACGGCGACTTCCTCCAGCACTGCATGGTGGCCGAGGGCATCGTCGACATCGCCGCCGAGCCTGTCGTCAGCCCGTGGGACGTGGCTGCGGTACGGGTGGTGGTGGAGGAAGCCGGTGGTCGCTGCACCGATCTGGCGGGCGGCGACATCCTCACCGGAGGCGGCGCGTTGTCGGCCAACCCGCAACTGCACGAACTGGCTGTCGGGGTTCTCGGCACCGACCACACCGGGCCGTGCACGGACGGGGGCTGAGCCGCTGTCCGAACCGGCCGGTGCTGTGCCCGCATCCAGGCTTCGCACTCGCCCGCACATCGATCAGGACAGGCCGATCAGGATCGACCGGTCGGGGCTGCCCGGCCGTCCGCGACCAACCGTCCCACAACGGCTGACCACCCGACTGCACCCGACCACCCGCCCGTCCGCACCCGATCCCCCGACCACCCGCCCGACCGCCCCCGACCACCCGCCTGCCCGTCCGACTGAACTGGTGACACCCATGACCTCGAACGCCCCCGCCGTCCGCCCCGCCACCCGTGACGACCTCCCCCGCGCGCTGCGCACCCTCCAGCGCGCGTTCGCCGACTACCCCTTCACCCGCCACACCATCGCCGCCGACGACCACCTCGCCCGCCTGCACCGCTTCAACGAGCTGTTCGTCTCCCGTATCGGCCTGGACCACGGCAAGGTGTGGGTGGCCGACGACGGCGACGCGGTGGCCGTCTGGACCACCCCCGAAACCGCCAACGCGGGCAACGTCTTCGCGGAGATCGGCCCGCAGTTCGCGGAGATCGCCGGAGACCGTGCCGACTTCTCCGCGCAGGCCGAGGCCGCCATGGGGCCCCACCGGCCCACCGAACCCGTGTGGTTCCTCGGCTCGGTCGGCGTCGACCCCGGCCGCCAGGGTCAGGGCCTGGGCGGCGCGGTGATCCGGCCCGGCCTGGAAGCCGCCGAACAGGCCGGTGTCCCCGCCTTCCTGGAGACCTCCGACGAACGCAACGTGCGCTTCTACGAGCGCCTCGGCTTCGAGGTGACGGCCGACTACCCGCTCCCCGGCGGCGGCCCGCACACCTGGGCCATGACCCGTAAGCCGGGCGCCTGAGCCAGGGCTGCCCACGACGATGCCGGTCGGTGCCGCGCGGCCCGGCCACCGGAACGCGGAGACGAGAAGGGCTGGAAGACGTGACCATAGGGCTCGCCACGACGCTCGGCGACTATCTGGAGTACGCGTTCGCTCAGCACGGCCGCGGTGTGCGGTACCTGCCCGTGTTCGACCCGGCCGGGAAGCATGTGTGGCCCCGCCGGATCGCGGCGCGCCTCGGCCTGGAAACGGTCGAAGTACCTGCCCGGGCCGATGGCGCCGTCCCTCCGGGGGCCGGTGACTGCGCGCGCGACGGGCGGGAGGACCACCTCGTCGTCGCCCTCACCGACGACGCCGGGTTCTGCGCGCCGGCACTGGTGTTCGCGCTGGCCAAGGACGCCCGGCTTGTACGGGCCGACACCGCGAGTCAGGTCGTGAAGGCGGCGCTGGAGCTGCCGCCCGGCGGCTACCTCACGGTCGTCGGCCCGGAACGGGTGCTGGAGTTCGCCCTGCTGAACCGGCTCCGCCGGGAGGCCCCGGAGGTGAACACGGGCGTCCTGTGCGGGCCGACCCCGGCCAAGCTCAGCGAACTGGTGTTCAAGACGCTGGTCTACCCGCACATCCCGGCGGAGCGCGACGAGTTCTTCGCCGGGCTCCTCAAGGGCAAGGAGCCGATGACGTCGGGTCGCCTGACGGTCTACCCGACGGACGCCGTCGACGCCGGGCACCTCATGGACGGCACGGTGCTGCGCCGGGTGCTGAGCTTCATCGCCCACGCCAGCGAGGACTACCTGCGGGTCACCCCCGACGACATCCTGTGCGGTCTGACCGACGACCCGGAGGAGCAGGCGGCGGCCCGGCGCGCGCCCGGCCCGCTGCCCGCCTGCATGCAGGGAGACACCTGTGTCTACCCGGACGCGCGACGGCACGACCCCGCCGCCGTCACGGCTCAGGTGGTTTTCGCCAACGCCTGCCTGACCCTGAAGTTCGGCACCCAGCTGATGGGCGAGCACAACCGCTTCACCATCTCCCGCCGGTTCCTCGACGGCTGGACGGGCTGCTTCATCGCCAGCCCGCTGCTCAAGGACGGTATCCCCGGCGAGAACCTGCTCTTCCACGCCCTGATCGAGGACGGTCTGACGGTCGGCGCCGCCGTACGGGCGGTCAACGACAACCTCGAACGGTGGGGCGTGGACGCGCCGGCCGTCATCGTCATCGGCGACCCGGAGGCCGTCTACGGCGACCGCGGTGCGCCGCGGACCGGCTCGGTGCCGTCGGTCGCGTACGAGCGAGATCGTGCCACCGTCCGCTTCGACGGCCTCATGCCGACGTACAGCCGCGTCCGGCTGGACGACCCGGACCTCCTCGCGGCGCACCGCGACGGCACCCTGGACATCCGGCCCGCCACCCCGTTCGGCGGACGCACCCCGTTCTACGCGGCCGCCGCGGAGATCGACGGCGGGCTCGACATGATGGTGCTGGGCGTACAGGACCGGCCGCTGCTCCCGGAGGAGTCGCCCCGCGTCCTCGACGTACGCGCCACGGCGCCGCGGGCCGAACTGGACGGACTCACCCGGGCCTTCGAACGGTACGAGAACCTGGCGTTCCTGGACATCAAGCTCGACAAGGGCCGCGCGGTACTGACCGACATGGTCAACAACCTGCCCACGATGGCCCGCAGAGCGCGCAACACACGCTTCGAACTGACCGAGTGGGAACGGTTCAGCCGGTCCGTCGAGCGTATCCGGGAGAAGTGCACCGCGCTCGACCGCGGCGTCATGGACAAGCTCCTGCAGGCCACCGAGAGCCGCGAGTACCACTTCGTCGAGGCGTACCGCCACACCTACACGGTGCAGCGCACCGAGAGCACCGACGACCCGTGCCGCTACTGCGGCGAGGCCCTCCACCGCTACGTCAGCGGCAACATCCTCCGTCCCCACCTGCGCCGCTACCTGATCAGCTGCGCGATCTGCGGTGCCGTACAGGACACCGAGGACGAGGCGGTGACGCTGACCATCACCGGTGACAACCGGCTGCGCCCCGGGGCCGACACCGAGCTCGGCGTGGAGATCGGCAACAGCGGCGACGAGGAACTGGATCTCCTCCTGGGCGGGCGCATCACCCACGGCAAGCCGCACGGCTTCGGCTTCCGGCTCGACGACGAGTCGGTGCGCGTACCGGCGGGCGGCACGGCCCGCACCCGCCTGACCATCAGCACCGGCCGCCCGCTGGCCCGGCACACCATGCTGCTGCGCTTCTACGCGGTGGGCCTGGGCCGGATCCAGTTCGCCGGCCGTGACCTGTACGTGCGCTGATCCGGTCGTCCCCGGCCGCCGCCCCCTGAACTGACCCGTCGGACCCGACACAGAGGTACGGACAGTGAACACCGAGGTCAACCACCCACGCTTCGCCAGGATGTATCCCAAACTCGCCGCCTGGGCGGAGGAACACGGCGCCCAGGAACACCGCGCCGAGTCGCTCGCCCCCGCCACCGGCCGCGTCCTGGAGATCGGTGCCGGACACGGCCTGAACTTCCCCCACTACCCGGACACCGTCACCGAGGTCGTGGCCCTCGAACCGGAACGGACCCTGCGCGACCTGGCGCGGGAGGCGGCGCCCAAGGCCCGGGTACCGGTGACCGTCTCCGACGGCGTCGCCGAACGCCTGCCCGCCGGGGACGCGTCGTACGACACGGTCGTCTGCTCGCTGGTGCTGTGCTCGGTGCGCGATCTGCCGACCGCGCTCGCCGAGATCCGACGGGTGCTGCGCCCCGGCGGGCATCTCTGCTTCTACGAGCACATCCGCTCGCGCTCCCGGGGGTTCGCCGCCTACCAGTGCGCGGTGGACCTCTTGTGGCCGCACATCTCGGGCGGGTGCCGGGTGAGCCGCAGAACAGACCGCGCCATTCCGGGAGCCGGCTTCACCATGAAGCACGTACGCCATTTCCGTTTCCCCCCGGGCCGCAACCCGGCCCCGACCGCCCCCTTCATGATCGGCCTTGCGGTGCCGGAGTGACGGTTCGGCGGGGCGTTCTCGGTGGCTGCCGGCAGCGGGGGCACTCCGGGCGCCGGCCGCTGCCCCGTGGCTGCCCTTCCGTCCCTTCCCGCCGGGCACCGCGCGTGGCACCGCGCCCGGCGGAGGCGGCGCGTTACGGTTCTTGCCGGCAGGGCGGACCAAGCTGTGGGCCGGGCAGGCATCCGGTACGGGGCAGCGGCATGAACTGCCCGATGCGCGGTGGCGGACGATCGAGCCGTGACTGTCAGCCAATGACCGACCGGGTGGGCAGCGGCCCGATCTCACGGTGGTCAACGTGGCGCTGTTCCTTGGGAGGCTTCGCTGCGGCCAACTCTGACGAGGGTGGTTGCAGCATTCGCAGCAACCGACCCTTTCCCGTTCCCGGCTGCCTCTCCGGTCCAGTCGTCACTCCAAATGATGCGGAACGTTCGCCGTCGGCCCGGCAGTGCCGGGTCGGGCAGCGGTCTATGGCTCTACCGGCCAGAGTGTGGCTGAGCTGATTCTCCCCCCCCCGGTGCTCCCCACCAAGCTTCGTTCTTCCCAATTTCTCCCCAGAGAAGCTCCTCGGTTGGAGTCGTGCCCGTCCTGGACGAGGCACTCAGTGACTACTGGCGTGACCTTCGCTCGGTGAGGCGCCAGATTATGCGGCCTCCGGTCTGCCCTGGCCGCACACGGCTTCGGTCGCGGTGGGTGAAGCGCGCAATGCCTGGTCCTGCGGGCGCCCGTTTTCTACCGGAGCGCACCCTCACGTGGTGCGGGCAGGCCCTGTCGACGAATGACGGTCTTCCCCCATCATCTTCGCTCTTTCGGACTCGTCCTCTGCCCAGCGGGACAAGCTATGGGTGACGAGGCTGACCAGGACTCAGGCTGGGCGCGCGGGGTGACAGGGCGCGAGCGCCTAGGGCCAATGCCGCTTCTGACGGCCGGCCGCAGGACGCCCACCGTCCGGCAGCGGTCACCAGGTGGGGTGATGGCGGGCGATCAGTTCGGGGAACCCTCTGGTCAGGCCCTTCATGACGTTATCGCCGTAGCAGGCGAACAGGGGGTTGTCCGGGTCCACCGTCACGCCGCCCGCGGCGCTGACGTACCGGCTCGGCAGGGGCCGGACCGATGCCTCCAGACGAGGGCTGTAGAAGAACGGCATGGAGTACCGGTCGACCCCCGGGGCCGGGCGGACGACCCGGTGAACGGTGGCCTTGAGATATCCGCGCGTGGCGACCTCCAGCAGTTCACCGAGGTTGACCACGAACGCGTCCGGCAGGACCGGGACGTCGACGAAGTGACCGTCCTCGACGGCGACCTGCAGCCCGCCTTTGTCGTCCTGCACCAGCAGGGTGAGCAGTCCGTAGTCCTTGTGGGTGCCCGCGCCGTCGCCCTTCGGGACGCTGCCCGCCGTGGCGTCCGGCCCCGGGTAGTGCAGCAGCTTGAAATGGATCTGCGGCTCCGGGGTGACCACATCGTCCAGGAAGCCCTCGGGAGTCTCCAGGGACTCCAGGACGAGCCTGAGCATCCGGTGCGAGAGGCTCGTCAACCGGTCCATCCATGCCAGTACGGCCGGCCGCAGCTCCGGCAGGGCGGCCGGCCACTGGTTGGGGCCGACCAGCCACTGGTACGCGGGCTCTCCCGGGCCGGGGCTCCGCGCCGGGCGCTCGGGACCGATGTCCAGCTGCCGGCGCTGGTCCGGGACGCCCCGGGTGCGCTCCCGCCCCATCGCGGAGTAGCCCCGGAAGTGAGGGGAGTTGAGGACGTCGAGAGCCGCATGCTCCGACTCCGGCAGGGAGAACAGCCGACGCGTCAGGTCGAGCAGTTCGGCGGCGCCGGTGACGCCGTGGCCGGTGAGCTGGAAGAACCCGATGTCGTGGACGGCGGCCCGCAGCCGGTTCAGGAACTCGGCGCGCGCTTTCGGACCTCGTTCGCTGTCCCGGAGATCGATCACGGGAATCGCTTCTGGCATGGAGTGCTCCTGGTTTCTCGATACGGTTGTGGACCTCACCACTGCGTTACGGTTCCGGACCGGCCCGCACGGAGGCGGCACGCGGGGACGGGGACAAGAGAGAAGACGGGGCAGTTGCAGGGGCGTGGGAACAGCCCGCGTCGACCAGGTGTCCGGCCGACGCCGTTGTCGATGCCCCGTCAGGACAGCGGAGTACCGTGCAGGGTCACCGCGTCGGCCGCCCGCTCCAGTGCCGCCGTGCAGTCCCGCTCCGTCTCGGCGACGGCGACGAGGAGGGCATACCGGGAGCGGGAGTCGCCCGGCGGGTACAGCCGCAGCTCCCGGCCCGGGGCCGTCAGCGCCCGTACTTCCCGGATCTCGGGCGGCAGCCGGTCCATCGCGAACTCGACGGACTCGACCCGTACCTCCCTTTCGGGATACAAAAAGCGGACCGCGGCCGTTGCGGAGGCCCCGGACGTCCGGAAGTCCGGCGTGGCGCCGACCGCCAGATCGGCCGCCATCCGGCCGATCTCCAATCCGGTGACCAGGCCGCCGAGGTACGGGACCCGGCCGCCCCCGATCCGTGCGTTGATCTCCACGACCTTCGGGCCGGAGGAGGTCAGGCGCAGCTCGGTGTGGGTCACCGTGTCGGTCAGGCCGACGGCGGTGTGGGCATTCTGGACCACTTTGAGCAGAACGTCGTCGGACAGCAGTGGGTCGTCCGCCCGGACCGTGTGGCCCACTTCCTGGAACCCGGGGGCGTAGCCGAGCTGCTTGTGCGCCACGAACAGCGCCGTGACCTGCCCGTCGCGGCAGACCGCCTCCACACTGATCTCGGGTCCGTCGAGGTACTCCTCCACCAGGGTGGGCTGTGCGTACCGGGGCACCTCGTCGAACCAGATCCTGCCCGCCTGCTGGTAGGCCCGTGCCAACTGCCGCTCGCCGCCGACATAGGTCGCTCCGCAACTCGCTGAAAGCGCCCGGGGTTTGACCACCACCGGATAGCCGATCCGGGCTGCCGCCTCGCTCGCCTCGGCCAGACTCGCGACGGCTGCCGACCGGGCCTGCGGGACACCGGCCCGGTCGAGCGCCTTCCGGCCGGCGTACTTGTCCCGGCACGCCCTCACGGCCTCACGCGGGCTGGTACGCAGCCCCAGCACGGTCGCCAGCTCGGCGACGGCCTCCACGCGCGTCTCCTCGTAGGTGAGCACACCCGCGAATCGCTCGGGGTGGGCCCGGGCGGCGGCGGTCATCGCCGCGACGTCCAGGGTGTCCACCACACCGAACGAATCGATGTAGGGCTTTTCCCAGGTGGGAGGCGCGGGGCACAGCAAATGCAACCGGTATCCGGACGCCATGGACCGCAGTACGTAAGCGCGCCAGTGCTCGCTGCCGCTGCCTACCAGCAGCAGGAGCGGCCGCCCCGAGGAACCGGCTGAAAAGCATGCCGCATCAGTGGTGTCGGTGTTCGCTGTCGGCATGTGGGCCGGTTCCTCCGTCATGTCATGCGTGGGGGGGCAGGCGGGGCGAGCGGTGAGGGGCCGGGGCTCCTGATGCTGTCCACCCGTCGGTGGTGGACGCATCGGCCGGTGACGGGCCGGTCGTGGGCGACTTGGCCCCGGTCCCATCGTGGGCGCCTCGGGCCCTTGTCCCAGGGCACTCACATCATCACGTGACCGGCGGCCGTTATCCACCGCTGCGTTCTACGCCGAATGGGCATCCACTCTTTTTGGTCCGGGTTCTCTTCCTGGGCAGAGTTGACGGGTGAACCGAGGAAGCGCGCCGCCCTTCGTCGGAGAAACGCATCTGCTCCCGTCCGTGGGGGGGGCGGGTGGCAACAGCACACTCCGCACGGGACGCGCAAGGCGAATTCGACCGTCACTTCTTCGGTGTAAAAGATGCACGTGGACAACGCTGCCCGGACCGAGTGAAGATGACGAACGGACAGGGTCCGATACTTCCATGCCCGCCAGGCGCACCATTCCACTGCTTCGATATCTGTTCCTCCTCCGGCAACCGTCACGCCCCACCCGCCGCATCAACGCCGCAGTGCCTCCAGCCGTCGCACCACCGAAGCCGCGCCGTACGGGTCGACAGGTGCTCACTCTTCCACCAAGCCAGGTACCGCGTGTTCCGATACCGAGGCCCGAGCGGCAGCGCTTCGGGGCTGTGCCCACTCTTGCGCGTCGGCTCTTCTTCTCTTCCGGGGCCCGATGGTGTCGCCTTGACAGCGGATGCCCGGCTGGTGCCCCCACTCTGTGCACGTCGTGAGCGAAGGAGTACCCATGCTCTCAGCGGACAAGAACCGCATCCTTTCCCAGGTTCAACGCGGTACGCGAATGGGTGAACTGCTGCGCAGATATTGGCATCCGGTGGCGCCGGTCCTGGAGCTGACCCAGCGTCGCGTCAAACCCGTACGGCTGCTGGGTGAGGACCTCGTCCTGTTCCGTAAGCCGGACGGCAGCCACGGTCTGATCTCCCGGCGCTGCCCGCACCGGGGCACCGACCTCGGTATCGGCTGGGTGGACGGTGACGTGATGCGGTGCGCATACCACGGGTGGGGGTTCGACTCCGAAGGCCGTTGCGCGAGTCAGCCGTTCGAGGAGACGGGCCCGTCCGGCGGATTCCGCGACAAAGTCGGCGTCGCCGCGTACCCCACCACCACGCTCGGAGGGCTGATCTGGGCCTATCTCGGCCCCGCGCCCGCGCCGCTGCTGCCCGACTTCGAGCCGTTCACCTGGGAGCACGGCTTCGTCGAGATCATCATGACGGAACTGCCGTGCAACTGGTTCCAGTGCCACGAGAACAGCATGGACCCCGTCCATTTCGAGTGGCTGCACCAGAACGGGAACGCCGTACGCAGCGACCCGGAATCCCCCACGTATGTACCCCGGCACCTGTCGATCGACTTCCTGGAATTCGAGCACGGTTTCGTCAACGGGCGGGTGGTGGAAGTCCCCGACGTCCGCCCGACAGGTTCCTACTCGAGCACGAACGACGTGACCGACGGCGGGATCCTCAGCCTGTGGCCCTACACCCTCGCTTCCGGGAACACCATCGAGTTCCGGGTGCCGGTGGACGAACGGCGCACCCTCAATTTCACCTGGCAGTACTCCGTGCTCCCCGACGACGTACCGCCCGGCCGGCAGGATCCCGGCGCGATTCCGTACTGGTACGGCCCGCTCACCGACCCGGCGACCGGTGACATCATCACGTCGCACACCGGGAACCAGGATTTCGCCGCGTGGATCGGACAGGGAACGTTCGCGGACCGGACCGTCGAGCAACTGGGGCGCGGCGACAAAGGCATCACCCTGCTACGGCGGAGGTACTTCGAAGCGATGCGGAAAGTGGCGCAGGGGGAGGACCCGCCGGGCACGGTGCGCGACCCCGCGGCCAATGTCAGCATTCAACTGCCCCTCCTCGGCAAGGCCCGCTACACACAAGGGGTGCCGCGCGAGGTTTTCGAGAAGAAACTCGCTGCCCGCAAGAAGAACGGGCTCCTCGGGATCGGCGGATTCTGGACGGTGCAGGCCGGGCGGCCGAGCCACCTCCAGAAGGAGTACGACGAGATCGCGGGCGTCGCACGGAAGGCACCTGCCGGCAGCGTGTGACGCCTTTCGCGCAGGCGTCACTCGTACGGACCATTCAGCTGCCCGAGTCACTCACCCGGATCATTCACCACAGTGACTCGGCGCCCTCACTACCCGGGCTGAGCGGCCGTCGGAGGAGATGATGACAGCGAGGATCCCAACAGACGGGTGCATGGCTGTATCGCCGCGGTCGCTCCGTCGGCGCGACTCATGGGGGGTTCGAACGACACGCCCCGTCGGGGAGTTGATTGATGTGAGTTCATCGGGCTGTCCGGAACCACTGACGCCGCTTCGAGGTCGCTCCGCGTCACGTGTCTCCGGAGAGCGGCATCACGAGAGGACGGAGATGAACGCGGAGGCACTGCGGTTGCTCCTCACGGAGCGGCGAGCCTCAGTAGCGCCGGAATCCCATGGCCTCACGCGGCCCAGGGGAAAGGGCCGACGTGCCCCCGGTCTCGCCCAGCACCAGGTCGATCTCCTGCTCAACCGGGGCTGGGGGACCTATCAGCGTCTGGAGTCCGGCAAGTACCGGAATCCGCCCGTGGACTTTCTGCGGGATCTCGCCCTGCTGCTGCGGCTTTCCGAGCTGGAATGGGTGGCCCTGTGCCGCTACGCCGGCATCGGCGACCCGCCCAGGCCCCTCACGCCGCAGTCCGGGCAGGAGGTGCCCCAGGTGTGGCAGGAGGCTGTCGCCGGAATGACCCACGCCGCCTGTGTCATTGACGCGTCATGGAACATTCTTGCCCACAATCAGCCCTTCACCGATATTTTTCCGTACGGGAAACGCCCCACCAATACGATGCAGTGGATGCTCTTCGACGGTCGGCCCCTGCTCACCGACTGGGCCACCACCTGGGCACCGCACCTCCTGCCCCTCCTGCGGGCCGATCTGGCCGCCCGCCCCGACGACAACACGCTGCGCCGGTTCGAGGCGGCCGTACTGACGGATCCCTGCGCGGCGCCCCTCTACGAGACCGCCGGTGTGGCCGTCCACCCGGACGAGGACAGGCGTCCGCTGCAGCATGCGCGGAGCGGTCCGGGCTGGGTCAAGATGTGCATGGCACAGCCCACCACCTCACCCGGCACCCGCCTCATCATCCTGATCTTCACACCCTGCGCGGGAGGTCCGGCCGGTCCGGCGAGCGGCGTCTGCGGCTCGGCCACGTCGGTGGCCGGACGGATAGCCAGGCCGCCGTGTTGCGACAGCCGGCCCCAGCGGGACGCGCCGGCCCGAGCCGCGGAGAATCTCCGCGCGATACTCTCCGCCCACCGCTGAACCGTCGTTGCGGGCCGCCGCTCCCGAACGTGGTGGCTGGTGGCTGTCCGTCTCCCCTCCGTACCAGGGATCGAGTCGATGTCTGCTGCCCCGGAAGTGTCCGCCGCCCCGGACGGCCGTGCCCCACGGCGTGTGCTCTCCAGTTACCGGGACCTGATGGCGGTCCCGGGCTTCTGGAGGAACGCGCTCGTCGGAAGCATCTCCAAACTCCCGCCCAGCATGGTCGCATTGAGCCTGCTGCTGTTGGTCGGCCGGGACTACTCGTACGGCACCGCGGGCCTGATGGTGAGCGGTTCGGCGATCGGGCAGGGGGTGACGGCGCCGCTGCGCGGACGGCTGATCGACCGGTACGCGCCACGACCGGTCCTGCTGGGCTTCCTTACCGCCCATCTGACGGTGACCGCGCTGCTGCTGTTCATGGTGCGGAACGGGGGGCCCGCGCCGGTGATCCTGATCACCGCGGTCGGCCTGGGGGCCACCGCCCCGCCGGTCGCGGTCATGATGCGCGCGGTGTGGTGTTCGGCGGGCGAGGGGGCGACGCTGACGACGGCCATGGCCCTGGATTCGTCCATGATGGGCGCCGCGCTGATCACCGGCCCGGTGCTGGCCGGCTGGCTGAGCCTGTCGGTGTCGCCCGTCGCCCCGTTCTTCGTCACCGCGACGCTGACGGCGCTTTCGGTCCTCCTGCTGGTGGACGCCCCGCCCGCGCCGCGTTCCGCAGCCGGCGCCCGGGGGCACTGGCTGGGGCCGCTGGCCTCACGCCCCTTGCGGCGGCTGCTGGCCGCGAGCGGACTGTTCGTGACCGCCGTGACCGCCGTCGACGTGCTCCTGCCGCTGTACGCCAAGGAGCACGACGCCGGCGCGTACACCGGTCTCTACCTCGGCGCACTGTCCGTCGGCAGCGTGGTGGGGAGCTTCGGTCTGGGGGCCGTACCCGACCTGCTGGCCCGTGGGCCGAAGGCATTCGTCCTCCTGATCGTCTTCGTCCTCGGTACGGGAGTGCTGTGCCTGGGCACGCGGCTGTCCCCGGAGATGGTGCTGCTGCTCTGCCCGGTGGCCGGGCTGGCCATCGGTTCCACGTTCGGGACGCTGCGGACGATCGGCGGCGAACTCGCGCCGCCCGGCCGGATGACCGAGACGATGTCCTGGCTCAGCAGCCTCGATCTGGCCGGGGGCGCGGTCGGCGCCGCGGTCTTCGCGCAGTTCGCAGCCGCCCGGGGAAGCGGGACGGCACTGCTCGTGGTGCCCGCGGTGGCTCTGCTGGCCGCGGTGTTCGGCTGGGGCGCGCGGACGAGTGCGGAGCCGCTGACGGCCGACGCGAACGGCTCCGGTGCCACGCGCGGTTGATGGCGCGGCTCCGGTGTCCGCGGGGTGGGCCACGAGGCGCCGGCGGTGTGTTCGCGCGTGCGCGCCGCGAACTCCCCGACCTCATGAACGGTTGCAGAAAAAACCGTCCTTCACTGACCCGATAAATGGGATTATTGAGGCCGGGAAAGACGGGGAATGATAAATACAGAAAATTCTGTTTTATCGCTCTCCAGGAAACCTGTGCGCGGGCGCGGTAGGTGCGTCGGTAACAGCGCGCCCGGGCGGGCGTGCGCAGCGGGCTGTGAGGCAGCAGGGGGCGAGCCGCATCGGGCCGAGGCGCACCGCGGCGTCTGCCGGATGACATAACGAGCGTCCCACTGCCCCGCGGAGCTTGCACGCCCGGAGCTTCGGTGTCTTGTCATCGCAGTTCGAAACGACGGAGGTTGACTCCCCATGTCCAGCATCGTCGTCCTCAACCCGGTGAAATTCGGCCTCCATTACAAACGGGCGGTCCAGGCCAGAGGATACCGGCTCATTTCGCTTTACTCCTTCAGCAAGGAGTTGCTGGAAGAACGCTGGCCGTGCCATGCCGATGGTGACGATGTCTCCCTCTACAGCCGGGACCTCGATGGGATGCTGAAGGAACTGGAGCCGTACCGGGACGACATCCGCGCGGTGCTCTCCGGCAGCGATGCGTCCGTCGACTTCGCCGACCGTCTGGCCCACACGCTTCACCTCCCCGGCAACGGTGTGGAACTGGCCTATGCCAGGAACCACAAGGACGCGATGCGCCGGGTGGCCGGACAGGCGGGGCTGCGCATCCCCCGGTACCGGTCGGTCACATCGATCGCGGACATCCCCGCCGCCGCGCACGAGGTCGGCTTCCCCGCCATCGTGAAACACACCTATGGGGGCGGGTCCCACGGCGCCGTGCTGCTTGCCGACGATGCGGCGCTGGCCGGCCTGGGCCGCCTGGTGAAGTTCGACCACTTCCGTGATCCGGTCCGGAAGTGGCTGGTGGAACAGTACATCCGCGGCCGGGAGATCGCGGTGAACACCATGAGTTACGACGGGCAGCACCAGATCATCGACATGTGGTTCTACTCCCAGCCCGACGACTCGGACTACGACTTCCCCTACTGGAACAACGTCCAGATCAACCGCGAGGACCCGGACTGGGACCGGGTGGCCGCCTTTACGCACGAGGTACTGGATGTCTTCGGCGTACGTATCGGCCCCGGGCACACCGAGGTGAAGTGCAACGCGGACGGCGTGTACCTGATCGAGGTCGCCGCACGCCTGGCCGGCGGCCCCGTCACGGACATGTGGCTGGCGCACAGCGACTTCAACCCCTACTACGCCGATATCGACTGCCGCACCGGCCGGCGCCCGGAAGCGCTGGGGCAGCACATCACGTTCGACGCGGTCTTCGGCGCGATCGCCGTTCGCAACGAGGGCGCCCCGGGAGTCCTGCGGGAGATCAAAGGGCTGGACGCGTTCTCCACGGGCCCGGGTGTCGAAAAGGTACTGGTCGCCTATGCCCCCGGTGACTGGGTCCCCACCACGGACAGTACGACCAATATCCCGCTGGGCGCGTGGGTGTCCGGTGACACCGCGGCCCAAGTCCGTGAGCGAATACACCGCTTGCGCGATCTCGTACAACTCGATATCGACCGGGAAGCGGACGGACCTTCTGATGCTTGACTTCCGCAGCGACACTTTCACCAGGCCCCACCCCGGGGTGACCGCGAGCAACCAGGTTGCTCCGCGGCGGTGCGCTCTGCCCACGCTGCTCGGCCTGCGGAAGACACCCCCGCGGGAAAGAGCGACGTACGGACACGAACGGAAAGGGAAAGGCCGATGACGTCGGCCAAGACGCTGGTCGTCCTGTCCGGCGGCATCGACTCCGTCGTGCTCGCCCACGCCTGCAAGGCCGAGGGAAGAGAACTATCCGCCATCGCGATCGACTACGGCCAGCGCCACCGCAAGGAACTGGAGTACGCGGGACGGGCCGCCGGAAAGCTGAACATCGACCTGACCATCGCCGATCTCGGCGGCTATTCCCGGCTGATGCGTGGCTTCTCCCTGACGGACGCCGACGTCACGGTTCCCGACGAGCACTACACCCGTACCGGAAGCGTCAATGTCGTCCCGAACCGCAACCCGGTCTTTATGACGGTCGCCTACGCCCATGCCGTACTGGCCGGAGCGCAGGAAATGTGTCTCGGGTTCCTCGCCGAGGACGCGGCCACCGCGCCGGACACTTCGCCCGCGTTTCTGACGGCGTTCAACGCGATGGAAGCCCGAGCCCTGGAAGGGCTCGCTGATCCACCACCCCGGGTGACCGCCCCGCTGCTCACCCTGCGCAAGGCCGACGTTCTGCTCCTGGGCGCGGAGCTCGGCGTCGACTGGCGCGAGACTTGGACGTGCTTCAAGGGCGAGCGGTTCCACTGCGGAAGCTGCGCGTCCTGCCACGACCGCCGCAACGCGTTCGCCGAAGCGGACCTCACCGACCCGACCCGATATCAGAGGTGAACTCCGCTTCCGGCGAGCCGAGAAGGACCAGGCGAAGCCGAGCCCATGCCAGCCGAAACGGCCTGGCGAGTATCGAGAGACCAGAACGGACGGAGCTGCACCCATGTATGCGATCACCAAGGAATTTCACTTCTCCGCAAGCCACCAGCTCGGCGCCCTGCCGGCAGGACACCAGTGCGCCAGAATGCACGGCCACAACTACCTGGTGGTTCTCGAACTCCGCTGCGACGACACGGAACTCACCGAGACCGGTTTCGTACGCGACTTCGGGGAACTCGACGAGTTCAAGCACTGGCTCGACGCGACCTTCGACCATCAGCACCTCAACGACGCCGTCCCCGGAATGAATCCGTCCGCGGAAAATTTGGCCTGGTGGGTCTATCACCAGTGGGTCGAACGGCTGCCGGAACTGAGCTGTGTACGGGTATCGGAAACGCCCCGGACCTGGGCCACCTACCGTGGGAAGTAAGAGCGGTGCGATGAGCCGGCAGGAGACAACGCGCGGCCGGAAGATCGTCGTCAATGAAATCTTCGGTCCGACGATTCAGGGCGAGGGCCCCTCCATGGGGCGCATCTGTTCCTTCGTCCGGCTCGGCGGCTGCAATCTGACCTGTACCTGGTGCGATACGCCGTACACCTGGGACTGGACCGGGCAGAGCAACGAGGGCACGGCGTACGATCCGAAGGCCGAATTGCACGCGATGCACGTCCTCGACGTGGCGGACCTGCTCAGGGCCATGGATGTCCGGCTGGTCGTCATCTCCGGTGGTGAACCACTCCAGCAGCAGCAAACCGTGACGCTCCTGTGCCACATGCTGAAGGAGAGTGGGGTATCCGTCGAGATCGAAACCAACGGGACCATCGCGCCATCGCCCGCATTGACGGCGACGCAAGCCCGCTTCAACGTCTCGCCCAAATTGCGGCACAGCGGCATGGGGCCGGAACGGACGGTAATACCGGTCGCGTTGCGGGCCCTGAACGCCACCGGTGGCGCGGCTTTCAAGTTCGTCTGCCGTGGCCCAGCCGATCTCGAAGAGGTCGACGCCATCGTCGCGCGCCACGGCCTGGAATCCGTCTGGATCATGCCGGAGGGACAGGACCAGGAGACGCTGACCCGCCATATGTCGTCGCTCGTTGACGCCGTCGTCGCCCGGCGGTGGAACATGTCGACCCGTATCCATGTGCAGGCGTGGGGGAACCGCAGGGGTGTGTGATGGTGAAAGCCGCCTGGGAAAGGCAGGAAGCGGTCGACGTATCCGTCGACGCCGCCCGGCTCGAAGAGCTGGCCCGGCAGATTCTGATCGAAATCGGGGAGGACCCGACCCGCGAAGGACTCCGCGAGACTCCGCGACGTTATGCCCAATGGTGGAAGGAGTTCGTGGAGTACGACGCCGGAAAGGTGGATACCCTGTTCGAGAGCAGTACCCTGGGCCAGACGGTCATGGTCTCGGGCATGACCGTCTGGTCGTTGTGCGAACACCACTTGCTTCCGTTCAGCTGTGACCTGACTGTGGCCTACAAGTCCGGCGGGGTACTGCTCGGACTCTCGAAGTTCGCCCGTATCGCGCACAAGCACGCACACAAATTGCAGGTACAGGAACGACTCGTGGTCGACATCGCAGACGAGATCTCCGACATCACCGGGACGAATGACTTGGCCGTGATGGGGCGGGGTGAACATCTCTGCATGACCATGCGCGGTATCCGCACGCCTTCGACGATGTCGTCATCCATTTTCCGTGGGGTGTTCGACCAGTCGGAGCGTGCCCGGGCGGAACTCTTCGCCCAGCTCGGGGTGAAGTGACCGCGGCGGGCCGCGGGGCGATGGCCGGGGGCGCGGTCCCCGCACGTACGGGGCAGCCCCCTGTGGCCGCCGATTCCTGATCCGGATCGCCAGGGAGTGCACCACGAGGGCGGTCATGTCCTCGCCGGGGACGCTGGTGTGCTGGCCTTCGGCGGCTTGGACGGCCTTGGCGGCGAGTTCGTCGGCGTTGCGGGCCTTGCGGTTGCACAGCCAGGTGGCCATTCGTCGGCGGCCGACCCGACGGATGGCAGCCGGGGCCTGGTAGCCGGTTAGGAGAAGCAGGGGCCGACGCTCAGGTCGAGCTCGTGCTCCAGACCAGGGAAGATCTCGGTGAGGTGGCCGCGGAGCCGGTTGATGGTCCGGGTGTGCTCGTCGCTGAGGTCGCGGCGGTGCCGGGTGAGGACCTTCAGCTCGGACACCAGCTCGTCGCCTGACCGCAACACGGCGAGGTCGCGCCGGATGCGGGCCTGACCGGCGATCACCGCCGCGTCCTTCGCGTCGGTCTTGCCATCGCCGCGGTAGCCCTCAGAAGCTCTGTTGACCGCCCGACCGGGGATGCCGTCTCGTTGTTGGTGACGTGTCGGGACAGCAGCCGCTTACCGGTTTCGTCGATCACCATGCAGTGGTGATGGGTCTCCCGGCGTCGATACCGGCCCAGATCGCTGTCACGTGCGGTCCACGGCTGTCTCGGCCGGAGACCGGACGGGCCCATCTCCCCAGATTCTTCCCAGCGGCCTGAAGGGGGCGCGCCGCGCGCACTCTGCGGCGTTCGACCCGCGGCACACCTGCGCTGACGCCGGTTGCTCAGAGCCAATCCCGGCGCTTGAAGATGACGTACAAACCAGTACATACGACCGCCATCAGGACGATGGCGAAGGGGTAGCCGAGCACCCAGTGCAACTCCGGCATGTGATCGAAGTTCATGCCGTAGATGGTGCCGACCAGGGTGGGGGCGAAGAGGATGGCCGCCCACGAGGAGATCTTCTTGATCTCCTCGTTCTGTTCGAAGCCCGCCTCTGCGAGGGCGCGCATCTCGGCGTTCTGTTGCTGGTTCACGAGGGTGGCGTTGACGGTGAGGATGTCCTGGAGGGCCTGGCGGAAGCCGTCCACGCGTTCGGTGGTGTGGGTGGCGTGGTCGGCGACGTCGCGCAGGTAACGGCGGAGTTCCTCGTCGATGCCGTATTTCTCGAAGCCCGCGGTCAGGCTTTCCAGCATGCTGTTCAGGGGGCGGGTCGCGCGCTGGAATTCCACGACCTCGCGGGACAGTTCGTAGATACGGCGGGAAACGCGCGGGTCGCCGCCGAAGACCTCGGTCTCGATCTCGTCGATGTCGTTCTGGACACCGGCGATCACCGGAGCGTAATCGTCCACGACGGCGTCGAGAATCGCGTACAGGACCGCCTCGGGGCCGCGGTCGAGCAGTTCGGGGGCGGCTTCCATGCGGCGGCGTACGGCGGGCAGGTCGGGGGCGCCACCGTGCCGGACGGTGATCACGAAATCGGGGCCGACGAAGACGTGCAGTTCGCCGAAGTCGACCTCCTCGGGGTCGTCCAGGTAGCGCGCGGCGCGCAGGACGACGAAGAGGGTGTCGCCGTAACGCTCCAGTTTCGGCCGTTGATGGGCCTCCAGCGCGTCCTCGACGGCCAGCGGGTGAAGGTCGAATTCCGATGCCAGGGTGACCAATTCGGAGGACGACGGCCGGTGCAGGCCGATCCAGGCCATGGAGCCGGCCGTGGTGCGCAGGTGCCGGAAGGTGTCGGCGAGGGTTTCGTGGGTACTGAGGCGATGTCCGTCGCGGTAAAGAGTGGCATTGATGACACTGCCGGTGGACGGGGCTCCGGCGTCCGGCGCCGGCGACTCGTCCGTGGAGTCGGCTCGCGCCGCGGCGGCCGGCCGCTTCTTCGCCGGCTTGCGGAGCCCGCGCAGGCCGCGCAGCCCGCGGCCGGGAGGATCGACGCTCATGACGGGACCGACCTATGTAACAGAGGGAGTGAACAGGACCAAGGGATCTCGTCGCAGGATATATGTCCGGGGGGTCGGCGGTGATCAGTGGTCATGGTGCAGGATGGGAGCCGGGTGACGCCATCCGTGTGTCGCACCCGAAGACGTATATGTGTTTATCCCTACAATTACGCGATGCAGATAGCGAAGTTGTCCAGCCCCTCCGGGAGAGGTGATTCGGTGAACGGGCCCGACGCCACCGACGAACAGTGGGAAGGGCTCGCCGAGGTCGTTCCCCTTCGCAGCGGCAGTGAATGGCCCTCGTGGCCCGATCACCGTGCCCTGCCCGACGAGGAACCGGGCGAGGAGATGCGGCGGTTCGTCGTCATCCGGGTGCAGACCTTCGCCGACGCGCGTGAGGTCGCCGAGTACCTGATGGCGCAGATCCCCGTCCTGCTCGACCTCAGCAGCGCCGACGCCGACGTGGCCAAACGCATCCTGGACTTCTCCAGCGGTGTGGTCTTCGGGCTCGCCAGCGGGATGCACCGGGTCGACACCAACGTCTTCCTGCTCGCGCCCGTCGGCACCGAGGTCGCCGAGCCGCCGGCGGGTCTCGTACCCCGATCGTAGGAAGGCGTTGCAGCCGTAACGGTTTTGCTTTCGCCGGTTGCCTAGCGTCCTCGTATGGACACAGAAAGTGTGCGCCCGGCGGTCACCGAATTACGTCTGTCCGCCTTCAAGTCGCACCGTGGCGCGACCTTCCCGCTGGGCCCGTTGACCCTCCTGACCGGCGCGAGCGGCAGCGGGAAGTCCAGCGTGCTGCAGGCGTACGAGATCCTCGCGCGGCTCGGCAGCGGTGCCCGGCTCGGGCGGGCCGTGGCGGCGGCGCCGGGAGGCGCGGCCGGGTGCGTACCGGCCTGGGCGCGTCCCGACGGGCAGGGCAGACGCGGATTCCGCATCGGCTGCACGGTCGACGGCCCGGTCGGCCCGGTCCGGCTCGACGTCGCCGTACAGGCCGAGCCGGAACTGCGCATCGTCGGCGAACGACTGACGGGTGGTGGCGAGACCCTGCTGTCGACGGCCCTGACGGACCCTGCCCGGCGCGCGGTGCAGGCCGCCTGGTACACGGCCGGAGCGACACCCGTGACGCGCGCGCCGCTGCCCGACGACCGTCTGGGTACGGCGCTGCTGCCGTTACGGGTCGCGGGCAAGACGGCGGGGCAGCGGCTCGTGCTGGCGGCGGCGGAACAGGTGGTTGTGGCGCTGCGGTCGGTGTTCGCGTGCGATCCGCGGCCAGAAGTGATGCGCGGGGCGGGGCCGGGGAGCGGGTGCGGTGCGGGCGCGGCGGCGGGTACGGAGGCGGCGAGCGGACCGGGGCCCAGGGGGGCGACCAGATGCAGCTCCGGGAGCAGCGGGTACGGGACCGGGAGTGCCGCCGTGCCCGGAGCCCGCGCCGCCGGTGCCCGCGGTGCCGGCCGCGCAAGCCGCGAAAACGTCGGCGGCAGCTATGGCTCCCGTGCCGCCACCCCAGGACCGGTCGAGCCCGCCGGACCCGGACAGGGCGGGCCGGGTGGGCCGGGCGTCCCGAGTGGGCCGCCGGACGGGCTGGGCGGTTCCATCGACCCGAGCGGCGCCGCTGAGCCCCGTGGAGTCCCAGGAAACCGTGGCACCACCGGGACTCGCGGCGCTGCCGGAACTCGTGGTGCCACTGGTTCCGGCAGCGCCTCCCGCCCTCCGTCCCGCGCCGGTTCATGCGCTGACGCGCGCACGGAGGGCGACCCGCCGGAAGGCTCTCCGGAAGCCTTCGCGGCCGCGTCCGGCGGTGCGGGGGTGGCGGACGACGGCGGCATGTTCGGCGGAAGCTGGGGATGGTCCGCCGGGGACGGGCGGCTGCGTACCGCCTGCGACAACCTCCCCGCCGTACTGGGGCGGACGAGCAGGGAGTGCGCGCGGCGGCACGCGGTGCTGGTCGAGGCGGTGCGCGCCGGCTGCGTCGGGCCGGTCGCCGGTCTTCGGGCCGAACCGGTGGAACGCGGCGGCACGGTCGGCATACGGGCACTGGTCGAGCGCGGCGGGCTGCCGGCGACGCCGCTGGAGCAGCTCGGGGACGGCGAGCTGCGTTACGTCGCGCTCGCGCTGGTGCTCCTCACGGGCCCGGAGGTGCTGGCCATGGACCCGGCGGGCGAGGTGCTCGCCGCCCGCCAGGTGCTGGGGCTGATGGCGGACGGACTGGACCGGAGTCTCGACGGCCGGCAGGCGCGGGCGCTGCTGGAACTCGCCGTACGGATGGTCGGGCGCGGGCACGTCCGGCTGCTCGGGACGGTACGGGACGCGTCGGCCGCCGAAGGGCTGCCCGAGGTGCAGGTGCTACACCTAGGAGCATGAGTGAAGATCTCCATGCACTGCAGAAGCGGCTCGCCGAGTTCGCCGCGGCCCGCGACTGGAAGCAGTACCACACCCCCAAGAACCTGGCCGCGGCTCTCAGCGTCGAGGCCGCCGAACTCGTCGAGATTTTTCAGTGGTTGACACCGGAGGAGTCGGCGCGGGTCATGAGCGACGCGACAGCCGCCGGGCGGGTCGAGGACGAGGTCGCCGACGTACTGGCGTACCTCCTGCAGTTCTGCGACGCCCTGGGCATCGATGTGCTGCAGGCGCTGGCCGCGAAGATCGAACGTAATGAGACACGATTTCCCGTGAAGGGGGCCGAACGAGCCAATCGTCACTCTATGGAGTGAAGGATCTTTCCACATCGTCTTGGTTGTCCACAGATTTGCGAATTCCTCTGGCCTTTTCGGCCTTTGAAGTTCACGCTGGGTAGTGGCAGGTAGGTGCGGCGAAGCTGACAGTGGTCTGAGGGAGGGGGTCGCGGATGGACGCGGTGCGCATCATCGCGGCCAGTCGGCGCGGTCTGGCGCAGGCGCAGACGGTCCAGGAGATCGTCGTCGAGGCGTGGCAGGCACAGGCATTGGCCGAGGCGGTGGGCAGCCATCTTGCGATATCCGGGCCGCACGAAGTGCGGTCCCGGGCGCGGGGATTGGGCGATGCGGGAGGGAGGACGAGCGCGGTACTGCTGATCCCCGCGCCGAGGATCGGTGGGCCACGGGCAGCCCAGCTCTCCGAAGTACGGGACACCCTGGCGGCCCTGCGAGGGCTGAACTGGCTGCTCGGCGAGGTGTGCGAGGCATTGGTGGGCGTGGTCTGCGCGGCGGACGAGGAGGGGATGTACTGGACCTGCGTGGAGGCGATGGACGTGGCCGACGAGTCCCGAGACCGGGTCACCGGCATACTCAAACACCTCGCCGTACGCTCCCCCGACACACCCTGACGGGCGCACGCACCGGCGCGAGCTACTGAAGGGACCGACGCGAGCCGCCGGGCGCCGGCGGGAGCCGCTCCGGGCGTCCGTGGGAGCCGGCCCGGGGGTCGGCGGGGGCTGCTCCGGGCGTCCGCGGGAGCTGGTCCGGGTGCCGGCGGGGGCTGCTCATGGGTGCCGGTGGGGGCGCTCAGGGGTGTTGGCGGGAGTTGCTCCGGTGCCGGCGGGAGGTGCTCAGGGGCGCCGGGGTGGGTGCTCCGGGTGTCGGCGGGAGTTGCTTCGCGGTGGCGGCGGGAGCTGCTCCGGGCGTCGGGGGAGCTGCTCCTGGGGAGCTGGGGCGGGTGTGTGCCGAGGGCGTGGGGTCCGGGGCGAGTGCGAGGTTGGTTGGGGCGTCGGCGGAGGGCTTGACGCCTTGTGCCTGCCGCTTGTTTGCCTACGCTGTCGCCTGTCGCCTGTCGCCTGCCGCCTGCCGCCTGCCGTCTGCCGTCTGCCGTCTGCCGTCTGCCGTCTGCCGTCTGCCGTCTGCCGTCTGCCGTCTGCCGTCTGCCGTGTGTCGGATGTCCGCACGCTTGCCTGGGGGCTGGATGGGGGCGACGGTGCGCGAGCTTGAGCGTGGGGAGTGCATGAGTCTGTTGTCAGGTTGATGGGCGTGCAGTTCCTGCCTCGGGCTCCGGCCGGGAGCGGGAGCGGGAGCGGAACTGGGGGTGGGGCCGGGGCGGGGGGAGGGGGGCCGCCCCATGCGGGGGCGCGATTTGGCCGGAGGTAGTTCCGGTCAGGCTGCCCTATGTGGGCGGCAGTTCGTCGGAGCTCAGAGCTGAGGGCTGAGGGGGCAGAGCTGAGGGCTGAGGGCTGACCTCTGAGAGGTCAGAGGCGGGGGGGTGCCTCTATGTCTTCCGTCAAGGCGCCCGGGTTCAGTTTGGGGTGGTTTGACTGGCGGAGGTCAGGCGGCGAGCTGGACGTCTGTGGGGA
>NZ_JBEZAN010000039.1:0-31169 GCF_040646595.1 Streptomyces sp. NPDC045470
CAGTCATCGACAATCACCACCTCAACATCACCGAACGACTGATCCAGCACCGACTGCACCGCAGCAGGCAACCGCTCGGCATCGTTGTAGACGATTACGACGACTGAGATTTCGGTCACAGAAACCATCTCTCCGAAAAGACGACCACTAGGCAAAAGATGAGGGTTTATCCGCGCCAAGACGCCATATCGCCCACAAATCGCAACAGTGTACGACAGGCCGCAGCGCGGTGATGACTGCGGGTGGCGCCCTGTCCCCTCCGAGGCGCCGGAGGCCTCGTGGTCCGGCGCGACGCCGTGCCCCGCCGAGGCTGAGCACGCTTCGGCGGGGCACGGGGCACACGGAGGGCTCCCCGGCGCACGGGCAGGACTCAGGCCCGCAAAGGGCTCGGGCCCACAAAGGGCTCGGGCCAACAAAGGGCTCGGGCCCACAGAGGGCTCGGGCCCACAGAGGGCTCGGGCAGGTCCAGGAGCTAGGTGCTAGGACGCGGGGACGAGGGTCCGCTCGCGGTTGAGGGAGGAGGTGGTGGTGTCGCCGTTGAGCGTGAGACGGCCGTTGGGCCACAGGACGACCACATCGTCGCTACGTGCGGCTTCACCGCCGAAGGCGCCGACCGTGGCGAGGCTGACCCCGTTCCAGTTCGACTTCGCGGGGCGCAGCCGGTGTTCGGACTTGAGCTGGTTGGCGCCGACGTTGTCGTAGGCGGTGACTTCGCCGTCGGACCAGCGTACGAAGAGGTCCTGGTCGCCGGTGGCCGGGTTGAAGTCGCCGGCCGCCAGGTCACGGGCGTGCGGCCAGGTGTCGTTGGGGGCGGCCAGCCGGGACTCGGCGTGGAAGCCGTTGGCGTCGACGTTGGTGAAGAAGGTGACGCGGCCGTTGGCCCACTGGACCACGACGTCGTCGCTGCGGGTGTTGCCGCCGCCGAAGCGGCCGGCGGTCATTCCCACCGCCTGCGTCCAGGTACCGTTCGGTGCCTTGAGCTGGATGGCGTTCTTGAGCTTGTTGGTCTCGTTGACGTCCTTGTAAAGGGTCACCTTGCCGTTCGTCCAGCGCACCAGAAGATCGCTGGTGCCGTCCCCGGTGAAGTCACCCACGGTCATCACCGCCGCGTTCTTCCATTCCGGGTCCTTGGCCAGCTGTACGTCCTTGCCGAAACCGTAGGCGCCATTGCCCGGGTAGAGGGAGACCTCCCCGTCCGACCAACGCACGATCAGGTCACTGGTACGGCGCCGTACCGAGGCACTGTGGAAACTGCCGGCGGTCATCGCGCGGGCGTGCTGCCAGGTGCCGGATCCGCCCATGGTGAATTTCCCGTCCAGGGGAAGATCGGTGACAGTCTGCCGGTAGAGCCACGTCGCGTCGTCGTCGAACTGCGAGGCGTATGAGGTGTGGTCGTACTGCCCGCCGGTCTTGTAACCGCCGATGACACCGACCAGATTGCCGCGCTGTCCGTCGAAATCCTCGATGAACGGACCGCCGCTGACGCCCGCCCGGTAACCGTCACACTGAATCTCCATGAAACGGCCCTGGAATGCCCGGGTGTCATTCGTGCACGACAACGGCGTCTTCTGCCCACCCGGATACCCGACGACCGTCACCCCCGCGCGCGCCAGGTGCGCGGAATCGACGGCTGTAAGGGTGTTGCCCGGACCTGCGGCGTCCTCCAGCAGCTGCCCCTGCGTATTGACCCCCACCCGCAGGAAGGCGAAGTCCACGTCGTCGTCGGCCGGGTCCTGCTGGTAGCGGTGGTCGATCCAGACCTTGCCGTCCAGGACGGGGAAGATCCCGTACGGCGTCTCGCCGGCCTGGCCCGCCTTGGTCGTCCCGGCGCGGTAGCCGGGGACGAAGGCGGCGTCACGCAGCGAGGTGTTGCCCTTGAGGCAGTGCGCGGCCGTGACCACGACACTCTTGGACCCCGACGTGACGGTACTGGCCGTACAGAACTGGTTCGAGGTGGCGGACCCGTCGTTGCCGCGCAGCAGGAACACGCCGACGGTGGCGATGCCCTCGGCCACCTGGTGGGTCGGCTCCGCCGACCGCTTGCGCCGCACGCCGGGCGCGGGCTGACCGCCCTCGCTCTTCGCCCCGGCCTCGGCGGTCTCCACCGGCACCGCACTGCGGATACGTTCCGGCGTCCAGTACCGCTGCACCTCACGCGCCTCACGCAGCTGATCGGCAGGTACGTCCCCGGACGTGCGCGGCGCCGAGGCCGGCCCGCTCGGGCTCGGAAGGGGGACGGCGAAGGCGGTGGCCGCCGGGACGGCGAGGGCGACCGACGTGCAGACGCCGATGGCGGCGGTGCGCAGGCGAGGTATGCGTCTCATGAAGTTTTTTCCGTTGGGGAAGACGTGGCCGGGACAGCGCCCGGCCACGTGGGCCGAAAGGGAAGGGGGCGAAAAGGACGAAGAGGGCGTAGCAGGGTACTGCGGGTCCCGCTCACGGGCGGTGTGACCGTCAGGGGAGGTACAGCACGGTCCCGGACGGAGTGGTCAGACGAAGGGTGTAGGTGCCGGACGCTGATCGGAGAACAGCGTCGGCAGCGTGACACGGCCGTCCGCACCGGCGGGCGGCAGGGTAAGAGTACGGACCGCCGCGCCGTGCACGCCTTCGAAATACGGCCCGACCGTGCCGTCCACGGTGCCCTCCTCCCGGTCCGCGGGGCGGATGGTGGCGGTGATCCGCACCCCGGAGGCGGGCCGAGCGCGGTCCCTGGCCCGCAGCGACGGAAGGCCGGGGAAGCGGCTCCCCGTCTCGGCTCGCGACAACTCGGGCAAGTCCGCTGTCTCCTGATCCCACAACTCCAGGTGATCGGCCGTGGGTTCCGCGGCGGGACGAACCGTGACGGTGAAGACGACGGCCGGTCCGCGCACACCCGGAGCTGTCGCGACGACCGTGCAGCGGCCGGGGTGGTCGCCGGCCTGGAGGGCGGTGCGGGGGCGGGGGCCGTGCCGTGGGAGTCGGAGATCACGGTGGTGGTGTCGGGTGCGGTGTCGGTGATCGTGTGGGGCGCGGCGGAGAAACCTATCCCTCCGGTGCTGCCGGCCCCACCAGTACCGCCGAGACGGAAGGTGTTCCGAGCGCCCGGGAACGGCGTACCCATGAACATCGACAGCTCGCACCTGCGCACGCCTGACGACAGGCCGCCCGGCCTCGGCCCCCAGCTCACGCTCGCCGAGGGGCTCCAGCCTGAGCACGACGCGGTGTTCCACGACAGGTTTCGGCTTCTCGACGGGCTCAGGAGCAGGCTTGTCCGCCGGACGCGGCGGTGCAGGAGATACGACAGGGCGCCACACTCCACCGGCGCTCCCGGGCCCACTCTTGCCCCCTGCCCCTGCCCCTGCCCCTGCCCCGCAAGGGGACCCAGGCGTGTCTCAGAGGTTCTCTCCGCGGAGACGGGCCGGTGCGGCGTGGCCGGAGCGTCGTCCGGCGTCTCAGTGACCCCGGCGCCCCGATAGGTGTCCATCCACTTCCGTACGGCATTCACATACGCACGGGGTTTGTTGTAACTCAACCCAGCCCGGTCCAGATCGGCTCCCCGGCTCAGATCCCTATCCCCCGCACACAGATAACGCGCCGTACCCAATGCCGCATCAAACATATTGTTCGGGTCCTTGACCCCGTCACCATTACCGTCCGCGCCCCAGCTCCCCCACGTCGACGGAATGAACTGCGTCGGCCCCACCGCACGGTCGGACACCGCGTCCCCGCCCCACCGTCCCCCATCGGTGTCCCGGATCAGCGCGAACTGCACCCCTTCCAACCGCGACCCCGAATCGGCCGCGCCGTCACCACGCAACCCGTAACCCGACGCATGCACCGACTGCACCCGCCCGATCCCCGCCACCAACTCCCACGGCAGACGACACGACGGCTGACTCCCCCGCACCCCTCCGCCTTCCGATACGCAGCCAAAGCCGTAGCCGGAAAACCGATAGCACCGGACGGCTTTTCACCATCTCCCGCCGGCCCCTGCGGTTCACTGCCCCCTTCAAAAGGTTGGGCAGGTCGAGCGCGGCACCGCCCCGGTTCCGTTCCGGGACAGCGCCCCCACCGGAGGGCGGGAGGTCCGGCCGGTCCGTCCACGGTGTTACGGACGGACCGGCCGGACCGGTCATTGGCTCGGATCAGCCGACGATCTTGACCTCGCCGTGCAGCCCCTGGGCGTCTACACCCGGGTACATGCTCAGCGACCCGTTGGCCCAGCGCACGATGACGTCGTTGGGCCGATCGTTGGCGACGAAGGCACCCGCGCCGACCACGGTCGCGTTGGTCCAGGCGGACCCCTGCGGGCGGATCTGCGTCTCGCCGTGGAAGCCGGCGGTGTCCACGCCCGGGTAGATGGTGGCCTCACCGTCGGACCAGCGCACCAGCAGGTCCGCGGTCTTCTTGCCGGTGAACTCGCCCGAGGTGATCTGTGTGGCGTGCGGCCACGTCGTGTTCGCCTTGGTCAGCACCTTCTGAGAGGCCGGCTTCACGCCGTTCGTGTTCAGGTCGGGGTGGAGCGTGACGTGGCCGTCGTTCCAGACGACCAGCAGGTCGTCGCGCTGCGCGTTGGCGGTGTACCGGCCCGCGGTGATCTGCGCGGCCTTCGTCCAGTCCGCGCTCTTGGCCAGCATCTTCTCCCCGTGAAAGCCCTTCTTGTCCACGTGGGTGTACTGGGTCAGTTCACCGTCGCTCCAGCGCACCACCAGACCGTCCGTGCCGTCGCCGAAGCTGGCACCGGTGATCCCCCGCGCATAGTCCCAGGTGCTCTTCTTCGTCGGGGTGTTGGGCGCCGCTAGCTGGTACTCGGCGACGAAGGGCGTCTTGGCATCCTTGTCCTCGGCACCCTCGTAGAGGGTCACCTCGGCATCGTTCCAGCGCACGATCATGTCCATGTGCCGGGTACCGCCCGCCGAACCACCGGTGAAGTAACCGGTGGCGATGTGGGTGGCCTTGCCCCATGGCGCTGAGGCGAAGACCGGCCGGTAGCGGACCTTTTGCACCCAGGCACTGATGTCGTCCACACGGGCGCCGACCGCGTCCGTACGGGTCTCCGCCGGGTCCGTGCCCAGGCAACCGCCCTGCCACGAGGCGCCGTTGACGCCGACCAGCTCCACCCGGCCGGCCGCCTCGCGCAGCTGCGGGCCACCGGAGTCGCCCTTGCACACCGCCGAGTCCTTGCCGGTGATGCCCAGCTTCCCGTCCTGGACCGAACCGACCGTGAACGAACCGGCGTGCAGGTTGTTCGGCACCCACTCGGCCTTGGTCCGGCCGTACCCGAGGACCTTCAGCTCCTCGCCCTGCCTGGGCGAGGACGAGGCGACGGCGACCGGGGCGATGCCGCTGACCGGCTTGGCCAGCTTCGCCATCACCAGGTCCCGGCCCGCGTAGGGCACCAGCTCACTGACCTCGCTGACCGCTCCACCCGCGGCGCTCACGTCCGTACGGCCGACGGTCACCGTGGTCTTCCACTTGGGCGCACCTTCGGCAACTCGTGTGTCGTTCGGGTCGTCGGAGAAGCACCGGGCAGCGGTGAGCACCCACTGCCGGTCCACCAGCGCACCCGAGCAACTGCGCACACCGTCACCGATATCCAGCTTCGCGGCGAATGTGTAGGAGCCGTTCGTGACCGGGCTTCCGGACACGGCGAACGCGGGAGCGACGGTGGCCAGCGCGCCACTCGCGACCGCGGCGGCAGCCACCGCGGTCAGCCACGCCCTACGGGAACGTATGTTTTCCATTTTCCCTTTTCCTGAAATGGCAGATGAGGCACGTAGCGACGTGCACGCCCTCCCCCGTTTTCGCGCAGCAAGGCGCACCGTCCGGTTACGGACCGAGGATCGGGAAGCTGTACGGCACTGCGTGAAAACAGCCGGCCGGCCCTTCAATGCGGGCACCGGCTGATTCTCCGGCGGACAGTCGCGACTTCAACGATGAACTGTCGGCCGGTCGTGAGACCGCCTCAATTACAGGCGAATGCGGCGCTCGATTGAATCGCCGCTCGAAAAGCGAGGATTACTTGGGCAAGTTCCGGGGCTGAGCGGCAGCCGTTCCCGGCGCTGCTCCCCGGTACGCGCCCGGCCCGGTCAGTCCATTTCGGGGCCGGGCGTGGCCGACCGACGCCGGTCGTGACCGGTCGGATGGCGTAAAAATGGGTCAGCCGGTGACACGCAGCTCGACGAGCACGGTGGACTGACCGGCGTTTCCGGCCTCACCGAAAGGCTTGTAGTCGTTCTTGGGAGCATTGATGACGGTTTCCTTGCCGTCGGAGGTGACCTTGGCCTGCACCGGGTGTCCCTCGGTCCACATGCCGAATGCCTGCGGCAGCTCCAAGGCCAGGTAACCCTTGTTGCCACTGACCGCGAAACAGAACTCACCCGAGCCGGTGCGCGACTTGACCATGATGTCGTGAGCGGCAGCGCAGTCGACCAGCGTGATGTGACCGTCACCCCGCTTCAGCATGATTTTCCGCTCCTGGAAAATCCGGTCGGCACCGGGATAAGCGAAGTCCTCGACGGCGGGCGGCATACCGGCATCGGCTGCCGAGGCCACGGTCGCGGTTGCAGCGGACTGCGGTGCGGCTTGCGCGACCGTGAGGCCGGCTATCGCAGCCGATACGGAGAACGCGCCGATGAGACCGGTGAGCAAAGCTTTACGGGCACGAGGCATCGCCACGGTGTCCTTCCGGGAGTCAATGTGGGCGGCAGTCAGCCCACGGAACGCGAAGTAAAGCATATGTAGGCTTTGTGGCTTCATCTCAGCCGCAATCACACGAACTCCCCCCAGCGCGCGCCGCGTACGGCTTGCGCACACCATCCGAACGGCACCTGACCAGGCTCTTTCGCGCAACCACACGGGGTGTCCAGGCAGCGGCTCCCTCACCACGGCAAACCTCGCCTTTCACTGCTTCCCTTTCACTTCTCCCCTCCCGCTGTTCCACCCGGACATCGTGATCAACGGCAGCCCTGACGACATCCGGCCGGGGACGCCCGGCCTCCCGGACATGGGCTTCGAGCAGCGCCGACGTTCCCCTGCTCCCGCCCACGAAGCCGCGTGGGACAACGCCTTCCTGACCGGCCTTCCCCGTCCCGTAGGGCCGGTTGACCAAGCACCGCACCGGCCGCGGAACCGAAGCCGGCAACCCGCGACAACTACGCCAGGTCGGCGGTGGATACGATGCCGGAGGCGAGGATCCCGTGCCGGCCGAGACGAAGCCGAAGGCAGACAGGGCCCACGTGCCCGCCCGGACTACGCCAGGTTTCCCGCAACCGCCCGAAAAACGGGGCTGCCACGGGCCGTTGTGCCGCCAAGGTCACCCTTCTTCAGGGCGCGGCCGAGGCAGACGATTCCGCACCGCGACTCTCCCACTGTCATCGGAAGGCACCTCGACGTGTCCGGAGCACCGTCCTCGCACATTCCGGTTGCCCCGGCCGCCGACGTCCACCACAGACGCGGCCGTCCGCTCTTCGTGGGCATGTTCGTGGTGCTCGCGGGTCTGGTGGCCCTGGCGTGGTTCTTCCGAGCGACCTGCTCGGCCACAAGGGCCGCGTGGTGTGGGAAGCGGTGCTCACCACCGCGGACCGTGACCGGCTGGCCACGACGCCCGGTGTCGTACGTGCGGAGGGTGTGATCTTCGGCCGGGCCGGACTGTTCGGCGCGAGGGCGAGTTCCTCCAAGTTCCTCCGGACCACCACCGTCCTGGGCTGGACGGGCACGAACTGAAGCGCAGCAGACGCTTCACGGTGAAGTCGGGCAAGGCTCCCGCCGGACCGGGCCAGGTCGCGCTCAGCAAACCCGACGCCGACACGGCCGGCCTCACAGTGGGTGACACCATCCGCGTCCTGCTGGTCGGCGGGTTCGTCATCGCCAACACCTTAACCTTGCTCGTGAGTCGCCGCCCCTGGTGTTCGCACTGCTCAGGGCCGTCGGTGCCCGCGGGCGCCAGGTGCGGTCCGCCGTCATCGCCGAGGCGGCCGTGCTCGGTCTGGTGGGCGGCACGGTCGGCACGGCGGCCGGTGTGGCGCTGGGCCCGCCGGAGGCGGCGGCCGGTGTGGCGCTGGGCCCGCCGGAGGCGGCGGCCGCCGCGCTCGCTCTCCAGCGGACGACCGGCACGTTCCACCGCTGCGTCAAGGGGGCCATGGAGGGGGACTCCGAGGCCCAGCAGGAGTTCGGCTCCGCCTTCTCGCCCTTCTGGAAGGCACTGGAGAACTTCATCGACGCCGCTCGCGCCGCCCATCAGGAAGGTTGAGCCACCGGCCGGAAGGCTGATCCGTCGACCAGGGCAGTTCGGTGTCGGGTGCACATCGGGCCGTGGGACGGCGGCTGTGACGTGGGCAGTAGGGTCCTCCTCCATGACCGAACCAGACTTCCTGCAGGACACCCGGCAGTCCTATGACGCCATAGCCGACGAATACGTGGCCTTCGAGCACGGCGATCTGGAGGCGAAGCCGCTGGACCGGGCGATGCTCGCGGGCTTCGCCGAGATGGTGCAGGCCGGCGGTGGCGGGCCCGTGGCCGAGGTGGGATGCGGCACCGGCCGGGTGACCGCGCACCTGGCCGGTCTGGGCCTGTCCGTCTCCGGCATCGACCTGTCACCGGGCATGCTCGCGGTGGCCCGCCGTCAGCACCCGGACCTGCGTTTCGACGAGGGTTCCATGCTGGCTCTCGACCTCCCCGACAACAGCCTCAGCGGTGTCGTGGCCTGGTACTCGACCATCCACGTACCGCTGGAGCTGCTGCCGGTGGCGTTCGCCGAGTTCCACCGGGTGCTCGCGCCCGGCGGCCATCTGCTGGCCGCCTTCCAGGTGGGAGACGGGCCGCTGCGCCTGGAGGAGGCTTTCGGCCGACAGGTTTCGCTCGACTTCCATCGGCGGCAGCCGGACCAGATGGCCGACCTGCTGGGCCGGGCGGGTCTGCCCGTGCGTGCCCGTCTGGTGCGCGAGCCCTACGAGGGCAAGTTCGCCGAACGGACGCCTCAGGCCTTCCTCGTGGCCCGCAAGCCGGCCGCGGCGGCTCCGGCGTAGAGAGGGGGATCGGGGAGGGGGAGGGGGAGGGGGATCGGGGAGGGGAGCGGGAAAAGGGGCCCGGAAGGGGGGCGAGCGGACGTGGCGGGGCCTGTCTACCGCCTGCCTTGGTGCCCCTCCGTGCCCCGTGGGTTACTTTTTGGCTCCCTTGGCTTCCCTTGGTCCTCCTGCCCGCTTGTTCGCCTTCGGCCGCCCTATGCCCGTGTCGCCGTACGCGGTTCCCGGTTCGCCTCACGTCCCTCCCCCGACGCCTCGACGAGAGCCGCCGTGAAGGGGTGGCCAGGGGCCGTCAGGACGCGGGTGACGGGTCCCTGTTCGACCACGTCGCCGGCGTCCAGCACCAGGATGCGGTCGGCCCGGGCGGCCGTGCCCAGATCGTGCGTGATCCACACCAGCGCCAGGTCCGGCTGGTCGTGCAGCAGCCGGTCGAGGACGGCGAGGATGGTCCGCCGGGTCACCGTGTCCAGGCCCGAGGTGATCTCGTCGCAGACCAGGACGCGGGGGCGGGCGAGCAGGGCGCGGGCGAGTGCCGCGCGCTGGAGTTCGCCTCCGGAGAGCCGGCCCGGTCGGCTGTGGAGGTGCTGCTCGCGGAGCCCGACCTCCGCGAGCAGCACTTCTGCCTGCCGCGCGGCGTCCGTGGGTGTGGCCCCGCGCAGGCGCACCGCCGTACGCGCGACCTGTGCCAGCAGCGTGCGGTGTTCGTCGAAGGAGGCGTGCGCGTCCTGGAACACGTACTGCACCGCGGCCAGTTGTCGGGGTGTACGGTCGCGGAGGCTGCTGGGCAACCGTACGCCGTCGAGGTGGACCTCGCCGTCGTACGTACGGTGCAGTCCTGCCAGGCACCGGCCGAGGGTGGTCTTGCCGCTGCCGGAACGGCCGACGACCACCACCCGTTCGCCTGGCCGGACGCGCAGGGAGACATCGCGCAGCACGTCGACGGTACGGCGGGCGCCGCCGCGGTGGTGGGCGGTCAGGTCCCGTACTTCGAGTACGGCATCGCTCCCGCTCCGCATTTCGGTCACTTCGGGTGTTTCGGGCACCTCCACGGCTTCATCAGGATCGGCGTCGGTGTCGGCGTCGGCGTCGGCGTCGCTTCGCACCTCCGGGGCCTGGTCAGGCCCGATGTCGCCCATCGGCCCCGGTACGGCGCCGTCCTCCTCCCCCAACCCGAACAACCGGCGCGTCCACGCATGCTGTGCCCCCGTCACCACCTGTTCGACGGGCCCTGCCTCGACCACCCGCCCGTCCTTCAGGACCACGACCTCGTCGGCCAGTTCACGCACCACGTCCAAGTCGTGGCTGAGCAGCAGGACGCCGATGCCCTGCCGGACGACCGACACCAGCTCCGCGACGATGCGGCGCTTGGTGAGGGCGTCCTGTCCGGTGGTCGGTTCGTCGGCGACCACGACGCGGGCGCCCAGCAACAGGGCTTGGGCGAGCACGACGCGCTGCTGCTGGCCGCCGGAAAGCTGGTGCGGGTAGCGACGCAGGAGTTCTGAGGGTTCGGTGAGTTGGGCACGGGAGAGCGCCTCGTCGATGCGGGTCGCGGCAGCTCGGGCGCGGTCGCGGCGCGGCAGGTGGCGCACCTGCGTACGGGCGATGTCGGTCAGCAGGGCACCGGCCCGGCGGGCGGGATTGAGGACCGTCGCCGGGTGCTGCGGTACGTGGCCGACCAGGCGATCCGTGACCGTCACCGTCCCGGAGACCCGGGCGCCCGGCGGGTAGGTGCCGAGCAGGGCCAGTCCGGTCGTGGTCTTGCCGCTGCCGGAGGCGCCGACGAGGGCGGTCACCGTGCCCGCGCGGACCCGAAGGCTTACTCCGTCGACGACGGCCCGGCCGCCGACCTCCACCCGCAGACCCTCGACCTCGGCGACGACGTCCACTGCCGCGCTCACCGGCGCCCCTCCTTCACGTCAGATACATCGGTCATATCGGCCGCATCGACCACATCGGCAACATCGGCCGCATCGGTCACACCAGGCATGCCAGAGGCTTCAGACGCAGCGGGCGCGTCGGGCTTGTCACGCCTGACAGGCGTGTCAGGCGTGTCAGGCGTGTCAGGCGTGTCAGGCGTGACAGGCGCAACCGCCCTCGACCTCCGCCCCTCCCCTCCCAGCACCGCATCCACCACCAGGTTCCCGCCCATCGACAACGCCACGATCAGCAGTGCGGGCACCACCACGGCCCACGGCTGCACGAAGAGCCCGGTGCGGTTGCGGTCGACCATGACCGCCCAGTCCGCCGCGTCCGGTTCCACGCCGACGCCCAGGAAGGCGGCGGTGGCGACGAGGTAGAGCACGCCGGTCAGTCGGACGCCCGCGTCGGCGGCGAAGGTGCGCAGCGCCGACCGGCCGACGTAGCCGATCGCCGTACGCCACCAGGTCTCGCCCTGCATGCGCAGCGCCTCGACGGCGGGGCGCGCGGCCGCTTCCGAGGCGGCGGCGCGGACGATTCTGGCCGCGTCCGGGATGTTGACGAGGGCCACCAGCAGCGCGAGCCCCGCGGCGCCCGGTGAGAAGACGGCGGCGACCAGGAGGATGAGCAGCAGTGACGGCACCGCGAGCAGCACGTCCAGCGGGCGCATCAGCAGTTCTTCGAGCCAGGTGCGGTGGGTGAGGGCGGCGGCCAGCCCCAGTGGGACGGCGACCGCGTAGGCGAGTGCGGTGGCGGCCAGGGCCACGAGCACCACCGACTGTCCGCCGAGCAGGATCTGCCGCACCACGTCGCGGCCGACGAAGTCGGTGCCGAGCCAGTGGCCGCCACCGAGCGTGAAGGACGCGGACCGCGGGCCGGGTTCGCCTGCCAGCAGCGGCCCGAGGAGGGCGAGGAGGAGGGGAACACCGGCGATCAGCAGTCCGGCCAGGCCGGTCCGCCGCCCAGCCGTACGGAGGGGCTTCCGTGTCAGACCGGTCAGCCGCCCAACCGTACGCATGGGCTTCCGTGTCAGCCCGGTCCACCACCCAGCCATACGGGTGCGCTTCCGTGCCGCCCCGGTCAGCCACCCCACCGACCCCTTCGGCTTCCGCATCACGCCGCCACCCCCGCCCGAGGCGCGAGCCGGCGGGCGACCAGGTCCGCGCCGAGGTTGAGGACGACCGCGACCAGGCCGAAGACCACGGCCAGGCCCTGAACCACGGGGACGTCGCGTTCGGCGACCGCGTTCATCAGGACGGTGCCCAGGCCCGGAATGACGAACAGCGCCTCGACGACGATCACTCCGCACAGCAGCCAGTCGACGGTACGGGCGAGTTGCTGGGCGGCGGGCGCGAGGGCGTTCGGCAGGGCGTGCGCGTACCGGACGCGCACCGCGGACACCCCGTAGCGGGCCGCCTGCCGGGCGTACGGGGACCGCAGCGCGTCGATCATCCCGGCCCGTACCAGGCGGCTGACCGAGCAGACGGGGCGGGAGAGCAGCACGAGGACGGGCAGGACGAGGACGGCCGGCTGGGCGAGCAGGTCACCGCCGGAGCCGACGGCGGTCGGCGGCAGCCACCCCAGCCGGAGGGCGAAGAGGGTGACCAGCAGCACGCCGAGGGCGAACTCCGGTACGGCGTACACCGCGAGGGTGATGGAGCTGACCAACCGGTCCGCGAGGGAGCCTTCGCGGCGCGCGGCCAGGACGCCGAGCCCCACCCCGGCCGGCACCAGCAGCACCACGGTGACGGCGGCGAGCAGCAGAGTGGGTCCGAAGCCGTCGGCGAGGTAGGCCGCGACGGGCCGGCCGGAGGTCAGCGAGGTCCCGAGATCGCCGTGGAGCAGTCCCAGCACCCAGTCGGCGAGCCGTTCGGCGGCCGGGCGGTCCAGGCCCATCTCCGTACGGATGGCCGCGATGCGGGCCGGGTCGGGCTGGTCGCCCGCCAGGGCGACGGCGGCGTCCCCGGGCAGCGCCTCGGTGAGCACGAAGACCAGCAGCACGACGGCGGCGGTCTGCGCGACACCGAGCAGCAGCCGGCGCGCGAGCCAGGACCGCAGCACGGCCGGTACGGCTGGTCCGACGCGTCCGAGGCCGCCGCCGCGGCCGGCGCGGCCGGGACGTCCGGCAGGTCCCGCGCGCGGCCGGGGTGGCACGATGGGTGCGCTCACGCCAGCCACACCGTGTCGAAGCGGGCCCAGTCCAGGGTGTTGGCGGGCGCGTCGTGCGCCACGCCGTGCACACGGCGGGAGGTGCCGACGATCCAGTCCGCGAAACCCCACACCAGGAAGCCGCCCTCGGTGTACAGGCGGCGCTGCATCCGCCCGTACACCGCCGCCCGTTCCTTCTTGTCCTTGGTGGACTGGGCCTGCTGGTACAGGGCGTCGAAGTCCTTGTGCCGCCACTGGGTGGCGTTGGTGGTCGAACCGCTCAGCAGCCGCTGCGAGAAGTGCGACTCGATGGGCATGGCGCCGGAGCGGTAGCAGCACAGGGTGCCGGAGTCGAGGATGTCGCTCCAGTAACTGTCCTTGCTGCCGGACTTCACCTGGACGGTCACGCCCGCCTTGGCGGCCTGGTCGCGGAAGATGCCGGCCGCCTCGGTGAACCCGGCGGCGACGGGCGAGGTGTCGAGGGTGAGGCGCAGGTCCTCGGCACCGGCCTGCTTGAGGAGGTGCCGGGCCCGGTCGAGGTCCTGGTGGCGCTGCGGCAGGTCGGCGGCGTAGTACTCGTACCCCTTCCCGAACAGGTCGTTGCCGATCTCGCCCGCGCCGGAGAGGGCGCCGTCGACGAGTTCCTTGCGGTCGGCGATGAGGAAGAACGCCTCGCGGACCCGCTTGTCGTCGAAGGGGGCGCGGTCGGTCTTCATCGCGAAGGACTGCATGGCGCTGTTGCGCAGCCGTACGATCTCGACCTGGCCCTTGCCCTCGTGGGCGCGCGCGGTGGTGGGGTTGAGTTCGTGCGCGTACTCGACCTGGCCGCCGAGCAGGGCGTTGATCCGCGCGGATTCCTCGTTGGCGACGACGAACTCCAGCTCGTCCAGGTGCGGCGCGCCGTCCCAGTAGGCGTCGTTGCGCCGGACGACGCAGGAACGGCCCGGCGTGAAGGAGACGAAGCGGAAAGGGCCGGAGCCGACCGGCCGGGCGAAGTCCGCGTCGGTCGTGCCGTCCGGGACGATGTACGCGCCGAACGCGGCCAGCACGTTGGCGAATTCGGCGGTGGGGCGCTTCAGCCGGAACTCCACGGTGTCCGGGGAGACCGCGCGGCTGGCGGCCAGGTCGATGGGTTCCAGGGACGCCTTGGCGCGGTATGCCTTCTTCGGGTCGGCTATGCGGCGGAAGCTGTAGAGGACGTCCTCGGCGGTGACCGGCTTGCCGTTGTGGAAGGCGGCCTTGCGCAGGGTGACCCGCCAGCGGTCGAGGGTGTCGTCGGGCTCCCACTTGGCGGCCAGGCGGGGGCGGGCGGACATGTCGGTGCCGCAGTCGGCCAGCTTGTCGTAGAGGGCCTTGGCGCGGGCGGCGTCGGCGAAGAGGTTGCCCAGGTGCGGGTCGAGGGTTTCGGAGGCGCCGCCACCGGCGAAGGCCGCGCGCAGCCGGCCGCCGCGCCGGGGTGCGCCGCCCCCGCTGCCCGGCGAGCCGGATCCGGTACCGCAGCCGGCCAGGACGAGTCCCGCGGCGGCCGTGGCGCCCGCGGTCGCGGCGAGGAAACCGCGCCGCCGCAGGCCGGGCGGAACGGTGGTTTCCCGCTCGGGGGGAGGGAGTTCGGTCATGGTGGGTCTCGCCTCGTGTGAGTTGGTGAGCAGAAAGGCAGGGCAGGAAGCGGAGGGCGGTCAGCCGTCACCCCGTCGGGCCACGAGGTGCAGCCGGTCCCCGTCGGCGGAACCGCCAGGGGACGGGGCCGGCCCGGGCCGCCAGGGCGGTTCCGTCCGGGGGCCGGGCCCGTCGTGCAGCTCCAGCACCGTGAAGCCGTGCGCGGCCAGCGCGTACCGCAGTTCCTGGGGGAACAGCAGCCGCCAGGCGGAGTGCTGTTCGACCGGTGGTGTGCCGTCCTCCGTGGTCCAGACCCGCCGTCGGCGCAGCAGTTGGGCCGCCCGGTCGACGGTGAGCGTCGTGACGGACCGGTATACGGTGCCCCCCCGCTCGAAACCGCGGACGGCCGGTGCGTCCAGCAGTTCCGTACGGCCGAGGAAGAACGCTCCGTTGCGCATCTCGGCGACCAGCAGTCCGCCGGGTGCCAGGGCGCGGCGGCAGGAGCCCAGGAAGCCGTCGAGTTCGTCGTTGGTGTGGCAGTACAGCAGCGCGCTGTCCAGGCAGACGACGGCGTCGAACGGCCGTCGGCCGAGGTCCGTGAGGTGGAACCGGCGCAGGTCGGCACGCTCGTACCGGGGCCCGGGATGGCAGGTACGGGCATACGCCAGCATCGCGTCCGAAAGATCGGCCCCGACGACCGTACGGCCCATGCCGTGCAGGTGGGCGGCGTCCCGTCCGGTGCCGCAGCCGATGTCGAGGACGCGCGGCCCGGCGCCGTACCGGCACAGGACGTCCTCGGCCCAGCGGGCGGCGAGCCGCTCCGGGTCGGGGAACCGGGCCTCGTACAGGGCGGGGTTGTCGGTCAGCAGGTTGCGGGCGACGGCGCTGTCCGTCATGCCGTCACCGCCACGGCCCGTACGGGCAGGGCCCGCAGCCGGTGCAGCCAGCCGACGCCGGCCGCCGACAGGAGGCCGAAGGCGAGGCAGCACGCCCAGGGCAGCCAGGCGGCGCCGTGCCCGCCCGCGTCCATGGCCCAGCCGACGACGGTGTTGCCGACGGCGGCGGCGATGCCGGAGACGACGTAGAAGATCCCGAAGTAGGTACCGGTCAGTTCGGCGCGGCCGAACTCCGGTATCAGCTCCATGACGAACGGCTGGGCGATCATGACACCGACGTACAGGAGCAGCGCCCCGGCCAGTACGGGTACGAGGGCGAGCGCGGCCCGGCCCGCACCGCCTCCGCCCGCTGCGGGCGGCGCCCCGGCGACCAGCATCGGCGGGACGAACGCCGCCCCCATCAGCGCCAGCCCGACGGCGACCCAACGCGCCCGGCTGCCCCGTTCCTTGAGCGAGCGGGTGATGCGCATCTGAAGGGTGAGGTTGGCCAGTGTGCCGACGAGGAAGACGACGCCCGCCGCGCCGTCCCAGCCGGTGGCTCTGCGGGCGCCGTCCGGGAGCAGCAGGTAGAGCTGGTTCTCCATGGTGAACATGCCGACCATGGCGAGGGAGAAGGCCAGGAACGCCCGGTTGGCGAGGACCTCGCGCCAGTCACCGAGCACGCTGCCCTTCGAGGCGGGCACCTCGCGGCCGGGCAGCACGGCGGCCTGGGCGGCGGTGAGCAGGGCGAAGATCGCGGCGGCGGTGAGGGCGGAGGCCCGGAAGTCGACGAGCAGCAGGGCACTGCCGATCAGCGGCCCGACCAGGGCACCGGTCGTCGCGAAGATGTTGAACAGGGCGAACGCCTCCGCCTTGCGGTCCCCCGCCTCCGCCGCCAGATAGGCGCGCACGGCCGGGTTGAACAGGGCCCCGGCGAGCCCGCTGAGTACGGAGGCGGCCAGCAGGACGGGCAGCCCGTCGCCCAGCGCGAACAGGGCGAAGCCGACGGTACGCAGGGCGCAGCCCGCGATGATCACGCCGCGCGCCCCGAGCCGGTCGGCGGCCGAGCCGCCGAGGATGAACAGGCCCTGCTGGCTGAGGTTGCGCACGCCCAGCACGATGCCGACGACCGCGGCCGACATCCCCAGGTCCTGGCCGAGGTGCGTGGCGAGGTACGGGATGAGCAGGTAGAAGCCGATGTTCACGCCGAGCTGGTTGACCAGCAGGAGCCGGATGGCGAGCGGGAAGGCCCGCATCTCACTCCACGTCTTCACGGTGGTGCCTTTCCTTCTGTACGGCGAGCGGTGCGAGGGGCGGAGCGGGTACGGCCGGTTCGGCACGCGGCGGCACCGGCCGTACCCCCAGCCCGGCCCCCGTCCCGGCGCGCACGGTCCCGTCGGTGCCGCCGATGCCGGTCCACGGGTCGTGCGCCAGCAGCAGGTGCCCGTCGAGATCGACCCAGCGGGCACGGTCGGCGAGGTGGACGGCGGGGGCGATGCCGAGGGTGCCGGCGGTCAGACAGCCGAGCATGAGCCGGGTGCCGCTGTCCGCGACCTGTTCCTCGATGCGCAGCGCCGCGTGCAGGCCGCCGCACTTGGCGAGCTTGACGTTGACGCCCTGCACCCGCCCGGCGAGCCGCGCCACGTCCGCGAGGCCGACGGCGTCCTCGTCGGCGATGACGGGCAGTGGGGCGCGTTCGGCGAGCCGGGCCAGCGCTTCGGGGTCGCCGGGCGCCGTCGGCTGTTCGACGGCCTCGACGCCCAGTGCGGCGAAGCGCGGCAGCAGTTGCCGGGCCTGCGCCGGTGTCCAGGCGCCGTTGGGATCGAGCAGCAGCGCCGCCGAGGGGGCGGCGTCCCGTACGGCCCGTACGCGGGCGAGGTCGTCCTCGGGGTCCGCCGTACCGGCCTTGATCTTGAGGACGGTGAAGCCGCTCTCCGCCAGGCAACGGGCCTGCGTACGGGCCCGCTCGGCGGACACGATGCCGATGGTGCGGGCCGTCGCCGCGGCCGGCCGTTCCACGGTGCCGAGCAGTCGGTGGACCGGCTGCCCGGCCCGCTTGCCCACCAGGTCGAGCAGCGCCGACTCGACGGCGGCGGTGACGGCGGGCGGGGTACCGGGCGCGGGCAGCTCGCCGTCCCGCAGGGCGTCGAGGGCGCTCTCCGGGCCGGCGAAGCGGCCGAGTTCCGCGCCGGCCGCGGCCAGCAGGCGGCGCAGCGTGTCGGTGTCGAGACCGTAGTAGACGCTGGTGACGGCCTCGCCGTGGCCGCGCAGCCCGTGGTGTTCCAGGGTGATCCAGACGGCGTTCCGTTCGGTCATCACGGAGCGGGAGATGCGCAGGGGTTCGGCGAGCTGAAGGCGTACGACCCGCAGGGTGACGTTCACGCGGCCCCCTCCCTTCGAAGCGGTACGGCCGGTGCCTTCGGGTCCACGACGGTGGTGCAGCGCGCCCAGCCGGTGGCCTCGGCCGCCGTGGGGTGCGGTATCTCCACCGGGCGGGTGGCCACCGGCTGCCGGTCCAGGCCGTGGGCTGCGGTGAAGTCCTCGTCGTAGACGGTGCCGAGGTAGCGGTGCAGACCGTCGGGGAAGACGGTGGCGACGACCGCGCCGGGGTGTACGCGGGCCGCCCAGGCGGAGACCAGGGCGACGGCGCCGGTGCTCCAGCCCCCACTGACGAAGCTGCCCCGGGCCAGCCGCCGGCAGGCGTCGGCGGCTTCGGCGGGTCCCACCCAGTGCACCTCGTCGAAGGCCCCGTAGGCGACGTTGCGCGGGTGGATGCTGCTGCCGAGGCCGCGCATCAGGCGGGGCCGGGCGGGCTGCCCGAAGATGGTGGAGCCGGTGGCGTCCACGCCGACGAGGCGCAGCGCGGGCCAGTGGCGGCGCAGCGGGCCGATGATCCCGGCGCTGTGGCCGCCGGTGCCGACGCTGCACACCAGGACGTCGAGGTGGTCCAGGTCGGCGGCGATCTCGGCGGCGAGCGAGGCGTAACCGGCCGCGTTGTCCGGGTTGTCGTACTGGTCGGGCCAGTACGCGTGCGGGAGCACGGTGCGCAGTTCGCGCAGCCGGGCGAGCCGCGCGGCCTGCCAGCCGCCTTCCGGGGCCGGGCGGTCGACGATCTCCAGCCGGGCACCGTACGCCCGCAGCAACCGGCGCATGGCCGGTTCCAGTTCGCTGTCGCAGACCAGGATCACGTCGTGGCCGAGCGCCTGCCCGGCGAAGGCCAGGCCGACGCCGAGGGTGCCGGAGGTGGACTCCACGACCGGTGCGCCGGGCCGCAGTTCGCCCCGTTCGCGGGCGCCGAGCAGCATGGACACGGCGGCGCGCGCCTTCATGCCGCCCGCGCCGAGCCCTTCCAGCTTGGCCCAGAAGCCGGGGTGCGGGCAGGGCAGGTCGCCGGTGATCCGGGCCAGCGGCGTACGGCCGACGAGGGCGAGGAGTTCCCGGTTGGCGGCGGGTGCGCCCAGGACGGCGGCGGTCATCGGTCGCCTCCTCGGTCCAGCAGCGCGTACTCGGCGTCGCCGGTGTAGCGGTGGACGACGCCGGGCCCGCCGTCGAGCCAGAAGAACGGATACGGCTCGGCGCACACGGCGCTCACTCCGGCGCCCAGCAGGCGCGGCAGTACGGCACTGCCGGTCTGGGCGAACATCACCAGCGGCTTCCCGTGCCGCTCGCAGTGGGCGCGCAGCGGTTCGAAGGTGCCGTTGCCCAGCGTCATGCCGGACGCCAGCACCGCGTCGCAGGCGTCCAGTTCGGCGAGCGCGTCGGTACGGATCGGCTCGCCCCACTCGGTGCGGCCGCCCTTGAGGTCGCACGGTACGCAGACCAGGCCGCGGGCGTGCAGCGCCTCCAGCAGCGAGTTGACGACGCCGACGACCAGGACGGTACGTCCGGGCGCGACGGCCAGCAGCCCGGAGACGCCACGGGCGCGGGCCCGGGACTTGGCGAGCGAGTCGCCGGCGGGCAGCTCCCACGGCCGCGCGCCGTTCGCGGGAGTGTGCGGCAGGGCGTGCATCAGGTACGCGTCCAGTGCGGCGGTCCGTACCGGCGCCAGCGGGTGGTCGAGCAGCGTCGCGACGTCGGCGCCCACACACTCGTCGATCGCGGCGGCGGGCAGTGCGCCGGGTTCCACGGCACAGGAGCCGACGGCGCTGCCGAGACGCAGACTGAGCACTTCATTGCGGTAACCGCCGCTGCGCCCTTCGTGGCGTACGGCCTGGCTGGTGGTGAAGGCCACCGCGATCTTCTGCGTACGGGGGTCGGGCCCCAGCTCACCGGCGCGTACGCGGCGTACGAGGTCCGGGAGCCCGGCCGCAACGGGCCGCGCCGGGCGGTCCGCCGCCACGATGCCCACGGCGCCGCCGTCCGCGGTCTCCTGCCCCAGCGGGCTCATCGTTCCTCCACCACCCGCGGACACAGTCCGGCCAGCAGCTCCTCGACGCGGGCGCGGGCGCCCGCCCCTTCGCCGTCACCGGCCATGACGTGCCCCAGGTATCCGTTGTTGCTGCCGGTGTCCTTGACGGCCTTGCCGGCCTCGGCCAACCGCACCTCCAGCACACCGGGCCGCGCGTCGAGCCCGTCGGCGCCGGATATGCCCTCCAGCACACCGGTGCGCTCGGGCACGAGGAAGCCGATGGCGGCGCTGCGCAGTCCGGTCTCGCGCGGTGCGAGGTCCGGTGCGCGGCCGAGCGCCACCTCGACGAAGGCGGCGGCCAGATCGATGCCGGTGACGTGCCGGACCAGCTCGGTGATGCGGTTGCCCGCGGGCCTCGGATTCACCTCGACGACGCGCGGCCCGTCCGCGGTGAGCTTGATCTCGGTGTGCGCGACGACCTGGTCGAGCCCCAGCGCCTTGAGCGCGGCACACGCCGTGTCCGCCGCCGCTCCGGCGTCGGCGGCGCTCAGCGCGGCGGGGAACATGTGCCCTGTCTCGACGAACGCCGGGGCGCCGCCCACGCTCTTGTCGGTCACCCCGACCACATGCGCCGCGCCCCCGTACGACACGGTCTCGACGCTGACCTCCGGCCCGTCGAGCAGTTCCTCCAGCAGCACCACCGGGGCCCGGAGCTGCCCCCGCGCGTTGACCGGGAACCCGGCGAGCGCGCGGTGCGCGCGGGCCAGCTCCGCCTCGTCGTCCACCCGCCGTACGTACATCCCGGCGCACAGGTCCACCGGCTTGAGCACGAGCGGAAAGCCGATCTCGCGCGCCGCCTCGGCGGTCCGCGCCCAGTCGGCGCAGACGGCGAACCGGGGGCCCGGGACTCCGGCCGCCTCCAGGGCGCGCCGGGTGGCGTCCTTGCGGCAGGCGGCCTCCACGGCCTCCGGCGCGGGCCCGGGCAGGCCGAGGTACGCGGCGATGCGCGCCACGGTCGGCAGGTAGTAGTCGCACGAGCTGAGGACGCCGTCGAAGCCGGTCGCCGCGTGCAGGCGCTCGGCGTACGGCAGCAGCGTGTCGGTGTCGTTGGTGTCGGCAGTGATCACGTTGCGGGCCGACAGCAGCGGGTGGGCGGTGCCCTCGGGGGCGGCCCGCAGGTAGTGGTGCAGGTCGCGGGTGAGGAAGGTGAAGTCGTGTCCGGCCTCGCGGAGGGCCCGGGGCAGCAGCCTGCCCATCGACCCGACCCAGCTCTCGACCATCAGCAGATGCGCCACAACTCTCCTTCTGCGCAGGCGGTTTCGCGTCCGGGCACGCCGTGGGGAGGCCCCCGGTGCCGCGGTGCGGTGTTGACCGAACGCGATGCTAACCGTAATGATTTTCATTGTCACCTCTTGGGCCGGCCATCTGTCCGGCCGCCCGCCTCGCTCCCACCCGCCATCACCCCGCCACCGCACGGCCCCGCCCTCACGGAATGCGAGCCCCATGCCTCCCGCCCCGCGCCGCACCGCCCTGCTCTGCGCGCTCCTGACCTGCGCCGCACCGCTCACCACCGGCACCGCCACCGCCGCCGAACCCCACGCCGCCGCCCCGTCCCCGCACTTCGGCACCTGTCCGGCCTCGGTCTCCGCGCCGCCCGCGCCGGACCGCGTCGAGTGCGGCACCGTGAGCGTGCCGCTGGACCACACCCGCCCGGACGGTGAGCACATACGGATCGCCGTCTCACGCGTCCGGGCCTCGGGCACGCCCGCCGAACGGCGCGGCGTCCTCCTGGTCAACCCCGGCGGTCCGGGCGGCTCCGGCCTCCCGTATGCCGTCACCAAGCGCGCCAAACTCCCGGAGTCGGTACGCCGCGCCTACGACGTCATCGGCTTCGACCCGCGCGGCACCGGGCACAGCGCCCCCGCCGACTGCGGACCGATGGGCGGGCTCTTCGACAGCCCGGCCGCCGGCTCCGCGCCGTTCGACCCCGTACCGCACGACCGTCCCGGCGAACGGGCCTACCTCGACGCCCAGCGACGGCTGGCCGCCGACTGCGCCGCCGGCACCGGCCGCGCCCTCCCCCACCTCTCCACCAGCGAGACCGCACGCGACATGGACGCCGTCCGGACGGCGCTCGGGGAACCGCGCATCAGCTACCTCGGCGTCTCGTACGGCACCTACCTCGGTGCCGCGTACGCCGCGCGATTCCCGGACCGCGTGGGCAAGTTGGTGCTGGACAGTGTGGTCGGCCCGGAGGACTGGCACGCGTTCGACGTACGGCAGGCCCGCGCGATGCTCCGCCAGCGCGACGTCCTCTTCGACTGGCTGGCGCGGCACGACTCCCGCTTCCGGCTCGGCACCACCCCGCGCGAGGTCCGCGCCGCCTACCTGCGCACACGCGACGGCCTGACCACGCACCCGGTGGCCGGCTTCGGAGCGGCGGCCTTCGACCGTGCCGTCTACCGTGCCCTGGGCCGCACCGAACGCTGGACCGCCCTGGGCGACGGGCTCCGCGCCTACCTGGACGAGGGCGCGGTCGACCGGCTCCGCCCCGCCGAGCCCTTCGACGGGCCCGCGTCACGTACGTACCAGGCCGCCAACCGGGCCGTGAAGTGCGCCGACGGTCCGGGGCCCACGCCGGGCCGGGTCCTCGCCGACATCCGTGGGCTGCGACGCCTGGACCCGCAGCCCGTACTGACCGGCCTGGAGGCGGCGAGCTGCGCGTACTGGCACACCCGCCCCGCCGAGCGCACCCGGCTCGGCAGCCCCACGGCGCCCCCGGCCCTGCTCGTGGCGTCCGCGCACGACCCCGTGACGCCGATCGCCGGTGCGCGGGCCCTCGGCCGCACCCTGCCCGGTTCCCGGCTGGTCACCCTGCACAACGACTACTCGCACGGCGTCTTCGCCAGCCGCGGCAACTCCTGCGTGGACTCCACGGTGGCCGCGTACCTCGTCGGCGACACCGTCCCGGCCGGGGACGTGCACTGCGATGGCCCGGGGCTGCCCGAGCCGACGCCGCCGCGACCGTGACCCCGGCCGAGGACGAGAGGCCGAGTCCGAACAGCGAGGCCACCGGGTCTTCCGGGCGTTGCCGGCCGTCGCCCGTCTCGTGGAAGACGAGGCGCTCACCGTGGACGGCCGCGCCGGTCTCGCCGCGGCCCTGTCCGGGCCTTACCACCTCCATGCTGTCGCGCACGGCGGCGACTTCGGCGAACTGTTCCCGTTCACGACGGATCGCATCGGGTCGTTGGGCGGCCTGCGGAGCATGAGCATGCAGGTCTCACCGGCGCCGCCGCCCCCTCAGCCCACCACCGCGGCCTCGGGCGGATCAGCCCACCACCGCGGCCTCGGGCGGATCAGCCCACCACCGTGACCTCGGGCGGAAGCGCCTCCAAGAAGCCCGGGGCATCCAGCAGCCGCTCCTCGAAGAACCCGGCCACACACGTCCGGGTGATCTCGGTCCCCCGGCCGCCGGGCAGCGAGCCGAGCGCGAAGGCGTACTCCTCCGCGTCGGTGAACTCCCGGTAGCCGAGGGGACCGGCCAGGGCGTCGAGGTCGGTTGCCGACCCGTGCCCGCCACCGTCGACCAGCAGATGGTGCCGCGGCCCGCGCAACACGTCCCACAGACGGCCGCGCGCCTGTGTCTCCTCCGGGAACTCCGGGTCGTCCGGGGTGAACTGGCACAGCAGGAACGGTCGCTCCAGGCCGGTGCGGAGGACATCACCGTACGGGGTGCCGTCGAGGTTCACCCCGGGCCGTGAACCCAGGGTCGAGCCGCATGGCCTCGGCCGCCGCCGCGCCGCCCAGCGAGTGGCCCGCGACACCGGCCCGCGACGGGTCGAGCAGGGCGTGCCACCAGAATCCGGGGGCGGTCAGCCGGGCGCGGGCGAAGCCGAGGTCGGCGGCCCGTACGTCCAGGTAGCGGCCGGAGAGGTCGCCGGTGTCACCGTCCGCCAGCCCGTCCGGTTCCCGGTACGGCACGATCCGGCCGTCAGGGAACTCCACGGCGATCGCGTCCGCCGGGTGGTCCAGGGCGGCCACCAGGAACCCGCGGCTCGCGAGGTCCTCCCCGAGCGCGGTCAGGTCCGCGCGGTACCGGCCGTGGCCGGGCGAGAGCAGGATCAGCGGACAGCCGCGCGCCTCCGGAGCGGGCGGCGCGTCCGCGATGCCGTGTACGAGGACCCCGGCCGCCGTGTCGCGCGGCAGACCGGAGCAGCCGGGTTCCTCCTCCCACCCGTCGACCACCAGGGGCGACATCGTGTCGGACACGTACCGCCCCGGTGCCGCACCGGCCTCCGCCCGGGCCGGGTACCAGAACTGCGCCATCAGCTCGCGGGACCGGCCGGGCCGGAACGGGTCCGCACGCCCGTCGTCGACGAGGTGGGCGGTGCGCACGCCCACGGCGTGCGGGCCGGTGGGCGGGGGCAGTTCCAGACCCGGTACGGTGCGCCGTGCCGACGCCGTACCGTCGGTGTCCCGGGCGATGTGGCTGGTCCGCACCATCCGCCTGCTGCCTCTCCCTCGATTCCACCGGCGGACCATCCGATCACCCCCGGTGGCGCAGCGCACCGGATTTTCCGCGCGCACCGGCCGCTCCCCGCCCCCGCGGCAGCGGATTTTCCGGGAGGGCCGGAATGCGCGGCGATCCTTCTTCGGCGGGCGGGCGGGGACGCTCACCATGGGGGACGACGCGGGTGGCAGCCCGCCCGGCCGCGCAGCCGCAGCCGGTCCGTACCAGCGCAGGAGCCAGCATGATCTTCATCGTCGTCAAGTTCACCGTCCGGCCCGAGTACCAGGACTCGTGGCTGTCGCTGGTGGACGACTTCACGCAGGCCACCCGGCAGGAGCCCGGCAACCTGTTCTTCGAGTGGTCGACCAGCGTCGACGACCCGCGCCAGTTCGTCCTGGTCGAGGGCTTCGCCGACCGGGAGGCGGGCGACAAGCACGTGAACTCCGCGCACTTCAAGGCCGGCCTGGAGACGATGGCCGGCGCCATCGCCACCACCCCGCAGATCATCAGCAGCGAGATCGACGCCGACGGCTGGGGCCCCATGGGCGAGCTGGCGCCGCGCGAGGCCTGACCCGCCGGGGGACAGCACGCCGTCGCCCGGCGCCCCGCCCTTGCCCCGCCCGTCGGCCACGCGATCTTTCCGGATCCGCGGCCGGCGGGCGGGACGGCCGGGGACGTCGCACGCGGCGCGCCTGACCGCCTACAGCACCGCCGCCACGCCCCTCGTCCTGCGCAGCGATCACGAGTTGCCCGGACTCCTGAAGGCCGGCGGCGGGATCAGAACGGCGTGGCCGGGAGGTACTTCCCGTCCAGGGTGATCACCGCGCGGGAGCCGCCCTCGGGGTCGTCGACCTTCCGGATGTCCAGGCGGAAGTTGACGGCGCTGATGATGCCGTCGCCGAACTTCTCGTGGATCAGGGCCTTGAGGGTGGTGCCGTAGACCTGGAGCATCTCGTGGAAGCGGTAGAGGGTGGGGTCGCTGGGGATGCCGTCCGGGATGCTGCCGCGCAGCGGGATCGTCCGTAACAGCCGCTCCGCCGCCTCGTCCAGGTCCAGGCGCTCGGCCACGGCCCGGGCGGCATCGGCGGGCAGGGCGTGCTGGCCGAGGAGCGCGGCGGTGACGAAGGCGACGGACAGACCGGTGGCGTCGGCCAGTTCCTGCCAGGTCAGGTCCTTGCGGATCTTGGCCTCGACGACGGCGAGGGCCAGGTCCTGACGGGCCTGCGGGTCGAGCTGGGCATGCGGCATGGAAGCGTCCTTTCGGAAGTGGGGGCGGGGCCCGGACGGGCCACGCCCGGCAAGGGGCTCAGGAGAGCGGGACAAACGTTCCGCTGCGCGGGTCGAGGACGTCGACGGCTCCGGTACGGATGTCGTGGGTCCAGCCGTGCAGCGTCACCGCGTCCCGCGCGAGGGCGCGGGCCACGGACGGATGGGTGGCCAGGTGGGCGAGCTGGACGGTGACGTTGTCGTGGACGAGCGTCGTGACGGCCGCGGCGGTCCCGCCTTCCCCCGCGGCGGTACGGGGTCCGGCGGGCCCGGCCGTGTGCAGCCAGCCGTCGAGGGCGGGCAGCTCGGTGAGGTCCTCGCCGGTGGCCAGGGCCGTCATCGCGCCGCACCCGGAATGCCCGCAGACGATCACGTCGCGGACGCCGAGCACGGCCAGCGCGTACTCGATACTGGACGACACCGCGTCCGGTGCCGGCCCGTACACCGGTACGAGGTTCCCGGCCGTACGGATCACGAACAGCTCACCGGGCCCGGACTGGGTGAGCAGTTCCGGTACCACCCTGGCGTCGGAGCAGCCGATGAACAGCGCGCCCGGCCGGTGGCTGGTGGCGAGCCGCTCGAAGAGGGCCGCTCTGGCTGGGTGGACGTCGCGCCGGAAACGCCGGACGCCGGCGGTGAGGTCGGGATGCACAGCCACTCCTTGCTGAGGGGAACCGGCCGGGAAGCCGTTGTCTCCACCATGCGTGACCTGCCGCTATAGCGTCCAAGACGTAGAACTCATGGCAGCTATCAGCGCTGCCTATAACCGCTTACAGTGGCGGGTATGGCCCTGGAACTGCGCCACCTCCGCTATCTGCTCGCGGTGGCCGAGCACGCCAACTTCACCCGCGCCGCCGAAGCCCTGCACGTGTCGCAGCCCACGCTCTCGCAGCAGGTCAGGCAGCTTGAGCGGACACTGAAGGTGCAGCTGCTGGACCGTACGGGCCGCACCGTGCGGCTGACCGACGCCGGCGCGGCGTACGCGCACTACGCCCGCAGTGCGCTGCGGGACCTGGAAGCGGCCGAGCGCGCCGTACTGGACGTACGGGACCTGTCGCGCGGGGCGCTGCGCCTGGCCACGACGCCGACCTTCACCGCGTACCTCGTCGGCCCGCTGGCCGGGGAATTCCACACCCGGCACCCGGGCATCTCGCTGACCCTGCGCGAGATGCCGCAGGAGCTGATGGAGTCGGCGCTGCTGGCGGACGAGCTGGACCTCGGTATCGCGTTCAGCGGGCCGCACCTGCCGGGCGTCACCGGCACCGAGCTGTTCACCGAGTCCCTCAGCCTGGTCGTCGGCCCCACCCACCCGTACGCCGGCCGGACGGCGCCGCTGCCCATCCGCTCCCTGCGCGACCACCGACTGGCGCTGCTCAGCGCGGACTTCGCCACCCGCCTGCACATCGACACGCACTTCGGCGAGCACGGAGTGCGCCCGGACATCGCGGTGGAGGCCAACTCCATCACGGCCCTCACCGAACTGATCCGGCGCACTCCCCTGGCCACCGTGCTGCCCGACGCCATCACCCGCGAACAGCCCGGCCTGCACCCCGTCGCCCTCTCCCCCGCGCTCCCCGCCCGCACGGTGACCCTTCTGTACCGGGAGACGGCCTACCGCAGTGCCGCGTCCGGCGCCTTCGCGCGGCTGGCCCGGGAGTGGGGACGGGAGCACGGGGAAGGGCCGGAGCGAGGCTGAGGGGCCTGCGGGGCACGTCCGGGGGCCGCGCAGGCGCCCCCGCCGTGCCGGGGTGTCAGCCCACCCAGCGGGTCCGCGAGGCGGCGGCGCAGAAGCCGGGGCCGAAACCGAGCAGCAGACCGCGGGCGCCGGTGGCCGGCGGGTCGTCGTGGAGGCGGTCCAGGATGCGCAGGACCGTCGGACCGCCGGTGTTGCCGCCGTTGGCCAGGGTTTCGTGCGAGTGGCGGGCCGCCTCACGCGAGACGCCGCCCTGTTCCTCGACGAGTTCGAGGATCTTCCGGGAGCCGGGGTGCAGGACGGCGAACTCCGCTTCCTCACCGGGCCACGGCAGCCGCGGCAGTACGGCGGAGACCGCGTCGAGGGCTTCCCTGGTGCTGTCGAAGTGCAGGCCGTCGGGCTCGTGCCGGGTGGCGTAGGCGGAGAGCGAGTCGGGCACCAGGTGCTGCCAGGTCTCCTCGATGAACATGCCGGGGTCGGCGAGCTTCTCGTGGCTGACGACAGCGGCGGCCCCGGCGTCCCCGAAGAGCAGCTTGTACGCCGTGTGCTCGATGGCGCAGTTGTCGCTGCGCTGGTACGAGGTGCTGAGCTTCTCCGCGCCGACGACGAGGAACCGGTCGCCCGGCCGGACGACGCGGGCGGCGAGACCGAGGGCGTGTGCCCCTCCGGCGCAGGCGAGCTGGGTCATCGGGATGCGGACGAGGTCCGGGTCGAGTCCGAGGGCGGACACGACCGCGGCGTCCGGGCCGGGGGTGCGGTCGCCGGTGGCGTTGAACGAGATGATGCCGGTGACGTCGGCGGGGGCGATGCCCGCGGCCCTGAGGGCCCGGCGGGCGGCGGTGACGGCGAGGTCGCGGACCGCGGCCACGGCGATGTCGTTGCGCTCACGTATCGAAACGGTCCGGGCGACATCGGCCAGCGGCTCGGTGAAGCGCCGGTAGCGGACGCCGGTCCGGTCGGCGATGCGCGCGGCCGCCGCCTTGGCCACCCGGTACTTCTTCGCCCGGACGTGCGGGCCGTCGGCCGCGTCCCACTTGGCCCAGACGGCGATGTCCTCCACGATCGGCTCGTTGCGGATGACGTGGGGGGCCTCGGCTATGCCGGGTCGGTTGACGTACGCCACTGGGTGTCTCCTGGAAATGCGCGTAGGGGGTGGCACCGGTCCGCGCGAGACCGCGGACCGGACGCATGATCATCAGTTGACAGCGGCACCGTGCCGGGCCCGCGGGGCGTAAATCACTCACCATGCGGAAACCTGCCTCGGGACGTCGTGGCCACCGGGACGATGCTCCGGCACGTCGTGCCGCTCCGCGACGCCGGCTGCGGCGGTCGGCTCGAAGGAGGCGTTGCGGACGGTCATACGCCCATTCTCGTGGCATTTCCCGTGGCTTGTGCCGTGTGGAGCGCCACAGCCGGGTCCGGGTAGAAATTTATGGTCATCTCGCGGAAGAGCGGCGAGGCTTCGGGGCGGGCCGACAGCATGACGGCCCAGCCGAAACCGCGCGTCCCGTGATTCATCGGCCGCCGGTCACCGTCCGGATGAATGTAGGCGTTGTCACCCTGGTTGTAGATGACGGACAGCCGCTCGTCCCGCAGCAGCCGGTCGCGCAGCCGCAGCAGATGCGGGTCATTGGGCGAGGCCGAGACCGAGGCGCGGAACTGCGGGACCAGTTTGGGCGCCCAGAATTCGAAATACCCGGCCAGGACACTCCGGGCCTCCGCACTGAAGAGGAACCATTCGGCCATGTTCGACGGAACCTTGCCGGACGGCATCATCTGCCGGAATGCCTCGTTGTGGTAACGCAGGTTCCACCGGTGGTCGTTCAGGTAGGAGATGGCCCGCTGACCCTCGATCTTTATCTTGTAGTCCGGCGTCACATCGAGTCCGGCCTCGGGATCCAGCGGCGCGGGCGTCGTTCCGTACAGGTCCATGTGGGCCTGCCGGTATTCGCTCTCCTTGAAGCGCAGCGCCACGGCCAGTTCGAGAAGATACGCCGGGGAAGGAACCCGCCGGCCCTGCTCGTAACGGGCATACGTGTTGAAGCCGCGGTTCATCAGGGTGTCCACCTCCGGCTGGGTCAGGCCGGGGACGGTCGGGCCGCGCTGCGCGGTGCGCTTCGGAAGGCCGACGTCCTCGGGCTTCAGCACGCTCCTCTTGGCGCGGCAGAGCTGCCTGAACGCCTCCAGTTGCGCCTTGGTCGGCCGGTAGGTGGATAGCATGTGCGATCGAGTCTTCCTGTGGAGCGGCACGCGACCGGCCGGGAAACTCCCAGCCAGGCGTGGCCCTTGATTACTCAACGACCGGATCTCAGGATGAGAGGCGGGCAGCAAACAGGCCGTCCGGTTTGTGTACGGAAGGAGGAGCGCGTGGAGTCGGCACACCTCGACGCGAGAGACGCGCAGGGTCCGTCCACAACGGTTCCCCCGTCCTCCGGACAGCTCACGGCAGGCGGTCCCGCTCGGGACGGGGCCCGCCACGGCCGATCAGCGTACTGGTCCACGTCGGCACCGCCCAGGAGCCGCGGACCGGCCCGGCGGGCGCGCACTCACCGGTGACCCGGCCCGTCCGCGCATGAGTACGGCAGAACAGTACGCGGCGACGGCTGCACGGACGCCCGGCGTTCGAGGGGATCGCATGGAGAATTAGGCAGTAAAGCACGGCAAATTACTCCCCCGCCAAGGGGCGACATGACCGTTGCAGCACAAAAGGCCACCAAGATCATTTTTGGTGGCTCGTCGGCGTTCCCCGCCCGGCAGTCGCCGCTCAAGTCGTCCCCACTCGGCCAAGTCTCCGCCCGTCGCATCGCGCCCCTCGCCTCTCGTCTCCCGGGCCTCGCCAAAAGCCCCGAGTGCCGTTTCCAGCGCGCACACCGGCTCGGCGGAGCAACAACGGCAGGCTGCTCCTTCACCGGAGCCTGAGAAGCAGAAGGCACAGATGCAGGAACGCGCAGTGAAGACGCGAGCACGGTTGTTGACGACCGCCAGCCAGGTTTTCAACGAAAGGGGGTACAACCGGGCTTCCGTCACCGAGATCGCGGCGCGCGCGCATTCGACGGCCGGCGCGCTGTATCACCATTTCTCCTCCAAAGCCGGGCTGGCCGAGGAAATCCTCGCGGTCGACCTCACCGAAGGGGTCGAGCAGAATCCCGGTGCGCCCGCCCTGCAGGAATGGATCGACCTGGGTCTGCTGCTCACCCACCGCGTTCAGGAGGACCCGCAGGTGAAGGCAGCGCTCCAGCTCGCCGCGCTGGACAAGCCCACGCGGACGTGGGCCTCGCCCTGGGCGTCGTGGAAGGACACGGTGACCCGGCCCCTCCTCCGGGCCCAGCAGGGGGGCGAACTGCTCCCCCGGGTGGAACTGGCGGCCGTCGCGTCGCTGTTCATGACGAACTGGGTCGGCGGCGAGAGCCTCACGTCGGGCGACGACCATGCCGTGAAGACGCAGATGAACAACTTCTTCACCTACACCCTGCCGGGCGTGGCGACACCTGGCGTCCTGTCGCGGCTGGACTACTCCCCCGAGCGGGGCCTGCTGCTCCGCGAACGGTTCTCCCTCGGCGCGTCGCCGGACACGACGCTCGTTCCCGCATGAAGGCGGGCTCCGGTACGGAGTCCGAGCCGGCCCGGGCCGGCGTCCGCACATACGAAAGGCCCTGCCGGCTCACCGGCAGGGCCTTGGACGTGGACATGGGCGCGGTCGCGGCGTGGTCGTGTGCGACGTGAAGCGTCCTGCCACGGCCGGTGCACAACGCAGAAAGCCCCGCACCATACGGTGCGGGGCTTCCCACTTTCAAAAGAAGTTCGGCGGCGTCCT
>NZ_JBEZAN010000040.1:0-25391 GCF_040646595.1 Streptomyces sp. NPDC045470
CACACCTACAACGAAACGATCGCTTTCCCACAAGCCCCAGCGGAGGTCCAAGCAGCGGCGGCTTGACGCTTATCCGCGTGGGATGTCTTGTCCGCGGCCACGGCGCGTGGACGGGTGCGGGGGCGGCCAACAGGCCCGGGCACGCGCACCCCGCCCAGCACAGTCTGGAATTGAGGACAGTCCGCAGCCTGACCGGCGGTGAGCACGAACGACAGCGGCAGGCCGGCGGCGTCGACCGCGACGTGGATCTTGCTGCTCAGTCCGCCTCGGGACCGGCCGAGCCGAGCGGCTCCCGCCCTGGCCCTGCGGCGCCGGCGCAAGGCCGCCTGATCCTGGTCCGGCGGCGCGTTTGCACGGTCCGGGCCCGCACAGGCCGTCGCCGGATCACCCGCCACACTGGTGGCTGCGCCGCAAGCGGAGCCCCCTTTTCCTCGGTCAGTGCCTGCTCCAGGGCGTCCAGCGTCTCTCCGGCCACCGCCAGCCCGGCCGACTCATGGTGAGCCCGAACGACCGTGGAGTCCACACTGACCAGTTCCAGGCCGGCCTGCCCCCGAGCGGCGGCCTCGGCGATCAGCGCGTCCATCAGGCCCTGCTCCTTGATGCGCGGGGCGCCGTGGTGGCGGGTGCCGCGTCGGGCGCAGTTGCGGCGTGCCGGCCTACGTACGCTGGTGGCCACGGGCCGGTCGGTGGCGGCACTGCGGCGCCTGCCGCTGCCACCGGACTTCGGGATCTCTTTGAGCCCGACGTATTGGCCGACGACGGTGACACTCTCTGGCATCGGAACACCGATACAACAACGTGCCGACAGTTCCTGGACGGTGGCATCGTGGCCGCACTGCGCACCGCCGGAATCGACAACCTGGTGATTGATTGCGACGGGGAGCACCGGGCCACCACCCGACGTGCGGCCACGGCCTACGCCCTGGCGTACGGTTTTCCGCGGACAGCTCTGCCGGTCACGTCGGCGCCACCGGAAGAACCCGTGCTCCGCGTCACCGGGTTCGTGATCGCAAGCCCTCCGCCTGGAACTGTGCGACGTCCACCCCGAACTCGGCCCGTCCGGCAAGCTCCACGTACGGTTCGGCAAGGCGGCCAACGCTTCGGGACCACGCCCGAGATGGGTCCCGATGCTGGACGGCCTGGACCGGATCCTTGCCTGGTACCAGAGCGACATGCGCGGGCGGGTGGGTGTGGGGTGGGGGAGCCGGGTGCGTGGGGTGAGGGCACGGCAGGACTGGGCGTGTCCAGGCCGGTGCTGGTGGCGCGGTTGCTGGAGCTCGATGCTGCTGGGGCGTTGACCACGGCGCATGTGCATGCGGGTGCCCAGGTTGGCGGGGTGAATGTGCGCACGGTGTGGCGGTGGCTGGAGGCGGCGAGGACTGAGGGCCGTGTGGAACGCAGGCGCCGGGCCCCGCTGGAGTTGCCCGTCGCCAGGGAGGCGAACAGGCCCGGATAGCCGCTCCACGTCGGCACCACGCGGTTGCCGATCAGCAGGCTCACACCGCGCGGCACGACGGTAAACGTCTTGTCCACAGACAGCGTCCGGTCGCCATACGGCTTGTCCCAGCGCCGGCGCGCGGGCAGCCGGGTCTGCTCTCGGAGGGCGACGGCCACCGCCTCCAGCCCCCGGTCCTGCGCGTGCACGGCGCCAGCGTGGAAGGCCATGAGGAAGTTGTGGCCGCTGGTGTGCATAGCCACCTGAGCGAACTCGTGCGAACGGGCGTTGATCCGGGCCAGGAACTCGGCGCACACCACCGCCCGGTCCCTCGGGCCCACGTCCCGCCAGCCGGACAGCGCCGCGCGCGCGGCGCGGAACAGGGCGGCCGGGTCGGCGTGCGGGTAGGTGATGCCCAGCTCGAAGCCGTACGGGGACCGCTCGCCCCTCGGCAGGTGCCGGGCCGACCGTGCCGTCCCGGCCCGGCGTCTCCAGCGGGAAGGGCGCATCGAGCAGGTCGCGGAAGACCCGTTCACCCAGAGCCGCGGCGTCCTCGCCGTAGGCGTCGGGGTCCTCGGCGTACGAGGTCCAGTGCCCGCGGCTGCGGATCGCCCGCAGCGCGCGGTCCAGCGTGTACCGGTGCCGCCGCGTCAGGTCCTGAAGGACGGCGCGGTCACCGTTGTAGGGCGTGGAGGAGGGGCTCGGAGCGTGCATCGACGATCTCCTCAGTGTTCCGTGCGGGACGTGCGTGGGCTGAGGGAAGGAGTGGGGGAGCCGGCCGCGTATGGGGGCGGGAGGCGGCCGGGGCGGGGGAACGGTGGCGCGCCCCGGGGACGGTCTCGGATTCTGAAGCGATGTCGCATTCGGGGGTGCGGAGAGCGGAGTGGGCGGGCGCCGACAGCGGTGTCGGTGTCCGATGTGCGGTGGGTCGGTGGGGACTCCGGCGCCCGGCCCGATGGAGGATCGCCGGGCCGGGCGCCGGGTGCCGTCAGAGCAGAATCATCCGGAGCGCCGCCTCATACTCCTCGGCGGTCGGCGGATCGTCCGTCAGCAGCGCGTGCATCAGCAGGCCGTCGAAGGTTGCGGCCAGCACCCGCAGCCGTACGGGGTCGGTCGTGTACCGGCGGCCGAACTCCGTGATCGAGTCCAGCCAGTTCCGGGTGCTGACGCGCAGCTCCGGGCGGCGCGCGGCCAGCAGGAACAGTTCGTACTCGGCCAGCAGCCGGTGTGGCACCGCCACAGCGTCGGCCATGATGCGCGCCAGGTCGCGCAGACCTTCGGGGCCGCCGTCCGGACCGGCTGCCCGCAGGCGTGCCGCGTCCTGCTCCATACACGCGGTCAGCGCGACGGCCAGCAGATCGTCGATGCTCTTGAAGTGGTATGCGGCCGCGGTCGGCGGCTGCCCCGCCTCCCGGGAGACGACGCGGTGACTGACCCCCGCGATCCCCTCGCGGCCGACGACCTGCAAGGTGGCCTCGATCAGCTCCCGCTTGCGCTGGTCGCCTTTGAGGCGGCGGCCGTCGGCGGTCGGGGCGGTCGGTTCGTTCAATGTTCGTTTCCCTCCTGGGATCGTCGGCAGCCGGAGCGTTCCCGCCGTCTGCTCGAATGGACGCGCCTGCCACGCGGCCGTATCGCTGTGCGGACGGATTCCGGCGCCGAGGCGTCCCTATCGTCCGTGCGCCCGGGTGCGGTGCCGCGGCCGGGCGGAACGAGGCTTTCCCGGCTCAGGACGAGGCCTTCTGGGCGTCCAGGGCCGGCTGGGCGCCGTCCTTGTCGTCACCGGTCTCACCGGCCGCCGCGGCCTCCGCCCCGGACACCGGCGCCTCCTCGGGACGGGCCGGGCGGATGCCGTGGGCCAGCGGGCGGTACGCGACGAGCGCCAGCAGCAGCGAGGCGGCGCCCGCGACCGTGGCTACCGCGAAACCGCCCGTCGGGCCGAAGCGGTCAACCATGGAACCCGACACCGCCGCGCCGAGCGCCGTGCCCACACTCAGGCCGGTGATCGCCCACGTCATGCCCTCCGTCAGCTGCCGGGCGGGCACGATCTTCTCGACCAGACCCATGATGATGATCATGGTGGGGGCGAAGAAGATTCCGGAGAAGAACACCGCGGCGGAGAGCGTCGTCACATTGCCCACCAGCAGCAGCGGCAGCATGGTCACCGCCGTACCGGCCGCGCCGAACGTCAGCAGCCGCGGCAGCGGCGTCTTCAGCTTCCGCGCGCCGAAGACCAGCCCGGCCAGAGCGGACCCCACCGCGTAGACGGACAGCACGATGCCGGCGCTGGCCGGCGCGCCCTGTTCCTCGGCGAACGCCACGCTGACCACGTCGACGGTGCCCACGATGGTGCCACCGGCGGCCAGGATGAGCGCGAGCAGTTGCAGCGCCCCGATGCGGATGGCCGAGCCGGCCGAGGGCCCGCCGTCCTCGCCCACGTGGACGGCCGGCTCGGTGCGCTTCTGCGGTATGAAAAGCAGGACGCCGATTGCCAGCAGCGCGGACGCGATCATGGGTCCGGCTTCGGCGAACAGGGACGTGGACAGCGCCACGGACAGTGCGGGGCCGACCACGAAGGTCATCTCGTCCACCACTGACTCCAGGGAGAAGGCGGTGTGCAGCTTGGGGGAGTCGCGGTAGACGTGCGTCCACCGGGCCCGGACCATGGCGGCCATGTTCGGCAGGGTGCCCGCCAGGATCGCAAACACGAACAACGTCCAGGCCGGCGCCCTGTAATGGGCGCACAGCAGCAGCCCGGCCATCGAGATGACACTCAGACCGGCGGCGGGCAGCAGGACCTTGCTCTGCCCCTTGCGGTCCACGATGCGGGAGACCTGCGGTCCGCACAGCGCCATCGACAGGGTGAAGGCGGCGGAGACAGCCCCGGCGAGCCCGTACTCGCCGTTCATCTGGGAGAGCATCGTGATGATGCCGATGCCGGTCATGGAGACGGGCATCCTGCCCACGAAACCGGCCGCCGAGAAGGCCACGGAACCGGGCGCTTTGAACAGCGCGCCGTAGGGATTGGCCACGAGCGGAACCTCCGGAACCGCACTCGAAGGGAAAGAACGGGAGGGAACGGCCCGTCCTGAAAATTGAACACGCGCTTCAAATGAAACGATCGTTAGATTTTTAACGTAGAACATGGACCGGGGGGCGTGTCAACACACTTTGGCGCAGGGGGAGAGGGCAACTCCGCAACCACCTTGTGACGCCTCGTGAACACGTTCCGGCGCCTCATGACACGATGCGGCGCCAGATCTGCGGCGCTCCGGGACGGCGCGCGGGTCCGTGCTGCCAAGCGGCACGCCCTGCGGCCCCTGAGCCCATGGACCAGGTGAGCTCGTAGACGCCGGATACCCGTTGGACGCGCTTGATGCACAGGCCAGCACGGAAGCGTCCTCCGGTGCGCAGGTCCTCAACGAAGGCCGCCACGGCCTGGCGGAATCGACGTTGCTGTTCCGGGGTGAGGCGGTGCAGGTCATCGGTGAAGCGGAGCAGTCTCGTAGGTCGGCACGTCGGTCCTCCATGCAGCACGAAGCCCCCGGCACTGCCGGGGGCGGAGAGCTGGTGATGTGGTGCAGGCGGTGGCGTCTTCGGCCGTCGGGTGGGGGAGCGGTACGTAGATGGGCGCGGGTTGACGGTGAAGTCGTTGCTGGCGGTTTTCGGGGAAGCGAGTGTGGCTGGGGCCGCGCAGCATTTGCATGGCCCTGGTGGTGTCCCCCGGGCGGGCTCGGGGTCGCTTCAAGCGCCCGCAGTGCGGGATCGGCCGTGGAGTTCTGCTGAACTCTCCCGCCCCATAGGATCGCGCTTTTTCGCAGGTCAGACTTGATGCCCCCTGTGGGGAAGCTGAGTGTCGCGAAGGTTCACAGGCGTAACGCGTGGCGGTGCTATGTGCGCGGAGTGGCGTTCGGGGACGGCCGCCGTCTGGCCGGTCAGTCGCTGAAGGATGCCCGGAAGTTGGCCGGTCTTCCGCCCGGGAGGCGGTTGGGGCGTGGCCTGGACGTGCTCGGGCTCACCGAGGACGCGGAGGTGTCCGAGCGGCAGTTGGAGTTGCTGTTCGGGAAGGGGCGGCACCCGGATGCCGACCGGGTCGAGCGCGGTGTCCTGGACTACGGTGCCGGCCCCGCTGCGGCGCGGCTGGCCACCGGCGCTGGAGTTCCTGCGCGGGCTATGGGACCACCCGGGCACGGCACTCGTGCTCGCGGGGGCGGGCAGCGACCGGGCGCTGTGCCGGGTGCCTGCGCTGGCCTCTCGGGCGCTGACCTGGGAGCTGGTGCCGCGACTTGGCCCGCGCGAGGTGGCCACCGTGATGCTGCCTTCCACCCCCTGTGGGGGGACGTGACCGCGGACGATGTCGCGTGGCTGAACGAGCATGTGGACACGGAAACTTCCGGAGCTGAGCGAAGCCTGACCTCGCACCTGACCGCCGGCTGCAGCGGCATGCCGCCGAAGGGGGCGAGTGGTCCAGGGGCCCCGAACGCACCGCAAGACGCCCTTCCGGCATGTTGCAGGCTTCTGCGCTCCCCGTGTCGGCGCGTATCGGGACCTTGTCATTTCCGTGAAGCATTAAGCCCCAAAACCGGAATATGGGGTCAAAATGCCGATTTGTCATATGACATATGCGTGCTGGGCTGAGACTGTCCCTCCCCATCAACAGTCTCTGCCCTCCCTGGGCGGACGGGCGGCGAAACCGCCCCACTCCCTATGACTCTCCGGAGAATTCGCATGTCTTCCCCCTTCCCCACCGGCGACAGGGCCCGTCGTCTCGCTCTCACATCCGGCGTCTTCGTCCTCACCGGTGCCCTGCTCGCCGCCAGTGCAGCCACCGCAGCGGCGGGCCCCGCTGCGCAACACCCTGGCGGCACATCCGTCGCAGCCACCGCCCAGGCGCTCGGGCTCAGCGCACAGGAGGAATTGGTCGTCAAGGATGTCATCAAGGATGCCGACGGCACGGTCCACACGCGCTATGAGCGCACCTACGCCGGACTTCCGGTCGTCGGCGGCGACCTCGTCGTCCACCGCGCCGGCGACGGCACCATCAAAGACGTCACCAAGGCCGTCAGGACCCCCATCAAAATCGCCTCGCTCGACCCGAAGCTCACCCCGAATGCCGCCACGTCCGCTGCGATCAAGACGGCCAAGGCTGCGAAGACCGCGGGAGCGGCCACCAGCGACGCCCCCCGCAAGGTCATCTGGGCCGCCGGCGGCAAGCCTGTCCTCGCCTATGAGAGCGTCGTCACCGGCACCCAGCAGGACGGGGGCACGCCGAGCAAACTGCGTGTCATCACCGACGCCGAAACCGGCAGGAAGCTGTACGAGAACCAGCTGATCAACGACATAGCCGAGGGCGTCACCACCAACGGCGGCTCCCAGGCGGCCGCACCGGACGGCTCACAGGTCGCCGCCGTCGGCTCCGGCGCCAGCCAGTACAGCGGCACCGTCGGCCTGAACACCACCAAGTCGCCCACGGGTTACTCCCTCATTGACAGCGTGCGCGGTGGTTCCAGAGTCGTCGACCTCAAGCACCGTACGAAGGGCAAGGGCACCGTCTTCACCGACGCGGACAACAAGTGGGGCACCGGCAGCCCCACCGACAACCAGACCGCCGCCGTGGACGCCGCCTACGGCGCCGCCCAGACCTGGGACTTCTACAAGAACGTCTTGCACCGCAACGGCATCAGGAACGACGGCCGGGCCCCCGTCTCCCGCGTCCACTACGGCGACGCCTATCAAAACGCTGCCTGGGACGACGACGCCTTCACCATGAGCTACGGCGACGGTGCGAACAACCAGCACCCGTGGACCCAGCTCGACGTGGTCGGGCACGAGTTCAGCCACGGCGTCACCTCCGCCACCGCGGGCCTGCAGTACTCCGGCGAATCCGGCGGCCTGAACGAGGCCACCTCGGACATCTTCGGCACCGCGGTGGAGTGGTACGCGAACAACCCACAGGACAAGGGCGACTACCTGCTCGGCGAGAAGGTCTTCGGCGACGGTAAGCCCATGCGCTACCAGGACAAGCCGAGCAGGGACGGCCGCGGTTCGGTCGACTACTGGAGGCCCGGCATCGGTGATCTCGACGTCCACCACTCATCCGGTGTCGGCAACCACTTCTTCTACCTGCTGTCCGAGGGAAGCGGCGCGAAGGACATCAACGGTGTGCACTACGACAGCCCGACCGCGGACGGCTCCACGGTCACGGGCATCGGCCGCGACAAAGCAGTGCAGATCTGGTACAGGGCGCTGACCACCTACTTCACCTCCACCACCGACTACCACGACGCCCGCCAGGGCACCTTGAAGGCGGCCGCCGACCTCTACGGCGCGAACAGTGCCGAAGTCAAAGCCGTGGACGCTGCCTGGGCCGCTGTGAACGTCAAGGCCTGACCCGTGAACGCCGCGGTGCCGAACCGGTGCGGCACCGCGGCGACACCCGGGCTGCTCCCAGCCCCTTGAGCTACGGTCCGACCCCGCAGAATGCGAACAGACGGCTACGCCCCTGTCTCTCGTCGAGGGGGCGAGATGCCGGCCAGCGCTCCCGTCGGCCCTCGCGGGCCGGCCGACGAGAGACGCACCACGGACCGAGAAGCGGGGTTGGCGGCGCGGCCGGCCCGCCGGCCCGTACGTTCCGTCGCCTTCACATCACCCGCGGCGCAGGACTACGGTCTTGAGCGCCGCCAGGAGGCTCGGACCACGGAGGCCCGCAGCAAGCCAGGGCTACGACGGCGCTCCCGCCGCTCCGGCGCCCGGGAGCGATAGCGCAAGCACCGCCGCGGTGATCAGATCACTCATGCGGAACACATCATTGCGGCGCTTCTCCGCTCTCCGCGCAGCCCGCTCACCCTCTGCCTTCGCCCGAGCCGCAGCTCGTTCGCGTTCGGACTCGGCGCTGGCGCTCTCTTGCTCGGCGCGACACCGCTGATTGCCCAACTGCGCTGATCACGCGAGGCCGCGCCCCAGCATCGCTGTCAGGGCGCGGCCCGAGTGGTGCCACACCCCTATGGCGGTGAGGGCCAGAGGGGCGCCGCGTGCCGAGGCGTGTGGGCGTCTTATGGCGTGTATACGGCGTCACTGCCGTACAGCTCCCTGGTGAACGCGGAGACATCGGCGCTGCGGTCGGTGCCGTCGAGGTTGTAGGTGAGATATACGCCGTATCCGTCGCGGACGGTGCGGCGGGCGAGGCTGGCGGCTGTGCGCTGCGAGGTGCGGCCGATTTGGACGGCCGCCGGGGAAAGCTTCGTCTTCGGCAGTGCGATGCCGGGGACCTGCCAGGTTCCGTAGTACGGGTTCCAGGCGTAGTCGAACTTGGAGGAGATGTCGACGCCGCCGTGGGAGAGCCGGGAGGCGGACGGGCCGATGTTGTAGAGGCTGATGATCTTGTTCGGCATGTTGGCGCGCAGTGCCGTCACCAGGTGCACGAACGAGCTGCTGTTGGGCCGGCTGGTGCCGTTGGTGCCGTACTTGGCGTACTCGTCGTCGAAGTCGATGCCGTCCAGGCCGTACTTGGCCACGGCGTCCGACAGCTGTTTCGCGAACGCCATGGCCGCCGGCTGTGACGGGAAGTTGGCGAAGCCCGCGCCCTGGTGGTTGCCGAGCACCGAGAGGATGACCTTGATGCCCTTGCGCTGCAGTGGCCGCACCTCGGTGGCAACGTTGTCAAGGACGCGCTGCACGTTCTCGTTGAAGTGCAGATACGCCGTCTTCGTGTCCGTGTTGTAGTTGATGTTCGCTGCGAAGATTACGGCGACGTCGAAGGCGTTGCCGCCGCCGTTGGCGAGGGTGTACTTGCCTACGTTGAGCATGCTGTGGTCGTTCACCTCGACGTAGGCCACCGAGGCCGGCCCTTGCTTCTTGGGAGCGGGGGCAGGGGTCGCTGCCGCGCCGGTCGGGGCGGCAGCGCCGAAGGTGAGGGCCGCGATGGCCGAGAGCGCGAGCGCGGCCGTCCGCACTCTGCGCCACATCAGATGCAGCATGGGTGATCGGTCTCCCGTCGTAGGGGCCGGCGCCCGACCTGTTCGACAGCGCCGGGTGAGCCCTGCGAGTTCTACACCCACGTTCGCATGTTCCGGAAGAGGCCCGCAGCCGTGTGAACGTCAGTGAGGCCCTCCACGGAGCGAAAACTTCGTACCGGGTTGTCAGGACCCACGTGGCTTCGAGGGCGGGCGGGGCGTCGACAGCTATGCGAGTGCGCCAGGCGTTGAGGTGCAGCCCGGTCATTGCACGGTAACGCCGCACAGTAAGAGAAGTAGGCGTCTTTGAAGCTTCGGGCCCCGGTGCGGTAACCTGCACTTACCAGCCTCGGTAAGTGCAGGTTACCAAGGAGGTAGTGTCATGTATCCGGCCCCTCAGCAGGCCCTTGAAGCGGTCGGCCGGGCCCGCAACACCGAACTGGCGGTCCGCATCGGCAACAAGGCCCGCGCCGCGATCGCCCACGAACGCACCGCCCTGGCGGCCCTGGCCGCGGCCGACGCCGGCGCGTCTTACCGCGCCATCGGCGCGAAGCTGGGCATCTCCCATGTCGCCGTCGGCGCCCTGGTCGCCAAGGCCCGGGCGCTCCCGCCTCTCGCCGAAGGGCGCGCCGGCCGCAGCCCGATGCACATCGCCATGCGCCACGCCGTCGGCGAGATCGACCGGGACACCCTCGTCGAGGCGCTGGCCACCTGGCCCTACGCCCCGCCAGGCGCACTCACTGTGGGATTGCCCGACCACGGAGCCGCGCTGCCGGCACCGGGCGCCTTCGACGAAGTGCACGACGCACTGCTCCACGGCTACCTCGACGAAGACGTGTACGACGCGATCCTGCGCCGCCGCGCTGAGCAGCAGTAACACCTAGACGGAGTTCCCTGACGCACCCGGAGAAGGTGTCCGCCCACCGCCGCGCCCGAGGCGGCTGCGGCCGCCATGGAGGGGCTGGTTGCCCGAGACCTTGATGACGGCAGGGTCGTGGCGGTGATCGCGTGACGACAGAACTGAGTGGCATCAACCTCGCCCGCCAAAGCCCGGCCCCCAGCGGAGCGACGGACAAGGCTCAGCTCCGCATGCGCCAGGACCCACCGATCCCGCTCTTCCTCGGCCGCGGCGCGCCTGGAGTGCGGGGGAGCTGAGGCGAACCCGCGTGTTAAGACGTTGTCCTACGTGGTGAGCTGGGCAGGTTTCCCGTATGGCGAGCAACCGTTGGGGGTGGATCGTCCCGGACGGGTTATGGGAGATCACCCGGCCTCTGCTGCCGCCGCCAAGTCGGCGACCTCAGGGCGGCGGAACTGCGAACATCGACGATGAGGCGGTGTTCGCCGCGATCGTGTACGTGCTGGTGTCCGGGTGCGCCTGGCGGGCCCTGCCGCCGTGCTTCGGCATCTCGAAGTCCATCGCCCACCGTCGTTTCCTGATCTGGTCCAGGGCCGGGGTGTGGGGCCGCCTGCATCAGCGGGTCCTCGACCGGCTCGCCGGCCGCGGCCTTCTCGATCTGGCCCGTCTGGTGCTGGACACCGCCCACGTGCGGGCGAAAAGGGGGGCGAACTTACAGGTCCGAGCCCCGTGGACCGGGGCAGGCCCGGTTCCAAGATGCACATCCTGTCCGATGCGGCGGGACTGCCCCTCGTGGTCGGCCTCTCGGGCGGCAACACCGCCGACAGCGACGGCCTCAAGCCGATGATCGGCGGTTACCAAACGAAACACGACCCCGAACGCGGGCGGAACTACCCGGTGGGCAAGGTGCATGCCGACAAGGCATACGACCGGCCGCACCTGCGGCGATGGCTGCGCGGACGGCGCATCGCGGTCCGTATCGCCCGCATCGGCGTCGAACCCAGCGACCGCCTGGGCCGTCACCGGTGGGTAATTGAACGAACGTTGTGCGCCACGAGGCGCTCTGCTTGTATCCCCGGTTCAGCCGGGAGGAACTCGGAAGGAGGTTTCTGGGCCGGATGACTTACCTGGATCCGAAAGGTGAAGGGGACGACAGCATGTCAGGAAACCAGTGACCGGGTCGAGTTGTAGGGACGGTGTGCTGGGCGGCCCGCGCGATATGGCGAAGACTGGATTGTCTGAAGCCCAATCTCCAGAAGATGCAAGTTCCCATCCGCCGGAAAGACAACTGAAACCGGCGTCGCACTCTGCACGGGGTTTCATTGTTGCCCGGTGCAACTCCGGGGTGCGGAGAGATGTTCAGCGAGGACATTCAAGGAGATGAGTGGGACGCCTACGTCGCGCTAGAACGTACAGACAGAGACGAACGTGGGATCGCCTACGGGATGCGAGTCCTATGGCGACGGAGGCCCAGTAGTAGTCGCCGGAGTCACGACCGGTCAGGGAGGACGGGAAAGCCGTCCACAGGGCGAAGGGGGCCAGGTGATTCGGACACCCGAGACTCGGGAGGTATGCGGAATGCAGAGCGCCAAAACGGTGCTGGGTGTCCTGCGTGAACGCGGCAGGCGTGGTCTGCCGTGTGATGAACTGTATCGGCAGCTGTTCAACCCGCAGTTGTATCTGCTGGCCTACGGCCGCATCTACGCCAACCATGGTGCGATGACGCCCGGGGTCACGTCGGAAACCGTGGACGGCATGTCGCAGCGGAAGATCGACCGGATCATAGAGGCGATTCGTCACGAGCGTTACCGCTTCCGTCCGGTCCGGCGCGTCCATATCCCGAAGAAGAACGGAAAGATGCGTCCGCTGGGGCTGCCGACCTGGTCGGACAAGCTCGTGGGTGAAGTGGTCCGCCTGTTATTGGAGACGTATTACGAGCCGACGTTCTCCGACCGCTCTCATGGGTTCCGTCCCCGCCATGGCTGCCACACCGCTTTGCGGGAGGTGGACCACACCTGGACCGGGACATCCTGGTTCATCGAAGGGGACATCGCCGACTGCTGCGGCAGCCTGGACCACCAGGTCCTACTGTCGATCCTCGGCGAGAAGATCCATGACCAGCGGTTCCTGCGGCTGGTGCACAACATGCTGACAGCCGGATACCTTGAGGACTGGAGATGGGGCGCCACGCTCTCCGGAGCGCCGCAAGGCGGAGTGGCCTCCCCGATCCTGTCCAACATCTACCTGCACAAGCTGGACGAGTTCGTCGAGACAGTTCTGATTCCGGAGTACACCCGAGGGAAGCGCCGGGCCCGCAACCCGGCCTATCTGGAGTTGCAGAATCTGCTGGCGAAAGCCCGCCGGCGCGGCGACCGGGTCCAAGCCCGTGCACTGCGTCAGCAGATGGTCAGCCTGCCGAGCTCGGATCCCAACGATCCGGCATACCGAAGGCTGCGCTACATACGCTACGCCGATCTATGCCGAGTTCGGCATAGGTCCGCTTATGCCGTGCGCCGGGTTATGCCGACTGTGGGGGCGACAGCGTGGCGGACCTGGGGCCTGGTTCCGAAAGCTTCAGCATAACCGGCGGCCTTCGCTCGAGGTGGCCCATATCCCTGTCTGTACAGGCGAGTTGCCTGCAGACAGGAGAAGATCATGGATGCGATCGGAGGGCGGCGCCGGGGTCCGGTGCCGTTGATGGTGACGGGACCGCTGGCGTCGTACGAGTCGCTGGTGTGTGCGGAGTTGGCGTCCCGGGGGTACGCGGCGGCGTCGGTGAAGGACGCCGTACGAATGATGCGGCGCCTGAGCCTGTGGATGGATCGGCGTGAACTCGCCGCAGCCGGGCTGACACCGGCGAGGGTGGAAGAGTTCCTGCTCTTCCGGCGGGCGGTGTGCTCCTCGGAGCCGGTGGCCCGGCGATCTCTGGGAGCGGTGATCAGGGTGCTGCGGCAGGCCGGCGCGGTTCCGGGTGCGGCTGAGGTGGGCGGCGACGCGGTGCAGGAGATGCTGGCGGACTACGCCGCCTACCTGCGCGGCGAGCGGGGCTTGGCTGCCGAGTCGGTCCGCTGCTACTGCGGACAGGCCCGCAAGTTTCTTGCCGCGCTGCCGGCGCCGCTGGACGACTCGCTGGCCCGGTTGGATGCCGCGCAGGTGACTGTGTTCATGGTGCGGCATACCGCGGACGCCGACAGTGTGTGGTCGGCGAAAGCCCTGGTGACCGCGGTCCGATCACTGCTGCGCTACCTGCACGTGGACGGCCGGATCCCGGTGGCGCTGACCGGGGCAGTGCCCTCGGTGGCGGGCTGGCGGCTCGCTTCCCTGCCCCGCGGACTGGAACCGTCCCAGGTGTCCGCGCTGCTGGCCGCATCGGATCCGGACTCTTCGGCGGGACTGCGGGACAGGGCCGTGCTGACGGTGCTCGCTCGTCTCGGACTGCGCGGCGCGGAAGTCGCCGCGCTCCAGCTGAGCGACATCGACTGGCACGCGGGAGAGATCGCCGTGCGGGGCAAGGGCTCCCGCGTCGAGCGGCTGCCGCTGACCGCCGAGGTCGGCGAGGCGCTCTCGGACTATCTGATGAGCGGCCGTCCCCGGTGTTCGGCCACGGCCGTGTTCCTCACCGCCAGGGCCCCCTATCAGGCACTCACCGGACACTGCATCCGAGCGATCATGGGACGGGCCTGCGAGAGGGCCGGACTGCCACGACTGGGAGCCCACCGGCTCCGCCACACGCTGGCCACCACGATCCTGCGGGCCGGGGCACCACTGCCCGAGGTCGGCCAAGTACTGCGCCACCGCAGTCAGTTGAGCACCACCATCTACGCGAAAGTCGACCACGAAGCCCTGCGGACCCTGGCCCAGTCGTGGCCACAAGGCGGTGCACGATGACCACGATCCGACAGCACGCGCAGGAGTACCTGGCCATGCGCCGACGGCTGGGGTTCAAGCTGACCACCTTCGGCGAGAAGCTGATGAGCTTCATCGGCTACCTGGAGGACACGGGCGACACCGTCCTGACCACCCGGGCCGCGCTCGCCTGGGCAACCAGTACGTCTCGCAGCACCGATGAAGTGCACTGGAGCCGACGGCTGATGGTCGTGCGGATCTTCGCCCGGCACCTCAAGACTCTGGAGCCGGCCACTGAGATCCCGCCCGATGACGCACTGCCGCACCACTACCGGCGCATCACCCCGCACCTGTTCACCCCCGACGAGCTGGACCGCCTGCTCGCGGCGACGAGCACCCTCAATCCGGCCTTCCGGGCCCGGACCTGGCACACCTTCCTCGGCCTGCTGGCCGTGAGCGGCCTGCGCACGTCCGAAGCCTGCGGCCTGGACCGCACCGACGTCGACCTCGCTGGTGGTGTTCTCACCGTGAGGGAGACGAAGTTCGGCAAGTCAAGGCAGGTCCCGGTGCATGCCACTACCGTCACGGCCCTGCGGAGGTATGCCCGCGAGCGCGATCTCCAGCGGCCCGCCCCGAGCACAGCGGCCTTCCTGGTCTCCACCCGCGGCACCCGTCTGGACTCCCACAACCTCCCGCGCGCCTTCGTCCAGCTACTGGCAGCGGCGGGCATCACTGCAGGCCAGAGGCGCCGCAGGCCCCGCTTGCACGACCTGAGGCACACGTTCGCGACCACGACCTTGCTTCAGTGGTACCAGGGCGGCGAAGACGTGCAGGCCAAGCTCCCGCTGCTGACCACCTACCTCGGTCACGCCGACCCGAAGTCCACCTACTGGTATCTCTCCGGCTCGCCGGAACTACTGTCCCTGGCCGCGGCCCGCCTGGAGCACAGCTTCGGAGGCCGGCCATGAGCGACCTCGCGCCCCTGCTACAGGGCTTCTTCACCGACAAACTGATGCTCCAACTCCAGGCCAGCCCGCACACCGTCGCCGCCTACCGGGACACCTTCACCCTCCTGCTCGGCTTCGCAGAGCAGCGCACCGGCCACCGGCCGACCCGCTTGAGCATCACCGACCTGGACGCACCGACGATCGGAGCGTTCCTCCAGCACCTCGAAACCATCCGCGGCAACACCGCGGCGACCCGCAACGCCCGTCTCGCCGCGATCCGTTCGTTCTTCCGCTACGCGGCCCTGCGGGCCCCCGAACACGCAGCGGTGATCCAGCGGGTGCTGGCGATCCCGCCGAAACGCTTCGACCGGGCCATCGTCAACTACCTCACCACCACCGAGACCGACGCCCTGATCGCCGCACCGGACCGCACCACCTGGACCGGCCGACGCGATCACGCCCTGCTCCTGACCGGGGTCCACACCGGACTGCGCGTCAGCGAGCTGACCCGCCTCACCCTCCAGGACGTCCATCTGGGCACCGGCCCCCACCTGCGCTGCCATGGCAAGGGCCGCAAGGACCGGTGCACCCCACTGACCAGCGACACCGTCAAAGTGCTCAAGATCTGGCTGAAGGAACGAGGCGGCGAGCAAGACGATCCGCTGTTCCCGATCCGTCGTGGCACCCCGCTCAGCCGGGACGCCGTCGAGCACCTCGTCGCCAAGCACGCACGGGCCGCCGCAGCAACCTGTCCGTCCCTGGCCAGCAAGCACGTCACCCCACACACCCTGCGGCACAGTGCCGCAATGGCACTCCTGCACGCAGGAGTCGACATCTCCGTGATCGCGCTCTGGCTCGGCCACGAATCAACCGAAACAACACAAATTTACCTGCACGCCGACATGAGCATCAAGGAACGCGCCCTCGCGCGGACCGCCCCCTCCGGCAGCACACCGGGACGCTACACCGCCCCGGACACCCTGCTGGCATTCCTCCAGACTCTCTGAGCAGGAGGACACGGGTTATGCCGATCGCTTCAAGGCGGGCACGGAGCCCATCACGCTCCCGACTACCGCAGTCGGCATAACCCGGCGCACGGCATAAGCGGATGATCACCTCCTCGGTTTCACCGGACCGAAAGCCGAGGCCGAGCAGATCAAACAACGCCTGGCCCAGTTCCTGCGTGACGAACTCAAGCTCGAACTGTCCCAGGACAAGACGCTGATCACTCACGCCCGCACCCGGGCAGCGAGGTTCCTCGGCTACGAGATCACGACCCAGCACAACGACACGAAGAAAACTGGCCGTTACCGTCGGGTCAACGGCCAGATAGCACTCCGTGTCCCACAGGACGTGATCAAGGCCAAGTGCGCCCCCTATCTCGCCCGCGGAAAACCCGCGAAACAGACGGCCCTGACCAACAGCAGCGATCATGCGATCGTCGCGACCTTCGGAGCCGTCTACCGGGGCGTCATCCAGTACTACCTGCTCGCCGGAGACGTCTTCCGACTGCACCGGCTGCAATGAGTCATGGAGACTTCTATGCTCAAGACTCTTGCGGCCAAGCACCGCTCGTCAGTGTCGAAGATGGCCGCCAAGCACAAGGCCAGAATCGACACCCCCAACGGGCCCCGAGTCTGCTTCGAGGCCCGAATCGAGCGGGAGAACAGGAAACCACTGGTGGCCCGGTTCGGTGGGATTCCCCTCCAACGGCAGCGGGCGGCGGAACTCGCCGACCGTGAGCCTGTCCGGGTGGACTACCCGCAGAAGGAACTCATCGCGAGACTCCTGGCGGATACCTGCGAGATCTGCGGAAGCAAGGGCAACGTGCAAGTGCACCACGTCCGCGCTCTCGCCGACCTCGCACATGCCGGATGGCAGCCATCCGACTGGGCGCGCGTCATGCTTCACCGGCGCCGCAAAACCGTCGTGGCCTGCGACATCTGCCACGACCGCATCCACTCGGAACGGCCAGCCAGGCCACTCACGCAGTAGTCACTGGAGAGCCGGATGACCGGGAAACCGTCATGTCCGGTTCGGCGGGAGGCCGCGCGGAACAGGACTCGCCTCACGGCGAGCACCTCGCCGCGCGGCCGACCCAACGGCCTGGCTGTCCGGCTACCGACGGCTCAACCCGCGATACGAGCGCCACCACGACAACTACCTGGCCTTCCTCGGCCTCGCCGCCGCCCTGTGCTGCTACAAGCGACTCGTCCGCCTCACCACGTAGGACACCCTCTAAGTGGCGGTGTCATCGCTTGATGTCGACAACGCGGTGCTGGTCGTTGGGGAGCTGCCCCGTCCGTCGGTCAGGCCGAGGCGGCCTTTTTGCCCCTGGTGTTTCCGCCACGACCACGCAGGGTCACACCGGATTCGCTGAGCAGCCGGTGCACGAACCCGTAGGAGCGGCCGGTCTCTTCGGCCAGCGCCCGGATGCTCGCTCCGGAGACGTACTTCTTCTTCAGGTCCGCCGCGAGCTTCTCGCGCGCGGCGCCGGTCACCCAGCTGCTCTTCTTCAGAGTCTCGACCACCTGTGCCTCCTGGAAAGGGTGCTCTGTACTGTCATGATTTCCCCTCCCGGCCTCCCTGGTCACCCATTCAGCGCGGTCCGTAGGGCATCGTTTGCCGTCATGACGCTGCATTGGACTGCGGAATTGGAGAGTTCGCTCGAATCCCCGCGCTCCAGCTCGCACATTCCGAGCGAGCAGGCAGACCGAAAGGGGCCGGTTTATCGGCCCGCCTGTCCGGGCCGTACGCAGGCGGGGCTTTGGTCAACGAAGGATGCTGCGAGGTCGGGGCAGCAGCTGGGTAGGCTGTTGCCCCGACGGTGTCGTGGCGACCGGAGATTCAGTCCTGGAAGGGGTCCTTGAGCCTTTCCTTGGCTTCCCGGAGATATGTGGAGGCAGGTCAGGCCCTCACCTGCACATGGCCGCCGCAGACTCGACCTGTCTGGGTCACGTTCGTCACCCAGGAACGAGGTGGGTCAATCCCGCCTGATGCTTCGAGACGTCCTGCACCGCAGGTGATCCGGACTGGTTACCCGCGGGATCAGCCAGCCGAGGTCCTCAAGACGGGTTAGCGGGCGATGAGCATCAGCGACGTTCGCCATCCCTATGGCTTGGACTTCCAGTCCGGGTGCCCGGGCATGGGCGGAGTCTTGGCGTCGTACAGCCAGCTCTTGATATACGGTGCGAGGTCGCGGCCTGAGACCTTGTTGGCGACGTCGATGTAATCTTGGGTCGACGCCGCCTTGTTGCGGTACCGGTCGAAAAAGCTCTGCTCGATGCGGCGGAACGTCCAGTCACCGACCTGGTTGCGCAGGCCGTGGAGCATCAGCGCGCCCGGAGCGTTTGTATTGAACATCACTGCGGAGGGGGACGTGAGTTTGCCGGCCGGGCCGCTCTCTTGGCGCTCCTTCGCATCGTGCTCGTACAGCGTCCGCATGTCTTCCTCGATCTTCGAAAAGCCCCGAGCTGCCTCGTAACGCTTCTGGTAGTAGTGCGCGTGGCCCTCGCTGATCCACATGTCGTCCCAGCTCCGCACGGACACCGCGTCACCGAAGTACTGATGGACCAGTTCATGAGCCATGACCGGCTCCACCTGCCCGGCCGGCCGATTCAGTCCCAACGAGCTGAAGGTGGACAGTGTGGCGGTCTCCAGGGCCACGCCATTATAGGGGCTCTTGACCGCCAGCATCCCGTACGCTTCGAAGGGAAAAGGGCGTCCGATCTCCTTCTCCAGCCACGCCACCTGGGCGGGCGTCTTGCCCACAACCGGCTTGAGCTGCGCGTACTGGTCGGCCGGAACATAGCTGTGGATCGGCAGACCGTGCGGCCCGCGCTGCTTCACCTCCCGGTACTTTCCGACGGCCACCTGCACGACATGGGTCGGGATCGGATGGCGCGTGCGGAAGGTGTAGGTGGTGCGGTCTCCGGCCGTACGGCGCGATATCAGGGATCCGTTGGCCGCCGCCTGCAGGTTCTTGGGCGTCGAGATGCGGAAGGTGAACCGGGCCTTGTCGCTGGGGTGGTCGTTGCCTGGGAAGAACAGATGCGCGCGATCTGGCTGGCCCATCAAGGCAAAGCCGTCCTCGGTGGGAACCCAGTGCTTCATCGGATACCTGACACCGGACGGCCAGGAGGGGTTGGGCAGGTTCTTGCTGCGGTCGGCGCGGTAGTCGGTGCGCACGGAGAACGTCTGGCCTTTGCGAACGGGACTCTTCGGCGTAATGGTGAGCTTTTCGTTCGACGTATGGAAGTCGGCCCGAGCTCCCTGGACGGACACGGACTTGACCTCCTGCCCGGCCGAGTCCAGGCTGAACCGGCTCAAATCCTGTCGCGCGGTCGCCCGCATCGTCACGGTCGCGTCCATCTTCGGGGTACTGGGCCGATAGTCGAACTTCACGTCGTACGACCCGGCGTCGTACCCGCCGTTGCCGAGTTTCGGAAACAGCCGGTCGCCGGCGCTCTCCGCTCCCACTCGGCCGGCGGGTTCACCGGCCTTGCTCGAGGGGGCCACGACGGCGGCCACAATCGTTCCCGCGACGGCTGCTGCGGAAACCGTGAAAAGCGCCTTTTTACGAGGTCTGCTAAACATGTTCACGTCCTTGTTCTCGTCTCTTGCCGCGCCCCCTTGCATCGCAGTCCCATCTCGGGGGCGCCGTATCAGAGGTGTATCCGACATTACGAACTCAGGCCGCCCGTGTGATCAGCACACAGGCTGAATCGGCGTCATACGACAGAGGTATGTGCCGCCCCCGCCTCCGACGACAGGTGGTGTGCCGAGATGCTGGTGGACACGGTAACGCGCGGGGGGGGCAGCTCTTGAGGACGGCCTGGATTTCGAGGTCGATCATGATTCTGTGCCCGACGGCCGCGATGCCGCGCGCGAGCATATTCTGCCAGGTGATTGTGAAGTCGTCGCGGTGCAGCTCGGTGGTAGCGCGGCAAGCCGCGCGGGTCTCGCCCCCCAGCCCCTGGGCCACTCCGAGGTACTCGGTGTCGAGCGTGACCGTCCGCGTCACACCGTGCAGAGTCAGCCCACCGGATATCGCCCAGCGGTTGCCGTTCTTGTGTACGAAGCGGTCGCTGTAGAACTCCATCGTCGAAAACCGCGCTACGTCCAAGAAGTCACTTGAGCGCAAATGGTCGTCGCGCATCTTGACTGCGGTGTCGATGGAGTGCGCGTCGATCACGACGTGCATGGAGCAGTCTCCCACTTGCTCACCCATCCAGATCGCGCCCATGAAGCTGTTGAATCTGCCGTGGACATGGGCGAGTCCGATGTGGCGCGCGGTGAAAGCGACCGACGAGTGGCAGGTGTCGATATCCCAGTGGCCGGGCTCTGGCAGAGCCAAGGGCTGGGCGACCTTGAGCACGAGGTCGCCGAGCGAGGCGTGCACGTTCTCTTCGACCGTGGCGCTCACCCGGCACGGACTGAACCCCTCCGCCAACGCCATGAGGCGGTAGTCTCCGGCTGGCACGGTCGTCATGAACGACCCGAACGGATCCGTTCCCCCGCTGACCACCTTGAGCCCCGTGGCGTCACGGACAGTGAGCTTTGCATTCCGCACGGGCTCATTGATCGGGTCGAGCACCCTGCAGCTAAGTACCCCCGCACTCTCTGGAATCGAGAAAGTCGTCAAGGGCCCTTTCTTTCCCGCCCATTTATTCGAGTTTCCTTGCCGGTGGCCGAACATGCGCAACCCTCGCATCGCTTAATCCCACCTGTACGTTATAAAAGAAGGGTGTTCGATCACCGTTGCTTCTTTCCGTGCGGTATGAACCCGCGTCGCGGAAAAACTGGCGCTACGGTGTACCTCTTCTTCGTTACTGCTAACTACGGGCCGATTGGCGCAGTGCCGATCGACGTGCCGCCACCGCCCACCTCCCGGCTGAAAAGGCTGGGACTTGCGCGAGTGACACCATTCCGACCGATTGCATGAAGCGCCTCGCCGCCAGTAAACGAGATAACTTCCTCTCAATCCGTAGCGGATGACATTTCGCCGTTATGTGGCCATCGAAAGGATCGGCTCTTGCGTTGCCCACCTGATGTCTGATGAAGAACCAGATCAGGCTGCCGTGCCGGTCCTATCCGCAGCATCCTGTCTCACTACAAGACGCCCCGTTCCATTGATCGGGCCGACGCTGTCCGCCTGGCGGGCCGAGCGCCGCAGATCCGCCAAGCGTCGGCCCTGCGCGACATCTAGGAGGCGATGAGCGGGCCTTGGCGTCTCCGCCGGCACACTGGGGGATCGTGATGCTTAGGGCCGGGGCGATGTTGGAGGTGCCGGTAACCTTCTCGATCACGGCTGCGGTCCGCTCGGCCGGAGAGGGGGCGTCACTGGCGAAGGCGGCGGGGGCGGCCACCTGGGTGGGTGCGGCCGCGCTGTGGTGGCGCCGATGGTGCTGGCTATGCGCTGGCGGTGCATGACCCCCCCCGTAGGCAGATGTGCAAGTCCCGGCGCCAAGAAGGGCATATGCCAGGGACGAGGAGGTTTGGCCTTGTCATATGCGATGGGCGCGCGAAAGGTTGAATAGCCCCAGTACTTGCCCGGATCTTTCTCGCCGCAAGCCATCGGATTTGTCGGAGCATGGCTGACCCTGGCGCCTCGCTTAAGACACGGTCTGCAGGGGGCGACGAAGACCTCATCGTTGTTCTTTCCTTCGCGTGGGCAGGTTTGCGCGTCGTCTTTCGGCTTGGCGTACAAGGGTGCTGTGCAGGTCGTGCGCAGCTGTGCGTGTCGTGTGTGCGTGGCGTTGTTGCAGCATGACGCGGAATTCGGTGTTGTCGTCGGCGAGAGGGCGGCAGGTGATGGTGCCGCTTCGCTCCAGTGGGTCGCCGTGCACGCTGTAGTCAGGTAGGACGGCGGCGCCGAGCCCTTCTGCGACCATGAGTTTGCCCATTTCGGCGCCTTCGGCCGAGTAAGAGAAGGGCGGTGTGCTGCCGCTGAGGAGGCAGTCGGGGTGCCCGAAGTCGGCGCCGAGCAGCGCCTGGGCGGACAGGGCACGGACGTCGAGTTCCACGACGCGGTGGCCCTCAGCAGTGAGCCTGGTGTCCAGGTGTCGCAGCAAGCGGGCGGTACGGGAGGTGGCGGAGGGGCTTCCGGAGACGGACAGGACGGTGGGCATGGCGGTCACCTCGGGTCGAAGGGGCGGGCGGGTCGGTCAGGCCACGGCCTGGGGCCGCGCCTGCTCGTCGGACGCTTGTGCTTCCAGCTCGCGTACGAGCGGCAGGACGTGCTTGCCGAAGTACTCGACCTCCTCCTGGTAGTGCAGGAAGCCGAGCAGGAAGAGGTCCACTCCGAGCCGCTTGTAGGCGACAATGCGTTCGGCGATCTGTTCCGGGGTGCCGATCAGCCCCGTGCGGAATCCGTCGTTGTACTGGACGAGGTCTTCGAACGACGAGTCCTGCCACATGCCCTTGCCGTCCGCCGTGGACCGGCCCGCCTGGGTGACGGCGGACGCGAAGCCGTGCACGGCCTCGGTGTCCGCGTGGGTGACGATCTCCCGCAGCACCTCGCGGGCCTCCGCCTCGGTGTCCCGGGCGATCAGGAAGCCGTTGAGCCCGAAGCGGGGCGCGGGCCGCCCGGCGGCGGCCGCCGAGGCGCGGACGTCGGTGAGCTGTTCGGTGACGCCGGCGAAGTCCTTGCCGTTGCTGAAGTACCAGTCGGAGACGCGTCCGGCCATGGCGCGGGCCGCGGTGGAGTTGCCGCCCTGGAAGATCTCCGGGTGCGGGCGCTGCGGCGTGTTCAGCGGTTTGGGCTTCAGCGAGAAGTCGCGGATGCGGTAGAAGTCGCCAGCCAACCGCGCATGGTCCTCGGTCCAGATGCTACGCAGCGCGGTGATGAACTCCTCGGCCCGCCGGTAGCGTTCATCGTGCTCCAGCCAGGGCTCACCGAGTGCCGTGAATTCGCCCTTGAACCAGCCGCTGACCACGTTGACCGCGAACCGGCCCCCGGACAGCTGGTCCGCAGTGGCTCCGAACTTGGCCAGAACACCGGGGTTCCAAAGGCCGGGGAGCACGGCGGCGATGACCTTCAGCCGCTCGGTGGCAAGCAGCAGCGCGAGGCTGAAGGAGGTGGATTCGTGCTGGTACTCGGCTCCGTAACTGGCCATGTGCCGGACCTGGGTGAGCGCGTAGTCAAAACCGTTGTTCTCGGCCAGGACAGCGAGTTCACGGTTGTAGTCGTAGCCCCAGTCGGTGCGCTGCTCGACGGTGCTGGTGACCAGGCCGCCACTGACTTTGGGCACCCAGTAGGCGAAGCGCAGCGGATCAGAAGGGGTATGGACGGGCATGAGGTACTCCCAGTGGGTCTGTGAGAGCGGAGCCAGCGCCCTATGGGCACACACCCCCTTCCACGGAAAGAGCAAGCGACTACGGCACCGGTCCACGTATGTGCCGAACGCCTCCGTGATCGGAGATTCGGCGCACGAAAGCAGTGGACGGGCCAAGCCCTGAGGCAACCCTTCCGAAGGTGAGGCAGAGGGATTGCGGCAGGCGATGGGGGGAGCCAGGAAAGGAGAATCCAGGTTGCTCGGGAGAAGCAGGGCCAGTGCTTTCGCTACCGGCCGGCGCGCCGACACAGAGCACTGGAGACGCGTACGAGGTCCACATGACGCCTTTGAGTGAGCCGTTCGGGCTTCTTCATCAACACGTCACCTCCTCACAACGATTGGACAGCTCGGGCACCTCTGGTCGGCCGTTGCCCGCTACGTCTAGGACGAGCTTACCGAGGTTGCCTCCCAGGTCGGCAACTTGTCCGCGAGACGGCGATAGGGTTCACCTTCCACCGCGTGGGAGCCGGAAATGCACCGGGTCCTGTCCGAAGGCTTCACGAGGATGCGAGGGTGTCGCCACCACCACAGGTCAGGCCCGGGCAGCCTTTGGAGCTGCTCGAGTGTCTGGCCGTCATCGTCGACGGTGGTGGCTCCGTAGTGGTCGTCCAGAGTTTTGATCCGCGGGGCCCAGAGTTGGACGATGTACTTGTCCAGCAAAAGCCACGCATCATGCAAACCGTTTCGGCAGTAGAGGTCGTTGGTGTACTCGTAGATGTCGTTGCCGTAACCACGCTCGATGGCACTCACCAGAGCGGCCCACGCAAGCACTCTTTCAACAACCGTGAATGCCGTCCGCCAGCCGCGCTGGTGCAACGGCTCTCCCACCCCAGTATCCGTAGCCGCGGGCGGGGGGATCTCATGCGCAACCCGCCCGGACTTTCGAGATGTGTCCCACCAGAGGCTGCTGGCCCTGGAGCGTGATCAAAGTGAGACGATCTCGCCATGGCTGGTGTGATCACTGAGCGTTTTCAGTGGTGCCTCTCCAGGGTGAGGACGGCTTTGGCGATGACGCTCATGCGGTTGGGGCTGCAGCGGGCTCGGCGGAAGATGCGCCAGGACTTCAGTCTCGCAACGCTTCGTTCGACCGGGGCTCGTGCCGCTGACAGGGCACGGTATATCGTCCGCTCGGTCGCGGTGAGGTCCTGGTGCGGACGGCGTCTGATCGGCGTGGTCACCCATGAGCCGGCCCCGATGTAGGCGCGGTCGGCGAGGACGGGTACGCCTTGGCGTTCGCAGATCCGGATGATGCGGTGGGCGCGGGCCGCGGTCAGGTCGTGGGTGCGGCCGGGCAGTGCGGGCGAGATCCACAGCAGCTTGCCCGCAGGATCTGCCACGACCTGCACATTCAACCCGTGGCGGCGGTGCTTGTGGGAGAAGTCGGCCCGGCTGTCACCGACCCGGTCGCATTCGGCGAGCGTTCCGTCTAGAGGGTGTCTGAGAAGCCCCGTTCAGGGCAGGACCCGTGCTGTGCGGTGCAGTAGGAGCATGATCGTGGCCAGGTAGATCGCGTTCTCCTGGCTGGCGGCGAGGTACTCGTAGTCTTTGGAGAGCCTGCGATAGCGGCCCAGCCAGGCGAAACTACGCTCTGCTACCCAGCGGCGCGGGACCACCGCGAAGAGCGGTACCTCGCGAGGTGGGGCGTCGGCCCTGGCCCAGGTGCCGCGGAAGCCGCCGTCTTTGCGTTGCACGATCTGGAGGGTGATCCCGGTCTCTTCGCGCACCCAGGCCAGGAAGTCCCGGCCCCGGCAGCCCTGGTCCGCCCACAGGTGCCGCAAGCGGGGGAACTTGCCGGCGCACCGGGCCAACAGCACCGCGGCACCATCGCGGTCGCTGACGTTGGCCGGGCTGACGCAGACGGCCAGGACCAGACCGAGCGTGTCGACCAGGAGGTGGCGTTTGATGCCCGGCACCTTCTTGGCTCCGTCATACCCATGCCGGCCACCCCGCTCGGTGGCCCGGACGCTCTGGCTGTCCAATACCCCGGCACTCGGGGTGGGTTCACGCCCCTGACCAGTACGT
>NZ_JBEZAN010000041.1:0-15623 GCF_040646595.1 Streptomyces sp. NPDC045470
ACGTTGGTTTCTGCGCTCACTGGTGGTCCCGTCTCGGAGGAGGTCACCGATCCGTCGTACTGGGTGCGGCATGTGCGTGAGGCGGTCCGCTTCGCGGACGCCACGGAGGCGATGCGGGAGGCTGGCGTACGCACCTTCATCGAGCTCGGCCCGGACGGCGTGCTGTCCGGCATGGGTCCGCAGACCCGCACCGACACCGACAGCGAGGGCGCTTCGGGTTCCGAGGCATGGCTGCCGTTGTTGCGCCGTGGTCGTGACGAACCGCGCGCCGTGCTGACCGCGTTGGCGAAGGCGTTCGTCCGTGGGGTCCCGGTGCGCTGGGAAGAGGTCTATGCGGGCACCGGCGCTCAACGGGTGGATCTGCCCACTTACGCTTTCCAGCGTCATCGTTACTGGCTGTCGTCCGGGGCTGTGCCCTTGGATGCGGCGGGTCTGGGTCAGTCCGTCACCCGTCATCCGTTGTTGGGGGCGGCGGTGGGGTTGCCGGCCAGTGGTGGTGTGGTGTTGACGGGGCGGCTTTCGCTTTCGGGGCAGCCCTGGCTCGCGGACCACGTGGTGGCGGGCCAGCCGGTGGTGCCGGGCGCGGCGTTGCTGGAGATGGTGGTCCGTGCCGGTGATGAGGTGGGGTGTCCCCAGGTCGAGGAGCTGCTGAGTGAGGCACCGCTGGTGCTGCCTGCGCGGGGTGGGGTGCGGGTGCAGGTCATGGTGGAGGAGCCGGACGCGTCCGGTCGCCGCGCCGTCAGCATCCACGCCCAAAGCGAGGGGAGCATCCCGGAGGCGGTGTGGACCCGGCACGCGACCGGCGTTCTCGCTCCGGCCGAAGCGGCAGCCGCTACCGCCGACGGAATGACGCAGTGGCCGCCGACCGGTGCGGTGTCTGTCGCATTGGATGACTTCTACCCTGGGTTGGCAAAGCACGGACTGAGCTACGGTCCGGATTTTCAGGGAGTGCAGGCGGCCTGGCGGCGGGGTGAGGAGCTGTTTGCCGAGGTTGCTTTGCCGCAGGGTGTGGCGGTGGACGGGTTTGGGTTGCATCCCGCTTTGTTGGATGCGGCGTTGCACGTGATCGTGGGTGTGGGGGAGCGTTCGGGTGGGTTGGAGGTGCCGTTCGCCTGGCGGGACGTGGAGGTGTATGCCACTGGTGCTCAGGTGGCCCGTGTCCGGGTGGTGCCGGAAGCCGGTGGCGAGGGTGTCTCGCTCGGCCTGGCGGATGCCGACGGTGCGCTGATCGCCTCCGTCGGCTCCCTGACCCTGCGGCCGCTCACAGCCTCCACTGCCGGTACAGGAGACGGCCTGTACGGGATCGATTGGGTGTCTGCCACGGCCGTCAAGGCCATCGCGGCTGTCACATCCGATTCGGGTTCGGACCCGGAGTCGTTGGGTCGGTGGGTTGTGCTCGGGGCTTCGGCGGTTGTGCCGGGCCTGCCTGGTGCTGAGGTCTTTCCGGATGTTGCGGCGTTGGTGGCGGCGGTGGAGGCGGGGGCGCGGGTTCCGCAGGTGGTGGTGGCGCCGGTCCTGCCGGCGGTTGGGTCTGGTGGTGTCGCAGCAACGGCCCGTCGTGCTGCGACGGACGTTTTGGGGTTGGTGCAGGGGTGGTTGGCGGCTGATGTGTTGTCCGGTGCGCGGTTGTTGGTGTTGACCGAGTGTGCGGTGGATGCGGGTTCGGGGGTGCCGGTGGAGGTTGCGGCGGCTTCGGTGTGGGGTCTGGTGCGGGTGGTGCAGTCGGAGAGTCCGGGTCGGGTGTTGTTGGCGGATGTGGACGAGGTGTCCGTGTCCGGTGTGGAGCTGGCCGGCTGGTTGCGGGCCGGGGTGGGGCTGGGGGAGCCGCAGTGGGCGGTGCGGGGCGGTCAGATCCGGGTGCCGCGCCTGGTGCGCCTGCCGTTCCGGCGCCTCGCGGAGGAGACCCGTCCGGGCACGGTGTTGGTGACTGGTGCTTCGGGGGTGCTGGGCGGGTTGGTGGCCCGGCATCTGGCGGGGTCGGGCCGGGCGGAGCATCTGGTGCTGCTTTCGCGGCGCGGCGGTGACGCCCCCGGGATGCCTGAACTCGTCGTTGGGCTTGAGGAGATGGGTGTTCGGGTCACTGTGGCGGCCTGCGATGCGGCCGACCGGAACCGGCTTGCCGCTGTTCTTGAGGGTGTGGCGCTGACGGGTGTGGTGCATGCGGCCGGTGTGCTGGACGACGGGGTGGTGGGCTCGTTGACTGCGGAGCGGCTGGAGTCGGTGTTGCGGCCGAAGGTGGATGCGGCCTGGAATCTGCACGAGCTCACCCGCGATCTGGGGCTGGAGCTGGACACTTTCGTGTTGTTCTCGTCGATTGCGGGGGTGGTCGGTAACGCCGGTCAGGCCAACTACGCGGCGGGTAACACGTTCCTGGACGCGCTGGCCGCGTACCGTCACCGGCACGGCCTGCCCGCCGTATCACTGGCCTGGGGACCCTGGGAAGACGGGATGGCCGGTGCCCTGAACGAGGTGGACCAGCGCCGGATGTCCCGCCAGGGACTGCGCCCGCTGTCCGCACCGGACGGGCTGGCCCTGCTGGACACCGCCGTCCGCACCGACCGGTCCCTGCTGGTCACCACCGGACTGGACCTGGCCGCGCTGCGCCGCTCCGGGGAGGTACCGCCGCTGCTCTCCGGCCTGCTGCCGGACATGCGCGGTGGCGGTCACTCGCAGACCGCCCGCCGCACGGTCGCCGAACCGGCCGCAGACAACCGGAGCCCGCTGGCTGCACGGCTCGTCGGACTCGCACCAGGCGAGCGAACCGAGACCGCCCTCCAGTTGGTCGCGACAGAGGCCGCGCTGGTGCTGGGGATGACAGGGCCGGAGGCCGTCGGAACCACCCGCTCGTTCCGGGACACCGGCTTCGACTCGCTGACCGCCGTCGAGTTGCGCAACCGACTGAACAGGGTGACCGGCCTGCGGTTGCCCGCCGCGACCGTCTTCGACCACCCGACTCCGGCCGCGCTGGCGACGCATGTGCTGGCAGAACTGCTCGGCGAGGACGAGGCCGACCCGACGGGCACCACCGTCCCGGCGGCCAACGTCCCGCGTGCGGGCGACGATCCGGTCGTCATCGTCGGTATGGCCTGCCGGTTCCCTGGCGGGGTCTCCTCGGCACAGGGGCTCTGGGAGCTGGTGGAGTCGCGAGGTGACGGGATCGGTGCCTTCCCGTCGGATCGTGGCTGGCCGGAGGACATGGTGGATCCTGACCCGGATGCGGTGGGTAAGAGTGTCTCCGGTGAGGGCGGATTCCTTTACGACGCGGCTGAGTTCGATGCGGAGTTTTTCGGGATCAGCCCGCGTGAGGCGGTCGCGATGGATCCGCAGCAGCGGTTGCTGTTGGAGACTTCCTGGGAGGCGTTGGAGCACGCCGGCATCGACGCCACCGCACTGCGCGGCAGCCCGACCGGCGTATTCGCCGGGCTCTTCTACCACGACTACCTGCCCTGGCATACGGTCCCGGAAGAGGTCGAGGGATACCTCGGCACCGGTGGCACGGGCTCGGTGGCCTCCGGACGGGTGGCCTATACGCTGGGCCTGGAAGGCCCGGCGGTGACGGTGGACACGGCGTGTTCCTCGTCGCTGGTGGCGCTGCACCTGGCCGCCCAGTCGCTGCGGTCCGGCGAAAGCACCCTGGCACTGGCGGGTGGAGTCACGGTGATGGGCACCCCCGGTACCTTTATCGACTTCTCCCGGCAGCGTGGGCTGGCCGCGGACGGCCGCTGCAAGTCGTATGCGGAGGGTGCGGACGGTACTGCCTGGGGTGAGGGTGTCGGCGTGCTGGTTGTGGAGCGGCTCTCGGATGCACGGCGTAACGGGCATCGGGTGCTGGCGGTGGTGCGGGGCAGTGCGGTCAACCAGGATGGTGCTTCCAATGGTTTGACGGCGCCGAATGGTCCGTCGCAGCGGCGGGTGATCCGGGCGGCGTTGGCCGATGCGGGGCTGGAGCCGGTTGATGTGGATGTGGTGGAGGGTCACGGTACGGGGACGCGGCTGGGTGATCCGATCGAGGCGCAGGCGCTGCTTGCCACCTATGGCCAGGGGCGTCCGGAGGATCGGCCGTTGTGGCTGGGGTCGGTGAAGTCCAACATCGGGCATGCGCAGGCGGCTGCGGGTGTGGCGGGCATTGTGAAGATGGTGGCCGCGATGGAGCGGGGAGTGGTTCCGGCGACGTTGTATGCGGAGCGGCCGTCTTCGCAGGTGGACTGGGATGCGGGTGCGGTGCGGCTGGTCACTGAGGCGGTGGCGTGGCCGGAGACGGGCGAGCGCCCGCGTCGGGCCGGTGTCTCCTCGTTCGGGTTCTCCGGGACCAACGCGCACGTGATCATCGAGCAGGCCCCGAGCGTGGAGGGCGCGTCTCTTCCGGGGGCGGCTCCCGAGGCCGTGGACGGTGTTGACGGTACGGAGTTGCCTCTGTTGCCGTGGGTGGTTTCCGGTCGTTCGGAGGCGGGGCTTGCGGGTCAGGCTGGGCGGCTGGCGGAGTTTGTCGAGGCGTCGGTGTCTGGTGTGCGGCCGGTGGATGTGGGCTGGTCGTTGGTGTCGTCGCGTGCGGTGTTGGAGCATCGGGCGGTGGTGCTGGGGTCGGGCCGGGAGGAGTTGGTCACCGCTCTGGGTGCCCTCGCTGAGGGTCGTGAGCTGCCCGGTGTGGTGAGTGGTGTCGCGGGTGGTGCGGGCAAGGTGGGTTTTGTCTTCACCGGGCAGGGCGCGCAGCGGGTTGGGATGGGCCGACAGCTCTACGAGGTGTTCCCGGTGTTCGCGGCGGCGTTCGACGAGGTGTGCGCGGGGCTGGACGCCCATCTTGAGGGTTCGCTGGCCGCGGTGGTGTGGGGTGAGGGTGACGCGTCGTGGCCGGGTGGGGGCCGTATTGATGAGACGGTGTGGGCGCAGCCTGCGCTGTTCGCGATGGAGGTGGCACTGTTCCGCCTGCTCACCTCGTGGGGTGTAGTACCGCAGGCGGTGGCGGGCCACTCGATCGGCGAGCTGGCTGCGGCACACGTGGCGGGGGTGTGGTCCTTGGACGATGCTTGCGCGGTGGTCGCGGCTCGGGGTCGTCTGATGCAGGAGTTGCCGCACGGCGGGGCGATGGTGGCGGTGGAGGCCGCCGAGGAACGGGTCCGCGAAGTCATCGCGGGTCGTCCGGGGGTGGGGATCGCCGCGGTGAACGGGCCGCGTGCGGTCGTGCTGTCCGGTGTCGAGGACGACGTGCTGGTGGTGGCGGAGGAACTGGCGGAGGCAGGAGCGCGCACGCGTCGTTTGCAGGTCTCGCATGCGTTCCATTCGCCGTTGATGGAGCCGATGCTGGACCGGTTCGCTCAGGCGATCGCCGAGGTCACGTACAGGAAGCCGCAGGTGGCGATGGTCTCCGCGCTGACCGGCGGCCCTGTTTCGGAGGAGGTCACCGACCCCTCGTACTGGGTGCGGCATGTGCGTGAGGCGGTCCGTTTCGCGGACGCTGTGGAGTCGATGCGCGGGCTCGGCGTGGGCACCTTCATCGAACTCGGTCCGGACGGCGTACTGTCCGGCATGGGCCCGCAGACCCGTACCGATAGCGAGGGTGAGTCGGGTTCCGAATCCTGGCTGCCGTTGCTGCGCCGTGGCCGTGACGAACCGCGCGCCCTGCTGACCGCGCTGGCGAAGGTGTTCGTCCATGGAGTCCCGGTGCGCTGGGAAGAGGTCTATGCGGGCACCGGAGCCCAGCGTGTAGACCTGCCCACGTACGCCTTCCAGCGTCAGCGCTACTGGCTGCCGACCGCACCCGCCCACCTGGACGCCGCGGGCCTGGGCCAATCTGCCACCCTGCACCCGATGTTGGGGGCGGCGGTGGGGTTGCCGGCCAGTGGTGGTGTGGTGCTCACGGGGCGGCTTTCGCTTTCGGGGCAGCCCTGGCTGGCGGATCACGTGGTGGCGGGCCAGGCGGTGGTGCCGGGCGCGGTGCTGGTGGAGATGGCGGTCCGTGCCGGTGACGAGGTGGGGTGCTCGCGGGTCGAGGAGCTGTTGAGCGAGGCCCCGCTGGTGCTGCCCACGCAGGGCGGCGTGCGGGTGCAAGTCACGGTGGAGGAACCGGACGCCTCCGGACGCCGCGCAGTCAGCATCCACGCCCAGAGCGAGGGGAGCCCCCCGGAGGCGGCGTGGACCCGGCACGCGGCCGGCGTTCTCGCCCCGGCCGAAGCGGCAGCCGCTACCGCCGACAGGATGGCGCAGTGGCCGCCGACCGGTGCGGTGTCTGTCGCATTGGACGACTTCTACTCCGGGTCGGCGAAGCACGGACTGAGCTACGGTCCGGTCTTCCAGGGTGTGCGGGCGGCGTGGCGTCTGGGTGAGGAGCTGTTCGCCGAGGTCGCTCTGCCGCCGGGTGTGGTGGTGGACGGGTTTGGGTTGCATCCTGCGTTGTTGGATGCTGCGTTGCACGTCATTGTGGGTGTAGGGGAGCGTGCGGGCGGGTTGGAGGTGCCGTTTGCCTGGCGGGACGTGGAGTTGTATGCCACGGGTGCTCAGGTGGCGCGTGTCCGGGTGGTGCCGGGAGCTGATGGCGAGGGTGTTTCGCTCAGCTTGGCGGACGCCGACGGCGCGCTGATCGCTTCCGTCGGTTCCCTGGCCCTGCGGCCGTTCGACGCTGCCGCCGTCCAATCCGCCGAGGGCCTGTTCACGGTGGAATGGGTACCCGCCGCGCTGACGGCGGATGGTTCCGGCGCGGCGGAGGGCCCGTGGGCCGTGCTCGGCGAGGACGTCCTGGGCGTCGCGAGCTATCCGGATCTGCCGGCTCTGGTGGCGGCGATCGAGGCCGGTGCCGAGGTCCCGCGGACCGTCGTGGTGCGGGCCACGCCTGAGCGGCCCACGCCAGATGTCGCGGCTGCGGCCCGTCGGATCACGACGGACGTTCTGGGGTTGGTGCACCAGTGGTTGACTGCTGACGTGTTGTCTGATGCGCGATTGCTGGTGTTGACCGAGCGTGCGGTCGATGCCGGCCCCGGGGTGCCGGTGGAGGTTGCGGCGGCTTCGGTGTGGGGTCTGGTGCGGGTGGCGCAGACGGAGAACCCGGGACGGCTGCTGCTGGCGGACGTGGACGAGGTGTCCGTCCCCGGTGCGGAACTGGCCGGCTGGCTGCGAGACGGGATAGAGCTGGACGAGTCCCAGTGGGCAGTCCGCGGCGGACAGATCCGGGTGCCCAGGCTCACCCGCGCCACAACGGAGACCAGTGCTGGGGCCCGCCCGGGCACAGTGTTGGTGACCGGTGCTTCGGGGGTGCTGGGCGGGTTGGTGGCCCGGCATCTGGCGAGGTCGGGTCGGGCGGAGCACTTGGTGCTCCTCTCCCGTCGCGGCGGCGAGGCCCCAGAGATGCCTGGACTCGTGGTCGATCTTCAGGAGATGGGTGTCAAGGTCACGGTGGCGGCCTGCGATGCGGCCGATCGGGATCAGCTTGCCGGTGTTCTTGAGGGTGTGGCGCTGACGGGTGTGGTGCATGCGGCGGGTGTGCTGGATGACGGGGTGGTTGGCTCGCTGACTGCGGAGCGGCTGGAGGCGGTGCTGCGGCCGAAGGTGGATGCGGCCTGGAACCTGCACGAGCTGACCCGTGACCTGGGCCTGGAGCTGGACACGTTCGTGTTGTTCTCGTCCATCGCGGGGGTGATCGGTAATGCCGGTCAGGCCAACTACGCGGCGGGCAACACCTTCCTGGACGCCCTGGCCGCGTACCGTCACCGGCAGGGCCTGCCCGCCGTGTCGATCGCCTGGGGACCCTGGGAGAACGGCATGGCCGGCCGGCTCACCGGCGCCGAACGTCAGAGACTGACCCAGCAAGGACTGCTGCCGCTCACCGACGCGCGCGGCCTCGCGGTGCTGGACGCCGCCGTGAGCCGTCCCGAACCACTGTTGGTGGCTGCCGAGCTGGACCTCGCGGCTCTGCACCGCACCGGGGAGGTTCCGTCGCTGCTCTCCGGGCTGGTGCCCGGTCCGCGCGCCGGTAAGCCCGCCCGTCCGACAGCAGGCGGCCGGCACAGCGTCCTGGACCGTACCGAGGAACAGCAGACACTCACCGAGCGGCTGGGCCGACTGGGCCGGGGCGAGGCCCTGGACACCCTGCGGGAACTCGTCCTGGCGCAGTCCGCCCTGGTACTGGGCATGTCCGGCCCCGACAGGCTGGACGCGGACCGCTCCTTCCGCGATGTCGGCTTCGACTCGCTCACCGCCGTCAACCTGCGCAACCGGCTGAACACTGCCACCGGGCTGCGGCTGCCACCCACAGTGGTCTTCGACCATCCGAGCCCGGCGGCGCTGAGCGGCTTCCTCGCGGAGGAGATGCTCGGCTCGGCGCCCGAGCAACCGGACGTGCTCGCGGCCCACTCCGGCCTTGACCGGGTCGAAGCCTCGCTCGCCGGGCTGATGGCCGACGAGTCCGTACGCATGCAGGTCAGCGAGCGGCTCAAGCAGATGCTCGGCGTCCTGAACGCGACCGCAGGAACCGACGACGGTGTCGACGACGGCGACTCGGTCGCCGACCGGATCCAGTCGGCCAGCGACGACGACATGTTCGACTTCATCGACAACCAGCTCGGGCTCTGAGTACGTCGCCGTACCACCGTGCGTATTGAGGAAGGCGTCAATCGGATGGCGAACGAAGAGAAGCTTCGCGACTATCTCAAGCGGGTCACCACCGACCTCGCTCAGACCCGGGAGCGTCTGCGGGAGATCGAGGACCGCCGGCCGGAGCCGATAGCCATTGTCGGCATGGCCTGCCGGTTCCCTGGCGGGGTGTCCTCGGCGGAGGGGCTGTGGGAGCTGGTGGAGTCGCGCGGTGACGGGATCGGTCCTTTCCCGTCGGACCGTGGCTGGCCGGAGGATGTGGTCGATCCTGACCCGGACGCGGTGGGTAAGAGCGTCTCCGGTGAGGGCGGATTCCTCTATGATGCCGCCGAGTTCGATGCGGAGTTCTTCGGCATCAACCCGCGTGAGGCGCTGGCGATGGATCCGCAGCAGCGGTTGCTGTTGGAGACTTCCTGGGAGGCGTTGGAGCACGCCGGCATCGACGCCACCGCACTGCGCGGCAGCCCGACCGGCGTGTTCACCGGGCTCTTTTACCACGACTACCTGCCGACCCACCCGATGCCGGAAGAGATCGAAGGCTACGTGGGGGTCGGGGCCACGGCGTCGGTGGCTTCCGGGCGAGTGGCGTACGTGCTGGGCCTGGAGGGCCCGGCGGTGACGGTGGATACGGCCTGCTCGTCTTCGCTGGTGGCGCTGCACCTGGCCGCCCAGTCGCTGCGGTCCGGCGAAAGCACCCTGGCACTGGCAGGCGGGGTGAAGGTGATGGCCACTCCTAACACGTTCGTCGACTTCTCCCGCCAGCGGGCCGTGGCTCTGGACGGCCGCTGCAAGTCGTACGCGGAGGGTGCGGACGGTACTGCCTGGGGTGAGGGCGTCGGCGTGCTGGTCGTGGAACGCCTGTCCGATGCCCGGAGCAACGGTCACAAGGTGCTGGCGGTGGTGCGGGGCAGCGCGATCAACCAGGATGGTGCCTCCAACGGCCTGACGGCACCGAGTGGTCCGGCACAGCAGCGGGTGATCCGGGCGGCGTTGGCCGACGCGGGCCTGGAGCCGGCCGATGTGGATGTGGTGGAGGGGCACGGGACGGGGACGCGGCTGGGTGATCCGATCGAGGCGCAGGCGCTGCTGGCCACTTACGGTCAGGACCGCCCGGAAGGGCGACCGCTGTGGCTGGGGTCGGTGAAGTCCAACATCGGGCACGCCCAGGCGGCTGCGGGCGTGGCGAGCATCGTGAAGATGGTGGTCGCGATGGAGCGAGGGGTGGTTCCGGCGACGTTGTATGCGGAGCGGCCGTCTTCGCAGGTGGACTGGGACGCGGGTGCGGTGCGGCTGGTCACTGAGGCGGTGGCGTGGCCGGAGACGGGTGAGCGTCCGCGTCGGGCCGGTGTCTCCTCGTTCGGGTTCTCCGGGACCAACGCGCACGTGATCATCGAGCAGGCCCCGGCGACTGATGAGGAGTCCCCTGCCCCGGGGGCGGCGCCCGAGGCCGTGGATGGTGTTGACGGTACGGAGTTGCCTCTGTTGCCGTGGGTGGTTTCCGGCCGTTCGGAGGCGGGGCTGGCCGGGCAGGCTGGGCGTTTGGCCGCGTTCGTCGGACAGGACACGGTTGGGAGGCCGGTCGATGTGGGCTGGTCGTTGGCGTCGTCGCGTGCGGTGTTGGAGCATCGGGCGGTGATGCTGGGGTCGGACCGGCAGGAACTGGTCACCGCTCTGGGTGCCCTCGCTGAGGGTCGTGAGCTGCCCGGTGTGGTGAGTGGCGCTGCGGGTGGTGCGGGCAAGGTGGGTTTTGTCTTCACCGGGCAGGGTGCGCAGCGGGTTGGGATGGGCCGTCAGCTGTATGAGGCGTTCCCGGCGTTTGCGGCGGCGTTCGACGAGGTGTGTGCGGGGCTGGACGCGCACCTTGAGGGTTCGCTGGCGGCGGTGGTGCGGGGTGAGGGTGACCCGTCGTGGCCGGGCGGTGGCTGTATCGATGAGACGGTGTGGGCGCAGCCTGCGCTGTTCGCGGTGGAGGTGGCACTGTTCCGTTTGCTCACTTCGTGGGGTGTGGCACCGCAGGTGGTGGCGGGCCACTCGATCGGTGAGCTGGCTGCGGCGTATGTGGCGGGGGTGTGGTCCCTGGACGACGCTTGCGCTGTGGTGGCGGCTCGGGGTCGTCTGATGCAGGAGTTGCCGTCTGGTGGTGCGATGGTGGCGGTGGAGGCCGCCGAGGAACGGGTTCGCGAAGTCATCGCTGGTCGTCCGGGGGTGGGGATCGCCGCGGTGAACGGGCCGCGTGCGGTCGTGCTGTCCGGTGTCGAGGACGACGTGCTGGTGGTGGCGGAGGAACTGGCGCAGGCCGGATCGCGCACGCGTCGCCTTCAAGTCTCGCACGCCTTCCATTCACCGTTGATGGAGCCGATGCTGGGCCGGTTCGCCGAGACGATCGCCCACGTCACGTACCACACCCCGACGGTAACGATGGTCTCTGCCTTGACCGGCGGCCCCGTTTCGGAGGAGGTCACCGACCCCTCGTACTGGGTCCGGCACGTGCGCGAGGCGGTCCGCTTCGCGGACGCGGCGGAGGCGATGCGCGGGCTCAGGGTGGGGACCTTCATCGAACTCGGTCCGGACGGCGTACTGTCCGGCATGGGCCCGCAGACCCGCACCGACAGTGAGGGCGAAGGCGATTCGGGTTCTGAGGCGTGGCTGCCGGTGCTGCGTCGTGGCCGCGACGAACCGCGCGCCCTGCTGACCGCGCTGGCCAAGGCGTTCGTCCGTGGGGTCCCGGTTGCCTGGGAGGCGCTCTACACCGGCACCGGCGCCCAGCGCGTGGACCTGCCCACGTACGCTTTCCAGCGTCATCGCTACTGGTTGAAGGTGGCCGTTGGCAATCGGGCCGAGGGGCTGGGACTGGCGACGTCGGGGCATCCGTTGTTGGGGGCGGCGGTGGGATTGCCGGCCAGTGGTGGTGTGGTGCTCACGGGGCGGCTTTCGCTTTCGGGGCAGTCCTGGCTGGCGGATCATGTGGTGGCGGGCCAGGTGGTGGTGCCGGGCGCGGCGTTGGTCGAGATGGCGGTCCGTGCCGGTGATGAGGTGGGGTGCTCGCGGGTCGAGGAGCTGTTGATTGAGGCTCCGCTGGTGCTGCCCGCGCGGGGTGGGATGCGGGTGCAGGTCATGGTGGAGGAGCCGGACGCGTCCGGGCGCCGCGTGGTCAGTGTCTATGCGCAGGACGAGGACGTCCCGCCGGAGGGGGAGTGGACCCGGCACGCAACCGGTGCGCTCTCCCCAGCCGAGGCGGTGGCGGAGGACAGCGCCGACGGCTTCCGGCAGTGGCCGCCGACCGGTGCGCAAACCCTCGACCCGGACCTGTTCTACCCGGAGCTGGCGGCTCGCGGACTGAGCTACGGCCCGGCCTTCCAGGGCGTGCGGGCTGCCTGGCGCCGGGGTGCGGAACTGTTCACCGAGATCGCCCTGCCGCAGGACGTAACGGCCAACGGCTTCGGGCTGCACCCTGCCCTGCTGGACGCGGCACTGCACGTGGCGGCCGCGAACACCGAAGGCGACAGCCTGGCGCTGCCGTTCGCCTGGAACAACGTCATGGTGCACGCCTCCGACGCCGTTGCGGCACGGGTCCGGGTGACCCCTGCCGCCTCGGGCGAGGGGCTGACGGTCATGCTGGCCGACGCGTCCGGCCAGCTGATCGCCTCCGTCGACAGACTGGACCTGCGTACCCTGTCGCCGCAGGACCTCGCAGCGGGCGGCCAGGCGGCGGACGACACCCTGTTCGCGGTGGAGTGGGTGCCTGCCTCGGCCACCACATCCGACGCGGGCCCGGACTCGGAACCGGCGGCGTTGGGCCGGTGGGGTGTGCTCGGTGATCCGGAGGTCGTGCCGGAGCTGCCTGGTGCTGTGGCCTTTGCGGATGTTGCGGCGTTGGTGGCGGCGGTGGAGGCGGGGGCTGAGGTCCCACGGACGGTGGTGGCGCCGGTTCTTCCGGCGGCCGGGCCTGGCGGCACCGCGGATGCTGTTCGTCGTACCGCCGTGGACGTTCTGGGCTTGGTGCAGCGGTGGTTGGCTGCTGATGTGCTGTCCGGTGCGCGGTTGTTGGTGTTGACCGAGCGTGCGGTCGATGCCGGCGCGGGGGTGCCGGTGGAGGTTGCGGCGGCTTCGGTGTGGGGTCTGGTCCGGGTGGCGCAGACGGAGAACCCGGGGCGTCTGCTGCTGGCGGACGTGGACGAGGTGTCCGTCCCTGGTGCGGAACTGGCCGGCTGGCTACGGGCCGGGGTTGAGCTGGGTGAGCCGCAGTGGGCGGTCCGGGGCGGACAGACCCGGGTGCCCAGGCTGACCCGGGCCACTCTCGCGGACCCGTCGGCGCTCAACGGGGACACGGCACCTGAGGCCCAGGCGGTACCGTCCGCCGGGCCCGAGATCGAGATCGAGACCGGGCCCGAGACCGAGACCGAAGCCAACATTGGCGCCCGTCCGGGCACGGTGCTGGTGACCGGTGCTTCGGGGGTGCTGGGCGGGTTGGTGGCCCGGCATCTGGCGAGGTCGGGCCGGGCGGAGCATCTGGTGCTGCTCTCCCGTCGCGGCAGCGACGCCCCGGGAATGCCTGAGCTCCTCGCCGACCTCGACACGTCAGGTGTCCGGGTCACCGTGGCGGCCTGCGATGCGGCCGACCGGGACGGGCTCGCCAGTGTTCTTGAGGGCGTGCCCCTGACGGGTGTGGTGCACGCGGCCGGTGTGCTGGATGACGGAGTGGTCGGCTCGTTGACTGCGGAGCGGCTGGAGTCTGTGCTGCGGCCGAAGGTGGATGCCGCCTGGAACCTGCACGAGCTGACCCGTGACCTGGGCCTGGAGCTGGACACGTTCGTGTTGTTCTCGTCCATCGCGGGGGTGATCGGTAATGCCGGTCAGGCCAACTACGCGGCGGGCAACACCTTCCTGGACGCGCTGGCCGCCCACCGTCGCCACCACGGCCTGCCCGCCGTATCGCTGGCCTGGGGCCCCTGGGAAAACGGCATGGCCGGCGAACTGGCCGAGGCCGACCTGCTGCGGATGTCCCGCCAGGGATTGCGCCCGCTCTCCGACGCACGCGGTCTCGCCGCGCTGGACGCCGCCGCGAACCGCGCCCGACCGCTGCTGGTGGCAGCAGAGGTGCACCTCGGTGCGCTGCGCCGCTCCTCCGAGGTGCCGCCGCTACTGTCCGCGCTCGTCCCCGCGGCCCGCGGGAACGCGCAGCCCGCTCGCCGGACGGCCGGACAGCCGGCCGCCGAGGACCGGAACGCGCTGGCAGCCCGCCTGGCCGGGCTGAGCCCCGCGGAGAGCCGGGAGGCGCTGCGGGACTTCGTCATCGGCCAGGCCGCCCTGGTGCTGGGCATGTCCGGGCCCGGCGGCCTCGACGGCAACCGTCCGTTCCGCGACGTCGGCTTCGACTCGCTGACCGCCGTCGAGCTGCGCAACCGGCTCAGCACGGCGACCGGCCTGCGGCTGCCGGCCACGGCGGTCTTCGACTACCCGACCCCCGCCGCCCTGGCCGAATTCGTCCTGGACGAGCTGATCGGCTCCGGCACGGTACCGGCGGACGCGGCACCTCCGGCAGCGGCCGACGACGTCCGCGCGGACGACGACCCGGTGGCGATCGTCGGAATGGCGTGCCGCTTCCCCGGCGGGGCCACGACCCCGGCCGAGTTCTGGCAGATGCTGGCCTCGGGCGGGGACGGGATCGGCCCCTTCCCGGACAACCGTGGCTGGCCCGCCGACGTGGTGGACTCCGACCCGGACGCGGTGGGCAAGAGTTTGGTCGGCGAGGGCGGCTTCCTCTACGACGCCGCCGAGTTCGACGCGGAGTTCTTCGACACCAGCCCGCGTGAGGCGCTGGCGATGGATCCGCAGCAGCGGCTGTTGCTGGAGACCTCCTGGGAGGCACTGGAGAACGCCGGCATCGACCCGACCGAGCTCCGGGCCAGCGCGTCCGGCGTGTTCACCGGCATGTTCCACCACGACTACCTCTCGGCCACCGCGCTGCCGGAAGAAGCCGAGGGGTACGTCGGCCTCGGCGCCACCGGGTCGGTGGCCTCCGGACGGGTGGCTTATGCGCTGGGCCTGGAGGGCCCGGCGGTGACCGTGGACACCGCCTGCTCCTCCTCGCTGGTGGCGCTCCACCTGGCCGCCCAGTCCCTGCGGTCCGGGGAGAGCACGCTCGCCCTGGTCAGCGGCGTCAACGTGATGGCCACCCCGGTCACCTTCATCGACTTCTCCCGGCAGCGTGGGCTGGCCGCGGACGGCCGCTGCAAGGCCTACGCGGAGGACGCGGACGGCACCGCCTGGAGCGAGGGCGTCGGCGTGCTGGTCGTGGAACGTCTTTCCGACGCCCGGCGTAATGGCCATAAGGTGCTGGCGGTGGTGCGGGGCAGCGCGATCAATCAGGATGGCGCCTCCAACGGCCTGACCGCACCGAACGGACCGTCCCAACAGCGAGTGATCCGGGCGGCGTTGGCCAACGCGGGCGTCGGTGCCGACGGGGTGGACGTGGTCGAAGGCCACGGCACCGGGACGCGGCTGGGTGACCCCATCGAGGCACAGGCCCTGCTGGCCACCTACGGCCGGAACCGTCCGGCGGACCGACCGTTGTGGCTGGGGTCGGTGAAGTCCAACATCGGGCACGCCCAGGCGGCCGCCGGTGTCGCCGGAATCATCAAGATGGTGTTGGCGCTGGAGCACGGCCAGATCCCCAAAACCCTGCACGCCGAGCGGCCGTCTTCGCAGGTGGACTGGGATGCGGGGGCGGTGCGGCTGGTTACTGAGGCGGTGCCGTGGCCGGAGACGGGTGAGCGTCCGCGCCGCGCCGGCATCTCCTCCTTCGGGTTCTCCGGCACCAATGCCCACGTGATCATCGAGCAGGCCCCGGCCGCTGATGAGCAGTCCCCGGCCCCGGGGGCGGCTCCGGGCGCGGCGGATGGTGTTGCCGGTGCGGAGTTGCCTTTGGTGCCGTGGGTGGTTTCCGGCCGTTCGGATGCGGGGTTGGCGGGTCAGGCGGGGCGGCTGGCCGCGTTCGTTGGGCACGGGTCGGGTGTGCGTCCGGTGGATGTGGGCTGGTCGTT
>NZ_JBEZAN010000042.1:0-14480 GCF_040646595.1 Streptomyces sp. NPDC045470
CACCCCCCAGGTCATCCGTTCGACAGGGGGACACAGTCATGCCGGGCCCGGAGGCCAGCGGCCCTCTTGCAGGACCGCGGAAAACATAACGGGGACCCCCGTCGACGGTGCCCCGGCGCCTTGCGATCGGCTCGGCTTCCGAAGTACGGACGAAAGAGCCGAGACGTAGCGAAGCGGAGTGCACCAGACGCCGCGCGGCCGCTCTACGGGCGAACGACGCGCATGTGACGACAGGCCCTACAGGAAGGTGCGGCCCTCCCCGCGATACGTCGGCACCGTCGCCACCACCCGGTCCCCTTCGACCAGGTGCAGCTCGGCGAACCGCTCGCACAGCTCACCGGCCTTCGCGTGCCGGAACCACACCTTGTCGCCGAGCCGCAGCACGCCCGTGGCCGGCCCCAGCAGCGGCGTCTGCACCTCCCCGGCCTCCTCCTGCGGGTCGTAGCGCAGCCCCTCGGGCAGATACGGCACCGGCGACCGGTCCCGCCCCGCGACTCCGGACGCCGGATAGCCGCCGCCCAGCACGGTCACGACACCGTCCCCCGGCCGCCGCACCACCGGCTGCGCGAACAGCGCCGCCGGACGGCCCGAGAACGACCGGTAGTTGTCGAACAGCCGCGGCACGTACAGCCCCGACCCCGCCGCGACCTCGGTCACCGCCGCCTCCGCCGCCGTGTGCTGCACGCTGCCCGTACCGCCGCCGTTGACGAACTCCAGGTCCGGCGCCTCGGCCCGCACCGCGCGCACCACCTCCCAGCGCCGCCGCGCGAGGTCCCGGCGCGCCGCCGTCTGCATCGCCCGCACGGCCTGTGAGCGCAGCGGATGTCCGGGCACCGCGTCACCCACACCCGCCACATGCCCCTCGTACGCCATCAGGCCCACCACCCGGAACCCCGGGCGGCGCGTCACCGCACGGGCCAGCGCGGCCACCTGCTCGGGGCGGCTCAACGGTGAACGCCGGGCGCCCACCCGCACCCGGCCGCCCAGCGGCCGGTAGGCGGTGTCCCACTCCAGGCACACCCGCACCTCCTCGCCGCCCCCCGCGGGCCGGGCCGCGTCGATCAGCTCCAGTTGCGCCACGTCGTCGACCAGTACGGTCACCGCGCCGGCCAACTTCGGACCGGCGGTGAGTTCCCCGAACCCCGCCCGGTCCGCCGACGGATACGCCAGCAGGACGTCCTCGAATCCCGACCGGGCCAGCCACAGCGACTCGGCCAGTGTGAAACTCATGATCCCCGCGAAGCCGTCCCGCGCCAGTGCCCGCTCCAGCAGGGCCCGGCAGCGCACCGACTTGCTCGCCACCCGCACCGGCTTGCCCTGGGCACGCCGCACCAGATCGTCGGCATTGGCGTCGAACGCCCCCAGATCGACGACGGCCAGCGGCGCGTCGAGACCGGCGGTGGCCCGGTCGAGGCGGGCCCTGTCACCAACTGCGTCGCACGAGTACCGGGACATGGCCCGCAGCCTGCCAGAACAGGCTACGGGTGGGTAGGGGGAGGGAACACGACAGACCGGGCGCCGGACGTCCGGCCACGGCGGACGAGTTGGAGCACCGGCGGCGCCAGCCCGTAGAGTGGCGGACGCCGCAACCAGCAGGTCAGCGGTGTGATGTCCGGATACGAACCACCCTGCCCCGATTGCCGGTCGGGCCGGTGGAACACAGGCGCGAGGGGGAGCGCGGGTGAGCACCGAAGCCGACTTCGCCGACGCGTCTCGCCTTCCCCGCACCCCGCCCCGGGTACCGGCACCGCCCACCGAGGACCCGCAGACCGCCGTCCTGCGCCCGGTCCCGCCGGAACGGCCCGCCGAGCCCGGCCCCGGCCCCATGCCGCCCGCCGCGCCCGCCACGGCCCCGCCCCGCCCCGCGACTCCGGCAGCGGCCCCGCCCCGCCCCGCGGCCCCGGCGGCGCCCCTCGCATCCGCGGACCCCCCGCCCCCCGTCGGCATCCCACCGCTGCCCACCCACGCCCCGGCTCCGGCCCGTACGGACGCCGCGCCCACGCCTGCCCCCGCCCCGCCCCGTACGGACCCGGCGCCCACGCCCCCTCCGGTCCCCGCCCAGGCCCCGGCGGACCGTTCCGCCACACCCCGCGACACCGCCGCCTTCCACCTCGCCAACAGCGAAGCGTTCTGGAACGGCCCCGGCGCCGCCGAAGCGCACCCGAACACCCCGCCACGCCCCACCCAGCCCCCGGCCGGGGCCGCACCGCCCCCCACCGGAACCCCGCTCTCCGGCCCGCCCCTGCCACCGGCCCCGGCCTGCCGCGCCAGGCTCTCCCGGCGCTCCGCGCTCGCCGCCGCCGGACTCGTACTGGGCCTCGGCCTCGTGGCGGGAGCCACCGCCGGCACCTGGCTCGCCGACGACACGGGCGGCAGCCCCGCCGCCGAAGCGGTCTTCGCCCAGGGCCGCGAGGTCTGGCACAGCGCCCCCGTCGACACGCTCTTCCCCCGCACCCTGAACGGCGTGGGCACCGGCCCCGGCGGCGCCGACCGCACCTGGATCCGGGCCGCCGTCGCCCCCGACAGCGGCTGCGCGGGCGCCTTCGACCCACTGCTGGCCAAGGCACTCGCCCCGGTGGGCTGCCACCGCCTGGTACGCGCCACCTACGTCGACGTCACCCGCACCAACCTCGTCACCGTCGGCGCCGTCGCCACCAAGGCCGACCGCACCGCCATGCAGGACCTGCGCCGCCGCTTCGCCAAGGAGCACCTCGACACCCGTACGGACCTGATGCCCGGCCCGTACGCCGCCAAGGGCACCCCCGCCGCCGACTTCGGGCCCGCCCAGCGCGCAAGCTGGAGCATCCGCGTCCTCGACGATCTGCCCGTCGTCGTCTACGCCGTCTCCGGCTTCGCCGACGGCCGTACCGTCGACGACCCGCAGCCCGCCGCCGAAGCCACCCGCGCCGGTGCCACCACCGCCCCCGCCGAAGCCGGACTGGGCCACGACGCCAAGGCCGTCAGCGAACGGATCGAGCAGACCTTCCGCAAGCAGGCCGCCAAGGGAACCACGGAGCCGCAATGACCAGGAGGCCCCTGCTGCGCGCCGTCGGCGTCACCCTGTCCGCCGCCGCGCTGACCGTGCTGCCCACCCTGCCCGCCCACGCCGACGGCATACGCGCCCAGGAATGGGCGCTGAACGCCCTGCACGCCGAGAAGGCATGGGAGACCACCAAGGGCGACGGCATCACCGTCGCCGTCCTGGACACGGGTGTCGACGCCGACCACCCCGACCTTCAGGGCCAGGTCCTGCCCGCCAACGACCTGGTCGGCTTCGGAGCGAGCCCCGGCGACAGTTCCTGGGCCGAGCACGGCACCGCCATGTCCGGCATCATCGCGGGCCACGGCCACGGCGCCGACCGGGCCGACGGCGTCGTCGGCGTCGCCCCCGAGGCGAAAATCCTCCCCGTCCGCGTGATCCTCGAAGACAGCGACCCGCAACGTCGGCGCGCCCGCACCGAACGCGCCGGCGCCCTCGCCGACGGCATCCGCTGGGCCACCGACCACGGCGCCGACGTCATCAACCTCTCCCTCGGCGACGACAGCCGCTCCGCGCACCCCGAACCCCGCGAGGACGCCGCCATCCAGTACGCCCTGGGCAAGGGCGTCCCGGTCATCGCCTCGGCCGGCAACGGCGGCAAGGACGGGGACCACGTCTCCTACCCCGCCGCCTACCCCGGCGTGATCGCGGTGACCGCCGTCGACCAGTGGGGCTCCCGCGCCGACTTCTCCACCCGCCGCTGGTACGCCACCGTCTGCGCGCCCGGCGTCGGCGTCGTCATCGCCAACCCGGACCGCAAGTACTACGAGGGCTGGGGCACCAGCGCCGCGTCCGCCTTCGTCTCCGGCGCGGTGGCACTCGTCCGCGCCGCCCACCCGGACCTCAGCCCCGCCCAGATCAAGAAACTCCTCACCGACACCGCCCAGGACGCCCCTGAGGGCGGCCGCAACGACGAACTGGGCGCCGGCCTGGTCGACCCGGCAGCCGCCATAGAGGAAGCCGCCACCCTCAAGCCCACACCCCAGAAGCCCGAACCGGCCACCCACCCCGAGCAGTACTTCGGCACCGGCCCCACCGCCGCCCCGGGGACCGACGACGCCGGGTGGCTCCCGTGGACAGCGACGATCACCGGCACAGCCTTGATCACCGCCTCCGCCATCTTCTTCTGGCGCAAGCGCACCTGACCGGGGCCTCAGCCACGGACACCGCTGCACCCGGCAACCCACCGAACCGGTCCCAGCCGAAACGGCGCCGCACCCAGCCACTCACCTCACCTCCCCACGACCTTCCTCCCCACCCTTCCCACGGAAGGGGGCGGGCCGGAGCGGCCTGCCGCGCAGACCCGCCCCCGAACTTTGACAGCCCCGCGCAGCGGCCCCCGCCCGCCGCAGGCACAACGGACCCGCACCCGGCAGCGAACCGGCACCGGTGCCCCGGAAACCCGCGTCCCAAGGAGCGCCCCGCAAGCGCAACGGACCCGCATTCGAAAGCAATCCGGCACCGGCGTCCCGGAAACCCGCGCCCCGAGGGGCGCCCCGCAGGGCGCGAACGGACCCGCACCCGGAAGCGGACCGGGACCACCCGGCCCGAACCCCGGGCCCAAAGGGCCCCCCGCTACGCTCAAGAGCGTGCTCAAGAACATCCCCACCTCGGACTTCTCCGACGACGACGGCACCGCCGACCCGGAACTCGCGGCCGCCCTGGCGGCCCACGCGGCCGCGGTCGCGGCCCATGCCCCGGACCGGGCCGCCGCCACTGAGGCTCGGCTCCTGCCCCTGCTGAGCCGGGCCCGGCTCCTCGTCCCGGTCGTCGCCGTCCTCGGCGAGGTGGAGACCGGCCCGGACGGTCTGAAGCGGGAGAAGACCAGCGACATGGCCGTGCCGACGCTGCAGGCCCCCGGCGGCCGCCGCGCGCTGCCCGCCTTCACGTCCATGGAGACGCTGCACCGCTGGCGCCCGGACGCCCGCCCGGTGGCCGTGCCGATGCGGCAGGCCCTGCTGGCCGCCGCCCACGAGAAGGCGGACACGATCGTCGTCGACCTGGCGGGTCCGGCGACGTACCAGCTCACCGGCGCCGCGCTGCGCGCCCTCGCGGAGGGCCGGGAGAGCAGCGACCCGCGCGAGGACCCGGCCGTCACGGACGCGCTCCGCGCCCTGCTGGCCGCCGAGCCGGACGTCCTGGCCGCCCGCCTGGACCCGTCGGCGGAGGCCGACGCCACCCTGGCCCTCGGGCTCGCCCCGGAGGCCGCGCCCGCCGCCGTCGCGCAGCGGCTGGCCGAGGCGCTGGCCGCCGACGAGACGCTGCGCTCCCGGCTCGTACGCGGCCTCGACCTGGCCCTGCTGCCGCCCGGAGCCGACACCGCCGGAGCCTTCTTCACCCGCTGACGACCTGGACCGCGGGCCTCCGGCCTCCCGCCAACAGGCGGAACCCCGTGACCGGCCGCACAATGCGAAGGAGAGAGCAAGATCCGCGCGAGGAGGCCCCATGGAGACGACAACGGAGACCCGCACGGTCGTATCCGAGTTCCTCGGGACGTTGCTCCTGGTGTTCTTCGCCGTCGGCTCCGCGGTGCTGGCCGGCGAGTACATCGGAACCTTCGGCATCGCCCTGGCATTCGGCTTCACCCTGTTGGCCCTGGCGTACGCGCTCGGCCCGATCTCCGGCAGCCACGTCAACCCGGCGGTGACGCTCGGCATGCTGCTGGCGCGCCGCATCACCCCCCGTACGGCGGTCGAGTACTGGATCGCCCAGTTGCTGGGCGGCATCGTCGGTGCCGCGCTGCTGTTCCTGGTCGCCAAGCAGGTGCCGGGCCTGAAGACCAGCGAGGCGTTCGGGTCCAACGGGTGGGGTGACCGCTCGGCCGTGCACATCAATCTCGGCGGCGCCTTCGTGGCCGAGATCGTGCTGACGTTCCTGCTGGTGTTCGTGGTGCTCGCGGTGACGCACCGGGTGGCGGTGGTCGGCTTCGACGGCCTGCCGATCGGCCTGGCGCTGGCAGTCGTGCACCTGGTCGGCATCCCGCTCACGGGGACGTCGGTGAACCCGGCCCGCAGCATCGGCCCGGCCCTGTTCGCGGGCGGCGGCGCGCTGTCGCAACTGTGGCTGTTCATCGTGGCGCCCATGATCGGCGGCGCGCTGGCCGCGGTGGTGCACCAGATCACCCACCCGCCGAACGAACCGAAGCTGGTCGCGGACGAACGGTCCGCGGTCTGAACGATCGGCCCACCGTCCCGACGCACATGAAGGGCCGCCCCCGGCACCGAAGCCGGGAGCGGCCCTTCCGTCCGCCCTGCGGGCTACCCGTACACCGGCCCCGTGAACTTCTCCCCGGGCCCCTGCCCCGGCTCGTCCGGCACCAGCGACGCCTCGCGGAAGGCGAGCTGCAGCGACTTCAGCCCGTCCCGCAGCGGAGCGGCATGGTACGAGCCGATCTCGGTCGCGCTGGCCGTGACCAGCCCGGCCAGCGCCTGGATGAGCTTGCGGGCCTCGTCCAGGTCCTTGTGCTCGCTGCCCTCCTCGGCGAGCCCGAGGTTGACCGCCGCCGAGGACATCAGGTGCACGGCCACCGTGGTGATCACCTCGACGGCCGGTACGTCCGCGATGTCGCGGGTCATGGCGTCGAAGTCCGGGTTCGCGGGGGCGGCGGGGCCGCCCGGCTCCGCCGGTCCGGGCTGCTGCGGGGTCTGGTCACTCATGGCTCGCGCTTCACTTCCTGCTCAGGGGTCTGCCCAACCTTAGGCCCCGCCCGCGCGCGGCCCCGGCCCGCCCCGTACAAGAGGGCGGCTCATCCCGCACACGAGGGAGGCCCGCCCCGCACACGAGTGGGGTCCGCTCCGCGGCTCGTGTATTCTGGGAATCCGACCGGTCGAGCACTGATGTGCCCGACCCACAAGTGGAGGCTCCGATCTCCCACCCGAACCGACCTCACGGTCGGCGGGTCAACGGTCCGGCTGCGCCCCGCGATGACATCGCGGCGGTGCTCCTGATCCATTGAGGAGCCCCGCCTGTGTCCCGTCCGGGGCGTTTTTCGTTCTCCGGCGCGGTTGGTCACATCGAAACAGACGTTACGCGGCAGTCCGCCAGGCCGTCGCGTGGTGCTACCGAGGAGGATCCATCAGCGCCGAGCCCCGCATCAACGACCGGATTCGCGTCCCTGAGGTGCGACTCGTCGGTCCCAGTGGCGAGCAGGTCGGCATCGTGCCGCTTGCCAAGGCCCTGGAGCTTGCGCAGGAGTACGACCTCGACCTGGTCGAGGTGGCGGCGAACGCCCGTCCGCCGGTCTGCAAGCTCATGGACTACGGGAAGTTCAAGTACGAGTCGGCCATGAAGGCCCGTGAGGCGCGCAAGAACCAGGCGCACACGGTCATCAAGGAGATGAAGCTCCGGCCGAAGATCGACCCGCACGACTACGACACCAAGAAGGGTCACGTCGTCCGGTTCCTCAAGCAGGGTGACAAGGTCAAGATCACGATCATGTTCCGTGGTCGCGAGCAGTCCCGTCCCGAGCTGGGCTTCCGGCTGCTGCAGCGCCTCGCGGAGGATGTCCAGGACCTGGGGTTCATCGAGTCGAACCCCAAGCAGGACGGCCGCAACATGATCATGGTCCTCGGTCCGCACAAGAAGAAGACCGAGGCGATGGCCGAGGCCCGCGAGGCGCAGGCCGCCCGCAAGGCGGAGCGCCAGGGTCCTGCCCCGGAGCAGGACGTCGAGGAGCCCGCCGAGGCGTGATCCAGGGCGCGAGCCCCGGACCGCGCCGGGGTCGCCCCGGACGGACAGCAACCGATACATCTGACGCCCCCGGGCGCCGGTCCCCGGGCCGGTGGGGGCGCCATCCAAGAGGAGAGAACGGCGCATGCCGAAGAACAAGACGCACAGCGGTGCCAGCAAGCGCTTCAAGATCACCGGCTCCGGCAAGGTGATGCGGGAGCGCGCCGGCAAGCGCCACCTGCTCGAGCACAAGTCGTCCCGCGTGACGCGTCGCCTCACCGGCAACGCCGAGATGGCCCCGGGCGACGCCGCGAAGATCAAGAAGCTTCTCGGCAAGTAAGTCCTGTCCGCCCCGCCCCCAGGGCGTGGCACAGGACCCGGACCGGGACCCATTCGATTCGGGCCGTGTGACGACCACCACGGCCCCGCTACAAGGAGTTAACAAGTGGCACGCGTCAAGCGGGCAGTCAACGCCCACAAGAAGCGCCGGGCGATCCTCGAGCAGGCCAGCGGCTACCGCGGCCAGCGTTCCCGCCTCTACCGCAAGGCGAAGGAGCAGGTCACCCACTCCCTCGTCTACAACTACAACGACCGCAAGAAGCGCAAGGGCGACTTCCGTCAGCTGTGGATCCAGCGCATCAACGCCGCTGCCCGCGCCAACGGCATGACCTACAACCGCTTCGTGCAGGGTCTGAAGGCCGCCAACATCGAGGTGGACCGCAAGATCCTGGCCGAGCTCGCGGTCAACGACTCCAACGCGTTCGCCGCGCTGGTCGAGGTGGCCCAGAAGGCGCTGCCGAGCGACGTCAACGCCCCGAAGGCCGCCTGAACCGGCCTGAGGCACGTTTGTCACGGACCCGCAGGCCCCGGCCTGCGGGTCCGCCGCTTTCTGCACGCCCCCACCCACCCGAAGAAGTGAGCCGCCGCCCATGGGCACCCCCGAGTTGATCTCCCCGCGTTCCGCACGCGTCGCCGCCGCCCGGCGGCTGGCCCGCCGCAACTTCCGCGGCAAGGAGCGCCGGTTCATCGCCGAGGGCCCGCAGGCCGTACGGGAAGCCGTCGAGCACCGCTCCGGCGGCGAGCGCACGCTCGTCGAGCTGTTCGCCACCCCGGAGGCCGCCGAGCGGCACGCGGAGATCGTCGACGCGGTGCGGGCGGCCGGTGTACCGGTCCGCTTCGCCGACGACGCGACGATCGCGGAGCTGTCCCAGACCGTCACCCCGCAGGGCCTGCTCGGCGTCTGCCGGTTCCTGGACTCGCCCTTCGAGGAGATCCTGGCCGCCCGGCCGAAGCTGGTCGCGGTGCTCGCCAACGTACGCGACCCCGGCAACGCCGGTACGGTGCTGCGCTGCGCGGACGCCGCGGGCGCCGACGCGGTCGTCCTGACCGACGCCTCCGTGGACCTCTACAACCCGAAGTCCGTACGTGCCTCGGTCGGCTCGCTCTTCCACCTCCCGGTCGCCGTGGGCGTACCGGTCGAACGGGTGGTCGGTGGGCTGCGGGACGCCGGCGTACGCATCGTGGCGGCCGACGGCGCGGGCGCCGACGACCTGGACGCCGAGCTGGACGCGGGCACCATGAGCGGCCCCACCGCCTGGGTGTTCGGCAACGAGGCGTGGGGACTGCCGGCGGAGACCCGCGCACTGGCGGACGCCGTGGTGCGCGTCCCCATCCACGGCAAGGCCGAGAGCCTCAACCTGGCCACGGCCGCCGCCGTCTGCCTGTACGCCTCGGCCCGCGCCCAGCGCACCACCGGAGGGTGCCGCTCCGCCTCGCGCGGCTAGTAGGGTTGCGTGCCCGGGGGGACCGGAAGGGGGTAGCGGGGATGGGTACGAGGGCATCCGGTACGACGGTCGCCGCCGAACCCTGTCCGGACGGCGGCACCGTACCCCTGGGGACTGATCCTTCCGGTGCCGGGCTCCACCCGGACGACCTGCCCGACGGCCTGGTCGTCGCCGACGAGCGCGGCCGCGTCGTCTGCTTCAACGCCGCCGCGGCCCGGATCACCGCCATCGACCCGCACGACGCGCTGGGCCGGCCGCTGGAGAAGGCCCTGCCGCTCCAGGACATCGAGGGCCGCCGCTGGTGGCAGCTGACCGACCCGTACGGGGGACTGGCGATCCGCAGCGGCCAGCCGGAGCGCAACCTGCTGCTCGGCGGCCGTGAGGTGCTGGTCTCCGCGCGGTACGTCCGCAGCCACCCCACCGGCCCCGTCCGGCGGCTGGTCGTCGCACTGCGCGGCACCGAGGCGCGGCGCCGCACCGAACTGAGCCACGCCGAGCTGATCGCCACCGTCGCCCACGAGCTGCGCTCGCCGCTGACCTCGGTGAAGGGCTTCACCGCCACTCTGCTCCAGAAGTGGGAGCGCTTCACCGACGACCAGAAGCGCCTGATGCTGGAGACCGTGGACGCGGACGCCAACCGCGTCACCCGGCTCATCGCCGAGCTGCTGGACATCTCCCGCATCGACTCGGGCCGGCTGGAGGTGCGCCGCCAGCGGGTGGACATGGCCGCCGCCGTGCGCCGGCACGTCGAGGCACAGGCGACGGCGGGGCACCTGCCCGACCGTTTCCTGATCCGCACGACCGGGCCGCTGCCCGATCTGTGGGCGGACCCGGACAAGGTCGACCAGGTGCTGGGCAACCTGCTGGAAAACGCGGTGCGCCACGGTGAGGGAACCGTCACCATCGAGGTGGGGCCGGCACCGAGCGGCTCCGGAGCGGAAGGGACGAGCGTCACCGTGAGCGACGAGGGCCCCGGCATCCCCGAGGAGTCGATGAGCCGCGTCTTCACCCGCTTCTGGCGGGGCAGCAAACGCGGCGGCACCGGCCTGGGCCTCTACATCGTCAAGGGCATCGTCGAGGCCCACGGCGGCACCGTCACGGTCGGCCGCGCGCCCGCCGGCGGCGCCCTGTTCCGATTTATCCTGCCCGTCGGGACCCCGGCCTTCATGGCCTGAGCGGCGCCCGGCGGGCCCACCCCCGTCGGGGCTCGGATGAGGCGCGGCCGCCCTGCCCCGTAGACTGCACCTTTGGCACCTTTGGCACTGCACACGTCGGGGGCAAGCCGCGCGCCAAGCCCATCGGAAGCACGGGAAGAGATGTCCGCACCCAATAAGTCGTACGACCCTGTCGAGGTCGAGGCCCTGAAACCGGAAGAGATCGCCCGCATGCGGGACGAGGCGCTCGCCGCCATCGCCGCCGCCGGTGACCTCCAGGCGCTCCACGAGGTGAAGGTCGCGCAGACCGGCGGCACCTCGCCGCTGGCGCTGGCCAACCGCGAGATCGGCGCGCTGCCGCCGCAGGCCAAGGCCGAGGCCGGCAAGCGTGTCGGCCAGGCCCGCGGCCAGGTGAGCCAGGCGCTCAAGAAGCGCCAGGAAGAGCTGGAGGCGGAGCGCGACGCCCGGGTGCTGGTCGAGGAGGCGGTGGACGTCACACTGCCGTACGACCGCGCCCGCGCGGGCGCCCGGCACCCGCTCACCACCCTCTCCGAGCGGATCGAGGACGTCTTCGTGGCCATGGGCTACGAGGTCGCCGAGGGCCCCGAGGTCGAGTCGGAGTGGCTGAACTTCGACGCCCTGAACCTCTCGCCCGACCACCCGGCCCGCACCACGCACGACACGTTCTTCGTGGAGAACGCCGCGACCGGCGCCGACCAGTCCGGGGTGGTGCTGCGCACCCACACCTCGCCCGTGCAGATCCGGTCGATGCTCGACCGCGAGCCGCCGCTGTACGTGGTCTGCCCCGGCCGCGTCTACCGCACCGACGAGCTGGACGCCACCCACACCCCGGTGTTCTCCCAGGTCGAGCTGCTCGCCATCGACGAGGGCCTGACCATGGCGGACCTCAAGGGCACCCTGGACCACATGGTCAGGGCGCTCTTCGGCGAGGGCATGCAGACCCGGCTGCGGCCGAACTACTTCCCGTTCACCGAGCCGTCCGCCGAGATGGACATGGTCTGCTACGTCTGCCGCGGCGCCTCCGTCGGCGACCCGGAGCGCCCGTGCCGCACCTGCTCCAGCGAGGGCTGGATCGAGCTGGGCGGCTGCGGCATGGTCAACCCGCGGGTGCTGGTCGCCTGCGGCGTCGACCCGGAGAAGTACAGCGGATTCGCCTTCGGGTTCGGCATCGAACGGATGCTGATGTTCCGCCACAACGTCGAGGACATGCGAGACATGGTCGAGGGTGACGTCCGGTTCACCCGGCCTTTCGGGATGGAGATCTGATGCGGGTCCCGCTTTCTTGGCTGCGGGAGTACGTCGACCTGCCGGACGGCGAGTCCGGCCGGGACGTACAGGCCAAACTCGTCGCCACCGGTCTGGAGGTCGAGACCGTCGAGCAACTGGGCGCCGGTCTGGAAGGCCCCCTGGTCGTCGGCAAGGTGCTGACCATCGAGGAGCTGGAGGGCTTCAAGAAGCCGATCCGCTTCTGCACGGTCGACGTCGGCCAGGCCAACGGCACCGGTGAGCCGCAGGAGATCGTCTGCGGCGCCCGCAACTTCGCGGTCGGCGACAAGGTCGTCGTGGTCCTCCCCGGCGCCACCCTGCCCGGCGACTTCAAGATCGCCGCGCGGAAGACGTACGGCAAGGTCTCGCACGGCATGATCTGCTCGGGCGACGAGCTGGGCATGGGCGACTGGGGGTCCCCCCAGACGGAGTCTGGGGGAGGTCCGGGCGGCATCATCGTGCTGCCCCCGGAGTACGAGCCCGGCACCGACGCCATCGAGCTGCTCCAGCTCGTCGACGAGGTGCTGGACATCGCCGTCACCGCCAACCGCGGCGACTGCCTGTCCCTGCGCGGCATCGCCCGCGAGGCCGCCATCGCCTACGGCCTGCCGCTGCGCGACCCCGCGCTGCTGGACGTGCCGCCGCCGAACTCCTTCGGCTACCCGGTCAAGGTCGCCGACCCGATGGGCTGCGACCGCTTCACGGCCCGTACGGTCGTCGGTCTCGACCCGGAGGCGCGCTCCCCGATCTGGCTCCAGCGTCGCCTGCAGAAGGCCGGCATGCGCCCGATCTCGCTCGCCGTGGACGTCACCAACTACGTGATGCTGGAGCTCGGCCAGCCGCTGCACGCCTACGACCGGTCCCGGGTGGACGGCGCGATCGGGGTGCGCCGCGCGGAGCCCGGCGAGAAGCTGACGACCCTGGACGGCACCCAGCGCGTCCTGGACGCCGGTGACCTCGTCATCACCGACAACCGCGGCCCGATCGGCCTCGCGGGTGTGATGGGCGGCGCCAACACCGAGATCGCCGACGCGGTGGCCGACCCGGAGACCGGCCTGGTCAACGGCACCACCGAGGTCGTGGTCGAGGCCGCGCACTTCGACGCGGTCTCCATCGCCCGCACGGCCCGCCGCCACAAGCTGACCTCCGAGGCGTCCAAGCGCTTCGAGCGCGGTGTGGACCCGCAGGCCGCGTCCGCCGCGGCGCAGCGCACCGTCGACCTGCTGGTGCTGCTCGCGGGCGGCACCGCCGAGGCCGGCGTCACCGAGGTCGTCTCGCCCAGCGGGCCGCGCACGATCACCGTGAGCGCGGACCACCCGGACCGCGTCGCGGGCGTCACGTACGGCCGCGAGACCGTCGTACGCCGCCTCCAGCAGGTGGGCTGCGACGTGTACGGCCAGGACGAGCTGGTCGTGACGGTGCCGTCCTGGCGGCCCGACCTGACCGACCCCAACGACCTCGCCGAAGAGGTCATCCGCCTGGAGGGCTACGAGAACCTGCCCGCCACGCTGCCGAAGCCGCCCGCCGGGCGAGGTCTGACGGAGCGTCAGCGGCTGCACCGCCGGGTCGGCCGCGCGCTGGCCGGCGCCGGCTACGTCGAGGCGCTGAACTACCCGTTCATCGGCGAGACGGTGCTCGACCAGCTCGGCATCGAGGACGACGACCCGCGCCGCCGGGCCGTGCGGCTGGTCAACCCGCTCTCGGACGAGGAGCCGCTGCTCCGTACGACGCTGCTGCCGGGCCTGCTCGGCGCGCTGCGCCGCAACGACGGCCGCGGCTCGCACGATCTCGCGCTCTTCGAGACCGGCCTGGTCTTCCGGCCGACCGGCGACGAGAAGCCGTCCGTACGGCTGCCCGTCGACCGCCGCCCGAGCGACGAGGAGATCGCCGCGCTGGACGCCGCGCTGCCCGAGCAGCCGCGCCGCGTCGCGGCGGTGTTCGCCGGGGCCCGCGAGCAGGACGGCTGGTGGGGCAAGGGCCGCCCGGCGACCTGGGCGGACGCCGTCGAGGCGGGCCGCACCGTGGCGCGTGAGGCGGGTGTCGAGCTGATCGTGCGCCAGGACCAGCACGCGCCCTTCCACCCGGGCCGCTGCGCGGCGCTGCTCGCGCTGATCGACGGCGAGGAGGTGCTCGTCGGCAACGCCGGTGAGCTGCACCCGCGCGTCACCAAGGCGCTCGGCCTTCCGGAGCGCACCGGTGCGATGGAGATCGACCTGGACCGGGTCGAGCGGGCCGGCTCGGGCGCCGTCCAGGCTCCGCGGATCTCCACCTTCCCGGTCGCCACCCAGGACGTCGCGCTGATCGTGGACGCGTCGGTCCCGGCGGCGGAGGTGGAGGCGGCGCTGCGCTCCGGCGCGGGCGACCTCCTCGAAGCGCTGCGGCTGTTCGACGTGTTCACCGGCGAGCAGGTGGGCGAGGGCAAGAAGTCCCTGGCCTACGCGCTGCGCTTCCGGAGAAGGCGAAGAAGAGCTCGGTGCCGAACAAGAACATCGACTCCGCGGTCAAGCGCGGCGCGGGCCTGGAGGCCGGCGGCGCCGACTACGAGAC
>NZ_JBEZAN010000043.1:0-13526 GCF_040646595.1 Streptomyces sp. NPDC045470
CAACGCGATCCTGTCCGCAACCCGACCACCCCCACCTGCCCGCACACCAGCCACACCAACTCAACGACCACCCAGGCATAAAGTCAGCAGCATTGCGCTTAGCCCTCGAATCCGAGCCCGAACCAGGTCGAGCCTGATCCAGTCCGAGTCCGAGTCCGAGTCCGAGTCCGAGTCCGATCCAGTTCGAGCTCGGGTACGCATCCGAGCCGGGTACGAGTCCGGTCCCGGACCCGATCCCGCCCCCCCAAACCCGAACCCCCTCTCGAACCCGCGGCCTCGCACCCGCCCGGCCCGGCCCGCGCTCGATAACGTCTTCCGAACACCCCCGTACCCAGGCTCTCCTCGGCACCTCCCGAAGGCCGCTGTCGTGGCAGCATGGTCCGCACAACAGCTTGGCAACGGCTTGGCAATCCGCTGTGCGGGGCGGCGGTCCGGTCCACCCTGCCGACCGTCAGGGCGATCCTGAGGTGGTGGGCGGGTGTCCGCCCGGGCGGACGGACGGGGGCCGCCCGGCGGCGGCGAACAGGGTGGAGGCGGCGATGCGCTGGTTGGTGGGGTGGAGCAGTACCGGCACGGGACCGGCCCCCACCGAGGAGGCCCGCACGGTCCTCCCCGTAGGCGCCCAGCTCCTGTGGGGCGACCCCGACCCGCTGTGGGCGGTCGGCGACTGGCGTGCCGACGAGGTGCGCGTCGTCCAGGCCGACGCCGAGACCCGGCTCGCCGTCTTCGGCGTCTGCGGCGCCACCGACGATCAGCTACGGGTCGGCCTCTTCGCGGCCCGTGGGGGCGCGTTGCGCCACCTGACCGCTTGGCCCGGCAGCTACACGGCCGTCGTACAGGTCGGCAGGCGCGTGACGGTCACCGGTGACCTGGCGGGCGCGCGGCCGGTCTTCCACACCCCGTGGGCGGGCGGTACGGCGTACGCGACCGCCGCCCTCCCGCTCGCCGACCTGATCGAGGCGGGCCTGGACGTCGGGCACCTGGCCGCGCTGCTGGCCTGCCCGGACGCGCCCGAGGCGCTCGGCGCCGGTACCCCGTACGAGGGAGTGCGACGGGTACCGCCCGGCCATGCGCTCGTCCTCCGCGGCGGTAGCTGCGACATCACCTCCTACGAGCCGACGTCGTCGCTCGCCGTCGCCGCGCCCCAACTGCCACCGGAGCAGGCCGTCGACGGCGTGCGCGACGCGCTGGTCGAAGCCGTACGGGCGCGGCTGTCCGGGCCCCGGCACGCACCGGACCCGGACGGCCTGAACGGCCTGGACCCCGGCCCTGTCCCGGGCATGGGCCCGGCCGAACGGCGGGCCGCGCGCGGCGCGCCGGCCCCCGGCGTCGGCGCCGACCTCTCGGGAGGCAGCGCCTCCGCCACTCTGGCCCTGCTCGCGGCCGGACTGCCCGGAGTGCCCGGCACGGTCAACGGACGGGGGGAGCGCCTTCTGGCCGTCACCTTCAACGACCGTGCCACCCATGGGGGCCGCCCGTACCGCGAGGCCGAACTGGAGCGGGCCCGCAGCATCGCCGTCAACCCGCGCCTCCACCACGTCGTCGTCGCGGCGGGCGAGGAAGCCCTCCCGTACGCGGACCTGGAGGGCGGGCCGCTCACGGACGAACCGGGGCCGTCGCTCATCACGGCCGGACGCCACCGTCGGCGGCTGCTGGCGGGCAGCGCGGACCACCTCGTGGGCGCCGGTGCGCGGCAGGTCCTGGACGCGCACCCGGCCCGCCTCGCCGACCTGCTCCTGGACCGCCGCAGACGCCATCTGCTGCGGCCTGTCACGGCACTGGCCAAGGCCGACGGGCCGCTGTCCCAGTCGGCGCTGGTGCCGTTCACCGTCTACCGGGCCGCGCGCAAGCTGGCCCGTACGACGTACGGGGCGGGCATCGCCGACACGGCGACGCGTCTGAGAGAGCGGCAGTTCACCGATGAGCCGGTGGCGGGCGGCGGGGCGGTGGACGCGTCCTTGGCGGCGCTCTCCTGGTGCCGGCCCGGGCCCGCGGCGCGGTGGCTCACAGGGGAGGCGCTGGCTGAAGTATCGGTTCGTCTGAATGCCGCGGCCGTCCGGACACCCTCCGTGGGGCGGCCGGGGGAACGCCGGGCCCGCGCCGCGCTGGCCCGGCACGCGGCCGACCACCGGATCTTCGAACAGGCCGTCGAGGTACGCAACCAACGCCTGCACGCTCCCTTCCTCGACAACCAGGTGGTGCTGGCCTGCCGGGCGCTGCCGGACACCCTGCGCGTCCAGCCGGGGGCGCGGGCGGCCGTGCTGCGTGCCGTCCTGTCCGGCGCGGGCGTCCGCGACCTGCCGTCCGGCTGGGGCGCCACGTCCCACATCACGCACGCGGCAGCCGTACGGGCCGGGCTGCGCACCTCCATCGGAGACGTGGTCGGCCTCTTCGACGCACCGCTGCTCGCCGACGCGGGACTGGTCGAGGCCCGGGTCGTACGGAAAGCCCTGCGCGCGGCGGCCGAAGGCGCCCCGCTCCCCCTGGACGGGCTCGCCGAACTCGTCTCCACCGAACTGTGGCTGCGTCGCCTGCTGGCCCGGCGTGGCACCTGCTGGACCGGCACGGCCGCACCCCGCCAGCGGGCCGTGGCGGGCGGGGTGTCGCCGCGACCGAGCCTTTGAGGGGATGGGCGAGGGGGACGGGCCAGGGGGGCGAGCCTGCTGGGTACGTCGGGGTGACGGGACGGGACCGCAGCGTCGATACGGTGGCGGTTCGTTGACACGGGTGCGGTGCGTCGTCGCGGCAGGGGACCGACGATACGGGTGCGGTGCGTCGTTACGGTGGAGGATCGACGATACGGGTGTGCGTCGTTACGGCGGCGGATCGACGATACGGGCGCGGTACGTCGGTACGGCGGCGGATCGTCGAAACGGGTGTGCCGCGTCGTGACGGTGACGGTTCGCCGATACGGGTACGTCGCGTCGGGACGGTAGCGGATAGCCGACACGACAGCGGTTCGCCGACACGGGACCGGTTCGCCGATACGGAACCGATCCGCCGCTACGGGCCCGGTTCCGATACAGAGCCGACCCGTCGCCGCAGCCACGCCCCGTCGCTACGGCGGCACCTCGCCGCTACAGCCCCGTCGCGCCACGACCGCACCCGTCAGCGGCAGGTGATCTGTGACTGGGCCCAGTCGCCCAGGAACATCACGGTGTGGGACGAACCGGGCTCGACCACCAGCCGCAGCGTCCTGTGCCCCCGCAACGGCACATGGACCGGGACGGCGGGCTGTCCGCCGCGTACGACTCCCGAACGCCAGAGTCGCTGCCCGTCCGCGTACACGGAGAAGCGCAGCGCCCCGAGGCCGAGCCCCATGTCGTCCACGCCTGCGAACGCGCCGTACGCCGTGCACTGCCGGTTCAGGTCGATGGTCACGGAGGACGGCGCGTGCACGGTCACCCCGTGCCGGAACGTCCTGCCGCCGATGCTCAGCCCCTGCCGCTGCCACAGCCAGCTACTGTCCGCCATGCGCACTTCGGGCTTCGTGCCGTCCCCCACGAGGTCCCACGTCAACTTGTTGATCTGGTACGGGGACGGAGCGGGCGCCGGCGGGGTCGGCGTCGGCCTCGGGGAGTGGGCGGGCGGGTCGGCCGGTGCGGGGGTGTGCGGTGGCTCGGGTGCGGGGGTGGGCGAGGTTTTCGTCGGTGCGGGAGTCGGGGACGGTGTCGGTGTCGGTTCCGGCCGGGAGGAGGCGGTGGGGCCGGGCGTCGGCTTCGGGGACGCGGGGGCGGGCGCCGGGGGCGGCTGCTCCGGCGCGCCCTCCGGCGGTTCCGAATAGGGAGGCGGCGGCGCGACCGAGGCCGCTCCGGGCTGCTTGGCCTGCGTACGGGGCGACGGCTGCGGGTCCCCGATCAGCGCCAGGGCGAGCGCGGCACCCACCACGATCACCAGTCCCGCGCCGATCGCCACCTTCGCGGGCGCGCCGAGCCCCTCGCCCACCGCGGCGCCCGCACCACCGGTCCCACCAGCAGCGCCCGCCCCTGCCGCCCCACTCGCTCCCGTAGCCCCTCCGGCCCCCGCAGCAGCCCCTGTCCCCGCAGATGCCCCCGCGCCCGCACCCCCGGCCGCCCCCGCACCCCCGGCCGCCGCGGCCGCCCCGGCTCCCGCCGCGGCGCCCGCGCTGCCGACCCCCACCACGGCCGCAGCCCCCTTGACCGCGTACCCGGCCGCGAACCAGCCGATGACCGCCACCGGAAGGACGACCCGGATGTGCTCGTTGACGTCCGCGACCTCCGAGGCCGCCGTACGGCACCGGGCGCAGTCCTCCAGATGCTTGCGCAGCCCGCGCTCCGCCCGCATCCGCAACCCGCCGCGGGCGTACGCGCCGAGCCGGTCCGCGTACCGGGCGCAGTCGCCCTCGGCGGTCAGCGAACGGCTCACGTGCGCCTGAAGGTACGCCTGCTTGAGGCCCTCGCGCGCACGGTGGGCCAGTACGGCGGTGGCGTTGGCCGACAACCCGAGCAGCGGCGCGACCTCGCTCGGTGACTCCTCCTCGATCGTGGTGTGCCACAGCACGGTCTGGTAGCGCTCCGGCAGGCTGCGGAACGCCCGTACGGCCATGGACTGCTCGGCTTCGTGCATGGCGCGGACGTCCGCGCCGAGGTCGAGCGTGTCGTCGTCCAGCGTGGTACCGGCGGCCGTGACCGCGAACGCGGCGAAGTCCTCCACCAGTTGCTCGCGCTTCGCGGTCCTCCCCCACGCCGCGGCCACCCGGCGGACGGTGGTGAGCAGATAGGCGCGTACGGACGAGTCGGGGCCGGAGCCGCCGCGTACGGCCTGGAGGGTACGGGCGAAGACCTCGCCGGTGAGGTCGTCGGCGGTGTGCGCGTCCCGGCAGCAACTGCGCGCGTAGCGCCGTACGGCGTCGGCGTGGCGGCGGTACAGCTCCTCGTACGCGCTGTCGTCGCCGCTCCGCATACGGTCGATCAACTCGCGGTCCGCGGAGAGGGGGGCGGGCTGCGCCGCCGGCGTTCCCGACGTCTCCGGTCCGTCCGCTTCCGCAGAACCGTCCCGCCTCGCTGAGCTGCCGGTTCCGGCCGTCTTCGGGCGGCTCGGCTTCCGGTGGGCGCCCCGGCCCTTCGCGTCCCGCGCGCCTCTCAGCTCCCGCGATGCACTTCGCTCCCGCGCGTCCGCCGGCTCTGAAGCCTTCCGCCGCTCCCGCTGCTGAGGCACGTTGCGTTCGGCCGTTCCGGGCCGGTAATCGTCCTCGGCCCGGTCGTGCCGTTCCACGGAACACCCCGGAGAACCCGCGCCCAACGGCTCCGCGCCACCCACCCCGTACGGACGCTTCTGCCCGGGGACTTGAGGGCCCCGCTCCCCGCCCCGCTGCCCGCCGGGCTCACCGCCAAGCCGCTCGTCCCGCCGCTCGTTCCGCCCGTCCACACCCATCGCCGAGGCCCCCGAACACGCCGTCGCTGCGGTAACACCGCGCAAGCGTGTCACAGACGCCCCCTTCGGCCGGTCCGGCAAGCACACCAACCACTCGTCCGGGGGCAGTACACGGACGGCAGCACTAGAGGTCACTCGTACGGGGAATACTCGTCCGTCCGCGCCCAGGGCCCCGCGCCCATGACCCGGCGCCCAGGACACAGAACGGGGCGCGGCGCCGGCCCGCAGCCGACCCCACGCCCCGCCCGTCCGATCACAGGCTGAGGCCACTCAGCCTTGCTCAACCAAGCCGAGCCCAGCTCAACTCAGCCAAGCTCAGCCCGAGCCGAGCCGAGCCGAGCCGAGCCGAGCCAAGCTCAGCCCAGCCAAACCCAGCTCACCCCTGCTCAACAGGCCGCGACCGCAGCCCCTCCAGCAGGATCTCCAGCAGCCGGGCCGAGGCGGCCTGCTGCTGGGCCGGGTCGGGCAGGGACGGCGCGCCCGTGGCGATGACGAGCAGCACGTCGGCCACCGTCACGTCCGCGCGCAGTTCGCCCGCCTCGCGTGCCCGCTCGACGAGCTGCCCGACGACCTCCAGCAGCGCCTGGGCGCCACCGTCCGCCGTGGTCTCGCCCGGCCCGTGCGGCGCCTCCAGCGTGCCGGTGACGGCCGCGCCGCGCGGGGACACGCCGTTCGGAACGCCGGCGGGCACCCCGTTCGGCACCGTGGCCGGGACGTCCGAGACCTCGGCCCCGGGGACGCCGCGCTGTGCGACCACGCGGAACTCCGCGGGGACGCCGGACGCCGACGCGCCGGGCCCGTCCGCGGGAAGGTGCGCCGACCCGGCCGGCACGTCCGCCGGACCGGTCGGCACGCTGTCCGGCCCGTACGCCTGACGCTGCTGCGGAACCCGGGCCTCGGCGGCACCGGGAACCGAACCGGAAGCGGCAACCGCACCGGCACCGGTACCGGCACCAGGCGTGCCCTCCGGAACCGGAGCGCTGGCGCTCACCCGCAATATGCTCGGTGGCAGCAGCCGCCCGGCACCGGAGGCGACCGACGTCCGCAGGAAGCGCGAGAGCGCCGACCACGGGTCGTCCTCCTGGCCGAGCGCCGTACGCGCCTGGTCGGTGAGCCGGGAGGTCTCCTCCTCGGCTATTCGCCTGACCAGCACGTCCTTGCTCGGGAAGCGGCGGTACACCGTCCCCACCCCGACGCGGGCACGCCGCGCCACGTCTTCCATGGGCGCGCCGTACCCCAGCTCGCCGAAGACCTCGCGAGCCGCCCGCAGGACGTGCTCAAGATTGCGCTGTGCGTCCACGCGCAGCGGTGTGCTCCGGCCGCCGGCACCGGAGTGCGCGGTGTGCGGGTGCGTGTGCGTGGTGCCGTTTCCCCTGCCCTCCGCAGCGTGCGCGGTGGCAGTTACGGCAGTCGGCCATTGAGAGCCCTGAATGTGCATAGATGATCCCCCGGTAATGACGTCTCCCCCCGGAGACTCCCCGCCCTGACTGCTGGGGTGTAACGACGTGACGACGAGAGGCTGCACCCCAACGAGGTACGAACATAGTTGAGCCCAGGTCAAGAATGAAGGGGGCAGTTCCGCACAGTCCGTGCACCGATCGGAGTACGGGTCCCATCCGCCCCTATTCCGTACCCTCCGCTCGCCGTAGACCCACCACCTGACCTGCACTCCTGCGCTCGGCGGCGCGGAATCCGGCCCTCCGGGCCGATGTGCCGGACCGGTCATACATTTCGTCGGGCCTGTGGACAAAGGCGCGTCGCCGGTGCGTCATGGAACAGTGCTGTGTCCTTCCGGGGGCGCAGTGTCTGGTGGTGGCAGGCCGGGCGGACGACCGTGGCAACCCGCGTCGGCCGGCCTTTCGATGTCGCGAGGAGAACCTCTGTGAAGGAACCGGCGCGCATTCTCGTTGTCGGCGGCGGCTACGTGGGGATGTACACCGCGCTGCGCCTGCAGCGGAAACTGAGACAGGAACTGCGGCGGGCCGCCGTCGAGGTGGTCGTGGTGGATCCCGACCCGTACATGACGTATCAGCCGTTCCTTCCCGAGGCCGCGGCCGGCTCCATCTCGCCGCGGCACGTCGTCGTACCGCTGCGCCGGGTGCTGCCGCTCTGCAAGGTCGTCGTCGGGCAGGTCACCGCGCTCGACCACGCCGCGCGGACCGCCACGGTCATGACACCGGCCTCCGAGGAGGACGGCACCGGCGGCCTGCAACTGCCCTACGACGAGCTGGTGCTGGCGCCCGGCTCGGTCTCCCGCACCCTGCCGGTCCCCGGCCTCGCCGAGGGCGGCATCGGTTTCAAGACCGTCGAGGAGGCCATCGGCCTGCGCAACCACGTCCTGGAGCAACTGGACATCGCCTCCTCGACCCGCGACCCGGCGATCCGCGCCGCCGCGCTGACCTTCGTCTTCGTCGGCGGCGGGTACGCGGGGGTGGAGGCGCTCGCGGAACTGGAGGACATGGCGCGCTACGCGGCGCGTTATTACCACAACGTCGAGCCCGGTGACATGAAGTGGATCCTGGTCGAGGCGACCGGCCGCATCCTGCCGGAGGTGGGCACGGCGATGGGGCAGTACGCGGTACGGGAGCTACGGGCGCGCAACATCGACGTACGGCTGGAGACGCGCCTGGAGTCGTACGAGGGGCGGATCGCCGTCCTGAGTGACGGCGCACGCTTCCCGGCTCGCACTCTCGTGTGGACCGCGGGCGTCAAACCGCACCCGCTCATCGCCGCTTCCGGCCTGCCGCGCACCGGGCGCGGCCGCCTCAAGTGCACCGCCGCCCTCCGGGTGGAGGACGTCGAGCACGCCTGGTCGGCGGGTGACGCAGCGGCCGTACCGGACCTGACGGCGGAGCGCCCGGCCGAGCCGGACGAGCCGCGCCGGGAGTGCGCGCCCAACGCCCAGCACGCCGTCCGGCAGGCGCGGGTGCTGGCGGAGAACATCGCCGCGGTGCTGCGCGGCGGGCCCGTCGTGGACTACGCGCACAAGTCCGCGGGGTCGGTCGCGTCGCTCGGCCTGCACAAGGGGGTCGCGCACGTCTACGGGCGGCGCCTGAAGGGCTGTCCGGCGTGGTTCATGCACCGCGTGTACCACTTGAGCCGGGTGCCCACGTTCAACCGGAAGGCGCGGGTGCTGGCCGAGTGGACACTCGCCGGGCTGTTCAAACGGGAAATCGTTTCTCTCGGCTCGCTGGAACACCCGCGCGCCGAGTTCGAACTGGCGGCGGGCACCGGGCGCCACAACGAACCGAGCTGACGGGGCGGGCCGGCGGGCTGAACTGGTGGGCTCATCGGGCGGGCCAAGCTGACGAGCCGCCGTGGCGAACCCGCAGCACCCGGCCCGGAACTGACGTGCCGTCGTACGACGCCAGCGTACGGACCACCGGGGCCTCCCCCCGCTCGTACCACCTGCCCCTCCGACCCGCCGTAGCCCCCCGTAGCCGGAGTCAGGAACTCCACCTCCTGCCCCCGGCGTCTGACGGATGTCAGTCCGGTCGGCCACACTGGACGTGTGACCATGGGTGGGCTCGTATCTGCGAAGAGTGACAATCACGAGGATTCTGGACGATTGCTGCAATCCGCCAGAGGGCACCGAGGGTGCCCCCAGCCGACACCGCTCCCCGCTTCCGCCGGGCGGGCGTCCCTCCGGCGTGCGCGCGGGGAGTCCCACCGAGCCGACGGCCCGATCCCGCGCGACGACGCGAAGTAAGAGGTACCCCTCCGTGAACTTCACGCGCTGGAGCGCCCGTCTCCCCGGCACACAGCGGCGGAGCGCCGCCCGGCCCGACCGCGCCGCGCCGACGACCGCCGCCGTGCCGGCCGGGCCCGCCGCCCCGGTCCCGAGCGGCCCGCCGGCCGCAGGCACCGGCGCGGTCCCCGCGGCCCGCGCCGAACACCCCGACTCCGACGCGGCCGGTGACGGCCCGTCCGCCGGCTCCGGCCGCGCGCCCAGCGTCGACGCGCTGTCCGTCCACGACATCCTGGGCAAGATCCCCGCCCTGGTGGCGGTCGTGTACGGGCCCGAGCACCGCATCGCGTACGTCAACGGCGCGTACGCCACCGTCTTCGGCACCCGCCCGCCCGGCGCCACCGCGCGCGAGGCACTGCCCGAGCTGGACGCGCTCGGCCTGCTGCCGCTGATGGACCAGGTGCTGCGCAGTGGCCGCCCCCGTACGGTCAAGGCCCGCCGGGTGCCCGGCGGCGCCGGTGCCGACCAGTCCAGGGACGGCTACTACACGTTCACGTGCACCCCCATCGAGGTCGCCGCCAGCGGCCCGGCGCCCGATCCCGAGGTCGCCTGCGTGGCGCCGCACAAGGGCGTGCTGGTCTTCGGCGCCGACGTCACCGACCAGGTGGAGTCCACCGAACGGCTGCGGGCCAGTGAGGCACGCCAGCGCGCCGCGGCCGTGACGCTCCAGCGTTCCCTGCTGCCGCAGGAGCTGGAACAGCCCGACGACCTGCGGGTCGCCGCGACGTACCAGCCGGGCGGCACGGACGCGGCGGTCGGCGGCGACTGGTACGACGTCATCACGCTCGGCGCCGGCCGGACGGCCCTGGTCATCGGGGACGTCATGGGCCGGGGCGTGCGCGCCGCGGCCGTCATGGGCCAGCTGCGTACGGCGGTCCGCGCCTACGCCCGGCTCGACCTGCCGCCCCATGAAGTCCTCCAGTTGCTGGACGGACTGGCCGCCGAGATCGACGCCAGCCAGATCGCGACCTGCGTCTACGCGGTCCACGACCCCAACGAGGGCCGCCTGGTCTATGCCTCCGCCGGCCATCTGCCCATCCTGGTGCGCGACGCCGAGAGCACGGTCCTCCGCGCCGCCGAGCCGACCGGCCCGCCCCTGGGCACCGGCGGCTGGCTGCACACCTCCGGCAGCGTCCCGCTGGGCCCCGGTTCGAGCGCTGTCCTCTATACGGACGGTCTGGTCGAGCGCCGTGACAAGGACATCGACCACGGGGTCGAGGCCCTGGAGCGCGCCTTCGCGGGGGCGACCGGAGCGCCGGACATCGTGTGCGACCGGCTGCTGCGCGCCCTCGGGATCACCACCGACCACGACGACGACGTGGCCGTCCTGGTCCTTCAGCATCCCGCCCGTACGGGGCACGACGCCGAGCTGTTCCACAACGCCGCCCTCGAACTCCACGGCGGTACGGAAGCGGCGCCCCGCGCCCGCGCCTTCGCCTCCGGGGTGCTCGCCTCCTGGCGCTTCTCCCCGGAGCTGCACGACCTCGGCGTCCTGGCCGCCAGCGAACTGGTCGCCAACTCGCTCCAGCACGGCACCCCGCCGATGCGGCTGCGGCTGCGCCGTACGGACCGCCGTCTGATCGTCGAGGTGACCGACGGCGACGATCACCTGCCGCGACGGCGCCGGGCCGAGCCCGCCGACGAGGCGGGCCGCGGGATCTCGATCGTCGCGACGATCGCCTCGGCGTGGGGCTCGCGGCGGACACCCGGCGGCGGCAAGGCCGTGTGGTGCGAGTTCGCCCTGCCGCGGGAGTAGGTGGCAGGGGCGGGGCCCGGCCCTCACGGCGCGCGCCCGCCGAAAGCAGAGACGGGCCGGACCCTGCTCGATGCGGCAGGGGCCGGCCCGTCTCTGTGTCAGCTCGTTCGCGAGGCTTGCCGCCTACGCCACCGCTGTGACGGCCTCACGCCGAGGCGCACCCGTCCCGGCCGCCGTATCGGCCCCCGTGTCGGTGACCGTGCCCTCCGGAGCGTCCGGAGTGAAGGCCCGGATGTGCGGATTGTCCTGCGCGGGGCTCAGCATCCGCCCCAGCCGCAGCGCCAGCACACTGATGCCGACGGTGCAGAGCACCAGTATCCCTATGTACGGGGCCGCCAGCCCGTGGCCCACCATCAGGGCTCCCATCCCCGGGCCGATCGCCAGGGCCAGCTGCTTCACCAGGGCGAAGACCGAGTTGTACAGACCGACCAGGGACGTCGGCGCCAGGTCGGCCACCAGGGGGGCCACCGTCGGAGAGAGCAGCGACTCCCCTATACCGAACAGGGCGTACGTCGAGATCAGCAGCGTGGTGGCCACCGCGTGCGCACCGTGCACCAGGCCCGACAGGCCGGCGGCCAGCCACGCCACGGTCCAGATCAGCCCGACCACGGCCATCACCCGGCTGCGCCGCCGCCGCTCGACCAGCTTCAGGACCACGAACTGGGCCGCCACGATCGCGGCCGTGTTGGCGGCCAGCGCGATACCGAGCGTGGACGGCGCGATGTGCGTGACCTCGGTGGCGTACGCCGCGAGCCCCGACTCGAACTGGCCGTAGCAGGCAAAGAACAGCACGAAGCCGAGCAGGCACAGCCACATCATGCGGCGGTCGGTGAAGAGCGAGCGCAGGGCGCCCTTGCCACGGGCCTCGCCCGGCACCGGGTCCTCGACCCGGGCCGTACGCGGCAGCCGCACGGTCGCGATGGCCGCGCCCAGCACCAGGAACATCACGGCCTCGATCGCGAAGAGCCGGACGAAGCTGCCGGCCGCCGTCTCGTCGACCAGCAGACCGCCGATGAGACCGCCGATGCCCAGGCCGAGGTTGTTCAGGAAGAACTGGGTGGCGAACGCCCGCGAGCGGGTGACCGCCGTCGAGCACCACACGATCATCGTGGCCAGAGCCGGCTGGATCACCGCGATACCGGCCCCGAGCGCCACGGCGGACAGGATGACCAGCGGCTCGGTGGTGGACAGCCCGAGCCCGAGCGATCCGACGGCGGAGGTGACGGCACCCACGACGGCGACCGGCAGCGGACCCCGCCGGTCGATCGCCCAGCCGGTGAACGGCAGCACGAGGAGCGCGGCGAAGGCCAGCATCATCAGTACGAGGCCGGCCGTGCCCGCGCCCAGATCCCGCACCTTCGCCACATAGACGTAGAGATACGGAACCGTGAAGCCGTTACCGAACGCGCTCAGCGCGTTGCCCAGCTGGATCCGGCGCAGCGCGGCGCCCATCGCGGTGGTCACACTCACCTACCTAGGTCAGATCGAGGGGGACTGGACAGTCACACCCTGAAGACTTCAATGCTAAAGTTCGAAGCTAAAGAGTACATGCCGAAGGACTTCAACGCCAATGAGGTACGTGCCATACTTCCCGGCATGCCAGAGCCCTCAGATGCGGCCCACAGTCCCGCGGAGCCGAGCCTCGAGGAACAGATCGCCGCTTACCAGCGCGAGTTCCAAGGCCTCGATCCGCAGGTGGAGCAGGTCGTCTCCGCACTGCAGCGCCTCAACCGCCGGATGAACGTCGCCTACGGGCGGCAGACAGCCACCCTCAACATGAGCAACGCGGAGTGGGAGGTGCTCAAGGCCCTCGTCGTCGCGGGGGCGCCCTACCAGATGGGCCCCGGCGAGCTGGCCAAGCGCCTCGGCCTCACGCCGGCCGCGATGACCCATCGCATCGACCGGATGGCGAGTGAGGGCCTGGTGACGCGGGAGCGCGACGAGGCCAACCGCGTACGGGTGATCGTCGAGCTCACCCAGGAAGGCCGCGAGAAGTGGGTCGAGGCGATGCGGATGGCCTCGGTCTTCGAGGAGGACCTGCTCCAGGACCTCTCCACCGAGGAGCGCGGTCAGCTCGGCGAGATGCTGACGCGCCTCCTGTGCCGTGTGGAGGACGCCCAGCCGGACGCCGACGGCCGGCTGAACGACCTCGACTGACCCGGCACGACTGACCGGCCACGACTGTCCGGGCACGACTGTCCGGGCACGGCTGACGCGGACACAAAACCGGTTGACCAGAGGTGGTTGACATGGGCCGCAGCCGTACGTAGGGTTCTTCGAGTTGCCATGGAGCTGTAACGGTTCTGCGGTAGCCCCTCGCGCCGCACCGGCGGCACCACCACTACTGCACGACTCCCGAACGGGACGAATTTCGGCATGCCGAAATTCCGACCAGTGACTCGATTATGCGTCACCGGGAAAAGGCACTAAAGTAGTGATCACGCCGGAAGGCGCGAACAACCCCCCTTCGACGGGGAATCGGATTCGCATTCGAACCGACCAGCTTCCTTCACCGGAAGCCCGGAACGAAAAACGGATCTGATAGAGTCGGAAAGGCCGAAAAGCGAAAGCCGGACGGCCGCCCCGCTCCAGCAGGGAGCCGGAAACGGAAAGCGGAAACGCCGAACG
>NZ_JBEZAN010000044.1:0-10312 GCF_040646595.1 Streptomyces sp. NPDC045470
CCGAGCGCCGCCGCAGCGCTTCCGCCTGCGGCCACGTATCCTTCACCCAGCCGGTCACCTTGTCCTCGTCGCGTTCCAGGGCCCGCCGGGCGGGCACCTGGTGGCTGAAGCCGTGGCGCCGCAGCATCTTTGCGATGCCGGACAGGGTGAAACTCTTGTGGAACCGGCGCCCTGTCAGCGTCTTGATCCTGGCCAGGGTCCAGGTCTGGTCGGGCCAGCCATGCGCCACTGGCCCCTTGGCCAGCTCTTCTTCCAGCACTGCGAACAAGGTCTCGCTGAGCCCCGGCCTGGACGCCGGCCCCTTCGAGCACAGGCCGCGCTGGCCTGCGGCTTCCCAGGTCCGGCGCCACCGCTGCACCGACCGGACGCTGATCCGCAGCCTCTTCGCGACCACATGGTTGCTCTGTCCGGCAGCGAACATCCCGGCCGCTTCCATGCGAATCCGTTCGCGAAACGCCTGCCTTTCGGCAGTCAGGCCACCACCTTGCGGATACCTCTTGTCTCCGGCGTACCGCAGCGATCACCACCTGTCAGCCCTGACGACACCGCGCAGACAAAGTCAGTAACGAGTTGGTGCGTGATTGTGGGTGGGCATGCTCTGTTGGTGAGGGGTTCGACTGATCGTTCGGTGTTGGCGCATCCGCTGTTCACTGGCATCTCGACAGAGCATCTGGCGTCGTTGGTAGCTGAGTTGGCCGGGCCCTGGGTGGCCGGTGTCGAAGGGCATCGGTTCCGGGTGAGGGGTGGCGAGCGGAAGCGTGCGCCGGGTGCTGGTGCCCGGCACCGGCTGGTCTTCGTGGACCGGCTGGTGGCCACACTGATTCATCTTCGCCACGATCTGCCGCACTCGGTTTTGGCCCTGCTCTACGGAGTGGACCGCTCGACCGTCACTCGGGCTGTCGGTGAGGTCCGCTGTCTGCTCGCCGAGCGTGGATTCGCCGTACCAGACCGCCCTGATCTGCGGCTGCGCACTCTGGAGGACGTGTTCGCCTATGCCCAGGCGGAAGGTGTTCAGCTGCGTTTGGACGCCACCGAGGTGCAAGTCCGCCGGCCTGCCGCGGGTCGGGGCGGACGGCAGGCGTTCGTGTCGGGCAAGAAGAATCAGAACACGATGAAGGCCACCGTCATCGCCGACCACCAGGGCCGAACTCTATGGACCGATGCCCTCAGGCCAGGGCGGATGCATGATGTGACCGCCGCCCGCACGGCCGGGATCAGTAGATGCTCGGACCACTTCAACCTCGTCCAGGTCTTCCTCGACGACGGCTACCTCGGCCTCGGACGGGACCACCCGAGGCGAGCCCTCACCCCGCCGCGCAAACTGCGACCGGGGCCATAGCGCCCTTTGTCGAAGCCCGAGCACGCCAACGGCACGACCACTCCTCACAACGGATCACCGTTGAACACGCCCTCGCCGATCACAAACGCTGGAAACAGTTGACGCGCTGGACCCATCGCCGCGACCGCCTCTGCCCGACACCTACCGAGCCATCTCCAGCCTTGTCTCCGACCGCAATATTGCCTGAGCAACGTGCTGAGCAAGGCAGACACGTCCCACCCGCTATCACGCACCAACTCGTTAGGCAGTGTCCGACGTGTCCCTGAAGGGTCGAGGGTTGAGCTGGAAGGCCGTCGCCCTACATATCAAGCCAGAGCGCTCATTTCATGGGCATAGCAGGCGTGTTACCAAGGTAGGTGTCGCCTCGCGGGGGTTTTGCGCCTGTGAGGTTCCGAGACGATGACGGAATGGACGCCCAAGTGAGGGCTCATGGCCATCCTCCCCCGGCAGTTCCACCCATCGGATCCGGTCGCCCTCGGGCGTCACCGTCGCCTTCCGTACAGCCCACTCCCCGTTCATGTGTTCGAATCGGGATGATCGTAAGGCCATCCCGTTGGCGGGCGTCAGCCGCGGGCGTCCACCACCGTCCGCAGCTTGCCGGTGGTCGGCGTGCGCGCGAAGCCAGCGCTGTCCACCGTTTCCACCGCGACGTCGAGCAGCCGCTCGTCCGCCGCGGTGCGCAGCTCCGGGTAGCCGGCCAGGAGCGCGTCCCGCAGGTGGTTGATGCCGGTGCCGGTGTGCTCCACGCGGACGGTGAGGCGTTCGCGCGGGCCGTCGGCGGACAGCAGGAGCTGGAGCTCCCCGCTGTAGCCGGTCTCCTCCGCGAGGGTGACGAAGCGGCGGTAGTTCAGGAAGTAGGTCGCCACGCGCATCACGTCGCCGGTGCGGCCCAGGAGTTCGAAGCGCGGGGCCCGGCTGCCGCAGGGGCAGGGGCCGGGGACGGCGCGGCCGAGGTCACCGATGACGTAGCGGTCGAGCTTCTGACCGCGGCGGGCGCGGGTGGTGAAGACGAGGCGGCCGGTCTCGCCCGGGGGCACCGGGCGGTCGGCGTCGACGCCGACGATCTCCAGGGTGTGCAGGTCGGCGTGGAGGTGGTGGACACTGCCCTCGCTCTCCACGCACTGGTAGCCGAGCGGGCCGAGGTCGGTGCTGCCGTAGGTGATGGAGCGGACGGTCTCGATGCTGAAGGTCTCGGCCAGGACGCGGCGCTGTTCGGCGGTGAAGTGCTCGCCCCCGTAAAAGATCTTGCGGATGCCGCCGTACGAGCGCAGCAGGTTGGCCTGGTCGTGCAGTAGCTGCCACAGGTAGGAGGGCATGCCGAAGAGGGTGTCGGCCTGGTGGGCGATCAGTGTCTCGGCGGTGGCCCGGTGGTCGGGGCCGGCGGTCATCGGCAGCTGGACGCCGCCGAGCCGCTCCAGGATGGAGAAGAAGCTGATGAACCCGCCGTACATGTCGCCGCAGTAGAAGAGGTTGGCGGTGCGGTCGCGGGCCGGGTCGTAGCCGGCGGCGAGCAGGCCGCGGGCGGCGGCGTGCATCTGGGTGTCGTAGTCGTCGTAGGTGAAGAGGGAGAGGGCGGGGCTGCCGGTGCTACCGCCGCTGCGGAAGTACAGCTCGGCGTCGGCCCGGCCGACCTCGCGGTTGCGTTCCTGGACGGCGGCCTTGTCCAGCAGCGGCCCGGCGGGCGGCGGGACGTCGACCGGGCGGATCAGGTCGTCGAGGCAGGCGGTGGTGGCGAAGCGCTCGTCGGCCCGGACGGCCACGCGGCGGCTGTAGCGCTGGAGGGCGTAGACGCCGTCGTGGGGCTCGCCGGGGTAGCTGCCCAGCATGTCGCCGACCGGGGTGACCCGGGTGACACCGGCTGCCAGTACGGTGCGGGCGAGTTCCGCGACGTCCGCGCGGCTGCCCGCGATACCGGCCGTCTGCAGGTAGCGGCGCATGGGCCGCAGGGTGGCGATCAGGTGCTTGCGGGGCAGCGGCTTGACCCAGATGCTGCGGTGCAGCGGTGAGGCGGTGAGCGCGGGCCGGGTGTCGGCCATGACGCGCCAGGAGCCGTCGGGGGCGGCGTGGACGCGGGTCAGACCGAGGTGCTCCTCCAGGCGGGCGAGCAGCTCGGTGGTGGTGATCTCGGCCTCCTCGGCCGGGCCGAGCTCCTCGCCCCGGGGCGCGGGCGGCACGGCGGCCAGGGCGCCGGCCAGGCGCTCGGCGAAGGCGAAGACCTCGTCGACGTCCTCGGTGTCGAGGTAGACGACCTGCGGGCTGGAACACGCCTGCTGCTCGCGCAGGCACACGTCCGCCGCGAGGGCGCGCAGCGTGGCCCCGTCGTGCCAGGCGTCCGAGGCGAGGTAGGCGAAGGAGATCCGGTGGCCCCACTCCACCAGGCGGCAGCCGGGCGGGACGTGGGCGGCGACACCCTCGACGGCGGCCTCGCCGCCCCACACCGCGACCGCGTCGGCGGGCACGCACATCAGGCGCAGCCACTCCTGGCGGGAGGAGGGGAAACGCAGTACGACGACGCGCTCGGCGACGGCCCCGGTGGGGTCGAACGCGGCGAGTTCGGCGAGCAGGTGCTGGGCGAGGAGGGTGTCGGCGCTGCTGGTCTTGAGGACGTTGATGTTCCCGGCGAGCAGTCCCTCGACGATGCTGAGCGGTGCGACGGTGGCGGCGTTGCCGGGGGCGATGTGGGCGACCATGCCGACGGGTGCCCACGCCTCGTAGACGGTCTCCTTGGCGTCGGGCCGGCCCAGCCGCTCGGGGGTGGCTCCGCCGAGCTCGCGGCGGAGCTTGCGGGTCAGTTCGGGGCGGCTGAGGAAGGCGGCGAGTTCGGTGAGGAGCGAGGCGTCCTCGTCGTCGGGCAGATGGGCGGCCAGGCGGGCGGTCACCGGGTGCGCGGGGTCGCGCAGGGCGGTGGCCAGCCGGTCGCAGGCGGCCAGCACGGTCTCGGTGTCCAGGGGGGTGGCCAGCGCGGCCTCGACGGCGGCGGGCAGGCCGGCCAGTCGGCGGGCCGCCTCGTCGTCGTCGACGAAGGCGCCCTGCCAGTAGTGCTGGTGGTTCGTCTCGGTCACGACATTCCCTTCATCAGTTCGGAGGCGGCCACGGCACAGCTGCGGTTGCGGCTCACGCCGGCGCGGCCGTGCACGGTGAACCAGGGGGTGTTCAGCTCGCAGCCGCACTCCTCGCCCGGGTGGAGGGAGGCCAGATCGCCCATGAGGACGCTCTGCGCCGGTACGGAGGTGATGTACGGCGAGACGAGGTGCAGATAGCCCCGCTCGCCGTACGGCAGCGGCTCCAGGGTGCGCGTGGAGCGGATGGCGACGCGCGACCAGACGGGGGCGTGCAGCCGGTGGTGGTCGCACTCGATGTACGGGATGCAGTGCTCGACGGAGCCGAAGGTGTCGCGGATCCGCTCCGGGGGGATGCCCAGCTGCTCGGTGATCCGGGCGTACAGCTCGTCCTTGCCAATCTGCCGGTCGGCGTTGCCCTTCCAGCCGCCGCCGAGGATCACCAGGGAGTCCTCGGACAGGCGCAGGGGCGGCAGGCCCATGGCGCGCATCCGCTCCAGGGTGAACCAGAGGAAGGCGGGGAAGCCCAGGATGCGCACGGGCGCGTCGTCCCGCTCGTAGCGGCGCAGCGCCTCGACGCAGCCGAAGGGGTCGAACTCGTGGCCACCGCCGGTGTTCCGCAGAGCGTACGCGACCTGCCGGGCGGGGGCGAAGTCGCACAGGTAGTTGTCGGTGAAGGAGGTGCCCAGCTTGAGGTCGCGGGCCGGCTCGTAGCTGTAGAGGAGATAGTTGACCTCCTGGCCGGGGGTGATCCAGCCGTTGTGGTCGAAGATGCGGGCGACCATGCGCTGGGCGGAGCGGATGGTCCAGGTGTCGAAGAACATCTGCGACTTCTGGCCGGTCGTGCCGGAGGAGGTCAGGTGCAGGTCGACGGCGTCGCGCGGGATGGAGAGCAGCTCGTGCCGCTTGAAGAGGTTCGCGTGCACGAGCGGGGCGCGGTAGGGGGCGCCGGCGTCGGTGCCGGTGCTCTCGAACAGCGAGCGGAAGAACGGGGAGCGGTCGGCGTGCCAGGCGTTGATCTCAGCCATGGCGGCGGCGAACAGCTCGTCCTCGGCGGGGCCGGTAGCGTAGGGGTCGGTCAGATCGCACAGCTCCTCCACCCGGGGCAGCAGCCCGGGGTCCGGCACGGCGATCGGGGCCAGGTGGCTGTTCATGAGGCAACCTTGAGGGTGGGCAGATAGGTCGACGCCCAGGCCGACGCGTAGGAGTCCAGATAGGGCTGGAGCGGCCCGTCGACGACGATGCCGCGGAAGTCAATCTGTTCGTTGGTGTGGGTCATCACGGCGTAGTCGTGGAAGCCGTCGCCCTCGGCCCGCATGGCCGGGTAGAGGGCGCTGGGGATGAAGCCCTGGGCGAGGAAGGCGGAGAGCAGGTCGTGCCGGTCCAGGGGCACCAGGGCCTCGACGTAGCCGGCGCCGGCCCGGGTGAGGGTGCGCGTGATGGGCTCCAGCCAGGCCGCTGCCGCGGCGGGCCCGGGGTGGGCGGCGATCAGCGCGCAGTAGCTGCCGGTGCGGTTGACGTAGGCGTAGACCTCGAAGTGGCCGTCGTCGGGCATCAGCAGCACGTTGGGCGTGTGCAGGGGGTAGAACCAGCTGTCGGCGTCGGGGAAGCGCTCGCGGAAGCGGCGGCGGACGAACGCCGGTGCCTCGATCGTCTCCAGCCGTCCCGCGGGGGGCCGTTCGGGGGCGGGGAGCGGGGCGGTGGCCCGGGTGTCGGCGTAGCTGACGCCCAGGCTCTGTTCGACGGCGCGCAGCAGCGGCGTCAGCGGTGCGGGGACTTCGGGCACGGGGACGCGGCGGTCCAGCACCCCTGAGGAGTGACGCGCGTAGAGCGCAAGGCTCTCGCGGCTGCTGAGGTCGACGGCGTTGGGCAGGATGCCCAGGGCGCGGAAGCCGTTGCGGGCGACGACGCGCTGGGGACCGGCGCTGATGGTGCGGACGGTGGCGTAGACAGAGTCGAGGAGGCCCGTGCCGAGGGTGCGTTCGCACAGTGCCTCGGTCAGCGCTCCGGCGAGTCCGCCGGTGCGGTGTTTCGGGTGCACGGCCAGGCCTTCGAGCCGGCCGATGCGGCTGACGAGCTCGCCGTGGACGGCGGCGGATCCGACGAGGGCGCCGGTGCCCGGCCGGCGGGCGACCAGCCAGAAGGTGTGCGGGTCCTGGATGAGCCGGGCCATCTCGGCGGGGTCGGTGCCGAGTCCGGCGGGGTAGTGCGGTCCGTAGACCGCGTAGTACAGCTGGCGCAGATCGGCGATGTCGGCGGGGGTGGCCGCCTGGAGCTCGGGGGTCATCGCTCGCTTCCGACGGGGACGGTTTCGGGAAGGGGTGCGGGGTCGGCGGGTCCGGGCGTGCGCTCGCGCAGCAGGGCGAGGACGCAGGCCGCGGGCAGCAGGCCGGCCGCCTGGACCAGGCACAGCGCCCGGACGGGCAGCTGGTCGCCGAGCAGTCCGAAGAGCAGGGAGGCCAGTGGGAAGGTCGCGCCGAGCACGGCCTGCATGACGGCGAAGAAGCCGGGCTTGTCGGCCGCGGGGACCAGCCGCTGGAAGAGGGCCACGAAGCGGACGCCGATGACGCCCACGCACCAGCCGGCCACGACGAGGGAGCCGGCGAAGGCCAGCCGTCCGGTCAGCAGACCGGGCAGGGCCAGGGCGAGCGACATCAGTGCCAGGCAGTACGAGCTGAGGACGGTCGGTCGTCCGGGTATGCGCGCTCCGGTGAAGGAGCCGATCAGTGTGCCGGTGCCCAGGGACGCCTCCAGCAGGGCGACGGTCGAGCCGTCGTCGTGGAGCACGGACCGGGTGTAGAGCGGGATGACGACGAAGACGGCGGTGGTGAAGAGGTTCGCGGCCGTGAAGCAGAGCAGGATCTTGCGGACGAGGGGCAGGCCGGACAGGATCCGGCGCAGTGTCCGCCCTCCGGTCCCGGCGGCGTCGTCCGCCGTGGCGGCCCCGGGTGCGGCTGCCGGGCGGAAACGCACCGCCGTCAGCAGCAGCGCGGCCGTCAGATAGGCCGCCGCGCAGCCCACCGCGAGGCCCACGACGCCGGCCCCGTCGGCGATCAGGGCGCCGAGCAGGGCGCCGCCGAGGCTCGCCAGGGACTGGGTGGAGAGTTCGAAGCCTGTGGCGGCCTCGATGTCCTCGTCGTCGACGAGTTCCGGCACGGAGGTGGTCAGACAGGGGTCGAAGAAGGCCTGGCAGGCGGCCAGGGCCAGGGTCGCGGCGTAGGCCGCCGCGAGCGGGAGTTCGGCCGCGTACGCCCAGCCGGCCAGCGCGGCCGTGGCCAGTCCGGCGGTGCCGGCCGCCGCGCGCAGCAGCGAGCGGCGGGAGCAGCGGGCCACGGCCCGGGCGACGACAGGGGCGAGGGCGACGGCGGGCAGGGTACTGACCGCCATGAACAGCCCGGAGGCGAGGCCGCGGCCGCCGCCGACGGCGTAGGCGACCAGCCACCAGGCCACGCCCACCTGGAACATGCGCACCGCGGCCTGGGTCAGGACCTGGGCCAGCCAGACGGCGCCGAAGGTGCGGTTGCGCAGGACGAGCGGCAGCCGGCGGCCCTTGGGCGCGCCGGAGGGGTCGGGGGTGCTCACGCGGTCGGCCTCTCGTCGAGGACGCGGACGAGCTTGCCGGAGCGGGGGTTGACCGCGAGGTCGCCGTTCCGGACCCATTCCACGGTCAGCGGGTGCACCATGCCGGCGCGTTCGCTGTCGGGGTAGAGCGGCCGGGCGGTGTTGAGCGCGGTGACGATCTCCTTGGCGAGGACGTCGAGTCCGGCCGGGTCGTCGTCGCCGGGCGCGGTGGCCAGGCGCAGGACAAGGCCGTCGCGGCCGTTCCAGCGGCGGACGACGAGCTGGGTGCCGGTGACGCGGCCCTCGGTGTCCGCCTCGGCGACGGCGGCGTGGGCGTCCTGGGTGTAAAGGGAGACGGGTCCGACGCGGACGCCTTCCTCGGCCCGGCCGAGGATGCGGAAGTGGCCGGCCGCGGGGTCGGTCCACTCCGCCCGGTCGCCGGCGGGGTAGCGGATGACGGGCATGAGGCGGCGGAAGAGGCTGGTCACCAGGACGCGACCGGGGCGGCCGGCCTCGGTGACGGGTTCGCCGGTCGTCTCGTCGACGATCTCGACGAGGGTGTGCGGGCTGAACGCCCGGTGCACGCGCGGATCGGGGCCGGGCACGGGACGGCCGAGGAGGCCGGCGTCGACGCTGGCGTAGCCGAGGGAGCGGGGCTCGGCGTGCGGGAAGGCGGAGGCGAGCAGGCGCCGCTGGTCGTCGAAGAGCGCCTCGCCACCGAAGAACAGCAACTCGACGGAGGGAAGCTGACGGCCCGTCGCGACCAGGTGTTCGGCGAGCCGGCACAGGGTGGTCGGTGTGCCGGCCGCCACCTGGACGGCGAAGTCCGCCAGGGTGGGCACCGTCGACTCCAGCGGGGCGGCGCCGCCGATGGGCAGGCGCACATTGTCGACGGGGGCCTGGGCGAGCGAGTCGAGGACGAAGAGGAAGCTGGCGTAGAGCTCGCCGGCGTAGAAGAGGTCGGCGACGCGGTGTCCGGGGCGCAGTCCCGCGTCGAGGAGTCCCTGTCCGAAAGCGGCGGTGAATACCCGCCATTCCTCGCGTGTGTAGCAGGAGAACTTCGGTGCGCCGGTAGTGCCGCCGGTCTTGTAGACGACGGCTTCGGAGAGGGGCCCGGTCAGAACACGATTGACGCGGAGGGCATTCGCCTGCCAGAACGCGTTCTGGTCCACCACGGGGAGTTGCGTGAGGCACTCGACCCGGTCGGGAAGTCCGGCGTAGAGCTCGGCGTAGAAAGGAGAGTTATGACGGGCGAAACGTATGAGGTCCGATAGCTGGTGGACGGACATGTAGCCTTTGCCTTGTGGGTAACAATGCGGGGTACGCAGGGTTGTGCGGCATGACGAGGATCGGTGCTCGCCGCCTGCCTGCCGGGCGTCGCGTCAAGCGCGGTACGCCGGCCCATCGGGTCGGTCACTGTCGATCTGACGCGCAATCATACCCTCTGTAACGTCAAGAAATATATCGCACCGTCAGCACTGCTTCATACGACCGTCGAGAGCTGAACGTGAATCGCCGGGATCGTGGCCGGAAGTCGGATCCGGCTCGGCGAGAATGTGGCCGAAACTCATAGAAATACGGCGTCCGGTATCGGCATTCGAAAGGCCCTCGCCGAGCAGTCAGGGTTTTGCCGGCCGCAGCAGGCCGAGGAGGCCGGCCATCCTCATCTTGTGGCGGCCCGCAGCCACCAGCGGCGCAGCACGCCCAGCAGATCGGTCTCGTCGGCCTCGCCCACCTCCCGGTGGAACTCCATGCGGTCGGCCGGCGGCAGGGCCGCGGCCACCGCGTTCTGGGTGCGGGGCAGCGGCGGCGGGCCGCCGTCGCCGTGGTGTACCGGCTGTGCGCTCATGAACTCATTCCTTCCGGCAGTGTCGAGTCTGCCGTCTGACGGCCGGGGTGCGCGAGTGACGACGTCAAAAGCGGGAAGTTCACATGAGCCGCGACTGGTGTTGACCGCTTCGGTGGTACGCCCCGTCGGCGGTCGGGGGCCGCCTCCGTCCGGGTAGGGCTTCTCTCGCCGGGGCATCGGTGGTGTGGGCAGGCCGTTGTGTGGGTGTGCGCACCTGTACATGCGACTTCGGCTTCATTGCGGGACCGGCGATGTTGACCGTCGGCCTGCTTCGCCGCGTGCAGGCACGGGCCGACGGGAGGAAGCGCCCAGGCGACGACGGAGCCGTCAGTGATGTGCCGCACTCCCTGGCCTGCCGGTTGCAGGGCAGCGGTCCACGATTCTCAGGGGGAGCGACTGTGGTATGAGGTCTTACGGGCTCTCCCGCGATTGGTCGTGAGGCGTGTTGGCCTGGCTCCTGAGGCAAGGGCCCGCTACGCGGAGCCGCGCTAGTAATAGCCCTTC
>NZ_JBEZAN010000045.1:0-9148 GCF_040646595.1 Streptomyces sp. NPDC045470
GCCGGACAAACTCCCACTCGGCATCCGACAGCTCATGTCGACGTATCACCCGACCATGATCCAACACGCAAGATCATTTGAAGACACCGCCTAGGCCTCCCACTCGTTCCCTTTGCCACCCTCGCTGGGAGGCGCTCAACGCCATGGAGGTTGCTCCAGCCTCCAACCGCGACCGAAACATGGCGTGACGTCGAATTCAGGCGTCGTTTCGACGGGTGTCTTCCGCACCGCTGGGAATTGGGCTTCGAGCAATCAAGCCTTAGCCATATCGCGCGGGCCTTGCGGCACCCCGCCCTGGACGCCTCCAGACCGATACCGCTTTCCGAGCATGCTGTTGTCCCCTCACGCTTTCGCGCTCAAGTAAGCCCGGCGAACCAAGAACCATACCTCCATGTTCATCCCGACTGCTTCGGGGATACAACGAAGCGCCGCACGGCGCACGCTGGGCCAAGACCTTCACCGACCCCAGGCTCTGCGCGGCCATCGTCGACCGCCTGTCCTTCGGCGGCCACATCATCGAGACCGGCACCGACTCCTACCGCCTCGCCCAGACCAAGGCCCAGGCCGAACGCACCGACACAGGATGGCCCTGTACACACCTGCTCGTCTGGTCCGAAAGCTGACAGCGCCAGTATGGGAACTCGGTGGCCATGGCAGTGGAGTCGCGGTGGAACATCTTGCGGGAGCAACTGGACGAGGCCCGCGAGCGTGCCGGTGAGCTGCCGGGGCATGTTCGGGTCTGTTGAGCGGCTGTGGCTCGTGCGGATGACGGTGGCCGAGACAATAGCCGGGTGGCAGCAAACGGCGCGGCAGTGTCAGATGCGGTACCGCTGGCCAGCGGTAGGCACTGTGCCGACTGCATCGCCACGTATCAGTTGCGCGTGTCCTCAGGCAGGTCCTTCGCCATTTCCTCGGCCAGGGCGAAGCAGTCGGTGAGACGTTTGCGCTCGCTGTCCTGAAGGGGTGTCGCTCGCACGAGGGCGAGCAGGGCCCGGGCCCGCTCGGGGTCGTCTTGGCGCAAGGCGAGGTCCGCGCGGTACACGAGGGCTTCGATCAGGTCCGCGGGGTGCGCTGTCTCCTGTTCCCGGGCCAGGTTCGCGTCCAGGATCTTTGCGGCCTGGGCGGTGTCTCCCTTGGAGTCGCCGAGGACGACGGCGTTTTCCAGGGCCGTGGCCAGCTTGTTCGTCGGCGACGGCGCGGCGCCCGGCTGGTCCTTCTCCGGGGTGGTGAAGATCCGGATCCAGTTGCCGCCCGGATCGACCATGGTGAACCCCGTGCGGCGGCCGTCGTTCTTGCGCTTGCGGGGTGTGGTCATCCGCGGGATTCCGGAGACGGGCACCTTACCGTACGCCGCGCGCAGGCCCTGCGCGAAAGCGCGGTGCAGGGCGGCAGTGTCGGGGACGTAGAGCGCGCACGCGCCGTAGGAGTCGGCGGGGTCGAAGCCCTCGATAGCGAAGAAGTGCATCTCCAGGTCTTCGCGGCGCATGGCCAGGTAGGGGTTCGGGCGCATCTGCTGATAGATCGTGAAGAACCCCAACGCCTCGTAGAACGGGGCGACATCGTCGATCGAGCGGCAGGGCAGCTGAGGTATGGCCACCTCGTTGGCCATGTTGGACTCCTCGGTCGGCCGAAAGATGTCTTGTGGCACAGACTAGCGGGCCCCGAGGCGAGCGTGAGCCGCCCGGCACCGGTACGCGGGCATCCGCTTGGGTGGATTTGGGTGCGCGGCGTTGTGCGTTCGCGCACGAGGCCCTGCCGGCTGGTAGCCAGGCTGTGAACGCTGGCAGCGGCGGCTTCGGCCAGCCGGTGATCTGCCAGGTTCCTCACCCGTATCACCATCGCCTCCGGGCGGGCGGCGAAACGGTCTGCGCCGGGGGCTCTGGCCCAGCGCGGGCGTCCTCGCCCGCCGAGGGTGGTGGCCTGCCGCAGGCGACGATTGCGGGCGAGGACCTGGTACCAGGCCGCGGCGAGCAGCATGCGGGCCAGCTCCTGTTCTTCGTCGTGAGCGCGGCCCACCGGCGTCTCGCGGTGGTCGAGGTCCAGGCGGTGCACGGCGTCGGTCAGGCGCGCGGCGAGTTCATTGCCGACGGCGCGCATCCGCAGGCCCGCTCCGCCGTACGAGGCGCCGGTGGACTCGATGCCGATGAGCGATGCTTCGTCCACGGGCGCGGCCGCGGTGTAGGCGAGGCGCAGCCGCTGGTCGATGCCTGTTCCGACGGTGCCAGCCTCGGTGCCGACGCCGGGCGGCGGCATGAGGACGTGGTCGGTCCGGTGCTGGGCGCGGAAGCTCTCGCGCAACGGCTTGGGACCGGCCGACAGCTCGCAGTCCAGGAACCGGCCCAGTGGTGTACGTGGAGTTGCCTCGAAACGGACGCTAGGCAGGCGGACTGACAACGTGCCGCCCACAAGGAGTAGATAGCGGTACCTGCAGAGCAGCGGTTCACCGAATCGTGTGATCCAGGCCCTCGGCTATCGGTGGATACGGCAATGGATACGGGCTGTCACGCTGCACCTCACAGCCTAAAGGCTCACAATTCAACGCGCCTACCTGGGGAAATGGGCTGTGAGCCTCATGGTGACAGGCGGCTGAGAAGAGTGGGGGCGCCCCTACGATCTTCGCTATGAGTAGCGAGACAACCGCTGGGTGAGTGTTTTCATTCCTCAACGCAGGTCAGTGGGTGCCCATGATGGTCATGGTCACGCCCGCAGACATGCCGACCGCGACGCCGCCCGCGAAGTCCTGTGGCATCTGCGCCTGCCCCACCCGCAGTTCACTCACGTCTGGGCTGGCTCCGGCTACGGCGGGCGGCTCGTCGAATGGGCCGAGGGCTTCCTCGACCTGACCCTGGAGACCGTCTCCCGCCCCAAGGGCGCCAAGGGCTCCGTGATTCTCCCGTTGCGCTGGTGCGTCGAGCCTACCTTCGGGTGGGTGATGAAGGCCCGGCGCGATGTCCGGGCCTACGAAAGGCTTCCGCAGGTCAGCGAGGCGCACCTGACCTGGTCCCTGGTCACCTTGATGAGCCGGCGCATCGCCTAGTGTCAGGGCCAGGTCCGCTGGACTGACGCACGGCCAGCTGGTCATGGACGTGACTTCTGCGTCTCCGCCGAGAGCATCGCCAAGTTCCACCAGAGCTTCCCCACTGAAGGTCCGATCCGCGGGACCAGCCGCGTCGGGCTCAGGAAGACCGTCAAGTCGTCCGTTGCGGAGATCGAGTATCGGCTCGGCCGTCCCGAGGGCATAGCCACACTCGTCACCAGCATGGCTGGTACGCCTTGACACCTTGCAATTGTCAAGGCGTACTTGCCTCATGGCTCTTCCGGACCTGGACGATCTCATCGCGGAAGTCGATCGGAGATGTGACAACGCGCACCGCCCCGGCGGACAGGACCAGCCTGACTGGCTCGCCCTTCTCACAGTCGCTGCCCAACTCGCGGGCCAACTACAGGCCCTGGCAGACGATCTGGTTGAGGACTACGTCGAGCACTGCCGGATGCACGGCAACTCATGGACGGACATCGGCACAGCCCTGGGCGTGACCCGGCAAGCGGCCCAGCAACGCTTCCACGCCCCGCACAAGCGCTACAGCCCCGAGGTCATGACGGATGACCTCCGCGAGGCCATGGTCCACGTCAAGCAGGCGGCGGTGCACCACCGCAACAACTACATCGGCACCGAGCACCTGCTCTGGGGACTGACCGTGCAGAGCAACAGCGCCACCCGACTCCTGCAGACGGTCGGCGTCCCACCGGAAACGGTCCACCAATCCGTCGGCACCCGGCTGAGCATGGGCGCCTCCCAAGCGGCCGAACGGATCGCCTGGACACCCTACTCCCGCAAGGCCATCGCCATCGCCGAGGCAAGTTCGGAGCAGAACGGCTTCGACCGCATCGACTGCGACGACCTGTTGATCGGACTCGTTCAGGTCGGCCGCGGGGTCGCCGCCGACGTCCTGACCGAGGCCGGCTTCGACCCGGCCGCCCTCGACGCCACACCTGTCGACGTCTGAACTTATCAGGCCCACGGTGCTCACCACTCTCCTTGAACTGCGAGGGCACGGCTCCCTGCCCGGACTTGATTGAGGCCCACCGACGAGTCCCGTCTCACTCGAGTCCGGGGGCACCGCAGGTCAGCGCAACACGATGCCCGGACTTATTCGAGTCGGGACACCCCGGGCGCATCACCTGTGGCACCCTTTCTACCGTGCCGGAATCACCCCTCGCCCCGAGCCCTGTTCCAAGAGACGCACATCGCACCCTAGGGCTGTGGCCTATTCGCCGAGCTTTGACAATTTCCGTAATAGCTGTGATCTTATTGCTGGCCTCCAGCTGGCTCTTTATAACTTGGTATCTCGGGTCCCCGCCCAGAGCAGACCCGAAGGCGCTGGATGTTGCAGCTCAGCTGGACCTTTTGAAACTTGTATTCGCTATGGTCGCTGGCGTAGGTGCTCTTGTCGCGTTGGTCACCGCCTATCGCCGTCAGCGACTTGACGAAATCGCCAGTGAGCGCGCAGAGCGAGTTCAGGCACATTCGAAGGAGGTGGCTGACGCAAATATTCATGACGCAACCGAACGCAGGGTCACAGAACTCTACAGTCACGCCGTGGAGCAGCTGGGGCACGAGAAGGCAATGGTTCGACTGGGCGGGCTTTACGCTCTTGAGCGGCTGGCCCAGCAAAACCCGGAGCACCGCCAGGTCGTCACTGAAGTAATTTGCGCCTACCTTCGAATGCCGTATGCCCCGCTCTCCGAGGATGCCGTGGCATGCCCAGGAGCATCAGCCCTTGATTCTGATGCTCTGCAGGAACGGCAGGTCCGTCGAGCGGCGCAGGAGATTTTAGCTAAGCACCTGCGTAAGGCGCCGCCCGGCAGTCGACTCCAGGAGGGCGCGCCGGGCCCGTCCGAGGGATGGCCCGCTTACTGGCCGGGAGTCACGCTGAATCTGCGCACTGCCGTACTGCTCGAAGTGGACTTCTCTGAGTGTCATTTCACTGAATGTGAATTCAGTGGAGCGAGGTTTGTCGGGCAGGCGCGCTTTTCCGGCGCAGTCTTCCGTCGTACGGCGAGTTTCACCCATGTCGAGTTCGAAGGCGGAGCCGCATTTGACGGCGTAGAATTCTTCGGTCACCTGTTTTCTCGTGATGCGAAGTATGGGGGTGTGGCAGATTTCAGGGGTAGTGGATTCCATCGGCAGTTCCAATTGGTGTGCGAGGAATTCACCGGCCAGGTATGGTTTACGGACTCCGTATTTCACGCGGACGCTCGATTCGTCAATCCAGCGCACCCAAGGAGCCATCCTAGATTTCACGCAGGAATAGACCTTTCCGGTGCCAGGGTTCTGAATACCTCAGAAGTTGTTATGCTGCCTCCCGGATGGGTCACCGAAGAGGACGGCGCGGGGCGCGCTATCGTGAGTGAAGGCGGTGATCAATTTCGAGGTGCTGGAGGCAACTACCGCCCCCCGTACCCGAGGCAGGGGCAGAGGCCGGATCCTCGTTGGGCGGGTTAAGCCGGTGCCCTATGTGGTGATGGCTCGTTGGTCCGCTCATGGGGCGGGTATGTTTGAGTTGGATTGTTCCGGACGGGCTGTGGGAGATCGCCGAGCCGTTGGCCCCATCGTCGAAGGGGAAGTACACCGCCCCGGCCGCCACGTCGGCCCGGGCGGTGATCTGCGAGATGGACGCGCCGCCGTAGCCGCTCGATGATCACCTCAGCGGCCGCGGTCAGGATGGTGCGCCGTGTGGCCACTGCCCGGCCCTGCACGACGCCCTCCTGGGTAAGGCGGCCGCTTCAGTTGAAAGCCAGAAAACACTCGTCTGCTCGGCCAGCAGCGACAGCTCCACCGGCGTCCGGGTCGGGCCGTCCGCACACAGCAGCGCGTCGCCCAGCTCGAAGAACGCATCCGCCCGCGCGGACAGACACCCGTAGAAAGCCGTCGGAAGCGCGACAGTTCCGCACTACGAGCGGCTTCCGCAGGTCAGTGAGGCCCACCTGACCTGGGCTCTGGTCACCTTGATGAGCCGGCGCCTGACCAGCAAAGGCCCCCCGCACGGACTGGACGAAGAAGCCGCAGCCCACCGTCTGACCTCCGGTGGGCCGCCACTGAACCTAATCCGTCACCGGCATCACCGGCGCCGAGCGGCGCATTCAGCTAAAACCCACAAAGCCGCTACAGAGCAGCCAAGACGGCGCGCCGGGGCGTGGAGGAGTCGCGGCGGCATGACGGTCCCTGGGAGTGCCCTGAACACGGAGTGGGAAGTCAGAGAGGGCGCCAAGGGCCGGTGCGCACACGTCGCTTGTCCCGGCCCCGAGACATCTTGCCGATAGGAGCACAATCATGGCCGTCATCGCCACGTTCTTCGTCCCCGGTACCGGGTCGGAACTCTACGACAGCTACATCGAGCGCCTCACCGACGGAAAGGGCTTTACCAACGTCGCTGACCTGCCTGTTCCCGGCCTCCTTTCGCACGCTGCGGGCCCAGCCGACGGCGGCTGGCGGATCACCGACGTCTGGGAGTCCGCCGAAGCCTACGAGGCGTTCGCGAAGGTGCTCGGCCCGATCCTCGCTGACCTCGGGTACGGCGACCTCCAACCGGAGGTCGGCCCGGCCCACAACGTCGTCACCCGCTGAGCCACTGTTCCTCAGCTCCGGTCGAGGCGGCACATCCTTGGGGCCCGCTCCCCAGGACCCGTTCGCCAGCGTCATCGAAAAGTCGCGGACGCGGTCGAATGGTAAAGCAAGGCTTGCCACAACTGGCTCACCAACACCAGGGCTTCCGTTCGGGGAGCGGTCGCAGTGACCGCTCCCCGAATGCGTTTACGCGGCCGGCTTTCCCGGATCAGCCCGCCGGCTGCGGCGATTGGGGTTTAGGGACGGGCACTCAGGACCACGAGAAGGGCGGACCACCTGCCCGGCAATCACTCCGGAGAGTCACCGAACGACCAGACCCGTGGTGAAGGAACAAGCTGACCGGCGGTCGCCGTGCCGTCTGGCTACCGCAGGAGCCGTTCCGCCGGTCCGTGGACGGGTCAGCGCAGGGTGTAGCCGCCGTCGGGGTAGAGGGTGGAACCGGTCGTGAAGCCATTGGTGAACAGGAACATCACAGCGTGGGCGATGTCGTCCTCGGTGCCCAGCCGGTGCAGGACCGTATCCCTGCGGTACTGCGCGAAGGCGTTTTCACGGTCTGCGGCCGGACGCTGTGCCCAGAGGTTGCCGTCGACGGTGCCGGGCGAGACGACGTTGACGCGCACTGGTGCGAGTTCGAGGGCCAGCCCCCGTCCGAGCCCTTCGATCGCAGCGTTGCACGCGGCGTAGGCGGGTGCGGGTGCCGGGGGCCGCGCCCCTGCGGCACCGGACATCAGTACCACGGACCCATCCGCCGCCAGCTTGGGCGCGGCACGTCGCACGGCGTGGTACTGGCCCCAGAATTTGGAGACGAACGGGCTTGCCGCCTCCTCGTCGCTCAGCTCCAGCATCGGGCCCACCTGGTAGGAGGCGGCGGAGGTGAACAGGTGGTCCACGCGGTCGAGTTCCGCGAAGAACGCCGCGAGGGAGGCGCCGTCTGTGATGTCTACGGTCCGCCAGGTCGCCGAGTCACCCACCCGCTGCGCCGCGGCGGCCAGGCGCGCGGGGGTGCGGCCTCCCAGTACGACGCGGGCGCCGGCTGCGGCCGCACGATGCGCGACCCGCAGGCCGATACCCGAGCCACCGCCGATCAGGACGACCGTGCGCCCTGTGAGGCGCCCGTCGTGGTGGGTTTCAGCGTCAAGGGGCAGGGGGCTCATGGCGGTTCCTCATCGCGTCGCACATACATGATCAATATTCAGCAACCCGCCGACGAAGGGCGCTATTCCGCCCCACCGTCCTGGCGGCGAGCAGCGGTGCCACCCCGATGCCCCGGAGAACAGCTACCGGGATCTGAGCAGGGAGAAGACGGCCGCCCGGATCAGGCAGCGCTCGTCGCTCGAAGCCCCGGCCACGCGGAGCGCGCGCCGACGTCTTCGTGGGCGAGTTCGGTGCCCGGTCCGGGCCACAGTGTTGCTCCGACCGGGGCGCAACCTACGGTCCTGCCCAGTGAGGGCGCAGTCGTCCGGGGCGGCAGCCCGGCCCGCTCGGCACGGGCTCGACGCAGGGCCGCAGCCTCGGTCGCCGTGGCCTGGCGGTGTCGCTCGGCACGGATCTGCTCAATCGGGGCCGGCGCGTCGTCGGGGACGACGGCCGGCTCGGGGAACGCGCGGCGGCTCAGCTCACGCATCGCGGCAGTCTGCCGCTCCACCGTCTCCGCGATGCCCGGGTCTGCCCGACGCGGCGGCGCGACCGCCCGGTGCGCGGCGGTATCCGCTTGAGGCGGTCTGCCGGGTACGCGGCGGCCCGGCGGCCGCAGGCTACGAGTCGACGTCGGCCAGCAGCTCGGGCACCGGCACCGTGCCGGGCGCCAGGATCCGCAGGATGCGTACGACGGTCCGGCCCGCCGACTGGTTGGCGGCCGCGACGGCCGGCGGCGGTGGCGCCCCTCCGCCTGGCTGGGCGGGCTGCTGTACGGGACTGGTGTCAGGGGCGGTCCGGCATCGTCGGGCGCTGTCAGCTCCTCTCCAGCAGCGGCTCGCTTGGCGGGTGCCGGGGTTGTCAGGCGGTGGTGTGGTGCTGTCGCGCCACGGGACTGTGAGATCCGGTGCTGTGGACGGGCCGGGGGTGACGGTGATGGAGGAATCTGCTCGGTGGCGAAGCCGCGGTGCATGTCGTCGGTCTTGCTGTGGTGCCACTGGTGCGGGTGCGGGCGGCCGCCACACCGGATCGGTGCGGCGGCCGTGGGTGGGACCGGCTCGTGGTCCGCGTCAGTCAGCACAGTGGCGGATCGCCCCGGCGTCACTGCCCCTCTGGCACGGCGAACCACTCCGCCAGCCCGGCCGTCGACGTACGCGCCTGCGCCCCGGCGTCGGCCGCCCAGGCCGTGAAGCCGTCCGGACGGACGAGGACCGCCGCCAGTTCCGGGCGGGACGGGCAGCCGGCCGTCAGGGTGCCGACGCGGCCGGCATACCCCGCAGCCAGAGCCCGCGCTCCGGATCGTCGGCGAGGTCCATACAGGAGCGCCCGGCCGCCGTGGAGGTGGTCCGCGAGGCGGCCGCCGTCGGTGAGGTCGAGGTCCGGGGC
>NZ_JBEZAN010000046.1:0-7647 GCF_040646595.1 Streptomyces sp. NPDC045470
GTAGCAGAGCGTAGTTTCGCCTGGCTGGGCCGCTATCGCAGGCTCTCCAAGGACTACGAGTACCTCGCCGCCAGTCAGGAGAACGCGATCTACCTTGCCACGATCATGCTCCTACTGCACCGCACAGCACGGGTCCTGCCCTGAACGGGGCTTCTCAGACACCCTCTAGCCGGGATCAGAACCGGTTCAGAAGACTTCAACAACCGGCGCACACCGGAAAGTAGTGTGCGCAACGAATGTCCGGGGGAGGCCCCGGCGGAGCAGGGGGAGCCGATGACGGGGCACAGCAGCCCGCAGCAGGCCGGCCAGGACACTGCGGCGGCGCACCGGGCCGCACTGTTCAGTGACGCGGACGCGGCCACCGACCGCCCGGCCCGCACGGCCCCCGCCCCCCCGCCGCTGGAGACCCTCATCTGGCAGGCTCCCGGCGAGGGCGGGCAGCGCCGGTGAGCGGCGCCGATCTGATGGAACTGCGCGCGGACAGTGGTGGTCCTGCTGCGCGCCTGGGGCTGGCGCGCAGCACCGGGCGGCCGGGGGCTGGAGCGCCACGGCGCCCAATGGGCGGTCATCAGTGAGGCCGGGGATTCCCAGGTCACTGCCGCCAGCGCCGCCTTTACGGTGCCCTTCGACGCCGGGGTGCCCGCCCCGGTGATCGCGGCGGCCTGTCGCGTGGCGGCCGGGGAGGTGCCACGGTCCCGGATCCGCGCGCCGCCCTGGCCGCTGCGCTGGCCGAGCGCACCCTCGACGGCTCGCCCGGCCACGACGAGTACAACAGCGCCGTCGTCGAGGTCGTCCGGGCCACCGCCGCCCTCGGCGAGGAGCACACCGCCCCCACCCCCGTATCCCCGTCCGGTGCCGCCATCCGCCCCCGACCACCGGGGAGGACCACCCCCGCCTGCGCGGGGACCGCTCGGTCTCCTCCGCGTCGATCCAGTACCGCTCGGGACCACCCCCGCCTGCGCGGGGACCGCAGGGCGCGACCAGCGGTTTCATCCGGTGAGGTGCGGGATTTTACTGACTTCCGAGGATTCCGACATTTCCGCCTGAAGGGTTCGTTGGAGACGGGGACGCAATGAGCTGACGACGCTACTACGTGCTGGTGACGACAGGTATGCGTTGTTGCTGGGCAGCCCGCGGTCGAGGGGCCGGCCGCGCAGTCCATGCGGTGGACCAGGCGACGCCCGTCGGCGGTGACGTCGGCCCGCCACCGGACGCGCTCGTGCGGGGACGGCGGGTCCAACACGGAGTAGTCGACGCCCTCAATGGGGCGTACGACGCCGTACGGGGCACTGAGCGCGACGACGTGCGGCCGCTGGATGGGGCCGTGCGGGGTGTCCACCCGCCCCGGCAGGGTCAGCTCCAGGTCGTACCGCCACGCCCGGGACCGGTCGCGGCGCCGGCGGACGATGACCGCCCGGATCCGCTGCCTGTCCGGCAGCGTCACCTCCGCCAGGGGCCCGTCGTCCCAGTGCGCCGCTTCGTGGTGCTCGTCCCCCCGGCCCACGCCCAGCCGGACTCCGCCAACTCACCGGAAGGCGCCTGCCCACCGGCACGGCACGAGCCCGCCACCAAGACGGTAACGGGCTCGAAAACGATGCGGGAGGGTCACACGATCTCCTGCTGCCCTTGGTGGGGTTGGTCGAGCTGCTGCTCACGTTTGCGTTGCTCGACCCTCAGGGATTCGACGTTCTCGGCGAACAGTTCCAGGTTCTCCTTTTCGTCAGAGCGGCTGTAGGGAGGGATGGCCAGTTCGAGAGCGGTGACGTGCTGTTCGATAGCGTCCGCCGTCTGCTGAAGGTTGAAGCCGCGCTCCTTGAACTTGAAGTAGCCCATCACCGAGGTGATCACGGAGACGGCGGCCCCAAGACCGATGAGGATGCCCTTGCCTGGCTGCGGGGGGTCGTAGAGAGCAGCAACCGCGGGGATGGCGGCAGAGCACAGGATGAGCGTCCACTGAAGCGCGTTGTGCCGGCGGCGGTAGGTCGCGCTCTCGGCACGCAGCCGGTCGATCTCCCGGGGGATAGTGTCCCGGTAGGAGTACTGCCGTTCGTAAACAGCGCGAGCAACCTGGGCTGCCGCCAGTATCCGCTTCTCCTCGGCCAGCTCGAGGTCGAGCTTCAGTTGAGCGACTGAATGCTCTTGCTGCGTACGCGTCCCGTTCGCATTGTCGTTCCACGGCTGTTCGGTATCAAAGAGGCCGACGAAGAAGTAGCACCCGACAACAAGGGCGACAAGAACGAACAGACCGAAGATGTTGATGGGCGCCATGTTGTAACGGCGCCAGGTGAGGGCAGTCGCGCCGATAAGGGAGAGCAGCAGCAGCGGAGCACCGATCAACCCGACCAGTCCGACGGTGCTGACCGTGCGGGTCCGCTTGATCTGACGCTGGAGACTGGCGACGGTGCGTCGGTGGCCTATCAAGGCGTTGATGCGCTCGTCTGTGTTGAGGCCGGGCTGCTGCGGCATGTGTGGCTTCCCCCATGGGTCGAACGGGCTTGGTGGTTAAACACCCTGGTCAAGGTCATTGCTGATCGTGAAGGGGCCTCTCAGCCCCTCGTTGTAACGTGGGCTGTCGGTCCAGCGGTTTCTGTCCGACAGGATTGACGCAAAGGCTTTCCCTCTGGCCGGATCGCACCAGGAGGAGCTGTAGCCGGGCTGATGCGCTGGGTTGCCGTGCTCACCCGCTCAGTGGCAGTTGTCCTGCGTGTTTCTGCTTGAAGGGAGACGGGGCCTCCATCCTGGACATCCTTGCCGGGATGCCTCTGCATGTCGTGGACGCGGGCGGCGAGGCAGTCGGCTCAGGTGGTCTTGGCGAACCCTGCCCAGCGGACTGCGGTGTTGGGGTGGAGGCCAAGGATGCTCGCGAGGACCGGTGCGGTCAGGTCACCGGCGAGCGCGACCAGGGCCGCGTTGCGGGCCGGCCTGGTGTCGATGCCGTGGGGCAGGAGTTTTGAGCTGAGGCCGGTCTGCGAGGTGGGGCGGCCGGGGACCAGGCCGGGGAAGAGCCATGGCTCGCCGCTGCTGCGTACGTGGTGACTTCGGGTGGTGCTGTGGTTCAGGTGGGCTGCTGGGCCGGCGTAGGCGGTTCGGGCTTGGCCGCAGTCGGTGCGGGAACCAGCTGGCGCAGTCGTGCCTGGGTTTCGGGATCGGTGGAGTACAGGAGGGTTCCGGACATGCCACGGGTGAGGAGGACCTTGTAGGTGTTGCGGACCAGGCGGAGGAAGGTGGCGGGGTCGGTGCTGCTGAGCGCGGGGTCCCTGCTGGCCTGCGGATTGGGGAGCCAGCGGTCCTGGCGCCAGACGAGGTCGTCTCCGAGGATGACGCCGTTCCAGTCGTACTCGAAGCCCTGGGCGGTATAGATACAGCCGACCTGGCCGAAGCCGTCGGGGTCGGTGGCCCACAGCCAGGACGGGGGGACGCCGTCGAGGCGGGACTCACCGCGCAGGTTCCACGGCTTGCGCCAGGAGCCGATCGTGATGTCGTCGACCAGACGGCCGGAGCGCGGGTCGCTCCATCGCCAGCAGAAGCCGGCCGTGATGCGGGCGGTGAGGTGCTGGGCTTCCTTGGCCTGCAGGAGGTCTTCCATCTGCTGGGGAGAGTCGGCCACTCGGACGTGGAAGGTCCGCTCGTCGGCCCACTCGGTGGCGGGCTCGTCGGTGAGCTGTAGCAGGCGCAGGACCCACTGTTCGTAGGCGCGGCTGCCGCCGTTGCGGAACTGGCCGTTGAGGTCGATGTGGCGTGGGCGCAGGCCTCGGGCGGCGGCGGCCTGGTCGATCGCTTGGCGGCTGCCCATCTCGCCGGGGCGTACGACTTGGTGGTCGTCCAGGAGGAAGACAGGGACGCGGGCGGCGTCGAGGAGTTCGTCGATCTGGCGTACCCCGCGGTGGCGGACGGAGTGGGCCCGGATGCGGTGGGCCTCGTCGCAGATCAGCGCGTCCAGTCCGTTCTTGGGGGCGTCGGCGAAGTTCATGAAGTAGCCGAAGAGCTTGCGGACGCCGGGGTTGTAGGTGCCGACGGCGTGGTGGAGGGTGCGGGTGAAGGACTTGGATCCGGTGGCGTGGACCACGGTGTGGCGGTCGTGGGCGAGGTGGCGCATCAGGTGCAGGGCGATGACGCTTTTCCCGGAGCCGGGGCCGCCGGTGATGATGAGGACTTCTTTGCTGTCCGCTTCGCGGGCCTTCTTCACCGCGCGACGGACCAGGGAGACGGCGACCTGCTGCTGGTCGAGCAGGACGAACCGGTCGGCGTGCAGAATCTCTTCCGCGGTCGCGCGCAGCAGGGGGCGGCTGGGTGCCAGGGGGCTGTGGAGGAGTTCGTCGGCGGCTGCACTGCCGTGAGCCGGTGAGAGGCGCGACTGCAGATAGGTGATCAGCTGATCGCGGGTGCTGTGGGTGAACAGGCGCCCTTGGTGATCGGGTTCAAGGGTGAGCAGGTCGGCCACGCCGGCGGTATCTGCGTTGTGGAGGTAGGCCACGCCGGCCACCGCGTCGGGTTCCGCGTCCAGCACGGTGGTGAAGTCCTGCAGGTACTGGCAGTAGCGCCGTACTTGGGCGACCGGATGCAAGAAGGCCCGGTTGTTGTTGCCGATGCCTGGCAGGCAGAGGTCCTCGGTTTCGGGCAGGGCTCGGGCGTGGGTCCACTGCTTGAGCTCAACGATGACGTAGGACGGCTGGGACGTGTGGGGGTGCCAGCCCGCCAGCACCACGTCGGCCCGCAGGCTGGACAGGGCCAGCTGGTACTCGATCATTACCTCAACATGCTGCAGTCCGGCTTCGTCAAGCACGCGGGCCAGGGCGGGCAGGCTGTTGCGCCAGGACCGCCTCTCCCCGTCCTCCAGCCGGCCCATTCGCGCCTGCCGGTGACGCTCGGCCAGGTCATCGGCCACCGTGCCCTGTTGACAGCGGTCGACGAACTCGTGCACGGACATGCGCAGTAAGGGCATCGTCGTCTCCTCGGGCGGGTGCGTTTCATGAAGCAGAGCGGGTGGCCGGGCGGGGTGAGTGCGGCCTGGTGATGGTCGGGCGGCGTTGTCCGGGCACGCGACCCCGGCCCGTAGGGGGGCTGTCCCCTTGCCCGGCACCGGAGGGGCCCGTCCGCACCCGCGTATGCCGCAGGTGAACGACGTACATCCGCACCCTGGGTGCAGAGGGTCAGGTAGGGCGAGCCGTGCCGCGGTTACAGCTGGGGGCGGCGGGGGGCTGGGGGACGAGATACTGGTAGCGGGTGGGGCGCAGGTCTTCCTCGGCCGGCTGCCAGTCCTCGAGCAGCAGGACGTCGCCGCCGCTGCAGTGGTACGCGCCGTCCGTCTTAGTGACCTTGATGTCGCTGACGATGAACAGGTCGACGGTGTGGCGGGTATCGCGGGCGTGGAAGACCTCGTTCACGGTCAGCTCCACGCTGGTGGGGGCGCCGGTGGTGCCCTTGACCTCCACCCGCCGCTCGAGCCCTTCCCGCTCCAGGCGCAGGTCGTAGGGCTTGCCGACCTTGCGCGCCGTCCAGCCCCGCTTGGGATCCTGGTAGTGGGTGACGGCCTTCTCCTCGGCGTACAGCTCGACCGCCTTGCGCTTTTCCGGGTCCATCTGCCGCCCCGCGCCCCGCCGCCCGCGCCGGGGGCTGTTGGGGCCTTGCAACTGCTCAAGCGTGACCCCTGGCGTCGCGGCGAGCGCCACGTCACGGTCCGCGGCCCAGTCGGCCTCGATGCCGGCCGCGTCAAACAACGGCTGCGGGTCCATCGCCACCAGGTACCCCACCCCCTGCTGGGTCCCCGACCGGCGCGCGGCCTGCGACGCCTCCGCGCTGAGCGGACCGTCCGGGCCCAGCGGCACATCGTCGAGCACGGCCAGCGGCTCCAAGCCCAGCCGGTAGGGGTAGATGACCCGCTCCTCGGCGGCCTCGTCCGGCCAATGCGGCGCTGTGCCCTCGTACACACCGACCTGCACCTTGCACAGCACCATCCGCACAGACTTCGCTTCCCACTGCCCCGGCTGCACCCGCGGCGCCGCCCCGGTCACCAGCACCGCGAAGTCCGGCTGCCGCCGTCCGTACCAGTCCGGCTTCCTCGGAAAACCCCAGGAACGCGTCACCATCCCGTGCTCCAGGTTCCGCTGGTGCCCGACCTTCTGCCCCACATGAATCATCACGAACAACGCTTCAGAAGCCACCAGGGCACCCTAAGGTCATCACTAACGACCAGTCAACAAGTTCCACCTACTACCCTCTGGCAGCTCGACGAAGCTCCCGCCAGCCCAGGATGTACCGCAGGCATCGCCAGCAATCGTCACGTGAAGGACTCGAGGTGCCGACTGGGTCCGGGACGGCGGGCGACCATCGTTGGCCGACTGCGCGGCTGTCCTCCGTGGAACCAGCCTGCCAGTACGGGCGGCATCACACAGTGGCGATCTCTGCGCTCTCCACGCAAGAGGAACCTTGCGTGGAGCACCTTCGCATGGCCACTTGATGACCGGGAAGGCAGGGCCAGCCCCGCGTGCGCGGGGACCACGTGGCGAGTTGCCCGCCGCCGGTGCCAGTTCCGGGACCACCCCCGCGTGCGCGGGGACCACTGGATCGCCAACGTCGGCAGCAGCAACCGCGGGGGACCACCCCCGCACGCGTGGAGAGCACTTGGCCGCGGTTCACCTCTGCCTGCGCGGAAAGCACGAAGTCCTCGACCACCTAGGCCTGATCATCGACGGTTCACCTCCGCCTGCGCAGAGAGCGCCCCTTCGCGACCTGCGACGTTAGAGGGGCTTTGCCGTTTCGCGATACGAGGAACGACGGTGCATGAGGGGCAACCTACCCGGAACGCGGGACGGGCTGCGGGGGAGGACCCGCGAGGCGTCCTCCATCATGGGACGGTGCTGCCTACCCGGGCGGCTGTTTTCCGCGCGAGCGGAGGTGAGCCGCCCAAGCAGTGCTCAGGGTGACGTTCGACTGGCGCAATTGTAGTACATTTCGTTCCGCGCTTCTTTGCTCTGGTTGTTGAGAACAACCGGTCGACCGGTTGTTCTCAACAACCAGAGCAAAGAAGTGAGTGAACACTCAGACACTGATCATGTTTCTGCTTCTCGGCGCCTCGGTCTCACTGAACGCCGCCCTCGTTGCCGGGATCTTGGCTCATCTCAGCGGCTTGCCCCCGTTGCGGGCCGTGCTTGTTGCCGGGCCTACGTTCATCGCCGTGTTCAGTCTGTTCATCACAGCATGGGGCAACCTGCGATGACGGGCCTGCCCGAGGGCCAGGCTGCCGGACGCAGTCGACAGCCCGGCACAATGACCGCGTTGGCCACGAACAAGTACGAAGGCACTTGGTGCACGCCGCCGACGCCGACTGGCGCCGGGCGAGTGAGCCCTACAGTGCGGGACGTCCGGCTGGCTCACCTATCTGTTGCTCTCCGCGCGAGTGGAGGTGAACCGTCGTCGGGCAGGTTGCTGTTGCTCAGCCGGTCGTGCTCTTCGTGCGAGCGGAGGCGAACCGCGTCGATCAGCCCGGAGGCCTGCGGCGCACGGTGCTCTCTGCGCGGGCGGAGGTGAGCCGTCGTACTGGAGGTGGATTGAGCTAGGGCCTTTCCTTCGGATCATCTCGCCGACCAGATGAAGATGGCGGCGAGGTGGAGTCCGGCGAGGTAGATGGTGGCGGTCTTGTCGTATCGG
>NZ_JBEZAN010000047.1:0-7148 GCF_040646595.1 Streptomyces sp. NPDC045470
CCGATACGACAAGACCGCCACCATCTACCTCGCCGGACTCCACCTCGCCGCCATCTTCATCTGGTCGGCGAGATGATCCGAAGGAAAGGCCCTAGGCCGTTTCTGATGGCTCTTGTCGGGTGGGGTGGATCAGGTCCGGGGCCGGGCAGGCGTCGGGGCATGGTGCGACGGCACGAACTGACCGATGCGCAGTGGCGGGCGATTGAGCCGTTGCTGCCGGCCAACGGCAGGCCTGGCGGGCAGTGGTCCGATCACCGGACAGTGGTGAACGGTGTGTTGTTCCGGGCCCGCACCGGAGTGCCCTGACCGGATCTGCCGGAGCGGTACGGGCCCTGGCAGGCCGTTTACGAACGGCATCGCCGCTGGTCGGCGGACGGCACCTGGCAGCGGATCCTGGCCGAGCTGCAGGTCGAGGCCGACGCCGGCGATCCCGACGGTGTCCTGGCCCGTGAGCTGGAGCAGGACTGGGCGGTGAACATCGACTCCACCACGCTCCGGGCTCATCAGCATGCGGCCGGGGCCCGTCACCGGCCGCCGCGGGACTTCCCGCAAAAGGGGGCGGGCCCGTGTGGAGGCCGATGGGCGGGAGGCGCTGGGGCGCTCACGGGGCGGACTGACCACCAAGGTCCATCTGCCGGCTGACGACCCGGGCCCGCCCGCTGACCTGGCTCACCTCGCCGGGCCGGCGGGGCGACAGCCCCATGCTCTGGCCGGTGCTTCAGACGCTGCGCATGGCCCGGCGCGGGCCCGGCTGCCCACGCCGCCGTCCGGACCGGGTACGCGGCGACAAGGCGTACTCCAGCCGCGACAACCGCGCCTGCCTGCGCCGTCGGGGCATCAAGGCGACCATCGCCGAGCCGGACGATCAGCGGGCCGACCGCCACAACCGTGGCCGGGCGGGTGGCCGACCACCGGCCTTCGACAAAGCCCAGACCGACGGCGCAGCGCGGTCGAGCGCTGCGTCAGCAAGTGGAAACAGTTCCGGGCGGTGGCCGACCGCTACGACAAACGCGACTGCATCTTCAACGGCGCCCTCACCGTCACCGCGATCGTCATCCGGCTCCGCGACACCGTCCAAGAGCCATCAGAAACGGCCTAGTCCTGTCTCCTCGCCGGGTTGGGCGGGGTCAGGCCGCAGCCGGCAGTGGCCTGCCGCTCCAGCGGAAACCTCGTTCGCTGCGGCTGCGTGCGCGCTCGCGGCGTTGGGCGGCCAGGACGTCGGGGCGCCGGCCGGGGAGCCGGGGGAGCCGGACCGGGAAGCGGCGGCGAACGTCGCCGGGGTCCGCGCAGCCCTTGCCCTTCCGGTGTCCGCGGTCCGCAACAGCGGAAAGCACCGGCCCGAACGGAGTCCGCGGCGGAGCAGGGCCCTGATGCGTGGTGAGCACGCCCAGGCGCAGGACGCGGCTGGAGCGCAGGAGACGGCACGGCTGCGTGCGCAGATCGCCGCTCAGTTGCCGGAGTTGGCCGCCGTCACCGCAGCCCACCATGGCGCGAGCTACATCGCCGCTGAGGCGGTGGGCAGCGAGTGAGCCGGAGGCCGCGCCCGGGACGGGCCCGGCAGGCGGTACCGGTGGCCCGGAGCTTGCTCCCTGCGGCCACGTCAGTCCGCCCACTGGAACCACCCCCGCGTGCGCGGGGACCACCAGAGCGCGACCAGCGGTTTCATCCGGTGGGGTGCGGGACTTTACTGACTTCCGAGGATTCCGGCATTTCCGCCTGAAGGGTTCGTTGGAGACGAGGACGCAATGAGCTGACGACGCTACTACGTGCTGGTGCCGACAGGTATGCGTTGTTGCTGGGGCAGCCCGCGGTCGAGGGGCCGGCCGGCCTCGGCGAGACAACCGAACGACAGCGCACCCGCATCGTCGCCCGCGGCGACCTCGGTGCCGACCTCCTGGCCACAGGAGACACGCAAGCGTTCCTGGCCTGGGCCGACCGTGTTGCATGTAGAACCTGTGTCATATCCGCTGAACAGTGACTCTCTGTGGCAGGAAAGCTCCGGCCGTAAGTCGTTGGGCTTCCCGACGAGGCGGCGCAGGGGCCGTGACATCGGGCCGGGCATCTCGTTCAACCGACGTGATTTCACGTCAGGCCGCCGCAGCCGTCGCCTTCACCGTCACCTCTGTGAGCGCGGGCATCGCTACCTCCGCTCCCGCAGTCGCTGGAGGTGTCGGGGACTTCCTTTCCCCGGCGTTCGCCGTCACCTGCGTCAATCACACAGGCGCCCGGACGAGCGGAGCCACCACACACGGCACCGGTACCGCAAGCAGCAACCTTGTCGGACTCCCCCTCGGCAGCGCCCTCAACCAATGCGGCGGCGCCGACGCCCCCAAAATCACGGAAACTGACCAAGATTGCGAAAACCGCCAAGGCGCCCAGACCGGCGCAGGGATCCTCAATGTGCCCGTCAACGCGAACGTCCTGCAATGCTTCGATGACGTGGCCAAGGTGAGCATTCTGAGTTCACTCGGCGGCTGATCCGTAGGCAGAGCCATTCGAAGGCGCGCCGGACGTCGCCCGCGGCTCCGGCGAGGTTGTCGGCGTGCAGGTGCACATCGAAGTCGTACGGGTCGTCGGCGCTCTGCATGACGCGGTCGGCGGCGGTAACCGCCTCGTGGACACCGGCGGCCTTCAGCGCCTGGACGAGGCCGTCGGGGGCGGCGGCGCCGTGCCGGACGGAGTCGGCGAGCAGGCTGAGCGCGGTGGCCGCGGCCGGGGCGGGCACGGCCAGGCCCTCGCCGGTGCCGGCGGTCCGCTCGGCCGACGTCTCGACGCGGCTGATCCGGGCGACGGCCTTCGAGTGCTGCTCCATGAGGCCTCCGAACGGTGCGTGAGAACGGTGCGCGGTCAGGCGTTGTGGGCGAGGTAGCGGGCGGCGGTGTCCACGAAGTGGTCGTGGGCGTCAGCCGCGGCCCGGTGCACGGCGGTCAGTTCCGCGGTCAGCGAGGCTTTGCGTGCGGCGGTGACGTCCTCGGGGCGGGCGATGCTGTCCCGGATCGCGCAGGTCAGCGTGATCATCTGGTCGGCGGCAGCGCGCAGGGCCGGGTCCTCGATGAGGAGGCGCAGTGTGACCAACGGGCGGGTGACTTCGCGGCGGGTCCGGTGGCTCTCGTCGCGCAGGGCCTTGGTTCGGTCGGTGCTGGCGCGGACATGCGCCAAAGGCATGGGGCTGGCCGCCCCGCAGATCGGCGTCGGCCGGGCCGCGGCAGCCGTCCAGCCACCCGGCCCGGGCAGCCCCGCGATCGTCCTGCTGAACTGAGCGGGTGGTTCGCAGCGAATGAACGGATCTCCGAGAGGGGCAGCGATGAGCGGCAAGAGTCTGACTCAAACCGAGGCCGAGGGGCGCGCGGGGCTGCTGACGGTCGAGCGGTATGACGTGGCCGTCGATCTTTCGGAGTTGATGACCGGTTCGCGGGTCCGGTGCGAATCGACGATCACTTTTACGTGCCACCGGCCCGGGGCTGAGACCTTTGCCGATTGTGCGGCGGCGGTGGAGAGCGCCACGCTCAACGGGGTCGTACTGCGGTCGGCTATTGAGGGCCGGATCGCGCTGACCGATCTTGCCGAGCGCAACGTCCTCACGGTGGTCTCGGTGACGGAGTGCTCGGCCGATGTCCAGGGCGTGCACAAGGCGGTCGACCCCGCCGACGGCGAGACGTATGTCTGCACCGACTTCAGTCCCGACTACGCCCGGTACGTGTTGGCCTGCTTCGATCAGCCGGACCTCAAGGCGCCGTGGGCGTTCACCGTGACCGCTCCTGCCGGCTGGCGGGTGCTGAGCAACAGCGGTGACCCGCAGATCGAACACCTCGGCTCCGTGCGGCGCTGGACCTTCCCGCCGACGCCGCCGCTGGCGGCGTACAACACTGTGATCAATGCGGGCCCGTACTACGCATTGCGTCGTCGCGGAGCTGGTCATGATCTCGGGCTCTTCGCCCGACAGTCGCTGGCTTCGATCCTGGAACGGGACGCCGACGAGCTGTTCACCCTGACCACTCAGGGGCTCGAGTTCTTCGCCGGCAAGTTCGGCATGCCGTTCCCGCAGCACAAGTACGACCAGGTCTTCACGCCCGAGTTCCCCGGCGCGTTGGAGAACTTCGGCTGCGTCACCTGGATGGACTGGTTCCTGCGCAGGAGCACGCCGACCAGGGCGGAGTGGGACATCTTCTCGCGGTACCTGCTGCACGAACTCGCGCACATGTGGTTCGGCAACATCGTCACGATGCGCTGGTGGGACGACCTGTGGCTGAACGAGGCGTTCGCGGAGTTCGCAAGTAATTGGGCCGCCGTGAGTGTGACGTCGTACACCGATGCCTGGACGGCACATCTGGCCGGCGAGAAAATCAGAGCCTATTTCATGGACCAGGGACCGACGTCGCACCCGATCCGCCAGCAGGTTCGCGACGTCTCCGAGGCGAAAGCGACATTCGACGCCATCACCTACCCCAAGGGTGCATCCGTACTGCACCAGCTGATGACGTACGTCGGCGAAGCAAACTTCTCCGCGGGTCTCACCAGCTACTTCGCCACGCATGCCTGGGGCAACACCACGCTGCATGACCTGATCGACGCGGTCGCCGACGCCAGCGGACGTGACCTGGACCAGTGGCGCACGGGATGGTTGGAAACAGCGGGCACCGACCGGCTGGCTCTCGACCACGACGCAGACGGGTTCGCCCTGGTTGCTCTGGGCCCAGGTGGCCGGCCACGCCCGCATGTGCTTGCCGTCGGCGCCTACGAGCGTTCCGGGGACCACCTTGAGCGCATTGCACTCGTCGAAGTCGAGGTAGCGGGCGAACGAACCCGGCTCGACCTACCAGCAGGAGCCGACCTGTATCTGGTCAACGATGATGACCTGACCTTCGCCTCGACGAGACCTGACGCCACGACCAAAGACGCGTTCTTCCGCAACGCCGCCCGCCTGCCCACTGCGACCGCGCGGGGTGTCGCCGTCACCACGGCCTGGGACATGCTGATCAACGGCGAAGCGACAGCCGCCGAGGCCGTGGAGTGCCTGACCGGAGTGCTCGCTGTCGAGACGTCCGCGTCAGTGATCGAGCCGTATCTCAACCTGGCTGTCGAGGCCGCAGACCTGTGGAGCCCGAAGTCGCACCGGGACGAGCTGCTGCGAGCCGTGGCTGCGGCGTGCCGCAGCCTCTCCGGCGTCGGCGCCTACCGCAAAGCGGCGTTGCGCGGCTTCGCTCGCACCGCGGCCGAACCGGAGGAGATTGCGTGGCTCCAGACCGAGGCCGGGAACGACATCGATCTCCAGTGGCGAGCACTGGTTCGCAAGGCTCAGCTCGGAAGCCCGACCGCAGGCGAGGCACAGGCTCTGCTCGACCGCGATCCGGATCCCGACGCATGGATCAGCAGGCTCCAGGTCCGCGCGGCCACCCCGGACGCGGCCGAGAAGAAAGCAGTCTGGCAGACGCTGGCGACGGACCGCGCGGTGCCTCTCGCTTCGGTCCACTCAGTCGCGACGCTGTTCTGGAGCGCCGGCCAGGACGACTTGCTCAGGCCCCACACGCAGGCCTACCTCGATCTCGTCGCAGCCATCCACCGCAGCGGAACCCAGCCGGCGACGATCTACACCAAAACCCTGTTCCCGCTGTTCGGTATCGACCTGACTTTCGTGGAACGAGCGGAAGACCTGGCGGCGCAGGCTGTCCCAGCCGTCCGCACGAACCTCCTGGACCGGGCCGACCGGATGCGCCGCATACTGCGCTCCCGCGGCTGAAGGCTTGCGGGGCTGGCGCTTCTCCGGGCGCCCACCCGCGGCAGCTCGGACGCCGGATGGTCAGCAGTGGTTCGGCGACGGCTCATTCGGCGTCCGAGGTGCCACTCGGGTAGCTCCGCTCGCGCATGGCAGGTGCCCCGGTCTCGTTCGGGCAGGTCGACGCGACCGAGCGCGGCATGGTCGCCCCGGCCGCCGCCGACCACGTCCTCGCCCTGGTCACTGAGCGCGCCAGCGCGGAGCTCGCAGCGCTTACCGCCTGACCGCCCGGCCACCTGATCGAGCCGGTCGAGGACCGGCCGGGACACCGGCGGGCGGGGGAGGCAGCTGAGGAGGAGCGCGGACGGCCCGCTTCCCATCCCTCCTCGGGGGGGGGCTCCTTGGCACCGCGGCGCCTTTTTGGCCTTCTCGGCCCTCGGCCATAGTCGGCGCCATGGACTGTGACGTAGTGGTGGCCGGAGGCGGCCCGGTCGGACTGATGCTGGCCTGCGAGCTCCGGCTCGGAGGCGCGCGGGTGGCCGTCCTGGAGCGCCTCACCGCAGTGGACCCGACGATCAAGGGCGGGGCGATCACCACGCCCGGCGCCGAGGCGTTCTACCGCCGGGGCATGCTGCCCGCGCTGGCCGAGGTGCAGCGGCAGGCGACGGACCGCTTCCAGGCATTCCTGCGCGAACGGAACGGCGGGGACGGAGGCGGGGCCGCGGGCCAAGGGCTCGGGTTCGTCGGGCACTTCGCCGGAATCATGCTGCGCGCCGACCTGGTCGACCGTACGGAGCCGGGTCTCGGCGACGCCGGACCCGCCGCCGAGATCGCTTTCGTGGCGCAGCAGGACATCGAGCGGTTGCTCGGGCGGGCGTGCTCGGTGTCGACGTGCGCCGGGGTGTAGAGCTGGCCGGCTTCGATGCGGACGTCGGGGGTGTCACGGTGCGGACCAGTCACGGGGCCGTACGGGCCGGCTGGCTCGTGGGCTGCGACGGCGGCCGCAGCACGGTCCGCAGGCTCGCGGGGTTCGCATTTCCCGGTACGGACCCGGAGGTCACCTGTCATCAGGCGGTCGTGGAGATGACCGGCGCCGGGGGCCTGAGGGTCGGCTGGACCGCGACGGACACCGGGGTCCATGCCCCTGGGCCGATGCCGGGCCGCGTCGTCACCGTGGAGTTCGACGGCCCGCCGGCCGACCGGGACGCGCCGGTCACCGCCGAGGACCTCCAGGCGCGGCTGCGCCGCGTCTTTGGCATGGACGTCACGATCACCGGGGTGCGGACCGCGACCCGCTTGACCGACCACGCCCGCCAGGTCACCGACTACCGCAGAGGCCGGGTGCTGCTGGCGGGCGACGCGGCGCACGTGCACTGCGCGTTCGGCAGTCAGGGGCTGAGCCTGGGGCTCGGGGACGCGATGAACCTCGGCTGGA
>NZ_JBEZAN010000048.1:0-5499 GCF_040646595.1 Streptomyces sp. NPDC045470
TAGGCGTGTTGTCCCGGGTGCCGGCGCTTGCCTTGCTCTTCCCGGGACCTGTTCAAGAGGTGGGCGGCTCAGAAGTCCAGCCAGTCGTCCGAGATCACGATGCGGGCGATGTAAATGGCGGGGCTGTCCGCGTCCGGCGCGGTGTCGCCGACGTGGTACTCGGCGATACCGATGTCCCGGGTCAGTGGCCCCGAGTAACAGCCCGGCCAGACCGGAACGGGCTGGGCCAGAGCCGGGACGGGCGCGGCGCGAAGTTCACACGCTCGCCGATATAGCCGGGCTCAGCAGCGGCAGAACGGCGGGCGAGAGCCGGATACGGTCCCCGCCGTCCTGCTACCGGGGCTGGGGATGTCATCGCTCACCGGTGCTCGTCTCGCGGTCGGCGGCGTCCTGGCGCAGCGCGGCGCTGGCCGCGTGTCCGGGGCGGTGCCGGCCTCGATGTCCGCCCGGACGTCGTCCGGCAGTGGGTCGGCGTACAGGCGGGCCCGCAACCACCAGCGGCGCAGCACGCCGAAGGGGTCCGTCAAGGCCCGACCGAGGACATGATGGGCAACCGCACCAGCCCCACAGGACCGATCGCCTTGGACGGTGTCCGTGTGGACGCAAAGAATATCATCGGAGGCGTCGGGAGCGGCATTGACGCCATTTACAACACGATCTCCCTCGATCGTCTGCTGTACGGGGTATTGGCCGCGGCGTACCTCGACCGCTGCTCGACGAAGTTTTGGAGTATGCCAAGCAGCGGCACGCGTTCAAGGTCCCGACTGCCGACCACCAGTATGTGCAAGGCCGTATCACTGAGCGTTTTCAGAGTGGCCACCGGTCGGGTGACGGGGCGGCCTCCCGCAACGCACGAGGCTCCTGTGCCGTTGAGAGAGAGGTTCGACGTATCAACTCATCAGCGCAGGAGCCCCGTTGGTTCCCTATCCTGCCGCACTCGACCTCCCGCATGCCTTGGTCGAGTGGGTAACCATGCTCATCGTCAGAGGCCCACGAGTTCAGAGATAGTGAAGGGCCTTCGTCGGGAGCCCGAGGCTGCTGGCTCCTGTTGTGGGCTCTCGCCCGGTGGGTTCGTGGCGAACATGCCTGAGGAGCGGATGGACTCCTGCGGTCATTAGCTCGCGTTGCTGCTGGCGCTGACGTCGTATCAGCGAATGCGGCGCTTCCCGAAGTCGTAGACGTAGCCGGAGGTGGTGGTCGACTTCGTCCGCCGCGCGTTCGAATTGCCCGGGGGCACCTGCGGTCGCCCGCGATCACCTCCACGAGCACCAGGTCGCGGAAATGTCGTCCCCGTCGGCGGGCCCCGTACCGCCCGTACGTCAGGTGCCGGGCGAGGGCGTCGACGAGGTGTTCGCGTACGCGCGGATCCGGCCACTCCACTCCATCGCGTCGGCCAGAAGTCCCACCGGCGGGTACGCAAGCAGGTACCACAGTGGCCGATCGCCCCACTCATGGCCGCTGTAGTGGGTAAGCGCGGCGCGCATCGCGGCCACGGTCGCCGGACACTCGGGATGGAAAACTGAAATAAGTCCCGGACGGGCTCGCAATAACGCGAGTAGTTGCACATATGGAAACTAGCTGCCATTATTGGATCACTGGGACACAATGAACAAGGGGTGATTCTGTTGGAACGCGACATGAACCCGGCAGAGCAGCTGCAAGTCATCATGGACGCCCCGACGCTCGCACGACCCGCTAGCATGCGTGAACGGATCCTCGGTATAGCGTCAGTAGCCGCGCTCTTTGCGGGTCTTGCCGTTGCCCTCGCTCATAGCGTGCCCACCGTGATCGGTGTCGTGATCCTGGTGGCGTTGCTGTTCATTCTGCTGCGATGGGACTGGTTTCACGGTCGCGCCACCCGCCGTAGGCCCCACACCAAAGTGGAGAACACCGCACGGTTTTTGGCATGGGTGTTGTCAGGCGTGCCGGTGCTGGACATTCTGCGGGGCACCGCGGTGTCAGTTGGTGTCTCGCTGATGGAAGCGGCTTTGCCTGCCGTGCCTTTGATGGTGTATCTCGCCCTGCGGTGGAGGCGCTAGCAAGATGACCGGCGAGCACCCCCGCACCCGCCTGCTGACAGCGATCCACTCTCCCACCCGCCTGGCGATCCTGGGAACGCTCCGGCACGTCGAGCAGATCAACTTTGCCGACCTGCAGCACGCCCTCGACCTGTCAACCGCCGAGCTGTCACGACAATTGAGCATCCTGGAGAAGGAAAGCTTGATCGAGATCGGCAAGTTCCGTGAGCGACGGCACCCGGTGACCCGCGTCTGGTTCTCAGAGTCAGGACGCCAACGGTTCGACGATTACCTCAACCAGCTACGCCGAGTGGTCCAGGCCGACATCTGACGCCGAAGCGGGCCAGCTCCGGGTAGGAACAGGCCCGCTCAGCATCCGTCCTTGCTATCAGTCCCACAAGGCACACTTGACGGCATAGGCGCCAAGGGCCACCGCCAGCCCCGCTACACCTCCCTTAACAGCTATTTTGATGCCCCGCTTGGCAGCTTCTTTGGTGAGCAGCTTGGCTGCCTCTTTCCAGTGCTTCTTCTTGAGGTGGTTCACGATGTCAGCAGAAGCGCCAGCGAGCCCGCCGAGACCGACACCGTCCAGAAGGCAAGACACGTAACTGCGCCGCTCGTGAGGACCGGAGCCGACCTTGTTGAACTCCTGGGCGAGCGCGTCGGCGAACTCGGCACTGAACTGGGCGCGCGTCTTCGCGTAGTCGAACTTGCCGTCGGAGTCGACGATCTCACCCTCGGCGATTGCCTGGAGATACCGCGCCAGCTCGTCGATCTGCTCAGGAGTGGCATCGCCCGCCTCGGACATGCCGCCACCTTGGGTGGAGGCGGCGGCCGCTACGGGGCGAGCGTCCCCGGTAGCAGCAGCGTGGGCACTGCCGATGCCGGTGAGTCCGACGGCTGCGGCACAGACAGCGGATATGACGGAGAGGCGCAGGCTTTTCTGTTTCATGGACCATTTTCCTCTTGCGCGGGAAGGCATCAGACTCGGAGCGCGCAGCGGCATGGGCTTTCCGTCTGCTGCTGGGATCGTCGTCGTTCCCAAGGCCCAGGTGATCATTGGGTGGGTCGTCCGCCCCAGGGCCGTACAGCCCAGCGTCAACGGGACCAAAGGCCCATGCTTTCGCCCCTTCTATGCGGTGCGCAGCGATTGTCCGTAGCCCGATCCTTACGGCCTGGGGGGGGACAATGGGTGGGGTGGGGCCGAGAGAGGGCCACCGGTATCCGGTCTGTTCACCCGGACCTGCATATGCTTCCGGTATGACGGATATTCTGGAATGGGAAGACCGCACGATCGCTATGCGGGCCTGCTCCGCCCGGGCCCGCAGTACCGGTCTCGATGGCACGCTGCGCGCCGTGCTGTGGGCGGGGTGAGCTGTATGGCTGCGAAGAAGGGCCTGTCCTGGGGCTTCGCCGTCGTGGTGGGCGTCATGGCGGTGAGCGTCGTCGTTGACTGGGGCCGGGGTGAGGGTCTGGACTGGGCCGTTGTGGCTTTCCTGCTGGTGGTGGGACCTCACGCGGTGGGCGAGGTGCTGCGGGCGTATGGGAGAGAGCGCGCGGCGGCCCGGGCTGCCGCCGTCTCGAACTGGCTGGTGCTCCCCGCCGGCGTCGTCCTGTGGGCGGGCTTGATCGTCGGCTGGTCCCGAGGCGAGGGCACACCGTGGCTCTCGTTCGCTGCGGCGGTGCTGCTGCCGCTCGGCGCGGCGATGATGGGCGTGACGGCCCTGCGCAGGCGCCGCGCGGCGGCCTGAGCGCCCGCAACCGGGAGCACTGGGGCCCCTCCTTCAGTCGGGGTGCAATGTTGACGAGGCTGGCGGCCGGGCCGCGGCATGAGGGTGGCCGTGATCCAACTCACGTACCCCGCCCCGTACACCGGGGCACCCGCCTCACCACATAGGGCACCGTCTTGATGGACAGCGCTTCCCTGTACGGAGGTCAGCGGTGAGTCTGCGGTGAGGCCGCAGGGTCGCTCTCGAAGGGCCGTTCCAGAAGGGCGCGGGCGGCCTTCGCATAGCGGATCGCGGTCTTGTCGTCCACACCGAAGACTTCGGTGGGGTGAAGCTCGTCGGGGCCGTGGGCGAGCGCCTCTTCGAGTTGCCGGTCGGCGCGCAGCTGCGCAAGGGTGACCTGGCTCCCCCGCAGGGCCGCGGCGAGTCAGGACCCGCCGACCCGGGTGGTGTCCATGGCGGTCTGCTGGTTGATGAGCAGGTGGGGGTTGGCGGTGTCCGGCCACCTGCGGCGGCGGTGCTCAAGCCAGGCGAGGATCACCTGGCGTGTGAGCTCGTCGGGCGGGTGGGTCCGGCCGGCGACCGTCAGGCGCCTGCCGTTCAGGTCGACGTGGTCGAGTCGCACTGCGGGGATGTCCGACGGTCGCACGGTGTGGACGGCGGCCAGGGCGAGGGCGACGCGAGCGGCCGGGGTGGCCGCCGACTGCACGGCTCGTCGAACTTCGTGGGGCGCCAGCGGCTGCAGGAGGCGGACCAGGGGCTGCGCGCCCACCCGGATCCTGGCGGTGGGATTGTGAAAGACCGTGCCGTTCTTCTTGCAGTAGGCGAACAGGGAGCGCAGGGCACTGAGGGTGTGGTTACGTTTCGCCCGGACAGTTGGTCGTGGACGGCCAGGACGTCCTGCCGGGTCACCTAAAGGTTGTCCCGTATGGGGTGGGTGTTATCCCGTGAGAGCCAAGTTGTGCAGGCGGGCGATGCCGAGCATTGCTTCGTGAACGCCGTTGCCCTTGAGTCTGCAGTCCCGCAGGACCTTCCAGTTCTTCAGTCGGGACAGAGCATGCTCGATGCGGGCCCGGGCCTTGCGATGCACCTTATTTTCGGCCTCCTGCCGGCCGCTCAAGCGCTGTTGACCTCGTTGTTTGCGATGCGGGATGAGAAGTCCGGTGCCTTGGTATCCACCGTCGGCGATGACCGGGGCCCCACGGCAGGCCCGGTCGACGCCGGACTCGCTGAACGCCCGGCAGTCATTGCGGCTGCCCGGCAACGGGGCCCCGATGGCTACCACCAGGCGACTGTTGGCGTCGATCACGACCTGCAGGTTGGTCGAGTAGCGGTAGTTCTTGCTCGCGGCGGAGATGCTGCGATCGCGGGTGGGCACCAGCGTGCCGTCCACGATGTACACGGTGTCCTTGCGTGGCCGGCGGGCCGGTGAAATCGCCAAGAGGGGTGCGAGGTGATCCAAGATCCGGTCCGCCGCCGAATTCGAGATCCCGAACAAGGGCGCCACCTGCCTGAGCGTGAGGTTCGTGCGCCAATAGGTGGCCACCAGCAACACCCGGTCCGCCAACGGCAATCGCCACGGACGACCTCGCTGGACGTCACCACCACGACGGCGTACCAAGGCCACCAGCTGCTCGAACTGCGACTGACTCAACCCGGAAAACGGCTCGATCCACCTCGGATCATCCGCTGACATCACCCCACCCATGCCCACTCAACGGCGCAGCAGCCACTTCAGCTACGAGACAACCTTT
>NZ_JBEZAN010000049.1:0-5275 GCF_040646595.1 Streptomyces sp. NPDC045470
CGCCACCCGCTACGACAAGACCGCCGAGTCCTACCAGGCAGCCGTCACCCTCGCATCGCTCCTGATGTGGGCCTGACATTTGAAGACAACTCCTAATGAGCCTGCATCGGCGGCTGTCCGTTCCATCCACTTCCGCACCTTCACTGCTTGCTCGATGCGGTTGACGATGTCCTTCTTGGACGCCGTGTCCAAGGTCTCCGAGATCTTGTCGAAGGTGTCGGGAAGGACATCGAGGAGACCCCAGATCTGCTCGCCGGTGCTGACGGTCAGCAGTTGCTGGCACCTCCACTGCAGCGGCACCTCAGGACGGTGCGTGAGCCGCTGCACGAGTGTCGGGAACAGGTAGTGCGTCGCTTCTGCGGCGAGGTGCTCTCGGAGCCAGTCGACCGGGAGCCGCTGGCTGAAGCCATGCATGGCGGCCTCCTGGGCCAGGTCCAGGAGCTGAGCGGTGTCGACGGCTCGGACGGTGCGGGGAAGGGTCGGGGTCATGTCGCGATGATGCCAAGAAGCCAGTGCGGCGCCGAGAGGTCAGCTGGGCCGGGATGCGATCTGCTGACGGGCAAGGCCCCATACGTCCTCGAACTCCTCGAAGGTGAGTTGTTCGGGGTCGTGGCCTTCCCATTCCGAGACGGGCAGCTCGGCGGTGATCCCGAATCTGCTGTCGTAATCACCGAGGCGGCCTGCGTCGCGGGCCCGCTGCCACTCGGCGAGGGTAGCAGCTGCGATTGGGTTCAGCTCTGGCCCTTCGAGTTCGACCTGCCGGATCACCCAGCCTTCGGCGTCGACCTCGAAGTAGAACCAGATGTCGTCCTCGTCCCAGTAGCAGCGCATCCATGTGGTCACCAGGCCATGATGCCGGGCCAGAGGCGCCGCCCTACTCCGCTCTGTCTCATGACTGGGCGATGAATCCTGCGGATCGGTCGAGCTGGAAAGGAGAACCGACCCGGGTTGGATCCCAGCCTTGATCCCGTGCCTCTCGAATGCTGGCAACAACGTGAGCCGGACGAATGGGCTCCGCCTCGACGCCCACCCAGTTGCTGGGATGGGCCTGACCGCTGGTGACGATCAAGGTCGTGCCCGGCTGGTTGCCGCTGGCCGCTTCAACCGCACAGGTCAGCGGTGTCCAGCAGAGGCCCTGCATGTAGGAGGGCTTCCTGCGGATCCGCCAGCGGTACTCGATCCCGTCAACGGTTATGCGCCGGGAACCCTTCTTGTTCAGCGCCATCTTCGCCTTCTCCGCTGTGGGACTCTGCTGTGTTGCCGCGGTCGCGAAAAGCAGGTTGCACGCGAACGTACCGAACGTTGTCGCCGACAAGCGTCTTCGGGACTACGGATGGGTTGATCAACCCATAATTGGAGTCAGTGCCGAGCGACTCGGCGCATCGCACCCGCCCCGGGTGCACTCACTGCGATCGGAGAGCATCGTGAAGAACAGCCCGTTGTGGCGAGTGGTTGACAACGAGAGTGGTAGCCAGTCCATCGTCAGCACGCCCTCCGAGGCGGTCGCGTTCGTCAACAGCCGGTTCGACACCGATGACGACGACGAGCCGTTCAGCATCACCGAGGTCGGTCCTCTCCTTCCGAAGCCGCTCGGGGTCATCACCGCATGGGCCGCCGAAAAGGACGGCGAGCGAACCGACGGGCGTACTGCCCCGATCACCATCAGGCCGGTTGTGACGGACAACGCCGGCGAGTGCGATGACGTAGTGCTCTGGCGCAACGTGTACGTCTCCTGGGACCACGACATGTACACCGTCGAGGAGCCGGACAGCTCCGAGTACAGCGAGGCTTACAGCGCAGCTGAGTTGAGCGGGATCCTCGACGAGTACGCCGACGACTACGAGTACGCGCCTGAAGGGCCTGAAGGGCCTGAAGGGCCCGACAGCCACAGGTGGCCGAAACCGGAAGAGTTGATCACCTACGGCGCCCAGGAGTGTGCCAAGCGGTTCGGGCACCTCGACGATGACGCCCTGCTGTGGCTCGCTGCCACCCGCATCACGCTCGCCGTGTGGCGCAACACACCCGTCGAGAACTGGCATGCCGGGAAGAGCCCGCTCCACGACGGCACAATGATGCGGATCAACACGGCAACCACCCGACTCGTGCGCTCGATGCTGTCGTTCGACCATGTCGACTGGATCGGTCTCGGTCTCGCGATCGTCAACCCGTCCCGGGTTCTACCGACCGGGCAGTCTGTTCTCGAGCTCGGGCTGGCCTGCCACAATCCTGACGACCCGGCGCACGAGGCTGATCCGCGCGAAGAACTCGCGAAGATGGCACAGGACGCGATCGCTTGGGGGCGAGCGTACTGCCTTCGCGAGAAGACGTTCGGCCTGCGAACCCTGATCGAATTCTTCTGCGCGTCCGACAACGGCTGGTTCGGAACACCGAGTTGGGGGCGCATCGTCGATCGGTTCACTACGGCTGTCGACGACCGGGAGAATGCGCACTGGCACGTGCACCGAGACAAGCCTTGGTTCGACGAGTGGTTCACCAACCGCCCGGTCGACATTGCGGACACCACGGAACTTCGTCGGCTGCTCCATGCCGGGCCCGACCTGCTGTCCGAGGAGGCCGCCGAATGGTGCGTGGATGGTGCCATCGGCTACGTCTGCCGGGACGACCACGCGAACGGCTGCCTGCAGTGCGGCATCCCGCTGGCAACGGAGTCCCCCAACGAGTAAACGTGGGCGCCAGCGTAGAAAAGCAGCAACCCACTGACCGCGCTCTCTCTTGCCTACTGCGACCTGCGAATCTCAGCATGGTGTCGGATCCGACTTCCATCCGACACCGACCGTGAGATTCCGACACGGAATTTGAGATCCCACAGAAATGGCAAAGGACAGTTCGCCGGGAGCAGACGGGAAAGATCGCCAAAGGGCTGGTGGAAGTCGCAGGGGCATGTCAACGTAGACGACCTTCCCTGAAAACCCCAGGTCAGAGAGGTGATTCCGTGGCAGTGGATGCGCTGCAACCTGGATTTGCCACGATCCGCGAAGCCCTTCGGCTCCGCTCATGGAGGCTCGGTCCCGGTCAGCCGATGCGGGTGATCGACCAGTTCGCAGAGGCTGAGTTCACGCACGTCGTGGATGACCGTGCCGATGTCCACATCAACAGCCGTGATGGCCGGTTCTACCTCGGTTGGTTCCCCAACGGACGGCCCGGCGGAGCCGACGAGGACTGGGTGAAGGACGAAGGGTGGGTGATCGCCGTCACCGGCACGGCGAGTGCTCCTGGCTACAAGATGTCCTTCGGGACCGAGACGCCGGCCGATATCGTCGCCGCCGCCGTGGCACGCGTGCTGGAGACTTCCCGGCGCCAGTAGCGCTCCGGCTTGAGCCGGAAGTCCTTCGCCGAAGGGCACTTTTTGCATCCGGTGGCAGCGCATGCCGCCACTCATCGCGCTCCCTCATACAAGGAGGATGATTGTCCGTGCCTCATACGGAGTTGACTGTCGGCGATCTCATTGACCTGTTGTCCGCCTGCGATCGAGGCGCTCCGGTGCGACAGGCGATGAACCCGTTCTTCCCGATGGCGCACCGCGTGGAGCGGGTTGTCCAGGCCACCGACGAGACCGGCCTGCCTGTTGTCTACCTCGCCGAGGGCCGGGACGCGGACACGCAGCTCGGACACCTGCCGCGGGAGGTCGCTGTCGAACTGGCCTGGCAATCTCCGGTCCAGGCTCCCCCGCGTCGGCCGCGCCGCAGCGCCGGCGGCAAGTAGAACCACACCGAGTCTTTGGAGGCGCCCCTGCATCCCGAGTTCCCACCCGACCCGCCCCTCCCGCACGGAGTCCCGCCCGCGTACTGGGTCGGCCCCCGGCATCTGGCCGGTGATGACGGACGGCTTTACGACGCCGTCGCCGATACGCTCGCCGGCCTGGGCTGGACGAGCCTGACGATCGTCCGCGGACGGCAGGTGCCGGATGAGGCACCGCAGGACCGCCAGGTCCTGCGCAGCACTGTCCTGCACATCAGCCCCGACACCCTTCGCTGGGCCCAGTGGGTCCTGGCGGACGAGCCGTTCCATCTGGGGGAGCTGCCGATCGCCTGGCAGGTCTCCGCTCGCGCGGACACGAGCAGTCCGCTCGCGCAGTGGTCCGCCTACTTCACCCCCGACGTCCCGGGGGAGGCCCTGGCCGACTTCCTGGTCGCGCTCGACGCCTGCGACCAGCCTGCTGCCCCGATGGGCGGCCCCGAGCTGGTCCTCGACGCGGTGACCGCGCATGGCTGGTTCCGTGACATCGACCAGCCGCATGCGGGAGCGATGGATTCGACTTTCGCCTCGCACATCAGCCTCGGCGAGGTGCCACCCCTCATCCAGGACGCCGACCCGCGCGTCCTGGCGGCGGAGACCGATGAGGCGGGTCCGGCCGGGTGGCAGGCGTGGGCCGAGCCGGTGCTGGGGGCACCGTGCCTGTGGGCCGCGTCCTTCGGTCCCAGCGTGCCGCACGACCTTGTGGCGTGCTTCGCCACCACGCTCAGCTCCACCGCGCCGGTCCTGCGCCGTGTGCTGCCCGAAAGCACCCGGGAGCGACTCCTGCGCGCACCGGCCGGCTAACGATGGCCGACTCGTGCGCTTCCTTGAGGCTGGGGATAGCGCTCGGCCGCTTTTTGCCTTCCCGTCACCTATGAAGCCCGGCTCCCCGAGAGGGAGCCGGGCTTCATACTGCCCAGTGTGGGGCGCCCAGGCGAAGATGGTTGTGGCCGCGCGAACCGAAATCCTCCTCGCCGGCATTCCTCAGCCCGTAAGCTGGCCTGTTCTGCCTACACAAGCGGAGCAGTTGCAAACGTGAGCGAGTCCGGAGGGCCGTGGCGACCAACGGAGCATGGAGCCAACATCGGCCACACGTCTGCCTGGATGGCGCACCGGAAGGTAGCGCTCGACCTGCACCGGATGTTAAGCGAGGACGATAAGGACCACGCGCTCACCGATGCCCCGTACACGGTCATGGCCCTTCGCCACGTGGTGTCGAAATGGCCCGTACACATGTGAAGACCGAGGCAGCAAAGGCACTGTTGCGCGAAGCGCTCACCACATTCGACCGTGCCGTACCGGGCGGCAAGAAGGCACGAGATGTCATCGGGCACTTCGACGAATACGCCATGGGTGTCCGGTCTCTGTGAAGGTGGCGAGACTCGGATCGATCACGGCGAATCGACTGAGTCGCGGGTGGGCGTTACGGCTAGGGCCTTTTCTTCGGATCATCTCGCCGACCAGATGAAGATGGCGGCGAGGTGGAGTCCGGCGAGGTAGATGGTGGCGGTCTTGTCGT
>NZ_JBEZAN010000050.1:0-5071 GCF_040646595.1 Streptomyces sp. NPDC045470
CTGGCCTGGGTGCGCGAAGAGACCGGGATCACCCTCCAGATCGTGCGACGCAAAGACGGCGGCTTCCGCGGCACCTGGGCCAGGGCCGACGCCCCACCTCGCGAGGTACCGCTCTTCGCGGTGATCCCGCGCCGCTGGGTAGCAGAGCGTAGTTTCGCCTGGCTGGGCCGCTATCGCAGGCTCTCCAAAGACTACGAGTACCTCGCCGCCAGCCAGGAGAACGCGATCTACCTTGCCACGATCATGCTCCTACTGCACCGCACAGCACGGGTCCTGCCCTGAACGGGGCTTCTCAGACACCCTCTAACCGACGTGCAGTGGGCACGGATCGAGCCGTTGCTGCCGGACCGGGCACCGAGGCGGGGTGGTCGCTGGCGCGATCACCGAGTGGTGATCGACGCGATTGCCTTCAAGTTCCAGACCGGCACGCAGTGGGTGCACCTGCCGGAGAAGTACGGCAACTGGAGAGGTGTCTACAACCGGTTGCGGATGTGGGCCGTGGACGGCACATGGGAGCGGGTGTTTACCGCGCTGATGGCCCAGGCCGACGCCGACGAGGACCTGACCTGGGCCGTCTCGGTGGACTCCACGATCGTTCGGGCTCATCAGCACGCGGTGGGGGCCCGCAAAAAAGGGCCCCGGCCGGCGAGTCGGCCGACCACGCCATCGGCCGGTCCCGCGGCGGACTGACCACGAAGATCCACCTCGTCGCCGACGGCCGCTGCCGTCCCCTCGCCTTCGTCCTCACCGCCGGGCAGGCCGGGGACGCACCCGCCTTCGAGGCGGTCATTGCCCGCTTGAGCGTTCCCCGGCTGCGTGGCCGCCCGCGTACGAGGCCGGACGTGGCGCTGGCGGACAAGGCGTATTCCTCCCGTGCGATCCGTGACCACCTGCGCAAACGCGGCATCCGGGCGGTGATCCCGGTCCCGGCCGACCAGCGTGGCCACCGGCTGCGGCGGGGCAGCCGAGGCTGCAGGCCACCAGCCTTCGACCGCGAGGCATACAAACAGCGCAACACCGTCGAGCGGTGCATCAACCGTCGAAGCAGTGGCGCGGGATCGCCACCCGCTACGAGAAGACCGCCACTATCTACCTGGCCGGACTGCACATCGCCGGCATCTTCCTCTGGTCCGCTCGCTGATCCAAACGAGAGCCCCTAGCACCACAGGTGCGCGCCTGGGTGGGCGGCGATGAAGTCGCGTACCGCGTGGGCGTGGTGGATTTGGTCGTTGTCGCAGAGCATCACGGTCGCCGGCGCGCTGGGGAAGGCGGCGATCGGCTGCTGGAGCAGGAATGAGGAAGTCGGCCGCACTGCGGCGGCCGGGCCGGTATACCCAGGTACCGGTGGTGTCCTCCAGCGCGCCCAGCACGGTGAGCTGCCGGTTCCTACCCGGCGTGGGGATCCGAGGCCGCCAGCCGTACAGCATCCAGGTGGAACGGAGGTGCGGCAGCAGGTGCAGGTGCGTCTCGTCGGCGGCCTCCTCAAGAGCGTCCACGGCCTCCTTGCCTATACGCATCCTGGCGGCGTCATGGTGGCGCGGGCGGTGGTGGAGTTCTTGCTGACCAGGGACAAGCCCGTCTTCTCTCGGTGGGCGGCCTCGGCGACCAGGCCTTCCAGCAGCGCGGTGAAGACGGTGGCGTCCCTCCGGACCCGGAAGCGGCCGTAGACCGTCGGCCAAAGGCCGAATTCGCCGGGCATCTCCCGCTACTGGGCGCGGGTGCGGGACCGCCGGATCATCCCCTCGGCTGTTGGTGCGTTGGTCTCGTTGAGCGTTGCTACAGGTTGACGCCGCCGGTGACGTCGATCTTGGCGCCGGTGATCCAGCGAGCGTCGTCGGAGGCCAGGAAGGCGACCGCGTCGGCGATATCCGGGACTTGGCCGATCCGGCCGAGGGCGGTCAGGCTGAGGTTGCGCTCCAGGTTCGCCGGGTCGGCGAGCACTCCGGCGGTCATGTCGGTGTGGGTGAAGCCGACTGCGACGGAATTGACGGTGATCCCGCGGGGGCCGAGGTGCTTGGCCAGGGTGTGGCTGAACACTTCGAGTGCGCCCTTGGTGAGCGGATAGCCGATGCCATGGGATGAGGCGATACGGGTGGAGACGGATGAGATGTTGATGATCCGGCCACCGTCGCGCAGCCGTGGCAGCAGCCGCTGGGTGAGGAAGAACGGTGCCTTGACGTTGACCGCGACCATCTGGTCGAACTCCTCAGGGGTGAGGACCTCGATCGGCCGCCCCATGAAGTTGAGCCCCGCATTGTGGACCAGGATGTCGATCGCCGATTCCCCGTGTGCGCGCAGTCCGGCCTCCAGCCCGGCCATGAGCGTGTCCACGTCGTCGGGAACGCCCAGTTCGGCGCCCACGACAAACGCCCGGCCTCCGGCATCGGCGATGGTCGCAGCGGCCTCCTTGGCCGCCGCCTCGTTACTGCCGTAGTGCACGGCGACCAGAGCGCCATCCCGGGCCAGGCGTTCGGCGATGCCTCGCCCGATGCCCCGGCTGCTGCCGGTGACCAGTGCGACCTTTCCACTGAGGTTTCCCATGTTCACTCCTTGATCGTGTTCTGCGGAGCTCTCCCGTCCAACTGACGGGCGCGCACTTCCCGGTAGGCCGGACCCCGCTGAGCCTGGCGAGGGCAACGGCGTCGTACGCCCGGCAGCCTCACCCGACAAGGGCCGGTATTCCGGTCCCGCCCCTTGTCGACCGTGAGTTCAGCGCAACTGAAGGTTCCTCGGCGCGCACCCGAGGTCCGTTTCGCCCAGGAGCAAGGCCCGGCCCGTGGGTTCGCCTCAGCCCGAGGTCGCATTCGACCGTGGTTCCCAGAAGCCGGCGGGCCGAGTCGGCGTAGCGGATCGTGGTCTCCGGGTCGAGTCCGCATACGACGGCCGGGTGCAGCGGATCCGATTCCTAGCGGCGTTGTCTTAACAGTCAGGAGCTTCCCGGTGATGCGTCCACTTTGACGCCGAGTTCGGTGCCGCCGTGAAGCGGCAGGGTTACCGACAGAAAACCGTTGGCCGGATCGCGGATGTAGTCAAGGAAGTCGGGTTCGGCATTGTCGTTCATGACATAGCCCCCGACGCGTAGTTGAGGCGCGATGAGTTCGATGACTTGCCGGGCGAGTGAGGGGTCGTTTCCGAGCCAGCCGTCGATCAGCGCGAAGTCGACCGGACCGCCGAGATCGCGCAATGTGGTGCGGGCGTCACCTTCACGGATGTCGACGTAGTCGGAGAGCCCGGCGGCGGCGAGGTTGCGCTTGGCGGCGGCGACCTTGGCGGGCACGATCTCCGATCCGATGACCGTGCCGCCCCCGTTGTCGCGCACGGCGGCGGCGAAGTAGAGCGTCGACATGCCGACCGAAGTTGCGAACTCCACGATCCGCGTGGCGCGCAGGCCGCGGCACAACAGATAGATTAAGTCGCCCTGTTCAGGGAGGATCGAGAAGCCGTACTCGCTGTAGTCGTGCGGATCCCGCTCGAGCCGGGCGCGTGGGTCGTTGGGCGGAAACTGTTGCGCCGACGCAAGCCTGTCGATCACGGTGTTCACCCCGGAGTCGTGGAGGGGGCGGTGGGTGTTCTGCATGATCGGATCTCCTTTCTACGCATGGGCGTGCCAAGGGATCTCGGCGCTTGCCGGACACCTGGGCCGCGGGTAGTAAGGTCAGGCTAAGCTGACTGGCAGGCGGTGTGTGGCCAACCATGACCGTGAAACGGCCACGATCTCCACGGCGAGAGGGGACAGGTGGACGCTGACCACTCATCGGATGCCACTGCCGGAAGACTCCCGTTGCTGGTTGTGGCACGGTCGCAAGTCGATCAGGGCACCCGGCTGGCCTACCACCGCCATCCCCACCACCTGATCGTGTGGGCGACGAGCGCGACCGTTACGGTGCGCACCGACGCGCGGGACTGGCTCGTGCCGCCGACCCATGCACTCTGGCTGCCCTCCGGCACACCGCACGCCGTGGACGTGCTTCACCCCGGAGACTCCTGCACCGTAGCCGTCGACGCCGCTCGCTGTCCGATCAGCTGGGTCGAACCCATCGGCATCGTCATCACGCCCCTGGTACGGGAATTGATCGTGTACCTCGACCGCAATCCACGTCCCGACCCCACGCGAACTCGCGTCGAGTCACTCCTGCTCGACCTGCTCGAACCCACTGCCAGCACAATCGTTCACGTGCCACTGCCCACCGACCCACGCATCCGAGCCATCGCCGACGAGCTGATCGCGAACCCGGCCGATCAGCGCGACCTCGCCGCCTGGGGCCACGAAGTCGGCGCAGGCATGCGCACCCTCACCCGACTGTTTTCCAACGAAACCGGAATGACGTTCGCACGCTGGCGCACACACGTCCGCATTCGCGCGGCCCTGACCCACCTCGCCCACGGGGCCTCCATCGGCGCTACCGCCCGTGCGGTCGGATACCGCAAACCCGGCGCATTCAGCGAGGCGTTCTTCCGTATCACCGGCCAATCCCCAAGCGGGTGGGGTCCAGTGATGGTTGGGAACTACTGAGGTTGTCTGCGCGTTGTCGTCGGTGCTGACGATCGGCGGTCGTTGCGGTACGCCGGAACCATGAGGTATCCGCAAGGCGGTGGCCTGAGTGCCGACCGGCGGGCGTTTCGCGAACACATCCGCATGGATGCGGCCGCAATGTTCGTCGCCGGGCAGGGCAACGACGTGATCGCGAAGCAACTGCGGGTCAGCGTCCGCTCCGTGCAGCGGTGGCGGCGGGCTTGGGAGCACCAGGGGCCAAAGGGCCTGCGCTCGACGGGGCCGGCCTCCCGCCCCGCGTTGCGCGAAGCCCTGTTTGCGGTCCTGGAACAGGAGCTGGCCAAGGGCCCGGCTGCACACGGCTGGCCCGACCAGACCTGGACCCTCGCGCGGATCAAGACGCTGACAGGGCGCCGGTTCCACAAGAGTTTCACCCTGTCCGGCATCGCAAAGATGCTGCGGCGCCACGGCTTCAGCCACCAGGGCCCGCCCGGCGGGCCCTGGAACGCGACGAGGACAAGGTGACCGGCTGGGTGAAGGATACGTGGCCGCAGGCGGAAGCGCTGCGGCGGCGCTCGG
>NZ_JBEZAN010000051.1:0-4608 GCF_040646595.1 Streptomyces sp. NPDC045470
GCTGGGCCAGGCGTGGGCCCACGGCGCGGCGGTGGACTGGCGGGCCGTACTGCCCGAGGGCCGCCGGGTGGACCTGCCCACCTACGCCTTCCAGCGGGAGTCGTACTGGCAGAGCTCGGTGGCCGTCGGCGGGTCCGGCGTGGACGGGCTGGCCCATCCGCTGCTCTCCGGCATGGTGGAGCTGCCCGGTTCCGGCGGGGTGGCGCTGTCCGGCAGGCTGGCGCCGCGCACCGAGCGCTGGCTGGCCGACCACGTCGTCGCGGGCGCCACCCTCTTCCCCGGCACCGGCTTCGTCGAACTCGCCGCGGAGGCCGTGCGGCACTGCGGCGCGCGGCGGCTGGGCGAGCTGGTCGTCCGCACTCCGCTGGTCGTACCCGCCGAGGGCATCGACGTCCAGGTGTGGGTCGCGCCGGACGATGGCACGGACGCTCCGCGTGAGCTGTTCGTCCGGGCTCGCGGCGCCGACGGCGCATGGGTCACGCACGTGTCCGGCACCCTTGAGGCGCAGGACACCGGAACCGGCTGGGCGGGTTGGGACCGGCTGCCCGCCGGCGCCGAACCGATCGCCCTCGACGGCGTGTACGAGGAGCTGGCCGCGCGGGGATACGCGTACGGGTCGGCGTTCCGCGGCCTGCGGGCCGTGTGGCGGGCCGGGGACGAGGTCTTCGCCGAGGTCGCGCTGCCCGAAGGCCCGCACGCCGACGGCTACGGCCTGCACCCCGCGCTCCTGGACGCGGCCCTGCACGCCCTGCTGGTGACCGGCGGAACCGGGGGAGTGCGGGTGCCCTTCTCCTTCACCGGCGTCACTTGGTACGACTCCGGCCCGCAGACGGCGCTGCGGGTGCGCCTCAAGGGCGACGGGGACACGGTCCGCCTCGACGCGGCCTCCCCGGCGGGCGGGCCCGTTCTGTCCGTGGACGCCCTGACCCTGCGCGCGGCGGACCGGCCCGCCGACGACGCGCTCTTCGTCGTACGGTCGCACCCGGTCGTGCCGTCGGCCGAGACGACCGACTGGACCGCCGTCGACACGCTCGCCGGCCTGGGCGACGGCCCCGTGCCGCCGGTCGTCGTGCTGCGGACCGGCTCCCCGGCCGGTACGGCGGGCACCGGGGCCGGTGACCCGGCCGCGGACACCCGCACGGCGGTGCGGTCGCTGCTGGAGACCGTGCGGCAGTGGCTCTCCGGCCCGCACACGTCCCGGCTCGTGGTGTGCGCCTCGCAGGACGACCCGGTGGGCGCCGCGCTCGGCGGGTTCCTGCGCGCCGCGTACGCCGAACACCCCGACCGCTTCGGCCTGCTCGACACCGACGGCACCGCGGCCTCCGAAGCGGTCCTGCCCCGCGCGCTGGGTCTGTTCCGCGACGAACCCCACCTGATCGTCCGTAACGGCGCCGTGGCCGTGCCCCGACTGGCGCGCGCCGAGGGCGCGTTGGCCGCTCCCGACGGGCCCTGGCGCCTGGACCTGGCCGACACCCGCTCCCGGGAACTGGCTCTCGTACCGGACACCTCCGCCGGACGGCACCTCGGCGCCCACGAGGTACGCATCGGCGTTCGCGCCGCCGGGCTCAACTTCCGCGACGTCCTGATCCGGCTCGGCGCCTACCCGGGCGAGGCCGCGCTGGGCAGCGAAGCGGCGGGCGTCGTCCTCGAAACGGGCGACGCGGTGACCGACCTGCGCGTCGGCGACCGGGTCGCCGGGATGCTCACCGGTGGTTTCGCCCCGGTCGCGGTGGCCGACCGGCGCAGGATCACCCGGATACCGGCCGGCTGGACCTTCGCCGAGGCCGCCTCCGTCCCCATCACCTTCCTCACCGCCTACTACGGGCTGGTGGAACTCGCCGGCCTGCGGGCGGGGGAGACCGTCCTGATCCACTCCGCCGCGGGCGGCGTGGGCATGGCCGCCGTACAGATCGCCCGGCACCTCGGCGCGGAGGTGTACGCCACCGCGTCCCCCGCCAAGTGGGACGCGCTGCGCGCAGCCGGACTGGACGACGACCACCTCGCCTCCTCCCGCGACCTGGACTTCGCCGACCGGTTCGGGCCGGTCGACGTCGTCCTGAACTCGCTGGCCCGCGAGTTCGTGGACGCCTCGCTCGGCCTGGTCCGCCCCGGCGGCCGGTTCGTCGAGATGGGCAAGGCCGACCTGCGCCGCCCGGAGGACGTCCGCGACGCGCACCCGGACGTGGCGTACCTGCCCTTTGACCTCTACGAGGTCGAGCCGGACCTGATCGCCGGCATGAACACCCGCCTGACGGAGCTGTTCGAGGCCGGCGCGCTGCGGCTGCCGCCCCTCACCTGCTGGGACGTACGCCGCGCCCCGGAAGCCTTCCAGTACGTCGAACAGGCCCGGCACGTCGGCAAGGTCGTCCTGACCGTGCCCGCGCCGCTGGACCCGGAGGGCACCGCCCTGATCACCGGCGGCACCGGCGGACTCGGCGCGGAGACCGCCGCGCACCTGGTGACCGCCCACGGCGTCCGGCACCTGCTGCTGCTCAGCCGCCGCGGACCCGACGCCCCGGAGGCCGCCGCCGTACGGTCCCGGCTGGAAGCCCTCGGCGCCGACGTCCGCATCACCGCCTGCGACGTGACGGAGCGTGAGGAACTGAGCGCGGCACTGGACCGGATACCCGCCGAGCATCCGCTCACCGCCGTCGTGCACGCCGCCGGCGTCGTCGACGACGCGCTCCTGGACACCCTCACCCCCGGTCAGCTCGACGCCGTCCTCGCCCCCAAGGCCGACGCAGCCGTCCACCTCGACGCGCTGACCCGGGACCTGGACCTCGCCCGGTTCGTGCTGTTCTCCTCCGTCTCCTCGGTCCTCGGCGTGCCCGGCCAGGCCGGATACGGCGCGGCCAACGGCTTCCTCGACGCCCTGGCCCGCGACCGCCACCGCGCGGGACGGCCCGCCACCTCCCTGGCCTGGGGCCTGTGGGCCCAGCCCACCGGCATCACGGCCGGACTCGGACAGCAGGCCGTCGACCGCTGGGCCCGCCGCGGCATCGCCCCGCTGAGCACCGAGCACGGACTCGCCCTGTTCGACCGGGCCGCCGGACAGGGCCTCCCTGGCGTCGCGCCCTTCGCCCTGGACGCCGCGGCGCTACGACGGCAGGACTCCGTACCGAGCGCCATGCGCGGCTTCGCCCGCCCGGCGCCGGTACCCCGCGACCACGGGGGTCGCCCCGCCCCGACGGGCGCCGCCACCCCCACGCCCGGCACCACGGACCTGCTCCGGCTCGTCATCGACCACGCCGCGGCCGTCCAAGGACACCGCGACCCGGCGGCGATCGACCGGGACCGGGCCTTCAGGGACGCCGGGTTCGACTCGATGACATCCCTGGAACTGCGGCAGCGCCTCGCCGCCGCCACCGGGCTCACCCTCCCGTCCACCCTGGTCTTCGACCACCCCACCCCGGCGGCGCTCGCCGGCCGCCTGGAGGAACTGCTGGGCGGTACGAGCACGGGCAGCACCGCTCCGGCCACCGGCCCGGCCCCCACGGCCGGGGACCGGGACGGCGACCCGCTGGTGATCGTCGGCATGGGCTGCCGGTTCCCCGGCGGCGTCGGCTCCCCCGAACAGCTCTGGGACCTGGTGCGCGACGGCCGCGACGCGGTCTCCGCCTTCCCCGCCGACCGCGGCTGGGACCTGGACGCCCTCACCGAGCCCGGCGGCGCGTCCGCCTCCGACGCCGCCGAAGGCGGCTTCCTCGACGCCGCGGGCGCCTTCGACGCCGAGTTCTTCGGGATCTCGCCGCGCGAGGCGCTGGCGATGGACCCCCAGCAGCGACTGTTGCTGGAGACCACGTGGGAGGCGATGGAACGGGCCGGTATCGACCCGGCCACGGTACGCGGCAGCCGCACCGGCGTGTTCACCGGCGCGGTGGCCCAGGAGTACGGGCCCCGGCTCCACCAGTCCGCCCCGGGGGCCGACGGACACCTGCTGACCGGCACCACCTCCAGCGTCCTTTCCGGCCGGCTGGCCTATTTCCTCGGCCTGGAGGGGCCGGCGGTGACGGTGGACACGGCGTGCTCGTCGTCGCTGGTGGCGCTGCACCTGGCCTGCCAGTCGCTGCGCCAGGGCGAGACCGACCTGGCCCTGGTGGGCGGCGCGACCGTCATGGCGTCGCCGGGCATGTTCGTGGAGTTCAGCCGGCAGGGCGGGCTCGCCCGGGACGGCCGCTGCAAGTCCTTCTCGGACGACGCGGACGGTACGGGCTGGTCCGAGGGCGTGGGTGTCCTGGTGGTGGAGCGTCTGTCGGACGCCCGCCGCCTGGGCCACCAGGTGCTGGCGGTGGTACGGGGTTCGGCCGTCAACCAGGACGGCGCCTCCAACGGCCTGACCGCGCCCAACGGCCCCTCGCAGCAGCGCGTGATTCGCGAAGCTCTGACCAGCGGCGGCCTGGAGCCCGGCGATGTGGACGTGGTCGAGGCGCACGGTACGGGCACCCGGCTCGGCGATCCCATCGAGGCGCAGGCCCTGATCGCCACCTACGGCGGCGGCCGTCCGGCTGGACAGCCGCTCCGCCTCGGTTCGCTGAAGTCCAACATCGGTCACGCGCAGGCCGCCGCGGGTGTGGCGGGTGTGATCAAGATGGTGGAGGCGATGCGGCA
>NZ_JBEZAN010000052.1:0-1399 GCF_040646595.1 Streptomyces sp. NPDC045470
CTGAGGACAAGCCCTCGGCCTATTAGTACCAGTCAACTCCACCCGTTACCAGGCTTCCATATCTGGCCTATCAACCCAGTCGTCTACTGGGAGCCTTACCCCATCAAGTGGGAGGGAGCCCTCATCTCGAAGCAGGCTTCCCGCTTAGATGCTTTCAGCGGTTATCCTTTCCGAACGTAGCCAACCAGCCATGCCCTTGGCAGGACAACTGGCACACCAGAGGTTCGTCCGTCCCGGTCCTCTCGTACTAGGGACAGCCCTTCTCAAGACTCCTACGCGCACAGCGGATAGGGACCGAACTGTCTCACGACGTTCTAAACCCAGCTCGCGTACCGCTTTAATGGGCGAACAGCCCAACCCTTGGGACCGACTCCAGCCCCAGGATGCGACGAGCCGACATCGAGGTGCCAAACCATCCCGTCGATATGGACTCTTGGGGAAGATCAGCCTGTTATCCCCGGGGTACCTTTTATCCGTTGAGCGACGGCGCTTCCACAAGCCACCGCCGGATCACTAGTCCCTACTTTCGTACCTGCTCGACCCGTCAGTCTCACAGTCAAGCTCCCTTGTGCACTTACACTCAACACCTGATTGCCAACCAGGCTGAGGGAACCTTTGGGCGCCTCCGTTACTCTTTAGGAGGCAACCGCCCCAGTTAAACTACCCACCAGACACTGTCCCTGATCCGGATCACGGACCCAGGTTAGACATCCAGCACGACCAGAGTGGTATTTCAACAACGACTCCCCCTGAACTGGCGTCCAAGGTTCACAGTCTCCCACCTATCCTACACAAGCCGAACCGAACACCAATATCAAGCTATAGTAAAGGTCCCGGGGTCTTTCCGTCCTGCTGCGCGAAACGAGCATCTTTACTCGTAGTGCAATTTCACCGGGCCTATGGTTGAGACAGTCGAGAAGTCGTTACGCCATTCGTGCAGGTCGGAACTTACCCGACAAGGAATTTCGCTACCTTAGGATGGTTATAGTTACCACCGCCGTTTACTGGCGCTTAAGTTCTCAGCTTCGCCCCACCGAAATGGAGCTAACCGGTCCCCTTAACGTTCCAGCACCGGGCAGGCGTCAGTCCGTATACATCGCCTTACGGCTTCGCACGGACCTGTGTTTTTAGTAAACAGTCGCTTCTCGCTGGTCTCTGCGGCCACCACCAGCTCAGAGTGCAAGACTCATCACCAGCAATGGCCCCCCTTCTCCCGAAGTTACGGGGGCATTTTGCCGAGTTCCTTAACCATAGTTCACCCGAACGCCTCGGTATTCTCTACCTGACCACCTGAGTCGGTTTAGGGTACGGGCCGCCATGAAACTCGCTAGAGGCTTTTCTCGACAGCATAGGATCATCCACTTCACCACAATCGGCTCGGCATCAGGTCTCACCCTCA
>NZ_JBEZAN010000052.1:1494-2656 GCF_040646595.1 Streptomyces sp. NPDC045470
GTTCGTCGGCTCCACCACTCCCCTTTGTCCGAAGACTCCAGGGCGGCTTCACGGACTTAGCATCGCCTGATTCGATGTTTGGCGCTTCAAAGCGGGTACCGGAATATCAACCGGTTGTCCATCGACTACGCCTGTCGGCCTCGCCTTAGGTCCCGACTTACCCTGGGCAGATCAGCTTGACCCAGGAACCCTTAGTCAATCGGCGCACACGTTTCCCACGTGTGTATCGCTACTCATGCCTGCATTCTCACTCGTGAACCGTCCACAACTACCTTCCGGCGCTGCTTCACCCGGCACACGACGCTCCCCTACCCAACCCAGCAGCCGTTGGGCCTTATGCTGGATTGACACGACTTCGGCGGTGTGCTTGAGCCCCGCTACATTGTCGGCGCGGAATCACTTGACCAGTGAGCTATTACGCACTCTTTCAAGGATGGCTGCTTCTAAGCCAACCTCCTGGTTGTCTCTGCGACTCCACATCCTTTCCCACTTAGCACACGCTTAGGGGCCTTAGTCGATGCTCTGGGCTGTTTCCCTCTCGACCATGGAGCTTATCCCCCACAGTCTCACTGCCGCGCTCTCACTTACCGGCATTCGGAGTTTGGCTAAGGTCAGTAACCCGGTAGGGCCCATCGCCTATCCAGTGCTCTACCTCCGGCAAGAAACACACGACGCTGCACCTAAATGCATTTCGGGGAGAACCAGCTATCACGGAGTTTGATTGGCCTTTCACCCCTAACCACAGGTCATCCCCCAGGTTTTCAACCCTGGTGGGTTCGGTCCTCCACGAAGTCTTACCTCCGCTTCAACCTGCCCATGGCTAGATCACTCCGCTTCGGGTCTTGGGCACGCTACTCAACGCCCTCTTCGGACTCGCTTTCGCTACGGCTTCCCCACACGGGTTAACCTCGCAACATACCGCAAACTCGCAGGCTCATTCTTCAAAAGGCACGCAGTCACGACGCAAGAACAAGTTCTTGCGCGACGCTCCCACGGCTTGTAGGCACACGGTTTCAGGTACTATTTCACTCCGCTCCCGCGGTACTTTTCACCATTCCCTCACGGTACTATCCGCTATCGGTCACCAGGGAATATTTAGGCTTAGCGGGTGGTCCCGCCAGATTCACACGGGATTTCACGGGCCCCGTGCTACTTGGGTGAT
>NZ_JBEZAN010000053.1:0-4057 GCF_040646595.1 Streptomyces sp. NPDC045470
ATCGTCTACAACGATGCCGAGCGGTTGCCTGCTGCGGTGCAGTCGGTGCTGGATCAGTCGTTCGGTGATGTTGAGGTGGTGATTGTCGATGACTGCAGTACGGATGGTTCTTTTGCGGTGGCGCAGGGGCTGGCGGGGCGGTGGCCGGGGCGGGTGCGGGCGTTTCGGCTGGAGGAGAACAGTGGGGCGGGGGGTGAGCCGCGTAACCGGGGTGTGCGGGAGGCGGTGGGGCGTTATGTGATGTTCCTGGACAGTGATGATGTGCTGGAGCGCAATGCGTGCCGGAATCTGGTGGAGGCGGCGCGGGCGTCGGGGGCGGATCTGGTGTCGGGGCTGTGTGTGCGGTTGCACAAGGATGCGCCGGTGGAGCGGCGTAATGAGTGGTATGCGTGGCTGTACCGGGAGACGCGGACGCTGGAGTCGGTTGAGGAGCTGCCGGATCTGTTCGTGTGGGACACGCTGTCGACGAACAAGTGTTATCGGCGGGATTTTCTGCTGGAGCATGATCTGCGGTTTCCGAAGGGGATGTTCTATGAGGATCTGCAGTTCATTGCGGAGGCGTATCTGGCGGCGAAGCGGATCACGCTGATTCCGAATCAGGTGTATTTCTGGCATGTGCATCAGGCGGCGGCGGTGAAGTCGGTGACCAACCGGCGTCATGAGATGACCAATTATGCGCACCGGCTGGAGGTGCACCGGCGTATTGATGCGATGCTCGCCGAGCGGGGGATGGCGGAGATGCGGCGGGCGAAGGATGTGAAGTTCCTCAAGCATGATCTGGTGCTGCATCTGCGGGATCTGCCGTTTCGGGATGCGGAGTACCGGGCGGAGTTCGCGCGGTTGTCGGCGGGGTATCTGGCGACGCTGGACGAGGAGGCTTTTGAGCGGGCGCAGCCGTTGCAGGCGGTGTGCGGGTATCTGCTGGGACGCGGGGACTGGGCGAATCTGATTCCGGCGGTGGATGCGCTGCTCAATCCGGGCAAGGTGGCGGTGCCGCTGGTCGAGCGGGACGGGCGGGTGTTCTGGTGTGCGGAGCATCTGGAGGATCCGCTGGGCCGGCGGGTGCTGGATGTGACCGATCTGGGGTATCACACGCGGCCGCTGGAGAAGATGTTCCTGCGCAACCAGCTGACCGTTTTCGAGGCGGCGGCCGGCGGCGGGGTGCGGCTGGCCGGGCGGGTCACCAATGCGCTGGGCCGTATCGGCGAGGGGGCGGTGCTGCGGGCGGAGCTGCAGTTCAGCGCGCGGCGGCGGGGGCTGCAGGCGTTCACCTTCCCGGTGCGCACGGTGCGTCATGCCGGGCCGGTGGTGGAGTGGGAGGCGGTGGCCGATATCAGCGGGCGGCTGCGGCCGCTGGGCATCATCGATGCGGTGTGGGATGTGCGGCTGGTGCTGGAGGCGGACGGGGTGCGCACCACGACCCGGCTGAGTGTGGCGGATGTGGACCTGTCGGGGCGGGCGCTGCCGGTGCGGCCGCGGCTGACGCGGATGGTCGCCGACCATGTGCGTCCGCATGTCTCGGCCAAGGGGCACCTGGCCTTCGAGCTGGTGGGCCAGGACCCGCAGCGGGAGCGGGCCCGGGAGCTGATCGGCAAGTCGGTGCGGGGACGCCCGGGGGCGCTGGCGAAGTCCGGCTACCGGCGGGCCAGGGCGCTGCGCAAGACGCTGACCTCGGGGCCGTCGAAGCTGCGGGCCTATCATGAGGTGTTCTTGCGGCTGCCGGTCAAGAAGCGCACGGTGGTCTTCGAAAGCCATCTGGGGCGCCAGTACAGTGACAGTCCGCGGGCGCTGTATGAGGAGATGCGCCGCCAGGGCCTGGACTTCGAGGCGTACTGGTCCTACACGGGGGATCCGGGGGCGTTTCCCGAGGACGCGACGCTGGTGCGGCGCTGGTCGCTGCCGTATCTCAAGGCGCTGGCGCAGGCGGAGTTCTGGGTGGACAACCAGTCCTTCCCGCTGAAGCTGGCCAAGCGCCCGGAGACGACCTACCTCCAGACCTGGCACGGCTCGGCGCTGAAGAAGATGGGCTTCGACCAGCCGGCGCAGAAGACGCTGACCCGGGCCCAGCAGGCCGAGCAGCAGCGGGCGCTGGACCGCTTCGACCGGTTCCTGGTGCGCTCCGAGCACGATGTGCGCACCCTGGCCCGGGCGTTTCGGCTGCCGGAGCGGGCGCTGCTGCGGGTGGGCTATCCGCGCAACGACGCGCTGGTGCAGGCCCGCCGGCGCGAGGAGGCGGGCCAGGCGCGCCGGCGCGGGCCGCTGGCGGCCGAGCTGGGCATCCCGGCCGGCAAGCAGGTGCTGCTGTATGCGCCGACGTTTCGCACCAGCGGGGGCCGCTCGCACCGCTTCGAGCTGCCCTTCGATGTGGAGCGCTTCGCCGAGCGGTTCGCCGACCGCTATGTGCTGCTGGTGCGCTCGCACTACCTCAACCATGTCACGCTGCCGCCGACGGTGGCCGGCTCGGTCCTCGACGTCTCGGCGCACCATGACGTGGCGCCGTTCCTGGAGCTGGCCGATGTGCTGGTGACCGACTACTCGTCGGTGATGTTCGACTATGCGCTGCTGGACCGGCCGATGGTGTTCTTCACCTACGACTACCAGGCCTACGTCCAGGAGCAGCGCGGCACCTACTTCGATCTGCGCGAGCACGCGCCGGGGCCGCTGGTGGAGGACGAGGAGGCCTTCTTCGGCGCGCTGGAGGACCTCGCCGACGGCGGGCAGCACTACGCCGCGGCCCGCAAGCGCTTTGTTGCCCACTTCGGCGAGTACGAGCGCGGGGACGCCGCCCGCACCCTCGTCGAGCAGTTCTTCGCCCACTGGAGCCGTTGATGACCACCACCCCCACCACCGCAGACACCCACCCGGCCCCCGCCACCGCCGCAGACACCGCCGCCGCAGACACCGCCGCCGCAGGCACCGCCGCCGCAGGCGCGGCCGGGTCCGGGACGGCCGTGCCGCAGCGGGACGTCTTCTTCGTCTCCAACAGCGTCAACGAGCTGGGCGGCATCACCAGCTGGTCGCACCAGATGGCCGGGCTGTTCGCGGCCCGCGGCCACCGGGTGCACCTGATCGGCATCACCCCGCCGCCGCCCGGCCGCGCCCGCGCCCTGGCCGACGGCCTGCCGTATGCCACCACCACCCTCTACGACGAGCACCCGCCGCAGGTGCGGCCACTGCGCACGCTCAAGGACCGGGCCAACCTCGCCGAGCACCGGCGCCGGGCGGCCCGCGAGGCGGGCATGCGCGCCCAGGCCGCCAGACTGTCCGCGCTGTTCGCCGCCGCCCGGCCCGGCGCGGTCATCATCGTCACCCAGGTCTGGGCGATGGAGTGGGTGGCGCTGGCCGACACCGCCGGGCACACCGTGATCGGCATGAGCCACGAGTCCTTCGAGACCTGCCGCAAGTCCTCCCGCTTCCAGCGCGTGAAGACCTTCTACCGGGACGTGGACCGGATGCTGGCACTGACCCGCGAGGACGCCGACGCCTGGATCCGCCAGCGCATGGACAACGTCGGCTTCATGCCCAACCCGCTGCCCTTCTACCCCGAGCAGCCCTCCGCGCGCACCGCGAAGGTGGTGGCCAGCATCGGACGCCTGCACGAGGAGAAGGGCGTCGACCTGCTGCTGGAAGCCTGGGCCCAGATCGCCGCCCGCCACCCCCGATGGACCCTGCGCCTGTACGGGGCCGGCGAGGAGGAAGCCGCCCTGCGCCGGCAGAGCACCCAGCTGGGCATCGACGCCAGCGTCGCCTTCATGGGCCGCACCCACGACGTGCCCGGCGCGCTGCGCGAGGCGTCGGTGTTCGTCCTCAGCTCCCGCGGCGAAGGCTTCCCGCTGGCCCCCATGGAGGCGATGGCCACCGCCGTGCCGTGCGTGGCCTTCGACGTCGCCCCGGGCGTACGCGAAATCATCCGCCACGGCGAGGACGGCCTGCTCGCCCCGCCCGGCAACACCAGCGAACTCGCCCGCCACCTCGACACCCTCATCAGCGACCAGACCCTGCGCGACCGCATGGGCGAAACCGCCCGCACCAACATCCAGCGCTACGCCACCGACGA
>NZ_JBEZAN010000054.1:0-3616 GCF_040646595.1 Streptomyces sp. NPDC045470
TCCAACATCTACCGGATCGAGCCCGGAAAAACGTTGCGGCACCCGGCCGAAGCGGATCTCGGCCTGACCGTGGCCGCCCTGCTCTCCCTGCTCGTGAAGGACGAACACCAGCGCACCGCACCCGTCGACGACCGCCACGCTGACACCAGCTGACCGCCCGGTGGCCTTCCGGCCGCAGCGACACGCGAATCCCTTCGGCGTCACCGCAGGGTGCTGCCAACGCCGGTGCATCTGCAGGCGGTTCGCCGGAGAGCTCGCTCGTGCCGGGAGCCGCGGCCGGCGGTATCGGCCCATGGTTACGTCCCCTCTGCTGCGCTGATCAGCTCCCGCAGGATGGCCTGGGACTGCCGGGGGGATTCGGCCTGGGCGCTGAGCTGGTCCGTCACGGCGAGGTAGTGGTCGACGTCCTTCAGGAGCAGGGTCACATCGTCAGCGGCGTCGGCCGCGGTGACATCGGGCAGCATGGCCTGCACGACGCGGTCGGCAGCCCTCTCCAGGCCGCCGACTGGCGAGCAGGCTCGCCCAAGCGCCGCCGTCAGGGCGGTGATGCGGGTGTCGATGTCGCTGTGCGGGTCTCGACCAAACCGTCGGTGTACAGCGCCAGCGTGGTGCCGGCCCGCAGCGGCAGGCACACCTGCTGGTGCGCCACCCCGCCCACTCCCAGCGGCGCGCCCGTCGGCACCTCCAGCGGCTCCACCGCACCGTCCGGTGCGACCTGCAGCGCCGGCAGGTGCCCGGCCGAGCACACCGTCACCTCCCCCTTGCCCGGGTCGGCCTCCGCGTACAGGCAGGTGACGAACTGCTCGGGCAGGCCGCGGGTGAAGGTGTCCAGGGTCGCCATCAGCTCGCGCGGTTTGGCCCCGTGCAGCGCCAGGGCCCGGGCCGCCGAACGCAGCTGGCCCATGACCACGGCGGCTTCCAGGCCGCGGCCCATCACATCACCGATGATGATCCCGGTGCGTCCCGCCCCGAGGTCGATCAGGTCGTACCAGTCCCCGCCCACCCCGCGCCCCTGGGTGCAGGGCAGGTAGCGGGCGGCCGCGTCGGTGCCGGGGATGCGTTCGGCCTCGCCCGTCAGCCGCAGTGCCAGGGACAGGTGCCGCAGCTCGGCCAGTTCCTGCTGCGCGCGTTTGCGGCAGGTGACATCGCGCATCGTCGAGCAGGCGCCGGTGATGGTGCCGCTGCGGTCGCGGATCGGCCACAGCGTCACGTCGATGTCCAGCAGCCGCCCGTCGCGGGTCAGGCGGCGGGTTTCGTAGTGCTCGATTCGTTCCCCGGCGGCGATGCGGCGCAGCAGCCCGGCTTCCTCGGCCTTGAGACCGGACGGGATCACCAATTCGACATGGCGGCCGACGGCCTGGCCGGCCCGGTAGCCGAACAGGCGCTCGGCGGCCGTGTTCCAGAAGGTGATCTGACCGGTGAGCGTCTTGATGAGGATGGCGTCCTGGGAGGATTCTCCGACGACGGCGAGTTCGTCGGTGCGGGCTTCGGCGAGCTTGCGCACGGTGATGTCGCGCATGACCGAACAGGCCGCGCCCACCGTGCCGTCCGGACGGCGGATCGGCCACAGTGAGACTTCGACGTCCATCAGGCGGCCGCTGCGGGCCAGGCGCTGCGTCTCGTAGTGCTCGACCAGCTCGCCGGCGGCGACCCGTTTGAGCAGATCGCTCTCCTCGGCCTGCAGATGGGCGGGGATGATCAGACCGATGCGGCGGCCCACAGCCTGATCGGCGCGGTAGCCGTAAAGCTGCTCGGCGGCCGCGTTCCGGAAGGTGATCCGCCCGTCGGCGGTCTTGGTCAGGATCGGGTCCTGCGAGCACTCCACCAGTTGCCGGAACAGCTCCGGCCGGCCGGGGTTGCTGCGCGGGGGTGCCACTGACGTCATCGGTGCCTCATCTCACACGGCGCATCCCCACCCATGACCTTGGTCCTGCTGGTCACGCAGGCGGCCGGGGTACCTCCTGTGGCCCGATGCCCATCAGGATGCACATTGCACCACCTCCGCTCGGACCGCACGGTCTTTGCCCGCTCTTGCCGTTCCTGTGACCACATGGGTCACTTCGGCTCCGGGAAACGATCGTGTGGCGATCGCTTGGGTGCGGCGGGCCGGACGGCGGGGAGGAGAGCCCGGCGGGGCGGGACTGCCGGCAGGCGCACGTCTGCTCGGACCTACCAACTACCCGGTATACCACGGCCCTTCTGTGGGTGGGCGCACGTACCGCGAGGCAACGTAAGGGTGTGCAGACTGTGAAGATCCCCTCGCCGGGCAGCCGGACCGCCACGGACGCGGCCGCCCCCGGGACAGGCCGGATCACGGAGGAGACCTGCCAGCAGATGCTGGCCCGCGCCTGGACGATGATCAGTGAGAGTTCAGGCGCACCCGAGGAGTGGATCGCGGTGCAGGCGGCCCTGTGCGGCCACATCGCCGTGCTGGCGCCTCGGGTACGGGTGCGGACCGAGCAACTGTGGCACGGCAGCGTGCAGTGGGACCGGCTGACCGCCCGCCTGGATGACATCACCTACCTCACCCGGCGGCCGCTGCGCGACCCCTGGCTGGTCACTCTGGCTCACCTGGCCGACCTGGCCCACGCCTGTCGATGGCTCCTCGTCCAGGCTGCACCACGCACTGAGAAGCTGCCGCCCACGCAGGGCGGCCGGTCAGCGTCATGACCTGGCAGACGCCCCATCGGAGCTGGGCGGGCAGGCGGGGCCCGGGTGCCAGCGGCGTTGACGGTGGTAGCCGCGTGCGCCGGCGGGATGGCGGGCCGGTGGCAGTGCCGTTTCGGTGCCCGCGGGGTCAGGGTCTGCCCGGTGGTGCGCAGCAGGTCCGCCAGCTCGGCATCCGGTTGTTCGCCAAGCCTGGGCGCCGGGCCACGTCGCAGACGTCGTCGAGCGCTCCGTGGGTCTCTTGGTCTTGGAAAGCGGGCCGCTGCCCGCTCTTCCGAGGTCGCGGCCGGGTCCTCCTGCGATCCGCGACGGTCACTGTCGTGCCAGAGGCCGGTGGCAGGGCTTGTAGCGTCCGGGCAGGCTGTAAGGGGGTTGATCCCTCGTGACGGGTCCTGGTGGCCCGGGCCGGCAGGACCCGAAGGAGCGGGGGAGAGGAAGGCGGTGTCGACCGGGCCTGTGACGGGTTCCAGCAGATGCGGGACGAGGGGTTCGTATACAGCGGACTTCGCATCGCGGGGCGCAGTGGTCCGCGTCGGCGGGGGGAAGCGGGGGCAGCGTCAGGTGGGCAGGGTCTTGGCCTTGCCCCCGGCTTCGTGCTGGTGCGGGGGCTGGCGGATGCGGTCGAGGTCGGCCAGCAGATGCAGCAGAAGGTCCGCACAGCACACGAGAGTGACGCGTTCGCTCCCGTGCTGCAGGACGTAGGCGGGCACGACGTCCTGCGAAGGCGATGTCGAAGGGGCGGGTTTGAGGACCCAGCCGCCGAGCCGGCGCACGGGCAGCACGTGGGCCTGCGCGGTATCGGTCATGTCTTTCGCGACGAACCCGCCGCACGGGGGAAGCGGCGATGACCCGCACTAGGGCCTTTCCTTCGGATCATCTCGCCGACCAGATGAAGATGGCGGCGAGGTGGAGTCCGGCGAGGTAGATGGTGGCGGTCTTGTCGTATCGG
>NZ_JBEZAN010000055.1:0-3063 GCF_040646595.1 Streptomyces sp. NPDC045470
CGCCGCGGCCTCCGCCAACTCCAGTACCGAAGCAACCTCATCGACAGCTGCCTCGCCGCAACCAGACTCGCACTCACGACAACGCGCAGACAACCTCAGTAGTCGCCACGATGTCAGGCGCGATGTCCAGCACCAGGAGTGCCGCCGCCATATGGGCCGGGTTGTCCTCCACCTTGACGGCCGAGAGTTCGTTGGCCCGCGAGACCCGCCGTTCGACGGTGTTGCGGTGTGCGTAGAGGTTGGCGGCCGCTCGGGTGGTATTGAAGCCGCACTGCACGTAGGTGAGGAGGGCCTGTCGTAGGGCCGTGTCGGCTTCGGCCAATGGCCCGAGGGTGTTGATGACGAACCGACGTGCGCCGGCACGGTCCTTCGTGAGCGCGTCGATCAGCTCGACGTCGGCGTAGGCGGTGTATCGCCGGTCGGACCCGAGCCGGATGACCAGCGCCTGCGCCGCGAGGGCGTCCTGGTGGCTGGACCGGAACCCTTCGAGCCCGCGTCCCGGTCTTCCCACCGCCGCGCGGATCTCGTCGGTCGTCGCGAGGGCCTTTTCCACATGGTGGAGGTCCGAGACGGACTCCCCCGAGAGCCAGATCCACCGCGACGTGGCGCTGGCACGCGCCACTAGGGTGCTCCGGCCGCCGGCGGCGGAGCGCACGGCGGAGATGGCCTCGTCCAGGGCCTCGGCCTGCTGAGGACCGTCGATCCACAACACGAGGCCCACGTGCCACCACGTCATCCGGTAGCGCAGGCGTTCTTCGGCGAGGTTCTCCGCCATCGGTGCCCCGCTGGCAATCAGCTGGATCAGTGCGATCCCCTCGGCATCCGTATTGCCCATCGCCGCGGCCAAGCCGGCTTGACGCAGGGCCGCAACCGAGTCAAGGGCGTACTGCACCAGCGACTTCGCCGTCACGTCCAGGACCTCCACGAGAAGGTCGGGGTCGGCGCAGTCGGCTACGCATGCCTCCAGCCATCGCCGCCAGCCGATACCCAGTGCCACGCGCCAGGCAACGGCGAAGTCGGGCGCGATGCCTCGGGAGACGAGATCGTTGATGTATGCCGTGGTCCTCGGGCCGACGTAAGGCTCCACCCGCTGCCCCGGTTGCTGGACGTTCGCGGTCAGCCATTGGACGAGGTCGGAGCGGTTGAGCTCACGATCCTCTTCGACCAGCGATGCGTCCGCGAGGAGGGCAGGATCGTTCTGGGCGACGAGAGAGGGCCTTACGAAGGCGTCGACCAGCGCGTCCGTTTCCGTCAGTTGGCGCTGGCACAGTGACCTGATCGCATCAGCAACCTCACGGGAGGGCCTGGGCCACAGCTCTTCCATTTCTACAGTGTCCTCCTGATCGCGAAGAGCCGACGTCCCCGACATGCCGCGTCACAGACAGATGAAGGAAGCCAGCGGCATGCCCGATGGCGAAGGCGAGGGCCGTCGGCCCGCCGACGGCAGCGAAAGGCATCGGGTCGCCACCACTTTGCGGCCGCGGTTACCGCCCCCGAGACCGCCATGCGCTCGACAGGCCGGAGAAGCTGAATGCGTTCAGCGTTCGCCTTCCGCTCGTCCGTCAGGCGATCGCCACGGCCGTCGACCCGGCCTTCACCTTGGTGGGATGAGCGACGGCACCGACGCCGCTCGCCGCAGCGCAGCCGACCGGCGCGACCACGTCGCGAGGCGTGTCCTTGCGGGCCTTGATGGCGCCCCCGGCCGGGATCACGGCCTCTTCCGGCCCACGCGCAGAAGCCCAAGTCGTGGTGAAACGGCGCACCGTGCAGCAACAGCCAGCTGGTACCGTCGTGCAGTCCGCCGGAGGCGTTGACGACGGTGGCGATGGCGTGGCACCAGGTCTCGCGACCGGCGGGGAATGTCGGACACGTCCCGCAATACGGGTTCCAGGGCAGCACGACATGATCGCCCCCGGTTAGGCCGGTGACATGTGGCCCCACGGCGGTCACGACGCCGGCCCCCTCGCGTCCGGGGACGCAGGGCGTCGGCACCTCCCAGCCCCGGACGAGATGAAGCGCCGAGTGACACACGCCCGCCGCGGTGATGCGAACCCCGCCTTCGCCTGTCTGCGGATCAGCGAGGTCGGCATCCGCCACCTCAACGGGCGTGGCCGGGGCAGTGAGAACACCCGCGCGCATGGGCCTCCAGGAGTTCGGGAGGTGTTTAGTGCCACTAAACGTCGGCAGGTGTATCACGCCGTCGGTGGCACCGCAAGGGGTTCGGCGCCGTCGCCCTCCGGAGGGCACCCCAACTACCCATGGCGCGGCATGCCTTAGCCTCATGTCACGGAGGGGGCTCGTCCAGGTCGGCCTGTCACCCGACGGGCACACGACCTCGGCCTCGGGACGAGCGGTGAGCACACGATGTCCATCGATGACGGCAGGAGAGCAGGCGGAGCGGCCAAGGACTCCGCGGCCCTCGAAGCGTCCGCAGGCGCGCAGCTGAGGAAGATCAGGATCGGGCGCGGGTTGTCGTTGACGGAGGTCGCGCATCAGGCAGAGGTCACCAAGGGTTTTTTGAGTCAACTGGAGCGTGGGCTCACCAGCGTGTCCGTCCCGACGTTGCTGCGCATCTGCGATGTGCTGCAGATCGGGGTCGGCGAGCTGTTCGCATACCCCGACGAGCAGGTCGTGGAGGGTGGAAGCCGGATCGACATGGGCGGTGAAGGCGTAGCCGAGTATCTGCTCACGCCCGCCGACACCACGGCGTTCCAGGTCTTCCGTTCCGTGATCGAACCCGGCGGAGGCACCGGTGGCTCCTATCGGCTCGACATCACCACGATCTTCGCGATGGGGCTGAGCGGCTCGACCCGTCTGGTCGTCGGGGGCGAGACCCGGATGCTGCCAGCCGGCGTGTCCACCTCGTTCTCCGGTCAGACGCTCCACCGGTTCGACAATCCGGGTACGACGGTGAGCGAGGTCCTGTGGGTCCTGTCGCCTCCCCTGCTGCGCGTCACGCGAGGACCGTCCTAGGCGGTGTCTTCAAATGATCTTGCGTGTTGGATCATGGTCGGGTGATACGTCGACATGAGCTGTCGGATGCCGAGTGGGAGTTTGTCCGGC
>NZ_JBEZAN010000056.1:0-2709 GCF_040646595.1 Streptomyces sp. NPDC045470
CAGCAGACCGCGGACCTGACGTCGACACGGCAGAGGTGAACACCGAGTCCCGCCGCCATCCTCGACGCCTCACCGCTTACCGTGCACGAGGTCGTAAAAGTCGTCCCGTAACTGATGGGGCCGCTGGGACGTTGATCGGGGCATGGGTGGGGTGATGTCAGCAGACGATCCGAAGTGGATCGAGCCGTTCACCGGGCTGAGTCCGGCACAGTTCAACCGCGTGGTCGCGCTGGTGCGTCGTCGTGGCGGTGACGTCCAGCGAGGCCGGCCGTGGCGGTTGCCGCTGGAGGACCGGGTGTTACTGGTTGCCACGTACTGGCGCACGAACCTCACGTTGCGGCAGGTCGCGCCGCTGTTCGGGATCTCCAAGTCGGCCGCGGACCGGATCCTGGACCACCTCGCGCCGCTGCTGGCGATCTCACCGGCCCGCCGCAAGCGCGAGGACACCGTCTACATCGTCGACGGCACCCTGATTCCCACCCGGGACCGCAGCGTCGCCGCTTCCAGCAAGAACTACCGGTACTCGACGAAGCTGCAGGTCGTCATCGACGCCAACAGCCGCCTGGTCGTGGCCGTCGGCGATCCCCTGCCCGGCAGCCGTAACGACTGCCGGGCCTTCACCGAGCCGGGTGTCGACATCGCCTGTCGAGGCGTTTGGGTGCTCGCCGATGGCGGATATCAGGGCACCGGCCTGCTCATTCCTCACCGCCGTCGACGCGGGCAGGAAACCCTGAGCCCGCAGCAGGAAGCCGAGAACAAGGTCCACCGCAAGGCCCGCGCACGCGTCGAGCACGCCCTGTCCCGCCTGAAGAACTGGAAGATCCTGCGGGACTGCCGCCTCAAGGGCAGCGGCGTTCACCAGGCCATCCTGGGCATCGCCCGCCTCCACAACACAGCCCTCACCGGATAATCCCCACCCCATACGGGACAGCCTTTAGCTAGAGATCGTCTTCAAAGGGTCGGATCCAGAGCAGGAGTGAGGCGATGGTGACGGTGGCTTGGTAGGACTCGCGGGCCTTGTCGTAGCGGGTGGCCAGGCCTCGCCATTGCTTGAGTTTTTGGAAGCAGCGCTCGACCACGTTGCGTTTGCGGTAGATCCGGCCGTTGAAGCCGGGTGGCCGGCCGCCCCTGGAACCTCGTCGCAGACGGCCGGTAGCCTGATCGATCCGTTCGGGGATGGTGTGTGCGATGCCTCGTTGCCGCAGGTAGCAGCGGATCTTGCGGGAGCTGTATCCCTTGTCGGCGATCAGATGGTCGGGGCGGGTACGCGGCCGTCCCGGCCCCAGCCGTGGGACCTGGACGTCGGCCATCACGGCCTCGAAGCGGGTGCAGTCGTTGGTGTTCCCGCCGGACAGGACGAAGCCGAGGGGCCGGCCCCGGCCGTCGCAGGCCAGATGAATTTTGGTGCTCAGTCCGCCCCGGGACCGGCCCAGGGCGTGATCTGCCGCTTCGTCCCGGTCGACGGCCCCCTTTTACCGCCGGCGGCGTGCTGGTGAGCGCGCACGATCGTGGAATCCACCGACACAAGCCACTCGATGTCCCCGGCAGCGTCCCGCTCGGCCTGGACGGCCCGCAGCATGCGAGAGAAGGTGCCGTCCAGAGCCCAGCGGCGAAACCGGGTGACAGGGTCTGCCAGGACCCGTACCGCTCGGGCACATCCCGCCAGGCACAGCCCGTACGCAGCTTCCACACGATGCCGTTCAGCACCACCCGGTCATCCACCCGGGGCCGGCCGGCTGTCCCGGACTCGGGTAACAGCCGTGACAGCACGGCCCATTCAGCATCGGAGAGTTCATGACGGGCGTGTGCGGGCGGCCGAGCTGTTCGGTCAGAGGCGTTCGGGTGTGGAGATCGCGCGGATGCTGGGCGTCAGTGAGGAGAGTGTGCGGCGCTGGAGACGGGTCTGGGAGGAGGGCGGCGTCGATGCCCTGCGTCGGCGTCCGGCCACCGGTCGTCCGCCCAAACTGGACGATGCTCAGGTCGAGCGGGTGCGGGCCGCGCTGGAGCAAGACGCCCAGGCGCATGGTTTCGAGGCTGATCTGTGGACGCTGGAGCGGGTCGGCCTGGTCGTCGGGCGGGGGACCGCAGTGCCCCTGTCGCGGGCGTCGGTGTGGCGGTTGCTGACCGGCCGGCTCGGGTGGAGTCTGCAACGGCCCGAACGGCGGGCGGCCGAAAGGGACGAATCCGAGATCGCCCGCTGGATCGCGCACGAGTGGCCACGGATAAAAAAAGGGCGGTGAACACAGGTGCCTGGATCGTCTTCCTTGACGAATCAGGTGTGTCGCTGCTGCCACAGGTCCGCCGCACCTACGCGCCTCGCGGCCGCACACCTCTCCTGCGGCACCGGCTGAACTGGAAACGCGCCTCGATGGCCGCAGCCCTGGGATACCACGCAGCCGACGCCGGTCGAGGTCCTCGGTTGTGTTTTCACCTCAAGCCCGGCAGCTACGACACCGCCGGGCTCATCGAGGTCCTGGAGCAGGTGAAGGTGTTCTACCGCGGTGAGCGGGTGGTGCTGGTGTGGGACGGGCTGTCCGCGCACTGGAGCCGGGACATGCGGGCCTGGGCCGCCGAGCAGGACTGGCTGACCCTGGAGCGGCTGCCCGCCTACGCTCAATGCTGCTGACTTTATGCCTGGGTGGTCGTTGAGTTGGTGTGGCTGGTGTGCGGGCAGGTGGGGGTGGTCGGGTTGCGGACAGGATCGCGTTG
>NZ_JBEZAN010000057.1:0-2154 GCF_040646595.1 Streptomyces sp. NPDC045470
GACTGGGGCACCCTCTCGGCGTGCTCGGGAAGGGGTGCAGCCTGGGTGCGCAGCACCCGGTGTGCAGGTGGTCCCGGCAGTGGTCACCGCAGGGCCGGGGAGGGTGTGAGAGAGCGGCTTGTCGGGGGAAACATCTGACTTGGCTTCGCGTCCCACTTTGAACATGCGGGAGGTTCGTGCGAGGGTGTGCCCATGACGCTGACGACGCGAGACGCCCAGACGTGGGAGCAGATGTGGCTGCCGCTATGGCCGCTCGCATCGGATGACCTGCGGGCCGGGATCTACCGCACCGCACGCAAGGACGCACGCGGACGCCGGTACATCGAGGCCAACCCGCGATCCCTCTCGAACCTGCTGGTGGTGGACGTCGATCACGAGGACGCCCTCATGCGCGCGCTCTGGGACCGCCAGGACTGGCTCCCCAACGCGGTGGTGGAGAACCCGGAGAACGGGCACGCGCACGCGGTGTGGGCCTTGCAGGAGCCGGTCACGCGCACCGAGTACGCCCAGCGCAAGCCGCTGGCGTTCGCCGCGGCCGTCACCGAGGGCCTGCGCCGCTCCGTGGACGGAGACGCCGCCTACAGCGGTCTGATCACGAAGAACCCCGAGCACGGCTCCTGGCACACCTCCTGGACCTCTGACCGGCTCTACAGCCTCGGAGAACTGGCGAGCCGGCTGGAAGAGGCCGGCCACATGCCGGCGCCCGCCTGGCGACGCTCACGACGCCGCGCGCCGGTCGGCCTGGGCCGCAACTGTTCGATCTTCGAGACCGCCCGCGTGTGGGCCTACCGCGAGGTGCGCCACCACTGGGGCGACCCCGAAAGGCTGCGCCTGGCGATCGTCGAGCGCGTGCACGAGCTCAACGCCGGATTCTCCGAACCGCTCCCGCACCGGGAGGCCCTGGACATCGCCCACAGCATCCACCGCTGGATCACCACCTGCTCACGCATGTGGGCCGACGGCCCCGCCGTCTACGAAGCCACCTTCTCCACGATCCAGGCCGCACGAGGCCGCAAGGGCGGCACTAAGAGCGGCGAAACACGGACGCAGGAGCGTCAGGAGCGCGCCCGTTTGATCCTGGAGGAGAACGCATGAGCACCGGCCCCACACGCGCCAAGCGCAAGCAGTCCGCCCGCGAACTAGCCGAGCGATTCGGAGTCTCGCCGCGCACCATCCGCCGCACCGTCGCCCAGGAGCGCGCGGACTACTTGGCGGACGCCGCCGCGCGCCATGAACGCATCCGCGCCCTGCGCGCGGAAGGGCTCTCCATGCGCGCCATTGCCGCCAAGGAGGGCGTCACCGTCGGAACGGTGCACTACGCGATCCACAAGGACGATTGAGAAGAGGGCTGGACATGGCGCTTCGGAAGAAATCTCGGGCAGCTCTTGAAGCCCAGTTGAGGGAGATCGAAGACAGACTGAGCCGTCATCCGCTTGCCTCAACCCGAGTCAGGGAGGCGCACGCACTCATCGACGCTCATCCAGGGGAAGACCCAGGACGTACCTCCCGCAAGTTGGCCGAGAAGGGCCTGCCCGCGCTCGATGAGCTTGGCGCTCTCCAGCTCAAGAGTTCGATCTCGTGGTGGCGGCTGAACAGGTCGAAGAGGAAGGTCACGAAGAAGTTGGCCAGCTTGTAAAGAACCCGCAAGCAACCCAACGCGTCAAAACGGACGCCTCCAACGACTTCTGGCCCCCTGCGCCTGCACCCCCAGCACAGTGCAACGCATCCCGGCCTGACCAGGCCGCAAGCCACTTAGCACGGTTAAGTATCTAGCTTGCTCCGGCTCCGCCGGTCCGCACCCTCCTGCGCCCCTGCACGCCCTCCTGCTGCCTTCCGCCACCTCCTTCCCCCGTTCCCCCGCTTCACCGCACCCTCAGCCCCTCACCCGACTCAGCCACAGACCCCCAACCACATCGCTCGCTAATCCGCCGCACCCCACCCAGCCAATCCACCCGACCACGCACCCCACCCAGCCACCTCTTCCCGATCACTCCCCGACCACCTCACCAACCCCACTTGACTCCTCACTTGACCCCTCACAAACACCCTTCCCCGACCCTCACCCGCCCCGCCCAAACACCCCCTGCACCTCACCTCCCCGACACCACCCACTGGACGAGGGACGAGGAGAGTGGGAGGTGTCGGCGAGCTGAG
>NZ_JBEZAN010000058.1:0-2141 GCF_040646595.1 Streptomyces sp. NPDC045470
ACTCGTGCCCGTCCGCCCGATGACCTGCTGAACCAACCACCAGCCGAACCTCCAGGCCAACACGCCTCACGACCAATCGCGGGAGAGCCCGTTAGTTACCTGTGATCAACGCACAGCAGAAGGGGAGATCATGACCACCTACGTACTGGTCCACGGCGCCGGACATGGCGGTTGGTGCTATCAGAAGGTTGCTCGTCTGCTGGAGGCCGCGGGCCACACCGTGTATTGCCCGACCCTGACCGGATTGGGTGATCGGTCGCATCTTGTGAGCCCCGATGTCGATCTGAACATGCACATCACCGAAGTGGTCAACCTCCTTTTCTACGAGGCCCTGAGAGACGTGGTGCTCGTCGGCCACAGCTACGGTGGCACAGTGATCCGGGGAGCCGCTGATCGCGTCAGTGACCGGGTCGGGAAGCTCGTGTTTCTCGACGCCCCCGATGGCCGATCGCAGATCGAGGCCTTCCCGGCGCTCCTCAAGGAGAGAGAAAACGGCCAGGTGATCGACGGTGTCGAGCTAGTGCTCTTTCCCAGCGAGGACCTGGTGAGGTTCTTCGGGGTCACGGACCCCAAGGACATCGAATGGATGCTGCCACGCCTCACCCCGCACCCGTGGAAAACCCTTGAGCAGCCGCTCGTCCTGAGCGACGAGCCAACACTGGAGGCGACACCGCAGTACCGGATCGTCTCCACCGCGAGTCTGGATCTCGGTGTCCACAACCAGGACCTGATAGCCAAGGCGCGCTCTGAAGGTCGCTTCTGGGAGATCGACAGTGGACACGATCTCATGATCAGCGAGCCTGAGACCGTCTCCGGTTTGCTGACAGAGATTGCGTCCGAAGCGGTCCGGACCACGGGCGGAGTGTAGGCGCCGGCCCACACCGATACACCGGCCGCAGGGCAGGGCAGGGCTGCGGCGAGGCCGAGGAAGACCAGGTAGTCGCGAGGGCCTCGTTCGTAGCGGGGGATGAGCCTGCGGCAGCCAGCCAGGGCAAGGTCCGTTCGATCACCCACTGCGGCGCCAAGCCCCGATCTCAACTACCCTGCCTGCCATGCCGGGTCTGCCGCAGCACCCTCATGTCGAGACAGCGGTCCGCTACCACGAGGCTGTCGCCCACGGGGCCGTGGGCGAGGAGCTCGCTCGCTACTTCGACGAGCACGTGGTGCAGGAGGAGTTCCCCAACGCCTTGTTCCCCGAAGGCGTCCGACGTGACCTGTCCGACGTACTGGAGAGCGCTGAGCGGGGCCGGGCACTCCTTGCCCACCAGCGGTTCGACGTACACAACGCGGTCGCGGCCGGCGACCAGGTGGCTGTGGAGGTGACCTGGTCCGGAACTCTCGCCGTCCCGATGGGAACCCTGCCCGCCGGCCACGTATTGCGAGCGCGTATCGCGGTTTTCCTCGAATTCCGGGACGGCAAGATCTGCGCCCAGCGGAACTACGACTGCTACGAAAGGCTGGATCGCGATCAGGATTCGGGGTGACTGCGAAGGCTACGGTCCACACCACTGAACAGCACCTCCGAGCCGACAAAATCCGCTCGACGGGGACACCACGTAAAGGGAATCACGGACGAGTGACGTCAGCCGAAGCAGCAGCCGTCGCTCTACAAGAGCGGGCCGACCTCAGGAGTATGGGGAAATCCGCGCGAGCCCATAGCCCGGCGAACGCTTTCCCCCCGATCCCTCCGGGGGCTCCACCGGGTGCGGACGGCGATCGAGGCGAGGTGATGCGGCTGAAAAGCGACCGGGATCGCGGTTCAGATTGTGCGGCGGAGAGACAGCGGCTTCCGCGGGACCTGGGCCAAGGCCGACGCCCCGTCTCAGCGACGTACCGCTCTTCACGGTGGTCCCGCGCTGCTGGCTGGCAGAGCGTGGTTTCGCCTGGCTGAGACGCTACCGACGGCTCTTGAAGATTTACGGACACCTCGCCGCCAGCCAGGAGCACGTGATCTACCTGGCCACCATCATGCTCCTACTCCACCCTGTGAGAACCCCGCCCCGGCCGCGCCTTCTCGGACATCCTCTGCACCGTGTCCGTGAAGGCTTAGAGGGTGTCTGAGAAGCCCCGTTCAGGGCAGGACCCGTGCTGTGCGGTGCAGTAGGAGCATGATCGTGGCAAGGTAGATCGCGTTCTCCTGG
>NZ_JBEZAN010000059.1:0-1538 GCF_040646595.1 Streptomyces sp. NPDC045470
GTGTTGCGGCTTCTTCGAGCTGGTCGGCGTTGTCGCAGGCGGTGTTCAGTTGCCTGAGTAGTGCGGAAGTCTGATGTCCGAGAGCCGCTTCGACCTGCGGAAGCTGGTGAAGGTAGTCGCGTTGGAAGACCTCGTGGATCCGTTCGGCTTCGGCCTGGATGCCGCGGATGCGGCCGGCTTGCTTGAGCAGAGACTGCAGACGCCGCCGTGTCAGCTTCGCAGCCGATGCTGGGGTCGGTGCCGCGGCCAGGATGCTGCGGGCTTCCCTTGAGCACAGGCCGTGCTTGTGCTGGGCGAAGGCGGTGAGGATCGCCGGATAGAACTCTCTGAGCTGGGAGCGGAGCTTGTTATGGGCCTGGCCGCGGGCCCAGACGGCGTCCTGCTGGGCCCGGGCGAGCACGGTGATGGCCTGGACGAGCTCGGAGTCCGCTGGCAGCGGGCGGTGGGCGGCCATGTCGGTCCGCAGGATGTTGGCCAATGCCGCGGCGTCGACGGCGTCCGACTTCTTGCGGGCGACGGAGTGGCGGTCGCGGTAGCGGGCGACCGCCAGCGGATTGATCGCGAAGACCGGACGGCCGGTGGCCCGCAGGCAGGCGACAAGCAGTCCGCGTGATGTCTCGATCGCCACCGGAACGGGTGTGTCCTCGCTGTCACCGTGCTCGGCCAGCAGAGCCATGAGCTCAGCAAAGCCTGCGGCATCGTCACTGATCCGCACCTTGGCGAGCTGTTGTCCACCCGCATCGACCAGTGCGATGTCGTGGTGCTCTTCGGCCCAGTCCACTCCGCAGAACACTGGCGCCGGTAACCCGGTGATGTCCATCCGATCCTCCGTCGTGACGACTCTCTTGCCAGGTCAGAGCCTGTGCAGGGTGCGCGTGCTCCCTAATGGAAGTGCTCAAGGCACGTCATCCCACCAGCCGTTCGCAACCCCAGCGAGTCACACGGCCCTCGGTCCGCGTCAGAGCTGAAAGCTCAAGGCAGAGCTGAGAGGTGATCCGCGCAACCGGCTCGGACTACGAACAGCCAACCGGCCGAGAACCGCAGGCGGACCGTCCCGCAGGAACGGCATCCTTTCGGTGCCCTGGCAGCACGAACCGCACCTGATTCCGCACACTTCTGACCAGACTGCTGGGCGCGAGCCGGCCTCGTCTTGTCAACAGGGCTCTCAGGCCCGGGCATACTCAAAGGCTCAGCTCGCGCCCCTGAATCAGCTACCACCGGCCTTCACTTCCCATTAGGCCTACTCATCCCGGGCGATCCGCCATCACCTGCGGCAGCGCGGGGTCCGGGCGGTGATCCCGCAGCCCGCCGACCAGGCCGCCAATCGCAAACGGCTCGGCCGGCTTGGCGGCCGTCCGCCGGCCTTCGACCGTGTCGCCTACAAGCAGCGGAACACCGTCGAACGCTGCATCAACAAGCTCAAGCAGTGGCGCGGCCTGGCCACCCGATACGACAAGACCGCCACCATCTACCTCGCCGGACTCCACCTCGCCGCCATCTTCATCTGGTCGGCGAGATGATCCGAAGGAAAGGCCCTA
>NZ_JBEZAN010000060.1:0-1454 GCF_040646595.1 Streptomyces sp. NPDC045470
CAATGCTGCTGACTTTATGCCTGGGTGGTCGTTGAGTTGGTGTGGCTGGTGTGCGGGCAGGTGGGGGTGGTCGGGTTGCGGACAGGATCGCGTTGGGTGTGCTGACGCGGGTCTTCCCGGCGGAGCTGATTGACGAGGTTGTCGCGAGTACCGGCCGTGGTGAGGTGCGGCGCCGGAAGCTGCCGGCTCGGGTGGTGGTCTACTTCGTGCTGGCGATGTGCCTGTTCCGGCCGGCTGGGTATGAGGAGGTGGCCCGGCTGCTGTCGGAGGGGCTGCGGGGGTGGGAGGTGCCGTGCACCGCGGCGATCAGCCGCGCTCGTGCCCGGCTGGGGCCGGAGCCGCTGCGGGCGCTGTTTGAGAGGGTGTGCCGGCCGGTGGCCGGGGCGGACACGGTTGGGGCGTGGTACCGGCGGTGGCGCCTGGTGGCGCTCGACGGGACCGCACTGGAGGTGCCGGACACCGCAGTGAACGCCGGGTATTTCGGCCGGGCGGTCTCCGATCGTGGTGCCGGTGCGTTTCCGCAGGTGCGGATGGTGGCGTTGGCCGAGTGCGGCACGCATGCGGTGTTCGGGGTGGCCATGGGTCCGTTCACGGTCAGTGAGGTGGCGCTGGTGGGGCAGCTGTGGGAGCACCTGGAGCCGGGAATGCTGGTGCTGGCGGACCGGAACTTCCCGGCCTTCCCGCGCTGGCGGGCTGCCTTGGCGAGTGGCGCGGACCTGCTGTGGCGGGTGAAGAGCAATGCGGTCCTGCCGGTGTGCCGGCAGCTGGACGACGGCTCGTACCTGTCGCAGATTTTCGCCTCTGCTGACTACTACCAGTGCGCGGACCCGCAGGACGTACGGGTCATCGAGTACACCCTGCCCGGGGGCACCGAGGTCTACCGGTTGATCACCTCGGTCCTCGACCCTGCTGAGGCGCCCGCTCGTGAGCTGGCCGTTCTCTACCACGAGCGGTGGGAGATCGAGACGCTGCTGGACGAGATTAAGGTTCACCAGCGCGGCCCGGGGGCGGTCCTGCGCTCGAAGGACCCCGACGGGGTGGCCCAGGAAGTCTACGGTTTCCTGCTGGTTCACCACGCGCTGCGGCAGCTTGCCCACCATGCGGCGCGTTCGCGCGGGGTGGATCCCGACCGGATCTCCTTCACCCGCACTCTGAACGCAGCCCGCCGCCAAGTCCCCGCCCAGGCGGGCTTTTCCCCCCGGGCGACTGGGCAGAGCCTTCCGGCGGTGCGTGGCTGAGATCGCCGGCCGGCTGCTGCCGGAACGCCGTGCCCGTTCATGCCCGCGCGTCGTAAAACGCAAGATGTCGCACTGGCCGCTCAAACGCTCCCACCACCACAACTGGCCCCAGACGCCGGCACCAACCGCCGAGACGATCACCATCACCCCGGCCTCCAGGACCACCTCCAAAGCCAAACGCAAGCTCCCCCGAAGTGCATAAAGTCAGCAGCATTA
>NZ_JBEZAN010000061.1:0-1338 GCF_040646595.1 Streptomyces sp. NPDC045470
GGGGGTGCCTCTATGTCTTCCGTCAAGGCGCCCGGGTTCAGTTTGGGGTGGTTTGACTGGCGGAGGTCAGGCGGCGAGCTGGACGTCTGTGGGGACGCGGGGTTCGTAGAAGGTGCCGTCGCGGAGCATCGCGAACAGGACGCTGATGCGCTGGCGGGCCAGGCGCAGGAGGGCCTGGGTGTGGGTCTTGCCGCGGGCTCGCTGGCGGTCGTAGTAGGTGCGGGAGGCCGGGTCGGCGTTTATGCAGGCGAAGGCGGACAGGAACATCGCCCGTTTGAGCTGCCGGTTGCCGCCTCTGGGCGCGTGTTCGCCGTGGATCGAGGTCCCGGATGACTTCGTGGCCGGGGCGAGGCCGGCGTAGGAGGCCAGGTGGGCGGCGGTGGGGAAGCTGGTGCCGTCGCCCACGGTCACCAGCAGGACGGCGGCGGTCCTGACGCCGACGCCGGGCATCGACGTCAGGACCGGGGAAAGAGGGTGGGCGTCCAGCAGGGTGTTGATCTGCGTTTCCAGAGTCCGGCGCTGGGTGTGGACGGCGGCGAGCGAGGCGGCCAGGGAAGGCACGACGATGTCGAGGGTGCCGGTGCCGGGAACGACGACGGTCTGTTCATCGAGAGCGTCGAAGACCTCGTCGATCAGCCGCTGGGCCATGCGCGGTGCCTTGGGTCGGATCAGTTCGACGAGTCTGCGGCGGCCGGCTTTGCGCAGTGCGGCCGGGGAGCCGTGACGCTCCAGGAGCCAGGTGACGGCCTGGTGGTCGAGGCGGGGGCCCAGGACACGCTCCAGCGAGGGGTGGAATTGGGTGAGGAGGCCGCGTATCCGGTTGCTGGTGCGGGTGGCCTCGGCGGCGAGATCCTGGTCGAAGCCGACCAGGACGGTCAGTTCGGCGGTGATCTCGTCGGTGAGTTGGAGCGAGCGCAGGGTGTGCGGCATGGTGCGCGCGGCGTCCGCGATCACTGCGGCGTCCTTCGCGTCGGTTTTGGCCTCGCCCGGGTAGAGATCAGCGATCCGCCGCATCGCGAGTCCGGGCAGGTAGGCGACCATGCAGCCCGTATCCCGGGCGACCGTCAAGGGCAGGACGCCGATCGAGGCGGGCTGGTCCACGATCACCGGGACGGTGCCGAATTTCGCGGTCAGCTTGTCGGAGACGGCCCGCAGTTTCGGTTCGCTGTTGGGCAGCGGCTTGTCGAAGACCTTCTTGCCGGCTGGGGTGAGCCCGTGGCCGTGGTGAGCAGTTTTGCCGACGTCCAGGCCGAGGAACACGCCGACGTCGCCGGTGTCGAACATCGTGCTGCAACTCCTTCGGTGCGGCTGGCCTGGCGCCGGTGTCGTACTCGCGCA
>NZ_JBEZAN010000062.1:0-1165 GCF_040646595.1 Streptomyces sp. NPDC045470
CCTGGTAGTGCTTGTATCCCTTGTCGCTGAATCGGTGCCAGGCGTCCTTGCTCATGCCGTGCAGGGCAAGGGTCCTGGCGCGGGCGATCCGAGCGGCGTCGCGGCCGACGATCATTCCGCCTTCGCCGGTCACGACGTTCTTGGTGACGTAGAAGCTGAAGCAGCCGAAATCGCCGAAGGTGCCGGCTTTGGCGCCGCGGTATTCGGTTTCGATCGCGTGCGCGCAATCCTCGATGACCAGCAGATCGTGCTTTCGCGCGATCGCCATGATCCGGTCCATGTCGCATGGGCGCCCGGCGAAATGCACCGGCAGGATCGCGCGGGTGCGCGGAGTGATCGCCGCCTCGATCGCATCGGGATCGATGTTCTGGGTGTGCGGGTCGACATCGGCCAGCACCGGAACCAGGTCGGCGTGCAGGATCGAATTGACGGTCGCGCAAAACGTCAGCGGCGTAGTGATCACTTCGCTGCCGGCGGGCAGCCCGGCGGCGACCATGCTGACGTGCATCGCCGCGGTGCAGGAATTGACCCCCGCGACGAGTTGGGGAGCGACGCCCTTGTAGCTCGCGAAATCGGATTCGAACCGGGCCACGCGAGGACCGGTGCCCAGCCAGCCCGAGCGCAGGCAGGCTTCGACCTCGGCAATTTCCGGCTCCTGGATGTCCGGGGCGGCGAAAACCAGGAACGGCGGCTTGCTGTCTGTCGAGCTCATTGCGGGGCGTTCCCGGGATCGATGGGATGGGGGCGTGTGGCGCCGCTCGCGCTGGTGGATTCGAACGTCGCCGCGCCTTGCCGTTGGCGATGATCCACGCGGCCGGCGCTTGTCTGCAACTGGCGCTGTGTTGTCGTGGGCTGCCGGATCGCCGAGACGACCGCGCTCGCGCCGGCGTCGCAACCGCGGCGGCTTGCGCTTCGGCCCGGTGACTTCAGCCCGTTCACTTCGGCAACGCGGCCGCGGCGTCGTCCAGCATCTTTTGCCCGACCAGATCGCCGGGCCGGATCTTGAGCCGGATCTGCTCGATCATGGCGCGCGCCTGCGCGGGGTTTCCGTTGTGTGCGTAGGCTTGGGCCAGCAGGCCGCCGATTTCGGCCGAGCCGGACGCGCGCCATGCGAGTTCGGCCTGCGTCTGCGCCTGCGGCCACAGCCCCGCGCGGCTGTAAGCGA
>NZ_JBEZAN010000063.1:0-1051 GCF_040646595.1 Streptomyces sp. NPDC045470
ACGACCTCGTGCACGGTAAGCGGTGAGGCGTCGAGCCTCTGATCGTCGATCATGGTCATGTGGTGAGGAACGCGTCTCGTGCAGCGATCGTCAGCGACCGGAGGATCACGGGCCTGGCAGCCGACGCGATCGCTGAACTCGTTGCTGAACTTGCTCCGTTGCGGCATGAACGGCACCAGGCCCGGCTCACCTCCCGGCCGCGGAAACGGGCCATGGGTGCCGGCGCGAAACACCGGCTGGTGTTCGTCGACCGGCTCCTGGCCACGCTCGTCCATCTTCGTCACGGGGTCACTCACGACGTGCTGGCCTGCTGGTTCGGCGTGGACCGCTCCACCATCACCCGGGCTATCGGTGAGGTACGGCCCCTGCTCGCTGAGAGAGGCTGCACCGTCAGCCCCGACGTGCGGCTGCGGTCTCTGGCCGACGTCGTCGACCACCTCGGCGCGAGCGGGTCGACCGGCATCATTGACGGCACCGAGATCCGGGTCCGTCGGCCCGCCGCCGGACGCAAGGACCGCGATACGTTCATCTCCGGCAAGAACAAGCAGAACGCCGTCAAGTCCATGGTGGTCACGGACGGCGAGGGGCACGTGCTGTGGTGCGGCCCGGCACGGCCCGCGAGCTGCGCCGACATCACCCACGCCCGGCAGTTGGGGCTGGTCAAGCTCCTGGCCGAGGGGCCTGCGATCGAGGTCCTCGCCGATGCCGGCTACCAGGGATTGGGCCCGCAGACCGGCGGCCGGGTGGTGACACCACCACACCGCAAGTTCAAGAAGAACGCCCCGGACTGGTACGAGGAGATGCACGAACGACAGCGCAAGGCGCACTCCTCCCGCCGTATCCGGGTCGAGCACGGCGTCGCCCATCTGAAGAACTGGCGAGCCCTGGCCCGCCACCTCGGACGCCGCGAGCACATGAGCGACACCGTCCAGGCCGTCGCGGGTCTGCTGTCTCATCAGCAGACCGCGGACCTGACGTCGACACGGCAGAGGTGAACACCGAGTCCCGCCGCCATCCTCGACGCCTCACCGCTTACCGTGCACGAGGTCGT